>NZ_JSYN01000016.1 GCF_000812965.1 Pedobacter kyungheensis
CAAACGCGTGGCTCCATACCCTTTGCTCCATGCTCCTCGCTCCATGCCCTCCGCTAAGCGCCAAACGCTCCCCGCTAATCACTTTATTTCAAAACATTTAAACTTACTACAATGGCATTTAAAACCCGTTTAAATTTAGGATCAAAAGAGTTTGATGTACTGCAATGCAGTTTTTCATTAAACAGAGATGTTGACGCAAAAGGCCGTCCGTCTTCAGGTGTTTATGGTGGTACCATCAGCATCGAAATCGAATCGACAGAAGATACTTCGGTAATCGAATCGATGGTTAACAACCAGTACAAGCCGCTTTCAGGTACACTTGTATTTAAGAAAGGCGAAGAAGATGCAAAAATGAAAGAACTTTCTTTCGAAGATGCCTACATCATTCAATATAGCGAAGGTATTGCAGTAAACGACAATACCCCAATGACATTAACTTTTGTGGTATCGGCCCGCAAGCTGAAGCTGGGCAATGCCGAGCACGAAAACGATTGGCCTAAGGCTTAATTCCCGATGTTATAAATTTTAAAGGCGATTGGCTTTGGCCAGTCGCCTTAATACAAAAATTTAATCTGAATTACAGGCTCTTCTCTGATCAGGCTTTTATGGCTATGATAGATCAACTTTGATCACCTCGTAAATTAAACGCTATCTATGTCTAACCATCTTAAACATATTGAGGCAATAACTGTTTATTTCGTTGGTGTTTACAAGTTCAGGAATTGTTGGTGCTTTAGCACGATATTTTAGTGCTGTGCATGCGAAATTAAAACCCATTTGTTGGGGGAGAATTCGAACAGGACTTGATTAATTGTTGTGCTACAGATGGATAATCAATATGGAAAAGAAACTCATTGCAGAAATCAATATAGAAGGAAAAGAAATTACCCATTTTGCTTCCTTCAGCTTAAAACAGGCTTTTAACGATCACCATTATTTCGAATTGCGTTTTAACCACGATCAGATGGGGGCCCCCGGGTTGATCAGTTTAGACGATAGCCGCGATTTTGTTGGTAAAACTTTAACTGCATCTTTTGGCCATTCGCCGGAAAGCATGCAAAATTTTATTGGGCTCGTAGCTAAAGTACAACTGTCTCAAAGCCATGGTTATCATGGTGTACTCATTGTAAGCGGCTATAGTCCAACTATTTTGATCGACCGCGGCCCCGATTTGGGGTCCTATTTAGATAAAGACTTAAACACTATTGTAAAACTGGCTACGAAGGATACGCCAGCCAACGATCTTAAGATTGTGGCTAAATCTTCACGTACAGAAGCAATAGACTACATTATACAATACAAGGAGAGTGATTTTGCTTTTCTCAACAGGCTGTCGGCCGAATACCATGAGTGGTTTTTTTACGACGGAAAGCAACTCAATTTTGGTAAGCCCGATGCGCAGAAAGAAATTGCTTTGTTTTATGGGAGGGATGTGCAGGAAATGCAGTATGCCATGGAAATAGCGCCAATTAAAAATAAACGCTTTGCTTACAACTCCAAACAGGATGAAATATTGCTGAGCGAAAGTACAGGGAAAGTAGATGGTCCGCCTGATTTATCGCATGCTGTTAAAGCTTCTAATCTAACCTATAGCAAAACTTTCAATCAACCTACTTTAATACGTGTTGATAATAGCAATGATATTAAAAACCTGGTAGAAAATGAGGAAAAGGCGAATGTGAGTGAATTGCTAAAAGTAACTGCCAGGGGTGATAATGCCGGTTTGAGCATTGGTGGAATTGCCGAAATTACGATGAGCTTACGCAAAGAGCTGGCATTTACAACCGAGAGCCTTGGCAAATTTCTGATCACCAGCATCAATCACCATATTGATGAGAACGGAAAATACCACAATACCTTTGAAGGAAAAGTATCCACTACGGAGCGTTTGCTTGTAAAAAAAGTACAAAAGCCCCAGCCTGACCTTCAGCTGGCCAATGTGATTGATAATAACGACCCCCAAGGTCAGGGCCGGATTAAAGTACAATTTAAATGGGAATGTTTAACCAATGATGTAACTGAATGGCTCCGCGTCGTTACACCTAGTGCAGGTATTGGCGATAGAGGAAATAATCGCGGTTATTTCGCCATTCCCGAAATCGACGATCAGGTAATGATTGCCTTTGAGGAAGGAAATATTGCCCGTCCGGTGGTAATGGGAAGTATGTACCACAGCGCTAATGTAGATAGTAGCCCGCTGATTAAAAACCACCTGAAAAGCATCATTACCAGAAGTGGTCACCTGGTTGAATTTGATGATGATGCCAATACCCAGGGGATAAAAATTACCGATATCCACAACAATATTATTCATATTGATACCAAAGGCAACAATATTACCATTACCGCTTTAGAAAACATGACGCTGAACTGTAAGAACATGCAGATTAATGTGCAGGAGAATATGGATGTTCAGGTGGGGCAAAACCAATCGACCAATGCTGGTAAGGACATTGCTACAACTGCAGGCAACAATTATTCGTTAAGTGCGGTTGGTGATGTTTCAGAAACATCTAACAATAGAACAGAGCTTGCTACAAAGGATTTTAAAAGGACAGCTGATACTTCAAACGAAATCGCCTCAGAAATTAGCATGTTTAGTGCCAAAGAAAATATGACTATCCAAAGTGGTAAGATTGTAGAGTTAAACAGTGCAGAAAAATCTAATCTTTTTTAACCATGGCAATCATTAAACAGGCTAAAAATATTACTGTAGAAGTTATTCAGAAATATGAATTGCGTGTTGGCATTAAATTGGAAAAGATTGCCCAGGTAATGAATGTTGAGGCTACTGCACAAAATTTATCATTAGCGAGCAGTAAAAAAATTGTATCAAGCGGTAACAAATCATGAGTTTAAAAGGAAACAGATACTTGTTTTTATCGCTCATTTTATTGGCGATAACAAGCTGCAAAGGACAAAAAATGGAAGAAAAATTTGAGTGGACGGGTACTGTTTCAGCACCTGAAGAATACCCAATGGAAGTTTACAGAGGAGCAATTATTGCCAACGATTTTACCTATAGTTTTGATGCCATTTGGGGAACACAGAATACCGGTTGGGGAAACGACGGCGGTATTATGAGTGTATCGACCAAACAAATGGAAGCACCAGACTCGTTAAATTTTACCTGGCTTTCGCTTACCGAAAAGAAATTTTATACCGGAAAATGGAAATTGGATAAAAATCTTATCAGTAGGTTATTTCAGAATGGTTTTATCAACGATCTAAATCAGAAAAAAGAAACCTATAAGCTAATTAAAGTTGGCCTTGCGCCCAAAGGGCGGGTAATGGTTTGGCTAAGCGGTGCCGGTTTTCAAACAGAGGTTGGTGCGTTTCAGGCACACGATACAACGATTACTGCCGAGCAGGCATACGATAATGCCAAGTATATGTTCCGTCCTGATTTTATCACTAAAACATTGAATAATGAAATGGTGATTAAACCCGAAATTAAGGACCGGATAACGAAATCGGGCATGCCGGATATGGATGTTTATGAAACTTACCGCAAGCGTTATGAGTGGAGACCACAGGTGACTGTGCCTGAGGGAGGTAAAGTAACATTGATCTATTACAACTTCCTAAACGGAGAAGAAGAAAACCGCTTTGGTGAAGAGCTTACCACGAATCAATATGGCCACAGAGCATTGCCGAAATATATTTCTATCCTCTGGAAAGATAAAGCGGGTAAGAAAAACGGCTTAGAAATCAGGCCATTTGATGAAAAAGAAACTTCCGGGGCTTTTGAAAAGTTAGCAGGAAATGGTCCTGTTGATTTGATCGTCGATTTAAGTAGCGATGGATCATCGGCCAAGCTGGCACTCAAAAACAAAACGGAAGAAATTAAGCTGGTTGGCAGTAAAATTAGTAGCAGTAAAAATTTGGATTGATATGACAAGTGTTCAATTGGGTGCTTACACCCCTAAGAATGATGTTACCGAATACCTGGATATTAATTTAGGTATTTTCTTTGATGGCACAAAAAACAGTAAAGCCAATACCAATGCAAGACTTAACAATACAGAAACCTTTAAAAAATATGGAAAGGATGATGACGAAAGCAGCTATTATAACGATTGGTCTAACGTAGCGAGGCTTTGGGATCACTACGACAAAAGTCTTAGCTTATATATTGAAGGGATCGGTACCGAAGATGAGAAAAAAGATAGTACTATCGGATATGCATTTGGATCGGGCGATACCGGGATTAGGGGTAAAGTGAGAATTGGTTGCGAGAAAATCGTTTCTGAAAAACTTACTAAAATCCTAAAAGCTAATAACAAAAAAAAGCTGCGGAGTATAACTTTTGATGTTTTTGGTTTCAGCAGAGGAGCGGCAGCTGCAAGAAATTTTGTTTACGAAATTGGAAAATCCGCTTATAAGCCAAGTGTTATCGTAGAACCGCGATCTGGCAGGGTATCCAAATTCGATGCCGATGGTGAATCGACTAATGCAGAAGTATTACCGGCCTGCGGGCATTTAGGATTAAAATGCGAACAGGCAGGGATTAAAATAACAGCTAACCAGATAAAAGTTAGGTTTTTAGGAATTTTCGATACGGTTTCTTCCTACTCGAAATACATTAGTGCAATGCCAAATTTTAACGATGTTGAAGAACTTCACCTCAATGAAATAGGAAGGGCACAAACCGTGATCCATTTCATTGCTGAAAATGAGCATCGCCAAAACTTTTCGCTTACCAAGGTAAATATGGGCAAGGAAAAATCATTTCCGGGCGTACACAGTGATGTTGGCGGAAGTTACGATACCGGTCCGGAGGTAAAAGAAGAACTCGAAACCACCTGGACAAACAGAAATAATCTTGAGCCCTTCAAAAGAAACCTGATCGAACAAGCGTGGTATAAAGAAGAGGAGCTCGAAATTACAGGAGGCTTTGCCTATTTCGCTTTAAAAGGCTCAAGAAAGCTTATCAAAAAGGAGTATAGTTACATCCCGTTGCATTATATGGCAGAATATGCAAAAAAGAGTACCGCACCGGTTAATCTGCAAGCACTGGTAGATAGCAAGTATACAATATCGGACGACCCCTTACTGGTTAGGGTAAAAGGTTATTTAAAAGATTATGTAATGGGCAATGGTCAGCCTTACGCTTTTAAAACATTTGCTCAATTGGATAAAAAATATGCCGGCGCAAAAATACCAGAGCAGAACTATGCCAATTATCAGAAGGAAAAGCAGCAACAGGAAGACTTACGCATTTTAAGAAACAAGTATCTGCACTGGTCTGCACGTAGGGAAGGTATTGGGATGGATCCTAATGCCGATGGTAAAAGGGTTATTTACTAGAATGCTCAAACATGGAAAAATTAACCGATACAATACAGCCTTTAGATGCGGATAAGATTAAACTTAATGTAAATCATGCTATAGAATTTGCACCAAAACCACGGTTGCAAAGAAAGTACGGTATTACAATTAAATATTACAATGAGGGGAGCGGAGATGAGGCAAAAAGGATCGATTATCAGATCCATTTGCTGGTTAACCAATTCCGGGATGAAAATAAAACCTGGCAGTTATGCTTTAATAAGAGCGATCTTTTTATTGACAGGCATGAACCCGATTTTGTAAGTGAGCAGCTTGCCAGTATGGCTATGGCAGCAATTTATCCTGTTAAAGTTGATGTGAACTCAGTAAATGAGGTGTTTAGAGGAATTGTAAACCACAGCGAGATATTAAAGCGATGGGAGCAGGTAGCCGAAAAAATTGGTGATAAATATGAAGGTCGGTATGCCGAACTGTTTTTATCAAAAATGGAGAGTAAAATTGCAGACAGGTATGAACTGCAAAATGCACTCAGGGTTGATATGTTCTGGAATATTTTTTTTCACCCCCAATATCTAAAGTATCAACCTGATTTATCGCAGCAAATAAGTTTTAGCTTTCCGGTTATTGCTTATAAAAATGTCACATTTGAAGGCGTACAGTCAGTAGCTCCCTATTATACAGATTATGGAACATTTAAAGTGAATTTTCATTCAGAAAGTGAGACTACGGCAGAGCAGGCTGCGCTTTTAAATCAAGAGGGAGCATTTAAAATGAAATTAAATGCGATTTGTGATTTGGATCGCGACGGAGGTTTGCTTAAACATGCCCAGGTTGATTGGAAGCTGTACAAAAAGAAAGACCCAAACGAAATCGCAGTAAAACGAATACAGTTCACAGCCTACGAAATTGAAAGCAGCGTTCAGGCAGCCGATCCAGGTTTACATGCACATGTAGGAAGCGATCCTGTTCCTGTTGAAAAGAAAAAGGGATTTTGGACCCGGGTATTAGGTTAATAAAGGAGGATTTATGGCACAGAAAGAAATTATTGTACAAGGCGCCACCTGCCAATGCCAGTTTGGTACAGCAACCGATAAACTAAAAGTACTTACTCAGCAAAAGCATTACGTTAATGATAAAGACGGGGCTCAAAAATTAATTGCTTCGCATGTAGATATTGGGATGACCTTTGAAAAAAACACTTTCGGCCAATGTAAACTCCAACCAACCCCCGGAGGTTTTAAGCCCTGTGTGCCCGCACTAACCGAGTGGAAAGAGATGTACAAAGAAATGGTTTTAATTAACAATGGGCAGGTTTTGGTTGAAGATAGCAAAGGCGTTTGTACCATTAGCGGTTCACCTTGCATTTTGTTTGCTAAAACTGGGCAGAAAGGGCAACCATCTCAGCAGAATATCGATAATGCTGATGAAGAACAGCAGGCACAGATTAATCCGTTGGTGAATATGAAGGAGCTTAATATTACATCTCCTTATGATAATCTAAATGCAATATAATATGAGTGACAAGGTTAAATTACCAAGTGGTATAGTCTCCTGTGAATATTCTGTAGATGGAATAAATAAAGGAACGATTAATAATGGAGAGAATATTCTATTAAAAACGGGACAGACACACCGCTTTTATCTGAATCTTGAAAAAGGTAATTTGGGTGAAGGTACAAAAGATAAAACGGCCACGTCAAATCAAGGAAAATGGGCTTATATTTTGTCGTACCTATGGTCGAAAGCTAAAGAAATGAAAGGTAAAGATGTTTTTCCATCATGGGGTAAAATAGGCAATGCATCAAATAATAGTTTTATAGAATATTGTGGTATCGGTCAACAATATAAGCTGGGTTCATTCATTGAATTTACTCCTGGCGATAATGATTTTTGGTTGGGGAATTCGTACCGAATGGAAGTGTTTAACAACATTCCAAATAAAGGGTTCAATTTTAACTTCTTTCCTGTAAATAAACCTGATATCCGTTTTGCATATTTTGATGAACAAAAAATTGAACCTGAGGTGACTTCACTTGGAATTAATGATGGTTTATATCATTATGGGCAAACCATTGATTTACATATATTCACACATTTATTGCCTGCAAAGCTAGACGATAAATATAATGTTGCAACAGAAAGAAGTTTCGAAAATCTTGTTTTAGAGATTATCCTAACAGATATGGGAGGTAGCCCTTTGTTGCCAGACCCAATAATTAAAGATAGTTTATCCAAATATTATGTGCAGGAAAATGGAACTTCAGCAAACGCAGAATTTAAGGTGCCTTTTTTTATCGATCCAAATTGGAAAGGGAAAATACACCTTAAAGGAGATTTGGAGAAAGACTATTCAGTAATTATAAGGATTAGTAATACAAAAACAAATGTTGAATACAAGCATCAGCTAAATACTGAAAAGGTGCTCAACATAAACCCGACAACTAAGGATGTTGAGGAGACGAAGGTTTCTCGATATATTTTCGTTAAGTATGAAACTGCAGATACAATTTTAAAAAACTTTGAGATTAGTAAAAACAATCAAATTCAGTATATAGGTGATATTCAGTATACAAGAAAAGAGTTTGATCCTTGTGGATATTCAAAAATAAGTATTACAGAAGACGATGGGAAGCGAAAACCATTTGATTTATTTGATGAAGATGCGGCGGTAATTGACCAGACCACTATGTATTATGATGTAATTAGAGGAGATAAAAGGAAAGGATTAAAAATAGATCTAATAAACCTGAAAAATAAAGGAGTGATGTGTACCGGTGTGCTTTTGGAAAAAGGACAACATCATAGCGATATGCACAATGTGTTCCAAATGAAGAATGTTATATTGCCTTTTAAAAATGAACAGAACAAATATGTTGTAGAGGAAGATACTACCCATCAAAAACAGTTAAAAGCTTCAGGAGCCCAAGTAACGGAGGAGAATAAGAAGGACTATGATTACAAAGCAGATCCTGTTCAACGATCTAAAAATGTTGCTGTTGTTCAAAATTTAAAAGAAAATATAGACTATCAATATACTGGGGATAGTTTAAAATTTCTTCCACATTATATTTATAACAAAACAGTAGGTGAAGATATAATGGGTTACGACATCAGTAATTCTGCTTTGGATAAGTTATGGCCCTTAAGATATCTTTTTTTAAGAGAGGGTAATGCCCAAACATATTTTATACCTGTAGGAACGTGCCGTTATCCGAATCAGATGGCCAGAATTCGCGTTTTTCCGGATGTAAAATGGAAAGTTTCATTTCTTTTTAGTGACAAAAAGACGCCACAGAGTTTTGCTTCCACCGGAATGCCATCAGACGGGCAAAGAACCACCGGTGATAATACACCTTATCATCCCGAGGAAAAGCGAAAAAGTATTTACGAAGAAAATGTACAAAAAGCGAAAGATGCAACGGATAAAAGAAAAAAGGGTGGCAAAACCTATGATTTTGATCTAACTGTATCGTGCAATATAAATGGGGAATCACATGAGTTTGCTAAAAATATAGCAGAAAAGATAGATCGATTTGCATCTGTTTTTGTTAAAGTGAAACAAACAGTTGATACATTGTGCCATAATGATGAAAAACATGCACAGAATATAATGAAGAAGATCCCCAAACCTAAGGGGATGCCACTTTACATAAAATTTGATTATCCAAGTATTAAAATAGATGGATCTTGGGAATATTCTGTACAGCCTGATCCGACACCAAATACAGTAGAATCAAGCGGTAAAATAACGCTGGGATTTGAGCCGTTGATCAAAGGAGAAGGAGGAATAGATTTAATTGCTCTTGCACTTTTGCTCGCGAAAGGTGTACCAGTTGTAAGCCAAGTTTTGTGGGCGTTGGAATTGTTGGAAGATGGGGTTGAGTTTGTTGCTAATTGGAGGGGATATGAGGTTAGCAAAAAATTAGAGTTCAATGTATATGCTTTTTCACAGATTGATGCTCGAGTAGAAATCCCATTTAATACCAAAGATTACGCTAGCTTGCAAGTTGATGGTAGACTAGGTATTGGGGCTCAACTCAAGATGGAAGCTGGAGTGGTAAAAAAGGGAGTAAATTTGGAAGCGGATAAAGTGCAATCGGGCTTTGGTATTGCAGTGGATGCGAAAGGAGAGAGCTATTTAGAGCTATTGGGAGCGGCAGGAATTGAAAAAGGAAATAATAAGGGACTATTTATTGAACCTAAAATAAATTTTGGTGGCGTAAAACTTACTATAATTGTTAAAAGCCTTGGTAAATCAGACGGTAGTACTAAAACCAAAGAAAGAATTAATAAACCTATTTGGATCGTAGAGAAAAAGTCAGATATTATTGAATTGAAAAGATTCCATCCCTTTGCAGATTAGAAATATGAAAATAAGAATGTTGATTAGTATAATAATTTTGTTTGTTCTAAATAGTTGCGCACAAAACAAATCGAAAAATATGAATACCATGATTAATGAAGCATATGAGACCACTCCAAAACACAATAAACAGCCTATGTATGGGCTTCAAATAGATAAAATGGGCTGTCGTGTATCAATTTCTGTAAATGATGAAACATTAGGAAATTATTTTGATAAAGGAGGTTTCTCAACTACCGAAACTATTAATGGACATATTATAAAATCTGGAAATCAGACGTTAAAAGTATTGGTGTACCCACGTGAAGGCTCGTTGTTTATTGATGACTTGGCCAATGTTAAACTAGAACTTTTTTATGTTGCACAAAAAGGAGATCCAATGGATAGTTATAAAATATTGAAAACAGTAGAGTTGCCAAAAAATACTAAAGATAAAAGGTTGCCATATGTTGAAATCAATATTCCATTTGAAGCAAATGTGCCTTGGGATTACTCTTCATTTTATAATAGTTTAGTTGATCTTAGAAAAGTTCCGGATATTGAAAAAAAAGTAGTAGAAGAGTATGAAAAAATAAGGAATATGATTGTGACGAACGACCAAAACAATTACCTTAATTTCAGGATCAAGCATAAAAAAATGGAATATGAAACTTTTTATATGTCAAAAGAAGAAATTAAAGAGTATATAGAGTCAATTGCAAAAGATGCAACTCCCCTCGAAAATAAAGAGGTTTTGCCTATTAAAAATTATGAATTGGTTTTTGAAAAAGATGGGAAAAAAGTTCTTTTAAGAGACAAAACTACTAGAGATGGAATAATTAGAATGGAATATGGCAGTATAAATACTGAAGGCGATTATAAAGGAGAGAAAAGCAAAGAGATGTATCTCAGTCCAAATTTGATATTGGTCAAGGGGAAAACAGAATTCGAATCTTTATAAGATAAAAATTATAATAATCTTGGAAAAAACTGGTAATGGATATCTGGAAAACGAATTAGAAATAAAGACTTCACCTAAATTTAGTTTAACTACGATAAACGATTCCCTAAAACTATTTGAGTTACATAGTAATTTGGGATGTACTGCAGTTTTTGTTTTGTTACTTTCAGCAATCTTATTTTTTATAGATAAGGTTACGTTAATGGTGTTTTTTTTAACACTTATGATTAGTGCAGTCGGATATCTTTTGAGATATAAATATACCATTAAAAAGAAACCGGTAATAGTTATCAACAACGTAGGCCTTAAAGAAAAAGATCATCTATATCTATGGGCAGAAATGCTTGATCTTACTTGTTCCGAAGAGTTTGATAATGAACGCGCAATGTTTACTGCTACACATTTAAGATTTATCTATCATGGCGAAGTGAAGAAAATATATATCGGTGGGTATGATAAATCTATTGAAGAAATTATTCATTATGTAGCAATGTTTAAGTATAAATAATCATAATGACTAAGCTTAAAACAATTCTTTTCTGCATACTCTTCTTAATTAGCATGAGTAGTTGCAAAAGTGATGAAGGTAATTTAGTTCTTGAAAGAGGGAAACCAATTGATCTCGCTAAGGTAAATTTTCAAAAACTTGATCTTGACAAGTTCTTCTCTAAGTTGGCCTACGTAAAGGAGAACAAAATGGGGGCCAATAAGCATACCAATACCCAAGCTCAACCAATAAACATTAAATGGTTCTCTTTATATAATATTACCGAAAAGAGATTGTTGTATCAATATAAGGATGTTGCGAATTATACCATAAAAAACGGAGAAAAGTATGGTGATATAGATTTTGTGGAAAGAAGAGCACCACTATTGGGAATGAAAAATCCTGATCTAAGAGGCTTCGGTTATTGGGAATCCAAAGAAATTCTGTTTAGCCGGTTATATGCAAGTTCTACTCCCTCCAATAAATTGATCAGGATAATTCTTGAAACAGATAATCTACATAATTCCGGAGAAAAAGAATATTATGCGTTACTAGAGATATTAAAAAAGCAGAATAAGGATGCAAAAATTGAGCAAGATCCACAATCTAACGGAATACCAAGTTACACTTGGACCACTAAAGAGAAAGTAATACAATTATATTTTTCAAAGGCTGATGAGTTGAATTCCTTCACTCTAAAGATAGCCTATATCAATCCGGATACAAAAGGATACTTAAAAGAGTTCGGGAATTAAAAAAACTCATGGTGGTAAAGCCAGTTTAATATTTTCTGCTAAACCTTACCCTTCAAAAGAATTTTGATCACATTTTTCAAGGCCGGGTTTCGGTTTGCGTCTTTCCAGATCATATAAAGTTCAGTGCGCTGCGGGATGTGTTTAAGTTCAACGAATTTTACATTTTCCTTGTAGCCGTATTTTAATGCAGTTGGTACAATGGCAATGCCCAGGCCTTCCTCCACCAGTTTGTATATGGTTAGGGCATTAACTGATTTATGAAAAGTTTTCGGCCTGAAACCATGGTCTTCACAAATGCTCATAATCAGGTCGTAATAAAAGGGGCTGTCATCGCTCGAGAAAAAGATAAAAGGCGAGTCGCCCAGTTTTTTAACCGCTTCAAAGCTTGCTGTTTTAAGCGGGTGGTTTCGGGGCAATACAAGCGAGAAAGTATCGCGATGCACAATGTGTTTAGAGATACCTTCCTTAAACTGATTTATCCGAACAAAACCCACATCGAGCATATCTTTTTCGAGCAATTCAATCTGCAGCTTGTTGGTCATCTCATCCAGGTTGGTCCTGATTTCAGGAAAATCTTTATTTAGCCTGAAAATTAACTCCGGTACAATTTTTTGCGCTGCTGAACCCAGAAAACCAATGCGGAGTTCGCCCTGTTTGCCTTCATTGATGTCGTTGAGCTGCTTTTTAATGTTATCGATATGGCTAAACAGAAAATCGACTTCTGTTTTGAGGTATATTCCGGCTTCGGTAAGCGTTACTTTTTTCTTGGTCCGGTCGAACAGCTGGGCATTAAAAATTTCTTCCATCTGTTTAATCTGCCGGCTAAGGCCCGGCTGCGAAATAAAAAGCCTGTCGGCAGCTTTTCTGAACTTAAGTTCTTCTGCCAATACCTGGAAATATTTAAAATGCCTAAGCTCTATTTGATAACTCATGGTTATTACATGATGATGTAATTGGTATTTATAGGTATCAAATATAGCTGTTATTTTTGTTTAAAACCTTTTCTAACATGAGCGAGCAACAGATTTTTAATTACGGAACAGATCATTTAACAGCCCATATTGCCCTGGCCATCAGCAAGGGGGAAATAAAGGGTATGCTGAGTCCTGCAGTACGGGATAAAGTGATTGAAAGCAGTAAAGTGGTAGAGCGGATTGCACTTTCTGGTAAGCCTGTTTACGGCATTAATACAGGTTTTGGTCCGCTATGTACCTCGATGATTTCGGCTGCAGATACCCGTAAACTTCAGGAAAATATCCTGAAGAGTCACGCTGTGGGTGTGGGTGAACCCATTGATACCGAAATATCCAGGCTGATGCTGGTATTGAAACTGCAGTCGCTGGCACAGGGTTATTCTGGCATCCGGATTGAAACGCTTGACCGGATGATCTGGTTTTTAGAAATAGGTGCTACACCAGTGGTTCCGAAACAGGGTTCGGTTGGAGCCTCAGGAGATTTGGCTCCATTATCGCATCTTTTTCTGCCTTTAATTGGTTTAGGAAAAGTGCATTATAACGGCGAAATGATCTCAACAGAAAAATTGTTAAAAGATCATGATCTGGATGCCTTGCAATTAGGGCCAAAAGAAGGGCTGGCACTAATCAATGGTACGCAGTTTATAGCTGCGCACGCCGTTAAAGTGGTTTCCCGACTTGAAAATGTACTTCAAGCTGCTGATATTATTTCGGCGATGATGATTGAAGGGTTGATGGGCTCTGAAAAGCCTTTCCACCCCAAATTACATCAGTTAAGGCCTTACCCGGCAAACATCGCGGTGGCAGCTCAAATCAGCAAATTCTTCCAGGGATCTGAAATTATGCCTTCGCACCAGGATTGCGCAAAAGTGCAGGATCCTTACTCGCTCAGGTGCATTCCACAGGTTCACGGTGCTTCGCGTACCGCCTGGTTGCATTTAAAAGAAGCAGTAGAAATAGAATTAAATTCGGTAACCGATAATCCGGTTATTTTTAACGATGAGTTGACTATTAGTGGTGGGAATTTTCATGGACAGCCCTTAGCACTGCCTCTGGATTATGCCTGTTTAGCGGCATCCGAAATTGGCAATATCAGCGACAGGCGGATTTACCTTTCATTGGAAGGAAATACACCTGGAGTACCCAAGCTGCTGATGCGCGAAACCGGCTTAAATTCTGGATTTATGATTGTGCAGTATACTTCCGCGGCATTGGCCAGCGAGAATAAGGGACTTTGCTTTCCGGCAAGTGCCGATAGCATCCCTACATCATTAGGCCAGGAAGATCATGTAAGTATGGGCTCTATCGGTGCCCGAAAAGCTTTGCAGGTAATCGAAAACGTAGAAAAAATACTAGGCATTGAGCTTTTCTGCGCGGCACAGGCCGTTGATTATCATGCGCCCTTAAAGCCTGGCAAAATCCTGACTGCGGTACACAACTTTGTACGTACGGAGATTGATCATATTGAAGAAGATCAGATTATGTACAATAGTATGGAAACTGTTATAAACCTGGTAAAATCAGGTAAAGTAGTATCGGTAGCCAAAGAGGCAGAAAAAACACTTCATTAAAAATTTTAGCTTGAAGCATATGAATTTTGCAGCAGAAATATTAGCAGGTATCCCGGCTGAATTACCAGGTGAAAAAAACAGAAACCCTGAACTTAGTCATGCTCCGGTTCGGAGAGCGGTTTTAAGTACAGCTGAAAAAAAACTGGCTTTAAAAAATGCCCTTCGTTATTTTCCGGCAGCGTGGCACAGTGAGCTGGCTCCCGAATTTTTAGCTGAGCTGGATAACTACGGACACATTTACATGTATCGTTTTATGCCCGATTATGCTATTTATGCCAGACCAATTAACGAATATCCCTGCAAAACTATTCATGCAGCGGCCATCATGTTAATGATTCAGAATAATCTCGATCCGGCAATTGCGCAGCATCCAGAAGAATTGATTACGTATGGAGGCAATGGCAGTGTTTTTCAAAACTGGGCCCAATACCTGCTTACCATGCAATATCTGGCTACCATGACCGATAAGCAGACCCTTAACATTTACAGCGGTCATCCGCAGGGCTTGTTTCCCTCTGGCGAAGCTGCCCCACGCGTGGTGGTTACCAATGGGATGATGGTGCCCAATTACTCTTCGACACATGATTTTGAAAAATTTAATGCATTGGGAGTAACGCAATACGGCCAAATGACAGCAGGATCGTACATGTACATCGGTCCGCAGGGCATTGTGCATGGTACAGCCATTACTTTAATGAATGCTTTCAGGAAGAAGGGTTTTTACGGTAAAGACACCGCCGGAAAAATCTTCTTAACTGCCGGATTGGGCGGTATGAGTGGCGCACAAACCAAGGCCGGAAATATTGTAGGTTGTATAACCGTTTGCGCCGAAGTTAATCCGCATGCCGCGCTTAAACGAAAAGAGCAAGGCTGGGTAGATGAGCTGATTGAAAATCTGGATGAGCTGGTAAATCGCGTAAAACTGGCTCAGAATAAAAAAGAAACTGTATCGATCGCTTATCTGGGCAATGTGGTTGATGTTTGGGAACATTTTGATGAGGAGGATATTGAAGTCACCATTGGCTCCGATCAAACTTCGCTGCATAATCCTTATTCTGGTGGTTATTATCCTGTTGGCTTAACTTTTGATGAAGCCAATACACTAATGGCCAACGCGGCAGATGAATTTAAGAATTATGTTCAGAACTCCTTAAAATGCCATGCAGCCAGCATTAACAGCCACACAGCAAAAGGTACTTACTTTTTTGATTATGGTAATGCTTTTCTTTTAGAGTGTAGTCGTGCCGGAGCCGAGATTATGGCACCAAATGGCATTGATTTCAGATATCCGTCGTACGTGGAAGATATTTTAGGCCCCATGTGTTTCGATTACGGTTTTGGCCCGTTTAGATGGGTATGCACCTCAGGTAACGAGAGCGATCTGGATATTACCGACAGGATAGCCAAAGAGGTTATGGAGGAGATTAAACTGCAGGCTCCGGTTGAAATTGAACAGCAAGTGCAAGATAACATCAACTGGATTACGGCCGCAAAAGCCAATAGATTAGTTGTAGGTTCGAAAAGCCGGATTTTATATGCTGATGCAGAAGGCAGGGCCAAAATTGCTTTGAGATTTAACGAAGCCATTAAAAGCGGTGAGTTATCGGCCCCGGTTGTTTTGGGTAGAGACCATCACGATGTAAGCGGAACAGATTCACCATTCAGGGAAACGAGTAATATTTACGATGGGAGCCGTTTTACTGCTGATATGGCCATTCATAATGTAATTGGCGATAGCTTTAGAGGGGCTACCTGGGTATCCATCCACAATGGTGGGGGCGTAGGCTGGGGCGAAGTAATAAACGGCGGTTTTGGAATGGTACTCGACGGCACCCGCGAAGCAGGTGAAAAGTTACAGCAAATGCTTTTTTACGATGTAAATAACGGCATCGCCAGAAGAAGCTGGGCGCGCAATAAAGAAGCCCGTTTTGCCATTGAGCGTGAAATGGAACGTAGCCCTTCCTTAAACATTACCTTACCGCATTTGGTTGATGATAAGCTGTTGGAAGGATTGGATTTATAAAAGCTAAAAAAGGGTTGCCGCTAAGTGGCAACCTTTTTTAATTATAAACTCACCATTACCTCTTTAAACAATTTTTTAATTACTCCAATTTCCTGGGCATATTGGGTGTTTTTGCGGCAGCCAAAATATAAAGTGTTTTTCAGTTTACTGCTGCCTTCCCAAATCACTTTTATTTTCTGTTCTTCAACTTCTTTTTTACACAGAAAATCGGGAATAATGGCGAGACCCTTGCCGCCTGATAAGCAGCGAACAATGGAGTTTAGGTTTGGTACAATATAATTCGGGCGGAAATCGGCATGTTTACCAAAATTAAGCTGCCAGAAACGGAGCAAATGCTCCATATCACCAGCGGTGCCGTACCATTTCTGTTGTTTCAGCCAGTCTTCCATGCCTTCCAAATCATTCTTTTTAGCCAGTGCATTAAAAGCCGCTCCATCGGTTTCTATGCCACCTACCAATACAATGGTTTCTGATGAAAAAGCTTCATGTTCTACATTGGGCGAATTACCTTTCTGTGGCGTAATAATCAGGTCTAAAATGCCCTTATCCAATTGATCGAGCATTTCAGGGTATTCGCCAAAGCGGATAATCACATTAAAAGGTAGTGTAGAAATGTATTGCTCGAGCGTTATCTGGAAGGTTTCGAAACACATGCCTACACTGATGGTTGGGGTATGTTTCTCCGTACTTTTCTGAAAATGCTTTTCCGCATCTTCGAGCTTGGCCAATGGTTCTACAATAAAATTATAAAGTACTTTTCCTTTTTCTGTCGGAATCATTTTCCGGCCTGTGCGCTCAAATAATTTGTAGCCTACATAACTCTCTAATGAGCTCAGGTGCAAACTTACTCCTGGTTGCGAGATAAAGAGGTTTTCGGCTGCGCCGGTTAAAGTACCCGTTTTATAAATTGCTTTGAAACTTCTGTACCATTCTAAATTAACCATAATCTTGTTATTATAATTCTGATACAAATCTATAAATTAACTTGTTTTAATAATAGATGTGGCTGCAGTAATTTTGTGTCATCAAAATAAAAAAAACGAAATGACAAAAATATTCATCATAAACGGCGGCCAGAAATTTGGCCACTCTGGCGGTAAGTTTAACGAAACCATTACCAATGCTACAGTCGATTTCTTTTCGCAATTGCCAGACTTTGAAGTGCAAACTACTAATATTAATGAGGCTTACAATCCCAAAGCGGAAGTAGCCAAATATGTTTGGGCAGATGTAGTAATTTACCATACCCCAATCTGGTGGTTCCAGGTACCGCATGCTTTTAAACAATATATTGATGTGGTATTTACCGAAGGCCATAACCACGGTATTTACCATAGCGACGGCCGAAAATCGGACAATCCGACACGTAATTACGGAACCGGCGGAATGCTGCACGGCCGGAAATATATGGTTACCTCTTCGTGGAATGCACCAAAAGAGGCATTTACTTTGCCAGGCGAATTTTTTATGGAAACCAGTGTAGATGATGGTGTACTATTCGGTTTCCACCGGATGAACGCTTTTACGGGAATGGAAAGAATTGATGGTCTCCATTTTCATGATGTAGAAAAAAACGCCGACATCATTAACGATCTTAAAAGATACAACGAACATTTAACCGAAACTTTTTTAAATACCGAAGTATATGAGTCTCTATCTAACTGCAATAGTTAAAAGTAAAAAAGAAACCACTGCCGAATTAAGAGTCCTGTTATTGGATATGGTTTCAAATTCGCGCAAAGAAGAAGCGTGTATTCAGTACGATTTGCACGAAGCTGCCGACCAGGAAACCTTTATTTTTCAGGAAGAATGGAAAGACCAGGCGAGTTTGGATTTTCACAATGGCCAACCCTATATTGTGGCTTTTGTGGCCAGGGCTACTGAGTTGACTGAAGATATCGCAATCTACAAAACCGATAAACTGGCTTAAATTACAATTTTGCCCGGCGGGCCGTAAGCGAAGAACCTGCCGAGGCAATTACCACAAATGCCACTGCAAAACATTCTTTTAACGAAAGATATTCGTGCAAGAATACCAAGGCAGCCAAAGAAGCCATAGCAGGCTCAAGGCTCATTAAAATACTAAAAGTGCGTGCTGGCAGTTGTTTCAGTGCGCGCATTTCGAGGGTAAAGGGAATGGCACTTGATAATAGTGCAAGTGCTGCGCCTAAACCCAGTAACTTTGGGTTTAACTGCCCTAAGCCACCACCAAAAATGCCGAAAGGAAGGATTACAATTGTAGCGAATATCATCCCGATGGCCACAGCGTCACCACCTTTCATGATTTTGGAAATCCGTCCACCCAATATAATATAACCGGCCCAAAAAACACCGGCCAAAAGCGCCAGTAATACACCAACTATATCCAAACCGGTGTTTGTCCAGGGTGCAATTAAAGCAATACCTGCAGCAGCCAATATTACCCATAAAAAATCAACCGGCTTTTTAGAGCCTATAATGGCAAGCAATAACGGGCCAACAAATTCCAGGGTTACGCCCAAACCTACAGGTATCCGTGCAATGGCCAGGTAAAATACCATGTTCATGGTACCTAAACAGATACCATAAAGGATTACATATTTCCACTGTTTAAAATTTAGCTTCGAAAGGTTGGGCCTGAAAGCAAGCATTAAAATAATGGCCGACAAACCAATTCTTAACGATGCTGTAGCTGCGGCGCCGATTTGTGGGAAAAGCCCTTTTGCAATAGCCGCACCGCACTGTACGCTGATAATGGAGAGTAAAACTGCGGGGATTGGTGGTATATTGAGTTTGCTTTTCATCTGGTGCTCGTAAAATGAGGCGCAAAATTACGGAATTATCGCTTTCCAGATTTTTTTAAATCAAAAAAGGAGAATCAGATTATCCCGATTCTCCTTTTATTCAATAGGTTATTAACAAAACAGTTCCTGTTCATCCCTGTTTTCGGTAGGGATTTTCTTTAAAAAATCATCAAACAGTGGCCCTTCGTTATCCGAATAAATGCCATAGGCATCCAGTATGTAGCCAATGTTTTTCTCCTGATCTTCAACAATGTACAAGACTGAATTATCTGCTGGGTCAGAATCACCTTCAAAGCGATACGTTTTTACGATGGTTAAATCTTCTGGTTTATAAATGGTGCCCAGCGTTTTGCTTTGCATCTTGCCGTGATCAGTTATTTTTAATTCGTTATCTTTTCCTTTCAGCCTCAATTTCTCCAAAATTTGACTCAAAGTGTTCATTGCAATTGGCTGTTCCATAGTTATACGATTTTATACTATTTAAACAAGTGGTTTCAGAAATGGTTTTAATGCCAATCATTTAAAAACAAACCAAATGACATTCAGGCTGTTTCTTATTAAACTAAATTTTTTGAACCATGAAAAAATATTTTTTAAGTCTTTTTGTTATCGGAGCTGCTTGTTTAAGTGCCTGTACCAAAACCGATAAAGTTGTAGCTCAGGCCAATCTTACCGAAACCGCCGATCCAGCTAAAAACATTGGAACAGCCAAATTTTATGAGCTAAGCGATGGGAAAATTAAAATGGATATTGAAATGAATTTTGCGGCAAGGGCCGATAGTAATGTAGCTGTGCATTTTCACGAACATGGCGATTGCGGCAACATGGGCGAAAATACCCACGGGCACTGGAACCCTACCAAAGAAGCACATGGCAAATGGGGCTCTGCAGCCTACCATAGTGGCGATATCGGTAATATTATGCTCGATAATAAGGGACACGCCACTTTATCGGTAACTACCGACAGGTGGAGCATTAAAGAGGGCGACATTAAAAATATTATCGGCCGTGGGATTATTGTACATGGTGGCACCGACGATTATACCACACAACCAACAGGAAACTCAGGCCCGCGCGTGGGCTGTGGTGTAATTGAAGCTGTGAAGTAGCTATATTAATATGGTCGTCATTGCGATCTTTCTTAAGCGGTTAATTTTTAGCCGCTTTTTTTATGCAATTTCAGGTTTGTTGTCATCATCATAAAAAAACCTAAACATTATGGCAACGCTAAACGAATCGCAAGGCCGCAAAGCGGCAAAAGGAAGAACCAAAAAAACAGCACCACGGGTAGACCTTACCGCAATGGTAGATCTGATGTTCTTACTAACCACGTTTTTTATGCTCACCACCTCTTTGGGCTCGCTCAATGCGGCAGATATTGCAAAACCCGATGAAACTATTGACGTTACTGCCGATTATCCCGCATCCAGAACCATGACCATTTTACTGGGAAAGAACAGTCAGTCGGTTTGTTACATGGGAACCATAGCCGGGGCAGATATGAAAGTGGTGGCCGTTAAAAACATTCAGGAGGAGATTAGTGCAAATGAGCGTAAAGTGGCTAAAACACACGCCAATAATCCGGCAAAATATATGATTGTGATTATCAAACCTACGGCAACATCCAAATTCAAGGATTTTGTAGATCTGATTGATGAAATGAAAATAGCCGGAATTAAATCTTATGCCATCGACGATGACCATATCACCAGCGAGGAATTGGGATTCATGAAATCGAAAGGTATGTAAAAAGGCTAAAAATCAGCGAATAAAACGAATATGAGCTGATTTTTTTCTAATGAATAAATTGAATATGATTAATGATACAATGATTTTTGGTTGAGTAGGCCAAATGCAGCGTATTTAGGCGCTTTTAGCGAACTTGTTAAGGAAGTGTTAGTTTAAGGTTAGATGCTTAATACTACATCTGTATTGCTAATATGTTTACTTTCGTCGCAGTGTTTGGCCAAGCATGAGGTGGCAATCCCGAAAAACCTTTAAAGAGTAGGGAGCTTAAAAACTCAAAAAAATCTAGTATGAAAAGTTTAGAATTAAACAATCTTGGTGTTCAGGAAATGAACAAAACCGAAATGTCACAAGTTGAAGGTGGTGGTATTGTTAACAATACTTTAAATGAAGTTTTAGCTTCTCTTTCAACTGCTTTAAACTCAGTTGGTGCCGATACTTCTACATTTTTAAACAAAACAGTAACCAATGTTTTGAAACTTGTTTGGAGCTTATAAGCAAAGTTATTGTATCCGCTGTTCTGAAAATCAGAATAGCGGATGCTTTATCAACTCAATACTATGGCTTTAACCAACTACTCAACCGAAAAAATATCCAATACCGCACTCGTTTATCGTTCTCAAATCAGCAAGTCGAGCCAGCTAATTTACATCGTTACGGTGGTAGCCATTTTATTGGTACTTGTAGCCCTTCCCCTGATTAAAATACCGATTAGCATAAACGGTACAGGTATTTTACAATCCACTATAGAGAAAACTGAACTTATTGTACCGGTAAATGGCCGGTTAATTCAATATAAACTTGCTGACAATAAAAGGCTAAAACAAGGCGATACCCTGCTGGCCATAGATGCCGGTTTACCTAAACAACAAGATGCCCTGGTCGAAACCCGGAAAAACCAGATTACACGCTTTTTACAGGATATCAGTACCCTGCTATCATTCAATGGCAGCTCCTCCAGCCTTCAAACGGGGCAGTACGTGGCCTCATGGCAGCAATATGTGCAGGAACTAAAAAATGCAGGCATTGCCAAACGGCAGGCAACAAGCACTTTTGCACGTTACAATAAATTGTACCAGAATAAAGTGCTTACGCAATCTGAATATGAAAAATACAAATACGAACTGGAGCAGGCCGAATCGGTTTACCTCATGGTACGTACCAAATATAAAACCCAATGGCAAACCGAAGCTAATGGCTATCGCAACGAGTTGCGCGAGCTTACGGGGCAGCAAGCCGAATTAAACGAACAGAAAAAGCAATATGTGTTGCGTGCCCCAATTGATGGATCGGTTCAAAATTTAGTGGGCATGCAAAACGGCGCCTATGTTTTTGCTAATCAAAAAATTGGCGAGGTTTCGCCCGATGCCGGTTTGGCCGCTTATTGCTACATCAACCCATCAGATATTGGCCTGATTAGAAAAGGACAGGAAGTACATTTCCAGATCAATGCTTACAACTATAACCAGTGGGGTTTGGCCGTGGGTAAGGTAATTGATATTGCTGACGATATTGTGATTTTAAACGGCAACCAGCCAGCCTTCAAGGTAAAATGCCTGATGGATAAAAATTACCTGATGCTTAAAAACGGTTATAAAGGTTATTTAAAAAAGGGAATGAATTTTACGGCCCGTTTTAAAGTTACCGATCGCAGTTTATTCCAGTTGCTTTACGATAAAGTGGACGACTGGGTTAATCCAAACCTCATCCAAAAAACATAACAGGCCATGAGTACCAAGGTTAAGCAAAGAGATATTACCGATTGTGGTGCAGCTTGTCTGGCATCAGTGGCCTCCCATTACAAGTTAAATTTGGCAGTTGCCCGCATCAGGCAGCTTGCCGGCACCGATAAAAAAGGAACCACCGTTTTAGGGCTGGTAGAGGCTGCCCAAAAATTAGGATTTGAAGCTAAGGGTGTAAAAGCACCTTTTGATAGTTTATTTAAAATACCTACGCCTGCCATTGCACATATTATTGTGAATGATGTGCTGCAACATTTCGTAGTGATATATAAAGTAAACAGCAAATTAATAGAGGTGATGGACCCTATAGATGGGAACGTGCATCGTAAAACACATGATGAATTTAAAAAGGAATGGACTGGTGCATTGGTATTGTTGTTGCCATCAGAAAATTTTCAGATTGGCAATGAAAAAAAATCAATTCAGGGAAGATTTTGGAATTTGATTAAACCGCACAAAGGCATTCTGACACAAGTTTTATTTGGTGCAGTTGTTTATACTGTGTTGGGTTTATCTACCTCTATTTTTGTGCAGAAACTGGTCGATTTTGTGCTGGTGGATGGCAACCATAATTTGCTCAACCTGATGAGCATTTCGATGATGGTGATTTTGGTGGTGCAACTGTTTATTGGTTCGGCTAAAACTGTTTTTACCTTAAAAACGGGCCAGCTGATTGATGCGAAGCTTATTTTGGGCTATTACAAACACTTGCTCCGCCTGCCACAGCAGTTTTTCGATACCATGCGCGTGGGCGAAATTATTTCGCGGATTAATGATGCGGTAAAAATCCGGACCTTTTTAAACGATGTATGCGTAAACTTTCTGGTAAACATTTTTATTGTTTTCTTTTCGTTTATCATGATGTTTACCTATTACTGGAAACTGGCACTGATTACACTCACCGTTATTCCTTTATACCTCGTTATTTATTTGATAACCGATAAATTTAACAAACGTACACAGCGCAGGCTAATGGAAGATGCGGCCGAACTCGAATCGCAGCTGGTAGAAAGTTTAAATGCCGTGGGTACCATTAAACGTTTCGGTTTAGAAGAACATGCCAACGAAAAAACGGAAACACGTTTTATCAAATTATTGCAGGCCGGCTTTAAATCAAACTTAAATGCAGTAGTTTCAGGTACCTCAACCGAATTTGTTTCGCGCATCATTACCATTATTTTGCTCTGGGTGGGGGCTGGTTACGTGTTGAGCAATTCGATTACTCCTGGCGAGCTCTTATCATTTTATACCTTGATTGGTTATTTTACCGGTCCGGTTTCATCGCTGATTGGGATGAACAAAACGGTACAGGATGCGGTTATTGCTGCCGACCGTTTATTCGAAATTATGGATCTGGAAAGGGAAACCGATGAAAATCAGATTGAATTAAGTACGGATAAAATTGGCGACATTCATTTCGAAAATGTATCGTTCCGTTATGGTAAAAGGCTGGCCATTTTTGAAGAGCTCAGTTTAACCATTCCACAGGGAAAATTTACGGCAATTGTAGGCGAAAGCGGATCAGGGAAATCGACACTCATGTCCATCCTGCAAAATATTTATCCTATCCAGTCGGGCAATGTGCGCATTGGCAATTACGACCTCAAATATATCACCAATGCTTCGCTCAGGCGGATGATATCAGTTGTGCCCCAACAAATTGATTTGTTTGCCGGAAATGTAATCGAAAATATTGCTATCGGGGAAGAAGAACCCGATATGCAACGGATTATTGATATTGCTACGAAGCTGGGCCTGATGGCTTTATTGAAGCACTACCTAAAGGTTTTCAAACTTACCTGGGCGAAAACGGCACCAGTTTATCGGGTGGTCAGCGCCAGCGGATTGCCATTGCAAGGGCCTTGTACCGCGAGCCCGAAATCCTGATCCTGGATGAAGCAACTTCTTCACTCGATGCCGTTTCGGAACAGCACGTACAAAGGATGATTGCCTTTTTAAAAGCCGAACAAAAAACGGTGATTGTAATTACCCACCGTTCAAGCACATTAAATAACGCCGATAAAATCATTGTGCTTGATAAGGGGCAGGTGGTTGAGCAGGGCAGTCACCATGAGCTAAAATACAACCTGAGCTAGGCCCCTTCCGAAGTTTGAGCGGAGGATGCGGGCAAGTCAAACTTCGGAAGTTTGACTTGGTTCTGTTTGGTGGGCCAAATAGGGGATTGGGGAAGTTGGACCGGCTTCTCGTCGCGATTTTTCTTCCCTATCAGCACTGCAGCAGGTTAAATAAACCTGATCGGAACGGGCATGAGTGCAACGAATAAAGTAGAGAGCAGGGCTGCTTTAACCAATATACGCCGGAGCCTGCTTTTCTAAAAAATATTGATGATTTCTACTGTTTGGTGAGCCACCAAACAGGGGATCAAAAAAAGATTAGCTAAACTTACGAAGTCTAACCAAGCCTTTGGTCATGTAGAGACTTCGTAAGTGATGCGCAACAAAAAAGGCGTTCTGCATTGCTGCAAAACGCCTTTTTAAATTTTATGTTGATGGATTAAATGCCGAATGCAGCTTTAACCTGATCTACGTAGTCTAATTTCTCCCAGGTAAACAAATCAACAGTAACTGTTTTTTCTTCACCGTTTGGTGTTCTGAAAGTTTTGCTTACAGTTTCTGGCGTACGGCCCATGTGCCCGTAAGCAGCAGTTTCGCTATAAATCGGGTTTCTCAATTTTAAACGTTGCTCAATAAAGTAAGGACGCATATCAAAAATCGATTCTACAATTTTAGCAATCTCGCCATCTGTTTTGCCTACTTTACCAGTTCCGTAAGTGTTGATGTAGATACCCATTGGTTTAGCTACACCGATAGCATATGATACCTGTACCAAAATCTCATCAGCTACACCGGCAGCTACTAAGTTTTTAGCGATATGACGGGTTGCATAAGCCGCACTTCTATCTACTTTACTTGGATCTTTACCCGAAAATGCACCACCACCGTGCGCACCTTTACCACCGTAAGTATCTACGATGATTTTACGACCGGTTAAGCCTGTATCGCCATGCGGGCCACCAATTACGAATTTACCGGTTGGGTTAATGTGGTATTCAATTTTATCGTTAAACAAGTGCGCATATTGCGGATTGCTTTTAATGATACGTGGGATTAAAATATTTACCAGGTCGGTTTTGATTTTAGCCAGCATCGCAGCTTCTTCATCAAAATCATCGTGTTGGGTCGAAATTACAATCGCATCGATACGAACAGGTTTGTTGTTATCGTCGTATTCTAAAGTAACCTGGCTTTTTGCATCCGGACGCAGGTATTTAATTTCGTTGTTTTCGCGTCTTAACACAGCAAGTTCCTGTAAAAGCTTGTGCGATAGGTTTAAAGCCAAAGGCATATAATCTTCGGTTTCGTTAGTGGCATAACCAAACATCATACCCTGGTCGCCTGCACCTTGTTCTTCCTTGTTGCTTCTATCTACACCTTGGTTAATATCCTGCGACTGTTCGTGGATAGCAGATAAAATTCCGCAAGAGTTAGCCTCAAACATATACTCGCTTTTGGTATAACCAATTTTCTTGATCACATCGCGGGCAATCTGCTGTACGTCTAAATAGGTTTTAGATTTTACTTCACCAGCTAAAATAACCTGACCAGTAGTAACCAATGTTTCGCAGGCTACCTTTGATTCCGGATCGAAAGCTAAAAAGTTATCAATTAATGCATCCGAAATTTGATCGGCAATTTTATCCGGGTGACCTTCAGAAACAGATTCTGATGTAAATAAATACGACATTTATTAAATAAATTAATGGTAAATAAACAATTTTATAATTGCCACACCCCTTGGAAACAAGTGGTAAAATGATTGAAAGGAGGCATTAGCAATTTTTTTAAGTGGTTGCAATCCGGTCCCGAAGTGTCGGGATAGCAAATCAATCCACTTTTTTACTGCTGCAAAATTAGCATATTTTCTTTATTTCAAAAATTATAGATTATTTTGTGCATTCAATCTTACACTTTGCACACAAAGATCAATATCCTCTTTATTATCAACCCCATCTCGGGTGGGAGAGGAAAGCTGCGTATCCCCGATTTTATAGATCAATACCTGGACAAGGAAAAGTTTAATGCCAACTTTGTGTTTAGCGAATATGTGGGGCATGCCGGCGAGCTGGCCGACGAAGCGGCTACCAAAAACTTTGATGTAATTGTGGCTGCGGGTGGCGACGGAACGATTAACGAAGTGGCCACCAAAGTGCTTAAACACCATAAAATACTGGGCATTTTACCACTGGGCTCAGGCAATGGCCTGGCCAGGTTTCTCAAAATCCCTAAAAATTTAAAGCACGCTATAGGGCTGATCAATAATTATAAAACTGATTGCGTAGATACTGCTGAATTTAACCAGAAATGTTTTTTTAACCTGGCAGGTATGGGCTTCGATGCACACCTGAGTGCGGTTTTTTCGAAAGATAAAAAGCGTGGCTTATCGGGCTATGTAAAACTGGGTTTTAAAGAGGTTTTTAATTATCAGCCACAAACCTACCAGCTGGACATTGATGGTACTTCGTACACCCGAAAAGCCTTTGCCATCAGTATTGCCAATTCTTCGCAGTATGGTAACGATGTTTACATTGCTCCCAATGCTTCGGTAAAAGATGGTTTGCTCGATGTTTGTATCATTAAACCTTTCCCGATAATAAAACTGCCAGTTTTGGGTTATGTAATGTTAAGGGGCACAGCCGAAAGTTCGGATATGATTGAAATTATTAAAGGGAAACACATTAAAATTACCAGAGAAAAAGCGGGAGCAGTGCATGTAGATGGCGAACCTTTACAGATGGGTACGGCGATTGAAGCACTTGTACATCCCTTATCGTTACAGGTAATTGTACCATAAGGAAGTTTGGAGTTGACAGTTTGCAGCTGATCTGGCTATTAACCATAAACTATCAATCATTGACCAATAAACGTATGGCGAAGATAAAATTAGCGTTGCAGGTAATTGTGCCATAAGGAAGTTTGGAGTTGACAGTTTGCAGTTTGGAGCTGATCTGACTATTAACCATAAACTATCAACCATTGACCAATAAACGTATGGCGAAGATAAAACTAACCATGAACCATTAGCTATTGACTAATAACCTAATAGCTACTGAACCAATGAACATTTACAATTATGAAACCAAAGAAAAATAGTTTAAGCGATTTAGGTGGAATTATGTATTCTACCAATCCGGATTTTGAATATGAAGAAGAAGTAGATGATACCGTTACGCCAGCCAACAACCAGCAGGATTTTCGCGTAATGCTCGATAAAAAGAACCGTGGGGGCAAGGCTGTAACCTTAATTACGGGCTTTAAAGGCCGTACAGAAGATTTAGAAGTACTGGGTAAAATGCTGAAGACCAAATGTGGCGTTGGCGGCTCGGTTAAAGATGGCGAAATCATGATCCAGGGCGATGTTCGGGATAAAGTGATGGGCATTTTACAAAAAGAGGGTTATAAAGCCAAAAAGGCCGGAGGATAAATCTTTCAACTCATGTGGAAGAGTTCGTTAAAGCGGATCGTCATTCCCGCGCAGGCGGGAATCTCATCGGGCGATGCGAAAACATCTTTGATGAACCTGATGGTTACAAATTAGATAAATAATACCTAAAACATAAATTCTGTTTAAAACCTTCCTTTTACAAGATTATTCGTGCCGTATCCTGTTTTAATATTTCTTAAGCAGCTTTTTTGCCAGATGTTTATGAAAAAATTAAACGCATGAAAAAAATAATTCTTTCCTTTTTGCTACTACTATTTGCAATTGTTGCCCATGCACAGAACAATAAATACCTAGTTGATGAATATGGTAATCCAAAACATTATTCAGTTGGCGTAAAATATTCCAAATGCAACATCTTTTTGGTGGTAGATAGCGGTACTAAGCATGTTACGCCATTTGAATATCTAAATAACTTTCCTTCAGGGAATATCGTTTTATTGAAAGGCGCAAAATCGATTGAGATTGAAAGTAGGATACAGAAAGATAGTTTGAGTTTTTATCGCTATTCAATTATACAGAACGATTCTATCGTTATTAAAAAAGATGCAATCCCAACAGAAATAAAATATAGATGGGGTAGTGGAAGTATTCTGCCTAACTACGTAGCGGCTGATTTAGGGATATTTAACGCTGTAAACAAGAAAATAGAAGTCCAAATTTACAGAACCGATCTTAAAACGCGTGTTACTTCGGTAATAATATACAACAAGCCGATTTTTGCATCGAAATCACTGTCGTTCAAATTATTAGGCGAAAACTCCGTCCGAAGTATTAATAATAATACCAGTTTAGCCGTTAATGGAAGTGTAAAAGGTATAAGGGTTTCGATGGAAAATACAGATATCAATGCTTTGTATTCAGTAGTTATTGAAAATCTTGATTCTCATTCTTCAACATTATTGAATCCCAAATGGAAACGGATTAAGTTAGGCGGTATGGTAATTGCAGATATTGGTGTCTCAGAGTTTAAACTGCCGGGCAGGTATAGGGTTTCAGTATATCCCGAAACTAGCCAATATGCTTCTTGGATCAATAACAAACTGAGCCGAGACTTTCTTTTTACTACTTTAAAACCTAGAACATCACTTTTCACTCAAAAACAGCTTATCATTTACGGTTTAATCTTATGTGCAATTTTCGGCGCAATTTTCGGCGCTGCGGTAACCTATATAAAAAGAAAAGAAGCCCAGAAATTGGCCTTAAAACACCGCGATAAAGAAATGGCGAGAATACAACTGGCATCAGTTCGCTCACAGCTAAACCCCCACTTTTTGTTCAATGCGCTGGCTGGCATCCAAATGTTAATGAACAAAAATGAAACCGATAAGGCCAACCGGTATCTCAGTAAATTTGCCCGTTTAACCCGTAATGTGCTCGAAAATAAAGAACTGATTAGTTTAACAGCAGAGAAAACTTTACTGGATGACTATCTGCAAATGGAGCAGTTGCGTTTTGGTTTTCAATACAAAATAAGTGCTTCGGCTGATCTGGATACCGAGAATATCGAAATTCCGGCCATGTTGCTGCAGCCCTTTGTTGAGAATGCAGTTAAACATGGGGTAGCCGAAAAGGGAAATGCCGGTCAGATTGAAATCAACTTTATCAAACAGGGGACAGATTTGGTATTACGAATGGCCGATAATGGGAGCGGTTTCGATACCTCCAAAAATTACGATGGTTTGGGGTTGGCTCTGAGCAAAAACCGGGTATCTTTACTCAATTCTATTTATAAGGAAACACCGTTTGTACTCGATATCCAGTCGGGCCATAGCGGAACAACGGTTAACATTACACTTACCCAATGGTTATAGTATGCGGGCAATTTTAGTAGATGATGAAGCGGCTAATCTCGAAAATTTAAAGATTTTACTGGCCAAATATTGTCCGGATATTAAAGTGGTGGCCTGTGCCACCACCATTGATGAGGCTTTTACACAGGTTAATCTGCACCAGCCCGATTTACTCTTTCTGGACATCCAGATGGGTAAAACCACAGGTTTCGATTTGCTGAATAAACTTACGCTGAAAACTTTCGAAGTGGTCTTTGTTACCGCTTATGATAACTATGGCATTCAGGCAGTAAAGTTTGCCGCTTTAGATTACCTGTTAAAACCTGTTGATCCCGATGAACTGAAAATTGCCGTTGCCAAAGCCGAAATCAGGATTAAAAATAAGATACACGGCGAGCAACTTAATTTTTTGCTGAGCCAGATTAAGAAAAGTGAATCCAGTATTCCGAAAATAGCACTACCCCAGCAACACGAAATCCGTTATGTTTCGGTTGAGGATATTGTACGTTGCGTGGCCGATAATACCTATACCTTTTTCTTTTTGGCTAATGGCGATCAGGTATTAATCTCGAAGCCGCTAAAGGAATATTCCGATTTGCTAAAACCACATGGTTTTATCCGCACGCACCAAAGCCATTTGGTTAACCCCCGTTTTGTAAAAAGCTGGCTTAAGGAAGATGGAGGTACTTTACTGATGGATACCGGCGATAAAATTCCGGTAAGTAAACCGAACCGTGAAATGGTTAAAGAGGTGTTGGGGAAATAACTTTCAGCGATTTAACCACTAGGGCCCAAAGAGCACTAAAACAATATTTAATTGACCACAAAACCTACCCGGTTTACCAGGTGCCTTTGGGGTTTAAGCTTGTCAGGTTAGCGGATACTAGAAAACTGGTTATTAATTCTCTCTGAATAGCCTAAAATACTCAATGTTGATTTTTTGATAAAGTGGTTGCTGCTACTTTCGCTAAACATTTAATCAATCGACATGAAACAAATACTCTTTTTACTTTTCTTTATCATTTTTTCCGGCACTCAAGTGGCACATGCTGCATTTATGAATATGGGGTCAGCCGAAATAATTATGCTGTTAATAACAGGACTTTTTGCACTTTTAGTAATTGCAGGTTTTATTTTTTTATGTTTATATCTGATTAAAAAGTCCAGGTCTGCGCAAAATGAAAAATAAAATAATATTCGGATTGGTTTTTATAATGGCTTATGGGGTTCAGTTTGCTCATGCCGGATTTTTGGGTGCTGCCGAATTAATAATGCTTTTGATAGTTGGACTTGTGTTTTTTGGTTTCTTTGGTGGTATTTTCATGCTCATTTATTTTTTGGTTAAAAGAAATAGAAATACTTCTGCCCACCAGCCTCCAAGTACGGTAGCCATTAATTTTGGGAGTCCGGCATCTTCTCCTGTTCCGGTTGTGGAAAAGGTAGTGGATGATAGTGCGCATGCTAAGATCAATGCGGCAAGAATTGCTTTGCCGCAACAGAATGAAATCAGATACGTTGCAGCAACAGAAATTATCAGATGTGAAGCAGATAATAACTATACCAATTTCTTTTTTAGTGATGGAGATAAGATGTTAATTTCTAAATCTCTAAAAGAATATTCCGATTTGCTAAAACCACATGGTTTTATCCGTACGCACCAAAGCCATTTGGTTAACCCCCGTTTTGTAAAAAGCTGGCTTAAGGAAGATGGAGGTACCTTACTGATGGATAGCGGCGATAAAATCCCGGTAAGTAAACCGAACCGTGAGATGGTGAAAGAGGTATTGGGGAAATAATTTGCAAACCTCACAGGTTTTTAAAACCTGTGAGGTTTAACCCTACATTTTTGTATTTTTGCGGCTATGTCAGTTATTAAACCCTCATTAGCAAAAGGTACGCGCGATTTTTCTCCGGTTGAAATGGTAAAACGCAATTTTATTTACGATACCATTAAAACTGTTTTCAAAAAGTATGGCTATGCCGAAATTCAAACTCCAAGTTTCGAAAATTTATCAACCCTAACCGGTAAATATGGCGATGAAGGCGATAAACTGATTTTTAAAATATTAAACAGCGGCGAATTTTTGAAAGATCCTAAAAAGAAATCTTTCGATTTTGCCGAAGAAGATAATAGCAATAAACTGATTTCATTAATTTCTGAAAAAGCTTTGCGTTACGATTTAACTGTGCCTTTTGCACGTTACGTAGTGATGCACCAGAACGATATTACCTTACCTTTTAAGCGCTTTCAGGTGCAGCCGGTTTGGCGTGCCGATAGACCGCAAAAAGGCAGATATCGTGAGTTTTATCAGTGTGATGTGGATGTGGTAGGTTCAGAAAGTTTGCTAAACGAAGCCGAGTTTATCTTAATCTACAATGAAGCTTTGGGCAAATTAGGCCTTAAAGATTTCAGCATAAAAATTAATAACCGTAAAATTTTATCGGGTATTGCCGAAATTATTGGTAAACCGGATTTAATTATCGATATGACTGTTGCCATCGATAAACTGGACAAAATTGGTTTAGATGGGGTAAGTAAAGAGCTGTTAGACCGTGGCTTTACCGAACAGGATCTAGAAAAGCTGCGCCCGGTAATTTTGTTGGAGGGCAGTAACGAAGAGAAGCTAGCCAGTTTGAAAGAGGTTTTAGCAACTTCGGAAACCGGGTTAAAGGGTATTGCCGAAATTGAGCAGGTTTTTGGCTACGTAGAAAGCCTTATTGCTTACAGTTTGCCATTAACGGCTAAACTGGAACTGGATATTACCCTGGCTCGCGGCTTAAACTATTACACCGGTTGTATTTTTGAAGTTAAAACCAACGAGGTAGCCATGGGCAGCATAGGTGGTGGTGGCCGTTACGATGACTTAACCGGCATGTTCGGGCTAAAAGATTTAACTGGCGTAGGTGTTTCGTTTGGTGCCGATCGCATTTACGATGTACTGGAAGAGTTAAACCTTTTCCCTGCCGCTGCAGAAGTAGGTACCAAAGTGCTCATCAGTAATTTCGATGCTGAAGCTGAAAAATATGCCTTGCCAATTTTACAACAATTCAGAAATGCAGGTATTGCTACCGAACTTTACCCAACTTCGGCCAAACTCAAAAAACAAATGGCTTACGCTGATGCCAAGAATATCCCTTACGTAATTTTAATCGGTGGTGATGAAATGACGAGTGGAGAGCTTACCTTAAAAGATATGCAAAGCGGCGAGCAGAAAAAACTGACCGTTTTGGGTATTTTGGATTTGATGAAATAGTTTTTAACCACAGAGTTCACTGAGGTTTCACAGAGTAAACAGAGCATATTTACTTGTTTATCAAAACATACTTAGTGCGCTCTGTGCCTTCCTTCTGTTATCTCTGTGGTTAATTTAGCGTCCAACCCGTAACAGAACCGGGAAATGCACATCTTTTTCTGCATCATCGCCCCAGGCTTCTTTTAACTCGGTAAACATATATTCCAGTGGGTTGCGTTCGTTGGCTTTTTTGTAATGTTGCAGCGCCGACCAGGTATTTAAATAACCAATTAACTGGTTAAAATTCCAGGTGGTTTTAATCTGAAAGTGTGGTGCAACCAGCTCTTCAAAAGGGAAAGGAATGGTTTTGTAATTTTCTTCGATATAGCGGCGTTCGTTGTCCCAATATTTGCCTAAAATATCCTCGTACAACTTATGCACGGCTTTATCTACTTTTTTATCGATGTACATAATGCCGTAGCCAATTACGGCGAAAAGTCCATCGGGTTTTATTGTTCTTTTTACCTCGGCATAAAATGCTTCAAAATTAAACCAATGGATGGCCTGCGCTACGGTAATGAGATCGAAACTGTTATCTCCGGCAGTGGTTTGCTCTGCAGGTTCAACTTTGTAAGTGATATTGGGTAACTGTAATGCATTTTTCAATTGATTTTCGCTAATATCTGTGGCGTAAACCTTCTCAAAATGCCCGGCAAGCACACGCGCAACCTGTCCGTTTCCTGTGGCGCAATCCCAGGCAGCTTGCTTATTCAGCGTTAACTTAAACAGATAATCATACAGTTCCTGCGGATAGGTTGGCCGGTATATCGAGTAGCCTTCGGCCTGGGTAGAAAAGTTATCTTTCATCGTTTAATGATTGGATTTCGCATGTGCGGGGTAACAGAGTGGAAGTTCCGGAGGAGGCTTCCTCGCTTTCTTTATAAAATTATTATATTTTTGAATAAGAACCGAATTATTGGGGCTAATGTTTCATTTGCAATTCAATCGTTCAAAATCCATTCATTCCATATGTCAAAAACCTTTCCTCAGAACGAAATCAAAGATGTAGAATACCGGTTGAAATCAATATTTGGCGGTTCTGTAGGTAATCTGGTAGAATGGTATGATTGGTATACTTATTCGGCTTTTGCGTTATATTTTTCACCAGCTTTTTTCCCAAATAGCAATCCCACGGCACAATTATTAGATACTGCCGGCATTTTCGCGGTCGGTTTCTTAATGCGTCCAATTGGTGGCTGGTTATTTGGCAGCATAGCCGATAAATTCGGGCGCAAACGCTCCATGACGCTTTCGGTATTGATTATGGCCATCGGATCGCTGATTATTGGTTTAACCCCAGGGTATAAACAGATTGGTATTGCAGCTCCTTTGTTGTTGATTTTTGCGCGGTTAATTCAGGGATTAAGCACCGGTGGTGAGTACGGCACATCGGCCACTTATCTGAGCGAAATGGCTACACGGAAACATCGCGGCTTTTATTCGAGCTTTCAATATGTAACTTTAATTGGCGGGCAATTACTAGCCCTCGGTATTCAGCTGATTTTGCAAAACTGGCTGTTAAGCCCTGCCGAGCTGCACGAGTGGGGCTGGCGGATTCCGTTTTTTATTGGCGCAATTCTTTCTTTCATTGCTTTGTATTTAAGAAGGCATATTGATGAAACCACGGCATTTAAAAGTAAACAGTCGGCCGATAAAAAAAGCGGGATTGCTGTATTGCTGCAATATCCTAAAGAAGTTTTTACTGTGGTGGGCCTAACCCTGGGCGGAACCATTGCTTTTTATACTTTCAGCACCTACATGCAAAAGTTTCTGTTTAATACCGTGCACCTGAGTAAAGAAACCTCAACCACACTTTCGTTTATTTCGCTACTGGTATTTGCCCTTATGCAGCCCTTGTTTGGTTTATTATCAGATAAAATTGGACGTAAACCTTTACTCATTGGCTTTGGTGTACTGGGCACATTATGTACTTACCCCATTTTAACCAGCTTAACACACGAAACCAATACCACCATCATATTCTTCCTGATGATTGCTGCATTGATTATTGTTAGCGGCTATACCAGTATCAATGCAGTAGTAAAAGCTGAGCTTTTTCCGGCAGAAATCAGGGCTTTAGGGGTAGGTTTACCCTATGCTTTAACTGTAGCCATTTTTGGTGGTACAGCCGAGTATTTTGCACTTTGGTTTAAAAACATCGGGCACGAAAGTTATTTTTATTGGTATGTTACGGGCTGTATTCTAATCTCGCTCATTTTATATACCACCATGAAAGATACCAAGCATCACTCTAAAATTGAGGATTAATTTAAACAGTGGCGATGCAATCGCCATTCCCGCACATCCGCGTTACAAACGCGGACGATAGCGTATTCATTTTGAACTTTAAAGAGACCCTGAAATAAATCCGATAGCTATCGGATCAGGGTGACGATCTTTATAGATAATTACTCACCTCAATCAAATTCATGTCCGGATCGCGCAGGTAGATAGAAATAATTTTACCATTGGCGCCTGTTCTTTCAACCGGCCCTTCTTCTATTTCGATACATTTCTCCTTAAGTTCTTCCATTACCACACGCAGTGGAAAATCGGTAATGAAACATAAATCAGCTGTTCCGGGGGTAGGTTTAAAAGCTTTGGGTTCAATTTCGCTTCCGTGTTGATGGAGATTGATTTTCTGGTTGCCAAATTTCAGCGCCTTTCTGTTTTCGCCAAACTCAACAATTTCCATCCCTAAGGCCAGGTTATAAAAGCGGCAGGTACTCTCCAGGTTTGACACTGTAAGTACCAGGTGATCTAAATTTTTAATATCCATAACTGTATGTTAGAACTAAAGCCTGCATCTTTTTGTTTTAATAAGGTATTAAAAGATTTACGCTTTCGATATTTGGTTAATCAAGATTATCGACCAACAAAATAATCAATTTTTATATATTTACCATTATGCAAAACCTGCCTCCTTTAGCCGAACGTATGCGCCCTCAAAATCTCGATGAATATGTTGGTCAACAGCATTTGGTAGGAGAGGGAGCCGTGTTACGCAAGGCAATTGAGGGTGGTCAACTGCCATCTATGATTTTTTGGGGGCCGCCAGGCGTGGGTAAAACTACGCTGGCTTACATTATTTCACAGGCACTGGATCGGCCGTTTTTTAATTTAAGTGCCATTAACAGCGGGGTGAAAGATATCCGTGAGGTAATTGATCGCGCGGCACAGTTAAAAGATAGCTTTTTAGGCTTGCCCATTTTGTTTATTGATGAGATTCACCGCTTCAGCAAATCACAACAAGATAGTTTGTTAGGTGCGGTAGAACGCGGATTGGTTACTTTAATCGGCGCCACTACCGAAAATCCGTCGTTCGAGGTTATTTCTGCATTGCTTTCGCGCTGTCAGGTGTATATTCTAAAATCACTTACCGAAACTGAACTGGTGGGTTTACTGCAAACGGCCATTAAGAAAGACAGTGTACTAGCAGAAAAGAAAATTACTATAAAAGAGCATGAAGCGCTGATCCGCTTATCGGGTGGCGATGCGCGGAAACTGTTAAACGTACTCGAAATTGCCATTAATGGCATCGGTGGGAATAAAATGGTGCTTACCAACGAAAATGTTTTAGCCCATGCGCAGCAAAACCTGGCTTTGTACGATAAAGCCGGCGAGCAGCATTACGATATCATTTCGGCCTTTATCAAATCCATCCGCGGTAGCGATCCCAATGCAGCGGTATATTGGCTGGCCCGGATGATAGAAGGCGGCGAAGATCCTTTATTTATTGCCCGCCGTTTACTGATTTTATCTTCAGAAGATATTGGCAATGCCAATCCAAATGCCCTGTTGCTGGCCAATAATTGTTTTACAGCCGTTAACGTTATCGGTTACCCCGAAGCGCGCATTATTTTGTCGCAGTGCGTTACCTATCTGGCCAGTTCGCCTAAAAGCAATGCCGCTTACGAAGCCATTAACCAGGCTCAGGCTTTGGTGAAACAAACCGGTAATTTGCCTGTGCCTTTGCATATCCGCAATGCACCAACCAAGCTGATGAAAAACATTGGTTATGGTAAAGATTATCAGTATTCGCACAGCTATGATGGTAATTTTTCACCACAGGAGTATTTCCCTGAAGAGCTGAGCGGAACTAAACTATACGATCCGGGAAAAAATGCAGCCGAAGAAAAGCTGCGTGAAAAGCTAAGGCAAAACTGGAAAGACAAATACAATTATTAGTGTAACATTTCATTCATAACTGATACTAATAACTAAATTAGTAATTAACCTAAACAAATATGCTGAGTACTTTTTTAAGTCACCAAAGAAAATCTTTTTGGCGTTCACGAAATAAAGGCGGAAGTATTGCAACACAAATCATCATTGGTTTTTTTATGCTCTATTTCCTCGTTATTGCCGTAGGGGTTGGTTTCGGTATGACGATCTTCCTGCCCAAGGTTTTTCCTAACCAGAATGTCATGACGAGCTTTAACGGAATAATTTTATATTATTTCGCATTCGATTTCCTCATGCGTTTGCAGTTGCAGGATATCCCAACGCTGAGTATCATCCCGTACCTGCACCTTAAAATTTCAAAGCGTAAAATCATTAACTTTTTAAATGCAAAAGCACTTTTTTCAGCATTTAATGTTTGGCCGCTGTTTTTATTTTTCCCATTCATATTTCTCAAAATTGGAGCAGTAGAAGGACCTCTGGTAGCATTGATGTATGTGATCGCCATTCTTTCGATTATGGTGTTTAACAACTATTTTGTGCTGTACCTTAAACGGAAATCGATTACAAACATCCTTTTTACCCTGATTGGTCTGGCTATAGTGGGCACATTTGCCGCTTTAGAGTATTACAAGGTCATTTCCATCATGGCTGCTTCGAATTTTGTTTTTAGCCAAATGACAAGCAGACCTTACCTGGGGCTTATTTTTCCGGGCATTGCTGCAGCGATGTTTGTGATCAATTCGAACTATCTGCGCCGTAACCTGTACGTAGAAGAAATGGGCGCCAAACAGGAGAAAAAAGTAAGTACCGATTACCCTTTCTTAAATCGCTTTGGCAAAGCCGGCGAATTGGCTGCACTCGAGCTTAAGTTAATATTGAGGCATAAACGCCCGCGATATTCTGTAATAATGGGGGCTATTTTCCTGTTGTATGGCTTTCTCTTTTATAAAGCACCCTACATTGCAAGCGATTCCTTTGCCAAAATGATTTTTGCAGCCATTTTTATGACCGGTTTTTCTATCCTGAGCTACGGTCAGTTTATGTTTGCCTGGCAGAGCTCGCATTTTGATGGGCTGCTCATTAATAAGATTGATTTTAAAGACTACATTAAAGGTAAATTCCTGCTTTTTACCATCATTTGTACCATTGTAACCATTTTGGCCAGTTTTTACGCTTTTTTAAGTCCGAAACTTTTGTTGCTGCATCTGGCCGCTTACTTATACAATATAGGCTTTTGTACGGTTCTGGTTTTGTACCTGGCCACTTTCAACTACAAAAGGATTGATATTACCCGCAGTGCAAGCTTTAACTTTCAGGGCATGGGGGCTACGCAATGGATTCTGATGATTCCTTTCGTCTTGCTCCCTTACCTCATTTATTTGCCATTCGGGTACTTAAACAGGCCATACTTGGGTTTAATGGCTATTGGTTTCTTCGGCCTGGTAATGCTGGCCATGAGAAGTTACTGGATAAACTACATTACCAAAAAATTAGAATTAAAACGTTATAAAATAGCCGAAGGCTTTAGAGAATAATTATGATTTTAGAAGTTAAGAATTTACAAAAAGTTTATGGCGATAAAACCGTTGTAAACATTGACGATTTACAAATCGTAGCTGGCGAAACCGTTGGTTTGGTAGGCAATAACGGTGCAGGTAAAACAACTTTCTTCAGGATGCTTTTAGATCTGATCCGTCCTACGCAGGGTGAGGTGCTATCGAAAGGCGAAAATGTAATGCACAACGGCGATTGGAAAAATTATACCGCTTCTTTTCTGGATGAAGGCTTTCTGATCGATTATTTAACGCCCGAAGAGTATTTTATATTTATAGGCAGTTTGCATAACATGAGTGTGGCCGATGTTTCTGCCTACCTGACGCAGTACAGCGAGTTTTTCAATGGCGAAATTTTAAACAGCGGCAAATACATCCGCGATTTTAGCAAAGGAAACCAGGTTAAGGTAGGTATTGCAGCAGCATTAATGCAAAAGCCTGAGATTTTAATTTTGGACGAACCTTTTGCCAATCTCGATCCCACAACGCAAATCCGCCTGAAGAATTTATTAAAAGCACAGGCAGGTAACATGACCACTTTTATTTCGAGTCACGATTTAAATCACGTTACCGATGTATGCCACCGGATTATTTTGGTTGAAAAAGGAAGGATAATTAAGGATTTTAAAACAGACGAAAATACCTTGCAGGAATTAGAAAGCTATTTCTCTGCCTAGTTTTTGTACTAAGAATGATACAATGCGAAAGCGTTTGCCCAAAAGCAGACGCTTTTTTATTTGGAAAAATATTCTTTTTAGGGCTATTGGTTAAAATTTAGCCGAAAATAACGATGGTGTAATTTTTGGCATTGTGTTTGAACAGGACGGGTAGAAATTATAAATCTAGATTATTATGAGTATTTCAAAAGTAAGAATAGCGACATTAAGTATAGGGTTAGCAGTTGGTTCGATGGCATTCCAAAGCTGTGATAGTTTAACTAAAACACAAAAAGGAGCCGGAATTGGTGCTGCAGCTGGTGGTGTTATTGGTGCCTTAATTGGTAAGAAAGCTGGTAATACTGCTGTAGGTGCTTTAATTGGTGGTGCTATTGGCGGTACGGCCGGAGCGTTTATCGGTCGTAGAATGGATAGACAGGCAGCCGAAATCCAAAAAGCAATTCCTAACGCTGAAGTTATTCGTGAGGGTGAAGGTATTATTGTAAAATTTGACAGCGGTATTTTATTCGATTTCGATAAAACTGCGTTAAAAGATGCCGCTAAAACCAATATTCAGAGTTTAGCATCATCATTAAATCAATACCCGGATACTGATATCAAGATTATTGGTCACACCGATAGCAAAGGTACCGAGCAATATAACCAGGGCTTATCTGAAAGAAGAGCTGCTGCGGTTAAAGCTTATGCTGTTTCTCAAGGTGTACCGTCAAGCCGTTTAGTTACTATTGGTAAAGGTTTTTCAGAGCCGATTGCCGATAACGAAACTGATGCAGGTCGTGCGGCAAACCGTCGCGTAGAGATTGTAATTGTTGCTAACGATGCATTAAAAGCTACTGCGCAAAAACAAGGATAATATCGCAATTTCCCTCTACCTATGAGGTCATTATATATGCAACCCTGGTGTACATCCACCGGGGTTTTTTTATGCTTTGTAGTATCCGCGGTATTATAATTTATGGTGTCATCCTGAGCCTGTCGAAGGACCTTAGTCAACCCTTTCAATTCCCAGTTTGGTGGCCCACCAAACTATAAGAAATACTGATTTGGGGATTAATTTCATCATATAGGGTGTCTTCTTGAGGGTTAATTTATTTGTATAAAAATCAATGTGAGGGATAGCCTCTCTGAGTTCGTCATTTCGAGCGGAGTGCAACGCAGTCGAGAAATCTGTAAGATAGATTTCTCCGTTTCGCCACCGGTGAAAAACCGGCCGGCTACAGTCGAAATGACGATTCTTCTACAGGTTCTGTCAATAGTAGCGTTTGATGCGCCACCATACCTGGAATGAACCACGAATGAGGTTGTAGGATTTAAGAATAAATATCTTCGAAATAACTCACCACGAGCGATTTCATCAACATTTCCTGCTCCAGCATGGTATATGGAGGAATGGCCTTAACCAGTCTCCAGTGTGGCCAGCCATCCTGATCTAGGCCTTCAAGTTCGTAAAAGCCCATTTCGCTCAATAAACGGCAGGTAGCAATGTGCATCAGTTCTTCTTTCTGCCGCTTGCTATATTTCTTTGGACCTTTGCCCAGTTCCTGCACACCGATTAAGAAAAGCATTACTTTCAAATCAGGAAACTCCGAATCAAATTCTATTGAAATCTTCTCCTGTAAAACTTTCCACTTGGCATTAATCTCCGAAGGTTTCATGTGTTGTTTCGTTAATTGTTAATTTTTCGGATTTTGATTCCAAACATTTGTGCAAAGATAGTGTAAAAACGTGTAAGCAGCAGGTAAAAAGGTTGGTGCTTTTACAGCCAAAGCTTCCTTCTTAATTGTATTTTTGGTTACATTTATAACTTATGAATACAAACAAAACAATCAGTGCAGGCGTATTGGCTTATGGCATGTCGGGCAAGGTTTTTCATGCCCCATTTTTAGATGCTCACCCAGGTTTCAATTTAAAAGCAATAGTAGAGCGCAGTAAAAAAACGGCTGTTAACGATTACCCCAATATTTTAAGTTATAACAGTGTTGATGAACTTTTAGCTGATGATGAAATTGAGCTGGTTGTAATTAACACCCCAAATAACCTGCATTACGAACACGCAAAAGCAGCTTTAAATAACCACAAGCATATTTTGGTAGAGAAACCTTTTACTGCTACAACCACGCAGGCAAAAGAACTTTTCGAGCTGGCCGATAGTGTAGGCAAACAAATTTTCTTTTACCAGAACCGCCGCTGGGATAGCGATTTTACCTCGGTACGTAATGTAATTCAAAGTGGTAAATTAGGTAAACTGGTTGAAGTGCACATGCGCTACGATCGATACCGTAACGTAATCGGACCAAAGGCGTTTAAAGAAAACCCGGTTGAAGCCAGCGGTTTATTATACGATTTAGGGCCTCATCTTTTAGATCAGGTAATCGGTTTATTCGGTAAACCTTTAAGCTACCACAAAATCTTAGGCAAAAACAGGGCAGGTACCCTGGTTGATGATTACTTTTCTATCCAGTTAAGCTATCCGGATAGTTTGAATGTTTTTGTTACTTCGAGTATGCTGGTGGTAAATCCGCAGGCAGGCTTTGTTTTACATGGTATGAACGGAAGCTTTATTAAGCATAGAACCGATATTCAGGAAGAACAGCTTTTGGCCGGTATGAAATTAAGCGATCCGGCCTATGGCATCGAATCTGAAAGCAAAGATGGTGTATTAACCACTATTGATGCCGATGGCAATAAAACCGAAGAAACCATTCCATCAGAAAGAGGAAGTTATCTGCCACTTTTCGAAGCTGTTTATCAGGGCATTGTTAACAATAAGCCTTATCCGGTAAGCCGCGAAGATGTTACGACACAAATGGAAATTATAGAAAGCCCGGTAACTGCATAAGCCTGATCATGAATTCTCTTCCATTTGTATACCTGATTCCGATTTTTCTGATTGCCCTTTATTTAATCCTGAAGAAAAAGAAAGTGGCCATAGAGCCTTTAACTGACGTTGACAAAAAAATACTTGACGATTACGTGGACTATTACCACAATCTCGATTCGACAGATAAACTTAGATTTGAAGAAAAGGTAGCTGCTTTTTTCAGTACAGTTAAAATTGAGCCGGTAGGTTTAGAAATGACTACGCTTGATGAATTGTTGATCGCCTCAAGTGCGGTAATCCCGATTTTTGGTTTCGACGATTGGCAATACAAAAACTTAACCAGCGTTTTATTATACCCAGATGCCTTTAACAAAGATTTTCAATTTGAAGGGGGCGAAAGGAATATTATGGGCATGGTAGGTACAGGTTACATGAACGGACAGATGATTTTATCGCGCTCAGCGCTGCGTCACGGTTTTTCTAAAAGTGCAGGGAAAGAGAATACAGCTATCCACGAATTTGTGCACCTTTTAGATAAATCGGATGGGGCAACGGATGGTGTGCCTGAAAATTTAATGGCACACGAATATACTTTGCCCTGGATTAAAATGATGCGTGAGGAAATTGAAAAAATTGAAGACAATAAATCGGATATTAACCCTTATGCCATTACTAACGAGGCCGAATTTTTTGCTGTAGTTTCCGAATATTTCTTCGAAAAACCCGAGCAGTTGAAAGATAAACATCCGGAATTGTACCATCAGTTAAGCCGGATTTTTGCACAACAGCCAGCCGGATAGTTTTTACAATTTAAAAGAATGAAAATAATCATCACATTACTCTGCAGTTTGGCATCGTTTGGTGTATGGGCACAAAAAACATACTCGCTTAAGCAAAATTATCCGACTGGTAACAAATATGATTTTTCGTTTGTTTCAGATCAGATAATCAACCAGAAAATTAGTGGACAGAGCATTAATTTAACCCAAACTATCGGTACCGATTATACTTTTGACATTACCGAAGGGCATAACGGTGATAAAGATATCAAAGTAACCTACAACAGGTTGTTTATGAAATCTACTGCCATGGGTAATACCATGAACCTCGATTCGGACGAGGCAGACAGCACTAAGAAAAATCCGTTTGCCGGTTTAAAAGGCGCGTCTTTTTATATGACAGTGGCTTCAAACGGAGGAGTTAAAACTGTAGCCGGTATTGATAAGATGCTGGATAATGTGGCTGGCAAAATGACCAGCGACACAGCTAAGTTAAAGGCTGTTAAAAATGCCATGAGTAAGCAGTTTAACGCAGAAGCGGTTAAGCAAACCATGGAATCGTCTTTTAAGATTTACCCCGAAAAACCAATTAAAATTGGTGATAGCTGGACGGTGGATACCAAACTGCAAATGAGTATGCCAATTGAAACCATTACGCAATATACCTTAAAAGAGGTGAACGGTAATACCGCCATTCTGAGTGTAAAAGGTAATTTAATTTCGAAAGGAAATTTTGATGCCATGAATAACCACATGGAAACAGACTTAAAAGGCACCAACTCCGGTGAAGTGGCTGTTGATTTGAAAACAGGAATCGTATTGAACAGTCACCTGCGCATTGAGCTATATGGCAAAATGAAATCGATGGGACAGGATATCGATTTTGAAATGCAGGGTATTAATAAAATTGTAGGAAAAGAGATTAAATAATTTCATTAGATCTTAAGACCTTATAGGTTTTTTAAACCTATAAGGTCTGATAAAAGCTTACAAACTACCTGTTAAAGCTACCAAAAACTCTGTTGGTATTTCGATGTGCGGGATGTGGCCACAAGCATCAAATTCAATAATTTTAGCCCCAATGATTTTAGCGGCTGTTTGTTTGCCCAATAAACGGTACTGGCCATGTATTGCTTGTTGATCGGGCGACAATAGCCCCTTACCCACAATGGTTTTATCTTCTTTGCCAATAAACAGTACTGTTGGTACTTTAAGGTTTTGAAATTCGTAAACCACAGGTTGTTCGTAAATCATGGTAAAGGTCATGGCAGCCACCTTTGCCCAGCGCGGATAATCGGCACTAAGCGTAACTCCTCCGGCAACACTCACCAGGTATTCATATTCGGGTTTCCAATACGTAAAATAAGAACTCTGATAGTATTTACGTACACTTTCTGCCGTGGTTTTCAGCTCGGTTTGATACTGCTGTTCGGTAGTTACGTAAGGCACAAAAGTTTTGTAATCTTCGAGCCCAATAGGGTTTTCGAGTAAAAGTTTTTCAGTTTTTTCGGGATACATTAAAGCAAAGCGCGTAGCCAGCATCCCGCCCATGCTGTGACCCAAAACTACTGTTTTCTGAACGCCCAGCGTATCCAGCAATCTCTTGTTCCAGCTAGCCATTTGGTGAAAACTGTAGTGGATAAAGGGCTTTGACGATTTACCAAAGCCAATCTGATCGGGTACAATAACGCGGTAGCCAATTTGGGTTAAGGCTTTAATTACGTTTGTCCAGTAGTAGCCACCAAAGTTTTTTCCGTGAAAAAGAATAGCGGTTTTACCATTGGCAGCTTGTGCAGGCTGAATATCCATATAGGCCATTTTAATATCCTGGCCTTCGGTATTAATCGGGAAATATTTTACGGGGTAGGGGTATTTAACGTTTTCTAAAGTGATCGATAAGGTATCGATTTTTTGTGCTTTAAGCTGGCTAAAAACGAAAAGGGAGAGGATAAAAAGAAAGAAAAACTTCTTCATGCATGGGGTATTGATATAAAAAACTAAACTAATTGGCCCAAGTTATACTTTTGCCAATTAGTTAGCTTAAAAATCATGCCCTTTTTACATTATCCTTAATTAGATGTAAATGTGATGACGATTTAATTAATCTTTGAGCATCTGTTTCAAATATTTTACAGGCATCGCAATGGTTGTTTCATCTGATAGACTGCCGGAAATTTTATCGATCTTAACTTTGTCGATTTTAACATCAGATCTTTCAAAAGTGTTAATGGTTAAATTTTCGATATTTTTATTCTCCTGTGGTTCTCCCTCAATGTTTATTGATGAATTTTTGCCCGTAATCTTTAATTTCTGATAATTGATACTGCCTGAATTAAAAACTGAACTATCTAAATGGATGTCTACTTTTTTAATATCAGTTTGATTAATTACCCTGTTAACTTTTCCGTTTGAACTAAAGGTGATGGGTGAACCAAATATTAGCATTTCCGTTCTGGTCACATTAACGCCAAGGCTGTCAGTTTTTGCTGTTAAAACAACGTTAGAAGCATTGTTAAGGTTAAGTTTATCAATATTTGGGCTATATACCAATATTACAACACCATTTCGGTGGTTACCCGATCTGTCAAGCTTATCGCTAAAGTTGATTTGCAGTGCCCCGGCATTGTTAATATTAAAAGTGATGTCGTTTTTCATGTCCGTAGGCACTTTTACCCCTGATTTTGCACTTTTTATCAAGTGTAATTCCAGGTAAATTCTTTTTGCATCGGGAACATTCACACTTGAAAAAGATGTTTTGATGGGGATCGCAATTCTATCCTGACTCACCTTTTCAAAAGGTTCTGCATTTATCTCTTGCTCTTCTACAAAGTCATTGCCTTTTGAGGGGCGGTAATTCATTTTAACATTTACGGCCACAACCAGTATTGGGATAATAATGAGCAGGACTGCAAGCGTGATGAGTAATTTATTACTTGTTTTCATTGTTTTATGCGTTAAAATTTTCTTTTACAAAAGTTTTGTATTGGTTTTCCAGTTCATCAAAGCCGATGTTAAGCAGATAGATGTTCCTGAACACTACAGGGAGTTCATCTGCTATAAACTGTTGTTTTCGGTAGCTCTTTATATTGGCTGTGGCTGCTTCATCTACAAAAAAGCCTATTCCCCTTTTGTTGTTGATGATGTTTTTATTTTGCAGCAACTCGTAGGTACGCATTACCGTATTGGGGTTTACCTCCATGGCTACAGCCAGTTCCCGTACCGAAGGAACTTTCTCATCAGCTTTCCATTTTCCTAGCAGGATATGTTCACAAACATACTCTGCTATTTGAAGGTATATCGCCTTGTTATCTCTAAATTCCATATCTATACCTTTTTAAAATTAAACTTCTTTTTCTTTGAGGCGAACATAAGTGATTAGCCAAATAATCAGACTAAGCGCAACAGATGACCAGAAAAATATAGTGAACACAAAATCCTTTTCCATAAGATTAGAACTATTTACACGGCTTTTACCTTCAGTTACCCAGCTTCCAAACTTGATGGTTATGAAAATGATGAAAGCAAATAATGCCGTTACCGATACAGCGGTTTTGATGTAATGAAAGCGGTTAAAGTAGATGGAACCCAGTAAGAAAATGCTCGAGAAGAAAAAGGGTAGTGCAAATAGAAATTTGAATTCTCTTTCCGAAGTTAAATCGTCAAACAAGGTGCTAAACACAACTGGGGTTAATTGGCCTGTATTGTAGTTGGTGGCTTTATTATTATGCCATAACTCGTTAATGTAATTTAAAAAAAACGCATCAATAACATAAAAAATGAGCAGGTAGCTAATGATGCTAAGAATTGTAGAAAAAACAATTGCACAAATAAATTTTTCGGTAGCAGAGGCCGGAGTCATTAACTCCATAATGGCTTTTGGTTTCTGGCCAAATGCACTAAAATAGGCACTGGCTTCAATAGTTATAAACAGAAAACCGATAGCCATAAAAGTAGGTAGGCGGAAACCGAGTTGAACATGGCCATGATCATCCCATCTGTAAAGTGACCGGTTGAAATCTGGGATGTTAAAAAAATAAAAGCCAATTAAAATGCCGGCTAATACCACCAGGCTCATCAAATAAATTTTTCCAAACTCCAGCCACTGCCTTTTAAGCAATAAGCCAAATCGATTCATATTAAAAGTGTTGTTCATGGTTTAGTTGAATAAAGGTTTAAATTTGGTTTTCTCGGCAAGGATGGCGTTAAATAACAGTTCCATATCCAGTTTGCTTTCTTCGTGGTGGTAGTTTGGCATTACGGCATTGTAGCCCGATAAAGATGGCTCTGCATAAAAAATGCTTTCATCTATTTCTTTCACCCTTTTAAAAGCGAGTTTGGTGGTAATTTCTTCAACCGAAGCCTTAAGTGCAACATCGTTTTCATCGAGCATAATTACGGTATCGATTAAGTTATCCAGATCGCGTACCTGGTGGGTTGAGATGATGATACAACGCTCATCAGTTAGGGCAGAAGCCATAATTTTTCTAAACTGCGCTTTTGATGGAATATCCAATCCATTTGTCGGCTCATCCATAATAACCAGCCTGGCCTGCGTAGCCAGTCCGAAAGCAATAATGAATTTTTTCTTTTGGCCATAACTCATATCAATCAGTTTATTGCTGGCCGGAATATCAAATTCCTTTAAAAGCGTGGCCAGATACTCGTGGTCGAAGTTGGGGTAAAAAGGGGCGTTGGCTTTCAGGTACGAATCGATTTTTACCGGTGGTAAATAAAATTCTTCGGGGATGAAGCAAATTTGCGATAACAGTGCTGGTTGTCTTTTGCTTGGATTAAAACCCATTACATTCAGTTGGCCACCTTGCGGATAAACCAAACCAGCCAGGTTTTTGAGTAAGGTAGACTTACCTGCTCCGTTTTTTCCAAGCAAACCGTAAATATGGCCATTGCTTAAACGCATGCTCATATTTTTAAATAATGGCTTATGCTTGCTGTAGCCAAAATTCAGATTGTTAATTTCGATCATATCTACTGTATTAGTTAAATAATACACTAAAGTAGAATAGATTTTTTAATTCCCCAAATTTTTATGGAAAAAAGTTTCAGCGGCTGGCGAAGGGCGTTTTCTTTCCATGCACCAACGCTTAGCGCCCTACGCTCTTAGCTCTCCGCCACGAGAAGGTAAAATCTCCATTTAATAAGTGCTGCATTAAAACATCCTTAACTTGTAGATTGTATGTTTGTGGAATAGGCAAACGCATTGATCATTTTTCATCCGCATAAATTTTTAGTGCTTTGCGATAAAATAACCCATTATCATGTCGAAATTATTTTCTCCTTTTAAATTAAAGGATGTAACCTTAAAAAATAGAATTGTTATTTCTCCAATGTGCCAGTATTCTGCAGTTGATGGTTTTGCCAACGACTGGCATCTGGTGCATTTGGGTAGCCGTGCCGTTGGTGGCGCAGGCCTTATTATTCAGGAAGCTTCGGCAGTAACAGCCGATGGCCGGATAACCTACGCCGATTTAGGAATCTGGAAAGATGAGCACATTGAAAAACTCAAGAAGATTGTTTCTTTTATTCACGATAACGGTGCAATTGCAGGTATTCAGCTGGCGCATGCAGGCAGAAAGGCCAGTTGCGAAGTACCGTGGAATGGTGGCGAGCAAATTGCCGAAGGTGAGCAAAGCTGGCAACCAGTGGCTCCGTCGCCCATTGCTTTTAAACCTGGTCAGGTGTTGCCGCACGAGCTAAGCATTAAAGAAATTCAGGATATTGTTTTTGCCTTCAGGGCAGCGGCGAAACGTGCTTTGGCTGCAGGTTATAAAGTTGTAGAAATACACGCTGCGCATGGTTATTTGTTGCACGAGTTTTTTAGTCCGTTGAGCAATAAACGCAGCGATGTGTACGGTGGAAGTTTTGAAAACCGGATCCGTTTGGTAATTGATGTGGTAGAGGCGGTACAATCGGTTTGGCCAATGGAATTACCTTTATTTGTACGGATTTCTGCTACCGACTGGAGCGAAGGCGGTTGGAACGAAAATGATTCATTGCAACTGGCAGCGGTTTTAAAAGACCGTGGAGTAGATTTAATCGATGTTTCTTCGGGAGGTAACGTACCTGATGCCTTTATCCCAGCCGGACCAAATTATCAGGTTCCTTTTGCCGATAAAATCAGGAATGAAATAGGCATTTATACCGGTGCAGTAGGTGTGATTGTAGATGCGCATCAGGCAGAAGAAATTTTGCAGGATGAAAAGGCCGATTTAATTTTTATTGCCCGCGAATCGTTGCGCGATGCTTATTTCCCGACACATGCCGCGCAAGTGCTTGGCGATGATATTGAATGGCCTAATCAGTATGTTAGGGCGAAGAGGGAAACATTTAAGAAATAGTTAGATAAAGTTATAACAATTGATATTCGTCATTGCGAGAAGGCTTTTTCAGCCGTCGAAGCCTGCCTGTAGGAGGCAGGCAATCTTACAACGATAGCTACTAGCGTTCGCTTTAAGATTGCTTCGTGCCTCGCAATGACGAATTTTTTATTGAGGTCTGTCTGTGATAACCTGTCGAAATATCTCGTAAGACGTTTCGACAGGCTCAACGTGACAAGATTTATTACTTAGCTACAGTAAAGGGAATATACAATCCGAAAGTGATATTCCTGCCTGGGTTATAAACACCCAGGTTTAAGTTTTCCTGGTCAAAACGACCTGGTTTAAACCTGCTTAATGCGTCGTAATATTTCTGGTTCAACAAGTTGTTTGCCGAAACAGATAGTTTAACAGGCTGTTTGCCCAGGTTAAATGTAGCACCAATACCTGCATTTAATAAAGTATAGCCACTGGTTGGAGTTTCAAAAGTATCGTCTACACGACTTTGTTTAAATGCCGAATTGATACCCACCGAAAGATAAGCATCATTTGTGCCTTTAAGCTTTGGTTCAAAACGCAACTCATTTCTTAAAGTACCTGCCGGAATAAAGGCAAGTGGTCTGTTTAAGGTGTTATTTTGTGCATGCACATAACCAAAAGTATTCTCGAAATGGATAAATGGAACCGGGTGGATAGTTAATGAGGCTTCTGCACCATACAGGTTTGCATTTACCTGTCCGTAATGATAAACATCGAACAATGTTCCATCAACTTCCCTTTGCTCTCCATTATTTGAGGCATAAATGTAATTGTGGATATAGTTATTATAAATGCTTGCGCTTGCGCTTATTATTTTCCCTTCATATTCCAGGGCCGCATCTACCTGATAACTGCGTTCAGGATTTAAATTAGCGTTACCGATTTCATAACGGAAAGTGCCCTCATGTACACCATTCGATCCTAGCTCAGCTGGGTTTGGCGCACGGAAAGCAGAACCTGCATTGGCTTTAAAATTTAATTCATCGCTAAATTGGTGAGTGAAGCCCAAAGCTCCGCTTACATTAGAAAACTGGTTTTTGAAAGGTGCAAAACGCTCTTCTCCATCGTCAAATAGTTGTTTTCCGTTATTTTTTCTAAAATCATAACGTGCACCGATACTAAAAGTATTATTCTCCCAATTTTTCTTTGCATAAGCAAAAACACCTAATCCAAAGGTATCGTAAGCAGGAATTAAAAATTCTGTTCCTTTATTTTGGCTGTGCGCATTATCCACACTTAATCCAAAAACAGGCTGCCATCCATTGGTTTCATGGATATAGTATTTAAGATCGGCATTGTATGTCTTAAGATCGAAGAACAAAGCTGGATCAGGTCCGTCTAATTCGCGGCGTTGATTCTGCTGATAACCTAAATCTACTTTCAAATTATCGCTCCCCAGAATGAAGTTGTTGTTTAAAGCAATCTTGAAGTGCCTGATGTCCTGACGTGGAAAATCTAAAGTGCGGTTTTTATAATCGTCGTTAGTAAATGCACTGCCATCCTCTTTTACAAAATTTCCATTATCATCAAGGTTTGGCTCATAAAAACCAATGTTGTTGCGGAAATTAGAAACGTTTAAATGCGTATAACCCCAGCTTTTGTTTAAGCCGATCATTCCGCTTAAATCTGTTTCGTTAAAACCCGAATTAGGGAAATATCCCGTAGGTGTTTTAAAAGAATAAGCGTTTTTATAAGTACCTCTTGCTCTCCAGACAAATCCGTTTTCGTTACCGTTTAACATTAGTGAATTAGCAGTCTGGCCATTGTTGGTCGAGTAATTGGTAATAAACTCGCCTTTAACCTGACCTTCAGGAGCGGTGCTTGGCTCCAATAAATTAATTACGCCACCAAGTGCATCAGAACCATACATTAGCGATGCTGCACCACGTAAAATCTCTACACGGTCTGATTTGAACTGATCGATTTCGATACCATGTTCATCTCCCCATTGCTGGCCCTGTTGTTTAATCCCGTCATCTAGTGTTACAATGCGGTTGTAGCCTAAACCTCTTATTACCGGTTTGGAAATAGAAGGACCGGTAGTAATTTGAGAAACACCCGGAACTTTGGCCAAAGCATCAATTAAATTGGTTGAAGGTTGCAAAAGCTGGTCTTTACCCACCACTGCCGATGAGGCACTATTTCTTTTACTGGTACTGCTGATCAAACTTCCGGTAATTACAATTTCTTTAGTTTCGATTGCAGTAGGTTGCAAAGAAAACTGAAGACCTGCACCTGTAGCCAGATTTACCATTTGGGTAGCCGTTTTGTAACCCACGTAATGAACCTCAACCAAATAAGTACCCTTTACAGGCAGGTTTTTAAGTGTAAAAGCACCATCGTTATTGGTTACTGCTGTAACTTTTAAATCGGGGATAAAAATAGTAGCACCCGGTAATGTTTGTTTGGTACTGGCATCAATAACCTGACCTGTTATATCTTTTAGTGCCGAAGCAAAGGCTGTGTTGCCCAATAATGTATATAGAATTACTAAGCCAATGAGCTGTAATTTTTTCATGAGAATGTATTGTAAATAAGTTGGATAGAAAAACCAAAAACATAGCGCAAAAAGCGGCTAATGTTTAGTCTTTCGTATAAATAATTTTAATAAAAAGCACACAAAGGGTGCTATGAGGAAGAAAAAATTAAGCCAAAGGAGGGCCACGTAAGCTCGAACGCCTTACTTCGGTAAAGGCATTTTTTAATGTGGGTTCTGTGCGGTTAAATACTTTGGCACATAAAAAGATCCTGTAAATGTGATGTGCAGATACATAGTTTTTCTCAAAACTTGCTTTACAGATTAAACAGGTATCGCCATGTGCTTGTAGGTGACTCACATGTTTACAGTTAGCCTCTTTTTCTATAACCGGAACAGGGGTGTGGTTATGGAGTACGCTCCACGGAGTTAAAGCAATGGCAAAAACAACCAGCATAAATGCCGATAAATATTTTTTGATATTTTGCCTGTGCTTTTTCAACGCTTCAAAAGTAACAAATACTATTCATTATTGTATAATACATTAGTAACATTGCTTTTATAGTACATTAGACTGTGTTTTGAGCTAAAGTTTAAAAGGAAAAGCTTTACTAGCGATTTTGCCTATCGAAATGAGTAACTTTACTGTCCAAAAAGCAATTGACTGTTATACTTTGAAATTCATCAGGAAAAATATTGTAAATACCGCATTTGTGGTGTTGCTATTGGTTATCATCTTAGTACCCGATGCCAAAGCTTTTTTAATTAAGGGGCTGATGGAGATTGGCTTTTTTAAGCCAAAAATCGAAACTCCGGTAGCTTCGGGCATGAACCTGAGCGGCATCCGCTTTAAAGATGCGAAAGGTAATACGATTGATCTGGGCGATTTAAAAGGTAAGGTAATTTTTCTCAACTTTTGGGCTACCTGGTGCCCGCCGTGCCGCGCCGAAATGCCATCGGTTAATAAATTGTACAAGCAGTTTAAAGCTGATCAAAATGTAGTTTTCATTTTTGCAGATGCCGATGGCGACCTGGCCAAATCTACCCGTTTTATGACCGATCGTAAATATGAACTACCGGTTTATAAAGTGGAAAGCGATGTGCCGGAGCAGATATTTTCTGGTTCGTTACCCACAACGGTGATCTTCGATAAACAAGGTCGCCTTGCTTTACACCACGAAGGTGCTGCCGATTATGCCGATAAAAAAATCGTCGATTTCCTGAATAAACTCAGTCGTTCAAATTAATTAATGGGTCGGTATAACGATATTCTGATAGTAAAATGATATTTGTACGTTTGATATATGTAGTTGACTACATATTTTTGAGGAAAATATTTTACGATGCACAACGAAATTAAAATAGCACGGTTAAACAATCAAAATTGCGAACAGATTATTGGTTTGATTTTACCCATTCAGCAAATCGAATTTAATGTGGATATCGATTTGGCTGCACAACCCGATTTACTCGATATTGAAACGAACTACGACGCCACTGGTGGCGCGTTTTGGGGAGCCTGGCTAGATGGGGAGCTGGTTGGTACGATTGCCCTAATTGCTGTACCCGAATATCATTCTGGTGCCATTAGAAAAATGTTCGTGAAAAAGGAATTCCGCGGTAAAGAGTTGGGGCTTGCGCAATCCTTATTGGAAACCCTGCTTGCTTATAGTCGTGAAAATAACCTCAAAGCATTATATTTAGGCACTAAAGATATTTTACAGGCGGCCTGTCGTTTTTACGAACGCAATGGATTTTTACAAGTTGAAATGGAAAAGCTACCTTCGTATTTCCCGCGAATGGCTGTTGATAATGTTTTCTACGGCCTGGATTTAAAACCTGCTTAAATGGAACAAAACGTAATTGATGCTTCGGGTTTATTGGCCATTTCTACACGCTTACAACGGCTCAGCGACCAGATCCGTAAAGATGGTTTGCTGATTTATAAAGCTTTTGGTATCGATTTTCAGCCCAAATGGTTTCCGGTTTTGTATACCTTATACAAAAAATCAAGCATGAGTGTGGTGCTGCTTTCCGAAGAAATTGGTTACGCGCATCCATCAACCATCAGTTTGCTAAAAGAGCTGGAGAAAGAAAAACTCATTCGCTCTAAAAAAGATAAAATAGATACGCGTAAACGCTTGGTAGAGCTTACAGAGAAAGGACAAACATTGCTTTCGACCATGGAGCCGGTTTGGGAAGTGATTGTTAAAGCCACCGCCGAAATTACCAACACCCAAAATAACCTGATGGCTGCCATTAATGAAGTAGAGGCAGGTTTAAGGGAAAAAAGCTTTTTGCAAAGGGCTGAAGCGTACCTAAAAAAATAATCGAATTTTGAACGGCAGAATGATAGGCAATCCCGAAGGTTAACCAATGATTTTGTTATTTTTGCCCCTATGATTTCATTTTTCGAGGCTTCGCTGAAGCAACTTTCTATCCATCACACCGGCAATAAACTGCTTGACGAATATTATAAGCTTTCTGATGCACCTTTAAAAATTGATGATGAGTTACTGGGCAATTTGTTGATGCAGTATTTTTTAAAGCCCTTCGAAAAGGTAAATGAAGTCTACCATTTTTATCACCCCAACGATAACCTGGAACTGAACGAAGTATTTCACTTTGTGCACGAAATTTTCGAAAACAACCAACTCTTTCACGAAGATTCGCAGCAGCTGGCCAAACATTTATATGATGTAGCCAATCACCCCAAAATTAAATCAGGTGAGTTGTATGTGGCTTATTTCGAAAAAGTACAGATTGAAGGCGAACAGCTGGATGTAGTGGGCATATTCAAATCGGAGACCAAAGATACTTACCTGAAAGTTTACCCTGAGCTGGATGGCTTTAATGTAAGTTATGAGCAGGAGGCCATTAGCATTAACAAACTGGATAAAGGTTGCCTGATTTTTAATGTAGCGCGCGAAGAGGGCTATAAGGTAGTAGTATTAGACCAATCGAAAAGCAGCAATGATTCTGCAGTGTACTGGAAGGATGAATTTCTGAAACTGAAAATCCGGAACGACAGCTATAACCAAACGAACAATGTTTTAGGGGTTTACAAGAACTTTGTTACCCAGAAACTGGATGAGGAATACGAAATTAGCAAGGCTGATAAAATTGACTTGTTAAACCGCTCGATGAAATATTTCAAGGAAAAGGAAACTTTTGATATTGAAGAGTTTGGCAACGAGGTAATTGGCAATGCCGAAGGGATTGAATCTTTTAAAAATTACAAGAAAAACTACGAAGAAGAATACGAAAGCCCAATTGCTGACCACTTTGAAATTGCCGAATCGGCCGTTAAAAAGCAGGCCCGTACCTATAAAAGCGTTTTAAAATTGGATAAAAACTTCCATATCTATATCCATGGCAATAAGGATATGATTGAAAAAGGTTATGACGATGATAAATCGATGAACTTTTATAAGGTGTATTTCAGGGAAGAGGAGTAAGCTGGTTTGGGCTGAGCGTTTGGAGTCGTCAGGCATCTATCCCCTCGGTCTGTGTTCCCACAGACCGAAATTAAGAAAGATAAGTTTTAAGATTCGTTAGCCATGGTCTGTGAGGACACAGACCATTAGGTTAAGGTATCAAACTAAATCCTCTGTTGCGCCTTAAGCGCCAGGTACTGATTGATAACGTTTACCGTTAATTTTTGCGGGGGTGTAAGAATGGCCAAAATACCATGTGCATTCAGTTCTTTAACCATCAGTTTTTTCTCGTACATAAACTTTTCTGCAATGGTTTTGTGGTAAATCCCTTCAACATCTTTGGCCGGATCGCTGCTCAGGGCCTTGAGTTCAGTATTTTCGAAAAACACCACTACCAATAAATGATATTTTGAAATCCGCTTTAAATAGGGGAGTTGTCTTTGCAAAGCCGACAAGCTTTCGAAATTGGTAAAAAACACCAATAACCCGCGTTGTTTTACTACCGAACGCACTGCAGCATACAAGGCTTCGAGATTGCTTTCCAAATACCGGGTCTTTTCTTTGTAAAGCACGTTCATGATATTACCTAGCTGTGCTGATTTCCGGTCGGCGGGCACCACGGCGCCAATGTTTTCGGAAACGGTAATTAAACCGGCTTTATCTTCTTTCAGCATGGCTACTTTGGCCAAGGCAACCGATGCATTGATGGCATAATCGAGCAGGCTTAATCCTTCGAAAGGCATTTTCATTACCCGTGATTTATCGATAATGCAATAAATATTCTGCGAGCGTTCGTCGGTATAGGTGTTTACCATCAGACCGCCTTTGCGTGCGGTAGCTTTCCAGTTGATGGTGCGGATATCATCGCCACCTACGTAATTTTTGATCTGATCAAACTCGCTGCTGTGACCAACCTTTCTAATCTTTTTAATACCAAAAGCGGTTAAATGATGCGAAACAGCCATCAGTTCGTATTGCCCAAGATTTATAAAAGAGGGATAAACAGGTAATGTTTTGGCGCCATCAAAATTGTAACGCCGGCTGATTAAGCCCAGGGGCGAACTAATATAAGCCCTGATAAAACCAAAATTGTATTCACCACGCTTGGTTGGGCGCAGGTTATAGTGGATTGATTTAATCTCGGCTGGTTTAATATGCAATCTGAAATCTTTATCCCGCAATTGGAACTGAAATGGAACTTCGTCAATTACCCGCACATTAACCCCAAAGCCATAGCGATTTTTAATTTCGATTTGTACCGGGTTTTCATCGCCATTGCTTAGGCGTTTCGAAGTAAACCTTTTGGCATCAACGCCCTCGCTAACGCGGTAGAGGATAAAAACATCAATCAAAAAGAAAATTAATAATACTCCTGTAGCTATTTCGGGTATATCGCCCAGCCAGGCAAAAAAGAATTTCAGCAAGAAAAGCACAACACAAAGCCCAAGCGCCGTAAAAAGGCGATCAGTTAAGAACAAATTGAGGTAATATTGCTGAAAGAGTTTTTTCAATGGTGCTTAATTGTTTAAACTGTTTAATCGGTTAACTGTGAACTATAAACTGATAACTGCAAAACTGACTACCTCGGTACTTCAATTTTTTTAATAATCTGATTTACAATATCGCTGGTGGTTAAGCCTTCCATTTCTTTTTCTGGCGATAACAAGATGCGGTGTGCCAATACTGGTCCGGCAACAGCAATAATATCATCAGGGGTTACAAAATCACGATCTTGAATAGCGGCAAATGCCTTGGCACTATGCACAATGGCCAGCGATGCACGGGGCGAAGCACCTAAATATAGTGCGGAATTATTGCGTGTTTCGTGCACAATTTTGGCAATAAATTCAAGCAATTTAGGCTCTACATATAAATTACGGATAATGGCCCTTGCTGCCTGAATCTGATTTACGGAGAGCACAGGTTTCACTTCGTTTAGCAGTGTTTTATTTACCAGTGTATGTTGTGCCGTTAATATAGCCGTTTCCTCTTCGAGTGAAGGGTATTTTACTTCTATTTTAAACAGAAAACGATCCAGCTGTGCTTCGGGTAAACGGTAGGTACCTTCCTGCTCAATTGGATTTTGCGTAGCCAATACCATAAAAGGTTCATCCATCAGGTAGGTTTCCCCATCAATGGTAACCTGGCGTTCTTCCATCACCTCAAATAAGGCCGATTGCGTTTTGGCAGGAGCACGGTTAATCTCATCAACAAGGATAATGTTGCCAAAAATGGGGCCTTTCCTGAATTCAAAATCGCCGGTTTTGGTGTTGAAAATCGGGGTTCCCAAAACATCAGAAGGCATTAAATCGGGGGTAAACTGCACCCGCGAAAACTGCGCTGCGATAGATTTGGCCAGCAATTTGGCACTAAGCGTTTTAGCTACACCTGGTACACCTTCAATTAAAATATGTCCATCGGCAAGCAAACCGACAATTAAGAAATCAATAACCTGTTTTTGGCCGATAATGATATGTCCCAGTACGTTTCTGATCTGGTTTACCGCTTCATTTAATGCGCTTAAATCTGTACGTGGGTTAAACTGTTCTTGTTCCATTGCTATGCGTATTTTTATAAAACTGTTCTATGCTATCGTTTAAGTTGATCAATTCTGCATCATTTAAATAACCCATTTGGGGGATCTGTATAAAATACCGGGTTAATGTTTTGGCCAAAGCCTCGTTAATGCATGTCTTATCGATTAATAACTGTGTAAATTCTTTATCAATTTCGTTTGTTTTAAGGTAATACCTGCTGCGCAGATGCTCCATAAAATAATTGATCTTTTTTAAGGCAATATCGTGGTTGTTGCGTTCCTCATAATACACACTGCCCACAACATGCGTAAATGCCAGCGACGCGTTTGTATTGGGATCGGCTACCGGGATGATCCTTTGCCTGCGCTTAACTTCAAATAGTACAAAAATGAGCAGACTGAAAATAGCCAGGTAGTAGGCGAATTTTAGTTCAGGATGTTTAAAAAATACGCCCAACATATCGGTATTTGTATTTTTTTGCCCGGTAAAATATTCGTCGAAAAGGAGTGTTTTATTGCCCTGTAAATAACCCAGGGTTTTGGCTGCATATTCGGCACCGTATTTATTGAGCAGGTTAAAGTTGGTGTAAAAACCTGGCTCCGCAATTAAATACAGAAAGCCCTTACCATAGTTGTAGCGGATAAAGTTTGGCTTACCGTTTCCATTTATGCCTAAAACAGTTGCTTTAGCGGTATCTATTTTAGTAAAATACTGACTGCCTATCCCTCTTTCAAATCCATAACTTGCCTCCGTTTTAAGGTTGGGGTGTGTAAAATTAAGGGTATTGCCTGCAGCATTTAAAGCCGTACCTGTTTTTAGTTTCAGCGCTTTCTCCATTTCGCCAAAATCGTAACTGGCAATAAAAACATCATTGCCTGCTTCTATGTATTTAATCAGCTGGGCTAAATCATCTTTACTCAAATCTACCTGCTGGGCAACCATAAAATAAACTGTTTGGCTAAAATGCTTCGATTTTAGAGTGTTGTAAACAGCCAACGGCGAAGTTTTAACAGCAGCGCCTGGTAAAATATCTTTTAACTGATGAAATAAAATATAGGTGCCATAAGGTATTTTATCTTTTGCGGCATAAGTGGGTGCCCAGTTGGTTGGCGTTGGCTTATTATACTGGGCAAGCAGGTAAGCCAATATTAAAATGCAGCCGGTAATGAAATATAATTTATATCCTTTCATCTAATCTGATTGTTAAAATGATTAAATGATTGGTTTATTGGTTCGAAGCGGTTGGCATCGACCGGGAAATCGCCATACCAGATATAATCGAACTGGAGGGTAAGTTTACCAAAATCATTCTTAAGTGCCGGTTCACGAAGCTCTGTTAAATAATGATAATTGGTTTTTTCGGGCTGCCACTCAATCAATTCAGCATCGCTCAGTTTTTTTAATGCCCTTAAATACAACAGCCTTACCGCCAGGCGGAATTTACCTTCGGCAACGAGACGTTGCAGTTCCTGCTCGTAATCAATTTCGTGGATGTTTTCTGTCAAAACATCATAAGGCAGGATAGTTTCTTTTGATTTCTTGCTAAATATATTTTCTGACCCAATTAACTTAAGTACAATAAGGATCACCACAGCAACCCCCAGGCCAATAAAGATATAGCGCGAAAAAGGATTAGCCGCTGCGCCCTGAAACAACTCGCCAATTAAGCGCCAAAACTCCAGCCAAAACCGATCCCATAACGAGAGCTGTTGCTGGCCAATTTCATCGTACTGAAATTCTTTTTGCGCTTTATAGTTACCTATAGCTTCTTTATCAAATTTTGCCGGCGTAACCTGGCTATTGGTGTCAATACGCACAACCTGAGGCACAGAGCCGGTTTTGCCAGTTTGTGCTTTACCAATTAGCGGACTAAAAAATAAAAGGAGTACGAAAATATGTCTGATTAAAGCGCGGTGCATCTACTAGTATTCTTCTGGTCTGGTATCAACTGGTTTTTCGTTACTGCCGAAATTAGAAATGCGTTCCATTAAACCGGTATTTTCTTTTTGCTCAACCAAACTGAAGTAGGCAAGTGAAATGGTAATAATGGGTATGATGGTAAAAATCTGAGATAACGATTGCAGTACTGTAGTTATCATCGTTAAGGTTACATTCATCCTTGGAGTTTTGGTGGTAAACATGGTTACCATATTCAGGATGCTGGTTGGTAGTACAAGCAAGCTCATACAAGCTGTAACAATAATCCATACTACAACCAGTGTACCGAAAGTAACCCAGAAATTATCTTTAATAATCTTGAAACTTCTGTTAAAAGAATAGCCTAACGATCCGTTTTCGATTACCATAATGGGAAACATCATGGCCACAAATGGAAAAAGCCAGAAGCCCGGAACCAAACAGAAGATAAAGGCAACGCCCAGCATTAACATCAGCAGGAGTGAATTGCCAAAAACCCTGAAGAAATAGTATTTAAAATAGCCCCAAACCTCATCGGTGGTAGGTGTTTGGTTGCCTTTTTGTACATATACGGCAATATAAGATAGTATTGCAACTGTCATACTCGAGTAACTGGCCATTGAAAACAGTAACGATAAAAAATATTCAATACCATAAACTGATCCGATGCCAAAGCCTTTGCCATATCTGTTACTGATGCCTGTATTTATTATATTAACCATTTTATACTGTTGCATCAACATGGCAGCCATGCTGGCCAAAACAAACAGGCCACAAAAAGTAAAGTAAGTTTTAATTAAGGGCTTAAAATTTTGCCGCATAAATGTGAAGGTATCGTTAATTACCTGGCCAAAATCTCTTCTTTTCTTAAATTCTAATTGGTTTACCATGTTAATTGCTTTCGGTTTGTTTGAGTTTAATTTTGGCTGGATAAATGAATACGTACCAAACGATAAAGGCTGCTGATGATAATAAAATGCTTGCACTCAATACCAGTGGCATTTCGGTATGGCGGGTAACAAAACTTTCGAAAAAGGCCGCAACAATGAAGATGGGGATTAAACCGATAACGATTTTTAAACCATCTTTTGCACCTCTTAATACCGATGCCATGCGCGAATAAGTTTTGGGGAAAAGTAAGCTGTTGCCTAATATAATGCCGGCAGCACCAGCCAGCACAATGGCCGATATTTCGAGCGTTCCGTGAATCCAGATGACCATTACCGATTGAAAACCAAGGCCCTTGCTAAAAAAGAAATATTGAAAAGAACCGAGCATTATTCCGTTTCGGAAAAGAGACACAATAGTGCCAAAAGAAAATATAATACCCAAAACAAAGGTATACAGGGCCACGTAAATGTTATTGGCGCCAATTTGAAAGAACATCATAAATTCGTTCTGTCGTTTGTACACCCCGAAAGGATCGCCTTTGGCAATGTTCTCGTTAGTCATATTTACATAACCATCGCCCATGATCAACCTTACAAAGGTATCGTCGTATTTGGCCGAAAGGGCACCAATGGCACAGGAAATGATAAAAAAAGCAAATGCATACCAGATCTGTTTTTTGTATTGAAAGAATACCAGCGGAAGTTCGGTTTTCCAGAAATGGATAAAACGGTTGGCTTTCTCTTTTTTGTTCTTGTAAACCGACCGGTGTAATTTAGACGCCAGCCCATTTAAATAGGCTGTTGTTTTAGAGTTGGGATAAAATGTTTTGGCATAAGCCAGATCGTTGGTAATTTCGATAAACTGATTGGCCACTTCATCAGGATTTGCCTGCTGCATGGAATCGTAATGCTGCCACTTCTCCGAATTTTGTTTAACAAATAGTGCTTCTCTCATTTAAGGCGTTACCAAATCTTGGGTTAAAATAGTTAATTTTTTATGGATAAAGAACCAATCGGATAAAATGGTAAAAAAATATAAGGAATGTTTAGTTAAAAAATTAGCGATTGAAATACAGCGATTATCCTTAAAAAAAATTATGTTTGAAATATGGATAGCATCAAAATTAGCACTGCTCAAAATATCGATATCTCTTATGAAATTGCCGGCCTGGGCGAACGTATTGCCGCCAGGTGTATAGATTTGGGCATTTTTCTGGTACTTGGCGTTATTGCTATGATTCTGATCGGCGCAGCTTCATACAGCATGTCGAGCAATGCTGCCATGGTAGTGTTTTTTATATTCCTGGCCATTTTTGTTTTTTACGATCTGGTTTGCGAGCTCACCATGGATGGACAAAGTTTAGGTAAGAAGGTACTTAAAGTAAAAGTAATTAGCCTGGATGGCGGCCAGCCAACGCTTAGCCAGTATTTATTAAGATGGCTGTTCAGAACCATTGATTTTGGCATCCCCTTTGGCTGGGGCGTGGTTGCTGTAATTTCAGTAATCGCAACTAAAAATCACCAGCGTTTAGGCGATATTTTGGGTAAAACCACCTTAATTAAAACTACTCCACGAACACAGTTTACCAACACCGCATTTAGTTTTAGCCTGCCCGAAACTTACGAAGCCCAGTTTAAAGACGTACTGCATTTAAACGATCGTGAAGCCGAGCTCATTCACGAAGTATTAACCAGTTACTACCAAACAGGTAATGCTGAATTAATTTACGCCATGGCCGCCAAAACAAAAGAACATATCATGGTAAATATTCCGGCAGGAATGAATGAACTGCAATTTTTAGAAACGGTGCTTAAAGATTATAAACACCTGACCTCGATGGTGAATGTTTAAGCTGCCAGATAATTGAATGGCTTAAAAGGAATATTTCTGGCAACCCAGAATAACATAACAAGTGCGAAAATAATTTTGGGGGTAATGGGTTTATGCCAAAAATTAAGGACAATAGCTTGTTGGGTAAAATAAGCATAAACTTTAACACTAAGCTGCATCAGCAGAAGTGGGATACTCATGACCAAAAGGAGGTTATAATCGATGGCTTTTGCAACATTTAAATGGAGTAAAGCATTAATTGCCCGTTGCGAGCCACATCCGGGGCAGTCGAGGTGTAGAAATTTATGGAAAGGACATTCCGGGAAGAAATGGTACACCTCAGGATTAAACTTATAGTATACTACAGCGAGTACTACTGCAATGATTAAACCTAAGATGTACTTCAATTTCATTTATTAGCGGTTCATTAATGCGCCACCCATTCCTAATACTACAAAGAACAAGATATATAAAATACCTACGCCAATTCCGCAGAAGAATCCGATTTTGGTCCATTTTCCGGCAGCAGCTGAAGCAGCCTGTGCACCGGCATAATCTCCCATTGCGTATTTGCTATTTACATTTGCTGCGTTTACAATACCTGCAATGCCGAATGGTAAACAGCAAAACAGCGTTACCAATATCGATTCTACAAGCCAGTTTTTAGGTTGAGGGGTTGGTGCGCCTCCAAATGGAGACTGGCCAAATGGCTGTTGACCAAATGGAGCTTGATCCTGAGGTTTTTGATCTTCCATAGTGTGGATTTAATTTGTTATTAATTTAAATAGTTAAACTAAAGTAATTTTTTTAATTTAAAAACAAAATAATCAACGAGTTAAATTATTTCAACACTGTGGCTACTTTTGTTAATAAGGCATCGGTCCACTGGCCATACATCTTTCCGCTTGGATGTAATCCATCGCTTGCTACCAGTGCTGCATCGGTAGCTGCATTTCTCGAGGCTGGTGTAATATTGGTGTAGTTTACGCCTGCTGCGGCTGTTATTTCCTGATTTGCTCCATTAAAACGATCTATTTCTGCGGCAATAACCTGCGGGTCTCTTCCCGAATTTTTGCCGAAAGGTGTTGCCCCCCAATCGGGTATAGAGATTACAAAAACTTTGCGCACATCGCCACCTGCAAAAGCAATGGCCTTTTGTAACAATTCTGAAAACTCTTTACGGTAGGTACTAAGCGGATAACCACGATATTGATTGTTTACTCCAATGAGCAGGGTAACGAAATCATAAGTTCCGCTTAAATTTTCCTGTTTAATGCCTGCCAGCAGTTCGTCGGTTGTCCAGCCGGTTACCGCAATAATTTTGGGGTTGGCTATCCTGATGTTTTTATCTTTCAACTGGCTTTGCAGCTGGTAGGGGAAAGACTCGGCTTGCTTTACCGCTTCGCCAATGGTATAAGAATCGCCCAGGGCCAGGTAGCTAAAAGTACTGCCACCGGTAATGGGTTGGGTAATAGAAGTATCGGTATTTACAGGCATGTTTTCGTGCTTAGTACAGCCCGAAGTTAAGAAAGAAAATAAAAGGACACTCAATAAAATCTTCATGGCTTAATTTACGAAGTAAGCCCGGCCTCAGTTTTATTTGTATGGAGTAATTTGTTTAAAGATTATTAAATCAGTTTCATTTTAAACAGGCTGGCAATGTGGTTTTTAAGTTTTTCTTTCACTTCTTCCATATCCAGTTTACGGCCCAGTTCATGCTGCAGGGAGGTAACAGCTTTATCGTCTATACCGCAGGGTACAATGTTTTTAAAATAACCGAGATCTACATTTACGTTAAAGGCAAAACCATGCATGGTAACCCATCTGCTGCAGCGCACGCCCATGGCACAAATTTTTCGTGCTTTTTCGTTATCCGCATCCAGCCATACCCCGGTGTAGCCCGGATAGCGGCCCGCCTCGATACCATAATCTTTTAAGGTTAAAATTACCGCCTCTTCAAGGGTACGCAGGTAGAGATGGATATCGGTAAAAAAATTATCCAAATCCAATATCGGGTAGCCTACAATCTGGCCCGGGCCATGGTAAGTAATATCGCCGCCCCGGTTAATTTTATAATAGGTAGCCCCTTTATCTTTTAAGCCCTGCTCATCAAGCAACAGGTTTTCGGGGTGACCACTTTTGCCTAAAGTATAAACATGCGGGTGCTCGCAAAAAATCAGTTGGTTAGGTGTAGGCGTGTGCGTATTGTTTACGCGGTTGGCCGTTTTAATGGCTACCGTTTGGTTTAGTAAGTCTTCCTGTTTATCCCAGGCCTGCTGGTAGTCGGTTAATCCCCAGTCGGTAAAAACTGTTGGCACTAAATCTTTGGCAATTACTTTTTCTGCTGTCTCGTTCATCTCCATTGGTATTTAATAATTGCCGGCTACATAGCCCAGCATGTAGCCATCTTTTGTTTTAAAATAATTAACGGTTAGCTCGCGGGTGCCGTTTGGTAGTTCTACCAATGCATTTAAGGAGCCTTCGTTTTTAAGTTTAAAAGGTTTAATGTGGATATGTTGCTTAAACTCCAGACCTTTTTTGCCATGCCATTTGTAAATAGCTTCTTTAGCGCACCAGGCCACATACAGGCCGTCGGTATTATCGCCAATTTGCTTTTGGGCAAGCTCTACATCGCTTAAAAACTTATGTTTAATGCTTTTTATTTTATGTTTAATCAGCTCAATATCTACGCCAACTGCATAATCTTTGCTAATCATTACCGCGGCATAATCGTAAGAGTGACTTAACGAAATCTGATAATCGAAATTAACCAGGTAAGGTTTGCCATGCTCATCAAACTGGCAATCGATATACTCGGTAGTATTGAGCATAGTGCGGAGTAAAAGCCGGGTGCTTAACCAATGTAGTAGTCTTTTGCCACTATTTAACGATGAAATGATATCATGCTCGTGCTGTTTGAGTTGCAGCCCTGCCAGCAATTCACCTTCTGTTTCCTCAATTTTCCAGATAGCTAAAACAGCATGGTCATCAATATTTTGGTTGTAAATTATTGGCATTGATTAAATTGGAGATTACATGCAAAATTATCTTAAATAAATGATAATTTAGGCCAAAAATACGCATAAAAATGATATTATCTGATAGCAGGATATTAGAAGAAATAGAGAAGGGTACCATCATCATTGAGCCTTTTAAACGCGAGTGTTTAGGAACAAACTCTTATGATGTACATTTGGGAAAATATTTGGCTACCTATAAAAGCCGTGTGCTGGATGCCAAGGCACATAATGAGATCGAACATTTTGAGATTCCGAAAGATGGTTATATCCTGCAGCCCGGAACACTATACCTTGGTGTTACCTTAGAATATACCGAAACACATGGCCATGTGCCTTTTTTGGAAGGTAAGAGCAGTACGGGTCGTTTGGGTATTGATATTCATGCCACTGCCGGTAAAGGCGATGTTGGTTTCTGTAATACCTGGACATTGGAAATATCTGTTGCGCAACCTGTAAAAGTTTATGCAGGCATGCCAATTGGTCAGCTCATTTATTTTGTGGTTGAAGGCAATATCGGCACCATGTACAACACTAAAGGAAACGCCAAATACAATAATAAAACCACACGGCCGGTTGAAAGCATGATGTGGAAGAATAAGTTTTAGTTTAGGTAGGTTAATCGGTTAATTGTTTAAATCGGTTAACTATTTATTGCAAACTGCCGATTGTAGGCTGAGAACTACAAACTTAGTATTATTTTCAAATTTCATGTGTTCTTCATAAAAATATGCCTCATGTTTTGTACCTTGAGGCGTATTTATTTTCCCTAACCACATGAAACCCAGAATTATTCTCGCCCTCAGTTTTGTTTTGCTCTTAATTGGCTTCACCGCATTTAAAATGGACGATGATCCGTTTAGCCAGCTTTTACAAAAATTAGAAGATTATACCACCAAGTACCCTCAGGAAAAAGTACATATACATTTAGATAAGCCTTATTATGCCATTGGCGATGATATCTGGTTTAAAGCCTATGTGGTAAATACGAAAACATCGGCTCCCTCCAACATCAGCAAAATTTTATATGTAGAGCTGATTAACGAAAAAGATTCACTTAAAAAACAGGTTAAACTACCCATAATGGGAGGGATTACCTGGGGCGATTTTAAGCTGACCGATTCGCTGAGCGAAGGAAACTACCGGATCAGGGCTTACACCAATTATATGCGTAATTTCGGAACGGATTTCTTTTTCGATAAAACCATTAAAATTGGAAACAGCTGGGCCAATAAGGTATTTACCAAAACAACTTACAACTTTAGCAAAGAGAACAATACCGATAAAGTAACGGCTACCATTCATTTCGAAGATAAAAATGGCATTGCCTATAGCGAAAACGAAGTAAGTTACGATGTACAGCTCGATTACCGGAGTGTAACCAAAGGCAGGGTAAAAACCAGTTTAACCGGCGATGCCGTAATCAGTTTTACCAGTAATCAGGCATTCCAAAATAAATCTGGGAAAATTATTGCTACCCTTACCCTCGATAATAAGCAGAAAGTAATTAAATCGATTCCGATTACTTCAACCTCTAACGATGTGGATGTGCAGTTTATGCCCGAAGGCGGTACATTGATTGAAGAGTTACCTCAAAAAATTGCCATCAAAGCCGTTAATCCAAGTGGTAAAGGCGAAGACGTACAGGGCGATATTGTAGACGAAACCGGAACCACCGTAACCAGCTTTGCAACCACTTATCTTGGTATGGGCAACTTTGTGTTCAATAGTCAGGTAGGCAGGGTTTACTCGGCAAAAGTTAAATTTAAAGATGGTTCCGAAAAAACATTCAAGCTACCAGTGGCAGCAAAAAGTGGTTATGCCATTTCACTAAATAATACCGATACCGCTAAAGTATCGCTAAAAATAATGGCCAGTACCGATTTGGTTAATGGCGACGAATTAAAAGTGGTTGCACAACATGGTGGCACCGTGTATTATGTTTCGAAAGCCAAAATGGATAAACAGGTATTAATGGCCAATATCCCTAAAAAGAACCTGCCGGCAGGTATTGTTCAGTTTACCCTCTTTTCTGCTACCAACCAACCCATTGCCGAACGATTGGTATTTGTAACCAACAAAGCCGATTTAATCGATGTATCGCTAAATACCAGCGATGTAGCCACCTCCAGAAAGGGGAAAGCCGGTTTTAGTTTCGATGCGGCCAATGAGGGTAAACCTGTATTGGGTAGTTTCTCCGTTGCGGTTACCAATGCAACCAAGGTAGTTCCTGATGAAGATAACGAAACCAACATCTTAACTTCTCTTTTACTCACTTCTGATTTGATTGGCTATGTAGAAAAGCCCAATCATTATTTTTTAAAGGATGATGTGCAAACCCAAAAAGAGCTCGATAACCTGATGCTTACACAGGGCTGGAGAAGGTTTACCTGGAAAAATATCATCAACAATATTGGCCCTAATATTACCTATCAGCCAGAACAATCTATCACCATTAGTGGTACCGTAACCAAGGGCAACAAACCTGTACCTGGCGGCAAGGTAATGTTAATGGCTACCAAAGGAACCATGTATATTTTAGATACGGTAACCAATGCCGAAGGGAAGTTCGTTTTTGATAACCTGAGCTTTGGCGATAGTACCAAATTTGTGGTGCAGGCACGTACCAAAACCGAACGCAAATTTGTTGATATAAATCTCGATATCGTACCAGGACAAATTGTAACTAAAAATAAAAATGGTGCCGATATCGATATCAATGTGAATAATACTTTAATGAAATACATTAAAGAAAGTGATAATTATTTTAACGAAATGACCCGCTTAGGTTTGTTAGAACGTACCATTAAACTCGAAGAGGTAACCATTACCGAAAAGAAAAATCCGGCTAAAAACTCGTCCAACCTCAATGGTGCCGGTCATGCCGATTTCGTATTAACTGCCGATCAGTTATCTACCTGTGTTACCCTTTCGCAGTGTTTGCAGGGGCGTTTGCCGGGCGTAATATTCAGGGGAAATATTCCTTATTTAATGCGTAGCCAAAACATACCTATTCAGCTAATTGTTGATGGTATGCAAATGGAAGCCGATTTTCTGGATAATGTTGTGCCATCTGACGTAGAATCGATAGAATTATTAAAAAGTATTGGTAATACAGCTATTTATGGTTCGCAAGGTGGCGGTGGTGTAATTATTATTACCACCAAACGTGGCGATGGAGGCAGAAGTTCTAACCGTTACGCACCAGGTATTGTTACGTTTAACCCTAAAGGATTTACTGTATCGAGGGAGTTTTACTCGCCTAAGTATGATGCGGCAAGCACCAGCAGCCGTGCCGATTTGCGAACTACCATTTACTGGAACCCACAGGTGGTTGCAGGGGCTGATGGTAAAGCCAAATTTGAATTTTACAATGCCGATGAACCCGGAAATTACCGCGTTGTAATAGAAGGAATCGATGCACTGGGTCATTTAGCGAGAAAAGTTTACACTTATGATGTGAAATAAAGAAAAATAGATAAATTTGAGTTGTTATGCAAGCATAGCTTGTTGGTTAGGCCGGATCTTGATACTCGTGTCCTGATACTAAAACTTGATACTATTTTACCATGAACACCATAAAAGTAAGCGTTAAAGATCGTTTAGCTACGATAACATTAGATAGAGGAAAATCGAACGCCTTAAACCGCGAGCTGATTACCGAACTGGATGATATGCTGAAAAATATCGCTGCCGATAATAACATTGGTGGCGTTATTTTAACAGGTACAGCTCCTTTCTTTACGGCTGGACTGGATCTGGTTGAACTTTATAACTACAACGAAGCCGAAGCCAGATCTTTTTGGGAGCTGTTTTTAGGCTTTACTGCAAATCTGGTTTCCTTTAAAAAGCCAATGGTAGCCGCCATAAGCGGGCATAGCCCGGCGGGTGGTTGCGTAATGGCTTTAGCTTGCGATTACCGGGTGATGGCCGAAGGTCAATACATTATCGGCTTAAACGAAGTACCTGTTGGTATCATTGTGCCTAACAGCATTTTTCAACTCTATGCTTTCTGGATTGGCAAAGCCGAAGCTTCACGAAGTTTACTTTCAGGTAAATTGTATAACCCTGAAGAAGCACTAAAAGCAGGTTTGGTAGATGAACTGGTGCGCAATGAAAGCTTGTTAACGGCTGCCGAACGCAAGATTAAAAAATACATGGAGCTGGAGGGCAATACCTGGTCGCAAAGCAAACTTAACATCCGCGAAGAACTGATTGCTGCAGTAAGCGCCGATCAATCGGCCACGCTGGAAAAAATGCTGGAGCAGTGGTGGTCGCCGGCAACGCGCCAGATTTTAAAAACCATTTTGGAAAGCCTGCAGAGGAAGTAGTTTTCAGTTCGCAGTTCGTAGTTGGCAGTTATCAGTTTACGGTTGACAGTTCACAATTAGCAGTTTTCAAGAACAATTAACCGATTAACCAATTCGAACAGTTAACCAAATATCAACAATTGAACAATAAAACAATTTAACCTCCTCAGAAATTAACCAGTTTCAACAATTAACCGATTTAACCAATTAACCCACATAGCTTATGTTCAGTTATAATTCACCCATGCTTAGAGACGACGCTTTAAAAGGTAAAACCATTGTAATTACCGGTGGCGGTACAGGGCTTGGTAAAGCCATGGGCGTTTATTTCCTAAAATTAGGGGCTAATTTGGTCATCACCAGTCGTAAACAGGAGGTGTTGCAAAAAACAGCCGATGAGATGGAGGAGAAAACAGGAGGCAAAGTATTGGCAGTAGCTTGCGATGTTCGGGAGATTGCTCAGGTAGAGAATGTACTGGCCAAAACAATCGAAAGATTTGGTTCGGTTGATGTGTTGCTAAACAATGCTGCGGGTAATTTTATTTCACCTACCGAACGCTTGTCGGCCAATGCCTTTTCTTCCATTATCGATATTGTTTTAAAAGGAACAGTTAACTGTACGCTTACCTTTGGCAAACATTGGATTGCCGCAAACCAACCCGCTACAGTGCTGAATATTGTTACCACCTATGCTTTTACAGGCTCGGCCTATGTGGTGCCATCGGCCTGTGCAAAGGGTGGGGTTTTAGCTTTAACCCGTTCGTTAGCGGTAGAGTGGGGCAAGTACGGTATCCGTACCAACGCCATTGCCCCCGGACCATTCCCAACCAAAGGTGCCTGGGAGCGTTTGTTGCCCGGCGATTTGGCTAAAAAATTCGATTTTAAAAACCGTGTGCCGCTAAAAAGGGTAGGCGATCATCAGGAACTGGCCAATCTGGCTGCCTTTCTGGTGAGCGATTTTTCAGGCTATATTAATGGCGAAGTAATTACCATTGATGGCGGTGAATGGCTGCAAGGGGCAGGGCAGATGAATGGTTTAGAAGCCATCCCGAACGAAATGTGGGATATGCTCGAGCAAATGACCAGAAACGCTAAGGGAAGCTAAGTAATTATTGTAATGTTTAAAAGTTGGAATGTTTTAAAGTTTAACCCCAACATTACAACTTTTTAACCTTGTAACTTTCCAACCTTAGCATGTTTTAAGATTCCTGCCAACATTCTAACCTGCAACCTTTCAACTGCTTTTTGAACATTCAAAATTCCAACAAAATCCTATCTTTGCCCTATATGAATATCTTACTTTTAGGTTCAGGCGGCAGAGAAAGTGCATTTGCCTGGAAAATGAGCCAGTCTTCGCACTGCGATAAATTAATTATTGCGCCAGGAAACGGTGGTACAGGTGCTTATGGTACCAATATCAACATCAATGTAAACGATTTTGATGCCATTAAAAAAGTAGTTCTTGCCGAAAAGATTGAACTGGTTGTGGTAGGCCCCGAAGAACCTTTGGTAAATGGTATTCACGATTTTTTCCTTGCCGATCAGGCGCTTGTGCACATTCCCGTTATCGGACCGAAAAAAGAAGGTGCAATTTTAGAGGGAAGTAAAGATTTTTCTAAACAGTTTATGGAGCGCCATGGTATTCCAACCGCGGCATCAAAATCTTTCACCCCCGAAACCTTAGAAGATGGTTTGGCTTATTTGCAAAATCATGCTTTGCCGGTTGTTTTAAAGGCCGATGGATTAGCTGCAGGTAAAGGTGTATTAATCTGTACCGAAACCGTTGAGGCACAGGAAGAATTGAAACTGATGCTGGGCGGTAAATTTGGTGCAGCAGGGGCAACGGTTGTGATCGAAGAATTTTTAAGCGGAATTGAGCTTTCTGTATTCATTTTAACCGATGGCGAAAATTACATCACCCTTCCATCAGCGAAAGATTACAAAAGAATTGGTCAGGGCGATACCGGTTTAAATACTGGCGGTATGGGCTCGGTTTCTCCGGTTCCCTTCGCAACACCAGAATTTTTGGCCAAAGTAGAAGAACGCATTATTAAGCCAACAGTAGAGGGCTTGAAAAAAGATAATATCGATTATACAGGCTTTATTTTCTTTGGTTTAATCAAAGTTGGCGAAGATCCTTATGTAATCGAATACAACGCACGTATGGGCGATCCGGAAACAGAAAGTGTTATTCCACGTATTGAAAATGATTTGGTAGAATTATTTATGGCCAGTGCTAACAAACAGTTAAATCAGGTTAATCTGGTTATTTCTGAGCAAACGGCTGCTACTGTAATGATTGTTGCTGGTGGGTATCCGGGCGAATACTTAAAAGGTAAAGCCATTACCGGTATCGAAAATTTGCGTCACTCTAACGCTTTCCATGCCGGAACGCTTTTAGAAAACGATGTGGTTAAAACCAATGGCGGCCGCGTAATTGCCATTACCAGCTTGCAAAAAGATTTGTTTACCGCATTACAATCGGCCACAGCCGATGCCGGAAGAATTTACTTTGATGGAAAATATTTCAGAGAAGATATTGGCTTTGATTTAGTTTAGTGATCGTCACCCTGAATTTAGGGTCTTTTCTATAAAGAAAGCCCAATATTTTTGGTGTATATAAAAATAAACCCGCAGATTTTAATTTATCTGCGGGTTTATTTCTTTATTTTACGTCATGCTGATCCGATAGCTATCGGATTTATTTCAGCACCTCTGATACAAATAATCTTTACTTCGATTTATTTCCCGGTAACTCCTGAAGTTTAGCCTGAAATGCCTGTTCTTAATCCTGCAGCTACAATTTTGCCATTCGGATCGATCAAAAAGTTAGCGGGATAGTTGAATGCCATACACTTAGGCTATTTCGTTGCTCAATCTTCACATTTTTGTGGCAAAAAAATCATCTTTTAAATTTCTGTAAAAACAGATAAGGCAATTTAGTTGCATTTGAGGCGTTAGATAGTAATTTTGTTATTTAATTGAATTAAAATTGGTTAAGAAATTATGCGGCAATCGTACTGAACGGCTTTTTAGCCAGTTGCAAAATAACCGTGCTCAGTGCAGTATCGAAGAACAAGCAGATGCAAAAAGCGCCTGAAAAGCCCATTTACCGATGTTATTTTTCCATACTGAGAACATTTTCTGACTAAAGTCACCCCGATTTGATAAAGAAATAAAAAAAGAGATTGTATGCTTATCTTAAATCCTAAAATAAATGTGTTATCATGACTAATCCTGAAATTAAGAAAGGTAAAGGCCTAATGCTCTTTTGCGTATTTATGCTCGCCAATACCTTGCTACTGTCTGCGCAAACAGTAACCAAACAGTATGTAGACACTATTGTACACCGCTTGTCGGACCAATTGGAAGCGCACTATCCTTTTCCCGAAATCTCGGCCCGCTATAAGCAAAAGTTGCTGGCCCGCCTGCAAGAAGGGGCGTACCACAACCTTTTGGAAGAGCAACTGGCTAAGCAGCTAACCACCGACCTTAATGCCGTGCATAAGGACAGGCACCTGAATATTATAAGAGATAGCCTGGCTTACAGAGCAGCTATAACGCCAGCTTCGGCATCACCAGATAAGCAGCCGACTGAAGAGCCGGCTTACGAGGGTAATTACGGTTTCGATAAAGTAGAAATAGATCATTTTCTTTCTACTGCTTACATAAGCGTACCGGGGCCCTGGCATGCTGTGCCCGAAGCCTTTGCTGCTGCAACCGCTGCCATGAACCTGGCTACCGGTAGCAAGCACATCATTATCGACATTCGCCGCAACGGAGGCGGTTCGGGCGCTATGGGGCGCTATCTGGCATCTTATTTTTATGCTACAGGCAATGAGCAATATTACCTGTATGGGTTTCATAAGGATAAAAGCCAGGACGAGCAGGAATGGACTTTGCCTTTTGTACCAGGCAAAACTGCACCCGATGCAAAACTGTATATACTAACCGGCCGCAATACCGGTTCTGCTGCCGAAGGTTTTGCATTTGCCATGCAGCGGCTGAAACGGGGCGTTGTTATTGGCGATACCACTGCCGGCGCTGGCATAGCAGGCAGCTATGTTCCGCTGCAATGCAACCTTATGCTTTTTTTACCCGTAAAAATGATTGTAGCACCACATACTACAAAAGGTTGGGAAGGAGATGGTGTAATTCCTGATACTGCTACAGGCAAGCAGGATGCCTGGCTCCGTACCCGGAAAATCATTATACAGGATCTTTTAAAAAATGAAAAGGATGAACAAAGAAAGGAAATGCTTACCTGGCGATTAGAAGATTTTTTAATAGGTGACACCAAGCCTATTGATTGGGCCCGCTACAATCGGCTGCCTTTCCAATATTCCGAAAAAATATCTATCCGTAAAAAAGATGGTTTGTTGTGGTATGGTATTGCCGAAAAGAATAAAACCACTAATTATTACCAGATGCAGGAGATAAAACCTGATGTTTTGGTAATTAAAGACCTGCTTCCGGAATGGGGCGCCAATGCCGCCCGTTTGTATATTAACCGCGATACCAGGGGCAATATTGTAGGGATTACCCGAAAAACGTACCTGAGGCAAGAGGACAATAAAATTGTTACCGGCAGCAGTCTCTCCCGTTCGGCGAAGCAGCCATAGGCCAGGCACAGTTTTAATGCTGCTGCCGTCACACTCAAAAAAATAGCCCCAACCTTCATCCGGTTGGGGCTTTATCTTTTATACTTCTGGTCTACACAAAAATGTGCCTGCCGGAAGCTGATTTAACAAATGAAGCATTACTTCGATTTATTTCCCAGTAATTCCTGAAGTTTATCCTGTAATGCCTGCTCTCTTAATCCTTTAGCAACAATTTTTCCATTCGGATCAATTAAAAAGTTAGCCGGGATAGATTGGATACCGTACATTTTAGCCACTTCGTTGCTCCATCCTTTTAAGTCAGATACATGTGTCCAGGTTAACTGATCAGCTTCTACTGCTTTTAACCAGGCTTCTTTAGTGGTTCTGGTGTTTCCGCCATCTAAAGAAACGCCCAATACGGTAAAGCCTTTATCTTTAAATTTATTGTAAGCTACTACTACATTCGGGTTTTCCTGACGGCAAGGACCGCACCATGAAGCCCAAAAATCAACCAATACGTATTTACCTTTAAAATCAGATAGTTTTACCGGTTTACCGTCAGCATCGTTTTGGGTAAAATCCATAGCTGTTGCACCAATAGCTGTTTTTCTGCCTGCTTCAAAAATACCGGCAATTCTTTTACCGGTTGTTGTAGCTTTTAAATCGGCAGATAAACCTGTAAAAGCTTTTTCCGCTGCCTGAACCTGGTCAGGATCTGAAGCCAGCTGGCTAAGTGCGGTTAAGCTGATATACGATTTTGGGTTATTGTTTGCATAAGATAGTAAGATTGGTGTTAAAGCCGCAGTAGCTTTCTCATAACGGCTCATGGCTTCCTCTCTGTTTTTTGGATCTTTTTGTTGCTCAGGCGTAAGCTTCGCATATCCTGTATTAATTGCGTTAATCTCATCATCAACTGATTTGGTTAAGGCTTTTAATTTTTTATTGTCGTCGTTAATTACCGAACCGGTAATGGCGGCTGTTTTAATCGAATCGGTACCGGTTAGCTTAATGGTTCCTGGTTCAACAAAGAAAGGGGTAAAATCCAATACTTCACCTTTGGCTGGACGATTGACAAATGGATTTTTATTGAGGAATAAGTTACCCGCAGAAGGTTCTGTTAATGTGCCTTTAAAGGCGAAAGTTCCGTTGGCTACTGTGGTAGAGTCGGTAACAGATTTGTCGCCAGCGCGGTAAACCAGGTAAATTTTATCTCCGGCTTTCAGGCCTTTAATATTCCCTTCGATGGTAAATGGCTTTTGAGCCAATGCTGCCAGGGGCAATAAAGCCATAGCAGATAATACTAATTTTTTCATGTGGTCAGTTAATCGTTTTTCAAATATAGCTATATGTAGGCCTAAAATGTAATGGGCTGTGTAAAATTATATTAGCTAATTTCAGGAAAAGCCAATTAGTTTAATTTCTGATACGTACGCCACCACAAATCGGGCATTTCACCATTAACCGCAGTTTGGTAATCATCATACCGGCAAGGCACTAAATGGTAGCGTTCATTTTTAGATTGGCCCGATGGATAAGGCACCTGCATCCACCAGCGATCTGATTTTTTACTTTTAACAAAGGTCATTTCGCCCGAGCCATCTTTCAAACTCGTACGGTAAATAATAAACTGCGATTTTGGCGTAAGCGGAAAATCTTTTTTGCGGGCATAAAACCCATCAACAAAATACCAAACCATTTGAGCCAGTAAAAAAGCAGTTTGTCCGTTGTTGTCGTAAGCAGGATTAAATTCGTAAAAACCAATTGAGGTTAATTTATCGTTCATACCCGCATAGCGCGCCAGCCTGCAGGCTTCTTCGCCATCAAAACCATTTGGGGTAGTGTTGGCATTTGCTGCAGCATCGGCCGACCGGATCGCACCCATATCAAAACTGATCATGTTTGCATTGCGTATAATCGGTTCCGTTAAGGTAATATCCTGCGCAAATTCGCCCAGGCGGTGTACATCAAAATAAAGTTTATCCATTACACTCAAGCTCTCCTGATTTACAAAATAGGTTTGGTAACCCACATTGCTAAAGTTGAAGAGGTAGTTAGGCTGATGCAAAAAGATTTTGTTTAAGTAACAGTCAGAACGGGTGGCAATGCCCTCAGTATCATCATCGCCAATGTCAAACTGATTGTCGATAATAACCAGGTCTACCTTTTGTTCAAGATCTTCGTAGCCTAAATATTGCGCATAGGTTAAATCCTGTCCACCACCGATGATGATCGGAATGATATTCATTTTAATCAGTTCAGCAACCACCATTTTGATTGCGATGTAAGTATCGGCAATGGTTGCGCCATGTTTAATATTGCCTAAATCAACAATGCGGCTGGTAAAAGCTCCTTCGTTTAAGCGATAAAATTTCTCCCTGAAATAATCGGGAGCGAGGGCAGTACCTTCGTTGTTTACCGCGCCACGACCATCGAGCACGCCAAAAATGGCTAAATCGTAGGTGTTCTCCTCAAAATCGGGGAACGATTCGGTATAAATTTGCGCTTTTAAACCCAACTGACTTGTAAAAAATCCTTGTTTTGGTGTAAAACTATCGGCGTTTATGGGCGAAAAGAAATCCGTTAATGACATATATTTAAAACTCTCGGCTCAAATATCTATTTTTGAATGCGTATTTCCACATATAGCTCGAAAAAAATAAAATGATACTGGTAACCGGAGGCACGGGATTTTTAGGATCGGAACTGATTAAGCAATTAACCAATAAAGGTTTACCTGTTCGGGCATTAAAGCGGGCGCAATCTAAAATACCGGCTTTAATTAGCAATAATCCGTTAATCGAGTGGTTTGAGGCTGATATTAATGAAACTGCAGCACTCGAGGATGCCTTTATCGGGGTTACCCAGGTTTACCACTGTGCTGCATTTGTCTCTTTAAATTCAAAGCATAAGAAGCAGCTTTTTCATGTCAATATTGATGGCACTTCAAATATTGTAAACCTTTGTGCCGAAAATAACTGTCGCTTGTTGCATGTAAGCTCCATTGCGGCGCTGGGCAATGCCAAGAAAAACAGCAAAATAACCGAAAAGGATTTTTGGGAATACGACGCTCAGGCGCATGCCTATGGCCTGTCTAAATACGAAGGCGAAATGGAAGTTTGGCGGGGCATTACCGAAGGGCTTGATGCTGTAATCGTTAATCCTTCTGTTATTATTGGTAAAAACGCAGGTTTCGAAGGAAGCGGCGCTATTTTCAAACTGGTAAAAGATGGTTTTGCTTTTTATACCGATGGTGCTTCGGGTTTTGTTGATGTGGAAGATGTTGCCAAAGCGATGATTTTATTGATGGATGCCGAAGTTTCTGGCGAACGTTATATTATTTCGGCTGATGATTATCACTACAAAGATCTTTTTACCGATATAGCCAAAGGTTTTTCGGTTAAAGCACCTACCAAAGAAGCTAAACCCTGGATGCTGGGATTGGCCTGGCGGGCACTCAAACTGGTTTCTCTTTTTACCGGCAAGCAGCCTTCAATCACTAAAGACACGGCCAAAAGCAGTGTAACATTAAGTTATTACAGCAATAATAAGATTATAGCGGAAACTGGTATTACGTTTAAACCGGTAGCGCAAAGCATACAGGAAATTACCCAACACTTAAAATAATGCCCAAACAAAAAGCTTATTACATTATCGATTTCGATAGTACTTTTACGCAGGTAGAAGCACTTGATGAACTCGCGAGGATCTCTTTAAAGAACCACCCAGACAAAGAGGCCATTTTTCAAAAAATTGAAGACTACACCAATTTTGCCATGGAAGGCAAGCTGTCTTTCTCTGAAAGTTTAGCCCAGCGTGTTAAACTTTTAGAAGCCAATGAAGATCATCTGAAACAGTTGATTAAACATTTAAAAAAGAAGGTATCAACCTCTTTTTCGCGTAATGCGGCTTTCTTTAAAAAGCATAGTGACGAGGTTTTAATCGTTTCTGGCGGATTTAAAGAGTTTATTACACCCGTTGTGAGCCAGTATCACATCAAAAAGGAAAACATTTATGCCAATACTTTTGTAACCACCGGCGACGGGAAAATTATCGATTACGACCATGCCAACCCTTTAAGTGAAGAAGGCGGAAAAGTAAAGTTGCTTCAGCATTTAAAACTCGAAGGTGAATTATTTGGTATTGGCGATGGTTATTCAGATTTTCAACTGCGTGAGAGTGGTTTAATCAACAAATTTTTTGCTTTTACCGAGAATATTTCCCGAGAAAGCATTGTAGCAAAAGCCGACCACGTTACACCGAGTTTTGATGAGTTTTTGTATGTAAATAATTTACCACGTGCCATTTCTTATCCCAAAAACCGGATTCTTTGCCTGGTAATTGGCGATGTAGATCCTTTAACCATTTCGATTCTGAAAAATGACGGTTTGTCTATCAGGCATAAAGCTACTTTCGAAGAAAAATACGTTAAAGATGTGGGCATTATCCTTTTGGCAGATGGCGAAAAACTGAGCAAAGAGCAATTAAAAAATGCCGTTAAACTTAAAACCATTGGTTATTTAGGTAATGCGAAAAATAAAATCGACCTGGATTTATGCACTAAACAAGGGATTGTGGTTTTTGACGACCAGAAGAACAACCCGCGCAACCTCGATTTTATCCCAAAAAGGGTAACCGATTTTATGAATACCGGTGCCACTTATTTAAGCAGTAATTTCCCGAATTTACAGTTGCCTAAAATTGATAAATCGCATCGTTTAATTCACATCCACAAAAACGTTCCGGGTATTATGGCTAAAATCAATACGGTTTTTGCCAAACACGATATTAATATTGTAGGTCAGTTTTTAATGACCAATCCCGAAATTGGTTATGCCATTACCGATATCAATACCGAATACGATAAACAATTGTTCAAATCACTTAAAAAGATCGAACATACCATTAAGTTCAGGGTATTGTATTAATCCACTTGAGTTATCGTCATTTCGAGTGGCCCCGATAGCTATCGGGGGTAACGCAGTCGAGAAATCTGTCTTGATAGATCTCTCCATTTCGCTGCGCTTCAGTCGAGATGACGATACTTTGTTTAGTTCAAAAACTGATGCCTTTTCAGTAATAAATGTTTTGGTGCACCAATAGCCTGAGATTTATAGATTCCGGTATGGCCCGAAAATAAATAAGCCGTAACACAAGCCAGGGCAATATACATTCCGGATGAAGTGCCGAAGAGCTCTACGCCCATAAAAATACAGGCCAGAGGTGTATTGGCCGCTCCCGCAAAAACTGCTACAAAGCCCATTCCGGCTAACAAGCCGTAAGGCATTGGAATAAACAGGCTGAGAAAACTACCCAATGTGGCGCCTATAAAGAAAAGAGGCGTAACTTCGCCACCTTTAAAGCCAGCTCCGAGTGTTAGTGCGGTTAAAAATAATTTAATGGCAAAGGTGTAATAAGGTTCCTGCTGTGTAAAAGCTTCTGATATAACCGGAATACCGAGGCCAATGTAGCGGGTATTGCCAATGAGGTAGATAATCGCAATTAAAATAAAACCACCAATAAATGGGCGTAGGGGAGGATAGCTAACCCGGCTAAAAAGTTTCGATATCCCATGGTTCATGGCAGAGAATAACCGGGCTGTTAACCCAAATAATATGCCGGCGCCAAGAGATAGCAATAAATTAATAGCGTTCATTTCGGGTATGCTGCCAATGGTATAATGCGTATGCCCAACTCCCCAGGCTTTACAGGCGTAATCGGCAATTACAGCGGTAATAAAGGAAGGTAAAATGGCATTGTACATCACTGAGCCAACTATAAAAACCTCTAATCCGAAAACTGCTCCGGCCAAAGGCGTACCAAAAACCGAGGCGAAACCGGCACTGATTCCACAAATGAGGATCATTTTCCGGTCCCGGGGTTTAAGTTTAAATATTTTGGTGAGCTGATCGGCAAAGGCTCCGCCAATTTGAACAGCAGTTCCTTCTCTGCCAGCAGAACCACCAAACAAATGCGTAATAATGGTGCCCGCGTAAATTAAGGGAGCCATTATTAGCGGGATAATCTTTTTAGGCGATTGCAGCTCTTCTATCAAAAGGTTATTCCCTTTTACCACTTCGGTTCCCCAATAATAGTAAGCCAGACCAATAATTAAGCCCGCTAGCGGTAAAAATGCTATGATCCATAAATGCGCTTCGCGATAATTTGTAGCCCAGTTTAAACTGGCCAGAAATAATGCAGATGCAGAGCCGATAATACTGCCGAGAACAAGTGAAATAAGCAACCACTTAATGGTGCTGGTTAATAATAAACCGAAATCTTTTTTGATGAAATGGTTGAAAGACAAAACAAATCCCTCACCTAATTTTTTAACAGGCATTTAATTCAATTTTAATAAAATCGTAGGAGTCATCAGCCTGTTTTGGCGGTTTTGGCGGCACCCCATCGCCCTGATTTCAAATGTATAAAATTTAGCGGTGGGTTGCAAAATTTTTAGCGGCTTAAGTGGCGGTGATGGAGCAGGTGGGGAGTCAGCTAATAAGTTGCTTAGTGTACTTAAAACACTCAAAAACAAAGATTAATATTAGAAAAAACTATTAAAGAAGCTTGTTTTTTCTTAATTTGCGCAAAAAAATAATGATTGAATTCATGAATGCTAAAATGAGCGAATCTGTTTCAGAAATACCATTCGATCATTCAAAAATCAGTCTATCCAAAAAATAATAGTATGACCGAGACATTGGATATAAAAATCACCAAAGCAGATCAAACACGTTTGACTGTTACTGATTTTTCGCAATTACCGTTCGGTAAGGTTTTTACCGATCACATGTTTACCGCCGATTTCGAAAACGGTGAGTGGAAAAATTTACAGATTCTTCCTTATGGACCTATTCCGATGAGCCCGGCAATTTCTGCCCTTCATTACGGACAAGCCATTTTTGAAGGACTAAAGGCTTATCGTCAGCCAGACGGAAAAATTAGCGTCTTCCGTGCTGATAAAAACTTTGAGCGTTTTAATAAATCAGCTGCAAGGATGTCGATGCCAACTATTCCTGAAGAAATTTTTATGCAAGGTTTGGCTGCATTAATCAACGTTGATGAGAAATGGGTGCCATCTCAGGAAGATTACGCGCTGTATATCCGTCCGGTGATGTTTGCAATGGATCCTTATTTAGGCGTTAAAGCTTCTGATAGCTATAAATTTGTACTGTTAACTACACCAACAGGCCCTTATTACAGCAGTGCTTTAAAAGTTAAAATTGAAACAGAATATACCCGTGCCGATGATGGTGGTGTAGGTTTTGCCAAAACTGCAGGTAACTACGCACGTTCATTGTATCCTTTCGAGCAAGCTAAAAAAGAAGGTTTCGATCAGTTAATCTGGACAGATTCGGTAACACATGAGTTTATTGAAGAAGCCGGAACCGCCAATTTACTTTTTGTAATTGATGGTAAGCTAATTACTCCATCTGTACGTAGTACAGTTTTAGATGGCGTTACACGAGATACGATTATTAAACTGGCTAAAGAAGCAGGTGTTGAAGTTGAAGAGCGCCGGGTGTCTGTTAAAGAGGTAATCGCTGGTATCGAAAACGGTTCGTTAACCGAGGCTTTTGCCGCGGGAACTGCTGCTACTGTTACGCATGTAGGCGAAATGGGTTACAATGGTCAGATTTATAAATTAACCGACCCTGCAACCAGACACATTTCAAACGGGATTGCTAAAAAGTTAAACGATATCCGTTACGGCTTAGCTCCTGATACATTTGGCTGGAACTGGGTTTTGTAATTTAGTAAGGCTATAAAGAAAATGCCCTCATACAATTTGTACGAGGGCATTTTTATTTTGTACGCTAGTTTTCGGATCTCCGAATTCCGTTCTCAGACTTATTTGTCTAATATCACCACCCCTTTAGCTTCAAAAGCGAGCTCTTTTTTAGGGTCGGTAATTTTAGCTACTTCTTCAGGAGTTTTTTTAGCGTCTTCGGCATAGTGGCGTAAGGTTTCAACAGAAATGGTTTGTTTTTTTGCTAAACCATCTAAAACCACTTTTTTACCTACAATATCTTTCGGCATAAAGAAGGCATAATCTTTAAAGGTTACGCGCATAGGATCGCCGTTTGGCATTTCCAAAGTCATCCAGCAGCCCTTTTTCTTGCATACATCAACGACTTTCCCTTCTATTTTCATTTCAGCCGTTTTTTTGTCGCCCATTGCGGCTTCCATTTTAGCAGCTGGCTTAACATCGCCTGGTTTAACTTCTTCTCCAAATTTCTGTCCGGTGTAAGCTGTTTGCGCAAATGCTACAGCGCCAAACAAGCAGAAGCTAAGGCTTAAAATAATTTTTTTCATTTTTATGAATTTAGTTCCGGTTATTATCTTTTCAAAGTTATTTAAAAAAAATCTAAATAACTAAAAAGTAAAAAACCCCGCTACAACTGATAGCGGGGCCAATCATCCCTATTTTGAACTTAGTTAATAAACCTGAAGATGAGTTTAACCAATTAACTAATGAACAGCATAAGGCAAACGTTATTCCATTTTAAGGTATTAATTTGTTATTTGATTTAATTAGTTGTTTATCAGTATTTTATGTTATTTTTTAAGTTTATGCCATAGTTGTGTCCAAAAGTGAGGCGTGGAATTAATTCATCAATCTGGGGAAAGTTGTTGAAATATTTCCCCACATTTAATGCTTAACCAAATATCATTTCGAAAACCTCTTCTATTTTACTTACTGCTTTAATCTCCAGATTATATTTAGAAATGTCGATGCCTTTTAAATTATACTTAGAAATATAAATCGTTTCGAAGCCCAGTTTATCGGCTTCGGCAATGCGTTGTTCTATCCGGTTAACCGCCCTGATTTCGCCTGATAAACCAACCTCAGCAGCAAAGCAGTTTTTTGAGGAAACGGAAATATCCTGATGGGACGAGATAATGGCAATCAGCACAGCCAAATCTATTGCAGGGTCCTCAACCCTTATTCCGCCTGCAATATTTAAGAAAACATCCTGGGTACTTAATCTAAAACCGCAACGTTTTTCCAAAACTGCCAGGAGCATGTTCATCCTTTTCGTATCAAAACCCGTTGCCGAGCGTTGTGGGGTGCCGTAAGCTGCGGTGCTAACCAGTGCCTGTGTTTCAATAAGCATGGGGCGTGCACCTTCAAGCGTAGCAGCTATGGCTATTCCGCTTAATTCTTCATCACGTTGCGAGAGTAAGATTTCTGATGGATTGGAAACTTCCCTGAGCCCGCTTCCCTGCATTTCGTAAATACCCAGCTCAGCGGCGGCTCCAAACCTGTTTTTAATTGAGCGCAGAATGCGGTAAACATGATGTCTGTCGCCTTCAAACTGTAAAACGGTATCAACCATGTGCTCCAGTATTTTCGGCCCTGCAATGGCTCCATCTTTGGTAATATGGCCAATTAAAAAAACTGGTACGCCTGTTTCCTTTGCAAAACGCAATAATTCGGCCGTACATTCCCTTACCTGAGATACACTACCTGGTGTTGAATCGATATGCGCTGAATGCAGGGTTTGAATCGAATCTACTACCAAAATTTCCGGTTCGAGGATTTCAATCTGCTTAAAAATATTCTGGGTCGACGTTTCGGTTAAGATATAACAATCAGACGATGGACTTTCTTTAATCCGCTCGGCCCTCATTTTAATCTGTTGTTCGCTTTCTTCGCCAGAAACGTAAAGTAACTTTTTGCCTTTTAAGTTTAGAGCAAGTTGCAGCATTAAGGTTGATTTACCGATGCCGGGTTCGCCGCCAATTAAAACCAGCGAACCTTCTACCAATCCGCCTCCCAATACGCGGTCCAGCTCTTTATCACCGGTTAATATCCTAACCTCGGTTGAAGATTGAATTTCATCTACCTTACTGGGTTTGCTTAACTTGCGACTGGTATTGTCGTTTTTCCAGGTAGGTACCGATGTGGAATTTTTTTCTACGATTTCTTCAACAAAGGTATTCCATTGGTTGCAAGAAGGACATTTGCCCATCCACTTTGCCGATTCGTAACCACAACTCTGACAGAAATATGCTGTTTTTGATTTTGCCAATTGATTAAAATTTAGACTACGAATTTAATCAAACCTCACAGGTTTCACAAACCTGTGAGGTTTGTACGATGGAACTGTAGCCCCTAGGTCGGATTTGTAACGCCGAAAGTCTGATCCCTCGGGGAGGATTAAAAATCCTCATTACGGAAGACGGGATGATAAATCCCTACTAACAAAAAAAGCCTGGGGTTTAAATCCAGGCTTTCTGTTAAATGTTTTGAGTTATAATTTAATCTCCTCATCCTTTGCGGAGATGAAGTGAAACTCAGTTAAATAATAAGATGATTGTGCCTTCACCTTAATCCACTGTCCATATTTAAAGAACCAGCGGCGCTGAAGGTTGAAAATACCTTTGGTAATGTAAGCTTCAATGTAAGGGTGAACACAAAGGGTTACACCTTTTTCATTTTGCTCTCTTAAAATATAATTAAGGTTGTTTTCAATATCATCCATTAAAACGATACTCGCTTTAATTTCTCCGGTCCCGTCGCAGGCCGGACATTTTTCTACCGTAACAATGTTCATTTCCGGACGTACACGTTGTCTGGTAATCTGTACCAAACCGAATTTGCTCGGTGGCAAAATAGTGTGTTTAGCCCTATCCAATAACATCAGCTCGCGCAGATAATCGAATAGTAATTTACGGTTTGTTGGTTTGTGCATATCGATAAAATCGATTACCACAATACCACCCATATCGCGCAGGCGCAATTGACGGGCAATTTCTTTAGCCGCCTCTTTGTTTACCTGTAAAGCATTTTCCTCCTGGTTTTCTTTACTGGCAGTACGGTTTCCACTATTCACGTCTATAACGTGGAGTGCTTCGGTGTGCTCTACAACCAGGTAGGCACCGCCGGGTAAGTTTACGGTTTTACCGAAAGCATTTTTAATCTGCTTTTCAACACCAAAATGATCGAAGATCGGTTCTTTTTGCTTGTACAGTTTCACAATTTTTTCCATTTCCGGAGAAATGTCGTGAACATAAGAACGGATATCATCGTACAGCTCTGGTGTACTTACGTAAACGTTTGTAAAATCAGGGTTCAGAATATCGCGTATTAATGTCGATGATCTGTCCATTTCTCCCCAAACTCTTTTTGAGGGCTCGGTTGAAGGCATTTTTTTAGTGAAGTTTTCCCATTTTGCAATCAGGTCTAAAAGATCTTTTTGCATTTCGGCAACCCCTCTGCCTTCAGAAACGGTTCTGATAATAACCCCAAAATTTTGAGGCTTAATACTTTCGATAATCTTCTTTAAACGATTACGTTCGGTATTACTTTTAATTTTTTTTGATACGGATATGGTATTGGAGAATGGCACCAGTACCACATACCTGCCGGCAATAGATAGGTCGGAACTTAAACGCGGTCCTTTGGTAGAAATTGGTTCTTTTGCAATTTGTACGGGCAGGAGCATGTTTTTACTCAGCACATCAGAAATTTTGCCTGCCTTATTAATATCGGCTTCGAGCTTTAAATTATCTAATAATGTGCCTGTAACCGAGCCATTACGCTTGATCTTAGTTAGCTTAATTAAAGATTGCACCTGAGGGCCCAAATCAAAATAATGCAGAAATGCATCCTTTTCATAACCAACATCCACGAAAGCAGCATTCAGGCCGGGCATAATTTTTTTAATGCGGCCTAAATAAATATCGCCTACGGCGTAGTTATTATTGATTTGTTCTTTGTGAAGCTCAACAAGTTGTTTGTCTTCAATCAACGCTATGGTAACTCCGGCAGGAGTCGAATTGATAATTAATTCTTTTACCAACAGCTACAGATTTAAGGCTTTCGCCTATTAACAAATGGATAGTAATAAACAAGAAAACATTTGATATAGCCACTCCGCTACGAAATAAAAATCGTATAAATACTTTAAACCTCACAGTGTTCAACTATGAGGTTTAAAGGGGCTTTATCAAAATAAGAAACTATTTTTTCTTATGTCTGTTTTTTCTTAAACGTTTTTTACGTTTGTGGGTAGCCATTTTATGTCTTTTTCTTTTTTTACCGCTTGGCATAATTTTAAGGTTTTAAATGTTTTTATTAATCTGTTAATTAATTTTTATTTTTTAGCTCAGCCACTTTCTTATCAATGAATGAAGATAAGGTTGGGTTTGCCGCTAATTTTTTGCTTGCTAAATAGGCGTCTACCGCTTCTTTATTTCTGCCTAAGTTTTCTAACGCTGTACCTAAATAAAAGTAGGCCTCAGGAGTTGGTGCAGCAGCAATAACCGTGTTAAAACGCGGAATAGCTTTGTCAAACTGACCTGATTTTATAGAGAATAAACCTAAATTCATATTCGCTTTAACGTTTTTAGGATCTTTAGCAACAACCTCAAGCAACATGGCAATACCTTGCATTGGTGCACCCAGGCCGTTTACTATCGTTACACCTAAGCCCGTTTTGGCTTCAATGTTAGTAGAGTCTTTCTCTAATGCGTTTTTGTAAGAAAGGTTGGCTTTCTGCAATAATGCAGGTTGAGCCAAACTATCTTGTGTACTTTCAAAAGCTTTTATAAACTGATTACCTGCGGCTAACCATGTTTTTGATGATGGTTCTCCCTGGGCAACAATTTCTAAATAAAGTGCTGATGGGGTAATCTGCTCAACATCATCCCATTTCTGGGCAAGTTGTTTTGCTAATGCTACTTTTTCTGCACCCTTTGCGCCTTTGTAACTGTTCTCTAAAGCTGTAATGTCTGTCGCTAAATTTTTATTGATGACATTTTTAGCAGCTGTAGAAGAAGTCTCAATGTTTAGCGCCATTGAAGCAGACGGTGTTTCTGCGCCAGCCATTTGGCCACTTGCAGGCATTTTACCATTTTCTTCAGTTGGTTTAACTAAACCCTTAATGTCTCTTGTAAATAAGAATGCAACAAGCAATACAATCGCTCCAATAATAATGGTTTGTTTTGATCTGATGCTGCTACTCATATGACTTAAGAATTAGGCTTCTACGTTAATTTTTTTTGAATTACTTTTTACTTTATCAACAAATACTTTTGCTGGTTTAAAGCTTGGAACGAAGTGTTCTGGGATAATTATTGCAGTGTTTTTAGAGATGTTTCTCGCAGTTTTTTGCGCTCTCTTTTTAACAACAAAGCTTCCGAAGCCTCTAACATATACATTTTCACCGCCAATCATGCTGGTTTTGATAACCTTGAAAAATGCCTCAACTGTTTCCTGTACATCAACCTTCTCAATTCCGGTTTTTGTTGATATTTCTGAAATAATATCTGCCTTAGTCATATTTTATTATTTATTATATTATTATGTTTTAATATTACTACTGTTTTGGGGTTGCAAAAGTATTGCTTTTTAATGAGATAGGGAAATAAAAGATGATTTTTTTATCTCCAGACTTATCAGCGTAATGCAACTTTTTTTTTAATCGGATAAATTGGCCGTAATTTGCAGTAATGACATTTCAAAATGAACTCATCAATTGGTACCTGGTAAACAAGAGAGATTTGCCCTGGAGGCACACCAACGATGCTTATACCATCTGGTTATCAGAGGTTATCTTACAACAAACAAGAGTAGAGCAGGGACTCCCATACTTTAACAAGTTTTTAGAGAATTTTCCTACTGTGACTGATTTTGCCAATGCCACCGAAGCTAAAGTTTTGAAGCTTTGGCAGGGCTTGGGCTACTATTCGCGTGGCAGAAATATGCATGCCACGGCACAGAATGTGGTAAATAATTACCGCGGAATCTTCCCAAACCTGCACGATGAGCTGATAAAATTGAAAGGAATTGGAGAATATACCGCTGCCGCAATCTCTTCTTTTTCATCAGGTGAGGCCCGCGCTGTAGTTGATGGGAATGTGTTCAGGGTACTTTCGCGTTATTATGGGATTGATACACCGATAAACTCGCCAGCTGGTAAAAAAGAGTTTTATGCATTGGCTAACGAATTGCTTTACCGGGCCGATCCGGCGCTGTATAACCAGGCCATTATGGAATTTGGAGCCATGCAGTGTAAACCCAAAAGTCCGAATTGTGCCGTTTGTCCACTGGTGCAAAGTTGTTATGCCTTTAAACACGACAAGGTTAACGTATTGCCTGTAAAAACCGGTAAGATTAAACAAAAACACCGGTACATTAATTATTTTGTATGTGCAGAAAATGATCAGGTTTTGGTTAAGGAAAGGCAGGCAGGCGATATATGGCAGCATTTATACGATTTTCCGAGCCTGGAGACAACAGAAAGCATCGGAATTAACGATGCTGGCTTTTTAGAACAGGTAAAAGCTGTTTTTGGTGAGGAAGTTGAAGTAACACTCATTTCAACAAAAAAACACTTGTTAACACACCAAATTATCCATGTGCAATTTTTTGCATTAAAAAATTATATATTTAACTTTAAGAAACAAAAGGAACTTAATTGGGTTTCTTTAAATAAGTTAGATGAGTTACCGCAACCAAAAGTGATTCATGATTTTATTCAGGGATACTTTTATAAAAATGAAATGGAGTAACTAACCAGCTTAGCGGTGCGCATTTTATACAAACAACTAACCAAAAATATTTATGTCTGGGATTAACAAAGTTATTTTAGTAGGCCACTTAGGCAAAGACCCTGAGGTGCGGCATTTAGATGGTGGCGTAACTGTTGCCAGCTTTCCATTAGCTACATCAGAAACATACAACAAGGACGGAAAAAGAGTAGAGCAAACCGAATGGCATAATATAGTGCTGTGGCGCGGACTGGCAGAGGTGGCATCTAAATACCTGCAAAAGGGTAAGCTGGTTTATATTGAGGGCAAGCTAAGAACAAGATCTTTTGAAGATAAAGAGAAGGTTAAAAAATATGTGACCGAAATTGTAGCCGAGAACTTTACCATGCTGGGCAGAAAGAGCGATTTTGAGCAAAGCCCGGCAATATCCGCACATACAACTCCAAGCACAGAAACTAAAATTGAGGATGAGTTTACCATTAGTCCATCGGATGAAAACGGCGACTTGCCTTTTTAAGCTATAATCTCATTAACAAAAAACGGCCATCTGCTATCAGATGGCCGTTTTTTGTTGTTATAGGGTATTACTAATTAATTGATCTTAGTATAGTAAATATTTAGTTTTACCTTATTCGTAGTATTGGTGGTTGCGCCAAGTACCGACCTTTCTGCGTTAATAGCAGTTGGTACTACCTGGAAAGCATCTAAGCCAGTTGGTGCAATGAAAGTACCGTAATCTTTTGCTATAGTTTTATCAATCAGGCCTTGTACATAATTGGTAACAATAAAAATATACCTGTTTTTAAGCGAATCGTAATAGCCGCCAATTACTCCAGTATTTGTTGTGCTGTAATCAGGAGTTGTTGTAGGTTGGTTTGCAATATCCCAACGGTATAGCGATAGGCGCTGAATTGGCGTAAACGGATAGGTATATGTTCCTGCGCTTAAATCAACTACTAGCTCAGCCTTATTTACAACAACTTTACCGTATGTACTGGTAAACGCATCTAGCTGAGGAAAAGAGAGCTTTGTTTTAACGCCCGCCAAACCTTGCGTATAAGTTACGGTATAAGGCGAAGAAGAGCCGGCTGCCGGCGGATTTTTCAATTGTGTATCAACAGCTGTACCTGTATAGTCGTGTACAATTGTTGCAGCTGCAGCACTTGTAGTAGAAACAGGGAAGTTAACCGAGACAGTATCTACTCCACTTGTTGAGCTGGTTTTTTTGTATACCAGTTGCAGGTAAGAATTACCCAGGTTAATAAACGCAACACCTCCGGTACCAGTTGAAGTATTTTTGTTTACCTCAGCATATAAGCCTTTAAAATAATCAATAAATTTCGCATTGGTCGATGTACCTGTAGTAGGTAAGCTCAGGATCTGCGATTGAATAAACGCTTTATCTAATGGGATTCTGATTTGTGCTTTTACAGTTTGTAAAGTATCGGCTTTACCAATAACAACATTGGTAACTTTAATTGGCGTGTTTGGATACAATTTCTTTTTTACATTACCCAATAATTGCGCATTGTGCGCCTGAACGTCAGAACTTTTAAAAGTGGTAACCTTATTGGTTAACTGATAAACATCAACGCTGTATTGAGATAAAATGGTATCGCCATAAAATTTATTGGCAGTAGTGTCAATTCTTAAAACCAGAACGGCAGAGTCTAAAACCGGCGAAGTACCAAAATCATAGCTTAATTCTTTTGGTGTAACCGTCATGGCTATACTTGATTTGGTGGTGCCAAAAACAGGATCAACCATATATCCCAGTGGATAGCGCGTTAAGTTTTGGGTATTGGCAGCAGGTTCGGCTATTGTTTCCGATCTAACCTCGCTGGTTACCAGGGTACCGGTAATAGCCGTGCCAGGGTCAACATCTAAACCAACACCATCAGGGTTTTTGCACGATGCAAAAAGAAAAAGACCTATCAACAGGGTTAATAAGTCTTGTTTTGTAAATTTCATATTTAAAATAATAATACCTAATTAAGCAAGTGAAACCAATTCATCATTTGAAATTTCTTCATAAAAAGTATAGAAGTTTTCAAAATTCTCGGTTAAGTTAAATGCTAATGTTGGCTTATTTGAATCTTTAACAAATTTTAACAAAGCAGCATCCAGGTTTTCGTCGCCTAAAACCACTGCGTCTGAATGCGTTACTGCACCAACATGCATGCTGTTGCAATCTGCCGGAATGAAAGCTTTGGTATCATCTTCTGTCATGTTGGCCATTACTGCTTTTTTAGCGAACTTATCGTTTAGTTTTTCAGTAAAGCCATCCTCATAAATAGAATATACTACTTTCGAGTTTTTAAAAGTAGGGTCGTTTTTGTAAGTTGTTTTAATGTAAGCAGGTACCAACGAGCTCATCCAGCCGTGGCAGTGAACGATATCTGGAGCCCAGCCTAATTTTTTTACCGTTTCTAATGCACCTTTACAGAAGAAAATGGTACGCTCATCATTGTCGTCGAAGAATTTTCCGCTCGCATCTCTAAATACTTGCTTGCGTTGAAAATATTCTTCATTGTCTAAGAAATAAACCTGCATACGCGCAGCTGGGATGGAAGCTACTTTAATAATTAACGGGTTATCGTTGTCATCGATGATGATGTTCATTCCCGATAAGCGGATTACTTCGTGTAAACGATTTCTTCTTTCATTAATGTTACCGAATTTAGGCATCAAGATGCGGATTTCGAATCCTTTTTCTTGCATTGCTTGAGGTAATTGGCGTGTAATTTCAGAAATTTTAGTAAGCTCGAGGAAAGGCGACATCTCGTGTGTAACAATCAGCAGCTTCGTTTTTGCCATCTCCATATTCTAAGAAAATATTAAGTTAAATAAAAGATAATGAGCTGCAAAGGTAAGCATAATAATACTATTTATCAATATCGCAAGCATTTGTTTGGTTTCGTTTAGATTAATTTACACCTTTACGGCTTTAATTTAGATTGTCCGAATTGGAAATATTTAAAACAAAGGCAGCCCTTAAAGCATTCTTAAAACCTTTAAAGGCTTCAGGCAAAAAAATAGCACTCGTGCCTACCATGGGCGCGCTGCATAATGGCCATATATCACTAATCAAAGTGGCCCAGCAAAATGCCGATATCATTATCTGCAGCATTTTTGTTAACCCAACACAGTTTACCGATCCGAAGGATCTGGAAAAATACCCGCGACCAATTGAACACGATCTGGCCATGCTCCAGGATGCTGGTTGCAACGGCGTTTTTATGCCCAATGTAGAAGAGATGTATCCGGCAGGTGCCGACGAAAAATGGCATATCGATTTAGGTAATGCTGAATTTCTGCTGGAAGGTGCTTTCAGGAAAGGACACTATCAGGGCGTAACCCAGATTGTTAAAAAGCTTTTTGATGCCGTTGAGCCTGACGTAGCCATGTTCGGGCAGAAAGATTTTCAGCAGGTACTGATGATTAAAAATATGCTTGCCCATTTTAACCTGCCCATTACCATTATTACCTGCCCCATTATCAGAGAGGATGATGGTCTCGCCATGAGTAGCCGGAATATCCACCTAACTCCTGAAGATCGCAAGCACTCGCTCGTGTTGAGCAAATCGCTTCAGTTTGTGGTTGATCATTTTGACGAATACACCTTGGCCGAACTCGAAACCAAAGCAAAAGCATTGTATGATGGGATTGATGGTGTAGCGCTCGATTATTTTACCATTGCCAATGGCGATACATTAGAACCGGCTAAAACCAAAGCAGAAGATAACCTCGTGGCTTTAGTTGCCGCAAAAGTAGGTTCAACCAGGTTGATTGATAATATGATTATAAAGTAGTATCAGGATTAAAGTATCAGGTAAAGATTTTGAGTTAAGCTTTCCTGAAACTCCAAACTGATGACACAAAACTCCAAACTGATTACTAACTTTGCCGAATGGTTATCACAATATTAAAATCGAAAATACACCGTGTTAGGGTAACACAAGCCGAATTAAATTATGTAGGCAGTATTACGATAGATGAAGATTTGATGGATGCAGCTAACATTATTGCTAATGAAAAGGTGCAGATTGTAAATAATAATAATGGTGCCCGTTTCGAAACTTATGTTATAAAAGGCGAGCGTGGTACCGGAACCATCTGTTTAAACGGTGCAACAGCACGTTTGGCGCAGCTTGGCGATATTCTTATCATCATGTCATACGGCTCATTGCCCATAGAAGAAGCTAAAAAATATAACCCGATATTGGTTTTCCCTGACGATAACAATCATTTGCTAAAATAATTTTGTGACCCTTGACCTTAAAACAGCGCTAAAATATCTCATCCTGTTTTTAATAGGAGTGGGGGTTTTATATTTAGCGTTCAAGGGGCAGGATTTAGGAAAAATCTGGGAAGAAATAAAAGGAGCTGATTTCTTTTGGGTAATCGCTTCTTGCTTAGCTGTATGGATTGCCCATGTGTTGCGGGCATTACGCTGGCAAATGCTTTACCGTTCTATTCACTATCAAGTTGGTTTCTGGAATGCCTATCACGCCGTAATTATTGGGTATCTGGCCAATCTGGCTTTACCCCGTTTTGGCGAAATTGGCCGCTGCTCGGTAATTAACAGGGCCGAAAAAGTGCCGATGTTTGCTGCCATAGGCACCGTAATTACCGAAAGGCTTTTTGATGTACTGGTGCTTTTTAGTACCGGACTGGCCATGCTTGTTTTTCAGTATGATATCGTTTCTGATTTTCTTTACCATACCATTTACCTCAATGTAGTTAATAAGCTATCTACTTTAAATTATTTCTGGCTGGCTAGTTTTGGGCTGGTTGCTTTGCTTTTAATCTTTCTTGGAGCCTATTACCTCAAACAAAAACTTAGTAAAAAGATGCTGCGGGTGTTTGTAAACCTGCGCGAAGGCTTTGGCTCTTATGGTAAACTGCAGCAAAAAGGCTTGTTTCTAACCTATACATTTGCTATCTGGTTCTTTTATTGTTTGTCGGTTTATCTCGCTTTTTTGGCTATTTCGGCCACTGCGCAGCTACCATATCAGGCGGCATTTACAGCTATTGTTTTTTCGGGCTTTGCCATGGCTGCACCGGTTCAGGGTGGTATTGGTGTTTTCCATTGGATGGTTGCACAATCGCTTGTGCTGTATGGCGTCTCGTTTAAAGATGGATTGGCTTATGCTACCATTATCCATTCGGCACAAGTGTTAATAATTCTGATACTGGGAAGCTTAAGTTTATTTGTGATCTTAACGAAGCGGACAAACCGAAAATAAAATGCTATGCAGCCATAGTATTTCTAATCTATAAATCATACATTTGATTTACTAACCTTTTATACATAATTGTTATGCATTTTGAATTAAGTGAAGAACAGATCATGATACAGCAGGCTGCGCGCGATTTTGCCCAGCATGAACTAAAACCAGGCGTTATTGAAAGAGATGAACATCAAAAATTTCCGGCCGAGCAGGTTAAGCAATTAGGCGAACTCGGCTTTCTGGGGATGATGGTCGATCCGAAGTACAATGGTAGTGGTTTAGACGCTATTTCTTATGTTTTGGTAATGGAAGAGCTGTCTAAAATAGATGCCTCTGCTTCTGTTGTCGTATCCGTAAACAACTCGCTGGTATGTTATGGCCTTGAGGCTTATGGAAGTGAGGCGCAAAAGGAGAAATATTTGAAACCCCTGGCTGCCGGCGAGCAAATCGGGGCTTTCTGTTTGTCTGAACCCGAAGCTGGATCTGATGCCACTTCGCAGCGCACTACAGCCGAAGATAAAGGCGATTATTATTTGCTTAACGGTACCAAAAACTGGATTACCAACGGCAGTACCGCAACAACTTATCTGGTTATTGCACAAACGCACCCTGAATTAAAGCATAAAGGGATAAATGCCTTTATTGTTGAAAAGGGAATGGAAGGTTTTACCGTTGGACCAAAAGAAAATAAACTGGGCATCAGGGGCTCTGATACGCACTCACTAATGTTTAACGACGTTAAAGTGCCTAAAGAAAACCGGATTGGTGAAGATGGATTCGGATTTAAGTTTGCCATGAAAACATTAGAAGGCGGGCGTATCGGTATTGCAGCCCAGGCTTTAGGTATTGCACAAGGGGCTTTTGAACTGGCTACGCAATATGCTAAAGAACGTAAAACTTTCGGCAAACCAATTGCAGAACATCAGGCCATTGCCTTTAAACTGGCCGATATGGCTACGCAGATAGAGGCGGCACGCTTACTGGTGTACAAAGCCGCCTGGTTAAAAAGCCAGGGACTTCCATATACACAGGCCGGATCGATGGCCAAATTGTATGCTTCGAAAGTGGCAATGGATGTAACCATAGAGGCCGTGCAGATACATGGTGGTTATGGTTTTGTAAAAGAATACCATGTAGAGCGTTTAATGCGCGATGCGAAAATTACCCAGATTTACGAAGGTACATCTGAAATACAGAAGATGGTGATCTCAAGAGAGGTAATCAGATAGTTTACAGTTTGCAGTTATCAGTTGGCAGTTTGAATTGGAAACTGCCAACTGAAAGCTGGACTATTCCTTTTCTCCTGCAATAGCATTAAAAATCGCTTTCAATAAAGCTACAATAATGGCCAGAAAGGCTGCAGAGATAAATCCTGAGGTACTAAAAGAAGTCATCATATTATCAACCAGTAATACCATTAACACGGTGATGATAAATGAAACCAAACCCAGGGTAAGGAAATTAATGGGAAAGGTTAGCAGCCTTAATATAAAACCAATGGTAGCGTTGGCCAGGGCAATTAAAATGGAAGCAATAATTGCACTGCCATAGCCATCAATATGTACACCCGGTACTAATCTGGCGCCGATAAAAAAGGCCAGTCCTGTTAAAAGGATTTCGATGATAAATCTCATAATTGTTTATTTTTGTGAATGTTAAAATGCTTTTCTAAATACTCAGCCTTGCTTATTGTTGTGCTTTTGGCAATTTCCTGTTCAAATACAAACAACAGGCCAATTATTCAGTTTTCTGGCGACAGTACCTCAATAATAATTAAAAATATTGATGAGGCCAGTCTTTTGCAGGTTAAAAATGCCTATAAAGCCAATGCTGATACGGTTAATATGGTTACAGTATTGCTTAAACCCGGTGAGCTGGATAGTTTACAAGATGAACTCGAAGTACCAGGAAAGATTAGCATTGCCGGCGATTCATTGGTTTTTAATCCCGATAGCCCGTTTGTGAAAGGTAAAAGCTATGTGGTAGAAAGTTATATCGGCGTAAAATTTGCCACGGTAGGTAATTTGATCACGGGAACAGCAAAACAGAACTTACAAGCACAGCGACAAACACTTAAGCGGTAATAATCAGCATAATAATTGGTGCAGGTGTTTGATTTTGTCTAAAAAATTACTACATTTGCATCGTAATCGAAGAAAAGAGAAGGGGACAGTGTCCCCTTTTTCTATGAAATCAGGTTAAAATATGCAGGTAGAAAAGAGAGTTGCAGCCCTCGTAGAGGAAAAAATTGCAGATCGGCCGGAGTTATTTCTGGTTGATGTGAAAATGTTGCCAAACAATAAATTAATTATCCATGTTGATGGCGACGAAGGTATTAGTATCCAGGATTGTGTGGCCATTAGCAGGCATGTTGGTTTTCATCTCGAAGAAGAAAATGCAATTGAACAGGCTTATAACCTGGAAGTTTCTTCGCCGGGAGTTGGTGAGCCTTTAAAGCTTGTTCGCCAATACAGCAAAAATGTAGGTCGTACTTTAAGCGTTAAGCTAAAAGATGGCTTAAAAAAAGAAGGTAAACTGCTATCAGTTACAGAAAATGATTTGCTGATTGAAGAATCGGTAAAAGAAAAAGGGAAAAAGGCGGTAGCGGTTCAAACAACTGTTCCGTTTAATGATATATTAGAAACAAGTGTGTTAATTTCATTTAAGTAAGAATGAGTACTACAACAATTAATTTGATCGACTCTTTTCAAGAGTTCAAAGATTTCAAAAATATAGATCGCCCAACGGTGATCAGTGTGTTGGAAGAGGTTTTTCGTAGCATGTTGCGTAAAAAATACGGAACAGACGAAAACTGTGACGTAATTGTAAACCCTGATAACGGGGATTTGGAGATCTGGAGAACAAGAAAAGTAATGGAAGATGGCTTTTCTGAAGATGATGATCTGGAAATCGAACTTGCTGATGTACACAAACTTGATCCGACTTTAGAAGTTGGCGACGATTATATTGAGCAAATCACTTTAGAAAGCTTTGGTCGCAGAGCGATTTTAGCAGCACGCCAAACACTCGTTTCTAAAGTCTTGGAATTAGAGAAAGATGAGATTTTCAAAAAATATAAAGACCGTGTTGGTGAAATTGTAACCGGCGAGGTTTATCAGGTTTGGAAAAAAGAAACTTTGGTTCTGGATGATGAAGGTAACGAACTTTTAATGCCTAAAACTGAGCAGATTCCTGCAGATTATTTCAAAAAAGGCGATGCTGTAAAAGCAGTAATCTCTAAAGTAGAAATGATCAATGCCAATCCAAAAATTATCATTTCGAGAACTGCACCTGAGTTTTTACAGCGTTTGTTCGAGCTTGAGGTTCCTGAAATTTTTGATGGTTTAATTACCGTTAAGAAAATTGTTCGTGAACCAGGAGAACGTGCTAAAGTTGCTGTAGAATCATACGATGACCGTATTGATCCGGTAGGAGCGTGCGTGGGTATGAAAGGATCGCGTATCCATGGTATCGTTCGCGAATTGAAAAACGAAAATATTGATGTGATTAACTTCACAAACAACATCTCATTATACATTACCCGTGCTTTAAGCCCGGCTAAAATCACTTCTATTAAATTGGATGATGAAACCAAACATGCATCGGTTTACTTAAAACCAGATCAGGTTTCGTTGGCAATCGGACGTGGCGGACATAACATTAAACTGGCTGGTAAATTAACCGGTTACGAAATTGATGTTTACCGCGAAGCTGGCGAAGAGAACGACGAGGATGTGGATTTAGAAGAATTCTCAGATGAGATTGATAGCTGGATTATTGATGAATTAAAGGCTATCGGGTGCGATACTGCTAAGAGTGTTTTAGCACTTACAGTAGAAGATTTGGTAAAACGCACCGACTTAGAAGAAGAAACCATTAAGGAAGTGGTTCAGATTTTACAGTCAGAATTTGAATAAGTGGTGTAATTGCCAAATAAACACTACTTTTGTTTTATTATAAAAAATAACAGGAGCTAAATGTCAGACGACAAACCAATCATTTTAATTAAAGCTATTAAAGAACTTAATATAGGCATGGGTACGGCCGTTGAGTTTTTAAACAAAAAGGGCTTCTCTGCCGAGAAGAGCCCTATGTTTAAACTTACGGGTGAGATGTATAATGCCTTATTGAAAGAGTATCAGGGAGATAAGATCGTAAGAGAAGAAGCCAAACAAATAGTGATTGGTAAAATACGTCGCGACGAGCCTGAAACTGAAAAGCCCGTAGAAGCGCCGAAAAAGAATACCGATTTTGAGAAAAATGAAGAGATTTTAATTAAAAATGCTCAATCATTTACCCCACCGGTAGAAAAACCAAAGGTTGTTGAAACACCTAAGGTAGAAACGCCGGCACCGGCACCAACCCCTGCGGCAGCAGCACCGGTTGCAACACCAAAAGCTGAAGAAAAAGCTGAAGAAAAGGCTGATGAAAGTGCTTTACCAGGCGTTAAAATTGTGGGCAAGATCGATTTAAACGATCTTAACTCAAAAACACGTCCGGTTAAGAAAGAAGAAACACCTGCACCAGCACCAGTTGAAAAGACTCCGGAACCGGTAAAACCGGTAGAGCAGCCCAAAGCTGAAGAAAAACCGGTTGAGGTTAAGAAAGCAGAAACTCCGGCGCCTGCTCCTGTAGCAGCTGCACCTGTTGCAAAAGCACCAGAGCCGGTAAAACCAGTAGAGCAGCCTAAAGCTGAAGAAAAACCAGCTGATGCTAAACCAGCAAGCAGCGAGCCTGAAGTAATTAAGGCACGTACGGTTAAATTAACTGGTCCGAATATTATCGGTAAAATTGTTTTACCAACTACGCCAGATCGCAGAAACGGTCCGGTTGCTTCATCCAGCGATAGCGAAGCGGCTAAACGTAAGCGTAAACGTAAAAAAACTCCTGGAGCGCCAGGGCAGCCAGGTCAACATGGTGGTCAGGGCCAGCAAGGACAGCATCCTGCAGGTCAGGGCGGAGCACCAGGTCAGCCTCGTCAGCCTTATCAAGGTAACAGGCCGGGTGGTGGTACACCATACCAGGGTAACAGGCCAGCCGGACAAGGCGGTACTCCTTACCAGGGCAACAGAAATAACAACAGACCAGGTTTCCAGAATAGAAATGCTGCACCAAGCGGACCTAAAGAAGAGCCTACAGAGAAAGAAATTCAAGATCAGATTAAAGCAACACTTGCCCGTTTAAGCGGAGCAGGTAAATCTGGTAAATTTGCGCAACGTGCTAAATTGCGTCGTCAGAAACGTGATGATGTAGCAAGTAACGCAGAAGAAGCAGCAAATGAGCTTGAATCGCAATCGAAAATATTAAAAGTAACAGAATTTGTTACGGCTAATGAGCTGGCGAATATGATGGATGTACCGGTAACCAAAATTATTGGTACCTGTATGAGCTTAGGTATGTTCGTTTCCATTAACCAGCGTTTAGATGCTGAAACCTTAACCATTGTTGCCGATGAGTTTGGTTACGAAATCCAATTCGTTAAACCAGATGAAGAAGAAGACAATATCATTGAGGAAGAAGATAACGAAGAAGATTTAATCGAAAGAGCTCCGGTTGTTACTATCATGGGTCACGTAGATCATGGTAAAACCTCATTGCTGGATTATATCCGTAAAGCAAATGTGGTAGCTGGCGAGGCTGGTGGTATTACCCAGCACATTGGTGCCTACATGGTAACTACTCCTTCTGGTAAAAAAGTAACTTTCTTAGATACTCCGGGTCACGAAGCCTTTACCGCGATGCGTGCACGTGGTGCTAAGGCGGCCGATATTGCCATTATTGTAATTGCTGCGGATGATGCGGTGATGCCTCAAACTAAAGAGGCGATTAACCACGCACAGGCAGCAGGTGTACCATTGGTATTTGCTTTCACTAAGGTAGATAAACCAGGTGCAAACGCAGATAAAGTACGTGAGCAGTTATCGGTAATGAATATTTTGGTTGAAGACTGGGGTGGTAAATACCAATCGCAGGAAATTTCGAGCAAAAGCGGCTTAAATGTTGATTTACTTTTAGATAAAGTATTATTAGAAGCCGAGTTATTAGAATTGAAAGCCAATCCGAACAAACGTGCTACAGGTACGGTAATCGAATCGGCATTAGATAAAGGACGTGGTATTGTAACTACAGTACTTGTTCAGGGTGGTACCTTAAAGGTTGGAGATCCAATTTTAGCAGGTAGCTACAGCGGACGTGTAAAAGCGTTAACCAACGAGCGTGGCGCTAAGGTAGATTCAGCAGGACCATCACAACCAGTACAGGTTTTAGGTATGCAGGGTGCGCCTACAGCAGGCGATAGGTTTAATGCTTTAGAAAGCGAAACCGAAGCACGTGATATTGCAAACAAACGGATGCAGTTACAACGCGAGCAGGGCTTACGTACGCAGAAGCACATTACTTTGGATGAGATTGGTCGTCGTTTGGCAATCGGTAACTTTAAAGAGCTTAATATCATCGTTAAAGGTGATGTGGATGGTTCTATCGAAGCCTTATCAGATTCATTACTGAAACTATCTACCGAGCAGATCCAGATCAATGTAATCAGCAAAGGTGTTGGTCAGATTTCAGAGTCTGATGTGTTGTTAGCTTCGGCTTCTGATGCAATCATCATTGGTTTCCAGGTACGTCCGTCAACAGGTGCACGTAAACTGGCCGAAGCTGAGCAGATCGATATCCGTTTATATTCTATCATTTACGACGCAATCAATGAGATTAAATCGGCAATGGAGGGTATGTTAGATCCGGAATTTGAAGAGAAAATTGTGGCTAACGTAGAGATTCGCGAAACTTTCAAAATTACAAAAGTGGGTACTATTGCAGGTTGTATGGTATTGGATGGTAAAATTACCCGTAACAGTAAAGTACGCGTAGTACGTGATGGTGTGGTAATTTACACCGGTGAGTTAGCCTCATTAAAACGCTTTAAAGATGATGTAAAAGAAGTATCGAAAGGTTACGAGTGCGGTTTAAATATCCAGAACTTTAACAACATCGAAGTTGGCGATATCGTAGAAGCTTACGAACAGGTTGAAGTAGCTAGAAAACTGTAATATTTTACATACATAAATGTTAAAAGAGTCCCGGATTAATTCGGGACTCTTTTTTTTAACGGATATTTGCCGGTCATCTACCAAAACATATTTAATGGATATTGAAGTCAAGAAAGAAACTGCGCCTGTAAAAAAGAATTTTGATTTTGTTGATACGATCAGGTGTATCTCTATGTTCGGAATCGTATTCGAACACTCAGCGGTATTGTGGGGGACAAAATATTCAACTATGGGCGATACCTTTCTACAGGTAATTACCATGCAGTTTTGGAAGTTTGCCACAATTGCCTTTTTCCTGATTGGCGGCTTTCTGATCAATTATAAGTTTACTGAATACACACCGGGGCAATACCTTGCCCGCAGGTTTAAAAATACGATTAAACCATGGTTGTTCTGGATATTTTTCCTTGTAATAGCAACCTTGATACAGCGGATTATAGTTGCATCGAGGGGTGGCGATGCTGTTTTTATTAATGGCCCTGTTGCCTATTTTGCTGAACAATTTAGGTACATACTATTTGAAAGCAGCTTTTGGTTTATCCTCAACTTTCTTATTTGTATAAGTATCTTGTTGATTTTTAAAAAATACCTGTATAAGCTTTGGTTTGGATTAATATGGGCTGCAGTTTCGCTTGTATACAGTGTTAACCTTTATTTCGAATGGTTTGTAACACATCATTCAGCAGCCTTGTTTGGTTTTGTTTTCTACTTATGGCTTGGCGTATACCTCAACAGATATTATGAGCAGGTAATAAACTATATCAAAAAAATAAAATGGACATATGTTGGCCTTGTTAATATACTGTTCTTTATTTTGTCCTGCCTGGAGGTGATTTACCTTGCTAAACATGGGTCAAAGGACGAGTATAATACGCTGCGTATCTCAAATATACTTTATTCCCTAAGTATGTTCGTATTACTGTTAAAGATGGGTAGTGTTAAATTTATCGACAAAAATCTCGAACCCCGCAAAACCACATTTGGTATTTACCTTTTACACCAAATACTAATTATCAGGCTGATACCCGAAATTTTTAAATGGGATAAATGGAATGTTGCCACTTTTACGGTAACGGAGAATATTTTATACTCCATATTGCGTTTCGCACTGGTTTATGGCCTAAGTTTTCTTTTGACAAGGCTTTTGTTAAAGACAAAACTAAAGTGGACCGTTGGTGGATAATTATATTAAGTAAAGCGACGGAAACTCTGCCAACTCTGCTTTTTTCTGATAAAGGTAAAAGTTTAATAAACGTTCTGAAAAGAAACCAAAAATACGGCGTTGATAAGGGTATTCGCTTAATTTAACCACTTTCTCCAGTTCTGAAAGAATGGGAAATAGCCAGGCACAATAATCTGAAAATGTATCCTTATCTGCAATAAACATATTACAGCAATACATCGTATCAGTACTGTTAAAAAAGTCATCGAAAGACTGCGTTTGTTCGGGGTACATCTGCGTAACCACATCCCTCATTAAATACCAGTCTTCTTTAATGTGATAAAAGATATAGTGGTTTTTGATTGAGCATCTGCATGTCAGATCAATGCTGAGCGGTAATGCGGCAGGCACAATTATTTTATTGGCCATCAATTTTTCCAATAATGCATTTTTTACCTTATCCGAAGCGATAAAATCGATTGTTTCTTTACTCAGTTCTTGCTCATAAACCGGCCGCGCATCAATTATTGTCTTGTTTTGAAGCAGTTTCTTTTTAACAATGGTTTCGGGAATGGTAAAATATCTGCGGTAATGACTCAACCCAACCCATTTACAATCAAAACTATCAAGATTTTTCCATATCCAATACAAAGCAGTAAGCTCACTGTAAGTACTGTTCTTATCCGCTATATGGTCTCCTGTATTGTCGGCTATAAAACCCAGGTCGATACCAGATTGCTCTTTACCAACCTGTATAGGTACAATATAATCGCATACCGGAACAGGGTATTCCTTATGGAAAACAGAGAATATTTTTAGTTCGGAACTACTCATTTTTTAATTCATTTTTTGATTTTAACAGCGCCGAAGCAATTACCTGGTGCATATCATAATAGCGGTATTCGGCCAATCTGCCTCCAAAAATTACCTTTTCTTCTTTTGAGGCCAGGTCCTGGTATTTTTTCAAGGTATGCATATTTTTCTCGTCGTTCACGGGGTAATATGGTTCTGCATTTTGGGCATCTTTAACCGGATATTCTTTTGTAGTTACCGTTTTTGGCTGCGTGCCAAACTCAAAATGCTTATGTTCATAAACACGTGTATACGGGGTTTCTGCATCTGTAAAATTCATCACGGCGTTGCCCTGGTAGTTTTCTGTATCATGAACCTCTAGCTCGTACCTTAAACTTCTATATTCGAGCTCGCCAAAGCGATAATCGAAATAAGCATCTATCTTTCCTGTGTATACAATTTTTTCTGCTAAACTGAGCCATTTGGTTCTGTCTTCAAAAAAGTCGGTATTTAACCTTACTTCGCAGCCATCTAATAAACCATCTATTATTTTGTTGTATCCTCCAATGGGGATTCCCTGGTACTTATCATTAAAATAGTTATTATCATAGGTGAACCGAACCGGCAAACGTTTAATGATAAAAGCAGGGAGCTCTGTCGCTTTTTTACCCCATTGTTTTTCGGTGTAATGTTTGATCAGCTTTTCGTAAATATCGGTGCCCACAAGTTTTAATGCCTGTTCTTCCAGGTTTTGTGGCTCACCTATATTCAAATGCTTAATCTGTCTGGCAATTTCTTCTTTCGCTTCTTTAGGGGTTTTTGTTCCCCAGAGCGAATAAAAGGTATTCATATTGAAGGGTAGGTTATATAGTTCTCCCTTGTAATTGGCTATAGGTGAATTAGTGTAGCGGTTAAACTCAGCAAACTGGTTTACATAATCCCATAAAAACTTATCGTTCGTATGAAAAATATGAGCACCATACCAGTGTACATTTATATCCTCTATTTTTTTACAGTGAATGTTTCCACCAGCATGGTCTCTTTTATCTAAAACGAGGCATTTTTTACCGGCTTTGGTCATCTCATGTGCGAAAGTGGCACCAAAAAGTCCAGAACCAACAATTAAATAATCATATTTTTCTTCACTTTTCATCTGTTATGGCTTATTGATTCTATTTTCAATAGTAGATCTCATCTTGTCAACCGCACACTGATATGTAAGATTTTCATGGGCAAATTTTAAAGCGTTCTCCGTAATCTGTTTATAAAGCACAGGGTCTTTCTCGATTTGCTTGTATTGGTCTACCAGATCGCTCAGGTCGTTCTTTACCGGGATATAGTGCTCGTAAGGTTTTAAATCGTAATGGAAGTATTCTTTCCACTTTCTTTCCTGTAAAAATACAACCCTCTGGCTGTAAAAAAGAAACTTTAAGCGGGCAGAATAACTATTGCCTTCCACATCTATTAGATATTTGTACCGGGTGTGTTCGGGCAATGTAAAATATGGAACATCTTTTTTATGGATAAAATAATCATCCACATAGGTATTATAGAAATCAAAAATTTCTGGAGACTGATTGCCGATTTCTATCAGTTTTTCTCTTATGATATTGGTTTTGACATTTCCGACCCAAAATACACGCGGGTCGCTCCAGGTTTCTTTTCCTTTTGCCTCAATTTCGGCCACAGTATTTGAAAAACTGTTAATTCCTGCTTCTTTCCAGCTTTCAAAGGCAAAGTCAGGAATCAAAAAATCCTGCTTTTGATCGTCGTCTATGCAATAATAAAAAGAATCCGCTTCATAACCGTCCGCAGGTTTATCATTAATGAAAAACTTAAAATGCAGGTCCTTATCCGTAGCCAGTTCTTTAAGGCAGTCGATCAGGATCTTTGCCGTGGCTTGCCCCCTGGTTTGACTCTTGCCAACGAGATTAACAGCGGTAAACTCATTCTTTTTTACGAGCTCTACGTGCGGCCATATGTTCCTGTATTTCTTTTCCAGAAACTTATTGGTAACACTTATTTTATTGATCTTCTTATACAGAAATGAGGTTAAACCCATGCCGAATTCTAAATTTGGATGCAAAGGTATCTGATTTTCTACAATAGGTACTGATTTTTATTTTATTTTTGAAGGAGATGATATCGATTATTATAGCCTCCGTAGATAAAAATCAGCTTGCTGATATTAAGCAGAACATTGCCGCAACCATAGGAACAGCACATGAAATAATCAGTTTTGATAATGCTGATGGAAAACGTGGATTATGCGAAATTTACAATGAGGGGGCAAAGCGCGCCAAATATGAGCTACTCTGCTATATGCACGAGGATATCAGTATTAAAACTAATGACTGGGGTACAATTGTTTCCGGTATTTTTAATGAAGATCAGAAAATAGGATTAATTGGCGTAGCCGGAAGCAGTTATAAAACCAAAGTGCCATCTGGATGGTTTTGTAGTTCTGGCGATAAAAAAGTTAATTATATCAATATCCTACAGCGCTATAAATTTAGTAAGGAGAAAACAGAACATGTTTCTGAAAACCTCAAAAATGAAAAATACTCTAGCGTAATTGCTGTAGATGGAGTTTGGTTCTGTACCAAAAAGGAGATAGTCGAAGCGCATCAGTTTGATGAGAAAACATTTAAACAGTTTCACTGCTACGACCTCGATTTTTCACTTCAGGTACATCAAACACATCGTGCGGTTGTAACTTTTGAAGTATTGCTTGAACATTTTTCAGAGGGGAACTACGGTAAAACCTGGATTGAGGAAACATTGAAACTGCATGAAAAATGGGCCACAGATTTGCCTATAGATCTGGAAGGTTTATCAAAGAAAGAAATTTTATTTGCCGAAAAACACACATTCAGGTTTTTCCTGAAGCAGATGAAAACAACTGGATATAAAAAGGCCGAAATATTCAAGATATTTTGGCGGAGTAAGTTAAGAAAAACCAGCTTTAGTCTGTTTTTGATGCTAACTAAAGAAATCTGGCGCAGTTAAATCTGGTAACCTGCTTCTTTAAAGTAAGGTTGCCAAAAATGGATGTTTTTATCCCATGCATGGCATCCAAAAGGTATGTTTCCATTAATTAAAGCCATTGCCCTGTGTGGGGCTGTCTCAATAGAAAATTTCAACGCCTCTTTATAAGCAGGAATCTTTATTCTCTTCTTCTTCCGGTTCACTTCTACCGTCCAAAACATATCTTCGTTATAATCGCTGCTCTTCCGGCCAACATAATTGGCTATGAGTTCTTTTTCCTGAATGCAGATATTATAAAAAGATTTAACTTTTCTCAACGAAAAGCCTCCATTGCCGACATAATTGTACAACTGTCGGGCGATATCAGGCCGGCCTTGTTTATCAAGTAAGTTATACCTTCTGTGCAGATAGGACCTAATTTTCTCTTTAAACCTTTTAAATGAAGTTGGAAATTCTTTTTCCCTCAGCCATGGGGCGCCTATATAATCGTAACCCAAGCTGCACCAGTATTTCAATTCATTTTTAAATACAAAAGCATCCAATTGATATATAAGCAGATAGTTATAATTCAGGAATTTCTCATAAAAGAGTTCAGAAAGCATTAAATCATTGTAGCCAAACACGCTCTTAAAATAGAAATCAGGGAAAGATACCTCATTATAAGCGAATGGGATCTGCATATCCGATAGTTCTAAATCATCTGGTTTAAGTATTACAATATCATAATCAGACAATAACTTTCCGCATTGAGTCAAAGCTATCTTTTCGTAAACTGAAAGCTCTTTCTTATAAATTGGTATTACAATTACGCAAGAACTATTCATTTTAGTTTCTGTTAAATTTTGGCAAAAATAAAAGTATAATGTTCATAAAGCCTTTCAAAATCTTATAGGCTATCGGATACTTTCTTATATACATAAATTGTTCTGCCTTTTTAAACTTTATCTCCTTCAAATATTCATAGTCCTTAACAAATTCAGGAAAATATCTATGCAAAGAAGCATCTCTTTCTTTGGTGATTTCTGGTGTATTTATTGAATTTGAAGATATTCCAGTGCCATCATAAGTTACGATTACAGAATCCAAGTGTTTATAGGTGGCCTCGCGTTTACAAATTGCATAGGTAAAGAATTCCCAATCGGATACGATTTTCAAATTTTCATTATATAAAAAAATATCTTTAAACAGTTTAGCCTTAATAAAACTGGCCTGATGAGAGATATTTTGTTCATAAAAAAAGGCGAAATTTAACTTTTTAGGAAAAGTGCGAACTTCTTGTTTTATCCCATCAATATGTAGAATATCTCCATAGTAAATATCATATTGACCATTTAATTCAGCATTCAATTTCGCTAAAATGGTATTATCGATTAAAGCATCTCCACTATTTAAAAACATCAAATAATCGCCCGTTGAAATCTTAATACCCTTATTCATGGCATTATATATTCCGCTATCAGGTTCAGATACCGCATAGCTAAAAAATGAAGAATAGGCGCTAAGAACATCTTTGCTTCCATCCGAACTATTTCCATCAATAACGATAAACTCAAAATCTCGCCAGGTTTGGTTTGCCACGCTTTGAACTGTTTTTTCCAGCCCTGCCTTATTGTTGTAATTGATCGTTATAATTGATAATTTTTTACTCATCATAGAAATTTTATTTTGAGCGATTAAACTATACCAAAAATGGTGTCAAGATTCTTGTAGCATTGTTCTTTTTCGTAATTGAGATTAAATGTAGCCAAAGCATTTTCTGCCTGTTTTTGATAAGCAGAATCATCTGTTAACAGTTGCATAATGTTGTTTTTAAACTCAACCGCATCATCACTCACCAAACAACCATTGTTGTTTTTGTCAATTAATCCATCAATTCCTCTGGTATTACAAACCACCGGCATGCCATAAGATAGCGCTTCTACTACTTTTATCTTAGTTCCGGTACCTGTTAGCATAGGGCATAATGCAACTTTAGCATTTTGGTAATAGGTGGCTAAATCTTCAACAAAGTTTACTGAAGTAATATTGGGTGCTTTAATAGTAAGATGCTCATTGATCTGCCCAATAACACATATTTGTACATTGGCTGGTAACAATGGATACACCTCCTTAAAGAACCAATTGGCAGATTTTTGATTGTGTACATTATCGCTGGCAACATATATCAAATCGAACGATTTTTCTGCAATAACGCCAATGCTTTCAGGTTTATTCAGCATCATTGGCGCTAAAGCTACCTTGTTTTTACAAAACTGACTAAAAATATACTGCTCCTCAACAGAAATGGCCAACGCAATATCAAATAAAGAAATTCTTCTGATTTCTTCTTTAAAAGATTGGCCGATGTTCACTTTTCTTTGAAGTTGTGCCGTTATAAAATCATGCGTGTCAATTACCGTTACTGCTCCCTTTGTTAAAGGATTATGTTCTACCAAAGTAGCCCAGCTGGCATAGTTAATAAAGATATAATCGTATTTTTTTTCTGCTAAGATTTTTTTAAAAGCCCGCTTGAACCTTAAGGTAACCAATTCAGGGAATTGAAGCGGAAAGAACCAGGCCTTATTTGAATAGAAGAAATTTGGAAGTTTGTAAAAAAGCAGGTAATAAAGTATATTTTTTTTTGAAGGTTTTTTTTTAATTACGTAAGTATTATCGGCCAGACCTGATTGCTTAAATACTTTAATATCTGTTTCATCCCAACGCCCCGTGTAATATTCGCTTACAAAATCAATTTCAAAATTTCTTGATTTAAAATAGCTCAACATGCTTAAAGCCCTGGTTCGGTTCCCCGCATTTTTTTTCAACGGGTTATCAGGCATAAAAAATAATACTTTCTTCATTCAAATATTAGTCGTTAAAGGCCTGCATGTCAATTAAACGCCTATATAGTCCATTTTTATTCATCAATTCGTTGTGGCTTCCGCTTTCCACAACTTCACCTTTATCAATCACCACAATTTTATCGGCATGTTGTATGGTACTTAGGCGGTGTGCGATAACGATTGAAGTACGGTTTTTCATGAGGTTGTTTAAAGCTTCCTGTACTAATTTTTCAGATTCGGTATCCAGTGCCGAAGTTGCTTCATCTAAAAGCATGATTGGTGGATTTGCTAAAACTGCCCTGGCAATACAAACGCGTTGCTTCTGTCCACCAGAGAGTTTATTGCCCCGATCGCCCACATTGGTTTGATAGCCATTCTCTGTATTCAAAATAAAATCGTGTGCATTGGCAATTTTTGCGGCTGCAATAACTTCTTCTTCGGTAGCATCAGGTTTAGCAAAGGCGATATTATTAAAGATACTATCATTAAATAGAAACGATTCCTGATTAACGATTCCCATTTGCGAACGGATACTTTCTACGGTCAGGTCTTTGTAATCATGACCATCGATTTTAAGTGTGCCCGATTTTGGATCGTGAAAACGAGGGATTAAATCCATTAAGGTGCTTTTTCCTCCCCCTGAAGGACCAACAAGTGCTACTGTTTTTCCTTTTTCTATATCTATATTGATATTTTTTAAAACCTGTTTCTCGCCATAATAGAATGAAACATCCTTTAAGATTAACGAATTATTGAAATCGGGCAGCACCTCTGCATCAATTTTATTTTTAAGTGCAGGTTCAGTATCAATTAAATCTAATACACGTTCGCCGGCAGCAATACCTGAATGGATGCCACTAAACGAATCGGCTAATGCTTTTACTGGTTGTAATACCTGAGAAAAAGTAGCTAGGTAAACTACAAATTCTGCAGCTTCCAAATCGCCTTTTCCACTCAATATCAGCGTACCACCATATAGAAGGATAAATACTACAACTAAAACCCCTAAAGTTTGTGATACCGGAGAGGCTAACTGCTGTCTCCTGGCCATTTTCCTATTTAAAAATGAGTAAAACTTGTTTTCAGAATCAAATCTTTCCTTAGCCCTTTCCGTAGAATTAAAAGCTTTAATAATCTTTATTCCACTTAGTGATTCATCTAAAAAGCCAATCATTTTTGCAAAAGATTCGTGTGACTGCGTTGCTTGTTGTTTTAATCTTTTTACGATTTTACTGATGATAAAGCCCGAAACAGGAATAACCAATAATGAAAATAAGGTTAGTTTGGCAGAGATGGAAATCAACACTCCGATAAAGAACAATAATTGCAGAGGTTCTTTAAATACAACCTGCAAAGTATTGGTAACTGTAAATTGAACCACCTGCACATCTGAAGCTACTTTTGAGATAATATCGCCTTTTCGCTCGTTATTAAAATAACCAACATGCAAATTCATTACATTATTAAAAACGGTTTTACGTATGTTTAGGAGGGTATGTACGCGTAAATCTTCCATAAAACGCTGAGAAAAATAGCGGAAAAAGTTGGCAAGAAATACAGTTCCAACAATAATAATGCAGATTACTTTTAGCGCCAGAATTTTATCATCGGCAATAATCCCATTGATATATTCGTTAAAGCGACCCAATAAATCCCAGCTGCCTTTCTGTTCTGCAGCTTTGGTTGGATCACATTTTCCTAAAAAAAGTGCCTGCATTAGCGGGCCAAGCAATGTAAAAAGAAATGTATTAAAGAAAATCGCGAATAATGTGGTGATCACATAAGGTATTGCAAACTTTTCAATCGGCCTGGCAAATGATAATAAACGAAAATAAGTTTTCATTAAATATGGTATATATAACGGAGCTTAGGGCATGCCTAGCCGTAAAAAAGTATAATAAAGTTCAGGCAAATGTACGGTTTTTCAGATATATGAATAAGACCAGAGGCGCTTGCCTGATTAAAATTACAATTCTCTAATTTTAAAAGGAATAGGACATTTAATGAAGATACGTTATCATCGGATATTCAACAGACTGAGTGAATTTGTTGCCCCGAAGCGCTGGCAAAGTAATTGATGAGGAATGTTATTTTTTTCTATCATTCAGACATTCCTGATATAAATGCAGATATTGGTTCGCGGCTATTTCCCAAGAAAATTTTTCGGCCTGGGCAATTGCTTCTTTCGTTCGGCCATTTTCCGTAAAATCAATCATTCCGTTTTTAAACACCTCCTGCATGTGTTCAGGTTCGAAATTGTCAAAGTAATAGGCAACATCGCCGCCAACTTCGGGAAGTGAAGTAAATTTGGATAGAAATGCGGGTTTGCCAAAATGCATGGCCTCAATAATGGGTAGACCAAATCCTTCGGCAACGGATGGGAATAAAAATGCACTGCAGTTCTTGTAATACCAGGCTTTATCTTCATCAGATATTGGTCCGGTAATATGTACCCTATCCAAACAATTATATTTTTCGGCTTCTTCTAAAATGCGTTGCTTGTGCGGCGTTTCCCTGCCAGCTATAACCAATTCGAAATCGTTATCTTTTAGCAGGGCTGGCAACAAATGAAAACCCTTTTGCACAGACAGCAAACCAATGGTAAATAGAAATTTTCCAGCAGGTTTAAGTGTTGGCTGATGATTTTCAGCAGAAACCAATTTGTCGGCACCGTTGTAAATTACACTAACTTTATGTGTGGCTTCTGGAAAATAGTGTTTTACATCATTAGCAACAAATTGTGATATACATACAATTTTATCACACTGAGAGATAAGCTTGCCTAGCTTTTTTAGATAAACCTGAATTCTGTGCGGTTTGCTAAATTTCAAATGCACCTTATTCATGTCATGAATGGTCATTATTTTCTTAGCGTTTACCTTATTTGGGCGCAACCTGCAGGTTTGATCAGAAAGATGTACCACATCGAAATCATTCTTTGGTCCGAAAAATAAACGATCAAACCGTGAAAGATACAAGATATCAACCAAGCCGTTAAATAAGTACTGCGTTTTTTTAAAAAGATAGAATTTAAGTTTAAATTTCCCTTTGTTCTGCTCAATTAACGCATCACCTAAACCTTTTCCAAAAGAAAAGTATCCGCAATTGGCGTCTTTCATTGAATCAAAAGTTACTAAAACCGAAGGTTTTCCCATTAAGCTATTTCTTTATTAATTAAGCAAAATTACGCAAATCGATATAAACGAATGTTTGTACTATTTAACAATTTTATAATTCCGGTATTCAAACAACCGTAATCCGGTTAAATCTTCAATTTTCTGAAGTAGCTTTCTTCTGAAATTCATTTTTGGCGTTTCTTTGGTCAGGTCTTTTTCAAATTTCCAGTTTGCAGCAGCGATTCTGGGTTGCATTATTTTAGGGTGACTTCCCTTAAAATGAACCAAACGGTCGGCATTGTGCATGTCAAAAGTATCCTGAACGGGATAATTTGCTTCAATCCATTCTTCTGTTTGGTAGAATTGGTTAAAGTTGCGCACTTTTCCTTGTAAGCCTTTTGGGGGCTTTACCCAGCCATAATGATAAACATAGGCATCAATCAATTTAACCTTTAGCTTACGGTCGCTAATCCTGAAACCTTGTGCATCCCGGTAGGAATGCACACCAGGGAGGTTTTTGATGATACGTACCTCTCTTCTGTACCAGCGTCTTGATTCGGCAAGGTAATCATATGAAGCGTAAAAGTGTTTATATTTTAAAAGCAGGGCCTCAACATTTGGATTGTTAAGCTCCTGTTCCATCTCTTTTTTAATTAATGGTAAATATTCTTCGTGAATGGCTTCGTCTCCCTGGATATAGATCATCCAATCGGTATCTGCTGAGATTTGCGCAAGGGCTTTGTTGGTTTCGTCGGCAAAAACGCGCCCGCCTTCGCGAATGCTATCATCCCAAATGGTATCGATCGTTCTGATCTTTTCAGGGTCGATCTGTTTAACCATTTCAGAAGTTCCATCGGTCGAATTTCCTAATGCAACTATAAAATCATCGCATAAAGGGAGCACTGAAAGTATGGCTTCTTTTGCCGGGTAATCGTTAACAATTGCATTTCTTAAAAAGGTAAAGCCGGTTACTTTCATTCAGTTTTGTTGTTGATGGCCTTTTGTGGCTAATAATTTTTGTTTATTTGTACAAAGATAGTTTTATTGATGAATACGCATCTATCCATTTTAAACGAAGTAAAAGCTGGCAATTACCGGATTCTGGCAAGGGCTTTAACCCTGGTTGAGAATGATATTGAGCCATCGGTTGCAGTTTTAAAAGATTTGGATAGTCGTGTTAATGTGCCGGTTTTAGGGATTACGGGCCCTCCGGGCGCAGGTAAAAGTACCTTAGTGAACGCCATAACCAATCATTTTACGGCCAAAGGAAAACGCATTGCCATATTGGCGATCGACCCTACCTCTCCATTTAATTTCGGCTCTTTACTCGGCGACCGCATCCGGATGGCCAGTCAGTTTAATAAGCCTGATGTTTTTATTCGCTCATTGGCTACCCGTGGGGCCTTAGGAGGCATTTCGGCTAAAACCATCGAAATGGTGGATGTTTTAAAAGCCTCAAATTTTGATTTAATTATTATTGAAACAGTTGGTGTAGGTCAATCAGAAGTAGAGATTGCAGGCCTGGCTGATAAAACAATTGTGGTATTGGTTCCCGAATCGGGAGATGAGGTGCAAAATATCAAATCAGGTTTGATGGAAATTGCAGATTGCTTTGTAATTAACAAAGCCGATCGGGCAGGGGCTGATACTTTTGCGAACAACTTGAAAAAAGTAGTGCATCAGGGCACTAAAGCCATCCCTGTTTTAAAAACCATTGCCGATAAAAATACCGGCATTGATGTTTTATGCGATTGGATAGAAAAGCCAAAAGCTTTGGATAATAGTAAAAGAGCACTTTTATTTGCGGAAAAAGCATGGAAAATTATTCAACATCAAAAAATGCAGCACATAGATAAAAAAAGGCTGCTTGAAAAAATCCAGGCAGCATTATTGCAAGATGATTTTAATATTTACCGCTTTGCAGATAGCTTTTGCAATGGTTAACTGGTTAATTGTTTAAACTAGTTAACTGAGGACTGTAAACCGCCAACTGTGTACTTAAACCCAGCTAGCTATTCATAATATCTTCAATCTCCTCTGCAGCTAATGGAATATCGGCCATTAAATCTACATTGCCATTGGCAGTAATGAGGATGTTGTTTTCTAAACGTATGCCTAAGCCTTCTTCAGGAATATAAATGCCTGGTTCTACCGTTAATATATTGCCCGTTGCAAATGGTGTGTATCTGCCTGCAAAATCGTGTACATCGATGCCCAAATGATGAGAAGTGCCATGCATAAAGTATTTTTTGTATGCAGGCCATGCAGGATTTTGATTTTTTACTTCTTCAGTAGTGATTAAACCCAGTTTAATCAGTTGTTCTGTCATCACTTCTCCAACCTGTTCGTGGTAAGTATTCCACAAAACACCTTCACCAATTAATTTAATCGATTCTTTCATTACATGGTGTACGGCATTGTAAACCTCTTTTTGTCTGGGCGTAAATCTTCCGTTTACCGGAATTGAACGGCTCATATCGGCGTTATAATTTGCATATTCTGCACCAAAATCAAAAAGAATTACATCGCCATCTTTGCAAGTCTGGTTATTATCGTTATAATGAAGGATATTGGCATTATGGCCAGAGGCGATAATCGGTGAATAGGCATGGCCTGTGCCGCCCTGGCGAATAAATTCATGAATAATTTCAGCTTCAATTTCATATTCCTTAACACCAGGTTTGGTAAACTTCAATACCCTTATAAAGGCATCGCGGGTTATGGCACATGCTTTTTTTGTCAATTCAATCTCTACATCAGATTTTGCCGCCCTTAAGCCCCTCATAATTGGCGCCGAACGCTCAAAATGATGCAATGGATATTTTGATTTTATTTTTTCGATGAAACGCAAATCGCGGTAGGGCACCTCAGGCGAATAGCGATCGTTTTCATTGGTGTTTAAATAAATGTGATCGGCATAGTTAACAATACTGTGTAAAATGTTGTCAAAATCCTCAAGCCAGTAAATCGCCTCAATGCCCGATGCAGCTTTAGCCTGCTCTTTGGTGTACTTGTATCCTTCCCAAACTTTAATGTAATCGTTGGTCTGTCTTAAAAACAGGACTTCCCTGTACAAAGGATTAGGACAATCGGGATATAACAGCAGTATGGTTTGCTCCTGATCAATTCCTGATAAATAAAATAAATCAGGATTTTGCTTAAAAACAAAGTTTTGATCACCACTTCTTGGGAATTCATCACTGGCGTTGAATATGGCTAACGAGTTGTTTTTTAGTTGTTTACTGAATTTTTTTCTATTTAAGATAAATAACGACTGATCGATGGTTGGATATTTCATAGAAATGGTATTTTTATACTGTAAATGGCCAAATGTAAGAAAATGATCATTGACTGTGAAGTTTGGAACGGAGTTTGTATAAAAGTTTGAAAATTTAAAATTTTGTTTAATTTTGCGATTACTAAAAAATTAATCAATTAAATTGTTTAACCCTTAAAAAAGAAAAAGATTATGAATTATTCTACTTTAAAGAAAAGTGTTGCGCTTTCTTTAGTGGCATTAACAGGAGTTGCTTCTCTTGCTGTCGCTCAGGATGCTCCTGCAACCTCTTCTGCTGTCAAGGTATTTGGCGGTAGAGGTCAGTACAGAACTTGGTCTATCGGTGTACATGGTGGTGTTTTAATGCCAGTTGTAGCTATCGGTGGTTCAAACGACTTCAACAAATGGGATGCTAACTTAGGTTACGGTTTAAACATCCGTAAACAATTAGGTCACTCTTTCGGTTTAGAATTAAACGGAACTCGTGGTAAACTTTCTGGTAACAACGATGGTCTTAGCAACCCTGCTATCAAAGAATTCGAAACTCAATTACAATATGCTGTAGATTTACGCGGTGTTGTGAACTTGGGTTCTATCGATTTCTTACGTCGTGAAAACTCTGTAGGTTTCTTCTTAACAGCTGGTGCTGGTATGATGGCTTATGCTCCAAAAGTAACTACTTCTACAGGCGTAATTGACTGGAAAGGTAAAGCTGTTGGTCCTGCTGATGACAGACACGATGCTAAAGACTATGTAAAAGGTTTCTATATTCCAGTTGGTGCTGGTGTTAAATTCAAAGTTTCTGAGCGTGTTAACTTTAACTTAGGTTACACTATGAACTTTGTTGATGCTGATAACTTAGACGGAGTTTATGCTAAAGGCCAAACTAAAGATAAATTCTCTTACGGTTATGCTGGTTTAGAATTCTCTTTAGGTTCTTCTGCTAAACCTACTTTAGAATGGACTAACCCATTAGCTACTATGTACGATGAGTTAAAAGATCCAACTTTACGTCAAGAAGTTGAAGCATTGAAAAACCGTGTTTCTGCTGTTGAGAAATCTGTTGAAGATTTGAAAAAAGATTCTGATGGTGACGGTGTTGCTGATCAGTTCGATAAATGCCCAGGTACTCCTGCTGGTACTGCTGTTGATGGTTCAGGTTGTCCGCTTCCAAAACCAGCTCCAGTTGAAACTCCAGTTTCAAATGTAACTGGCTTCGAGAAAATCGGTTTCGATTTCAACTCTTCAGTTTTAAAAACTGAGTCTTACCCTACTTTAGATAAATTATCTTCAACTTTACGTGAAAACGGTGGTAAAGTAACTGTAAACGGTTACGCTTCTAGCGAAGGTACTGCTGCATATAACTTGAAGTTATCTAAAGACAGAGCTAACTCTGTTAAAACTTACTTAGTAAACTCTGGCGTTAACGCTAGTCAAGTTGCTACTAAAGGTTATGGCGAAGCTAACCCAATTGCTTCTAACGATACTGAAGAAGGTCGTATCCAAAACCGTCGTGTTGAAACTGCTAGAAACTAGTATTTCAATATAAAAGATAAGAAAGTCCCGATGCAAATCGGGACTTTTTTTATGCCTTTTAGTTTCGCCTGTTAAGCTTTTTCGCTAAGTTTGTATTATGTACTTCTTTCGAAAAAAGGATCCCAACAGGCCAACTAATATCAATATCAGGATTATGCATTTCATCAATGCATTGGCCATATCTATTTTTCTCGCAGGCATCATTTACAAGCTGATTCAATGGCTTGCCAGGTAATCTTAAAATTAATATGAAACAAATTATTAAAACCACTAATGCTCCAGCTCCAATTGGACCATATAGCCAGGCTGTACAAGCCGGAAATTTTTTATTCGTGTCTGGTCAGGTAGCAATTAATCCTGAAAACGGAGAGTTAAATATTGGCAATATCGAAGAAGAAACACATCAGGTAATGCGTAACCTTAAAGCGGTACTGCTTGAGGCCGGACTAACTTTCGATAATGTTGTAAAATCGACTATATTTTTAAGTGACATGGGAACTTTTGCACAGGTGAACGAAATTTATGGTCAATATTTTAGTGCTAATTTTCCTGCACGCGAAACCGTTCAGGTTTCTGTATTGCCTAAAAACGTAAATGTAGAAATTTCTGTGATTGCCATTGTAGGATAATTCCGGCCTCTGGAAAATCATTTTTATTGCTGACATTGTTCCTTAAATGCGGAACAATGTCATGTCTATCCAAAGCATGATAGAAAAGTAGCGAATCTAATATCATTTTCTATCTCTAATTGTTGCAGATTATAATCCTTAAAACTAGGAAGGTTAATCGCTACCAGTTTTTGTTTATTTGCTTTTACTGCCATCGATCATTATTTTTAATGCGCAATTGCTAAAAACGTAGTTTATCAGAAACACACATATTCGTTGAATTCGATCTTAGATACACCTGTTGAATTTATAAAGGGCGTAGGGCCTAGTCGTGCCGATGTTTTGAAAAAAGATCTTGGTCTTTTTACTTTTCAGGATATGCTGGCTCATTATCCCTTTCGTTATATCGATCGTACCCAGTATTTTAAGATCAACCAGATCAATATCGATTCGCAGTATATTCAGATTATAGGGCGCGTTATTGGCAAAAAAGTAATCGGCGATAAAAGGGCAAAGCGGATTGTTGCTGTTTTTAAAGACGAAACGGGAATTATGGAACTGGTATGGTTTCAAAGTTTAAAATGGGTTGACGATAACATTAAGGTGGGTACTGCCTATGTGGCTTTTGGTAAGCCAACTTTTTTTAATGGCACTTTTAGCATTTCTCATCCGGAAATGGAATTGTACCAGAATAGACCTGTTGGAAGGGGAAATTTAACTTTGCAGCCTGTTTACAACTCCACCGAAAAGCTAAAAAAATTCAATCTCGATTCAAAAGGTATTCAGCGCTTAATTGCTGGCCTGCTCGATCAGGTAATTCAACAGGTGACAGAAAATTTGCCAGCCTATATCATCGATAAATACCAGCTGCCTGATAAAAAAATGGCATTGCTGAATATTCATTTTCCCAAAAATCAAAAAGATTTAAGTGCTGCCGAAAGGCGGTTGAAATTTGAAGAGTTATTCTTTATTCAGCTTCAGCTTTTGCACAACAAGCAGCTGCGCCAGTTGAAGTTCAAAGGTGCAACTTTTGATAAGGTTGGCGACAAAGTGAATCGTTTTTACAAGGAGTTTTTGCCTTTCGAGCTTACCAATGCACAGAAGCGCGTGGTTAAAGAAATCAGGATTGATACCCAGCGCGGTGTGCAGATGAACAGGCTTGTGCAAGGCGATGTAGGTAGTGGTAAAACCGCTGTGGCGCTCATGAGTATGCTGCTGGCCAATGATAATGGCTACCAGGCTTGTATGATGGCTCCTACAGAGATTTTAGCCCGGCAGCATTATGCATCCATTACAGATTTAGTTACAGATGAACTGGTGAAGGTTGCTATCTTAACCGGAAATACCAAAAAGAAAGAACGTACCATTTTGCATGAACAATTGGAAAGTGGCGAAATCGATATATTAATTGGTACGCATGCCCTGATAGAAGACAAAGTTCAGTTCAAAAACCTGGGCCTAGTGGTTATTGATGAGCAACACCGTTTCGGAGTAGAGCAACGTGCTAAACTCTGGCGAAAAAATATTATCCCTCCGCATATTCTGGTGATGACAGCAACGCCAATTCCACGAACCCTGGCCATGACACTCTATGGCGATCTGGATGTTTCTATCATTGATGAATTACCTGCCGGAAGAAAGCCTATCGAAACCAGGCACCTGTTTGAAGGCCAGCGTTTAAGGATGTTTGGTTTTATGAAGCAGGAGATTGCCAAAGGCCGGCAGGTTTATATTGTTTATCCGCTGATTAAGGAAAGTGAAAAACTAGATCTTTTGCATCTGGAGGCAGGAATAGAGCAATTGAGCTATCATTTTCCAAGGCCAGACTATCAGATCAGTATTGTGCATGGTCAAATGGCCAATGCAGATAAACAGTTTGAGATGGAGCAGTTTATAGCCGGTAAAAGCCAGATTATGGTCGCCACTACTGTAATTGAGGTTGGGGTAAATGTACCCAACGCTTCGGTAATGGTGATCGAAAATTCAGAGCGGTTTGGCCTTTCGCAACTCCATCAGCTGCGGGGCAGGGTTGGGCGGGGTGCTGAACAGTCTTTCTGTATTTTAATGAGTGGCAATAAGCTAAGCAAAGAAGGAAAAGTTCGTTTAGAAACCATGGTGCGCACCAATAACGGCTTCGAAATTTCAGAGATTGATTTGCAGCTTCGTGGCCCAGGCGATATTACCGGCACCCAGCAAAGTGGGGTTTTAGATCTGAAGCTCGCCGATTTAGCTAAAGATCAGGTTATTTTAGCTGAAGCGAGGAATACCGTGATTGCTTTATTCGAAGATGATCCGCAGCTGTCCAAACCAGAACACGCTATGCTAAAAGCACATCTACAAAAACTCGAAAGGGGAATTTCTTTCGATAAAATCAGCTGATTTTTCTGCAAGCTGATTATCCATGCATTTTTAAAGAAAATACTGCTGCCCGGGCATTCGAAAAAAAAGGACTTAGTGTATATTATACAAGAACTCTTGGCTTTGTATTTTTTAATCTACTTTGCGTAGTTTTATCCGTTTTTTTTACGAATACACCCCTTATAATTATTAATTTACCCCGGCATTAAAATCATAATAGTTTTTATCTTGCAGTTAACCAAATATAAACTGTCATACTGACAAGTCCAGTTCAAGGACTGAAGAGTCGCAGTAGTTTTTAACTTCATAATATGGCTATATTGTTAATTTAAAGCAGTTAATAAGGGGGGTAAAAAATATTGATCAATCCGGACAGCTGAGGTGGAATCTCTGAAGGTAATTCTTGTGTAAGCAGTTGTTTCAGTTGAGTATATTTTAATCATTCATTTTTAGACGTCTAATCATTACTTCTATGTATTAAATAGTATTACAATCAGTATCTAACCAAAATAAATTGAAAACTATGAAAAAAAATCTATTGAAGACTTTTGCCAGAAGCAGCATGTTTCTTGTGTGCGGTAGTTGTCTTGTTTTTTCTCCACCTGCCAGTGCCTTTGTGCGCAAGAAAGAACCACTCTATCTTTACAAACTTCCCTTTCAGGATATTGTTGTAAAAGGTGAGGTTACAGACGCCAAAGGTCCAATACCCGGTGTAAGTGTTAAATTAAAGGGAGGAACGGCAAGTACTGTAACCGATGGTTCGGGTAAATTCAGCATCAAAGTACCTGAAGATGGTACGCTGGTTTTTACTTATGTGGGCTATGTAGATCAGGAAGTTGCAGTAAAAAACCAAACCAGCATTAAAGTACGTCTGGTAGAAAATAACCAGAACCTTTCAGAAGTGGTTGTTGTAGGATATGGAACACAAAAGAAAGCCGTTGTGTCGGGTGCAGTAGCTGCTGTTAAAGGTACCGAATTGGCCAAATCTTCTTCTGTAAACTTAACTAACTCTTTGGCTGGTCGTTTGCCAGGGGTAACTGCATTACAGAGTAGTGGCGAGCCCGGATATGATGGTTCTACTATTCGAATTCGCGGTATCAATTCATTAGGGAACAATAATGCCCTAATCGTAATCGATGGGATTCCAAACCGTGCCGGAGGTATGGAGCGCCTAAACCCGAACGATATTGAAAGTGTGTCGGTTTTAAAAGATGCTTCTGCTGCCATTTACGGTTCGCAGGCGGCAAATGGGGTTATCCTCATCACCACCAAATTAGGTAAATCGGGTAAACCTCAATTCTCTTACGATTTTAGCTATGGTTTACAGCAGCCAACACGGATACCCAAAATGTCGAACTCGACCGAATATGCCGAAATATTAAATGAACTGAATATTTTTGGATCAGACCTGAGCCCTAATGAGTGGTCGGCAGCCTGGAACAGTTTTAAAACAAATGGAACCTATACTTCAACAACGGGAAAGGTAATTAATGCCGCTTATAAACCTGATGAAATCAGAAAATTAGGCGATGGCTCAGACCCATTAAGATATCCGAATACTGATTGGTTTAAGACCGTTTTTCAAACCTGGTCGCCACAACAAAAGCATAACGTTCAGATTAACGGAGGAAGCGAAAATGTAAAATATCTGGCCTCACTTGGTTACCTTGATCAGGATGGATATTACAAAAACTCAGCTACCGGCTATAAACAGTACGATTTGCGTTTTAATCTCGAAGCTAAATTAAGTAAATACATCACCACTACATTAGGGGTAAACGCCCGCGAAGAGGATCGTAATTTCCCAACTGTTGGTGCGGGGGATATTTTTAGGTTTTTAATGCGCGGCCGACCTACTGAAATAGCCATATGGCCTAATGGTTTACCCGGAAGGGATATTGAGTATGGTTATAATCCGGTTGTTTCTACTACTGATTTAACTGGCTATAATAAAGATATAAGGGATTATTTTCAAACTACGGGTAAGGTTGAAATTAAAATACCAGGTGTGGATGGATTAAAAGTTACCGGAACAGCAGCCATAGATAAATATTCGGGCAGACAAAAAAACTGGCAGCTACCATGGACGCTTTATGACTGGGATAAGAAAACCTTTGAGGCTGATGGAGTAACTCCAGTATTAACCGGTACAATACGATCGCAATATACCGACCCAAGACTAAGGGAAACAGCTGGCGGACAGTTGGCGGTAAACTTAACCGGAATGATCAACTACGATAAAAAAATTGGCGATCATAATATTGGTTTAATGGCTGGGGTAACCCGCGAAAAAGTAGCGAACGATGGCTTCACGGCTTTTAGAAGATATTTCCTGTCATCAGCAATTGAAGAGTTACTGGCAGGGGATGAAAAGGAGCAATCGCTGGGTAACAATCCTGGAGACCCCAATAATTTATATAACAGGGCACGTTTAAGTTATTTCGGAAGGGCTGGCTATAACTATAAAGAAAAATACCTTGCCGAATTTCTGTGGCGGGTAGATGGCTCCTATATTTTTCCTACGAACAGGCGTTTTGGGTTCTTTCCAGGTGTATCATTGGGCTGGCGCTTATCAGAAGAAGATTTCTTTAAAAACAATGTCAGCTTTATCAATAACTTGAAAATCAGGGCGTCATACGGTCAGATGGGAGCTGAAGCCTATTTTGGCGATGCCTTACAAGAATATCAATATCTCAGTTTGATGAATTTCGGAAGCTATATCTTCAATGATCTCGTTACTAAATCCATCACAGAAGGTAAGGTGCCTAATTTGGATTTTGGATGGGAAGTAGCCAATAATACTAACGTTGGTTTAGATGCGTCATTCTTGAATAACAGGTTATCGTTAGAATTCGATTATTTCTATAATAAACGTACCAATATCCTGATTAGCAGAGGTAGCTCGGTTCCGGAAAGCACTGGTATAACCGACCGTTTGCCGCCTGTTAACCTGGGCAAAGTAAACAATAAGGGTTTCGAGTTTAAATTAAGTTATAATGACAGGGTTGGCGATTTAAATTTTGGTGTAAGTGTTAATGGTGGTTATGCCAAGAACAAAATCATATTCTGGGATGAAACTCCTGGAGCACCTGAATGGCAACGTTCTACCGGTAGGGTAACCAATTCTTGGTTGGTATACGATTATGATGGTGTTTTTAAAGATCAGGCAGAAATTAACGCAAATACCTTAAATTATAGTGCCTTAACCAATAACCTGCGTCCTGGCGATATGAAATTTAAGGATATTAATGGTGATGGTAAAATTAATGCAGATGATAAAATCCGTTTGGATAAAAATGGTACCCCAACTTTTACGGGAGGTGTAAATTTAAACCTTCAATATAAAGGATTCGATTTATCAGTGCTTATTCAAGGTGCTACGGGCGGTATGCAGATTGTAGGACTAACAGAATCAGGTGATATTGGTAACTTCCTGGAATGGTCGTATTTAAACCGCTGGAGCATTGATAACCCAAGTTCGGTAAATCCGCGCTTATCAAACCGCGGCGCTACCTATTATACCGATAGCAACAATGCATTAAATAATACCTATTGGTTACGCAGTAACAACTACATCAGACTTAAAAATGTTGAATTGGGCTATACATTACCAAATACGCTGGTAGAAAAAATCGGTCTAAATTCAGTACGGGTATATGCCAATGGCTTAAACCTGTTCACGCTGGATAAAATCAAGGTTTGGGATCCTGAATCGACCAACTCAAGTGGTCAGTACTATCCACAGGCCCGTGTAATTAACATGGGTATTAAAGCCGCCTTTTAAATAAATGTATAGCTGTTTATCAATAACAACGAAAAAAGAGATGAAAAATATAAAAGCAATAATTCAAAATAAAAAACTATACCTGTTGGTTTTAGTCACCTTTTTTGCAGCGGCATGTAAGAAAGATTTTATGGATGTTAATCCGCCTGATAAAATATCTGCCGATCTGGTATGGAAAGATCCTGCATTAGCCCAGGCCTTTGTGAACGATATTTATAACGGATTAGGTAACGGTGGTTTTTCAGAGCAAATGCTGGCTTCTGTTTCTGATGAGGCTATGTTTACACACCCTACACGTGGTATCGATCTGGTTAATAATGCAACCATTAACCCTTCTACATTAGGTTGGGTTGACGATACCTGGGCCTACAAACAGATGTACAATCGCATCAGGGCATGTAATACCACGATTGAAAGAATTGTTGGAGGAGATAACGGATTGAGCAGTCAGGCCTTGAAAGACCAGTTACTTGGAGAAGCCTATTTTTTGCGTGCTTATTTTTACCAGCAATTAGTGCGCTATTATGGTGCTGTAGCCCTTATCACTAAAACCTATACATTAACCGATAACTTTAATATTAAACGCAATACTTATGAAGAGTGTGTTAACTTCATTATTAAAGATTGCGACGAGGCCAACAGATTGCTTGCCGGTAAGACGCTGGATAAAGGACGCACCAGTGCGCTTGCGGCCCTGGCATTAAAATCGAGGGTGTTGATTTATGCCGCAAGTGATTTGCATGATCGTGCTAAACTTACCGCAAAAATTACCGGAATAGCGGCGCAGAAATTAGATTTTCTATCCTACGCTTCGGGTAATCAGGCAGATCGTTACAGGTTGGCGCAAACAGCTGCTAAAGCTGTATTAGATGCAGGTACAGGTTATAAACTCACATTATCAGCTCCGGCAACAACGGCAGAGGGTCAGGTAAACTTTAAAAGTATTGCTATGGGGGGAGGAAGTAAAGCTCCCGGTATTGATGCAACTGCTGCCTCTGAGTTAATTTTTGCCCGTTATTTTATTACACAAAGCAACAACAGGCACGCGCAGCAAAACGGACCAAACGGTTATCATAACTGGGCGGGTAACACGCCAATAGGTTTATTGGTTGATGATTATGAAATGAATGATGGAAGCAAATTTAGCTGGACCAACCCAGTTCAGAAAGCCAATCCTTATCAAAACAGAGATCCACGTTTTTACGCGACTATTTTATACGATGGGGCAGGCTGGAAACCACGCGATAAAGCATCGGGTAATGTAGATCCGGCGAGCCAGATTCAAACCGGTATATATGATTTACTAAGCAGCGGAAGTGTAACAGATTTCAAAGGACTGGATACAAGAGGTAGTTCTATCGAAAACTGGAACGGTAGCTGGACAGGTTATTATTACCATAAATTTATTGATCCGGATCCAAATATTGTTGACGCCTCTGCACCTCAGACTATTCCATGGCCATTTTTTAGATATACCGAAGCTGTATTTAACTATATCGAAGCCAGTATCGAGTTGGGCGAATTAACGAATGCTACAAACTGGTTAAATAAAATCCGTTTCAGGGCTGGTATGCCTGCAGTAACTGCTACTGACCAGGCTGGTTTGAGGGAGGTGTATCGTCACGAGCGCCGTATTGAAATGGCTTACGAAGAACAGCGGTATCACGATACCAGAAGATGGTTAATTGCAAGCGAAACATTGGGCCGTAAAGTAACCTACATCAAGGTAACCGGTAAATTTAAGGCTGGCAAAACCATGTCGGCACCTTACCATTACGATCCTACTGTTTACGATTATACTTATACTCCGGTTATTGAAAATGCACAGGAAAACCGCAGCTGGGATAATAAGCTTTATTTCAGACCATTCAGTCGCGATGAAATAAATAAAAATAACCTGCTGGAGCAAAACCCAGGTTATTAAGATAACTGATTAAAGAAAGCCCGGTGAGTTGATATTCACCGGGCTTTGTTGTTTATGCCATGCTAATTTCATAAATAAACTTTGCGGCATCACAAAGTTTAACCCGGGTAGGAGATTTAAATTTTCAAGCCGTAGTTTTGCAGGGTAAACTTTTTTCAGTGACAGATTCAGACCCCAACCCCGTTATCGTAAAACCCGATCCTTTTGCCGCGTTGCGGTACAAAGAATTCAGATCGTTTTTGGGTATGCGATTCTTTTTTACGCTCGCCTACCAAATGCAGGCAGTAGTTATTGGTTACCACATTTACGATTTAACACATGATGCGCTTAAACTGGGCTTGGTTGGCTTGTGCGAAGCTATTCCTGCTATTGGTATTGCCTTATATGGCGGTTACATTGCAGATAAAAGTGAAAAACGCGGATTGCTGATTAAAATTTTTACGGGTGTATGGCTGGCCTCGGTTTTAATGCTCATCATGACCAGTAAGTACCTTCACCTTAAAGAAGACCTGATTGTATTGATTATGTACGGCCTGGTGTTTTGTATTGGTATTGCCCGTGGCTTTTTTGGTCCGGCAACGTTTTCGCTGATGGCCAAAATTGTACCTAAAGAATTGTATCCTAATTCGGCCACCTGGAACAGCAGCAGCTGGCAGCTGGCTACTATTATTGGTCCGGTTGCAGGAGGTTTTGTAAACTACTTATGGGGTATTACTGCCGCTTATGGTTTTATTGTGGTGCTGATTTCGATTTCCTTAATCTGTATCTTTAATTTTAAGAAACATCCATCAACCTATGTGCCTAAAGAGAAAATATGGCGCAGTTTAGAGGAGGGAATCCGATTTGTTTTTAAAACCAAAATGATGGTTTGGGCCATGAGCTTAGACCTTTTCTCGGTGTTTTTTGGCGGTGCAGTGGCTTTGTTGCCCATGTTTGCGAAAGACGTTTTCCATTTGGGCTCTTATGGCTTGGGCATGATGCGCGGGGCAGCGTCGTTAGGCGCTGTGGTTACCATGCTGGCCATGACGCGCTTTTCGCCCATGGGCAGACCGTGGCGTAATTTGCTCATCGCGGTAACCGGTTTTGGCTTGAGCATTATTTGCTATGGCTTATCTAAAAACTTTTACCTCACCCTGTTCTTCTTATTCCTCGAAGGTTCGTTTGATAGTGTAAGCGTAATTATCAGGCAAACCATCATGCAGTTGCTTACACCAGATGAGATGCGCGGACGGGTATCGGCGGTAAACAGCATGTTTATCGGTTCATCAAATGAGATCGGCGAATTTGAATCAGGTTTATCGGCGAAGCTGTTAACTTTAGTTCCTGCAGTTGTGTTTGGCGGAAGTATGACGATTGCCATAGCGGGCATTACCTGGTTAAAAACGAGATCGTTAACGAAGCTTAGTTTACAGGATATTAACGAGCAGACAACGAATCCGGTTTAATCAATATCCCTGATTCGTGTGGACACGAACCAGGGCGTTAAGTTTAGTTCGTTATACGCGTTTGTACTGCCCACCTAAACCCGATGGCACGGATGCCGGTAACATAATCTTTTTTTAAGCTGATTACCGGCAGGAGGAACAGCGGGACCGGAGCCGACCGAAGCATTACTGAAATTGCTTTTCAAAAAATAATGCTGGGAATGGTTTGTGCTGACACGAGCCATGGCGATAGAAAATGGTCCGTGTAAACACGAACCATGGTCAATTTAAAATTTTTTATTCTTGCCCCACATCAGGTAAATAATTGAACCCAGAAATGGAGCCAGCAGGATAATGATAAACCAAAGTACCTTGACCGAAAAATCCATGCTGCTATTTCTCGAGATGTGGTACAATGCGGTTAATATGAGTGCCAGCCAGAGTATGGCAGCCACAATGATGAAAATAGCGATTTGATTGCTTTCTATTTGTGCCAGTAACATGCTTATTAATTTTGTTCCTAAACTTCAACAATCCGTTCGCCAATTTGTTGACGCCACATGGCCTGATACAAACCATTTTGCGCAATGAGTTCTTCGTGTCTGCCTTGTTCAATGATGTGGCCTTTTTCTAACACATAAATCTGATCGGCATGTTTAATAGTCGATAAACGGTGCGCAATTAAAATGGTAATGTGATCGGTTAAATCGGAAACCGAACGAATGGTTTTGGTGATTTCTTCTTCGGTAATCGAATCGAGCGAAGATGTAGCTTCATCAAACACCAGGATATCAGGTCTGCGCAATAAGGCCCTGGCAATTGATAAACGCTGTTTCTCACCGCCTGAAACCTTTACGCCACCTTCGCCAATGATCGAATCCAAACCTTTATCGGCACGTGCCAGTAAGGTTTGGCAGGCCGCCTGGTTTAATACCTTATAACATTCCTCATCAGTTGCCGTAGGATTTACAAATAACAGGTTTTCCCTTATGGTACCCGAAAACAGTTGTGTATCCTGCGTTACAAAACCAATTTTTTCGCGCAAGGCATCCAGATCAATTTTATTGCTCGAAATGCCGTTGTATAAAATCTCTCCCTCTTTTGGCGGGTAAAGCCCAACCAATAGTTTTACTAAAGTTGTTTTGCCCGAACCCGATGGGCCAACAAAGGCAATGGTTTGTCCGTTGTGGGTTTTGAAGCTAATGTTTTCTAATGCATTTCTGTTTGCAGTTTGGTGCTTAAAGCCAACTTCGTTAAAGGTTAAATCTTTAATTTTCTGAATCGACGTTGGGTTTTCAGGTTTCTTATCTATCGGTGTACTTAAAATCTTTTTAAAGTTACCCAACGAAACTTCAGCTTCGCGCCAGGCCAGAATAACATTGCCTAACTCTTGTAAGGGACCAAAAAGAAAGAACGAATAAAATAAAAAGGTTAAATACTGACCTGCAGAAATGGTATTGTCGAAAATAAGCAACAATAAAACCAGTACCATGGTGCTGCGGACCAGGTTTACGGTAGTACCCTGAACAAAGCTCATACTGCGCACGTACTTTACTTTTTTAAGCTCGAGGCCCAGAATCTTGTAAGTGGTTTTATTTAAGCGCTCAATTTCCTGATCGGCCAGACCTAAACTCTTAACCAGTTCGATATTTCTTAGCGACTCGGTGGTAGAGCCTGCCAAAGCAGTGGTTTCGCCAACAATAGCGCGCTGAATAGTTTTGATTTTACGGCTTAAGAACCAGCTTACAAAACTGATAATCGGAATAGCCGAAAAATAAACCAGGGTTACTTTGTAGCTCACGGTAAAGGAATAAACAATTACGAATACCATACCGATTAGGCTTACAAAAAGGATACTGATAAATGCGGTAATAAACTTCTCAGAATCCAACCGTACTTTTTGCAAAATACCTAAGGTTTCGCCACTGCGTTGATCTTCGAAAACCTGGTAAGGCAATTTTAAGGAGTGCTGCAAACCATCTGCATACATTTTTGCACCAACTTTTTGTACAATAACGCTGGTAAAGTAATCCTGAAAGTTTTTGGCAATACGCGATACCATTGCCGCTCCGATAGCGAGGCCAATTAAGCCTACCGAACCCCAAAGGTATTCGGCGTAGGTTAAGGAGTCTTTTTTGTTGATGAAGCGATCTAAAATTTTTCCGGTAATGAGTGGATCCATTAAAGAAAAGCCAATATTTAAACCTGCAAGCAATAACGCTAAGGCCACAATCCATTTGTGACTTTTCAGGTAGTTGAGTAATAATCCCATGAAAGTTTTGTTGTTTTATATACAAACATAAAAAAAGGGAACGGATAAAAATCCATTCCCTTTTTTTATGACTTTAAGCTAAGAAACTTAGCTAAATGTATTTTAGAAACCGTAGCGTAAGCCGATTTGTGCCTGCCATGGGTTACCTGTTGGTATAACGATACCGGTATTGTTTACGCGGTAGTTGTAATTAGAAGTAGCTGCATCAAAACCTGTAACGGCATATAATGCCTGCGTACCTAAAGTTTCTGAAGTACCCCAGGTTTTCTTAAACAAATTGGCTACGTTAAACAAATCGCCAGAAATTTCAACGCTTTGTTTTTTACCGCGTCCGAATTTAAACTGATACGCTAATCTTAAATCAATTGTACCATAGAAACCATTTATACCACCATTACGCTCAGCAAAGGTACCTTCATACTTAGTGATATAATCTTTCAAACTCTGGCTTGCAGCACCATTATCCAATAAGGTTTGTAAACCAGTTCTAAGTGCAGCTGGTACATTGGTATTTGATCTGTCGAAGATATAGGCCAAATCATTTGTTGCCACGAAATCGCCATTGGTATTTCCACCAGACAGTAAACTATATCTGGTGCCGCCAATACCTGAATAACGGATACCAGCTTTAATACCATAGAATGATGGTAATGTACCGTATATTACTACCTTGTTTCTAAATTGGCCATTCGAATAAGTCATTTTACTTAAGTTTCTCGGGTCATCAATCACAGGCAATGATAAGGTAGCGGAGTTGGCCACATTTCCGTTAAAAGAGGTGTTGTCTTTAGTATCATTCCAGGTAAAGCTGGCCGAAATTTCTCCATCTTTAAAGTACTTCCAGGTACCATCTACAACAATTGCAAATTGATTTACCTTACCCTGGCTATTCATCTCCAATACCCTGCCAAACTGATTAGTTAAACGACCTCTTTTCCAATCTGTAGTTCCGTTACCGGTAATGATACTGTTTGCAGGTACATAAACTCCTCTGTTTCCTTCATTTGATAAGGTGAAGAAAGGGTTGGCAACCATATTCCGATCAACATACATGTAGTTGTTACGTGCTAAAGTTGCATAACCGGTAATACCTATCCTTATTTTATCATTTATTAATTTGTTATATGATATGTTGGCTTTATACACTACCGGTACTTTAGCATCATCAGCATAAGTGTTTATGGTAGGGATTTGTAATGCAGGTAAAGTTGGTGCTGTAGCGGTTCCGTTTCTGTAGCCGATAAAATCCGGGGTTGGTACACCGGTTCCCGTAACGTCAACAGTAGCAAAGTGTTTACCATCAAAGGTCAGGTTGTTAATGGTCATGTAGTTGTTAATGTCCGATCCGAAAATACCTGCCCCTAAGCGAAGGTAATCGGTATGGTTTTCATTAACATCCCAGTTAAACTGGATACGGGGCTGAATTAAAAATTGTTTTAACTTATGATCCGTTCTTACACCAATGGCATCAAATAATTGTTGGTTTAATGGTGATGTTGGGTACTTGCTATAATCTAAACGTAAACCACCTGTAAAGTCTAAGCCTTTACCCAGTTTGGTTTGCATCTGGCCGTAAATTGCCGTATTCCATAACTTCCCTACAACAGTCGGATCAGCAACTAACGGAACCTCTCTGTAATAACTGATTGGTATTAAATTTTCGAAGTTTTGCAGCGCGGTTGCATCGGTTGCTCCGGTGCCCGATCTGTTAAACGTAAAACGACCATTTACTTCACTGCCATACAATGATTTTGCATGGGTATACATGATATCTACACCAAACGTGTATTTAATTTTATCGGTGTTATAGTAAAAATTATCTACCAATTGTAATACGTTATTGGTAAAACCTTCTTGTCCGAAGCGGTGACCACCAATTTGAACAGCTGTTAATAAATTGCCAGCCGGGGTAGTAGATTGTAAGTTAGAAACTACCGCTCTTGGTATAGCAAAACCTAATTCGTCATTTTGCGTACTGGCCTGGTAGGTGTACAAATGCTGCAATTTTAATTCATTGGTAACTTTGCTGCTAATGGTTGAACGTAAGGTAGCCAATAAACTATTATCAACGTTTTTATCATTACCGTAACTTTCGTAAAAGTTGATAGCCGTATTATCTGCCAATCCCAGCGGATTTCTATCGTTGGTATAGTTATCCCTAACCGTTAATAAATTCTTTTCATCGATCTGCCAATCCAAACGTAAGAAACCGGCATCAGTTCCCCGCTTTTTATCGAAAGAACCAAATTGTGGTGTGTTGGCTACACCATATTTTGATCTTGCAACGGCTAAGAAATTATTTAATGTGGCATTTGTAATGTTGAAACGGGCAACATCTGCATCCGAGTTAATATCAGCAATAATTAAGGGGCGAGAATCTCTTTGATGATCCCAGGCTGCAAAATAATGTAATTTATCTTTAATGATCGGGCCGCCTAAGCTAAAACCATATTGATAAGTTGAAAAATCATTGGTTCTTCTGTTGCCTCTGATGTCATACTTACTCGCCAGGAAATCAGCCCGGTTATAAGCAAAAGCACTACCTGTAATTTCATTTGTACCAGATTTAGTTACCGCACTGATTGTACCGCCACCCGAACGGCCTAAGCTTACATCGTACTGATTGGTTACTACTTTAAACTCACGTACACTTTCAATGGAGATTGAGTATGGCGCACCACTACGACTGGTTGTACTACCTGCCGAAGTTGGGTTTTTGGCCGTCATACCGTCAATGGTGAAGTTGGTAGAAGAACCTAGCTGACCAGAAATACCACCCGGACCAGCCAAAGGAGATAAATCTGTTAAGCTTGAAAAGTTACGCCCGTTTACCGGCAATAAATTCATGGTTTTCGACGAAATCTCTGTCGAGGCTCCAAATTGCTGAACCTTATTTTTTAATGAAGATCCATTAACTTCTACTCCATCAAGCATCTGGGCACTTTCCTGCATGTTAATGGCAATACGTACGGCATCACCTTGATTTAACATGTAGCCTGTTCTGTTTTGCTCTGCAAAGCCTATGTAAATGGCTTTTACCGAATAGGGACCACCCAATGGTAACTCTTTAAAGGTATACTCACCTTGTGCATTGGTTGAGGTTTTAGTGGTAAAACCGGTTGAGTTGTTTCTGATCTGTACCGAAACACCAGGAATAGGTTTCTTTTGCTGATCGGTAATAATACCCGAAATAGATGCCTGTGTAGTTTGCGCCAGCGCTGCATTATGAATGCTGCATAGCAGTAACAACACTGCAATAAGTAAATTTTTCATCATGATTAGTTTTCTGATTTTTTATGATCACAAAGATGTTACTGCAGTATTAAGCCGATTTGGATTCTGTATTATGAAATGGTTTAGGAATGGTTAGCTTTTGGCTTTATTGTTAAAATAAAGTGTATCAGGTAAACGAATTAAGCACTTGTTGTTAAGCTAGTGTTACGATTGTCTTCGTTACAAACGAGGACGATGGCGAGGTGTTGCGGTTACATGGCATGCATTACAAATGCATTTCTCACGCATCCTCGTTATTCCGAAGGAATCACTTTGTGACAAACGAGGACGATGGTGGGGTAGGCAGAAAATATTTTTATAAAGTTTTTGGCTTTTATGAATAATGTTTAAATTAGTTACATGGCTGCTAACCAATTGGCTTTGTTTTAAAAGCTAGCTGGGTAATCCCTATAGCAGGTGTTTTTGAAATAAAAAGCACATTTCCAAAAAGGGTGAAAATCCCTATCATCCCAAATTACAGGGCCGGGGCGTAAAAACCAAGGCCAACCGATTAAATGTTTTGTATGCCGGATGCTGACCAATTGTCAGTCGCGGGCTAACAATTCGATCTGTACACTGACCAATTGTCTGTGTATGCATTGCAATTGACTCTGGCGGGTTTACAAACGATTGTGGAAGTTAAACATAGCGTAGGGGTAGCCTCACAATTGATGCTGGCACCTCTGCAAATCAAAGTGGAAGCTAAACAAACCGAAGCAGGAGCATCGCAATCGGTGCCGGATGCTTTGCAAAACATATTTAGCATAAAACAAAAGCCCTTACAGGCTTCGCACTACTTTATTAAATGAGATAAACCAATTATTAACATATATCTAAAAAATGAGAAACAATGACACAAAAGGATGAAAACTATTTAACTATGGCTACGGTAACGCTTCAAATATTGAATGCGAACAGGCAGATTTGGACCGATCAGACTGTATTCTGTAAAATTGTAGGCGAAATTGAGGAAGATCTTATGAGCATCGGCCTGGCGATAAACAAGGCAGGGGTAAAAAGTATGGGGGCAACGGTAACCAAATACCAGGCAGCAAATGCGGCCATTGCCGCTGCAGTTAAGTATTCTGGACTGGCGCAAATCCACGCTTTGGAAGTTGATGATAATGTACTTTTTGATGCGCTTAGAACATCGGCCACTAAACTCGAAAGGTTGACAGACCAGCAATTAATCCCCGCATTGGAGCATATTTACAGTAATATCGCGGCGCTAACAGCAGAACTTAAGCCATATGGGCTTTCTGAAAAGGATCTTCAACTGTTTCAGAAACACATTAATAACTTTAAGAAGCATAAAGATAACCCAAGGGTAGTAATTGCTGAACGCAAAGGTTATAACGATGCTATCCCTACCTTATTAATTGAGCTTAAAACGTCTTTTTTTAAACTGGATCGTTTAATCAAAATTTGGGAAAGCACCAATGTGAAGTTTGTAAACGATTACGAGAATGCGAGGATTGTAATTAAGTTAGGTGCGAGGCATAAAAAGGAATTACCTACACCAGCAGCTGGTAATTAATATTCAGCGTAGCTAAGCCGCTGCGAAAGATTTGCATAAAAAACGGCCGATAAATGAATATCGGCCGTTGTACGCTCGACTATAAAACAGTTAACCATATAAAACAGTTTTCGGTTAACAACTAGCAGTTTGCAATGCAGCAATCCAACAATTAAGCTATTGAATGATTAGCTATTTGCAGTTAACCAGTTCAAACAATTACACTAATTTAATCACTTGCCTAATAATAAATATATTTGTTCTTTAACTGCAGGTAAAAGATATAGATGCTTTTTTGACTCCAGTTCAATTATTCCTACTTTGGTTAAAAGCTTATCTAATCTTGGAGTTAAATAGTCTCTGAAAAAAAGATCTATGCCAGTTATTCGTTTTATGTCTTCAGTTTTTTGATCAAGATTTAATAAATAGCTGTATTCATTTGGTTGTCTCGTAAATATATTTCCAATGTCTTTCTTGACTAGCTCTTTGGTTTTTTTGTAACTATTACCAAATGCGCCCTGAACGTATATTTTAATATTTAGCTCAAAATAATTTCCATAATTTGACTTTTGAAGATCAAGAACAGCTAAGCATTCTAAACTTTCTTTAAACCAACCACCAAAAGCCCTGGTAAAACCATGTTTTTCAGCTATATTCCCAAACGCTTGTTTAAATTCTATTTTATCCATCCTTCACTTTGTTTGGTGGCTCACCAAATTAATAGCTTATTTCTTCTCTGCAGTATACTTATCGCTAAACTTCTTGTCCAGCTGTTTGTGCAGGTTATCCAGGTTAATATCCCTGCCCTGAATAAAAGCCTGTTCTACCTTGTTGGTGCGCATATCCAATGCATCGCCGGCAGAAATAAAGAAAGTAGCATCTTTACCTGTTTCGATACTGCCTGTAGTTTTATCAACCCCCATGGCTTTTGCTGCATTTAAGGTAATGGTTGATAAGGCTTTTTCTTTATCCAGGCCCCAGGCGGTTACCGTACCCGCCATAAAAGGGAGGTTGCGTTGTTGCCAGTAACCATCAATACTTAATACCACATTTAAACCTGCATTGGCCAAAACCGCTGCATTTTTGTAGGGCATGTTCACATCATCATCGTTATTGTTTGGTAAAGCATGTGGTTGTTTCACAATCAGCGTGATGTTGTTCTCTTTCAAAAAGTCGATGACCAGGTAAGCCTCGTCAGCGCCGGTAATTACCGGGGTTATGCCGAATTTTTTGGCAAAGTTTACGGCAGCAACAATATCCTTCTGACTATCGGCTGCGATAAATAATTTTTCGTCGCCCTTAAATACCCTTTTCATGGCTTCGAAACGGGTGTTTATCACCTCGGGTTTGCCCATTTCGGAGTAGGCCTTTGCTTCGGCAAAGAAAGAAGTTAACTGCGTAATGGCTGCCTGTGTTCTTTCTGCTAAAGCTTCGGGCGATTGCTGCGGACGACCGAAACCACCAAAACCGCCTCTAAATCGCAGCGTAACCGGCCAGGTCATGTGCATGGCATCGTCGGTTCTTAAGGCCGCATCTTCCCAGTTCCAGGCATCGAGCTGTACTACCGATGAGCTGCCCGAAACGGTACCACCCTGCGGAGTTGGCTGTGCCATTAGTATACCATTGCTACGCAATGTAGCAGGCACTTTAGAATCGGTATTGTAAGCTACAATAGAGCGGATGTGCGAATTGTAATCGCCGATTTCCTGAAAATCCAAAGTTGCTTTTACGGCTTCAATTTCAGTTAGACCTAAATTGGTGGTGGCAGCTATAAAGCCCGGGTAAATGTGTTTACCGGTAGCTACAATCCGCATCACATCGTCTTGCGGTACCTGGCCATTGGCGGTAACCGAAATAATTTTACCATTGCCAAAAAGGATGGTTCCGTTTTCGATTACGGTACCATTGCCTACGTGTACGGTTGCGCCAGTAATGGCAATGGTTTTGCTCTGTTTTTTTGCCGGCGAAATGTTGGCCTGGGCAAAACACATCAGGCTTGTTGCCGATAAGGCCAGGCTGAATAAATATTTTTTAGTGTGCATGTTCTTTCTCGGTTAATTCTGCTGAATAGTTTTCTAAGGTTTCGCAATTGTAAAGGCGTGGTGCATCACCCATTGGGCGTTGTGTGCGTCCTCCTTTACTTTTGCTCTCTAACATTTTCTGAATCAGACGGGCTTTTTCGGTCTGCATGGCTTTAATTACCTGTGCATCTTTTTCCAGATCCCAGTAAGCAACTCCATCCACAAAGGTTTTTTCTGCTTTGGCGTAAATAGAAAGCGGATTGGCTGTCCAGATCACCACATCAGCATCTTTACCTGCTTTTAAACTGCCCACTTTATCATCAATGTGGAGCATCCGGGCAGGGTTTAAGGTTACAAATTTTAAAGCATCTTCTTCAGGTACATTACCGTATAACACCGATTTGCCGGCTTCCTGGTTTAAGTGACGGGCCATTTCGGCATCATCAGAGTTAAAGGCAGTGGTAACGCCCACATTGTGCATAATTTTTCCGTTGTATGGAATGGCTTCTGCTACCTCGTTTTTATAAGCCCACCAGTCAGAGAAGGTAGAGCCTGCAATACCGTGTGCCTTCATTTTATCGGCTACTTTATAACCTTCTAAAATGTGGGTAAAAGTATTGATTTTAAAGCCTAAACTATCGGCAACGTGAATGAGCATGTTAATTTCGCTCTGCACATAAGAGTGGCAGGTAATGAAACGCTTGTTGTTCAGGATTTCAACAATGGCATCCAATTCTAAGTCGCGGCGTACGCTATTGCCTTTTACCGAAAGGGCTTTGGCATACTCTTTTGCACGGGTAAATTCATCCACAAAAGTTTGCTCAACCCCCATGCGGGTAACCGGGAAACGAGCACCTGTACCGAAATTACTCTGTTTTACATTTTCGCCCAGTGCGAATTTGATGAAACCATCGGCACCTGCAAATTTTAATTCCTCAGGCGATTTACCCCAACGCAACTTAATCAATTGTGACTGACCACCTACCGGGTTTGCAGAGCCGTGCAGGATATGTGAAGTGGTTACCCCGCCCGCCAGCTGACGGTAAATATTTACATCTTCTGAGTTGATGATATCGGCAATGCGCACTTCGGCCGAAACCGATTGTGCACCTTCGTTAATACCACCTGCTCCGGCAATGTGTGAGTGCTCATCAATAATACCTGCGGTAATGTGTTTGCCTGTTGCATCAATTACTTTGGCATTGCCTGCCGAAAGGTTTTTGCCAACCGCTTTAATCTTGCCGTTTTCTAAAAGGATATCGGCATTTTGCAGTACGCCTTCTTTTTCATTCGTCCAGATGGTACCGTTTTTAATCAATACCGTTTCTTGCTTAGGCAGCTCAGTTGCACCAAAGGCCGTAAACGGATAAATAACCGGGCCAACCGCCAACACCGGTTTAGGCTCGTCTTTTTTAGGTGTTTCTTTTGCCGCTTCCTTATAGCTTGCGGTAAATTTTCCACTGGTACCATCAGCCAGGGCCGATTCGCCTTTTATGGTAAGTGGATTGGCTGAGGTAATGTAACCGCTTAAACGAACATCGCCTTTAGGGTTTTTCTTTAAATTGAAGTTAATGCTTACCCAATCGCCATTTCTGGTAAAGGTTGCAGTGGTTTTTACACTATCGGCGCCTGTTCTTTCAATGGCTGCTGCCGAACCACCACCTGTGCCGGTAATTTTAAGGGTTAAAGCACCCACGCCGTCAACATTAAGGTTGTAAGTTCCGCGTACATCGCTCACATCCATTTTGTTTACAATGAAACGTTTGCCCTGCACCCAGTTTTCGAAGATGATATTGGTGTTTTTAAACAGATTATCAGATGAGATTAGAAAGTTGGCTACTTTTCCTTTTTCAAGCGAGCCTACTTTATCGCTAATTCCTAAAAGTGAAGCAGGTATTTCGGTTACCGATTGCAAAGCCTGTTTTTCGGTTAAGCCGTTTTCGATAGCGGTGCGGATATTTGCCCAAAAATCGCGGCTGTTTTCTAAACCAAAAGCTGTTAAAGCAAATTTAATTCCTGCTTTTTCTAATGCAGCCGGATTGGTTGGCGCCAGTTCCCAGCCTTTCATTTGCGATAAACTCACATTTCTGGCTTCGGCCGGGTCTTCTACATCATATGCTTTAGGGAAAGTTAAAGGAATAATTAAGCTTGCGCCGGTGGCTTTAACCTCGTTAATGCGTTGGTATTCATCGCCTGTTGATTTGATGATGTAGCTTTTGCCAAATTCCTTGCCTATTTTGTGGGCACGCAGGATATTCTGCCAGCCATCTACTTCAAAAATCTGCGGGATGTTTTGTTGCTTGCCAAATTCATCAAGCGAGATGTTGTACTCGTCTTTTTGTTTACCATACCACTGGGCATCGTAATAGGTTTGGCGTAATAAGGCAATTGATCCCATTAATGAAGTAGGGTAATCGTTTGATGAAGTACCTTTGTTAAAAGAATAATTGGCTGCGGTCTGGTCTTTCAGGATCACACTGTTATCAGCGCCTTCATTTAAGGTTACTGCTGCAGAAACTCCGCGGGCAATACCATCGCGGTTAATCACGTTAACACTCCCGAAACCAACTTTGCGCAGTTCGTCTGCTTTCTTACTGTCGGTAGAGAAAATGTTCTTCACATAAGTTTCTGGCCTGATGGCTTCATTCCAGCCGTAAGCCCCTTTTTTAGTCGAAACAAAAATAGACTGACGCTGGCCGCCAAAGCCACGTTGTGCAGCAGGCGTTTCGCCAATGCCATAACTGGTAAAGGCATCAACCAGCGATGGATAAATAAATTTTCCTTTTAAATCGATTACCACATAACCTTTGGGCACAGCTAAGCCGGTACCGACAGCCTGAATGGTTTGTCCTTTAATTAAAAGTGTAGCATTGGTGAGGGTTTGGTTGGCATTTACTACTATTGTTGCGTTGGTAAAAGCAAACATTCCAGGTCTGGTATCAAAAGAGCCGTTAACAGGGAAGGTGGTTTGCTGTGCAAACAGAAATGTAGCAGAAAATACCAGCCCAAGGGCGAGTAAAATTTTCTTCATAATAAGTTTAGATTTTAATTTGTTTAAAACTAATATAAATAAGCGTTCATTTTGCAGAATATCCTATTTTTTACAATTAATGCCTACTTTTGGTTAAACATATTTTAGCAAAATGTACAACATCTTAAAATCTGCGCACTCCGGATGGCGCTACATCGTATTAATTTTATTGGTTATCGCGGTAATAAATGCATTATCGGGCTGGTTTGGAAATAAAACATACACAGAAGGTAACCGTAAACTAAATGTATTTACCCTGATTAGTGCACACATTCAATTGTTGATTGGATTGGTGTTGTACTTCTTAAGTCCGTTAACCAAATTACCAATGAGTGAGGTTGTGGGCAGGTATTTTAAGGCAGAGCATGCCGCTATGATGATTATTGCAATCATTTTAATTACGGTGGGTAATGCTAAATCGAAGAAAGTAACCGAGGCAGTAGCTAAACACCGCACTATTGCTGTTTTCTTTGGACTGGCACTGATCCTGATTATTGTAGCCATTTTACTAATGGTTAAAGAAGTTCCGGGAAGATCATTCTTTGGGGTTTCTTAGTTAATATGATTGATTACCCTCGTGGTATCCTTATAAGTTTAAATCCTGCCCTTTAGAGGGTGGGATTTTTTGTATCCTGTTTTTTCAGCCACGGATGTACGGAAGATATGGAATATTTTAAATATTGCTCTGTTCACGCTGTGGTTAAAATAAGAGATTCTGGCATGTGCCAGAATGACGGCAAGGATAGCTTTGCGGTTAAAAATGTCGCTAACTTTTACCACCGAGGACACTGAGTTTTACACAGAGCGGCATAGAGGCATATTATTCAGTCTGCTCAGTGCTTTTCTTTGTGGTTAAAAAACTAACCTTTTCAGCCACGGATTCACGGAAAACACAGAATGTTTTAAATATTGCTCAGTGTACTCAGTGGTTTTCTCTGTGTGCTCTGTGGTTAAAATAAGAGATTCTGGCATGTGCCAGAATGACGGCAGGGTAGCTTTGCGGACTTAGCGCCACCCTTTGTGTGCTTTGCGGTTAAAAATGTAGCTAAGCCTTGCATGCTTTACATGGTAAATATGACCCATTGCTAACTTTATGGCTAATTGGCGATTTGTTTAAATTATTTTCATAAATATTTCGCTTTTTCAAAATTCTTTATATTTTTGTGGCTCATGATCAACAATATACATACATGGCTTTGGCAAAGTAATTCGAAAACGGATTGCGCTGGCTGCGTATGAAAAAAATATAGTTTATCAACCTAAACCTTATTAAAGAACCATTAAAGCCCGGCGTAGAACCACACGCCGGGCTTTTTATTGTTATAAGAAATAATTTAACCGTTGTTGCGGTGCACGAAGCAACAACAATACTGTAAAATCATGTATAAAATAAATACAACTTACAAAAAACTACTTGCCGATACCACGACGCCGGTAAGCATTTACCTGCGCTTGCGCGATGTTTACCCGAACAGCATTTTACTGGAGAGTTCGGATTACCATAGTCGCGAAAACTCAATGAGTTTTGTTTGCGCCGAGCCGGTTGCGGGTATCATTTTAAAAGGTTCGCGACTGGAAACTTATTTTCCGGATGGAGCTGTTGAAATTACCGAGAGCAAAAACCTGATTGATGAAATCGCCGATTTTAAAGACAAGTTTAAAGCAAGCGAATTGCCCGAAATTAAATTCATTTCGAGTGGTTTGTTTGGTTATTTTACCTGGAATGCCGTGCAGCATTTCGAAGATATTAAGTTTACATCGGAGACACCTGAAGGCGAGGAGATCCCCGAAATGCAATACCATTTGTACCGGTATATCATTGCCATCGATCACTTTAAGAACGAAATTACCCTGTTCAAAAATACTTTCGAAGGCGAAGAAGAAGGTGGTTTGGAGAAAATGGAATACCTGATCCAGAACAAAAATTATCCGGAGTATAAGTTTCAGACCAGGGGTAAAGAATCATCCAACTTAACCGATAAAGGATTTATGGATCTGGTAGAAAAACTGCAAAAGCACATTTACCGTGGCGATGTTTTCCAGATTGTACCTTCGCGAGCCTTTAAGCAGGCTTTTTCTGGCGATGAGTTTAATGTTTACCGTTGTTTGCGTTCTATAAACCCATCACCTTATCTGTTTTATTTCGATTACGGTAATTTCAAGCTTTTTGGCTCATCGCCCGAAGCACAGATTACCATCAAAAACAATTCAGCTAATATTTTCCCAATCGCCGGAACCTTTAAACGGAGTGGAAACGATATCGAAGATGCAGAACAAGCCAGAAAGTTAGAACAAGACCCTAAAGAAAGTGCAGAGCACGTTATGCTGGTTGATTTAGCCCGGAATGATTTGAGCAGGCATTGTAACCGGGTAGAAGTAAAATCATTTAAAGAAGTGCAGTACTATTCGCACCTGATCCATTTAGTAAGCAAGGTTAGCGGCCATTTGCAGGAAAACGTTAGTGCTTTTAAAGTAGTGGCCGATACTTACCCGGCGGGTACTTTAAGTGGTGCGCCGAAATACAAAGCCATGCAGCTGATTGATGAAAACGAGAAACTGGGTCGCAATTTCTACGCTGGCGCCATTGGGTTTATGGGTTTTAACGAAGATTTTAACCACGCCATCATGATCAGGACTTTTATGAGCAAAAATAACGAACTGCATTACCGTGCAGGAGCGGGTATTGTAGCCGATTCGGTGCCGGAGACAGAAATGCAGGAAGTAAACAACAAAATTGCCGCATTGCGTAAAGCCGTGCAGATGGCAGAGGGGATATAGTTGGGAATTAAGAGTTTTTAGTTTGGAGTAAAATCCACTAATCAGAAATACAATGGAAAATATAAATAATACTTCCCCTTCAGGGGGCAAGGGGGTGGTTTTGGTGATCGATAACTACGATAGTTTTACCTATAACTTAGTGCATTTAATTAACGAAGTGGGTTATGAGGCCGAAGTTTGGAGAAACGATAAGTTTGAGCTGGCCGATGTAGAAAAGTACGATAAAATATTGCTTTCCCCTGGTCCCGGCATTCCTGAAGAAGCCGGTTTGTTACTGGATGTAATTAAAACGTATGCGCCAACCAAAAGCATTTTTGGGGTATGTTTAGGCCAGCAGGCCATTGCCGAAGCCTTTGGCGGTACGCTGTACAATTTAGGTAGACCAATGCATGGCATTGCTACACCCGTTACAGTTGTAGATGGCGATGAACCTTTGTTCTGGGAATGTCCGCAAACCATAAATGTTGGCCGTTACCACAGCTGGGTGGTGAGTAAAGATAACTTCCCCTCGTGCTTAAAAATTACAGCCCGCGATCATAAAAACGAGATTATGGCTTTACGACACGAAACACTTGATGTACGCGGCGTACAATTTCATCCAGAAAGTGTGCTTACCGAGTTTGGCAGGCAGATGATGGAGAATTGGTTAACAAATTAAAAATTGTCCTGCCGGTCGTCATCCTGAACTTGTTTCAGGATCTCAACTGAGTGGAATTAGTTAAATTTTAGATGAGGGGTATATCATAAGCTTTTTTCTTAAAATTTTGTCACGTTGAGCTTGCCGAAATCCCTCTAAAGAAGTTAATAAAGTTCTTTCGATAAGCTCAGGATGACAATTCGAGATTTATGATACCCTCTTAACAGATTGATAGATGAACATACTAGATAAAATCGTACTCCGTAAAAAAGAAGAAGTTGCCGCTGCAAAAGCACTGGTTTCTGTTCAGGATTTAGAAAATGCCGTACATTTTAAAAGGACACCACATTCTTTTAAAGATTTTTTGCTGTCGGCAGATCGCACCGGGATTATTGCCGAGTTTAAACGTCGTTCACCTTCAAAAGGATTGATTAATGGTGTTGCCGATGTGGCCGAAGTTACCCAGGCCTATAACAGTGCCGGTGCATCAGCTCTTTCTGTATTAACCGATGTTGATTTTTTTGGTGGTAAAACGGAAGATCTTTTGGCTGCACGCGCAGCAAACAACATTCCGGTTTTAAGAAAGGATTTCATGATTGATGAATACCAGATTCTCGAAGCAAAAGCCTGGGGAGCTGATATTATCTTATTAATCGCCTCGATTTTAACTCCACAACAGATTAATGATTTTGGCAAGTTTGCCCAAAACCTGGGCTTAAATGTGCTTTTAGAAGTACACAATCTCGAAGAACTGGAAAGAAGTATTTCACCTAATTTAGATGCCATTGGGGTAAATAACCGGAACCTGGCCGATTTTACTGTCGACATTCAGACCTCATTCGATCTGGTAAATAAGATTCCGGATGAATTTTTGAAAATCTCTGAAAGTGCAATCAGCAATCCGCAAACCATAAGGGAACTGAAAACTGCTGGTTTTAATGGCTTTTTAATCGGCGAAAACTTTATGAAAACCGATAATCCCGGACTTGCGATTCAGCAATTTGTGGCAGAGATATAAGGACTTTTAAACCTTGCAGGTTTTAAAAACCTGCAAGGTTTGGTTGGCCGCAATTTTGTATCTTTGCATCAATTACATGGGAAGACAAAAATTTTATGATACTGCCATTGTGCAGGAACGGGCAATTTTAGTTGGGGTAGTAACTCCCGGCGAGAAAGAAGCCCAAACAAAAGAATATTTAGACGAGCTGGCCTTTTTGGTAGATACAGCCGGTGGGAAGGTGGAGAAGGTTTTTACGCAAAAAATGCTCAAGCCAGAGCGTGCCACCTTTGTGGGTACAGGTAAGCTCGAAGAAATTAAAGCCTACGTTAAATCAGAAGAAATTGATACCGTAGTTTTCGATGATGAATTGTCGCCATCGCAACTGCGCAATATAGACCGCGAATTAGGTGTTAAGGTATTAGACCGGAGTAATTTAATTCTCGATATTTTCGCTAACAGGGCGCAAACTGCCCAGGCCAAAACCCAGGTAGAACTGGCTCAGTTACAATACGTATTACCGCGCTTAACCGGTATGTGGACGCACTTGGAACGCCAGAAAGGTGGTATCGGGATGCGTGGTCCGGGTGAAACCCAGATTGAAAGTGACAGAAGGATCATTTTAAATAAAATCTCTTTATTAAAAGAACGCCTGAGGAATATCGACAGGCAAAACGAAACGCAACGCAAAAACCGGGGTCAGCTCATTAGGGTTGCTTTGGTAGGTTATACCAACGTGGGTAAATCTACGATCATGAACATGTTGTCGAAATCGGAAGTTTTTGCTGAGAATAAACTCTTTGCAACGTTAGATACCACTGTTCGTAAAGTTGTGATCGAAAACCTGCCTTTCCTGTTATCCGATACGGTTGGTTTTATCCGCAAACTTCCTCACCATCTGGTAGAATGTTTTAAATCTACCCTGGATGAAGTTAGGGAAGCCGATTTGCTGGTTCACGTGGTTGATGTTTCGCACCCCAATTTCGAAGACCAGATTAATACGGTTAATGAAACCTTAAAGGATATCGGGGCAATTGATAAGGATATGATCCTGGTGTTCAATAAAATTGATGCCTATGTTTCGCCTGAAGTAGAAGGAGGTGATGACGACGGTAAACTGACACTGGAAGATTTTAAAAACAGTTGGATGAGTCATGGCAAAGTGCCGGTGCTGTTTATTTCAGCAACTCAAAGAGAGAATATAGAAGAATTTAAAACGTTATTGTACGATAAGATCAAGGCTGCGCATGTGGCGAGGTACCCGTATGATAGCAATTTATTATATTAGATTAAATTTCCGATAATGCATTACGGAAATAAGTCTTACAGCTTTTAAACATTAACCTATGTTTGATTAAAACATCCTAGTTAGACGTTTCTAGGCGACTTTTTTTTCTTAGAATCGTCACCCTGAACCGATAGCTATCGGATTTATTTCAGGGTCTAGTTTTTGCAGGAGAGATGCTGAAATGAATTCAGCATGACGATCGCAGCAGGATAATACTAATTGAGCTCAGGTTATAAGTTCAAAAGATTTAGCATTAATACTATTTAATATTAGCAGATTGTTTATAGTCTGATAATT
>NZ_JSYN01000017.1 GCF_000812965.1 Pedobacter kyungheensis
AAAATTGTAACTGTGATTTAGCCAATCCATACATATTGGAAAGTTCATGTACAGAGTGTTCTTCTTTGATTACCTTGTTGACTAAATCAAGTTTAAACTGATAGTCATATTTTTGTTTTCTACTCATAAAAAATGCCCCAAAAAGTGTCTAACTTTTTGGGGCATGTCCAGTTGAGGCCTTTTTTATGGCTATTTGTTTATTCTGATACCACATTATCGTCATTTCGAGCGGAGTGCAACGAAGCCGAGAAATCTGTCTCGAGATAGATCTCTCCGCTCCACGGCGTTTCGGTCGAGATGACGACCCTTTTTGTCTTTATACCTTAAACCTTTTTAGTAACTTTGCAGCCGATTTAGAATGATAGCATTTTGAATGGTTGAATGATACTAAAAAGCACTCGTTCAATCGTTCTCTCATCCAATAATTTTAAAAAATGAAGAAGGTAAATGTTGGTCTGGTGCAGATGAGCTGTACTAAAGATAAGCAGGAAAATTTAGATAAAGCGATTACGAAAGTAAGAGAAGCCGCTGCAAAAGGTGCGCAAATTGTGTGCTTGCAGGAGCTTTTTACATCCCTTTACTTCTGCGATGTTGAAGATTATGATAATTTCGATCTGGCAGAAGCTATTCCAGGTCCATCAACTGATGCCTTGCAGGTAGTTGCCAAAGAATTGGGCGTAGTAATTATTGCTTCACTGTTCGAAAAACGTGCTGAAGGTTTATACCACAATACTACTGCCGTTTTAGATGCCGATGGATCTTATTTAGGTAAATACCGCAAAATGCACATCCCGGACGATCCCGCGTACTACGAGAAATTTTACTTTACGCCGGGCGATTTAGGTTACAAGGTTTTCCAAACCAAGTTTGCGAAGATCGGTATTTTAATCTGCTGGGATCAATGGTATCCGGAAGCATCACGCATCACTGCTTTGATGGGAGCCGATATCATGTTTTATCCAACTGCAATTGGTTGGGCTACCGATCAGGATGAGGAAACCAATAAAGATCAGTATAATGCATGGCAAACCATTCAGCGCTCGCATGCCGTTGCCAATGGTGTTCCGGTAGTGAGTGTAAACCGCGTTGGCTTTGAACAAGATGGTGCTATGAAATTCTGGGGTGGAAGCTTTGCTACCAATGCCCAGGGGCGTTTGCTTTATCTGGCTTCACACGATCAGGAAGAAACTGAAGTAGTGGAACTGGATTTAACCCAGTCAGACTTTTTCCGTAAACACTGGCCGTTTTTAAGGGATAGAAGGATCGATTCGTATCAACCGATTACGAAAAGGTATCTGGATGGCGATTAAGCTGAAAGCTTAAAGACCAAAGCCTAAAGCGAGAATCCATAAATTAAAAATCCATGGTTCGTGTCCTCACGGACCATTCATTTTATAAATTAAATTAGATGTCAAATTTCCCTCCTAGAGAAAATTTAAATATTAATCAATTCGATTACTCACCCAAACAGCAAGGCTATGCTTTCCCTGCCGAGTGGGCTAAACATGAAGCTACCTGGTTAAGCTGGCCACATAAAGAAGCCTCATGGCCGGGTAAGATCGAAACCATTTACGCCCCTTATTGCCAGTTTATTAAAGTGGTGGCTGAGGGCGAAAAAGTACGGATCAATGTAAAAGACGAAGAAATGAAAGCTTTTGCCATTGCCGAACTTCAAAAAGTTGGAGCCGATTTAACGCAGATTGAATTTTATTTCAACGAAACCAACGATGCCTGGTGCCGCGATCATGGTCCTGCATTTGTGTTAAAGGGAAATGAAAAAGCAGTGGTAGACTGGGGCTATAATGCCTGGGGAGGAAAATATCCGCCGTTTGATCTGGATGACGTTGTACCCACTAAAATTGCTAAAAACTTTAATCTGCCTTTGTTTGCACCTGATATTGTAATGGAAGGTGGTTCGGTAGAGTTTAATGGCGCTGGTACGGTTTTAACCACTACTGCCTGTTTGTTAAACGAAAACCGCAATCCGCATTTAACTAAAGAGCAGATAGAACAGTATTTGCTTGAATATTATGGTCAGGAGCAGGTGTTGTGGTTAGGCGATGGAATTGTTGGCGATGATACCGATGGTCATATTGATGATATTACCCGTTTTGTAAACGAGGATACCGTTTTAACCGTAGTAGAAAGTAATCCACTGGATGAAAACTATGTATTGTTACAAGAGAATCTGGAGGCCTTAAAAGCAATGAAACTGAAGGATGGCCGTGCGTTAAACATTGTGGAGTTACCTATGCCTTCGCCGGTAATTTACGATGATACCCGTTTGCCGGCTTCTTACGCTAATTTTTACATTGCCAATTCAGCCGTTATCGTTCCGGTTTTTGATGATGTGAACGACCAAAAGGCTTTGGATATTATTCAGGGTTGTTTCCTGGACCGTAAAGTAGTAGGGATCAACTCGGTTGATATTATCTGGGGTTTGGGTAGTTTCCATTGTTTAAGCCAGCAGGAACCAGCTATTTAGGCCTTAGTCAAAAGTCATTAGTCAATCCTGTTTGGTTGTTATCCTGAGCCTGTCGAAGGACATGGCAATTTAGGCAAGCTAGACAAGGCAAATTTGGCAAGGAATATTTTTAGTAACTTTATGTTTCTAAAGATCATTTATGGCCAGGATACATAATTATTTTGTCTACATTTTGGAGTGTGCAGATAAAAGTTATTATGTTGGCGTAACAAATGATCTGGAAATTAGACTTACCCAGCATAACGATGGAGAAAATGTGCTTGCTTATACTTTTACAAGGAGACCGGTAATTTTAAAATATTACCTGAGATTTGATCAGATTGAAGATGCTATAGACTTTGAAAAGCAGGTGAAGGGATGGAGTAGAAAGAAAAAGGAAGCATTATTTAAAGAAGATTGGGATGAAATTGTGAAGTTATCAAACTACAAAATTAAATAACAGCTGAGTCTTCGACAGGCTCAGACTGACAAACTATAATAATAAATGAAATTACTAGAAGGAAAAACAGCATTAATTACCGGCGCATCAAAAGGAATTGGCCGTAAAATAGCGGAAAAATTTGCAGAGCAAGGTGCTAATGTAGCATTCACCTATTTATCATCAGTAGAAAAAGGTCAGGCTTTAGAGCAGGAATTGCAAAGCTTCGGTACTAAAGTTAAAGGTTACCGCTCTGATGCATCTAAATTTGATGAGGCTGAGCAGTTGATCAATGATATTGTAGCTGAATTTGGAACCATCGATATCGTAGTGAACAACGCTGGTATTACCAAAGATGGCTTGTTAATGCGCATGAGCGAAGAAAACTGGGATGATGTAATCAATATCAACTTAAAATCGATCTTTAACGTAACTAAAGCAGCTTCTAAAGTGATGATGAAAGCCCGTAAAGGTGTTTTCATTAACATGAGTTCGGTAGTTGGCGTTCAGGGTAACGCTGGTCAGGCTAACTATGCTGCTTCTAAAGCAGGTATTATTGGTTTTACCAAATCAGTAGCCAAAGAACTGGGTTCAAGAAATATCCGTGCAAACGTAGTAGCTCCGGGTTTTATCCGTACCGAAATGACCGAGGTTTTAGATCCTAAAGTGGTTGAAGGCTGGGAAAAAGATATTCCGTTAAAACGTGCTGGCGAAACCGAAGATATTGCCAACGTTTGTGTGTTCCTGGCTTCAGATATGAGTGCTTATGTAACCGGACAAACTTTGTCGGTTTGTGGCGGGATGCTCTAGAGAGGTAGAAAGTAGAAGGCTTAAGGTGGAAGGTTTTTTGCTAAAGCCATAAAATAATAAAGGCGTAAGGAGGGGAATTGACCCTAAACCTTACGCCTTTTAGCTTTTACCTTCTTTGCAACTTTCCAACCTTTCAACTTTAAAACTATTTAACAACGTATTTCCCTTTCACTTCACTAACATTCGGCTGGGTTTTATGCTGCTCAAAAGCTAAATATCCAGCCTGCAACGATTTCCAGAAGCTAGCCTGGGCCGGGAACTGCACTGAATATTTCTTTAAATTTTCATTCGTCATTTTGAACGGGTAAATGTTTACCGGAATCCTTTCCTGACCGGCATTTCTAACTTCAACACCCAAAATATAAACTTCCTTAATTTTTTCATCTGTTAGGGGGATGCAACCAACTGTTACGCAGTTGCCATGGATATAAATGTCGCTCCCTGGCCTCCTATCCTTACCTGTACGGGCATAATCAACAGTGTTTGGGTAATTTACACCTAAAGACAGGTGGAAATTACTCATCGGGTTAAAAACATTGATGTAATAAAAACCTTCAGGTGTTTGTCCGTCGCCTTCAATTACTTTTGGCCCCAAGGTACCCGAGTGTGCACAAAAGTCGTAAGTGCGGAATAACTTATAATTGTTGTCAGCTCTTCCTTTTAACCAGATCTCCAGTTTGCCTTCACTTTTATAGGCATTAATTAACATCGAAAACTGATCTCCGAACCCATCAGCCTGGATAAATTTCCTTAATGTTTCCCACTTTTCATGGTATGCTTTTTCTACTCTTTCAAATTTGATTTGTGTTGCTTTAAAATTATTTTGGGCATTGACCATAAGGCTTAGAGATAGCAGAAACGTTAAACAGATTAATTTCATATAAATTGATTTGGTTAAAACTAACGAATTTATTTTTTTAACCGTAAAGGCCGCTGAGATTTGTTTATTGGAATGGCAAAATGAACGCTAAGTTTAGTTAATTACCAGATGAAGAATAGCTTTGCTGTGCTTTGCGTAATTCTTTGTATACTTTGCAGTTAATTAGCCTTGAAAATACCATCAAATTTACCATCTTTATGCAATATGAATAGCTTTTTTTCCGGTACTTCTGTTTTATCCTTTCTCGGTTGTTTAGCACTGGGCCTGTTGTATGCCTGGATACTTTATCGAAATAATAAAAACCTGGATAAAAAGCTTCAATATATACTCGCCGTATTACGGATATTGGTGGTTACCGCCATTGCCTGGCTTTTATTTGCTCCATTAATTAGAACCTTAAATTATACGCTCGATAAGCCCGTTATCATCATCGGTCAGGATAATTCCTTGTCGGTAGGGCAGGTTAAAGCCCCGGGTTTTGATGAGAAACAGTATGCACAAAACCTGAAGGCCTTGCAGGATAAATTATCTGATAAGTACGAAGTAAACACCTATCACTTTTCAGATCAGGCTGCTGATGGATTAGATTTTAAAAATCAGGGTAAATTAACTGATGCAGCGGCATTTTTCCGTAAAGTGCAGGACGAATATACCAACCGTAACATTGGGGCTGTTATTTTGGCTACAGACGGTATTTTTAACCACGGCGGCAATCCGCTGTATAGCATTAATCAAATCAATGCGCCGGTTTATACCATTGCGTTGGGCGATAGCATTCCGAAACGCGATGTCTTGATCTCAAATGTGAATTACAATAATATTGTTTATCTGGATGATGATTTTATGGTTGAAATTCAGGTGCAGGCCTTTCAGGGGAATGGCGAAAATACCAGCTTAACGATTGCCCAAAATGGGAGTAAAGTAGCAGAACAAAATATTGCGATTAATGGAAATTCTTTTGTCAAAACCATTCCCGTTAAACTACATGCCGGCAAAATTGGCGTGCAAAAATACACGGTGCAACTCGGTACGTTGCCAAACGAAATGACCACGAGAAACAACAGCCAGAGCTTTTACGTGGAGGTTATTGATGGCAGACAAAAAGTATTGCTGGCTGCTGCTGGCCCACATCCGGATTTAGGTGTTTTAAAGGAGGCTATTTCGCTCAATAAGCACTACGAGGCCAAACTGGCACTGGCCGACGATTTAAACGCTACAGATCCCGCTAAATTCGATTTAATTGTACTCTATCAATTACCCGATGTGCAGAACCTTTCAGCAGGCTTTTTGCAAAAACTTAAATCGGTAAAGAAACCCATTTGGTACATTTTGGGTGGTCAAAGTAACATCACTGCTTTTAACCAGCTGCAGGGCCAGGTTAATTTGGCTTCGGCAAATGGTTCCGTACAGGAAGTTTACCCCGATTTTGCCAATGGTTTTACCAGTTTTAACTTAAGTGAGGAGGATAAAAAGCAGTTTGCCACTTTCGATCCATTACTGGCTCCCTTTGGCCGATTAACCGTTAATGCCGGTGCTACACCCGTTTTTAACCAGCGCATAGGTAAAGTGAGTACGCAGCAACCGCTTTTGTTTTTTACCAGCGAAAATGGTTCTAAGGCGGGTTATTTAATGGGAGAAGGCTTATGGCGCTGGAAACTTTCGGAAGCCGAAAATGAAGCTCCACAATCGGTGTTAAACGACCTGATTTCAAAAACTGTTCAGTATCTTTCTGTTAAGGATGATAAGCGCAGGTTTAAAGTATTTACGGCCAAAGCAGCTTATGATGAAAATGAAAGCATTCAGTTTAACGGAACGCTTTATAACGACAGCTACCAGGCAGTTAACGAGCCAGAAGTAAATCTGCAGGTTAAAAATGAAGCCGGTAAGGTTTTCAACTACACTTTTTCCAAAACGGAAACGGGTTATCAGTTAGATGCAGGTGCCATGCCTGCGGGTAATTATTCGTATTTGGCCAATACAGTATTGGGCGGAAAGAAATTCAGCGCCACAGGCAGTTTCTATGTAAACGCTTTAATCGCCGAATATCAGCAAACAACGGCCAATCACCAGTTGCTGAATACCATTGCCAAACAAAGTAACGGTAAGCTTTTTATGCCTGCCAATCTGCTCAAAATTGCAGATGAAATCCTGAAAAATGAAAACATCAAAACCATCAGCTACGAAGACCGCAAGTACGATGAGTTAATTAATATGAAATGGCTGTTCGGATTGGTACTGATTTTACTGGGTACAGAGTGGTTTTTAAGGAAACGGAATGGGGAACTGTAAGTTTGGAGTTTGAACGCGTGCCGTCAGATGTTACCATCTGACGGATAGATTGTTTTTTTTGTGATTAATTGATGATGTTTAATTAATTAGAAAGTATTAGAAAAGTGTCGGGTGGCAACACCCAACACCACGACACTAGTTATTATGGGATTAAGAAACAGGAACTTATTTCTCGGGAAAAAATGCTTTTTTGTTACCACAAGTTGCTATAAACATATAAGGCTGCTTGAAAGTGATCTTTGTAAACTAATAGTTGCTAACAGTTTAAACTTCGTTGCGCTTAAATATAAGATTTCAATTCTTGGTTATGTAATCATGCCCAATCATTTTCATATTTTACTCTATTTCAATAAAGAAAATAAATTGTCGAATACCATGCGCGATCTGAAAAAGTTCTGTGCATTTGAAATACGTAAACACCTTGAAGTTAACGGAAGCCCCTTGCTTAATTGGATCAGGATTGCAAATGAGAAGCAGGTGTTTAAAGTTTGGGATGACAGATTTGATGATGTTTGGATAGGTAGCAAAGAACTTTTAGAGATTAAATTGGAATATATTCATCAAAATCCATTACAATCTCATTGGAATTTGTGTAATTATCCTGAAGATTATAAGTATAGTAGTGCTGCTTTTTATCTTGGAAATGAAGACAGTGTTATTAAAATAACTGATTACAGAGATATCTTTGATTGATATACTCCTGTGTCAGATGGTAACATCTGACACCACAGAGACCTAATGCCATTCATCCCGGTAAACAAACTTTGGCATGTGCCACTCGTAGCGGATAGAAAGGAGCCTTAAAGCTAAGCCAACCACAGCCGCTGAAACAGTGGCCAGCATTTCGCTTCCATGAAAATGCTCTACACCGATATAAACAGCCCCGGTAACGATGGCGGCGCTGGCATAAATCTCTTTGCGGAAAAGGAAAGGCACTTCATTACAAAGCACATCGCGAAGTACGCCACCTGCGCAACCAGTTATCATACCACTGAATAATACAATTAAATAAGGTAAATGGATGGTTTGAGCTACCTGACAACCAATGATCGTAAATACCACTAAACCCAAAGCATCCAGATAAAGGAACAGTTTTTTGAGTTTGGTCATAATGGAAGCAACAAATGCCGCCAATAAAGCTGCTGCAGCAGTTATCACTAAATATTCGGGATGTTCTACCCAGCTCATGGGATAATGGCCAAACAATACATTTCTAACTGTACCACCACCTAATGCAGTAACCCAGGCAATAATACAAACGCCTACCCAATCCATATCGCGCCTGCCTGCAGAAAGTGCTGCGGTCATAGCTTCGGCTGTAATGGCTATAATGTAGAGGATGTGGAGCATTTAGATAGGTTAACTGTTTGAATTGTTTAATCGGTTAACTGTATGGAACAAATTGTTCCATTGATTTATTGTTAGGTTATTCTAATTGTTAACTCCTAACTGAAAATTGCTAACTGCTAACTGCCAACTGAAAATTAATCCTTCTTCTCTTCCTGGATAATCACAAAAACATCTTCATTGTCTTTTTTCATGAAGTATTTTTCGCGGGCAAATTTTTCGGCTGTATTTAAATTGGTATTCAGCTCGTTTAAATCTTTTTTCACCTGGGCAGTTTCTTTCTCGAAATATTCTTTTTCTTCCTGCAACTTATTCGCCTGGCTACGGTATTCGTATTGCGACATCATATCGTTTTTATCGAAAAATAGCATCCACATGGCAAAAGCAACTGTTGCCAGGAAATATTTATTGCGGAAAAGGTCTATTAAACGTTTCATATATTGATATGAGATTTTTGATGTCAGATCTTGGAAGATCAAATTCAACAAGCAAATATAGTATTAAAATAAAAACATCCGAAGATTTAAAATCTCCGGATGTTTCACAAAAAAGTTTTTCAACTTATTAACACTATGCTATTATTTTTTAGCGTATTTGAATTTTGAACCGATGAAACGTGCGTTTTCGCCCAATTCTTCTTCAATACGTAATAATTGATTGTATTTTGCAATCCTGTCCGAACGTGAAGCCGAACCGGTTTTAATCTGTCCGCAGTTTAAAGCAACAGCTAAATCAGCAATCGTAACATCTTCAGTTTCGCCAGAACGGTGACTCATTACCGAAGTATAACCACTGTTTTGTGCTAAAGTTACCGCATTGATGGTTTCAGTTAACGAACCTATTTGGTTAACTTTTACCAGGATAGAGTTTGCAGTTTCTTCGTCAATACCACGTTGTAAACGGGTTACGTTGGTTACAAATAAATCATCACCAACCAATTGAACGCGATCGCCAACTTTATCAGTTAAGCTTTTCCAGCCAGTCCAGTCGTTTTCATCCATACCATCTTCGATAGAGATAATTGGATATTTAGCAGAAAGATCAGCTAAGTATTGTGCCTGCTCTTCGCTTGAACGAATCACACCGGTAGCACCTTCAAATTTAGTATAATCGTATTTACCATCTTTGTAAAACTCAGATGAAGCACAATCTAAAGCTAGGCAGATTTGCGAACCTGGTTTGTAACCAGCAGTTTCAATTGCTTTTAATACAGTTTCAATTGCATCTTCAGTACCATCAAAAGTTGGTGCAAAACCACCTTCATCACCTACAGCAGTAGATAAACCTCTGTCGTGAAGAATTTTTTTCAGGCTATGGAAAACTTCAGTTCCCCAACGTAATGCCTCAGAGAAAGAAGGTGCGCCTACTGGCATAATCATAAATTCCTGGAATGCGATAGGGGCATCAGAGTGAGAACCACCATTGATGATGTTCATCATCGGGATAGGCAAAGTGTTTGCATTTACACCGCCAATGTAACGGTATAATGGCTGGCCAATTTCATCAGCAGCAGCTTTGGCTACAGCTAAAGAAACACCTAAAATAGCATTAGCACCTAAGTTACCTTTGTTTTCGGTACCATCAAGGTCTAACATAAGTTTGTCAATTGCGTTTTGTTCAAAAACATCAATACCTCTTAATGCATCAGCAATTTTAGTATTTACATTTTCAACTGCTTTTAAAACGCCTTTACCTAAATATGTAGATTTATCTCCATCACGTAATTCAACAGCTTCATATTGTCCGGTAGATGCACCACTTGGTACTGCAGCACGGCCAAATGCACCGGCTTCTGTTGCAACTTCTACTTCTACTGTTGGATTTCCTCTCGAATCGAGGATTTGTCTCGCATGGACATTAACAATTATGCTCATTTTATTTTAATTTTTTGTTGATTTCTTAACCTGCTTAGTGTACAAAGTACAATTACTAAGCGCAACATCAAAGTTAGTATAATTTTTAAATAAATAAAGCCTTTTGAGGCTTAATGTTATGATAGTTGTTCGAGTTAACCGATGATTAATTTTAAGTTAATATTGGTTGCCGGTTCATATTGCAACTGATGATCTTTAGCGACTTAGGTCATAATACTTTTTTTGAAAAGCAATTGCAGCAATGCATCTGTTGGGCCTGATCCCGCTCACTACAAGTCCGCTCCCGATGAAAAACCGGGATTGCGGGCTTTTCGTTTCATCCGATAGCTATCGGATCAGGTTTATTTACCTGGGGTCGGTAATTTATAGGGGGAAACATATTTCATTAATACCGTTGCCTTCATCCGATAGCTATAGGGTGAAACGCAGTGAAGTCGAGAGATCTATCTTGAGACAGATTTCTCGACTTCGCTGCGCTCCGCTCGAAATGACGGATTGAGGGGAGTTTTTTCGGTTGGTGTCTCGCCCACAGAAACGCTACTTCCTTATTTTTTAGCTTGTGTCAAAAGTTCTGAGTTCAGACGAACGTACTCATCAATTTTTTGTGCTTTGGCAGCATCAATTCCTTGCTGCGCAGTAGCCATTGCACCCGCTTTATCACCCATTTTTAACTGAATACGGCCTTTCCACAGTTTAAACCAGGGGGCTTTTGGATCAGATTTTTCTGCCTCAGTCATCCATGCTAAAGCTGTTTTTAAATCTTTACCAGTTTGGAAGTAGTATTGAGCGGCAGCAAAATAAGGTTTCTTTTCACCTTTCATCGCCTCAGCAATATTGGCCATTACTTTTTCATCAATAGAAGTAGTCATATTTACTGCGAAAGCACTATGTTCCCACATTACATTGAGCTGGGCAGAAGTTTCGGTTACATCGCCAAATTGCATGGTAAGGGTTTCTACCTTATCTTTTAAAGCAGTAGTTTTTACCGTTACGCGCAATACATCGTCGCTTTCCTTATATTTGTAAGCGCCCCATTGATCGGCAATTTTGTTAAAAATAACCGTCCATTCTTTTTTACCGGGAATACTAAACAGTCCATATTCACCTGCCGGCAAATCTTTACCTTCAATTTTAACGTCTTCCGTAAATTTAATTCGCGTGGCTGCATTGGCACCTGTACGCCAAACTACCCCTAAAGGTTCCATGCCGCCAAAAATTGTGCGCCCTTTAACATTCGGACGGGAGTAGGTTAAGGTAATTTTACCTAAGCCAAAATCTTGTGTAATGGTTTGCCCACTGCTGGGTTGCGGAATTTTTAAACCTTGCGCACTGGTTAAATTGGCCAGGCCCAATAGCACCATTAGCAGTGCTACAGCTTTGTTAAATAATTTCATGGTTTTGTTGTTTTTGGTTTATACTAATTTACGGATAAAGCTTCGGTTTTAGCAAGATCTTTTAGCTGTTTGGTTTAAGCCAGCTGATGCTTGCGGAAACCAAAAATCCGCTCGTCAAAATATTCACCATGTTTAAAAATGGTCGATTTCAGCTCTGCTTCGAAAATGAAACCTGCTTTTTTCAGCACCTGTTGCGAGGCCAGGTTGGTATGGGTAGTCCGCGCAAAAATCCGGTCGATATCAAAAGTCTCAAAACCATACTTTAACATTTCTTTTACGGCTTGCGGCACAATTCCTTTCCCCCAATAGGATTCACTAATCCAATAGCCTATTTCTGCACTTTTGCTATAAATATCGGCGAGTTGGTGTATCCCAATTGATCCCACTACTTCATTATCCACCACTATGGCTTTAACCTGTAAAGGCTGGTGGCTTAAAGCAAACTGAATAAAGCCTTCGCCATCTTTTTGTCCGTATGGAAAGGGGAATTTATTGGTAAGGTATTTAGATATGTTGAAATTATTGGCATGTTTTACCAGGTCATCAACATCTGTAAGTGAAAAAGGGCGTAAAACGAGTTGCATGGTATAAGGTTCAGTTTGGATGGACACGATTTGTAACTTTTTATCAAAATCAAAGTCGAAAATAAAATGGTTTTATGCTACACTTCAGTCAGTTTGAAAAATCTTATTCCGGCCATCAGGTTTTAAAGATAGCTAATATTAAACTTCCCACCGGTGTTTTCTGGATAAAAGGAAGCAATGGATCTGGAAAAAGCACGCTGTTAAAGGCAATAGCTGGCATACTGTCTTTTCAAGGCGATATTGCAATTGGTACCACCTATTTAAAAAATCATGGGGTTGCCTATCGGAAGCTGGTCAATTTTGCTGCTGCAGAACCTTTATTTCCTGAATTTTTAACAGGAGCAGAAATGATCGGTCTTTTTGCTAAAGCTAAAGGTGCAGGTGTGGATCAATCGCAAGCATTGCTTACCGAAATGGGGATGCAAGCATATGTAAACAATCATTTAAGTTCCTATTCAAGTGGTATGCTAAAAAAGCTTTCGCTGGTACTCGCCTTTTTAGGAAAGCCCAGGTTGATTTTGTTGGATGAACCTTTGAATGCGCTTGACGCTGATTCGTTGGAGGTGCTCTATCGCTGGATTAATGAAAAACACGCACAAGAGCAGATTAGCTTTCTTTTGTCCTCGCACCAGTCATTGGAAACTATAAAACTGCCCGGACTAAAGCAAATTAATATTGGAGACAAAAAACTAAGCCTGAACTTTTAATGCTGCAGCTTTCAAACCTGGCTTTAAGAAAAATATTTGTTAACGGATTTTACCGGAGCCATGCCGGTATGCTGGTATTCGTTTTTGTCATGTTGATTAGTTATTGTTTGTTTATCAATACACTGGGTACAGTAATGCCTGATCAGATCAATTTTTGGCAATTTTTCTTTACCATTAGTTTGGTTAGCAACCCCTTAATAATGGGTTTTTATCTGTTTGCAAGTGTATTATACGCTTATAAAGGTTTGCAATACGTATTAAGCCAGCTTGCCTTACCACAGCATGAATTTTTGTACTATAGTTTTACCGCTTCTCCTAAAAGGAAGCAGTTTTCAGTATGGTGTAAGGTGCAGGCTTACTTATTTATCCCTGTATTGTGTTATACCTTATATGCGGGTATTATCGGGCTCGTATTTGGTTATTATCTGATTTCAATTGGTATTGTGTGTTTCCAGCCGTTACTGATTATGGGCTGCGCTTATATCTGTTTGAAAGAAAATAACCGTTTAATAGCAGCCAGTAAATTTAGCTGGTTGATCAGGATCAGCAGGAAATGGAATAAACCTGTTTTTTTATTGTATGTATTTCAAGTGTTTAACCAAGCTAAGCTGCCTTACCTGTTAACTAAATTACTTTCCTGGGCCTTAATTTCGAGTGTTTTTATCCTTTTTTCAGATCTGGAAGATAATTTCAGGTTACTGATGCTTATTACTTCGTGCGTGGTTGTATCGCATGTTGTGCTTATTTATCAGGAAAAACTTTTTAACGACCGCTATTTGTCTTTCCTGGCTAATTTTCCTATCCCTAAAGTAAAAGTGTTTTTTAGCTTTGGCTTAAACCATCTCATTTTACTGCTTCCCGAAATATGCTGGATTTTAACGCGCTTTGACACGATAACTGCTCTGGTGCTGATTGCATTTGCATTTTCAGTCGTCCTGTTATTCAGGAGTTTTCTTTTACTGGATAAAATACAGGTTAAAACTTTTCTGATTTTGGTTTTCGGCCAGTTTTTCTTGTCTTATTTGCTTATTCTTTTCGGCTTAGGACTGATGCTGGTACCTGTAAATGTGGTAGTGGCATGGTTAATATTCAAAATCAATTTTTTGAATGATAGTGTTTTAGATTGATTGAGATGGTTAACTTACAAAGCAATCAATTCTAAATTCATAATTCTTTCGAAATGTTTTTTATTTAATGTAGCTATTTTTATGTTTCTGGATAAAGCTGTTGCGCCAATAAAAATATCTGGAATTTCAATTAAAGTGTTTTTATTCTTAAGGTATCTGGTGATTTCTATGGCCTTATCATTTGCATCTTTATCAAATGGAAGTATAGTTATTTTATCGAAAAAGGCTTTCCAAAAAACTATTTCGTCTGGTTTAGCGCCAATCATAATTTCATATTCAGTAATGATCGACACAGCAAAAAGTTTGTAGACTTTAGTTAATTTATAAAAAGCACTTTTCTCCTTTATTTGCTTTCTATAAAAATCAATTAAAATTGAAGTGTCTAAACAGACTATTCCATTCTCCATGAATTGAAGTTTTTTCTGTCGCTTTTGTGTTTTTCATATTGCTCTTTGCTCATAATAGGAGCTTTGAGTAAAAAATCCTGAAAATCTGATAAGTCATTAGCAGCTTTTTGCTCAATAAACTCGTCATTTAAAACCGATTTTAATTGTTCGATTTTTGCGGCGGGAAGTTTTCTTATCGCTGCAAGCAATTGTTCATAACCAATATCGATCGTTATTTCCATAGATCAAAAATACAAAATATTAAAAATTTAATCAAGTTGCTGATCTTTAAGACGATTCTTCAAGCAATAATATTAACACTTTTAAGGATGCGTTTTTTATCCTTAATTTTTATTTCAATTCATCCAATACCTTAAATAATTTCTTATTGATGCCGCTTCCGCTATAGTTGTTAATATTAATTACCACAATATATTTGTTCCCGGCGGCATCGGTATGGTAACCGGCAAATGCTGAAACATCGTTTATAGTTCCACTTTTGATTTTCATTCCGTTATATTCCGGAAAGGCTTTGTAATAATCGGGAAACCAGACCTCTTTTTGTGCCTGAAATAAAATGCTGGCCATAGCTGCTGTTGTAATCCTGTCGCCCGGCGAAAGCCCGCTGCCATCGATAATATTCAATGCCGATTTTTCGATGCCTTTGTTGGTCCAGAAAGCAATTTCGGCTTCAGCACCTTTTGCCGTACTGGCTTCCTTTCCCGATTTTAAGGCAATGGTTTTTAATAAACTTTCGCCATACAGGTTAATACTTTTCTTTAAAAACCAATAAGTTATTTCGCTCAGGGTAGGAGAGCTGATGGTACTTATTTTTTGCGTTACCGTCGGAACAGGCTGGTTACTTAAAGCCATCAGGCGGGTGGTGGTAGCCTGCTGATTAGTATTTATACCCAGTCTTTTCAGTGTATCCTGCAGACGGTAAGCGCAATCGAAAGCGGGGTCTGGTAGTGCAACCGAAATGCCTGTTTTACCAATTCCCATTCCCCAGCTACCGCGAAGGTACGCCACATTACTATAGGGAGGGAAGAAAGCATAACTTCTGTCGCCCGTACCCGCTGCGCCGGTTTTTAATTCATTTACAATTTGAACATAGGGCGTAGCCGGAACAGTTTTTACGATTTTTACTTCATCGGCTGTACTGCTGCCAGGTCTAAGGTGGATATCGAACTGATTTTCGCGCCAGGCCAGCCCTGAAGTGCCTGCACCATAATAGTTGCCTATATCTTGCCAAACCCAGCCTTCCGGAGTGGTTTGGGTACCAAAAATACGGTCATCACCAATGATGGCACCTTCAATTTTCTTTATGCCAGCCGATTTTATGGCAGCTACCCACTGCGTTAAAACTGCGTTTTCTTTGTTCTGGTAGCGCCATGAGCCCAATGTAGGGTCGCCGTTCCCAATGATAATCAGGTTACCTTTTAAGGTTCCATCGGTAGTGATTTTACCCGAATAAGCCAAGGTAGTCTGATACTGAAAATCTTTGCCTAAAACACTAAAAGCAGTTGCTGCGGTGATCGTTTTTAAGGTCGAAGCTGTGGCAAGGCCAATCTGCTCGTTATGGGCAAAAAGCGTTTTGCCGGTATTGGCATCCAACACGCAAAGCGATACCAGGGCATGTTTAGCCTGTTCGTCGTTCAGGAGGTTGTTAAAAGCTTTCTCTATATTTTGGATCCTGCTCTGTGCAAAGATATTAGTAATGGAGAGGGAGAGCAGTACGACAAGTAATCTTAAAAATTTCATTTGTGATGCGGTGCAAATCACTAAATTAGTTATAATTTGCTGATTACCTTAGTTTTTTGATTTGTAATTTAGTGATTACGATTTTTTAGGTATATCTTTCTAACCAGGTAACTACCCGTTAAACAACTTATTCCGTTTAATTTCTTTTCCCTTTCTGAGTTTTACTGCATGGTAAATGGTGGGAACATCATTTGTCCATTTTTTGAGGGTGAAAACAATAGCCAGGATTTCTAAACGGGTGGTTAAACCAACCCAAAGGCAAAGCTCAAACAATACAACTGACTGGCAATGTGCCATTACCTCTATCAGCGTGGCAAATAAAATTAGTGTCCATATTTTGGCCCCAATGGAGTGGGTTGCAATCTCTCTTTTAAATTTAAGATAACTTACCAAATAGGTTGAAGCTTCAAATGCAACCAGAACAACGAGCTTAACCAGGTTATCTTTGAAAAAATCAGGACATTGGATGTAAGTAGCCACAGCCACTGAAATGAAAAATACCTGGTCAATGCTTGAATCTAAACGCCTTAATTTTTCGGATGAGATATTGAGCCTGCGGGCAATGATACCATCAAAAACATCGGTTAGCAAACCAATAGAAAGGAGTGTAATGGCTAAAAAAGAATAATATGTCGCCTGAAAAACACTGAGTAAAATAATGGCAAAACCAATTAACAGTCGCGAGTAAATTAAGGCAATAGGGATATTTTTCATGAATGGAGCGCGCATAAAAAAGCCCCGATTTTTGATCGGGGCCTGTAATATTGATTAAACCAATTCTTTTTGAATCAGGTATTCGGCAATTTGAACTGCATTGGTAGCAGCACCTTTACGCAGGTTATCGGCAACAATCCAAAGGTTTAAAGCTTTAGGCACTGAATCGTCTCTACGGATACGGCCTACAAAAACTTCGTCTTTTTCGTGTGCATCTTTCGGCATCGGGTATTTTAAATTAGCCACATCATCAACAACGATTACACCTGGTGCTTTTTCTAAAATACTGCGTACTTCTGCTAAATCGAAGTCATTTTCGAACTCGATATTAACCGACTCTGAGTGACCACCCATTACCGGAATACGAACGGTTGTAGCGGTAACTTTAATGCTGTCATCGCTCATGATTTTGTTCGTTTCCTTAATCATCTTAATTTCTTCTTTAGTGTATCCGTTTTCGGTGAAAACATCGATATGCGGAAGCACGTTTAAGTCGATTTCGTATGCATAAGCTTTAGGGCCATCAATGCCTTTACGCTCGTTCATTAACTGCTCTACAGCTTTTACGCCGGTACCGGTAACTGATTGGTAAGTTGAAACCACTACACGTTTAATTTTGTATTTATCGTGTAAAGGCTTTAAAACCACAACCATTTGAATGGTAGAGCAGTTAGGGTTGGCAATAATTTTATTATCGATAGAAAGCTCGTGGGCATTAACCTCTGGTACTACCAATTTAATGGTTGGGTCCATTCTCCATGCCGAAGAGTTATCGATTACTGTAGTTCCGGCTTCTTTAAAGCGTGGAGCATGCTCCAACGAGGTGCTTCCACCAGCTGAAAATAAAGCGATATCCGGTTTCATGCTAATAGCGGTATCCATGCTAACAATTGGGAACTTCTTACCCTTAAAAGTAATTTCCTTACCAACACTCTTCTCAGATGCTACGGGAATTAACTCTGTTAAAGGGAAATTTCTTTCCTCCAATACTTTTAACATGACAGTACCTACCAAACCGGTGGCACCCACTACTGCTACTTTCATTTTAAATTTTAATTATATTTTATTAAACATTTGATGTAAGCCCAAATATGCTAAAAATTAAGCTTATATCCCTATTGTTACCAATTTAATTTGCTTTTAATGGCAGAAATATTATTTTTTCAATAAATAATATTGTTTTTTAAAGAAAATATAATAGAAATCAGCTGAGGTACGGTTTCGAGCTGGAAGGGGAGAGTAAACCTTGCAGGTATGGAAAACCTGCAAGGTCGTGGTAAGTTTATACCAGGTTGGCTTTAATATAATCGCAACTGGTTTTAATAGAGCCGATTGGATCGGGTTTGTAATTGGTTTCGTGCTCAACAAAGAAATGTTGCATGCCTGAAAGTTTGGCTTGGGCAAAAATGGTTTTGAAATCAATTGAGCCATTTCCCACCTCGGTATTCCATTCGCGTTTGGTTTTGTCCATATCTTTAACGTGCCACATCGGGAAACGGCCCGGATACTTTTTAAACAAAGCCAGCGGATCGTTACCTGAGCGTACTACCCAGTATAAATCCATTTCAAAGTTAACCAGGTTTTTATCGGTTTCGCTTAAATAAACATCGTAACCAGTGGTATCACCTAATTTTTTAAATTCAAAATCGTGGTTGTGGTAGGCAAATTTTAAGCCTGATGCTTTTGCAATTTCGGCAACCTTGTTAAAGTTTTCGGCAGTTTGTTTAAAACCATCTGCACCTTTACTCATATCAACGTGCGCACCGGCAATGGTAAAATATTTACCACCAATAGCCGCCGATGATTCGATATCTGCTTTTAATTTATCGGTTTTTCCGGTTTTTACAAAGTCGTCCATGCCGTAGTGACCACTTGGTGCTTTTAAACCATTTGCATCTAACAAGGCTTTAAATTCTTTTGGTGTTAAACCCCAGAACTTGCCATTAGAAAAACCATAGGTTTCTACTTCTTTGTACCCAGCCTGAGCTACCTTTTCGATAATACCTTTTACATCTTTTGGTAATTCATCGCGTAGGGTATAAAGTTGTAAACCGATATTTTTCTTGGGTTTATCGAATGCGAAAGAGGGGATGAGTAAGGCTGCTCCGGCAGCTAGTCCTGCTTGCTTTAAGAATGTTCTTCTTGAATTCATCACTTAAAAAATTAAATAATTTCCTTTTTAATATAAGCGCAGCTCGCTGCAACCGAAGCCATTGGGTTTGGTTTGTAGTTGGTTTCGTGCTCTACAAAGAAATGTTTCATGCCCGAAAGTTTTGCCTGGGCAAAAATTGGTTTGAAATTAATAGAACCAGTACCTACCTCTGCATTTAAGGCTGGGTTGGCTTTATCCATATCCTTAACATGCCACATGGTAAAACGGCCCGGGTTTTCTTTAAACAGTTTTAAAGGATCGTTGCCTGAACGTACTACCCAATACAAATCGAGTTCAAAATCAACTAATTTCTTATCGGTATTTTTTAACAGAATTTCGTAACCAGTAGTATCGCCAATTTTGTCGAATTCGAAATTGTGGTTGTGGTAGGCCAGGCGGATACCTGCAGCTTTACACATTTTACCGGCTTCGTTTATACGTGCGGCAATTTTCTTGTAATCTTCAGCATTTTTTCTGATACCAGAATCCAACCATGGAATGGTTACATACTCACTTTTAAGCACTTTAGCTGCGGCAATTGCAGCTTTTAATTCGGTGGTGTTACCGTCGCTTAAATAACTTCCTAAGCCATAGTGACCACTTGGTGCTTTTAATCCATTATCATCAAGCAGTTTTTTTAACTGTACCGGTGTTAAACCCCAGAACTGATCTTTGATCGAAAAACCGTAGGTTTCTACTTCTTTGAAGCCAGCTTTGGCAATTTTTGCGATGGTTCCTTTTACATCTTTTGGCAATTCATCTCTTAGAGAGTAAAGTTGCAGACCAACTGCTCTTTTATCGGCAGCTGCGAAAACAAATGATGGAACCAGTAGTGCTGCTGCTGCAGCCATACTGCTGTTTATTATAAAATTTCTTCTTGATATCATAACGTAGATTAAATATCGCAGATCTCAACTGCCTTTTTTAACGAGGCTATTTTGTCTGCATGTTTAGGTATAAATTCTTGTGCAACATAACCTTTAAAACCTGTTTCGGCAATGGCTTTCATAATTGCAGGATAATACAACTCCTGGGTATCGTCTATTTCATTGCGACCCGGTACACCTGCAGTGTGATAGTGCGCAATGTATTGGTGATAATCTCTGATGTTTCTGATCACATCACCTTCATCAATTTGCATGTGATAAATATCGTAAAGCAATTTGAAGTTTTCTGAGCCTACACGTTTGCAAAGCTCAGCACCCCACGAGGTTCTGTCGCATTGGTAATCTTTGTGGTTTAGTTTACTGTTTAGAAGTTCCATTACCAGTACCACATTGTGTTTTTCGGCTAAAGGAATTAATTGTTTAAGTCCTTTTACGCAGTTGTTCCATCCGGTTTCGTCGTCTTTGCCACGGCGGTTACCGCTAAAGCAGATCAGGTTTTTATAACCTGCAGCCGCCACAAGCGGAATCATTTCAGTATAGTTTTTGATCAGCTTTTCATGGAATTTTTCATCATTAAAACCATCAACCAGGTTAATTTCGGCGCCATTGCACATAGTCGATTCTAAACCATGTTTTTTTAAGGTAGGCCAGTCTTTCGGACCTACCAGATCAATGCCTTTAATCCCAATTTTTTTGGCTTCAACGCAAAGTGCTTCTACATCGAAACTACTAAAACACCAGCGACATACCGCATGGTTAATATTTCCTTTTAGCCTGAGCGGCTCGTTTGATTCTGGTTTATCCATTGCTAAGGCTGATAGTCCTGAAGAAACACCCACTGCCGCAGTACCTGCAACAATATTCTTTAACGCGTTTCTTCTGTTGATTTTTGAGGCCATATTAAACAGTTTTAGCTTCTACTTCCGATTTTGTTTTATCGTTGAATACTAATGCAAAAAGCAAAAATACAACCAGGGCAATACCAGCAGGAATGATCCAGATCATTTTCCAGTCCATAGTGCCATCTACCGCTTTGTAGGCATCAGATATTTTACCAGCAACAGCAAAACCGATTAACATACCTACACCATAGGTAGCCAAAGTAATTAAGCCCTGAGCAGAGCTTTTAAATCTTTCGCCGGCTTTAGAGTTAGTATAAATCTGACCAGAAACAAAGAAGAAATCGTAGCATACCCCGTGTAAGGCAATACCTAAAATCAGCATGAAGCTTAGTTCGCCGGCGTTACCATAAGCAAAGAGGGCGTAACGTACAGCCCATGCCAGCATACCTACCAGGATGGTCATTTTAAAGCCGAAACGTTTAAAAAATACAGGTATAAACAATAAGAACAACACTTCTGAAGCCTGACCGATAGTCATTTTACCAGTTGGGTTATCCATGCCAATATTAGAAAGGAATGGGTTTGCATTCTGGTAATAAAAGGCCAACGGAATACAAATCAGGATTGAAGAGATAAAGAAAATCAGGAAGTTCCTGTCTTTTAATAATTTTAAGGCATCAAGACCCAATACATCCGAAATGGTAATTTTTTCATCTGATGAAACTTTAGGTGGCGTTTTAGGTAAAGTAAAGCTGAACAAGCCTAAAGCTAAAGAAACAATACCAGCCATCAGGAAAGTATTTTTTAGCAAGCCTGCTTCTGTGCCTTCTTTTGAATCCCAGTGGAAGAAGTAGCTGATTAATAAACCGGCAGCAATCCAGCCAATGGTTCCGAAAATACGGATAGAAGAAAATTCTTTCTCCGGATCTTTCATCTGATTAAAAGAAACGGAGTTTACCAGGGCTAGGGTAGGCATGAACAAAATCATGTAACCTAAAACGTAAGGATAGAATACGCTAACATCGGTTGCATTGTACATTTGGTACATCAATACAGCGCCGATAATGTGTAAAACACCTAAAATGCGCTCTGCATTAAAATACCTGTCGGCGATTAAACCAACAATAAAAGGGGCAATAATTGCACCCCACGATTGAGTAGAAAATACAGCACCGGTTTCGGCGCCTGTAGCTTTTAAGTTATTTCCTAAGAAAGTACCAAGGGTAACAAACCAGGCGCCCCAGATAAAAAATTCCAGGAACATCATGGCAGAAAGTTTAAAGCGAGTAGTGTTATTCATTTGGTTTATATAAGGTTTTTAGGTTTACGGTTTAAGGCGTAAGGTTAAGCTAAAGATATAAATCTTCGGCCTTACTTTACGCCCTGCCTTATTATTTTTAAGGTTTTAGGTGCGGGTTAGAGCAAAAGAAAGAAAATCCTTTCAACCCTATACCTTTATGTGGTTAAGGCGCATGAAAGGAAACCTCTAGCCTTCAACCTTACACCTTCTACCTCTATTATAGTTCTTTTATAGAGATATTTTTGTACCAAACCTCATCACCATGATCTTGCAATGCAATTTTACCGGTTTTGAAAGTTCCCCAGTTTTCCCAGGTTGCAAATTTACTGCCAGCTACAATTTTTTTCCAGCTCTCATCCCAAAGGGTAGTTTTTACAACTTCAACACCGTTTAGGATTAAGGTTAATTTACCTTTTTTGCTGATAATTTCAGCTTTGTTCCATTCGCCTACTGCTTTTACAGGCTCTGATGAACTTTTTACAAGATCATATAAATCGCCCGCGCGGTGTTTGGTAATTTTACCATCAGGGTGACCGTCGTTATCAATTACCTGCATTTCTAAACCAGTAGAGTAAGTTGCATGGTATTTAGGCTCTTCGTGCACATAAAAAATAAGTCCACTGTTGGCTTTTGGTGCAACTTTCCACTCGTATTTTAAATGGAAATCGCCGTATTCTTTATCGGTAACCAAATCACCACCACCATCTTTTCCTTTGGTAGCTAAATCTAAATGCAATGCACCATCTTGTACCTGCCATGCACTGCCAACAGTAGTTTTGTTGTAAGTGTGCCAGCCAGTTGTAGTTTTACCATCAAACAATGGTTTAAAGCCTTTTTGTGCTTTTGATATTTGCGTAACTGCTAACAGGATGCAAGCAGAAAGAAAGATTTTTTTCATGTTTTTTTTAAATTAAACCTCGTAGGTTTTTAAAACCTATAGGGTTTGTAAATCCTTTTTATTAAAGTGTTAAATTATTCCAGCCTTTGCGATATTCGCGTTTTACAAACTGGTTTGCATCATCAAAGTTGGTTACCTTCATGTTGTCGTTATCCCATAGCATTTTGGTGTATCTGCCCGGATAAGTTACCTTACCATTTACCGTTTTCTGGATATCGAAACTTCTGATTGCAAGGTTAGCCATTAATAAAGCTTCGGTTAACGGACCTGCAATTTCGAATGGCGAACTTACTTCCTGCTTACCGTAACCTGCAATTGCTGCTTCTACCCACTGTTTGTAATGGCCATTGGCACCATCAGGTACACGTGCATATTTAGGTTTAACGTTAATGTCCTTATTTCTGCTTAGTGGCAATAATTTTGGATTGGCACTGTAGGTTTCAGACATCATTTTACCTTTGGTTCCGATAAATAGGGTACCGTTACCACCATCACCAAAAGTTTCATTGGCTTCCAGTTCTTCCGGACGCTCTGGCTGGATGCCACCGTCCATCCAATGTAAGGTTACTTCGCCTTTGGTTTTATCAGTTTTAGGGAACCTTAAGGTAACATGGCTTGATGGCGGGCAGCTTTCCGGGAAATAACCGCGTTTAAATTCATCAACATAAACAGAGCCTACACTCGCCTCAACTTCTTTAGCGTATTTTAAATTTAACACACTGAAAGGAGCTTCGATTAAGTGGCAGCCCATATCGCCTAATGCACCTGTTCCGTAATCCCACCAGCCACGCCAGTTAAAAGGAACCAGTTTATCAACAAAATCTTTTTCAGGGGCAGTTCCTAACCATAAATTCCAGTCTAATTCTTTTGGAATTTCGGCCTTTTTTGTTGGCCATGGAATACCCTGAGGCCAAACCGGACGATTGGTCCAGGCATAAACAGTATGTACATCGCCAATTAAACCGGCTTCGTACCACTCTTTCATTTGGCGCGGGCCATCGTTTGATGCCCCCTGATTACCCATTTGCGTAACTACCTTATATTTTTTTGCGGCAGCAGTTAAAATGCGGGCCTCATAAATATCATGCGTTAAGGGTTTTTGAACATACACGTGCTTACCCAGTTGCATTGCTGCAAGTGCCTGGATGGCATGGTTATGATCGGGAGTGGAAACAGAGACTGCATCGAAGTTTTTATGCTCCTTATCCAGCATTTCGCGCCAGTCTTTATAGTATTTGGCTTTAGGGAAAGCTTTTACGCTATTGGCAGCACGACGATCGTCTACATCGCACAGAAAAGCGATATCTGCTTTTCCGCTTTTGTAAAACATATCTAAATCGCTCTGGCCTTTACCGCCAACACCAATACCGGCAACCAATAAACGGTCGCTTGGCGCTAAATAACCCGGACCGCCCAAAACATGGCGCGGAACAATCATAAATGCAGCAGCAGCGATAGCTGTTGTTTTAATAAAATCACGACGGTTACTCGTGGTTTTATTTTCTTGCTCTGTTTTCATATGAGGTAAATCGATTTGCTAATGAGGTTAAATTATTTTTTTAACGACAAAATATATTTTACCATTAATTTTGCATCGTCTTTTTTAAGTGTAGCATGTGCAGTCATTGGCATGTTGCCCCAAACTCCGGTACCCCCTTTAATAATTTTATCGGCTAACATGTTGATGTTTTTCTCTGTAGCAGGATATTTTTTAGCAATATCTACATAAGCAGGGCCAATAATTTTGTTGGTTTTGTTGTGGCAACCTAAACAGTCGTTTTTGTTGATCAGTTTTTCACCCGGGTTTGATTGAAAAGCATGGTTTGCCATAGTTGCTGTTGCAACTGCACTTTTCTCTTTCGCTAAATCTGCTTTCGTGAAAGACGCCATAAAAATGACTACAGCGCCTAAAATTAAAAATGTTTTTTTCATTGTGTGTTTTGTTTTTATTCGTATTCGGGCTGACATAAGCGGTAATGTTAATTTGTTTTGCTTATGCAGGTTTACTTGCTTTTTATTAATGTTATAGTCCTAATATTTTTTTATTGAAAGCACTATCACTACCCGATGCTGCAAAATCGTCGAATGCTTTATCGGTTACATTGATAATGTTCTTTTTAATAAACTCGGCACCTTCACGCGCGCCATCCTGCTGATTTTTAATGCAGCATTCCCACTCCATAACGGCCCAACCTTTAAAATCGTATTGTGCCAGTTTGCTGAAGATGGTTTTAAAATCAACCTGTCCATCGCCAGGTGAGCGGTAACGGCCTGCACGGTTTGCCCAGCTTTGGTAACCACCAAAAGTACCTTGTTTACCTGTCGGATTAAATTCTGCATCCTTAACATGAAAGGCTTTAATTCTTTCGTGATAAAAATCGATGTACTGAATATAATCTAACTGTTGCAATACAAAGTGTGATGGATCATACAATAAGCATGCCCTTGGGTGATTATTTACTGCTGCCAGGAACATTTCGTATGTTTCACCGTCAAATAAATCTTCGCCAGGGTGTATTTCGTAGCAAACATCTACTCCACATTGATCAAATTCATTCAAAATGGGAGTCCAGCGTTTGGCCAGTTCGGCAAAGCCTTCTTCTACCAAACCAGCAGGGCGTTGCGGCCATGGGTGAAAATATTGCCATAATAACGAACCGCTAAAGGTAGCGTGAGCGTTTAATCCCAAATTTTGCGATGCTTTGGCGGCATATTTCATTTGTTGTATTGCCCATTCTGTTCTCGCTTTTGGGTTTTTATGTACTTCTTTTGGTGCAAAAGCATCAAATAAGTCATCATAAGCAGGGTGCACCGCAACCAGCTGACCTTGTAAGTGGGTAGATAGTTCGGTTATCTCTAAACCATGGGCGGCGATTTTACCTTTTAATTCATCAGCATAGGTTTTGCTTTCTGCCGCTTGTTTAAGGTCAATAAAGCGGGCATCGAGCGTTGGCATCTGGATACCTTTAAATCCTAAATCTGCAGCCCATTTGCAAATATTATCGAGCGAATTAAACGGCGCTTCGTCGCTTATAAACTGTGCTAAAAATACAGCGGGTCCTTTTATTGTTGTCATGCCGGATGATTATAGTTTATAGTCGAACCATTTTTGATCTGATTGGCTTGAAGCCACTACATTTTCGATAAATGCCATTCCTCTGATGCCATCTGTGGTGCCAGGGAAATCGAGCATTTCTGCTGTAGGTTGCTCATTATTTAATTTTGCATTTACAGTAAGTGCAAAGTTTTTATAAATGTTGGCAAATGCTTCTAAATAACCTTCAGGGTGCCCGCCTGGTGTGCGGGTATTGTGTTTCGCAAAACTACCCATATAGCCGTTACCCGTTCTGTAAATTTGTGCAGGTGCGTTTAACCACCTTACAATAAGGGTATTTGGTTCCATCTGGTGCCACTCTAAACCACCTTTTTCGCCATAAACCCTGATTTTTAGCGCATTTTCTTCACCAGCAGCAATTTGCGAGGCTACCAATACGCCATTAGCACCATTATCGAACTTTAACAATACGTTACCATCATCATCAATAGCTCTTCCGGGTACAACAATGTTTAAATCGGCGCAGATTTTTGAAATTTTTAGGCCGGAAATGTACTCGGCAAGGTGTGCGGCATGCGTACCGATATCGCCCATGCTACCACTTTTTCCGGTTTTAGATGGGTCTGTACGCCAGGCTGCCTGTGCGTTGCCTTCGCGCTCAGAAAGCGTACTTAACCAACCCTGAGGATATTCTACTACAATTTTACGGATAGCACCCAGTTCGCCTTCGCGTACCATTTGTTTGGCTTGCTTAACCATTGGGTAGCCAGAATAGGTGTGCGTTAAACAAAGGGTTAAACCGGTTTCTTCTACTTTAGCCTGTAGCTGTTTAGCTTCTTCTAAGGTTAAAGTTATTGGTTTTTCTATTACCACATTGAAACCTTTATCCAATGCCATCATTGCAGGTGCAAAGTGGGCAAAATTTGGGGTAACAATGGTTACAAAATCAATTCTTTCATCAGCTGGCAATTCACTTTCTTTTGTCAGCATTTCTTCGTAATTGCTGTAAATCCGGTTGTCAGGAAGAAAAAGCAGTTTTCCGGATTCGTACCCGATTTCAGGGTTTACACTTAAAGCTCCGGCAGTTAATTCAATCAGGCCATCCATGTTAGCGGCCAAACGGTGTACGGCACCAATAAAGGCGTCTTTTCCACCGCCTATCATGCCCATTCTTAATTTTCTTTTCATGTTGAGTATGGGGCATAGGGTAAAAGGCTTAGGGCATAGGGATATTAACCTTATACCTTAAACCTTTCACCTTATACCTTTTCTAGATATTCTTTTTCTTTAATTCTTTTACAGCGTAATCTGCAGCGCGTGCTGTTAACGCCATAAATGTTAATGAAGGGTTTTGACAAGCGATAGAAGGCATGCACGATCCATCGGTTACGAAAACGTTATTCACCTCATGCATCTGGTTCCATTTGTTCAGTACCGATGTTTTAGGATCGTTACCCATTCTGGCAGTACCCATTTCGTGGATAGCCATACCCGGATAACAACCGTTATCGTAGGTTTTGATGTTTTTCATGCCTGCTTTTTCTAACATTTCAGCTGCATCGTTCATCATATCCACACGCATTTTTTTCTCGTTCTCTTTGTATTCGCAATCAATCGCCAATACAGGTTGTCCCCACTTGTCTTTTTTGTTGTGATCGATGTAAACTTTGTTTTCGTAGTAAGGTAACATCTCTCCGAAACCACCCAGACCCATGCTCCATTTTCCTGGTTTGGTCATTTTTTCTTTAAGATCGGCACCAAACGATAATTCTGCAACATCATTTTGCCAGTTTGATCTGCTGGCACCACCCTGATAACCAAAACCACGCAGGTAGCCGCGTTTATCGTTTCCGATGTTTTGATACCTTGGAATGTAAATACCATTTGCACGACGGCCGTAGGTGTATTTATCGTCGAAACCTTCAGCTTCGCCTGATGCACCGCAACGGAAGTGGTGATCCATTAAGTTGTGACCTAACTGACCGCTACCATTACCCAAACCATTCGGATGTGCTTCTGATGTAGAGTTTAACAGAATGAATGTTGAACCTAAAGTAGACCCGTTAACGAAAACAATTTTAGCATAAAACTCCATTGTTTTGTTGGTTTGTGCATCGATAACCATTACACCTTTAGCTTTTTTGGTGTCCTTATCGTAAATAATATGATTTACAATAGAATATGGTCTTAATGTTAAACGTTTGGTAGCCATAGCAGCAGGCAGGGTAGAAGATTGCGTACTGAAATATGCACCAAACGGACAACCGCGGCTACATAAGTTTCTGTACTGACAATTACCACGGCCTTTATGCGGAACGGTAAGGTTAGCCACACGGCCAATCATCATAATCCGTTCTCTTTTATAATGTTCTTCTATACGTGATTTTACCGATTTTTCTACAATGTTTAAGTCCATTGGCGGCAAGAATTGTCCGTCAGGACAAGTTGGCCAGTTTTCGTTAGAACCACTGATGCCAGCGAAACGCTCGGCATAATCATACCATGGCGAAAGTTCGGCATAACGAAGCGGCCAATCACTTCCGTGACCATCTCTTGCATTATCTTCAAAGTTATGATCGCTTAAACGGTAGCTCTGACGGCCCCACATTAACGATTTACCACCTACATGAAAACCACGATACCAATCGAAACGTTTATCTTCGGTATACGGGCATTCCAAATCGTTTACCCACCATTTTTCATTCGCTTCCTGGTAAGGGTAATCTCTTTTTTGTACCGGGTGGGTACGTTTTTGTTCTTCTGTTAGTCTGCCTGCGTGTTTAAAATCCCATGGATTTTTCATCGCATTTTCGTAACCGGTAATGTGCTCAATGTTCATCCCTCTTTCGAGCATTAAAACACGTAAGCCTTTTTCGGTAAGTTCTTTTGCAGCCCAGCCGCCACTAATCCCCGATCCTATAACAATAGCATCGTAAGTATTTTCTGCTTTTAAATTTGTATTTAAATTCATGATGTTTTGTCGTTGTTTTGATGTTAGGTAGCCCAAGATTTTTGGCCTGGCTTTAAGGTAGTATTGCCATCGTAGCGGCCTGGAACAAGAACGTAAGCTCTTGCTTTGGTGCAACCAATTTCGGAAGAGTAATAACCCAGTAAAGTTAAATCGCGTGCGGTAACAAAGAAATAAGCTAAATCTTTGTTGTCTTCTGATTTAGTTTCTTTTTGTGCAATGGCGATGGTTCTTAAATCGGCCATTAGCTTTTTGCGGTCGGCAACGGTTAAGGCAACGTAAGGTTTACCGAAATCTTTCATCGATTTAGCCTGAAGGGCCTTAAATCCATTTGCAAATGAAGTTTGCATGGTAGCAGGATAACAGTCTTTCATCATCATCGGTATAAACTTACCTAATCCGGCAGCTTTGGCACCGGCAGATGACTGTGTGGTTGGCACAATGATATCAGCAAATTCAGCAAAAATCTTCTCATCCTCAATAGAATACTGTACGAAGTTTTTTTCGTTTTCCGGGAGCGTAAAACTTTCGAATAAAACGCCCATTGTACTCGCCGAGATTGCTCCTCCCAGCAAAAATGCAACGTTTTTGAGTGCTTCTCTTCTATGCATCGTATTTATGGTTTTATATATTGGTTATGTTATGTGTTGAATGAGTAATATTAGAAAAAATATAATGGAAACGTTAAGGTTATACCGTTAAATTATTGATACGCAACGCAATTGTTACTCCGAATAATAATTCTAAATAATGCGTTTTTTGTAGGTTTAAACCATGTTGAGGCCTGTTTTTTTATCAGATTTACTTGGTGTAAAAAGTACATTTAGTGCGAATGAACATGTTATTTACCAGTAAATTTCTAAACAGGCCTTTTCATGGCTTGAATGACTACCTACAGCAGGTTGTTTTTAATATAATTGTAGCTTTCTGTAATGCTTTGAAAAGGTTCTTTTTTAATCAGGTCCTGTTCGGTAAAAATGTAATCGACTCCGGCCAGTTTAGCGCTGGCAAAAATGCTTTTAAAATCGATTTTGCCCGAACCTACTTCGGTAAACACGGCCTTATCCTGTTTATCCATATCCTTAACATGAAACATTTTATATCGACCAGGATTTTTGCTGAACATGGCTACAGGATCTAAGCCTGCATTTACGGCCCAGAAAATATCGAGCTCAAAGCCTACCAGTTTGGCATCGGTTTCATTGAGTAAAATGGAATAGCCCGTAACACCGTTACCCTGATCTTTAAATTCGAAGTTGTGGTTGTGGTAAGCTAACTTTAAACCCGATTTTTGGCAAAGTTCTGCAGCCTGGTTAAATTTGGCAGCCATGCGCTTGTAATCATCTAATGTTCCGTTTGCCCTGATATCGGTAGGTAATGCCGGAACCACAAAATACTTTTGACCTACGGTTGCAGCAGTTTCGATGTGCGATTTTAATACTTTATCATCGCCGGTAGAAAGGAATTCGGTTAAATTGTAATGGCCACTTGGCGAAGTAAGGTTATTGGCCGTAAGTAAGGCTTTAAAATCTTTGGCTTCCAACCCCCAGAAGCCCTTAACTTCATATTTGCCCGGATAGCCATAATAAGTTTCTACCTGGTTATAGCCAATCTGGGCCACGCAGGCTATAGTGGCCTTAACATCAGCTGTTAATTGTTCTCTCAGGGTAAATAAACCGATGCCTATTTTAGAAATTTTGGCTGGTTGCGCCAGGGCAGAGGTAATAACTGACGGAGTTAAAAATGCTGCAACTGCAGCTAAGCTTGTTTGCTGTAAAAATGATCTTCTTGTTGTCATGATATTTTGAATTAAAAAAGGCCGGAGCGTAAACTCCGGCCTTGCTGTTAAAATGAATAAGCCAATGATCCCCAGAAAGTACGTTGAAGTAAAGTTCTGCCAATCATTAATTGACCAGGGCTTACTGTTGAGAAATCTCTGAACTGATCTCCGCGAACGTCGCCTTCGGTCAACACTTTTGCATTTAACAAGTTGTCTGCCCAAAATCTTATAGCTACTTTTTTAGTGAAATTATAGCCTGCGCCAGCTTTCATTACCACATAACCTGGTAATTCGTAGCTTCCGCTTGGTGAGGTAAAGCGGCTGCCCACGTAATTTGCTGCAACATATAAGTTAAAGTTTTTGTAATCGTAGTTTGCACCAAGTTCGGTGTTAAGCACCGGAACCCGTTCTGTGCGGTTACCGGTAAAGCTGTAAATGCGGTTACCAAATTCGGCGGCCACGGCAGCATTGCCACTGGTATTGGCTTCGTAATCGGTATATTTCGAATCCTGAAGCGTTCCGGTTAGGCGTAAGCTGAGTGGTTTCGCAATTTTGTAAGAAACTTCATATTCTGCACTCCAGGTGCGGGTAGAACCAAAAGCTACTAAAGCTTGTGTACCTGCCGCTGTAGTTGGCACATTAATGCTTAACGATACATTTTTAATAGCCGAGTAACTTCCGGAGGCAAAAATTGCCAGGTTATTTTTGGCATATTTAAAACCTACTTCGCCTAAATAAACCGGGCGTTTTTTAATGTTTGCGGCATTATAGGCCGATGCATTGTAATCGCCAATGTTCGGCGCATTGTAGGCTTTGGTTGCCCGGGCAAAAATGCTTGAAGTATTGCTGATTTTATAATTTGCACCTACAGAAGCTGCCCAGTTGGTTAATGTTTCGTTATAAGCAGTATAGCCTAAAATAGTAGGCGTGGCACTTGCACTTGCATTTACAGTACCATTGGTGTTTAATGCATAATAAGGTCTGTCGCCTTTTACATTTTGATTGTCGATTCTCGCCCCAATATCCAGGCGCCATTTTTCTGATATTTTAATCTCATCACCGGCATAAGCAGATAAGGTTCTGGTATCGCCTATGAAGGTGTTTTTAGTTTGAATAGTGCGCTCTGCAGCTGTTGGAGACTGTAAGATAATACTTGGGTGTTCTTTAAACTCGGTAAAAGAACGGAAAGCATAACGTAAATCGTCGCGGTTATACTGGTGGATGCCCAATCCGATATTAAGGCTGTGGTTTTTTACTTTCTTTTTTAAATCCAGATAATCTACAATCTGCACGTCACTGTTAATTTGCCCCTGGGCATTTGAAGTAATTACATAATCGCCGGCTACAAATGGTGCAACAGCGCCGCCAGGATAATAGTAAGGTGTTGCGCTGGTTCTGGCTGTAATTCCGGCAGGTGCAGTGTAAGTAGCGTTGGTGTGGGTATTCTGGTAACGGAAATTGTTTACGATCTGCCAGCCATTATCAGTTAGGTAGTTAAACTGGAAACCAGCTGAACCCAATTTTGTATGTATCCCATCTGTTAAACTAAAATCATGGTTTCCGTTTGCAGGGTCGTTATAGCTCCAATCGGTTTGAACAGGGGTAATGGATTGCGAAGCCATATTGTAATCTCGGTAAGTGGTTGGCTTTCCGGTTCCATCATAAGGGTAGTAGCTGGTTAGCAGGAACTGAACTTTATCATTCAGGTACTTTCCGTAAAGGCGGATAAAACCTTTGTTATTCTTGAAATTAAAAGTCATGTTACCTTTAATTTGTCCGCCGCGATTGGCCGGATTAAAGCCCTGATCTACTACGCCATTATCGGTACGGTAAAAACCACCAATGTTGTATTTAACTTGATCGCTTATTTTTCCTCCGGTATTGCCATCAAAACGGTATAAGCCCTGCGAAAAGCCTGTGGTAAATTTAAACTGGCCATATTGTTTATCGGCACCAACATAGCTGAGGTTGTTAACCACTGCACCAGGAGTATTGGCCTGAATGATGGAAGCGTTACCACCTCTGATGGCTTCGATGTTTTGGATAGTCAGGTCGGTTTTGTAGTATTGATCTACTGATGGATTGGTGTTGAAGCCTGTAGGCAGTAAAGGCAAACCATCTTCCTGTATACCCAGGAAAATATAACCACCTTGCTGTGGAAAGCCCCTTACCCAAACGTTACCCGGACCATCACCACCAGTACTTTCTACAGTTAAACCTGGAATGGCTTTTAATAAATCGGTGCTGTTTAAAGGTGCCCTGTTGGTAATGTCTTTATTGCTTACCGAGGTAAGGGCCACACTACTTTCAAGCTTCTTTTTAGGATTACCACCAGTAACCATTACACTTTCGAGTTGTAAGTTATCTTCTGATAAGCTGATGTTCAGGTTTTCGTCGGCATTGCCTGGCGATAGGTTAACCTCTTTAGAAATATAGCCTACATACCTTACTACCAGCACGCGGCTGTCAACTGTAAGACCTTTTAAGGCAAAAGCACCATTTTCATCGGTAGTAGTACCAATGGTTTTGCCTTTTACGGTAACCGATACCCCGGGGATAGCGTTGCCTTTGCTATCGGTAACTTTACCGGTAACAATCCCTTCAAAGGCTTTTAACAGTGCCAGGTTGTTATTGGCGGGAATAGAATAGAGCAGAATCTGATCTTTAACTATCCTATATCCCACGTCATAACGTTTTAGCGAATTCTCAAGAAAGTATTTAAGTTTTTGGTTAACCACGTTTACCGATATTTTCCGGTCAGAGTTAATTAATTGCGGACTGTAAACAAACTTAACATTGGCCAGTTGTTCGGTTTTTTCAATAATGGTCTTAATATCGGTTTGATCGGCTTTGATCGAGATTGCTTTATTCAGAAATTCCTGTGCGCCAACATTTTTTGCAAATGCAGCACAGGTAAAGGTTATTATTGCAAGTATTTGGTAAATCGAAACTCTCATTGCATATATCGCCAGCGAAATAAGTTGATTTTTTTTCATAAATTTGGTTGTTGTTCATTAAATGATTGGATTTATTGGACATAGGAATACCATGAATACATTTCTATGTATTTAACTCGCCGGCAATGCCCCACATTGTCGGCTTTGTTTTTTAGAAAAATATTATGGGAAGTGGTGCCGCGGTTACGGGCTGTTGATAATCTGGTACTGTTTCATCATGTTTATATATTTTGGTTAGTTGGTATTTGAAACCATAATGCTGGTTCCCTTGATTTTATATTTACCTGATATAGATCCGCAAATCAGATCGAGCTGCTCATATAGCCCTTTATTGCTTAAATCTCCGGTAAAGGTGTAGTTTAATATATCCTGCTGACTGGTTAAAATATCAATACCATAAGCTTCTGATAAGGTACTGAAAATCTCTTTCAGGTTTTTTTCTTTAAAATTATAACTGACCGTGTTGGGCATATTGTAAGCCACTGCTAAAGGAATAGGGTGCTCTACCAGGGTTTTGCTTAAGTTATGATCGGTATAAATTCCCTTCTGATTAGGTTTGAGTAAAATAGGCCTGGCTACCCTTTTATCTGACAGGCGGAACAGGCTGCAGTTTTCGTTTTCGTTTACCTGTACCTTGCCTGTGCGTACCGAAACTTGTGCCGGTTGCTGATTAACCGACGATTTAACAAAGAAGCTGGTACCTAAAACGCGTACAACCAATGTTCGGTTGTACACGTAAAAAGGTCTTTTCGGATTTTTGCTTACCGAGAAAAAAGCGTTTCCTTTTAGGTAAACGGTTCTTTTATCGGTAGCAAAATCCTTTGGGTAAATGATGTTTGCCTTTGGATCTAAAGTAATTTTACTCTCATCGCTCAGCGAAACTATGATGGGACGATTGGTATCGTTGGTTTTGCTAATTAGTTCCAGACCTTCATTATCGCTCATAAAGGCATTTTCGGCGTTGTTCTTGTTTGCCCAGTACAAGCCACCAATTAGAAATGCAACAATAAACGATGCTGCAATGGCAAATTTTGGCCAAAGTTTCTTAACCTTAGTGTTTTTTACCGGTTGTGTGGCATCTGGATTGATATTTTGCCAAATACTTTGTTGCATCTCATCCAGTGCGGCATCAGAAAGATCTTCAAAACTCTTACTGTTTAAATTATGATACCATTTATCTACCCAAAGCTTTTCGGCTTCAGTACAATTTCCTTCGTGATAACGGGTAAGTAAATCGTAGAATGATTTTTGGTTCATAAGAAAAAATATTTGGCTTTATACTTACAAGTAACACAGTGAGGGCCAAACCCTAAAGCAACTTTGCAGAAAAATGAAATTATTTTGTAATTGGCTGATATACAGTTATAAAAAGATGTAGAAATTTTTAATATATTCTTTAATCCTTTTAATAGACTGGGTAATGTGGTATTCTACAGCCTTTTCTGAAATGTTTAATCCGGCAGAAATATCTTTGGTAGATTGGTGCTGGTAACGGCTGAGCCTGAAAACTTCCCGGGTTTTTTCGGGGAGCGAATTGATGCCTTGTTCGATAATGGCCGAAAGGTCATGAAAGTCGACCAGGTTGGCGGTATCCTGATGATCTTCTGTATAGGTGAGGCTTTGGTACTGCACATATTTGTTTTCCATCACCAAATTCCTGATATGGTTAATTACGCTCAGTTTTAGCGCGCCGAATAAATAAGCCTGCAGGTTGCTGATTTTGGCTTCAGCACGTTTTTCCCAAAGCGAAATGAAAATGTTCTGTACCAGTTCCTCAGCAATTATCCTTTCTCCTGTTTTTTTATAAGCCGCTAAAAGCAATTCTTTACTATAGGTCAAGTAAATGCGTTCATAAGCCTGCTTATCGCCCAATTTTAGGCGGTTAAGTAAATCTGCAGCATATTCAGGCTCAAAAGGAGTCATTGGTTTATTTGGTGGTACGCTAAAGTAAATGTATAAATTTTAAGTTTTAAAGCTGAGATATTGGTGTGTTTTAAAGTTGAAAAGTTTTAATGTTGGAATGTTGGCAGTTCGCAGTAAACCAGTTTGCAATTTACAGTTAACCAGTTTCAACGATTCAAACAGTTAACCAACTTACACACTAAGTATAAATATTTTATCACCTTTTATCTCATTTTTTTACCTTTGCTCAATCTCAAGAAAAATATGCAGGAAAAAATTGTTGTTTTAGGCTCTAACGGACAAATTGGTACCGAATTGGTTACCACTTTACGTAAGATATATGGCGATGATAACGTAGTTGCATGCGATATCCGCAGACCTGATTATGATATCAAAAACTCTGCGCCATTCGAATTTGTAAATGTGCTTGATAAGGAAATGATTAAAGGCATTTTTCATAAGTACAGGCCTACACAGGTTTACCTGCTGGCGGCATTATTATCGGCCACAGGCGAACAGAACCCTAAATTGGCCTGGGATTTAAACATGAACGGCTTGCTGAATGTACTCGATTTAGCACTCGAATATAAAACAGCAAAAGTGTATTGGCCAAGTTCAATTGCTGTGTTTGGACCAAACTCACCAAAAGACCATACGTCGCAATACTGTGTAATGGATCCAAATACGGTTTATGGTATTAGTAAACTGGCTGGCGAGCGTTGGTGCGAGTATTATAACCAGAAATATGGATTGGATGTACGCAGTATCCGTTACCCGGGATTGATTAGCTGGAAGGCAGCACCTGGAGGGGGAACAACTGATTATGCCATTCACATTTTTCACGATGCGTTAAAAAAAGGCAGCTATCAGAGTTTCTTAAATGCCGGAACGGAATTACCGATGATGTATATGGACGATGCGATTCGGGGTACCATCGAGTTAATGGATGCACCAGCCGATCAGATTTCGGTGCGTAGCAGTTATAATTTTGCAGGCGTAAGTTTTACACCAGAAGTTTTAGCTGCGGAAATCAGAAAACATATTCCTGATTTCACCTTAACTTACACCAACAACGATCCGCGTCAGCAAATTGCCAACAGCTGGCCACGTTCTATTGATGATACCTACGCGGCTAAAGACTGGGGCTGGAAACCAGAGTTCGATTTGTCGAAACTGACAGCTGATATGTTAAAGAATTTAAAAAAGAGCTAAAAGACCAAAGCTAAAAGACTAAAGCAGAGGTGTTATATTAAATAAACAAAATAAAGGGTTAGGAACAAGGATCATCTTGATACTTGATTCCAATTACTTGATACTACAAAATGGGAAGAGCATTCGAATTTAGAAAAGAAAGAAAATTTAAGCGTTGGGCCAAAATGGCGGTTCAGTTTACGCGTATTGGTAAAGATATTGTAATGGCGGTTAAAGAATCGGGGCCTCATCCTGAAACCAACTCGCGTTTACGTACGGCTATGCAAAATGCTAAAGCTGTAAACATGCCTAAAGATAGGGTAGAGGCAGCTATTAAGCGTGCATCTGATAAATCGTTAGCCAATTACGAAGAAATTGTTTACGAAGGTTACGCCCCTCACGGCGTGGCGGTTTTAATTGAAACGGCAACCGATAATACCAACCGTACCGTTGCCAACGTGCGCAGCTACTTTAATAAAACCAACGGAACTTTGGGCAAAACCGGTTCTTTGGATTTTGTTTTCAACCGTAAATCTATTTTCCGCTTTGTACCTGCAGATGATTTGGATTTGGAAGAATTAGAGTTTGAATTAATTGATGCAGGTTTAGAAGAACTTTACGTTGAAGCTGATGAAGAAGGAAATGACGTAGCAGTAGCTCAGGGTGCTTTCGAAAACTTTGGTTCTTTACAAAAAGCACTGGAAGAAAAAGGCATTGAGTTAAAAAGCTCTAAACTGGAGCGCATTGCTTTATCGCACCATGAAGTAACAGAAGAGCAAGCTGCCGATGTTTTAAAACTGATTGATAAGTTAGAGGAAGATGATGATGTGCAGGCGGTTTACCACAACATGGCTGAATAATAAATACCTTATTTATAGGAAAAGGCTTGGGGATTTTCCTCAAGCCTTTTTTTTATTATCCAAAATCGTCCTGCTGAACTTGTTTCAGCATCTAACTCTTGAGAGACCCTGAAATAAATCCGATAGCTATCGGATCAGGATGATGGATCTTTATGTTATTTCTTATGCGAAAACAACCAGGGCAATAACTCAGGCTCTGCAAAGGCGCTATCCCAGCTGTTGTGGTTAGCTGTGGGGTAAAGCGTAAATTTAACTTCTTTGCCAACTGTTTTTAGCCGTTCGGCTATAGCAATGGATAATGCCGGATCTACGACATCATCTTTTGCCCCATGGAAAATCCAGAGGGGTGTTTTTTTGTATTTTTCGATGTTATTGGTATTGTCACCACCACAAATGGCAATGGCTGCAGCAAATTTATGGCGTTCTCTTCTCAGCAGCTCATACGTGCCCATGCCACCCATGGATAGGCCACCAACGTAAACTTGCTCACGGTTTACGTAAGGTTTTTTCAGAAAATCTTTAATCATACCCTGCAATGCGTGCATAATTTTAGTGGGCTTGCCACCTTCAACAAAACTTAATTTCCTTTTACCTTTTGCGTCTTTATCGATGTTAATATTGGCCCAGAAATCGTTAGCCGGGCATTGTGGAAACACTACAATGGCAGGGAAATTTTTGCGTACATCGTTTTTTAAAAACAACTTTCCACCGTGTACCAGCTGACTGGCATTGTCATTGCCTCTTTCGCCACTGCCATGCAGGAAGATCACTAACGGATATTTTTGTTCGGGGTTAAAGTTCTCCGGAAACAGTACCCTGTAGTAAATGGAATCTTTGCCTTTAATAAAGCTGCCTTTATCGTATTTTTTAAAATCCTGAGCGTTTAAAAAGAGTACTGAAAAAAGAATGCAGATAGTTAGGATAATCTTTTTCATAAGGCAAAAATAGGAAACCTAAGTTACTTTACAATATTATATGATGACAGATACTTGAATGGTAACTATTTGCTAGTCTTTTTCTCCTTTTTCCATTTATCGGTAATAAAATTTACTAAAACAATAACTATTGTTAGTATCAACACATCAATAAGAAAGTATTTGATTGAAAAACCAAAGCTAGATGCTAATCCTGGGTCGGTTAGTTTACCCTCCGAATAAACATAGAAACTAAATGGAAATCCTAATTTGGTAAAGCCATCTGAAGTAGCATTGTTTTCAAATGTGAGTAAAGTAAATAGTGCATAAATTAAAACTGTCGCTATTGTTGGAATGGTCTTTATTTTCATCTAAATTTAAATTTACTTGATTTTTTTGAACAAAAAGAAACCCTGGCTACTTTACAATAGCACAGGGTTAACAACCAAACCTAATTGTCTTTATTTCAGTGTAAAAGATGCTTCTTTTACATCGCGTGAGTTGGTGCCGATAAATACTTTGAAATCGCCAGGTTCTGCTACAAATTTTAAATCCGAATTGTAGAATTTAAGATCGTTTTCGGTTAGGGTAAAAGTGATGTTTTTGCTTTCTCCAGCCTTTAAACCCACTTTCTGGAATCCTTTTAGTTCTTTTACCGGGCGGGTAATGCTACCCACTAAATCGCGGATATAGAGCTGTACAACCTCCTGTCCGTCGTATTTGCCGGTATTGGTTAATGTAACCGATGCGGTAATCGATTTACCTTTGGTTAATGTATTCGAACTTAATTTAATATCGCTGTAGTTAAATGTGGTATAGCTTAAGCCATAACCAAAAGGATACAAGGGATCATTACTTACATCTAAATAGTTAGAACGGAATTTTTCGAACCATTTACCATCGGCTAAAGGGCGACCGGTATTTTTGTGCGCGTAATAAAGTGGCACCTGACCAACATTTTGAGGAAAAGTAGCACTCAGTTTGCCAGAAGGATTTGCATCGCCAAAAAGTACATCGGCAATGGCGCTTCCGGCTTCGCTACCCGGGAACCAAACATTTAAAATAGCCGGGATATTTTCATCTTCCCATTTTAAAGCCAGCGGACGACCTGTAAACAGCACCATTACAACCGGTTTACCCGTTTTAACCAAAGCTTTTAAAAGATTTTTTTGCGTTTCGGGGATTTGAATATCGGTAACACTACTGCTTTCGCCTGAAAATTCAGAACCTTCACCAACAGTGGCCACAATTACATCCGATTTTTCGGCAACAGCCAAAGCTTCTTTAATCATTTCCGCCTCTGAGCGCGAATCGTGCTTGTAAGTAGGGTTATGGATATTTACATAGCGGTGCTCTAAAGCCGAATCGGCCAGGAAGTTAGCACCGCGGGCGGTTAATATTTTAGCATTGTTGCCTAAAGCATTTTTTAAACCTTGTAAAACCGTTACCGATTTATCGAATAGAGCCGCGACACTCCAGGTACCGTACATATTGGCAGTGTTATCGGCCAGTGGACCAACTAAACCAATTGTACCTGATTTTTTAAGTGGTAAGATATTGTTTTTGTTTTTAAGCAATACAAAACTTTCGGCAGCGATCTGACGGGCGATGCTGCGGTTTTCAGGACTGAATACTTCTTTCTCTGCGCGGTTGGCATCGCAAAACTTGTACGGATCGGCAAATAAGCCCAATTTGTACTTGGCCTGAAGAATTAAGCGGCAAGCCCTGTTAATCTGATCGATGTTCACTTTCTTTTCGGCAAGCGATTTTTTTAGTGTACCTAAAAAGCCTTCACCCACCATATCCATATCTACACCTGCATTTAAAGCCAGCGCAGAAACTGTTTGTAAATCGCCCATTCCGTGTGCAATCATTTCAGGAATTCCGGTATAATCGGTTACCACGAAGCCTTTAAAGCCCCATTGGTTACGTAAAACCTCGGTCATTAACCATTTACTGCCGGTAGCCGGAATGCCATCAACCTCGTTAAATGAAGCCATAATACTGGCAGCACCAGCGTCAACAGCTGCTTTATACGGCGGAAGGTACTCATTGTACATTTTTACCTTACTCATATCAGTAGTGTTGTAATCTCTTCCAGCTTCTGCTGCGCCATAAAGGGCATAGTGTTTTACACAAGCCAGAATCTCGTTATTGGCTTGCAATTTACCCTGGTAACCTTTTACCATGGCTTTGGCAATTTGCGAGCCCAGGTACGGATCTTCGCCATTACCTTCCGAAATCCTTCCCCAGCGTGGGTCGCGCGAAATATCAACCATAGGAGAGAAGGTCCAGTTGATACCGCTTGCGCTGGCTTCAATGGCTGCCACACGGGCCGATTTTTGAACGGCATCCATGTTCCAGGTGGCACTCATACCCAAAGGAATCGGGAAAACGGTATTGTAACCGTGTATTACATCCATACCGAACAACAAAGGGATTTTCATCCTGCTGTTTTCTACAGCAACCTTTTGTACTGCCCTGATCTTTTCAACGCCCTTAATGTTGAATAAACCACCAACCTGGCCATCTTTGATCTTTTTCCCGATATCGCTGCTGTTGGCTTGCCCGGTGGTAATATCGCCGGAGCTTGGTAAATTCAATTGGCCAATTTTTTCATCAACCGTCATTTTAGCCATCAGGTTATTGATAAAGGTGTTCATCTTTGCTTCCTCAGCCGAAACCGGTTTTTTGGTCTGCGCAGATGCGTTCAGTACGAAGGCTGTAAAAAAAACAGCCAGGATTTTCGCTCTTTTCATGCTATGTGTATTTTATTCTTTTTCCTCATTTATTAGCTGGCGTTTGTTTCCTACGCACGCCTAAATAGCTTTACGATTTTATCGTGTTAAATTTTAATCGTTATAAACGATTGGTTATTTCCACGCTCGTTACAAACGAGCGTGAGCTCTATTTTTAATCTACTTTTTTAACTGCTGTTTTTGCCGAAACGCCACTCTCGTTTATCGCTTCGATAGCGAAATAATACGCCTTTTGGCTATCCATTGCTTTAAACCAGTATTCGTTAAAGTCGTGTATCATGATGCAGTTATAAAGTTTATCGGGTGCGGTGCCATAATACAGGTTATAGGCAAAAGCATTATCAACCGGTTGCCATTTGATATAGGCACTGCGTTTATCTTTTTCGGTACGCAGTACAATCAGGTTTTTCACCTGTGCTGGTTTTTCACCGTTTCCGTTACCAAAAACGCGCAAACCACTAATGGCAAATTTTCCGGTAGGCATGTGGATGTTTACCATTTTAATAAACCTGGTTTTAACCGGTTTTGGTAATTCGATATAATCATGGGGCACATCGGTTTTGTTCTGGCTTTTATCAACCAAAGTCGTCCATTTTTTGCCATCAACTGATGAAAGGATTTTGTACTGATGGAAAATACCGGTTTGTTTACCAATAAATTCGGCATCCTGATCGGCATAGTTGATTTGAATGGCGTTAACAGTGGCGAGGCTCCCTAAATCTGTTTGGATCCATTCGCCGTTGTTGGCGGTTTTGGCGCTCCAGTAGGTTTTTATGCTTTCATCTACTGCATTGTTAGCCTCAAAAGCGCCTAATGTAGAAGAAACGGTAACTGGTTTTTTATAGTTAATCAACATCCATCCCGGACCAGCAGGACCATTTGCTTTCCTTTCTGAAGGCAGGTAAAGTGGGTAATCGCCAAATGCGGTATTGGTCCACATCACATCATCCTGGTCAAAACCGGTTGGCCAGATGCCCATCCGGCGTTCCCAGGTATTTTTTACACAGATAATGCTGGTAGAAATGTGCCAGTAATTTTTGTTGTTATCCTGAAAGGTTGCTCCATGGCCTGCACCTCTCGAAAAGCCACCGCCTTTATAACTCAGCGGATCGGATTGCGGGGTAGCCTGTATGCCATCGAATAGCGGCTTACTGCCTACAACAACCCCGTCAGAGTAGCCGCTAAATTCGGTACCCGGTGCACCATACTGAAAATAATACTTGCCATTGTGTTTCGTCATCCAGGCACCTTCGGCAAAAGGGTCGAGAAAGGTATCGTCCATATACTCGCCGAAACGCTGCCAGCCATAGCGCCAGCTTTGCAGCAGGTACATCGGGGTACGGGTGCCTTTAGGCTTAAATGTTTTGCGGTCGAGCTCTACACCATACATCGGGTAGTTATTGCTGCTGCCGTTGTACATGTAAAATTTGCCATCATCATCAGTAAAAAAGGCCGGGTCCCAGCCACCTATTTCTAACGAATCGACCAAAGGAAACCATTTGTTTCCTTTGGGATCGGTACTGCCCCACAGGGTGAAATTTTTGGTATAAGTACTCCCAAAAACCACCATGGTATCGCCAACGATGCCAACTCCGGGTGCGCAGAGTTCATCTTTGGTTTTATTCCACGGGCGCAGAAACTTTCTTTCTTCAAACTTCCAGTTGAGCATATCCGGACTGTGCCAGTACCCCCATTGATTGGTGCTAAACAGGTAGAAATCGCCTTTGTAGTTCACAATAACCGGATCGGCCGTAGCGCGATGCTTACCCCATTCGGTAAAAGATTCAAAAGGGGTATAGCCATAATCCACGTTGATTGGGTTGCAATAGGTTTTTTGCTGTGCCTGCAATCCAACAGTTATGCTGATTAATATGATGAATAGAATATGCTTCATTTAATATTATGATTATCAATTTTATTTCTTCAACGCCGGGCTTTCAAATCCTAATTTGGTTAAGCCTTTCTGTACATCTTCATTGCTCATAAATAGTTTCCAAAGTAATCCAGACCGGTAATTTTCAATCATCACTACCATTGGCCCCTGATCTATGCCTAAATATTTTTGCGGATACCAGTTGTCGGTTTCAGAAAAGGCATCGTAAAAGCCATACTTGCCCCATACTTTGGTGCCTAAATTTTCGTAAAGGTGTCTGATTACCTTCATCGATTCTTTTGGCGTGTAAGGGATAGATGAAATGGCAGCAGTAGGAGAAATTACGCCAAAATCTTCCTGGGGATTGTGCGCTGCATAACCTTTAACAGAATAGCTTGCGGTTAAACCCCAGTTGTTTACGCCATAACCTTTAAAGCCTTTTGGGTTAGCTACGCAATAATCGTGGATGGCCAGGGTATGGTTTACATTATTTTCCCAGTAATTGGCATAACGGTCTTTTAATCCTTTCGGATTTAAGCCCAAATAAGAATAGTGTGCCCAGAATAAAGGGCCAACCGAGTTTTTCTGACCCTGATAATCGAGCGTAAAAGGATGGCCATAAACTTCAAAATTGGTTTTAATTTCGCCGTTTCTGGCCCAACCCTGATGGTAAACCTCAGCAGGTACAGTATGGGTAGGAGAGGAAGCCGCTAACACGTACATAATTAAGCATTCGTTATACCCTTTAACAGGAAAGTTCATTTCCCATTGATATTCGGGCGACCAGTGCCAGTACAATACATTTTGGCCACCATTGCGGTACCAGTTAAAATCAATGCCTTTCCAAAGTTCATCGGCTTTTTTAGCCAATGCTTTTTCTGCAGTTGTGCCGTTTTTATAATAGGTGTTGATACAGATTAAGGCTTGCGCCACAAAAGAAGTTTCTACCAGGTCGCCGCCATTATCTTTGCGACCAAACGGACGTACTTTACCGGTTTCGCCATAAATCCAGTGCGACCATGCACCGTGAAAACGATCGGCTTTGCCCAGGAAATCGAGAATTTTGTTTAAACGTTCCGCTCCATCTTTTTTGGTGACATATCCCCTGTCGATACCACTTAAAATTGCCATTAAACCAAAACCTGTAGCGCCAGTTGCAACAGTGCTTTTATCATTTTCAGGATATATGTTATCTACGTGATAACGCTCGCGGCCGGCACCAGATGTAGGCTCTGCACCATCCCAGAAATACTGAAAGGTTTGCTTTTGTACCAAATCGAGCAATTGCTCGTCGGTTAAGTTTTTACGTATGGTAAGATCGGGGTTGTAGCCCGACTTTTTACCCTGAGCGCAGGCAGAAAGGGTAATTAAAGTGAGTGAAAAAAATAAAAAGTGTTGAAAATTGAGTTTCATTTGTGTGTGTTGTTAAAGATTGGGACTGCTAAAACCAAGATTTTTCATTCCTGCTTTTACTTCTGGTGCACTCATAAATAAGTTCCAGATTAGTTTTGTTCTGTAATTTTCGATCATGACCACAATTGGTCCCTGATCTATCGCCAGGGTAGAAGTGGCAAACCACTGGTCTTTTAAAGAAAAAGCATCGTAAAAGCCATAATCGCCCCAGGTTTTATTGCCGAGCTTGTAATAAAAATAGCGTAAGGCCTGCATCGATTCGGTAGGGGTGTAAGCCATAGAGGCCAATGCTGCAGTAGGTGCTATGGTGCCTACATCATTGGTTGGTGAACTGGCGGTATATCCACCTTGAATATCACTGGCAGTTAACCCCCAGCAGTTTTCGCCATAACCGTAATTACCGAGTGGGTTAGCTTTGCAATAATTATAATTGATTAAGGCATGTGCTTTGGTTTGGCTTTCGTAATTGGCATAGGCATCTGTTAGTCCGGTTGGATTAATACCCATAAAAGAGTAATGCGCAAAAAACAGAGGACCACCGTTTGCTGTTCCTAAAGGGAGTTGAACCCCATAGTAACTGCTACCGTTTTTCATGGCTCCGTTTTGCGCCCATCCGGCATCGTAAACTGATTTTGGAATGGAATAAGTAGGAGAGGATGCTGCCATTACATAGGTAATTAAACATTCGTTCCAGCCTTTAATGGGTAAATTCATGTCCCAGTTATAGTTAGGGCTCCAATGCCAATACAGCGTATTGCTATTGTCTTTTCGGTACCAGCTCCATTCTACACCATTGTAAATGGTATTAATGTCGGCTCTTAGAGCAGTTTCAGCCGCGTCAGTTCCATTAAAATATTGTCTGGCTGTTATTAAACCTGCCATTAAGAAAGAAGTTTCTACCAAATCACCTCCATTATCTTTAACGCTAAATGGAATTACTTTTCCAGTATTTCCATCAAGCCAATGCGGATAAGCTCCATGAAAGCGATCGGCTGTTTTTAAGAAGGCTACAATTTTTTGCATCCGGACCAAACCATCGGCTCTGCTGATAAAATTGCGGTTAATGCCGGTGATTAAAGCCATAATACCAAATCCTGATCCGCCAGAAGTAACTGTATTGCCAGAGGTATTGCGTTCGCGGGCTAATCCGCTAACAGGGTGACCGAAATCCCAGAAATATTTAAAAGTTTGTTTTTGAACCAGGGTAAGCAGCTCCTCGTCTGTGATGCGGGCAAATTTGTCGGTATCATCTACTGCAGTAATCAGGGTTACGGTTATAGCTGTTTGTAACTTGTTTCCGGATATTGATAATAGTCCGGTGTTGATGTTTAAAATATATTTTGTAATAGGTTGCAAAGCCGAAGGGCTGATTACAACAGTATTATCGTTATTTTCTAAAGTTGAGGTAAATGCTGCCGGGTTTCCGGTGGCATCGGTTAAGGTAATGTTTCCGCTAACAGAAGATAGGTTGATAGGGGAAGAGAAAGTAATTTTAACAACAGGCGTACTGTTTAAACCATAATAGGTAAAGCCGTTGTAAGTGCCATTTACTTTTAAATCGGCAAAGGCATAAGTTGATGGAGGTGCTACCGGGTCGATTACGGGATCGTTACTGCCTCCTTTTTTGCAGGCAAAGAAAAAAACGGAAAGGATTAGAATAAAGAAGTAGTTTTTTTTCATTTCGGGAGATTTTTAAAAAGGGCTGCCACCTGGCAACCCCTTTTATTTGTGCCTGTTTTAAGGTTGGGGTTTTATTTTCCTCTACCTTCTAGCTTAGAAAGCGCACTGATTTCATCTGCTGTTAAAGCTTTATTGTAAATACGAACTTCATCCAATTGACCAACCAGATAACTTGCCCAATCTTGCTTGCCAGTTGATGTGGTTAAACTTGGTGTGGTTTGGAATTGAACCGTTCCAAAAACCATTTTACTTGCATCAAGGAAAGTTAATTGACCCAGGTTAGCAACAGTTTTTTCGCCAATTTTAGATCCGTTGAAGTAAACTTTAAAGGTAGAGGTAGTAGCATCGTATGTATATGCTATTTGATTCCACTTGTTCCACGGATCTGTTAATTTTAAGAAATTATCACCTCCATTGTTAACCACACCTGTATAAGTTCTTGCAACTAATTTTCCGGTAGTAGCATCGCCACCATTTTCAAAGAAAAAAGTAAGGTTGCCCCAGAAATCAGAAGATTTAGCTACATCAACCAAACCAACAATCCCTTTATCGTTTAAAGGCATTTTTTCCCAAAGTGTAAGTGTAAAACTTTTTAAGTTTTGAACCGCAGCAGGAGTATTAGATACTACGTAACCGTTTAAGGCACCTTGCAAGCCCTGTCCTTTAATCCCTTTTGCAAAAGAAGTTCCGGTATTAACCCCAGCAGTATTAGAAATACTATCGGTATAGCCACCTTCAAAGGCCCAGTAAGCTACTAAGCTGCTTGTAGCAATTTGCTTTGAGCTGGTATAGCCACCAATGTTTAAAGGTGGGGCATAGCTTGCCGGATCAAATTCTTTTTGGCAGGATGATAACCCTAGTGTTACTGCCGCCATCAATAAAAAATATTTTGTTTTCATTTTTGTAAAATTTAAAGCGATTAATAACCTGGATTTTGTGTTAAAGTACCTGCACTTTTATCGATCTCGGTAGAAGGAATTGGCCAAACTTCGTTTTTACCAGCTTTCCAGCCTTTAGCACCAAAAACTGCAGTACCACGACCCTGGCGAATTACATCAAAGTAACGATCAGATTCCATTGCCAGCTCTACCTGTCTTTCTTTCCAGATGGCCTGGCGTAATGCTTCTTTGTCGTTTGTGGTAACATCAGGTAAAACACCGGCAACACCACCACGCGCACGGGCACGAACCCTGTTTAGCGAAGTTTTAGCCAAAGTTGTATTGCCTAACTCATTTGCAGCTTCTGCATTCATTAATAACACATCGGCAAAGCGAAGCACGCGTACATTTTGCTGACATCCTTCTGTATAGCCTGAAACAATTAAACTGAATGGAACATAAGATTTCTCATTATACATGGGGTTATCACCGGTTGGGGCAATAGCATCGCCTTGCGGAGTAGTTTCTCCCCTGAAGATAATTGTTCCGTTTCTTCTCACATCGCCTGTTTCAAAAGCAGCAGCTAATGCAGCTGTAGGTACGTTAAAGCCCCAGCCTGCAACCGAACCACGAACCCCTTGAACCTGGCTATACTGAGAGTTCGAAGCATCTTTATTGTTTAGCAATAATTCGCATTGAATTTCGAATACAGATTCGATATTATTTTCGCGTGTGGTACGGAATCCTTCCTGGAAGTTAGGATACAAATCGTAACCTAAAGTCATAACCGTATTGGTGTATGAAAGCACAGCATCCCATTTACCCAAATACATAGCCACTTTTGCGTGTAAGCCTAAAGCTGCACCTTTTGTTGCCCTGCCCAAATCAGCAGCAGGATAAGTTTGAGGCAATACAGCTGCTGCATCATCTAAATCTTTCTCAATGGCGGTATAAACCTGAGCTTTTGGTGTTCTCGGAATGTTAAATTCTGAGGCATCTTTTGGTACATTTAAGCGTAATGGAACATCACCAAATGCACGCACTAATCTGAAATAAGAATAAGCACGAACAAATTTTGCTTCAGCAATATAGCGCGCTTTTAAGCTTGCATCCATACTAATAGCCGGAATGTTATCCAATACCTGGTTACACAGGTTGATATTTTGATACTGAGCTTCCCAAAAACCACCAAATTGGCCTTCTGTTGATGAAGCTGTATAGTTATCGAAATTGTTTAAATAACTGGCATCATTTGCAGAGCTTCCTTTTTCAGCGTCATCACCCGGGATACTCTCAACTGCCAAAGCTGGGAAAGCAGTATTTCCCCAGGTTCTTAAATTGGCATAGATCGAGTTAACTGCTTTAGTTGCATCATCCTGGGTTTTCCAGAATGTTACCGCTGGTTGTTTGGCTTGAGGATCTACATTCAGGAAATCCTTTTTACATGCAGGTATTACTAATGTACTTGCGCATAAAGCAATAAGTCCAAACTTTTGAATATATGTTTTTTTATGATTTAATTTCATCGTCGTATGTATTAGAATTGCACCTGAAGACCTAATCTATAAATAGCAGAAAGCGGATATACACTGGCATCAATACCTCTTGAGATCGGGCCAGTACCAGCATCATAACCAATTTCTGGTGTAAAACCTTTATAACCAAACAGGTTGATTGCATTTTGAGCATCCAGAAACACCCTTACTTTTTTCATTGTCCATTTGCTCATTAGGCTTGCAGGAAGTGCATAACCTAACTGAACTGTTCTTAAACGGATATATGAACCATCTTCAACATAGAAAGAGTTTGGCGCAGCATTAGTGGTTGAGCCAACGTTAGCTGATGGATAAGTGTTAGAAGTACCAGCTCCATGCCATCTGTTATCGTAAAAATCTTTGCTGAAGTTCTCATTACCGAAACGGTAAGCGATATTGGCATTGTAAACATCTACACCTGCAACACCTTGGATGTCGAATGATAAATCCCATCCTTTGTAAGCGAAAGTAGTGTTCACACCATAACTGTATTTAGGGTTTGGATTTCCTAAAACAACACGGTCTTTTCCATCAATAACACCATCACCATTTTGATCTACGTAACGAAAATCACCTGGCTTGGCACCAGTTTGTGCTGATGCAGCAATCTCTGCCGGGGTTTGGAAAATACCAGCTACGCTATAGCCATAAAATTCGCCAATAGCACCACCTTGAACGGTTCTGGTTGCCAAAGCTCCGTTAGCAATGCCTTGTCCGCCACCGTAAATTGGGTTTAAACCCGTAACAACCGATAACACTTTGTTGTTGTTAATTCCGATGTTTCCACTGATCGAGTAGCTAAAGTCACTGTTCGGCTGATCTCTCCAGGTTGCTAAGAATTCAAAACCACGGTTCTGTAAGTCGGCCTGGTTACCAATCATTTTACTCGAAGCTGTACCAATTGAACTTAGGATCGGAATTTCGAAAATGGCCTGCTCAGTTTTCTTATTGTAATAGTTAGCTTCAACGTTTAAACGATTTTTAAGGAAGGCTGCCTCAATACCGATATCAGTACCTGTAGTGCGCTCCCAGTTTAAGAACGAAGGCACCAATGAAGCTACGTTTGCACCTGTATAAGCTACGCCGTTAAAAATAGCAACATAACCAGCGCTTTGAGTTACAGTTAAAGTAGTTGGGTTTACTGGAACACCTGCATTACCTACTTTACCCCATGATCCCTTTAATTTTAAATTATTAAATACAGTTTGGTCTTTCATGAAATCTTCATTCGAAATTACCCAACCAGCACCAATTGCAGGGAAATAACCCCAAAGATCGCCTCCACCAAAAAACTGTGAAGCAGCATCGGCACGCAATGTAGCGTTCAGCAAGTATTTGTTTTTGAATGAATAATTTGCTCTACCGAAGTAAGACAAATAAGTTGATAAGCTACCGCCGTCAATTACTTCACGATTTGATGCTGTACCTAAAGCCAGGTATAAATCGCCATCACTTGAATATGGAACATTTAATGCACTTGAGTTGATGAAATAATTCTTTCTTCTTTGAGCCGTTGTACCAGCCAATAAAGTTAGATTGTGATCACCAAATGTATTTTTGTAAGTCAAAGTGTTTTCAAGAATCCAGTTTCTGTTTTCATCTCTGTTAACTGTTAACTTACTGATGTCATTTCTTTGACCCTGAGTTGCCTGATAAGCAGGAGTATAGCCTCTTACTTCATTTTGGCCAAAATCGCCACCTGCACTTGTTCTAAAAGTAAAATTTTTGGCAAAAGTCAACTCAGCGAAAACATTACCATTAATACGGTAGTTTTTAGATTTTTGATTGAAGAAATCTAAAGTTACCTGAGGGTTGAAGTTGTTACCACCACCCAAACTGAAATCATTTGCATCGCCATAAGTTCCATCAGCATAGTAAACCGGTACAACCGGACCTGCAGCATATAACTGACGGAAAATACCACTATTGATATCATTTGAGTTAATAGCGGTACCTGAGATAGAATAGCCTAATTTTAAAGATTTCAATACTTGAAAATCATTTGAAAATTTAGCGGTATAACGTTTCCAGTTTTGCGTTTTAACAATACCGTCTTCATCTGTATAACCCAAAGAGAAATTATAGGTAGTTTTTTCCGTACCACCATTTATTGAAATCTGGTGATTGGTTTGCAATGCATTTCTAAAAGCCTGATTATACCAGTTGGTACCTTCGCCATAGCTAGATGGGTTAGCAAACAATGCCGGAGCAGCGTTTGATGCAGACAATTCGTTAATAATTGTTGCATATTCCGTTGCATTAGCCATTTCAATTTGATTAGTTACTTTTTTGTACCCAACAGAACCGTTATAGTTAATTACAGGATTACCGGTTTTGCCTTTATTGGTAGTTACCAGGATAACACCGTTAGCTGCACGGATACCATAAATAGATTGAGATGATGCATCTTTTAAGATACTCATATCAGCAATATCTGCAGGGTTTAGAAAGCTGATATCGTCATACCATACACCATCTACAACATACAACACGCCGAGGTTACCATAAATTGTACCTGTACCACGGATGGTGATTTGCGGCGTTGAACCTGGTGTACCAGAGTTGGTAATGTTAACGCCGGCAACCTTACCTTGTAATGCGCTAACGGCATTTACTGAAGCTTGCTTTGAAATATCTTCGCCTTTAACTGAGGCCACAGATCCGGTTACATCAATTTTTCTTTGTGTACCATAACCTACAACCACAACCTGCTCTAATTGTTGTGTTGATGAAGCTAAGGATACATTAATAGTAGTTTGATTATTTACAGCCTGCTCTTGTGCTGTATAGCCAACAAAGTTGAATACCAGTGTGGCGTTGGCCGGCACACTAATAGAGTAGTTGCCGTTTACATCTGTTTGTGTACCATTTTGTGTGCCCTTAATTAAGATAGATACGCCTGGCAGCGGAGTTTTATCACCGCCATCAATTACCTTACCTTTTACAGTAATGTTTTGCGCAAATGCTACGTTAATTGCGAGTAAACAAAATACGGCCAGAACAGAAATTCTCGTAAAGATTCTTTTCATGCTTATTAAAATTTAGTTTAATTGTTAGTTAAATGTGAGGTTGTTTTTGTGGATGTGCAAGTGCTTTTACCTCTACATTAATACATCAACCAGCACTGTGTGGTTTCTCAGATAGATAAACCAAATGCGATTTTAGGTCAAAAACGCAGTTTTTTTGAATTTTAACAAAACATTAACACTTAGGCAAGTGTATAAAGTACACCAAGTATTTTGTGGGGTTTTAAAAAGTGCTATGAGAGGTAATGATGTAGTGCCTGATGGGGATGAAAGTTAAAAAAAGCAATAAAAACCATTTTTTACGCAAACGTTTCCGTAACGGTGACATACCAGTTTTATGATGAATTTATCCTGCTAATAAAGAAATAATAAAGCCTAAAGCTCCATTAAAAATTCGGTTAAATTTTTATCGTGTGGTACTTCCAGTTTTTTGCGCAGGCGGTATCTACGGATTTCTACGCCTCTTAAACTGATGTTGAGTAACGATGACATTTCCTTACTGCTCATGTTCATTCTTAAATAGGCGCAAAGCTTTAAATCATTTGGTACCAAATCGGGATGCTGTGCCTTTAACTTCTTAAAGAAACTTTCATGTGCTTCGTTAAAGCTGTTTTCGAACAGGTGCCAGTCACGTTCATCGTTCATCCCGTCATTTATTACTTTCTGTATTTTGCGGGTCTGCTCATCCGAAAGTTTTTTCCCGTTTTCGTCTTTTAACTTGGTAATATCATCTGCCAGTTTTTGAAGCAGCTCATTCTTGTAAACCAGTGTCATTGCCGAGTTCGCCAGTTCCCTGTTTTTCGATGCCAGTTCGGCCTGTAGTTTCTCGGTTTGCAATTTTATAATTTGCTTTTCGCTGATTTCGGCTTCTTGTCTTAGTTTTTCCTGTTGTTCGGCTTTTAAACGATCGGTAATCTTCTGACTATCGCGCTGCAATTTCCGTTCGTATATCTTTTTACCTAAAATTAAAACTACCGCAAATAGAATGGTATAAAATAAAATGGCCCAGTTGTTCAAATACCAGGGGCGCAGGACGGTAAAATTGTAAACTGTTTCAGCACTTATCGTACTGTCATCAATTTTTGCCCGCACTTTAAAAGTATAGGCCCCAGAACTTAAATTGGTGAAATCTTTTTGGGTAGCATATGTCCAGTCAGACCAGGTTCTGGAATAACCTTCCAGGTAAAACTGATATTTCACTTTCGCTTGTCGGTAGTAGGGCAGGGCATACGAAATGCGGATATTATTTCTGCTGTTCTGTATTTCAGTAGCTTCTTCACCATTGCCGGTTTCACTTATCAGCGAGAATTTGTCGGTAATATCTTCAACTCGTCTGATCAGCACTGCTGGTAACTTTTCTTTTTGGATATTCAGTGATGCAGTAGGATTGTAAATTACGAAGCCGTCATCAACACTAATGAGGTAAATGGCATCGCTTATGCGGCTAATATTCTCATAATATTGTACCATCCGGCCATCTAAAATACTAAACTGGTTCGAATCGATCTCTACCTTACCAGGCTCGCTAAAGTTAACCAATGCGGTTTTGCCATGATTAATAAACCAGTATTTTTTGCTGCCTGCAGGAATAATCTTGTTGGAAGTTTCGAAAGACCCCAGGCTTTTATTGAGCACCTCGTATTTGGTAAATTTATTGCTCAGCTCATCGTAGGTATAAAAACCCGCATCTGATGAAAAAACAATCTTATTCTCGAGATTAAAAATGTTGATGTTGTAATTACCGGGCAAACCGTTTTTTTCGTCGAAATATTTGGTGCTCGTTACCCTCGTGTAATCATGACTTAGGCTCAATTTATATAAGCCCTTGTAGGCATGCCCAACCCAAATATCGCCTCTGTTATCCTGCTCAACATATCTTGATGGTGCATTAAAACCTGCTATTTTGGTTGCGAATTTTAATCCTGCACCTGGCGTTTTGGTAAATAAAGTTAAACCTGTGTAAGTTCCCTGAACAAGATAATTGGGATTAGAATTTAATTTCTTAATGGTCCAGCCACCTGCTGATCTGGATATCCATTCTATTTGATCGCCCAAAACCTTAAAGGTACCGCTGTTATGACCGCAAATTAACTCGTTATCAATAATAGTAAGCTCCCAAACCTGGCCCTGCGAATTGGGTATTAACCGAAAATTAAAAGGCAATAGGTTATACGGCGACCATTCGCTGTAAAATAAACCCTGGTTGGTACCGAGGTAGATTTTGTTGTTGAAAATGATGCTGGAATACACCGTACCAAACTGACCTGTTTTATCAAAATAAAAGTAAAGTGGCGAATTGAGCTCAATACGATCTATTCCATTGTCCAGGCCCGTCCAAAGATTTTGTTCATTATCTGCATACAGGCTTAAAATCGTGTTGTTTTGCAATCCGCTCGATTTATTAATGCGCTGTACAACTTTGCCGTTTTCATCGATAATGATTAAACCATTTAGAATAGTACCATAAGCATAATATTTACCTAACAAATTAACCCCATTGTTAAGCTGATAGGTTTTCAGGTAACTGTTTGCAGGAGTATTTAGCGGGCTGAAGCTTTTGCCGTCATAAATAAAAAGGCCGTTTTTACTGGTGCCGATAATCAGTCCGTTGCTCTTGTAAGGCAAAATAGAAAGTATTCCTTCTTTGCCCATTTGCTCGCTTTGAGGAAGGTGTACCAGTTTATTGCCTATTAGTTCAAATAAACCCTGCTCCAGTACTTCTATAAAATACCGTTGATTAACCTTATGGAGAAACAAAAAGGAAGATGGCGATTTTACAACTTCAATTTTATTGTTTTTGTAGATAAAGATTTTTGAAAAAGACTGGAAAATTACCCGATCGCGATCTACATAAATTTTCCAGACTTCATCATCTATTTTTATACCTTTCGGTAACAAATTCGTAAGTGAGTTATAGCTTAACTTATTGTTTTTAATTGCCCAATAGCCAAATTCGCCAAAGCTACCAGTATAAATTTTTCCATTGTTATCAGTAGCAACTGCCCTCACAATCTGGCGGTTTGGCATCCGGTATTTCTGCCAGTAACGGCCATCAAAAGTGAGCAGACCTTCGGCATTGCCAAAGTACATTACACCATTTTTGTCTTTTGCGATACTCCAGTTCTGATTACCTGAAGAATAAACTGATTTCGGGTAATTTTCGATATAAGGTACCCCGATGCTTTTGATATCGGCAGCATAGGTGTTTATGGTAAAGCATAGCAGCAGTAAAAGCAGGCGGGGATAGTTTAGCATAAAATGGTTATGGGATGAAACCCTTGATACACAAAGTAAATGAAAAAAATTAAGAAGAGGCAATTGTTGATAGCTAGCAGCTAATAGTCAATGGTTAATAGCTTATTGTGCAAAAGCAATGAACGGCCAATTTGCTATAATGTACTTTTTAGCTTGGAAATCATTTTGCAAAGTTGCTCGTATTCCGAATATAATCTTTTAAACTCTGGCTCGGTTATATAATTTCTTGATGAAGCCATGAATAAACAGCTTACAACCTCTAATCCAGAACGTACAGAATAAGTTAGAAATCGCGAAAATTCTGCTTTCGATTGACCAATACAGCCTTCAGCAATATTAAGATTTACTGAATCTGCTGCTTTTTTAATTTGATTGGTTAAACTGAAAAGCTCAATGCTGGGGAATTTTTTCGCAACGACATCTATTTCATTGCTGAGTTTTAATGAAATCTGCCAGATCTTAAGTTCCTCAAATTTGAAAGCCATAACTTTGAATTTGAAATAAATATACTCATCTCTATTTCATTTTGTAGCGGTTATGTTTAAAACTTAGCCAATAGTCAATTTACCTTTATGTTAATCAACTATTGACTATCAGCCATTAACCATTAGCTATTGACTATCGACCGAATTACCCTTTCACAGCAACCGGCTGCGGTACCTTAACGTAGTAACCAGTACCATCATACGGGCGTTTACGCGGATTGGTAGTGCATGCTTCCGAGCAGCAACCTTGAAGCTGTTCGCCGCAGGCATCACATTGTGTTACGTGTTCATTGCACTCCGGATTAGCACAGTTAATCATTTTTGGTGTAGTAACACCGCAATTGTAACAAACTGAAACTACTGTAGGGTTAACCTCGTTTACGTCTACAGCAATCCGGTTATCAAACACATAACATTTGCCTTCAAAATCTTTTCCGCCTGCTTCTTTGCCATATTTAATAATACCGCCATGCAATTGGTACACATCGTTAAAACCATGATGTAGCAATAGAGCAGATGCTTTTTCGCATTTAATACCACCAGTACAATAGGTTAAAATCTTCTTGTCTTTATATTGGGCAAGCTGGTTAATTTGCTCAGGGAAATCGCGAAAATTCTCGATATCGAGGGTTACTGCATTTTTGAATTTACCCAGGTTGTGCTCATAATTAGAACGTACATCCAGAATCACCACATCTTCATCATCTTTCATTTTCATGAAATCAACTGGTTCTAAGTGTTTACCGGTTCTTTCGTTCGGATTGATGATCGAAGTATCTCTTAAACCTGAGTGTACAATTTCTGATTTGTAACGGCAGTGCATTTTCAAAAACGAAAGCTCTTCCACATCATCAATCTTAAACTCTGTTTTGGCAAACCTTTCATCTGCATGTATGGCTTTCATGTAAGCTTCGCAAGCTTCGGGAGTACCCGAAATGGTACCGTTTAAACCTTCATCGGCAACAATAATACGTCCAACAAGGTTTAAAGATTTACAAAATTTAAGGTGATCGGCGGCAAATTGCTCTGCCTCTGCTATGTAACTATAGCAATAGTAAAGTAGTGTCTGATATTTTTTCATAACGCTGTTGATACCGTTGCAAACGGCGTTTAAAGCGGTGCAAAAATAGGGAAATTATATAAAATGTAAAAATGGAAAAATGGATCGCGTGTTCTATCGGCCATCTTACATCAAACAGCTTCCAGCCTAAAATCCGTACGATATCCTGAATCCTTGCGTCAGCTTGCGACCACCATCGTAGGCAAAACCGTAACTAGCCCTTAAAACCAAACGCTGTATTCCAAAATAAAATTCTTTGTAATTTCTTTTTTCTGGCGACGATAAGTAGCCGCCACCAATAAACTCTTCCAATTTAGCCTTGCGGAGTAAAGGAATTTTATTCATGAAAAAGCCCGCAAAATTATGCTCCAGATGCGCTTCAAAATATTGCTGATTGGTGCTAAACTGATAAAAATCAAGATATTGGAATTTTCTTATGTTGGGTGGGAAAATGGTAGATATGTTACCCGAAAAGTGCTTGAAATCGGGGTAGTACATTTTTTTATTATTAACAAATTTGCCCACTCCTGCCAAAAATGACGTATAGCCCAACAAGCCTAAGCCAATTCGCTCCTGAAATACCTCCGCTTTTATAAAGTCATAATCTATATCGCTGCTTAACACATTATTAAATCCTTTTTTATACAAAACGGTAATCTTAGGGTATTTCGATTCAGTATAAAATTTACCATCCGGGCGGGTAATATATTTCTGTCCGATGGTGTAGGTTAAGCTTGCTGTAGCACTAAACGAATTATAGGTCGGGAAAAGTGGTACTTCTTCTGCCGGATTGAAAGGGTTGTTAGATGTAAATTCCCGGTCTTTGGCATCAATAAATTTAAAATTGCTACTGTTGGTAAGGCTTTTGTTTCTGCTGTAATCAACACTTACACTGCCCTGTAACCCTGTAGCCAGTTCTCTTGTGGTATTGATATTAGCAAAACTCTTTTCATAAAATTTCGGGAAATTCTTTTCGTAAAAGAGCGAGTTAATGCTATTACCCAATGCAGTCATTGATCCCAGGTTATTCAGGTCGAAAATACCATTCCCGAATGAAGCACCAACGCTTGCGCTTTTTAGCGGGTTGTAGTAATAGCTTCCGGTTAAACTTCCGGTTAATTTCTTATTGGCAAAACCATATCTCAACTCAGGACGGATAGAGTACGATCGTCTGTTTTCGAAAGTTTTGCGGTAAGTAACCCCATATTTTATGGCGAAACCTTCAACAGTATTGTAAAAAATAGCCCTCAGTACCGGGTCAAAATACCAGTATTCTTTATCGTAGCGATCGTTAATGCTGTGTCCACGGAGTAAAAGCTTGCCAATACCAAATTTGTTATTCTCTTTTTCTAACGAATCAAGGTATTTCTTCGATTCTTTTAGCTTGGCTATGCTATCTTTCTTGATATAGTTTATTTTTTCGTCTTCAGTTAAAGGTATAGGCCTGTTGTTAACCCAGTAGGCAGAATCTTTTTTGTTAACCATTTCGGTTACCTTTAATATTTCACCGCTAAAGAAGTTTTTAGAAAATTTAGGATCGATATTGTAATTGCTATACACGCCTACATAATAACCCGCAATTTTAAAACCCAATACATTACCGGCAAACTGAAAATTGATGGAGGTAGGCATGTACACCTCTTTTACCTTGGTAAACTGCTGATTGATATTCAGTGTATCAATAAAGTTGATCCCTGCATTTTTGGTCAGGAAGAGATCCGTATTGTAAATCCGCCAGCTATTATCTATGATGTAAATTATGCCTCTGAACACCGGGTCGTTTTCGCGGCGTGGAATTACCTGTATCTTGTGGATCAATTCCCCGTTCTCAGTGCTTTCGCCAAGCAGTTTGTATTTGTAATAAAACAAGGCATTGTCGGCAATAGGAGATATAAAACCTCTTGCACTTAATTTGTTTTCAAGCAGGTAATTGTCGTAAAAATTGATGATCAGATCAGAAGCCTTATTAAAACTGAAAGCATTATTACGCCCGGCCACTTTCGAAGAAATCATTTCTTCGTGGATACTGTTTGGCCTGCTGAAGTTAAATTTACTTTGCGATTCTGAAAGATAAATAATCCCCTTGCGGTTCGTATCGAGCTCTAAAACTTTTTGAATATCCTGCCCGAAAAACTTTTTGGGTGCACCTTTTAAACGCTGAACTCCTTTGATATAAACATCACAACTAAAGCTTTTAACTTCGTTTAAATGTGTTTTACGCTCCTTAATAGCTTTACGGATGATGGCATAAGCAGGATCTTCGGCATTTGCCCTGATATTTACATTCTCTAAAGTATAACTTTCTGCTGTCAGCGTTACATTCAGGCTAATATCATCGCTAAGGTTAATAATGTGGTCTTGTTGCTTGTAGCCCACAGCCCTGAAACTCAGGGTTTGCTGGCCATTTTTTAATTTGATTGAATATTTGCCATCTACATTGGCTGATGTGCCCGTAGTGGTGTTTTTTAAATATACTGAAGCAAAAGGAACCGGCTGCCCGTTGGTGTCTTTAACTGTACCGGTTACCGAGAATTGCTGGGCGAATACAATGTTGGTGAGACCACAAAATAACAGGAGCGCGCAAATTCTTATCATATTTAGATTAGTAAACTATAAATATCGAATAACTTTTAAGACTATACACATAGGTATGTGTTAAAGTTTGTTAAGTTGGCAAAAAAATAATAACAACGCTAATTTTTATAAAACAATATATTGCTGAGGTAATGGTTTCGCTTTATATCAAACGTTTGTCTCTTTAATAAAGGCGTCGAAATTGCGTTTTTGTTTCTGTAAGGCTTTTTTTTATAACTTTGGAGCCAACAATCAACCATATTAAAGGCCATGTATAAAACATTACAACCGGTTCTTCAAAAAGAACTAGAAGAAATTGAGAACGCTGGATTATTTAAGCGCGAACGGATTATTATTACCCCTCAGGGTGCCGACATTCAGGTAAGTGGCGGAACTGAAGTGGTTAACTTCTGTGCAAATAACTATTTGGGGCTTTCTTCTCATCCAAAAGTGATAGAAGCTGCTAAAAAAGCGATCGATGATCATGGTTATGGAATGTCGTCTGTTCGTTTCATCTGCGGAACACAGGATGTACATAAAGAGCTGGAAGCTAAGATTTCTAAGTTTTTAGGCACTGAAGATACCATTTTATATGCTGCTGCCTTTGATGCCAATGGTGGGGTTTTTGAGCCTTTGTTCAATGCAGAAGATGCCATTATTTCGGATGAGCTGAACCATGCTTCAATTATTGATGGGGTTCGTTTGTGTAAAGCACAACGTTTCCGTTATAAAAACGCCGATATGGAAGATCTGGAGAAACAATTAATTGCGGCTAAAGATTGCAGGCACCGCATTATTGTTACCGATGGTGCTTTTTCTATGGATGGTTCTGTTGCGCCTTTAGATAAAATTGCCGATCTGGCCGATAAATACGAAGCATTAATTATGATTGATGAATCGCACTGTACAGGTTTTATTGGTAAAAATGGTCGTGGTACACACGAACATTTTGATGTGATGGATCGTATCGATATCATTACCGGTACTTTAGGTAAAGCTTTAGGTGGTGCATCAGGTGGTTTTACTTCAGGTAAGAAAGAAATTATCGATATGTTGCGTCAGCGTTCACGTCCGTACCTATTCTCTAATACTTTGGCTCCGGCTATTGCAGGTGCCTCTATTGCTGTACTGGATATGTTGAGCGAAACTACGGCCTTGAGAGATAAATTAGAATCAAACACAAAATATTTCCGCGAAAAAATGACAGCGGCAGGTTTCGACATCAAGCCTGGTTTCCACCCAATCGTACCGGTTATGCTTTACGATGCAAAAATTGCACAGGAGTTTGCAGCTAAGATGCTTAACGAAGGCATTTATGTAATCGGGTTCTTCTATCCGGTTGTACCTCAGGGTAAAGCCAGAATCAGGGTACAACTATCTGCAGGTCATGAGCAACATCATTTAGATAAAGCCATTGCTGCCTTTACCAAAGTTGGTAAAGAATTGGGCGTAATTTAATGCTCCTTAAATATGATATCATTCAAAAGCCGCTTCTTGCGGCTTTTTTTGTTTCGGGTTCATTTTCTTTTATAATGCTAGTGTAAACTCATTATTTGAACCCTGCAAGCATAAAATTATTAGATAATTTGCTGTATATTTGGAGCCATGTTACAGGATAAAATAACACAATATACCGAAAAAATCAATGCTTTTGTAACTGAAAAAGCAGATGAGTTAGAGCAGTTCCGTATTAAATATTTAGGAAGCAAAGGCATCATTAAAGAGATTTTCGAAGAATTTAAAACAGTTTCTGTCGAAGAAAAAAGATCTTTAGGTAAGGTGCTGAACGAGTTTAAGCAACTTGCCGAATCGAAATACCAGGTGTTGAAAGAATCGACAGAAAGTTCGGAGCAGAAAACAGACAGCGCTCAGCTGGATATGACTTTGCCGGGCGAAGGTTTCGAAATAGGTTCCCGTCACCCACTGGCCTTGGTACGCAGAGAGATTGTAGAGATTTTTGCCAAACTGGGTTTTACCGTTGCCGAAGGACCTGAAATTGAAGACGACTGGCATAACTTCTCGGCGTTGAACTTTCCTGAAGAGCACCCGGCGAGAGACATGCAGGATACTTTCTTCATTAAAAAAGGTGGCGAAAAAGGTGATATTGCCTTACGTACACATACCTCTTCGGTACAGGTGCGTATGATGGAGCAGGGACAGCCGCCTTTCAGGGCCATTATGCCGGGCCGTGTATATCGTAACGAAGCCATTTCGGCAAGGGCACATTGCTTTTTCCACCAGATAGAAGGTTTATATGTAGATGAAAATGTTTCATTTGCTGATTTAAAACAAACCCTGTTTTACTTTGTGCAGGAGTTATACGGCGAAGGTACTAAAGTGCGTTTCCGTCCATCATATTTCCCTTTTACAGAGCCTTCTGCAGAAATGGATATTTCTTGTACCATTTGTAAAGGTGCAGGTTGCCAGCTTTGTAAACACAGCGGGTGGGTAGAGATTTTGGGTTGCGGTATGGTAGATCCGAATGTGTTGGAAAACTGCGGTATTGATTCGAAAAAATACAGTGGATTTGCCTTCGGAATGGGTATCGAGCGTATTGCAAACCTGAAATACGTAATTAAAGATTTGCGCTTGTTCTCAGAAAACGATGCCCGTTTTTTAAAACAATTTAAATCAGCTTTAATCTAAACCATGAGGTACCTGTTCAGCATATTGTTCGTTTTGATCCTGACTACAGGTTGTGGTAAGGATCAGGGCTACATTCCTGAAGTTCCGGTGAACTACAATGTAACATTAACTGAATTTAGTATTAAGGCTGTTAATAACGTTTTGGTTGTATCTGGTTATGGCGTTGGTGGATTACTGATTGTTAAAACACCACTCAATACCTATGTCGCTTTTGATCGCTGTAGCACGGTAAATCCAGAAAAGATTTGTAAAGTAGCACCCGATGATAGCGGCGTTACGGCAACAGATCCCTGTTCAGGAGCAAAGTTTTCATTGCTCGATGGCAGCCCGCAAAAAGCCCCGGCCGAAAGAAGCTTGAAAAGCTACAACGTTTCGGTACAGGGTAACACATTAATACACGTAAGCAATTAGAATGGAAGCTGAAAAAATAAAAGAAACAGTAAAAAAGGCGGCCAAAGAACTTTTCAGAAAATACGGTTATCATAAAACCAGTGTAAACGAAATTGCTAAAAAAGCACGTATTGCTAAAGCAACCATTTATAAATACTTTGAAAGTAAAGAACAGGTTTTAGATAGTATTCTGATGGATTATCTGGATCAAAACCTTTACGAAATATTAAATAATAAAGTAAGTTACACTACTGAAGAAGAGCATTTAAAAGCCCTGGTAATGAAAACCAGCCGTTTGTCTTTTACGGCTTGTAACGAATTTATCGGTTGGGATTTTGTGCGCGAGAATGCAAACTCGCAAGAGTTTTTAAAGCACTTGTCTGATCAGCTGGAGGCTTTATTACTAGCCGCTTATTTGCAGTTAGATAACTTTAAAAACAATCCGGCCCGTCGCGAAGGATTAGCTTTCTTACTTAAAGCAAGTAAAAGCATTGTATTTTCGTTCGCTTTCACATCTGTTAGCGATTCGGATGTGCGCAAGAACTTCGTAAGTTTTCAAAAAGAAATATTGCCATTTTTGGTAAAAGCAGCACTTTAGTACTTAAAACCGTGCATAAATTCAATGTTTATTGGTTGTAATAATCTTTAAACTTAAATTTTTGCACGGTTTTTTTCATCTTTCCATCAACCAGTTTTTGGGTAATTACAGTAACATAATCTGGTATACTCGAATCTTCGATAACCGAAGAATCTTCATAAAGCCCTTGCTTTGCATCATATTTATAATTGATGGTTTTATCAAAACAACAGCCATTTTTGATATGAATAGAAAGCTGTTTGTTTTTCTTGTCAACATCAAACAATCCGAGATTTTCGCTGGCTAACTTGGTTAATGGCGCACTTAACACAAATTTGTTGTTTGCCGACAAATAAACATCGTAAGACGGGCTGGCATAAGCGCCGTTATTGCCATTTCTAATGGCAAGGTCTTCAATACCGTCAAAATTGAAATCGCCAAATATCAGCGGAGTTTGGTATTTGCCCAGATCGAGCCAACCCAGTTGGGCGTTTTGCATTTCGGTTAAGCCAAAATCCAGGTCTTTTGAAGTAAAAGTCTGCATTTCCTGGTCTGTAATCTTATCGTACAAAATGATGGTTGCCTTTCCATTGCAACGCCCTGTAGTGCAATTTTCTACAAATATTTTAGCTTTAAAATTGTTTGAGCTGTTATTGGCTGTAAATTTAAATTGTGCTTTTGCATAGTGGCCAATCAATAAAAAAGCGCAAGCGCATATTAAGTTCTTCATTCAAAAAATTTCGATAAAATTACTGCAATATTCGCTCGCTAAAAAGTTAAAAAAGGTTAACGTTTCCTTTTGCGGTTGGTTATGTACGATTTTACCGCTGATTTGGTAGTTAGCCAGTCTTTCCCTTCCTTGTAGGCATCAATTTTACCCTGACGGGCCAGTAGGCTTACATATTCCTGACCGTATGGTATATCGGGTTCCGAAACGATAAATGATATGGGTTCGTAATCTCCGTAGCTGTTTCCGGGCAGGGCATTAATGTACATATTTAAGGAACGTTCTAATGCTTGTAACATGAGCAGACAAAGTTTGCTGTAATTTCCCTTATTGGCTTGGTTTAATGCTTCGTAATACTTTTTACGGTCTGCTTTTAAAATAATAGCAGGAGGGAAGCCCTTCCGCATTAACAGCAGGTTCATGGCAAGCCTGACCGTACGCCCGTTCCCATCAAAAAATGGGTGGATCCAAACCAGTTTATGGTGGAAAATGGTACTCAATACAATATCATTTAAACCTAATGGGTTATCATTTACAAAAATGATCAGTTCATCCAATAAATCAGAAACTTTGTTTGCATTTGGAGGAGTAAAATTAGCTCCAACAATGCGTACCCCTCCGTTTCTTAAACGGCCTGCGTAATCATCTTCTATGCTGCGCAATACGAGGCCATGAAGTGAGAGGATATCGATGCTTCTAAGGATATAATTTTCTTTTACCAGGGTGTAAAGGTAATCGATGGCTTTTTCGTGATTAAATGCTTCGAAATGTTCGCGTAGCGATTTGCCTTTAACTGTAATGCCTTCCTGTAACACCATTTGGGTTTCTTGCAGGGTAAGGGTGTTCCCTTCAATACTGTTAGAATTGTATGTCCACTCGAGGCTTAAATCGGTTTTAATGCGGTGTAGCGCGCTAGAGGGCAAGGGCCTTGATGAATCAAGCCTTGCTTTTTTCTCGTACAACCGATCTATAGTAGGTTGGAGCTCTGCTAAATTTTCTAAATCTAAATTCCACACACCCAAATTTACTAATATCGTTTCGGATTAAAAAGTATTTAATCCGATATTAAAAAATTTTCCAAAAAAAATACCGGATAATTTGTGGTTACCCGGTAGCAGATTTATTTTTTTCTGATTACTCCCATTTAAAAACCTTTACGGCAACGGCATAAATACCTATTCCCCAGATTAACAGGATCATGATCTGGAATTTCACATCCCAAAGACCAAGTCCTTCAAAGGCTACTTTACGCATTGCATCGTTTAAATAGGTGAGTGGTAAAGCTCTGCTGATAGGTTGCAACCAGTTCGGGAAGGCTTCAATTGAAAAGAAGGTTCCCGATAATAAGAATTGCGGAAGGGTTACAATATTTGAAATAGGAGGGATCATGCTTTCGTTTTTTGCAATACCCGAAATAATAAAACCAAAGCCCATAAAAACAATTACCCCCAGTGTTGCAAGTAATAGCATATTGACGACCGTGACTGCTCCATGAATAAGCGTAAAGCCAAAAAAGAAGTGGCCTAATAAGATGATAAATAAAGCGCCTATTAATGCAAAACCTATACGCGCAATGCCTTCGCCAATTACTATGCTCGATCGTTTTACAGGAGTAGCAAAAAAGCGTTTAATCACAAGTGTTTGGCGCAAGCTTAAAAATACAAAGGCTGTTCCGAATACGCCGGTACTTAATAATGAGAAGCCTAACTGACCCGGCAGGATAAAATCGATCGTTTTATACTCGCGACCAGTTATCGTACTTTCGCGTATTTCAGCAACCGATGGTTTTAAGGTTTTATCGTAAAACAAGTTATTCAATACCGATTTTAGAATGCCGCCTTTATCTCTTGATGCCGAAGTGTAAACGACATTTACCGAATAGGCTGGTGCATTTACTTTCCGGTGCACATCAATCATAGCATCAACATTTCCTTTTTCAAGCAGCTTGTCAAACTCCGCTTTGGTTTTGTCTTTTACCAAACGAATCATGCCTGTTTTCTCCATCATACCAATAACCGGATTGTTGACATCAGATCCGGGAGTAATGCCCACATCGATATGGGTGCCGCCACCACCTAAAAAGCCGAAAACCAGTATAAATATCAAGGGGAAGGCAAGTGTGAAAACCACTGCCGAGGGGCTGCGCATAATTGAACGGAAACTTGCTTTTGCCAAAGCCAGGGTAGCTGTGGTATTGCTGTATCCGTTTGCTCCTGAAGGAGCATTTGAATTTTGTATATCTTTTTGCATATCTTTTTGCTGGATGCTGTTTCGAATCAAATATTGTAATATAAGCTCCCTTTTAGGGGAAGAAGGTTATTCTCTCCATTCTTTACCGGTCAGGTTGATGAAAACATCTTCCAGATTGGCTTTTTTAACTTCTTTTTTGCGCTCAAAGCCGCTGTTTACCAACTGATCGATTAGGTTATCGGGGGTGTCAAGCGCAATAATTTCACCGCGCTCTACAAAGGCTACACGATCGCAAAGCTGTTCGGCCTCATCCATGTAGTGCGTGGTGATTACCACAGTTGTACCAGCATTACGGATTTCAGTAATCAAATCCCATAAATTTCTCCTGGCCTGTGGATCTAAGCCTGTTGTTGGCTCGTCAAGAAAGATAATTTTAGGCTGGTTAATAAGCGTGGTAGCAATAGAAAAGCGTTGTTTCTGTCCACCCGAAAGGGCTTTATATTTGGCTTTGGCTTTATCCTGAAGGTTTACTTTCTCCAGCATTTCCATCGGTTTAATATTTGCGCCATATAATCCCGCAAAAAGCTCAATAAGTTCTACGAGGTTAAGGTTAGGATAATAGCCTGCAGCCTGTAGCTGTACACCAATAATTTGTTTTATTTCCTGTGCCTGTTTATCTACCGAAAAGCCATCAACTGTAATTTCGCCCGATGTTTTATCTCTTAAAGTTTCAATAATTTCGAGGGTAGTGGTTTTGCCGGCACCATTTGGGCCAAGCAAACCAAAGATTTCATGCTCGTAAACGTCGAAACTAAGGCCCTGAACGGCCACAAAATCATCGTACTTTTTTACCAGGTTTTTAACACTGATAATAGCTTTGGGTGTTTCCATGCTGCGAATGTAAGGAGCTTTAAATGAATTGAAAATGAATTTTATCAGTTATGACCTAAAATGTCGGTAAAATGATGTTTTATTCAGGTGAAAAAGGTTTAAAAAAGAAATCTGCGAATCTCCAGCTTAAAATTTGCCGTAGATCCGCAGATTGTAAATATGGTGCTTTGGACTTTAGTCTTTAAGCTTTGGTTTTTTCTACCTTAATATTACCAGGTTAATTCGCCTTTAATTACTGATACGAAATCATCGAATAAATAGCGCGAATCGTGTGGGCCTGGAGACGATTCAGGGTGATATTGAACCGAAAATGCTTTTTTACCTTTAACACGGATACCTTCAATTGATTTATCGTTCAGGTTTACGTGGGTAACTTCAACTTTATCCGATTTCATTACCTCTTCTGGCACAACACCGAAACCATGGTTTTGAGAAGTTACTTCGCAGTGGTTTTTGATGATATTTTTAACCGGGTGGTTTAAACCGCGGTGACCGTTAAACATTTTCATGGTACCAATGCCATTAGCTTCGGCCAATAACTGGTGACCTAAACAGATCCCGAATAATGGTTTATCTGCAGCAAGAATTGCATTAATGGTTTCTACAGCGTAAGGCATAACCGAAGGATCGCCAGGGCCGTTTGAAATAAAATAACCATCCGGGTTAAATTTTTCCATTTCGGCAAATGTAGTTTTGGCAGGGAAAACCTGAACGTAAATGTCGCGGCTTTCGAAATTGCGCAAAATGTTTTTCTTGATACCCAAATCCAAAGCAGCAACTTTTAGGCTTGCTTCAGGGTTGCCATAAAAATAAGGTTCGGTAGTACTTACTTTTGAAGAAAGTTCCAAACCTTCCATCGATGGAACCTCAGCCAATTTTTGCTTTAATTCTTCTAAATCAGTAATTTCTGAAGAGATGATCGCGTTCATTGCGCCTTTATCTCTGATGTGGCGAACCAAAGCGCGGGTATCGATATCAGAAATAGCAACCAGATTATCATTCTGGAAATAATCCTGAATGGATTCGGTAGCTTGTTTACGGCTATAAATGATGTTGTAATTTTTACAAACTAAACCGGCAATTTTAATCGAACCTGATTCGATTTCGTCTTTATGGATACCATAATTACCAATGTGTGAATTGGTAGTAACCATTATCTGTCCAAAATAACTTGGATCGGTAAAAATTTCCTGGTAACCTGTCATCCCGGTATTAAAACAAATTTCGCCAGTTGTGGTACCAATTTTTCCGGCCGCTTTGCCGTAAAAAACTGTGCCATCGGCCAGTAATAAAATCGCAGGTAACTTGGTGTAGTTAGTCATGGTAATTACAATATGGATTTTGATTTAAAAAAGAGTTGAAAAAAGGGTTGCTCTCAGCATTAAAGCTGTATTTGCGGGCTGCAAAAAAAGATGAATATATCCCTTCCATTTCGGGGTACAAAGATAGGATTTTAGATTTATAATTTAAAGAGAAAAGTGAAATAACATTGGGGCGGAAAGCAAAAAGACTAAAGCAGAAAGCAATGAAACAGGATTTAAGCAAAAAATGATTTTAGCTTGAGATTGCTTTGGTCTTTTAGCTTTGGTCTTTTCGGCTTAATTAAATAAAAAACAATACTTTTGGCAACACAAAACAAATCCCATGTCGGTACATAAAGAAATTAAACGAATCACTACACATACGCTACAGGAAATGAAGCAACGTGGTGAAAAAATATCTATGCTAACGGCCTACGATTATTCTATGGCAACCATTCTGGATGACGCAGGTTTGGACGTTTTACTGGTGGGCGATTCGGCCTCGAATGTAATGGCTGGTCACGAAACCACTTTGCCAATTACCTTAGATCAGATGATTTACCACGCAGCTTCGGTAATCAGAGCCGTTAAACGTGCTTTTGTTGTTGTCGATTTACCTTTTGGTTCTTATCAAGGCAACTCGAAAGAAGCACTGAATTCGGCCATCAGGATTATGAAAGAATCGGGTGCGCACGGAGTTAAATTAGAAGGTGGCGAGGAAATTATAGAATCGGTGCAGCGTATTATTACCGCGGGAATACCGGTTATGGGGCACCTGGGTTTAACGCCCCAATCTATTTATAAATTTGGTACCTATACCGTACGTGCAAAAGAAGAGGCTGAAGCCAATAAACTGAAAACCGATGTCCTGGCCTTGCAAGCTGCAGGGTGTTTTGGTATTGTTTTAGAAAAAATTCCGGCGGTATTGGGTAAAGAGGTTACCGAAAGCCTTAATATTCCAACTATTGGCATTGGCGCAGGCCCGCATTGCGATGGCCAGGTGCTTGTAGTAAACGATATGATTGGGCTTACCAAAGGTTTTAAACCCCGTTTCTTACGCCAGTATATTAATTTGTACGATGAAATTTTGGGAGCTGCACAATCGTACATCCGCGATGTGAAAGCAAACGATTTTCCAAACGAAAAAGAACAATATTAATCCGAACCTCATAAAGGAGCTTTATGAGATGAGGTTAATGTTTTAAATAATAAACAATTTTTAAATAATTTGAGTCCCCTCTAGGGGCGGAGGGTTAAATGCCAATTACCGATAACGACATACTTTTTGAAGATAACCACCTGATTGCCATAAACAAAAGGGCAGGAGATATTGTGCAGGTTGATGAAACCGGCGATGAGCCGCTAGACGAGCAAGTGAAAAAGTACATCGCTAAAAAGTACAACAAACCCAACGGTGCTTTTTTAGGGGTGGTACACCGTTTAGACCGCCCGGTTAGTGGAGTGATTCTATTTGCCAAAACCAGCAAGGCCTTAGAGCGGATGAATGCTGTTTTCAAAAACAGGGAAGTAAAGAAAACCTACTGGGCAGTGGTTAAAAATAAACCCGAAAAAGAATCGGCCACGCTGGTGCACTGGTTGGTTAAAAACCCGCAGAAAAATGTGGTTTCTTATTACAATACCGAAGTTACAGGTAGCCAGCGGGCAGAACTATCTTATAAAGTAAAAGCTAAAGTTGGCGATTATTATTTATTGGAAGTTGATCCTTTAACAGGACGGTCTCACCAGATTAGAGTACAGCTTTCGTCGATGGGCTGCCCCATCATGGGCGATAACAAATATGGTTACCCGCGCGGAAGCAGAAAAGGAAGTATTTGTTTACATGCACGCCGCCTGCAGTTTATTCATCCGGTTAAAAAAGAACCCGTAAATATTTTTGCCAAATTACCTGTCGATGGTTTCTGGGAAAGATTCGAAAATCTTTAATTTTATTTTGCTTTTTTCTGGTTTTGAAAGGATTAAGATTTTTTGGCACAATCTTTAATCATAATCCGATAAAAACCAAAGAACAATGAAAAATACCATCTGCGCTGTTACTGCAATAGCTTTATTTGCTGTAACACTTGTTTCGTGCGAAAATACCCGGAAAACTGAGACGACTAAAGATTCGAGTATCGTTTCTGCTGATGGAGACACGACTACAAAGATTACTACAAAAACGACCGAAATTGTTAAAACCGATGCCCCATCTTTTTCGAGTGAAGAAGTGAACAAAAGTTTAGCGGAATATGCTAAACTAAAGGATGATTACGTGGCGGCATTGAAAACAAAAAACGCGGCCGAAATTAAGGCCGTTAGTGAGAAATATACCGCATGGGCCAACCAGGCAACAACATGGGCCAGCAAGCTTAAGCCTGATGAGATACAAAAATATTCAGACTATGTGCTAAAGCTTAGTGAGGAATGGTCGAAAGCAGCAAAAGAAGCCATCAAGTAATTAAATTACTCGAAAAATCGTCATTGCGAGAAGGAACGACGAAGCAATCTTTCATGCCGGTAATTCTTGCTATAAAGGTTGCTTCGTCGGCTGAAAAAGCCTTCTCGCAATGACGACATTCTTTTATTTGCAATTTATTTTGCTGAATACTATTGAATTGTCGAATTTCAGTTTAGTAATGTCTTTAAATTTAACATTTCCTTTAATTTCCTCCACATCACCAAAACCTTCAATCAGTTTATCGCCTTGTTTGAGTAAGGCAATTTCTCGCACGGAAATTTTACCTTCTGAATGGAAAGTGTAATCGGCAATTAATGTATCGCCTTTTACAAGGCCACTAAAAGTGCCCGAATTTTTATCCTTTTCGTAAAGATTGTAGCCTAAGCTTCCGCTAACCTGATTTCCTGCTGTTTTTACAGTTAAGGTAGCTGTATCACGATTTTTAATGTATTGATAACAGGCTACGGCATTTTCAGGAGTTGAGGCATTGCTTACAATTGCCGAATCAATTTTAGCCTGTGTCTTTTTGGCTGTACCACCCTGGCACGATGCAAACAGGGCTATAGCTAATATTGCAAAGATGTTTTTCATTTTTTTACGGTTTGATTTTTATATTAAGCAAAGGCTTTGCCAAAATATATCACAAATAGTAAGGTAAATTAATCAGCGCTGTTTTTTTTTATTAGATATGCCTTTATCCGATTGAGTCCATTTTAAAAAGAAGAGAGATATGGGTGCCTTTGTGCTCTTCCGATTGAATATCAACATCAATTTTATGGAATTTTGCAATACTCTGAACAATTGCCAGTCCTAAGCCAAACCCATTTTCTTCGCTGTTTCCTCTTTTAAAACGGTCGAAAGCATCTTCAACCAAAGCCGGGCTCATGCCTTGTCCGGTATCGCCTATAGTAAGGATATATTGCCCCTGTTCTGTTTTATCTGAAATATCAATTGAACCGCCGGTTACATTATATTTTATAGCGTTGTTAATAATGTTTACCAAAAGCGTATGTATCAGCGCTTTATTGCCGGTAAAATGAAAATCTTTTAACAGGTTAACCTTGAAAATAATTTTTTTATCGATAATCCGGTCTTCCAGATCTTCATAAATATCTTCAATTTCTTGTTTCAAGCTAATTTCTTCCGTTTTCAGGTACTGATTGTTCTCTACCTTCGAAATTAAAAGCAGGCTATTGATAATTACCCTTAAGCGATTTAGGGTTTTTAAAGAAGCGTATATTTTATTCTCGTGCTCAACCGGAATATTGGGAGTGCTGAGCATATTTTCGAAACGCGTACTTAAGATAGAGATTGGTGTGAGCAACTCGTGCGAAACATTGGCAATAAACTGCTTTTCTAAGGCAAAAAGCGTGTTTATTTTGCGCATTAAGGAGTTGATGCTGTTATCGAGAATCTTGAAATCGTCGGTATTGGTAGGAATGTTCTGGTAATTAAAGTGGGTTGGATCGTCTACCCGATTAATTTTCTTATCAATAATGAGATAAAAAGGCTTTAACAGAAAATTGGAAAAAGTATAATCGGCAACAAGGGTAACCAATAAAGCAGCCACCAATACCACCAGCATATAAAAACGGATGGAGTTTTTAATCGACTGGAGCGCTGTCATGGTTTCTCCAATTTCGAGGTTATACCAATTGGTATGGTAAGAAAATTTATAGTTTAAAATCCGGTAAACCTCTATATCTCCTTCAATTTCCCTTTTCTCGGTAAAAACCTTGGCGCTTGAGTCAGTTTGATTATCCGGAATGTCGGTTAAAACAATAAATTCTTCCTTTAATATATTGTAATCTGTAAATGATTGTTCCTTGTTTAGCAGGCTGTCAATTTCATTATCCGTAAGATTCCTGATGATTTTGTTTTTCTTTTTGATTAGCCGGTTATCGAACTGGTTGTAGGCAAGTTTATCCAGCGAAAATATAATGATAGCCCCCAAAACCAGGATAATGGCAATTTTGGTGATCGCATTATATAAAGAAAACTTAACCTGTAACTTCATGATATATAAGATGTTTTAGGTAAAATGATATTAAGTTAACTGGCTAATTGTTCGAATTGGTTAACTGAAAACTGTCAATTGTAAACGGAGAACTGATGGTTAACAGTTTATCCTGTAGCCAATACTTCTTACCGTTTCGAACCAATCAATCGGTGTGATGTTGGCTAGTTTTTTTCTCAAATTTTTAACGTGCACATCAACAAAGTTCGAATCGGAGTTTACCTCCAGAATATCGCCCCAAACATGCTCCGTTAAGCTCATTCTCGACACCACCCGATTTTTATTCAATACCAAGTAGTTAAAAATCTCGAATTCTTTTTTAGTTAGGTTCAGCCGTTCCTCGCCAAAAGAAACCGTTCTGTTTTGAATGTTCAGTAAAAAGTTGTGGACGTTGATTTCGTTTTTTTCGAGTTTGTGCTTGCGGCGGGTGATGGCGTGCATGCGCGCTAAAAGTTCATTTAGCGAAAATGGTTTAGGCAAATAATCATCAGCACCCTCATCAAGGCCTTTAATCCGGTCGTCTACAGCACTACGGGCAGTTAAAATAATTACGGCATCATCGCGGTCTTTAATGGCTTTAAGTTGTTTTAATACTTCAAATCCATCACCATCAGGCAAGCCCAGATCCAATAAAATGAAATCGTAATTGTTTACAAAGATTTTTTCTTCGGCCGATGCTTTTTTCCAGGCATGCTCTACAATAAAGCCTTCCTTACTTAAAAATTCGTCCATTTCAAGCGCAAGGCTCTTTTCGTCTTCAACTATGAGTACGTTCATTTCGGTTTTTAGTTTACATTTTAGTTTACCCGCGTTGTTCATTCAAACAACGCTATGCGCTTATCCCTAAAACGAAGTTAACATTTTTAAGGATGATGGCACAAGCTTCTTCAATTTCTTCTTTGGTGATAATTAAAGGAGGGGCAATGCGCATAGAATTGCTGCAATGTAAGAACCAATCAGACAAGATCCCATCAAGAATACAGGCATCGATAATTTTCTTGTTGATTTCGAAATTTTCGAATTCGACCGCCAGCATTAAACCTTTACCACGTATTTCTTTAATCGCCGGATGTTGAAGCAGCTGTTTAAACAATTGTCCTTTCTCTTCCACTTCGGCTACAATGTCATTATCAACGAGGGTGCGTAAAGTGGCCAATCCTGCAGCACAGCAAACCGGGTGACCGCCAAAAGTAGTCATGTGGCCTAAAATCGGACTGTGTGAGAGTACCGACATAATTTCTAGCGAACTGATAAAGGCTCCGATAGGCATACCACCACCAATGCCTTTTGCCAAAAGCAATACATCGGGTATCACATTATAGTGCTCAAAGGAAAACATTTTACCACTTCGGCCAAAACCCGATTGTATTTCATCGAAAATGAGTAATGTTCCGGTTTCCTGGCATTTGGCTTTTAGGGCCTGCATATAGCTTAAATCTGCTACACGTATGCCAGCCTCGCCTTGTATAGGTTCGATAAAAACTGCGGCTATATCAGTTGTTATCTTGTCCAGATCAGCAATATTATTATGCTCAATAAAGCTTACGTTAGGGAGAAAGGGGCCGTATCCTGATGAATAGAAATCGCTTTCCATTAAGCTTTCGGCTCCCTGTGTACTGCCATGATAAGCATTTTTACAGGCAATAAAGCCTTTTCTGCCGGTGTAACGTTTGGCCAGTTTCATGGCACCTTCTACTGCTTCAGTGCCTGAATTTAAAAAATAGGTGCAACTTAAGCTTGCAGGCAAAATATCGGCTAATGCTTTGGCAAAATTTACCTGCGGACTTTGAACATATTCGCCGTAAACCATTAAATGCATGTATGTATCTGCCTGTTCCTTTATGGCCTTAACCACGTTTGGATGGCAATGGCCAACATTACTTACACCGATACCCGCAATGAGGTCGATGTGTTTCTTATCTTGTGCATCGTAAATGTAAATTCCTTTTGCCCTTACAAATTCGAGCATTAAAGGTTCCGGAGAGGTTTGCGCATTGTGTTGTAAAAACAACTGACGTTGGGTAAGCATACCACAAAAGTAAGCATTTACGGAAAATTCTGGTCTTTCCTGGATAGCTTATGGTAAAAATTGAGATACTTTCTGCCAATGTTGAGCTTCGTACCATTATTTAAAATCACATAGGACCTTTCGAGCGTTTTAATTTGATTTTCAGCGATAATAAATGACCTGTGGATTTGCGAAAAACCTTTTTCGGGAGGTAATAAAGTTAAAGCTTCTGCAAAACTTGAATTGGAGAAAATAATCTCTTGCTCTAAATGAACTTTGATTTCGTGCTGCTGGGCTTCAACAGCATAAATCTTATCCAGTTTAATTTTGATAAACCTATTTCTTTGCTCTGAACTTTTTAAAAGGACAAAATCTTCAGTTTTATTCGTTTGTGAAGGGGTAGGTAATGAGAATATCTTCTTAATTGTCTGATCAAATTTTAGTTGTGAAAATGGTTTCAATAAAAATGCATCGGCTTCCAGTTCATACGAATCAATAGCATAATTGGCGTGAGCAGTAGTAAAAATAAGTTTTCTTGTTTTATGTTTGATCAGTTTGGCGAGATCAATGCCGTTTATGCCCGGCATTTCGATATCGAGAAAAATTACATCAACCGTCTTTTTTATATGCTCAATTTCTTTGCGTGCAGTTTCTGCAATGCTGTAGGATTTCAGGAGTTTTAATTGTGAATGTGCCGCAACATAATCGGTAATAATTTCTAAGGCTGATGGTTCATCATCGATAATAAGACAGGTATACATAATCCCTAAATATTTAAGACAACAATTAATTAATTCAGGGATGTGACAACTAAGTTAATCGTTCGACTTCAAATTACCAAATGGAGAAAATCTCCAAAAAACCTTAGACGGTCGTTCATGTCTACTCGATGGTTGTTCGTGTCGATTAGAGTGTAATCGGTGCAGAAAATTTTATTTTAAAGTGTATGGATATAAATTCGTTTCATGTTAGGCCAACATAAGGGGATGCTGAAAACCTTTCAAAGAGTAAGCTAAATAACAAGCCAAATTGATTGGCAAAATCTCAAAACTATGTTACGCACTAAAAAAACTCTATTGTTCGTTGCTTTAGGAGCAATGTTCGCTCAAGCAGCAATCTTGGTTACTCCTAAAACCGCCTCTGCAACAGAATTAGAATCCGAAATTGTAGCTCCTGAAAACGGCAGCTGCTATCCTGCTAAAAGTCATATTTGCGGTCTTAACGGACACAACTATAACGACAAATCTTACCAAGGCGGTTAGTCAAAATAATGAGTCCGAAAATTTTCGGACTCATTATTTTTTAAGCTGACTAAGCAATGTAAAATATCCCCAGATTACCAAACAAGAAACAATACTCGTTAGAGCTAAAATGACTAGATGAAACTCCTATATACAATACTATTCTTACTGCCATTCGCATCATTTAGCCAAACCAAATCGATAAAAATACAACTTACAGATTCAATTTCCAGGCAGCCTATTAGCAACGCTTCAGCCGAATTGAAAAGTAAGGTGACAAACAAACACACCAATGCCATAACCAATTCCAAAGGAAATGCGCTGTTAAATCCAACAGTCAATGGGAAATATGAACTTTCCATTACAGCGGTGGGTTATAAGAAAGCCAAAAAATCATTTGAAATAACTGATTTCCCTAAAGATACTTTGGTTATAAATATTGCTTTAACTGAAACATCTACAAGTCTTTCAGATGTCAATATCTCAACCCAGAAAAAAATCATAAAGCGCGAAATAGACCGACTTATTTATAAAGTATCGGAGGATCCTGATAGCAAATCCCTGTCACTATTCGAAGTATTGAGAAAAGTTCCATTAATATCGATAGATGGTGAAAAGAATATACGCATCAAGGGATCTGCTAACTTTAAAGTTTTCATTGATAACAAACCATCCGCGTTGTTTGTAAGAAACATTGCTGATGCATTAAGGAACATTCCTGCTAGTTCAATTTTAAGAATTGAGGTTATCACTTCTCCGCCTGTTAAATACGACGCAGAAGGGCTAGGAGGGATCATTAATATTGTTATGATTAAAAAGGAAAGTGACCTATATACTGCAAAATTTGGTGTAAGATATGTTACTCCTGATGGCCCATCAGGGAACGCCGCCTTCTCATACGCCAAAGAGAAATTTGGCTTTTCTGTAAACGGTGGGGTTTCCCAAATTAAATCACCTGAAACAGAAAGCATTCTGACTCGTCTATCAAAAGCAAATAACAATAGCTTTATTCAAAACAGTTTGAACCGCTCTAATAACAATTTCCAATACGGCCAGTTTAGTTCGAGTTATCAATTTGATTCATTGAAACTATTAACAGTATCGGCAAGCATAAATGGTAATAATGGTAAGAATTATACAAGACAAGCTTCGAGGTTGTCAAATAACAATGCTCTCTTGGAAAGTTATGATCTAAATTATAATGATATCAATTCCTCTTTATCATTCGATGTTAACACTAACTATGAGATTAAGTTCAGAAAAAACAGCGAAAGGTTCATTACTTTTTCCTACAGCTATGCGCAAGGAAATGACAAACTGGATAATAATTCGGACCAGTTTTCCAATAATCAACTATTAAATAGTACACAGTTCAATGGAGCAGGCAGAAAAGAAAACACATTTCAGGTAGATTTATCATATTCAATCAAAAAAGTTCAGATAGAAGTAGGGGTAAAATCGATACTAAGAACCAATTTCAGTGATTATTGGTCTCGAACGTCAACCAACTACATCGACAATAATTTCGCTTATGATCAAAATGTTTACAGCTTTTATAACTCCTACCTGATCACAACCAAGTCAACAGACATAAAAGCAGGGTTCAGGCTCGAGAGAACAACCTCAAACATCGACGGATTTGCGAACAATTCCTCCCTAAAGCCATATTTCAGCTTTATTCCGGCATTATCTGTTCAACAGAAACTTTCTGAAGCTAATTCAATTACAGCAAGCTATACGAAGAGACTAGAGCGTCCAGGTATTTGGGAGCTTAATCCGTTTATCAATAATATCGATCCTCGGAATATATCTTTCGGAAATCCATTCCTTACCTCTTCCATGACCAATAATTTTGAACTTTATTACAACTATTCCGGTAAAGTGTCACTTGATATGGGGGCAGACTATTCATTCTCAAAGGGGAATATTGAAATTGTAAATCTATTTGACCCCATTACGAATGTATTTCAATCTACCTATCAAAATGGCAGCAGAAAAAGAAATTTGGGTGCTAATATCAGCTTAAGCTTTAAGCCTAGTAAATCGATAAGCACAAATCTCAACGCTTCTGCTACAAACAACAAGATTGAGGGACAGCTTAATAACAATTATTACTCAAATTCGGGTACAACTTATAATATATACAGCTCTATTTCTAAAAGATTTGATAAAAACTTTAGAGTAAATATAAATGGTTCGTATAATAATGGAATCATACTGCTTCAGGGTAAAACTTCCCAAATTTTTACCTACTCTGCCTCCATTACAAAATCACTACTAAAAAACAACCTTAATATTACTGCATCAACAACAAACCCTTTCCGCAAGTATCGATATCTTGATAATGAAAGATTTACAGTTGATTCTTACCAGACTATGAGGCTACAAAATTATGCCCGTCAATTCTCATTGGGAATTAATTACAAGTTCGGCAAGCAAAAAGAAATGGTAAAGGAAAGCAGTAAGACCATCACCAATGATGATCTAAAATCTCATTAAAAATTCAAATGAAAAAACCTTGGTATAAAAAAGATTTCATCTTTTATCCACTGATTATGGTTATCAGTGCAGGAATATATTTTTTGGTTGCAAACCTGATCAATCCTAAACCGACTATAGCCAATCCGAAACCTTTACCGGCACTTTCTAAAAAACTGAAAACTGACGATAAGATACTTCAACTTCAAAATATTTCTGATACAACAAACACACTTAAAAACTTTCTTGCAAATCAGAAAGGAAAAAACTTTGCAGTTGTATTGATTGATGGCGGATGTTCTGTGTGTCTTCAAACATTATTTAATTGGAAGATTTTTATAGGTGAAAACCATCTTGATAAAAACCGTATCGTTTTTATTGGGTATGATGCATCAGTAAAACAACTTAACTATTCGATGAAGAAAGTTGTTAAGCTCGATTGTGAAATCTATGTAGATAATTCCTATTTATTGGGTACATTAAATAAGATAGGACAAGATAGTGACCTTAAAACACTAATCGTTGATAAATCCCTGAATATCCTCATTCAAAAAGATCCATTTGTTGATCAAAAAATCAAACCACAATTTGTTAAACTTCTACAGGAATGAGAAAACTCTTAATATTTTGCGTCTTTTTATGTGCATGTAAGCAATCGCCGGACTTCGTAACTAAAGACTTTGAATTAGTTACTCCTAAACAGACATGGCTTAATCTGGATTCTGTTAAAGCACCAATCAAATGCCTTGAGGTTGTTAATCACGAAGTAATTGCTATTGATGACGCTAATAACCTCCTAAGTTATAATATTGATACAAAACAGACTAGAAGAATTGTGTCTGAAAAAACTGCACCTGTAGATTTCATTTCTCCTAAAGAAATCTTTGCGGTTAGTCCATCAAGATTTGTTGTATATGATTTGACAAGTGATTCTTTTTTTGAATATCTCCGAAGTGGGAATAGATGGAGTATTGGTAAAAGCAACCAGCTCTACTTTCCTTTGCATGGATTACCAAGTATATCTCCTGTGTCCGGCAATAAATTTGCAGCCACTTCACTGAATAATATTGAAGGAAAAATTATTATTGGCAAACTTGCCCCAAAACCAGTTATTGTAAAATATATCGGAAAAATTGACAAAAAAACTTCCGAAAACAAATATATCACTGGAATGATAAACCGCTCTTCATGTGTTTATGATAAATGGACAAACAATATTTTTGTTGGGAATTTCTATTCTGACAAAGTTGAATGTTATGGCATAAATGGGAAACTTAAATTTCAAATTTATGGCCCAGATGGCTTTAACCCAGTTTATAAAGTTAAAAAAGTTAAGTCAGACCAAGTTTTTATTAATACTCCTGATACAAAGGATGCATTTATTTCTATTACCTGTGATAAAAAATATGTTTATGCGCTATATTCTGGTAAAACAATAAGCCAACAGGTAAAAGATTTAAGTAAAACAATATTTATTTTTAATAAACAAGGTATCCCTATCAAGAAAATTCTAGTAAGAGTTGATATTGGTTTAATTAAAGCTGATGAAAATTCGCATGCATTGTATTGTTATTTTATTGATAATAATCCCAAAACTCAGATTCTTGTATATGACACTAAGAACCTTTAAACAATATTATTATATATCCGTTTTCCTTAATTTTAACAGTACCCTCCGTTTAAACAAAAAAGACCTACATCGCTGTAAGTCTTATTTATTTAGGGCCTTTGGCCACCTCTAAATCTGTTAAGCAGTTCGCGCTTAAATGCTTCCTGCGCCCGGTAAAATTTACCAACAACTTTAATCGGTAGCGATGACTTAAGCTTGTTGTAATATTTTTTATCGAGATTAAGATCTCTTTGTTTAAAATCAAATTCGCTGGTGATTAAGGTCTGAACCTGTGCATCGCTTAAGTTATCTATTTCATCCACTTTTCTGAACGAGATCATCTTTTGCATGCGCTCTTTACGTAAAGCGTTTTGTTCGGCCTGCATATCGTTATAAATTGGCCAGAAAATCTTCGCCTCTTCGGGTGATAAATCTAGTTTTTGAGTAAAAAAGGCAATTTTAAGCGATTCTATTTCTTCTCCTTTTGGTTTTTGTGCCAAAACTGTAGCGGGTAATAGAAACATTAAAGCAACAAAAAGTAAATTCTTCATTTCTTAATTAATTATTTAGTTCCTGAGATAAATCATTTGATGAAAAATGATTCAGGATATAGTTTTCCATTTCTGTATCTGACGCAGCATTCGTTTTTGATGAGTTGGTATTCTGAGCCTCTAAATGTTCTATAATGGTATTCTCATCAATATCATAAAGCAATTGTTCATTCGCAAGATCGGCTGTTGGTGTTTTTGCAACGGGTACCGATGGATTGTTTTGATAAAAGTAAGCCCCAAATGTTGCCATTAAAACAAAACAGGCCGCGCTTGCATATTTAACTATGTTTCTCCTCCATAGCGGAACAATCTTAGCTGCCTTTTTAGGTGTTTCTGCTGCAATTTTACTATTAATTCTGCTTTGTAAACTATCAAAGTAGTTTTCCGGTACAGCAAACGGTTGTGCTTTTGGCATTTCCGACAGGCTGATCCGTATTTCAATGCGTTCCGTTAAATCTTCAAAATAATTTTGCGGAACCTCAAAACTATTCTGGTTTGTTTTATCCTTCAGGCCATCTAAAAAAACAGCAGAAAGAACTTGCTCTTCAACACTTTCGAAATATCCATCCGGAACGGCAAAAGGATTCCGTTTGCCCATTGCTGCAAGGGTAGGGGCTTCGTTTATCCAATCGTTATTTTCTAAATTTTCGTTCATCACAGATATATGATACAATTCAGGTGAAAAGGTTTAATATTCAATTTCATCATTTGTAATAAAAGCTTCAATTTTTTTTGCCGCAATATGAAACGATGCTTTTAAAGCACCTACAGAGGTGCCAAGTACCTCCGAAATTTCTTCATATTTCATGTCATCAAAATATTTCATATTGAAGATAATGCGTTGTTTTTCGGGCAAAGTGAGAATGGCTTTTTGCAGTTTTAATTCGAGTTTATCACCGTTGAAATACGATGAAGCAATCAGATTATCGGCTAGCTCAGATGAAACTTCATCTAAAGGGGTATTGTTTTTCTGCTTTTGCTTGTTTAAAAAAGTAATCGATTCGTTGGTAGCAATGCGATATATCCAGGTGTACAGTTGCGAATCACTTCTGAATTTATCGAGGTTTTTCCAAACTTTAACAAATACTTCCTGTAAAAGATCGTCGCAGTCGTCGTGGTTGAGTACCAATCTCCTGATGTGCCAGTAAATTTTTTGCTGATATTTTTTTAAAAGCAGGTTAAAGGCTTCATTTCGGGTCTTCTCGACGGCAAACATTTCAAGAATTTCTGAATCTTCAACTTGTCTCATTTATGATAATTATAAAACCACAAAGACACTAAGAACACAAAGGTTTGGTTATGCTCAGTGCTCCTGGTGTCTTTGCGGTTAAATTTTTAATGCTATTTTTTTCTGCCGATTACTTTTTGCACAGCTTCAACAATGTTAACGGCATCTAATCCGTATTTAGCCATTAATTGATCTGGTGTTCCGCTTTCGCCGAAAGTATCGTTAGTAGCTACAAACTCTTGTGGAGTTGGCAATTCGGTAGTTAACAAACGGGCAACGCTTTCGCCTAAACCACCAAATTTGTTGTGCTCTTCGCAGGTTACTACACAACCAGTTTTTTTCACTGACTTTAAGATTGCTTCATCATCCAAAGGTTTAATGGTGTGGATATTTATAATTTCCGCATCAATACCTAGCTCTGCCAATTTCTCACCAGCTTCGATTGCTTTCCAAACCATGTGACCGGTTGCAATAATGGTTACATCGGTACCTTCGTTAACCATCCAGGCTTTACCAATCTCGAATTTCTGATCAGGGTCTGTAAACACAGGAATAACCGGGCGACCAAAACGCAGGTAAACTGGTCCTTCGTACTCGGCAATAGCCATCGTTGCTGCTTTGGTTTGGTTATAATCGCAAGGATTAATTACCACCATACCCGGCAACATTTTCATTAAACCAATATCTTCTAAAATCTGATGTGTTGCACCATCTTCGCCAAGGGTTAAACCAGCATGTGAAGCACAGATTTTTACGTTTTTGTTTGAGTAAGCTACAGATTGACGAATCTGATCGTAAACACGGCCTGTAGAAAAGTTGGCAAAAGTACCGGTGAAAGGAATTTTACCGCCAATAGTCATACCGGCTGCAATACCAATCATGTTCGCTTCGGCAATACCAACCTGTGTAAAACGCTCTGGAAAATCTTTAATAAAAGCATCCATTTTAAGCGATCCAACTAAATCGGCACATAAGGCAACCACATTTTCGTTTTTCTTGCCTGCTTCATGTAAGCCAGCGCCAAATCCCGAACGTGTATCTTTTTTTTCTGTATATGTGTATTTTTTCATTATTTCTTTGATATGCGACTTTAGATATTAGATATGAGACTCAAATCTCATATCTCACATCTCCAATCTAATTTAGTAATCCCCTAAAGTTTCTGGTAATTGAGCTAATGCAGCAGCTAACTGTTCGTCGTTTGGTGCTGTACCGTGCCATTTATGCGTACCCATCATATAATCTACACCTGCACCCATTTGTGTGCTCATTAAATTTAAGATTGGCTTACCTTTTCCTGTTAAAGTTTTTGCATAGTGTAAACCTTCAACAATTGATTGCATATCGTTACCATCGGTATTGATTACATGCCATCCGAAAGCTTCGAATTTAGCTTGTAAATCGTCTAAAGCAAGTACTTTGCTTGTAGGGCCATCAATTTGCTGGCCGTTATAATCAACAGAAGCAATTAAGTGGTCTACTTTATTGAAAGGCGCAAACATTGCTGCTTCCCAGTTTTGGCCTTCCTGTAATTCTCCATCACCCAATAATGCAAAGATGATAGATTTATCGCCGTTTAATTTTTTGGCTAAAGCTGCTCCAATAGCAACTGATAAGCCCTGACCCAAAGAACCTGAAGCTACACGGATTCCAGGTAAATGTTCGTGTGTAGTTGGATGGCCTTGCAATCTAGAGTCTAACTTACGGAAAGTTGCCAATTCGCTTTTGTCAAAATAGCCCGCATGAGCCAAAGTACTGTACCAAACCGGAGAAATGTGACCGTTAGATAAGAAAAACAAATCTTCGCCTGCACCTTCCATAGTGAAGTCGGTTTTGTGGTTCATTACTTCGAAGTATAAAGCAGTAAAAAAGTCTGTGCATCCAAGTGAGGCACCAGGGTGGCCAGACTGACATCCGTGAACCATTCTTACGATATCTCGTCTGATCTGAGAGGCAATATCTTCTAGCTCTTTAATTGTATGTTTCATTAAAATTAGAGGTTGTTGTTACATAGCAAAGGTAATATTTTACTTGCTATATCATAATTAGTTATTGATTAAATCGAGTACTTGTTGTGTTGAATTTTTGGTGTCAACTTTTTTAATGATATGTGCAATTTTGCCTTCACCATCAATAATAAAAGTTGTACGTACGGTACCCATATATTTTTTGCCGTACATGTTTTTTTCGGCCCAAACGCCATAGTCATTTACGATTTTCTGATCGGTATCTGCCAAAAGGGTAAAGGGTAAATTGTGTTTGGTTACAAACTTTTGGTGCGATTTTTCGTCATCGACACTCACGCCTAAAACCACAATGCCTTTGGCTTGTAAGCCCTGATAGTTATCTCTAAAATCGCAAGCTTCAGCGGTGCAGCCCGGAGTATCGTCTTTCGGATAGAAATACAGCACAACAGTTTTTCCTTTATAATCGCTTAACGATACCTCAATGCCATTTTGATCTTTTGATGTAATTGCAGGTGCCTGATCACCTTCTTTTAACTCTGCCATATTATAAATGATTGAATTTTTGACTGGTAAAATGATTGAATGTTGCAAGTTAAACAGTTTAAACCATTATCGTGTTCAATATATGTTAAAAGATGACTTTACATTAATTAATAACCGATATTTAAATGCCAATAACCAGCACCAAGTATCAAATACCAATAACCAATTATCAAAGTTCCTGTTAACAGAACTAACCAACTAAAGGTTTGTGCTAGGCTTGATAATTGGTGCTTGTGGTTTGATTATTTCCGATTTACCTCGAAAAATCAATCCTATACCTTCTGGTATTTTCTTTCATATCGGTTACCACCAGTTCGAGGCTGTGTTTACCACTGCTTGTCCGTTCGTCGAAACTGTGCCAAAGGGTAGCGGTTTTGGCATCAAATTCCATTAAAACCCATTTGCCATCAATATAACCGTTAAAGTTTTTAATCCCTGATAAATTATCGCTGATTTTGAAAGTCATTTTCGATAAACCTGCCATATTACGGCCTTCGGAAATATTGACTGGTACAATTCTCGGCGCAATAGTATCAACAGCGATGTAAAAACTGCCAAAGTTTTTTGGAGTGGCCTTAACAAAACCGTTATCGAAACTACCGCCTTGTGATGAACCACCAGTGCTTACAATCAGTGCTTTGCTCCTTAAATTTTCTGGCAGGTTATCTGCTTTGATCCATAAATCGAAACCAATATGAAGTGGGGTATAGCGGTTATGGATCTGGTGTATGGACGACCAGGCGTTGCCGGCTGGTTTGGGTAGTTTTTTATAGCTGAAATTAAGATCGTTGTATAAAGTACCCATCGGGAAAACCACCTTAATATCTTCATTGTTAAACTCGTTAACCTTGTTGTATGGATAAATGATACCTGGAGGAACAGTTGGTGCTGCCACAGGCGCTGTGCCTGCATTTACCGTAAAGGGCAAAACAGCCGAATTTCCTTTCGAATCGGTAATGATATAACGCAGCTGGTGGGTAGCACCATCGTTAAAATTGATTCTGCCGTTATTTACCAAACTGCTGTATATTTTTAATGGGTTACCCGGATCAACAAAGCTTTTTTGAATACTTCTTTTCGTATTGATATAAGTTGGATAGTCGATATGAGAATTAATGGCCTTACTGTCTTCGAAGGCAAAACGTTCTAATGCAGAAGTATAGATTTTCTTTCCATCGAGTTCCAGCTGGATAGAATAAACCCCATTGGTACCCGATAAACCATTGTGCCTGTCGGTAACTACGATGCCAAAGCCCACCTCGCCGGTTAAACTGATTGGTGCTGTAGTTTTATATTCGCCGCTTGCACCCGAAATGGCGATGGCTTGTTTTGGGGTAAACTCGTTAAAGGTTTTTCCATTTAAACGGTAAACATAAAGCCCATGAATAACCGGGGGGATATTATCGGGAATGATAATGCCAAAAAACTGTGGATTGATGGTTTCTTCAGTTTTGGTGTCCCTGATTTCGAAATGTAAATGTGGCCCGCCAGAGCTGCCACGGTTGCCCGACCAGGCAATAATTTCGCCTTTGTGCACCGGGATTAAAGTCGCATCAGGAAATTCATCAATTTCGAACGATTTCTTTTCGTATTCAAGATTTTTAACCACAGTTGCAATTTTAGGTGCAAAACGTTGCAAATGACCATAAACTGTGGTAAAACCATTTGGGTGGTTAATGTAAAGTGCCTGACCAAAGCCACTGTTTTGTACCCTTAACCGCGAAATATAACCATCGGCAACGGCGTATACCGGATAACCTTCCCGCTGGTTGGTTCTGAAATCGATACCAGAGTGGAAATGGTTTCCCCTGATTTCGCCAAAAGAACCTGCAAGGGCAGGAGGGGTAATGTCTAACGGTTGCCTGAAATCGGTAATGGGATATTTATTGGTGCTGAAAATCTGTTGTGCCTGTGCGAAATTAATAGCAGATAAAAATAAGAGCGCAAGTTTACTGAAAAGGAGGATCGGATTTTTTGTCATTCGTTACTTTACATCAAAATTTAAGAGTTGTTTGCCTTCCAGCCAGGCTTCCAATTTATCGCCTTTGTTTATTTTACCAACACCTTCGGGGGTTCCGGTAAAAATTAAATCGCCTTTTTTTAAAGTAATGTATTGCGAAACAAAGCTGATTATCTTCTCGAACGAGAAGAGCAGGTCTTTAGTATGGCCAACCTGACGGCTTTCTCCGTTTATTTTTAATTCGAAATTTAAATTGTAAAGGTTTTCGAAATCGTTTTTAGGACTAAAAAGGCTGATGGGGGCAGAGTTATCGAACGCTTTGGCCAGTTCCCATGGTAATCCTTTTTCCTTGTGTTTGCTTTGGATATCGCGCGCAGTAAAATCGATACCTAAGCCTACTTCGTCATAGTAATTGGCTGCAAATTTTTCGGCAATGTGTTTTCCTTCCTTACAGATTTTTAAAACTACTTCGAGTTCGTAATGTACGTCATCCGAAAAATCGGGCAGGTAAAAAGGTTTGTTGTCTTTTAGGACCGCGGTATCGGGTTTCAAAAAAATTACCGGTGTAGTTGGAATCGGATTGTTCAGTTCTTTGGCATGTTCGGCATAATTGCGGCCAATGGCTATGATTTTCATTTTTAAAAATTGTGGTGTAAGCAAATAGACTGGGTTAAACCCGGGTCAATTCAAAAATAGAAAAGAAAATGGTGTTATAAAACTGAGATGCGTTTTACCTGGCTTTCTGTTCCGGCAATAACCCTTAAAAAATAGATGCCCGCATTAATTCTACTCGGGATGGTAAAGGATTTGGTTTGCTCGCCGGCGTTTAAGCGCTCATTTGATAAAGTAGCTACTTCATTACCCAGTAAATCGATAATTTTTATGGTAGTTTGTGTACCATCTTTACCAATAGAAAGAATAATATTTAGCTGATCTTCAACTGGATTGGGGTATATTTTTACAATCGTCAGTAATTTATCTTTTGGAGTAACGGTTGCAGCCCTAGGCGTAGTAGAATAAGAATTGAATAAACCACTGCCTCCGATTGACATATAAAGCGGCTTGTAAGGAGTAATGTTGGCTTTAATTTCGGGGATTCTGCTTACTTTTTTGGCTCTGTTTTTAAGGCTAATCTTAATGCTATCAGCCTGTTGCGACCAAGAATTTACGCTGCATAACAAAACCATGCACAATGTGCAGGCTAGTTTGGTGAGCAACGTTGTCTTAGTGTAGAGTTTCATCAAATTGGTAATGCAAATGTATTAATTTAAAACAAAGAAATTAAACATTTTGTTTAAAAGCCATAATTTAACACAATTTAACAATAATATTTAAATTTCAAAGTGTTGAAAATACACAATAATTTGGTTGTTAAATTGTTATAGTTAGTTTACTTTTGCCCCACTTAAATAATCAACGAAGTGTCAAATCATAAAAATGTCAACGCGTTAACCGCTGGTGGGATTCTAATTAGTTTGGGAATTGTATTCGGCGATATTGGTACATCACCATTGTATACCCTCAACGCAATTTTCACCAGTATTTTAGGCGTAAAAGATGGCGTGGCTTCACATCCGGGAACAATTACCAACGATATTGTACTCGGGGTACTTTCCTGTATCATCTGGACCCTAACCTTACAAACAACTGTTAAATATGTTATTATAACCCTAAGGGCCGATAATAAGGGTGAGGGAGGGATATTTTCACTGTTCTCATTGGTGCGTAAAAAGGCCAAATGGTTAATTTTACCGGCCATAGTGGGTGGTTGTGCCTTGCTTGCCGATGGGGTTATTACTCCGAGTATTACGGTAACTTCGGCTATTGAGGGATTAACCAATAAGTTCGATATTCCTGTTGTACCGGTAGTAATCGCTATTTTAACGGTGCTTTTCATCATTCAGCAATTTGGTACCAACCTGGTTGGAAAACTTTTCGGACCGGTAATGTTTGTGTGGTTTACCGTTTTGGGGGTAGCCGGATTATTATTTATCGTTAAAGATTTTAGCATTTTACATGCGCTTAATCCTTACTACGCCGTGCATTTATTGGCTACCAACAGCAAAGCTTTTATTATTCTGGGTGGCGTTTTCCTGTGTACAACCGGAGCCGAGGCACTTTATTCGGATTTAGGGCATTGCGGGCGTAATAACATTAGGATCAGCTGGATTTTTGTTAAAATTACACTCATTTTAAACTACCTGGGACAAGGTGTATGGATTTTACAGAACGAAGGTACTTTCGTACCCAGCTCTAAAATGAATCCGTTTTTCCAGATCATATCGAGTCATTTTCAGGTGCCAATGGTAATACTGGCCACAATGGCAGCAGTAATTGCCAGTCAGGCCTTAATTAGTGGCTCTTTTACGCTGATTTCGGAAGCTGTACGTTTAAACCTTTGGCCGAAGATTAAAATCGTTTATCCATCTGTTTCAAAAGGACAGTTGTATGTACCTTCTATTAACTGGATGCTTTGGTTAGGCTGTTGCAGTATCGTATTCTTTTGGGAAGAATCCTCTAAAATGGATGCCGCGTACGGGCTTTCTATCACCATCGCGATGTTAATGACAACCATTTTGGTCAGCGTATATTTGAGGAGCAAGCGATTCCCCAAATACCTCATCGCCATTTTTATTTCAATTTATGTATTGATTGAAGGTACTTTCCTTTTTAGTAACCTGCATAAGTTTTCTGATGGTGGTTGGCTTACTGTACTTATTGGTTCGGCACTCTTTACCGTAATGTGGAGCTGGTTTGTAGCCCGGAAAATCAAAAACAGATTTGTAAAATACGTAGAAATAGAAGATTATTATCAGATCTTGAGCGAATTGAGTAGTGATGAATCTGTGCCGAAATATTCTTCACAGCTTGTGTATTTAACCAGCGCCAATTTCAAAACTGAAATTGAATCGAAGATCATCTATTCTATTATTCAAAAAGAGCCCAAACGTGCCGATGTGTATTGGCTGGTGCACGTTGATGTAATGGATGAGCCTTATACTTTAGATTATAAGGTAGAGTTCCTGATTCCTGGTAAACTGATCAGGATCGATTTTAAATTAGGTTTCAGAATTGAACAACGTGTAAACCTGCTGTACCGTAAAGTAGTTGAAGAACTGGTTAAGAACGGTGAAATTGACATCACGAGTCAATACACCTCGTTAAACAAACATAAAATTGCCGGCGATTTCAGGTTCGTGCTTTTAGAAAAACATCTATCTAAATTTACCAAACTGAGCTTCTATGAACGTACAATTATGGATTATTACTTTATCCTGAAGCGTTTAAGTTTATCAGAAGAACGAAGTTTTGGCTTGGATAGCAGTTACGTAGATGTGGAGAAAGTACCGCTGATTTTTGTTACACCAGATGATATTGAACTGAACAGATTACCGGTTTAATGGGCAGGAATCTAATTATTTTACTTGCGATAGTTTTATTTATTGCAGGCCCTGCAGCCAAAGTAAATGGCTTGCCGCATAGCGAATACTACCTCATCCTTTCGGGAATTGGTTTGGTTATTTTGACGACTTTTCTTTTTAAGAAAAAGTCGTCTTAGATTGTTAAACTAAATAAATATAAATCCTCTTTCTGTTACGGAAAGAGGATTTATTGTTTAAAGATCGAGTTTATCTTCGTTCCACTTATTTGGATTGTTGATGATGTAATTTGAGATGTTTTGATATGCTCTTGCATCGCGGATGATGTGTTCGTAATAATTGCGCTGCCATAACTTGCCCATTATTTTGTTATGCGATTTAAATAATTGAAGGCAAGCATTTGAAACGATTGATTTATATGCTCCAATAATATCAGAAATCGTCGGGGCGACCCTTGCGGTCGCCCGATTTAGTGCGCTTTCTTCTTGTGCGACCGCAAGGGTCGCCCCGACATCTGACAAGACGATAATACCGTGCATGTGATTCGGCATGATCTGAAACACATCGAGTTCAAAATTTGAAAATCTATTTGCTAAATTAATCCATTCATTATAAGCAATGGTTCCCAATTCATTTAAGATCATTTCATTATCTGAAACTTTTCCAAATCTATGTAGCCTATCTTCGCAACAGATTGTAATAAAATAAGCTCCAGCTTTAGAGTAATCATAACCCTTTAACCTGATCGATCGTCGATGATGTATTAAAGGGTTGTACTTCATCTCAATTTTCAGGCTGTGCCAATTTACTATGCTTATACCCATAAGCAAAATAAACAACCAGACCTACAACCAGCCAGATACCAAAGCCAATCCAGTTCGAGATGCCCAGTTCGCACATCATGTATAAACAGCTGATTAATCCTAAAACTGGAATTAGGGAAAGATTTTTAGTAATGCAATAAAAGGTAATGATTACGCAGATAATCAGGAAAATCCACATTGGTATTTTGTGTTTAAAGAGGCTCCAGCCGCTTTCATATTTCTTTTCAATGCTAACCTTCGATGCAGCGATAAATTGCTCGTACCGATCACCAGGTAATGCGCTCAGGTAAGATTCTGCATCTACTTTTTCCGCAAGGATGATCTGCGGAGCTGAATTTTTTACAATTTCTTCCTTAACAATTTTAAGCTCTTCTCCATTTAATGAAGTGACAAAATTTATGGTTTCAACCGTTTTAGGGGAGTTAAAAAAGAAAGCTTTGGTTTCCTTTCCATATTGTGTGAAAGCAAAGGCAATGCTGGCTATAAAAATTACCGGAACAATAAATTTACTGTTTACATAAGGAATCTTGAATTTTCCACGTTGTACATCTGGTCTGTTTTGCAATACCAATACACCGGCACAAACCAATACGAAAGCGAAAAGCGTTCCGATAGAGCAAAGGTCGGTAACGATGGTGAGGTTCATGAATAAGGATGGCACAGCAACCACAAAGCCTACCACAATAGTAGCAAACGAAGGTGTTTTGTATTTTGGGTGGATTTTTGAAAAAGATTTCGGTAACAAGCCATCTCTGCTCATACTCATCCAGATACGGGGCTGTCCCATCTGGAAAACCAAAAGTACACTGGCCATAGCAAAAACAGCACTCACGGCAATAATTCCACTCATTAATTTAAGATCAATCTGATCGAAAACAAAGGCTAATGGATCGCCAACGGCTAAGGTATCAGACTTTACAATACCTGTTAAAACCAATGCAATGGCTACGTAAAGAATGGTACAAATGATAATGGCCCACATCATCCCACGTGGTAAATCGCGCTGTGGGTTTTTACATTCTTCGGCTGTGGTAGAAATAGCATCGAAGCCGATATAGGCAAAAAATACCGCCGAAACACCTTTTAATATACCCGAAACGCCATTTGGTGCAAACGGATTCCAGTTTTTAGTATCTACGTAAAATATACCTACAGCCAATACCAGTAAAATTACAGCCAGTTTAACCACAACCATAGCATTACTGGCGTTGCGACTTTCTTTCATACCGCGGTAAATTAACCAGGTAATTAAAATGATAATCGCTAAAGCCGGGATATCGGCTACCAGGTGGAAACCACCAATTTTAGGTGCAGTAAGCCAGGCATTGTTAGCCAGGGCTGTGGCCGAATCTAAATCGGCTAAATTTTTGCCTGCAGCCAATAAAGCTTCGGCATGTTTATGGCCGTTATAAGCGCTCAGGTAATCCATAGTCATCCAATCGGGTACATGGATACCATCAATGCCTAAAGGTGGTATTTTAATGGTGGAGAGTAAACCTGTAAAATAATCAGACCAGGATATGGCTACGGTAATGTTGCCAATGGAGTACTCCATAATGAGCGACCAGCCAATAATCCAGGCAATTAATTCGCCGAAAGCCACGTAAGAATAGGTATAGGCACTGCCCGAAACCGGAACCATTGAGGCAAATTCGGCATAGGCAAAGGCTGCAAAACTACAGGCAACAGCAGTAAAAATAAACAGGAAAATTACCGCCGGGCCACCATCGGCACTGGCTTTGCCAATCGTACTAAAAATACCAGCGCCAATAATAGCTGCAATACCAAAAGCGGTTAAATCGCGTACACCGAGGGTTTTATGTAAAGTGTTTTCGTGATCGCCATAGCCTTTTGCTGCATCTTGTAATATCTTGGAAATGGATTTCTTTCTGAATAGCTTTTCGAACATTTGTTGTTTGATTGTTTCTTCAAACTTATAAAAAGTTTGGCTAAAAACGTTTAAAGCAGGATATTAATTTCATTACACGTCTGGACGGATGGGAATGCAACTTAACTTAATCGCCCGTGTTTTATGAAATTAATGTCAAAAAGTTCGATTATTTGCTCGTCATAAGCCTTTGTTTGATTTGCATAATTTTAAGCGGTACGAAAGCATTAATTTTGCCTCATCCAATATAAACAGCGAATATACATACATAAAATTCTGTTTGATTGGAATATAAACAACTACATTTTTTATATTTATGAATACGGGCACTTTAGACATTAAATACATTAAAGAAGGTCATCAGGGGATAGCCACTATATTGGCCTTTGCCTTAATTCCCTTATCGGGTTTTGCTACCGATATTTACATTCCTTCATTGCCCACCATGGCTGGCGAAATGCAGGTTAGCAACGTTCAGGTTCAGCTTACGTTAAGTATATTTCTGATTAGTTATGGCGTTGCACAATTGTTTATCGGGAGTGTGCTCGATAGCTTTGGCCGTTATAAAATTGGTTTGTATTCGCTGTTGATTTTTGCTGCAGCGAGCATTATCATTGCCAATACACATAACATTTACCTCATTTATTTAATGAGAATTATACATGGGCTCACTGTTGGGGCTATTGTGGTGGCTAAACGCGCCTATTTTGTCGATCTTTTTGAAGGTGATCAGCTTAAGCATTACCTCAGTTTGTTTTCCATTATCTGGTCAACCGGACCTATTGTAGCGCCTTTTATCGGGGGCTACCTGCAAACGGTTTTTGGCTGGGAATCTAACTTCTATTTTCTGGGTGGTTTTGCTTTGGTTTTTGCTTTACTCGAGTTTATGTTCAGTGGCGAAACCCTGAAACATTTTACCGATTTTCAGTTGAAGAAAATAGCCAATATTTACGCCACAATGATTAAAACCACCAGTTTTACTTTAGGTATTGTAATGCTCGGACTGGCTTATTGTATGGTAATGGTTTACAACATGACGGGGCCATTTATTATTGAGCACCATTTGCATCTCTCGCCCGTGATTGCAGGCTATAGCTCACTGGTATTGGGTTTTGCCTGGATGGTAGGTGGCTTTATAGGTAAGGCTACTATAAATCGCCCGTTTTTTAGACGACTGGCCATTAATTCGGTTTTACAGCTGGTATTTGTGATATTGATGATGCTGAGCCTTAATTTTATCAGTAATCTTTACTCGCTGATCTTTTTTGCCTTTATCATTCACATTGGGGCTGGTTTTACTTTTAACAACTATTTTACTTTCTGTTTGAGCAAATTTCCGAAAAATGCAGGTATTGCCGGGGGCTTAACGGGTGGAATTACCTACGTTATTGTATCGTTTTTGAGTTATGCAGTGGTAAGCCTTGTGCCGGCAAAAGATGAGCGCAACCTAAGCTATAGTTATTTGATTATGATCGTTATATCGTTAATCGTAATGTTTATGATTTTGAGGGTGAGAAAAAGGGAAGAGCTAAATTAAAACAGCTTGATTTTTCGGATTTAAACATCAATAAAAAAGTCGTAGCATTTTGCTACGACTTTTCTGTTTTTTTGAGCGGAAAACCTTCAGTCTTTCACCTTTAAGCCTGTTACCTTGTACTATCCCAGTTTGTCCAGTTCTCCTTTTACGAAGCTGGCCAGTTCTTTAACGTATTCAGCGCTGAAATCGAATTTAATGCCGGCAGTTTCATAAATCTCGTTCATGGGTTTAGTGTAACCCAAAGCAAGGGCTGCCAGATATTGGTCTAATGCTTTTTCAGGGTTTTCCTTGTAGTTTTTCCATACGGCAATGGCACCCAATTGAGCAATTGCATATTCGATATAGTAGAACGGAACTTCGAATAAATGCAGCTGTTTTTGCCAAACATTGCCGAATTGTTGTTCCTGTCCATCCCAGTTGGCAAAACCTGCGCCAAAACGGTTGTAAATTTGTTTAAAGGTTTCTTCGCGGTCTGCAGCAGTATGGTTAGGGTTGGTATAAATCCAGTGTTGAAACTGATCAATCACCGCTACCCAAGGCAATGTTTTTAACACATCTGCCAACTGTTCTTTTTTGGCGCGGATTAAATCTTCTTCATTATCGAAATAAACATCCCATTTGTCCATGGAAATCAATTCCATACTCATCGAGGCTAATTCGGCAACTTCTGATGGACAGTGTTTAAAATCGTTCAATTCTAAATTTGCTGTTAAGAAAGTATGCACAGCATGACCACCCTCGTGTACCATGGTTGTCAAATCGCGAAGTGAGTTGGCCGAGTTCATGAAAATAAACGGTGCGCCAGTTTCGGCCAAAGGATAATTGTAGCCACCAGGAGCTTTACCTTTTCTGCTCTCTACATCAAAAAGGTTGTTGGCTTTCATCGTTGCCAGCTTTTCGCCCAGTTTTGGATCAATGGCATTAAAACAGATAATACTCTTATCAATCAGTTCTGCACCATTATTGAAAGGTTTTAATGCAGGTTTACCGCTTACGCTTACTTCTAAATCCCATGGTTTTACAGCGTCTAAACCCAGTGCTTCCCTGCGTTTTTCGGCCTGCTCTTTCAGAATCGGAACAATTTCTTTTTCGATGGCATTGGCAAAATCGTAGCAATCTTGAGGGGTATAATCAAAACGGCCCAAAGCCTGAAACATATAATCGCGGTAGTTTTCGAAACCTGCGTTTAAGGCTACCTGATTGCGCAATTTAATCAATTCATCAAAAAGGATGTTTAAATCATCTTTATCAACCAGGCGGCGTTGCTGGATCGTTTTCCAGGCATTTTCGCGTACTTCACGGTTCAAATCCTTTACCAGGATAGAAGCCTGCTCCATGGTGTATTCCTGACCGTTAATGGTAACGCTCATGGCGCCGGTAACGCTCTGGTATTTTTGTTGCTTAACCTGCAGTTCGGTAAACAATTCGATATTTTCTTCGCGGAATAGCTCCAGCGCTTTTTTAACCGACCTGTTGTAAACAAAATATTTTTCCTTATCCAGCTCATCCATATAAGGACTTTCTACAAACTTCTTGTTCAGCTCATTAGATAGCGGAGAGATTTTAGGCGAAATTTCTGTCGCGAAATACTGGAAACTTTTAACCAGTTCTTCGTTAGCCGTATCGCAGGTCATTTTAATGTAGCGCCAGGCAAAATCTTCTTCTAAAGCAGCTTCCAGTTCAGAGCGGTCTTTTAGCCATTGTTCTAATGCTGTTTTATTTTCAATGCTGCGGTTTTGGAGCTCGTCAAAAATTGGCGCTAAACTCTCCCAGGTAATGGTTAAATCCTGCGGAATATATGTTCTTGGTTTTTTGGTGATGATCATGTTTAGTTTAATTATGGAATGATAGAATGAATAGTTGTAGTTAGGCTCAATGCTAAACAGTCAATTATTCAAAATTCTATCTTTCATTCATTTTTATTTATGTCTCAAATATGCGTCAATTAAAAAGCAAATGGCAAAAACAACCGAAGCATAACCATTTAAGGTTTGAAATGCACGATTTACCTTGCTGATATCGTTTGGTTTTACAAGCAGGTGCTGATAAATTAACATCGAGCAGAAAAATACAATTCCTACATAATAAACCCAGCTAAATTCGGTAAAGAACACGGGTAAGATTACGCAGGCTGCCGAAAATACATGCAATAAAACCGAAACATTCAGTGCATTTTTTATGCCAAGTGCCGATGGAATGGAATGTAAATTTTCTTCACGGTCGAAATCCTCATCCTGCAAGGCATATATAATATCGAAACCACTAACCCAAAATAATACGGTTAACGAATATAAAACCGGTACCAAAGCAAACTGACCGGTCACAGCAATATATGCACCTATAGGCGCCAGTGATAAGCCAAGACCTAATACCAGGTGACAAAGCGCCGTAAACCTTTTAGTATAACTGTAAAATAATACCACAAAAAGCGCTACCGGAGATAAATAAAAACAAAGTGGATTAATAAAATAGGTAGCAATGGCGAATAATACACAATTGATGATCACAAAAGTGAGCGCTTCGCTTGCCGAAACTTTTCCTGCCGGGATATCACGCATTTTAGTGCGCGGGTTTTTAGCATCAATATTCCGGTCGAGATAGCGGTTAAACGCCATGGCCGAGTTGCGTGCGAAAACCATACACAGCAAAACCAATATGAGTTTATACCACGAAAATGGATTATCGGTAGTGGTTACGCCCAGAAAAAAACCGATCATGGCAAAGGGCAATGCAAAAACCGAGTGTGCAAATAATACGAGTGAAAAGTATTTTTTCATGAATTGGTAATGGTTAACTGTTCTGTTTGTTGATGGTTAATAGTTGATGGTTAATGGCAGATTGCCGATACTGATGAACCAATGACTAATGAACCATTGAACATCAAATGTTAAAACCGCTTATAATCTGTAGGTACTACAAAATCTTTATTTACTTCAGAAATGAAATTCAAAACTTCATCTTTACCCACGGCTTTTTCGGCTGAAGTAATAAAAGTTGCCGGAATTTCTTCAAAAAACTCACCTAATTTCCGCTTAAAACCAGCAACATTTTTTTGTGTAGTGGTCATACCTTGTTTATCGGCTTTGGTAAAAATTAAAGAGAAGGGGATTTGTCTTTCGCCCAGCCAGTAGCAAAATTCAATATCAATTTGCTGGGGTTCCAAACGGCTGTCAATTAAAACAAAAACACATTGCAAACTTTCTCTTTTGGTAAGGTAAGCGCGGATAAATTTCTCCCATTTTTCGCGACTTGTTTTCGAAACTTTTGCATAACCGTAACCTGGCAAATCGACAATGTACCAGGCTTCGTTAACCAAAAAGTGGTTAATTAGCTGTGTTTTTCCCGGGCGTTGCGAAGTTTTGGCTAAACCATGCTGGTTAACCAACATGTTGATTAAAGAGGATTTACCTACATTGGAACGACCAATAAAAGCGTACTCGGGCAATGTTGGAGGTGGCAAAGCCGAAACCTGAGTGTTACTGCATACAAATGTTGCTGTTTTGATAACCATAGGGCAAAGGTAACAATTAGTTTTGAGTTGAGGGTTTGGAGTTAGGCGTTGAAATTAACGCTGGTCAGCAATTCGTAAAGTTTAGAGGAATAACTAAACTGTAAACTCTAAACTCCCAACTGCAAACTCTTTTCTCTATCTTTGCCACATATCATGAATCAGAATATCACTCCATACCAGGTAGCAGATGCAACCAAAAAAGAACAGGTTGCAACCATGTTCAATAATATTTCGGGCACTTACGATTTTTTAAACCACTTTCTTTCCTTGGGTATTGATGTGCTTTGGCGCAAAAAGGCGATTAAAGAACTGGTTTCTATTCACCCGAGAACAATGCTTGATGTAGCTACCGGGACCGGCGATTTTGCTTTTGAAGCCATTAAAAAACTTCACCCCGAAAAGGTAATTGGTGTAGATATTTCTGAAGGTATGCTCGAAGTAGCCAAAAAGAAAATTAACGAACGCAGTTTAAACGAAGTATTTTCGGTTCAGGTTGGCGATTCGGAAGGTTTACATTTTGAAAACGATACCTTTGATGCGATTACCTGTGCCTATGGTGTGCGTAATTTCGAAAACCTTGAAAAAGGCCTGACTGATATGTACCGGGTATTAAAGCCTAATGGAAAAATGGTGATCCTCGAATTTTCGAAACCAAAGGTTTTTCCGGTTAAGCAGCTTTACAGTTTTTATTTTAAACAGGTAACGCCTTTTTTTGGTAAGCTGTTTTCTAAAGATCACCGGGCTTATACTTACCTGCCCGAATCGGTAGCGGCTTTCCCTGACGGAGAAGATTTTACAGCCCTGATGCAAAAAGTTGGTTTTAAAAGTACCAAACACAAAAGTTTAACGTTTGGAATAAGTTCGATATACACCGGAACTAAATGATAAAAAAATTAAGCCTCATTCTTTCACTCATTACCATTTCTACAGCCGCTCTTGCTCAAAACTGGGGTGGAGGTATAGATGATGAGGACTGGAGTTTTGGTTTTAATTTTCAATACATTTCGGCGGAATATAAAATCCTTAAAAAACAGAACTGGCGTTCGCCATTTTACGAAGTGCCCAACAGCAACGGCGTATCGTACGATCCTGCTTCGGGTACGATGGTTACCAATTCGTTAAATTCGATCTCGAGTAAACCTTCGCAGGGCTTTGGTTTGGGCTTTGTCATGAACCGGAATATTTCCGAGAATTTTGATATCCGTTCTACCCCTTCACTCATTTTTAGCGATAGGGTAGTAAGTTACGAATATGTGCCAACCGATCCGGTAAATGTGGGTAACGGACAAACCAAAAACTATCAAACCCTGGTTGATAAGAAGGTGCAGGCTACCATGTTCGAGTTTCCACTGGGGATTAAAGTCAAATCGAACCGCTTAAATAATTTCAGGGCTTACTGGTTAGGCGGGATGAAATATTCAATCGATATTGCCTCAAAAAAGAAAACTTTTGATGAAGGTGAAACTGCAGTAAACAAATTGCTCAAAAACGATCGCAATTACTTTTCATACGAAACGGGAATTGGTTTCGATCTGTACTTCGAATATTTTAAAATGTCGCCAGAATTTAAACTTTCGTATTCTACCAGCGATATCCTGAAGCACGACGATACGGCTTATGCCAATCCGATCGATAAGTTGAAATTGCGTCAATTCACGTTCAGTTTGATTTTTCAATAGGCTATACCATTCAAAAAAACTTATCTTTGTCTACCTAGGTAGATTAAACCGGTTTTTAACCGAAAAATTTACCATGACTTAAATTCATAAACATGTCTAAAATCGCATTAATTACAGGTGCAACTTCTGGTATTGGCGAAGCTTGCGCACATACATTTGCCCAACAAGGTTATCAATTAATACTTTTGGCCCGCAGGGAAGAGAGACTGGCCAAAATAGCCCATCATTTGGCAGATAAATATGCGATTGAAATTAAACAGGTTATTGCCGATGTACGTGACAGGGAAAGCTTAACTGCTGCCTTAGAAGTTTTACCGGCCGACTGGAAAAAGGTTGATGTGTTGGTAAACAATGCAGGATTAAGCCAGGGCCTGGACCCGATTGATAAAGGTAATACCGACGATTGGGATACCATGATCGATACCAACGTTAAAGGATTGCTTTATGTAACCAAAATTGTTTCCAACTGGATGATCCCTAACCAATCAGGGCATATTGTCAACATTGGTTCTATTGCCGGAAAAGAAGTTTATCCAAACGGAAACGTATATTGTGCCAGCAAACACGCCGTTGATGCGCTAAGCAAAGGGATGCGGATTGATCTTTTGCCTCACGGCATTAAGGTCACAGAGATTAATCCGGGCATGGTTGAAACCGAATTTTCGGTGGTGCGCTTTAAAGGTGATGAAGACCGGGCTAAAAAGGTTTATGAAAACCTGGAACCATTAATTGCAGATGATATTGCCGATGCCATTTGGTATGTAGTAAGCAGACCTAAGCATGTAAACATTAACGATATGCTGATTATGCCAAGTGTACAGGCAACAGCCACGATTATAAATAGAGGATAGTTAGGTTAATCGTTTAAATTGTATAAACTGCTTAACTGTAACTGGTGCGCAGCTGGCAATTTACAGCCAACAATTTAACAATCCTGCAATTAAACAATTGTACTTATCGAACAGTTAACCGATTTGAACAATTAACCAATTAAACAGTTAACCGATTAACCATTTTAAAAAAACAATGATATCAACAACAATAGATCAGGAAATAAAAAAAGCCATGTTGGCTAAAGATAATGCACAGTTAAGAGGTTTAAGGGCAATAAAAGCTGCTTTACTTTTGGCTAAAACTGAAAAAGGTTCTTCAGAAGAAATTACAGAAGAAACAGAGCTTAAAATCCTTCAGAAACTGATTAAACAACGTCGCGAATCGGCCGATATTTACAGGCAACAAAACCGCGAAGATTTGTATCAGGTAGAAGAAGAAGAAATTGCGGTAATTAACCAGTTTTTACCTAAGCAGTTAGATAGGGCAGAGGTTGCGGCAATCATTGAAACCGTAATCAAACAATCTGGCGCTACATCGGTTAAGGATATGGGGAAAGTAATGGGCATGGCAAACAAAGAACTGGCTGGCAAAGCCGATGGTAAATTGATTGCCGAAATTGTTAAAGAAAAACTAGCTTAGAAAGGACAAAGCGGAAAGCTTATTAAAGCATATCTTGATACCCGATACTTGTATCAAGATGGTAATTCCACTTCTTAATGCCCTAAGGCAAGTTTTTAGACCGTTTTCGATTTTATTTCAGAAAAATGGCAAAGAAATGCAAAAATTTAATTTTACTCTACTAACTTAGTAGCACAGTACCATCCTATTTATACATATGACATACCAGGTAATAGAAGAAGACGGATTTAAATACATCGAAGCTGGAAAAGGCGAAACGCTGGTATTGCTGCACGGCTTAATGGGCGAACTGAGTAATTGGGAGCCGGTTATCGATCATTTTAAAGATCGTTACCATGTGGTAATCCCTATTTTGCCGATATACGATTTACCCATTTTAACACTGGGCGTAAAAGCCCTTTCGCGCTACCTGCACAGATTTTTAAAATTTAAGAACTTAAGTCAGGTGGTGCTGGTAGGTAACTCACTTGGTGGCCATGTTGGTTTGGTATTTACCGTAGCCCATCAGGAATTTGTTAAAGCCTTGGTTTTAACAGGTAGTTCTGGTTTATACGAAAACGCTTTTGGTGGTTCTTTCCCGCGTAGAGAGAGCTATGATTACATTAAAGAGAAAGTAGAATTTACATTTTATGATCCGGCTACGGCAACCAAAGAGCTGGTTGACGACGTATTTAAAACAGTTAACGACAGATCGCGCGTAATTCGGATCTTAACCATGGCAAAATCGGCTATACGCCACAACATGGCTAAAGAATTATCGAAAATTACCATACCGGTTTCGTTAATCTGGGGTAGAAATGATAAAGTTACGCCACCAGAAGTGGCAGAAGAATTTCACGAACTGTTGCCCAATTCAGAATTGAACTGGGTAGATAAATGCGGGCATGCACCTATGATGGAACATCCCGGAATATTTAATGCTTTTTTAGAGAAATTTTTAGACAGGATATTGTTAAAATAATGTTTGCTCAGGAAATCATATCGAATGTTATACCCACACTAAGCAGCGATGACACGGTGCAAAAGGCTTTAGATCGGATGAACGATTTTAAACTAAAGCATTTGCCAGTTGTTAACGAAAGTGCTTTTGTTGGGCTCGTAGCTGAAGATGATTTGTTGAGCATTTTAGATCACGATACCCTTTTAAATGATGCATCAGTACACCTGCTTAACGTTTTTGTACAGAGTGATGCACATACTTACGATGTAATCAGGCTGTTGAGCCAGTTAAAGCTTACCGCTGTTCCGGTTTTAGACCAGCAGAAAAATTATGCAGGTATCATTCCCATCAGCAATATGGTTGATGCGGTGGCACAGCAATATGCCGTAAACGAGCCTGGAGGCATTATTGTACTCGAAATCAGTAACCGCGATAATTCGCTGGCACACATTTCGCAGATTGTAGAAGCCGATAATGCACAGATTCTTTCTTCTTACGTGAGTTCTTTTGCAGATTCTACACGTTTAGAAGTCACATTAAAAGTAAATAAAACTGAAATTACTTCATTGGTAGCTTCTTTCGAAAGGTATGATTATCAGGTAAAAGAAGTATACAACAACACACAGATTGATGATGGGTCGCAGGAGCGTTACGATTCGTTCATGAATTATTTAAATGTATAAACCTACTTTATGAGGATTGCAATTTACGGGAGAGATTTTAACGATACGGTTTTACCATACGTTCAGGAGGTCTTTAATCATCTGGCCAGCCATCATATCCAGCCCGTTTTATATTCGAAATTCAAAACTTCACTTCAGGGCAAAATTAAACTGCCCGAAAACACAGTTGTTTTTCATAACCATAGCGAGTTAAAAGAGCGGGCAGACGTATTGCTGAGCCTTGGAGGTGATGGTACACTTTTAGATACCTTGTCGCTCATCCGAAATTCCGGTATTCCCGTAATCGGGATTAATTTTGGACGTTTAGGCTTTTTGGCCAGTATCAACAAAAATGAAATCGGCGAGGCATTACACGCCCTGATTAATAAAGAATATACCTTAGATACCCGCTCACTGCTTACTCTGGAGTCGGAAAACGGTTTGTTCGGCGAAGAAAACTTCGCATTGAACGATATTACCATTCACCGTCGCGATAATTCGGCGATGATGATTATCCACGCCTCAATGAATGATGAGTTTATCAACTCTTATTGGGCCGATGGATTGATTATTGCCACGCCGACAGGCTCTACCGCTTATTCTTTAAGCTGCGGTGGTCCTATTATTTATCCCGATTCCGAAAATTTTGTGATTACACCTATCGCACCGCACAATTTAAATGTAAGGCCGGTAGTGGTACCTGATGATAATAAACTCTCGTTTGAGGTCGAAGCCAGGGAATCTAAATTTTTGGTTTCGTGCGATAGCCGTACCGTTACCGTAGAGCGTTCGGTAAAAATTACCATCAAAAAAGCCGATTTTTGTGTAAATCTTATCCGCCTCAACAATGAAACGTATTTAAACACGTTAAGGAATAAATTATTATGGGGAATAGATACCCGTAACTACTAGATATGACGCCAAATAAACCACTCTTCTTAATCCTCTTTTTTCTTTTGAGCGGACAGCTTGTTCGTGCGCAGGAGATGGGAGAGCCATCATGGGAGTTGGGTTTAATGGCAGGTGGTGCAGGTTATATGGGCGATTTGAACCAGAATAACCCTTTACAAATCAGCGGACTTTCTGGTGGAGCCTATGTTAAACGCAATTTTAACCAGTATCTGGGGGTGCGTTTAAATTATACCCTGGGGCAGGTACAGGCAGATGATGCCAATTCAAGTAATGCGCAGTTTCGCGAAAGGAACCTGCGTTTTAAAACTACCCTGAACGAATTTAGCGGAATCATAGATTTTAATTTCTTCAATTTTAACCTTGGAGGTGGAACCCGTCAGTTTACGCCATATTTGTATGCAGGTGCTGGCTTAGTGGTTTTTAAACCCACTGTAAAGGTTGATGGCGAAAAATACCGCTTAGATCGCCTGGCTACCGAAGGTCAGGAAAATGGCTATAACAATGTGGTATTAACCATTCCCTATGGCCTGGGCTTAAGGTATAACTATAAAGATACCTGGAGTGTTTTTACCGAACTGGGCTACAGAACACCTATGACAGATTATATTGATGATGTGAGTGGCCGCTATCCGGTTAACCCCGTTTTAGTAAGAAGTGGCCAGAATTGGGTGAATTTATCCGATCCTTCCGCTAATCAAATCGGATATCCTGGTACCCAAAGAGGCGATTTTAGAAAAAGGGATACTTATCTATTTGTTAGTGTTGGCATATCTTTTACCTTTGTATCCTCAAAATGCTATTCCTTTTAAGCTGATTTTGACATAATTAATGGGATTTAAAGAACAAATAGACTATAGCCGCCTGCCAAAGCACATTGCTGTAATTATGGATGGCAATGGAAGATGGGCAAAAGGCCAGGGAAAAGTGCGGGTTTTCGGACATGAGCAAGGTGTACTTTCTGTAAAAGATATTGTAGAAGGTTGCGTAGAGGTGGGTATTGAATACCTTACCCTGTATGCTTTTTCTACCGAAAACTGGAACAGGCCGAAAGAAGAGGTTGATGCTTTAATGCAGATCCTGATTTCGACCATCAACAACGAAACCGAAACACTTAATAAAAACAATATTAAGCTTAATGCCATTGGCAATATCGAGTCGTTACCGCAAGCCTGTATCAACGATTTGAAAGAAGCTATGGAGAAAACGGCCCACAACGAAAAATGTACCTTAACATTGGCGTTGAGCTACAGTGCCAAGTGGGAAATTTTAGAAGCAGCCAAAAAAATTGCTGCCGAAGTTAAAAACGATACCATTTCTTTAGCAGATATAAACGAAGACCTGTTTTCGTCTAAATTAACAACAGTAAATATCCCCGATCCGGAGCTGATGATCAGAACAAGTGGCGAGCACCGGATTAGCAATTACCTGCTTTGGCAGATGGCTTATACCGAGTTTTATTTTACTGATGTTTTGTGGCCGGATTTCCGTCGCGAAGATCTTTTCGAGGCCATTGTTGACTATCAAAAACGCGAACGCCGTTTTGGTAAAATTAGCGAACAATTAAACTAATTTTTCTTTTAACACTTTTTAACAAGCGTTTAAACTAACTTAGCACCACTTTTATACGATAAATGAAACCATAACGGGGTAACGGTTCAAAGAAAATTTGCTAGAAAAACATCGTTGCCTTAGTGGCCATTACTGAACAAATTATTTTAATGAAAAGAATATTTCAAGTTTTAATCCTACTAGTTTTAGCCGCTCCGGCCTTCGCTCAAATACGTCCACAAGGTCAGGCGCCGGCAACCCCCTCTTTAAAGGTTGGTGGCTTAGATCTCGATTATTTTAGTCCAAAAGAATATATCATTGGTGGTACCACAGTAACCGGAACCCAATACTTAGATAAGGAGGTTTTAATTACCCTTTCTAAATTAACCAAAGGCGATAAAATTGTACTTCCGGGCGAAGCTACTTCTGATGCGATTAAAACGCTTTGGGCACAGGGCTTGTTTGATGATGTAAAACTTAATATTGAAAAGTTTGTTCAGGATTCAGTTTTTTTTGAAATTGAAGTGGTTGAGCGTCCGCGTTTAAGCTCTATCGATTTAAAAGGAATCAGCAAATCGCAAAGAACTGCTATTCAGGAAAAACTGAACGATAAAACAGGTAAAATTGTAAACGATAACTTATACAATACCACCTCGGCTATTGTAAAAAAATACATGCTGGATAAAGGCTTTTTCTTTACCACTATCGATTATAAAACCCGTAAAGATCCGAATGCCGAAAACAGTGTGGTTTTAGAGGCAAACATTAACAAAGGAAGCCGTGTAAAAGTACAGCATATCGATTTTACCGGAAATACAGAGTTTAAATCGGCCAAGCTTAGAAAATTTCTTAAAAATCCTAAGCAATTTGCCTGGTGGCGTTTCTGGGGCTCAGGAAAATTCTCAAAAGAGAAATACGAAGAGAACAAGATCAAAATGATCGGCAAAATGCAGGAAAAGGGTTACCTTGATGCTACGCTTTTAAAAGATACCATTTACCAGTACAACAGCAAAAGGGTAAATATCCGCATGGACCTTTACGAAGGAAAGAAATACTATGTGGGTAGTGTAACCTGGGCCGGTAATGCCATTTATCCGGATAGTATTTTAAATAAAGTATTAACCATCGAAAGAGGTGATGTATTTAGCGAAGAGCGTTTAAACAAAAAACTAAACGGCGGTGGCGAAAACGGTGGCGATATTAACAGTTTGTATACCGATAATGGTTATTTAACTTTCAACATCGATCCGGTTAAAACCATTCGTGGCGATACAGTTGATGTAGAGCTGCGCATGTACGAAGGCCCGCAGTATACCAATAACCGCATTACTTTAAAAGGTAACACCATTACGAATGATAAAGTAGTATTGCGCGAGATCCGTACCAAGCCGGGACAAAAGTTTAACAAAAGTGATTTAATCCGTACCATTCGTGAAATTGGTCAGCTGGGTAACTTCGATGAGTCTAAAACAGTACCAACCCCGCGCCCTAACCCGGCCGATGGTACCGTAGATATCGAATATGCGGTTGAAGAAAAACCTTCAGATCAGATTGAGCTTTCAGGTGGTTTTGGTGGTGGCCGTATTATCGGTACACTGGGTTTAACTTTCAACAACTTCTCGTTGCGTAACCTGTTTAACTTAAAAGCTTACAAACCACTTCCAAAAGGGGATGGACAGAAATTAAGCTTACGTGGACAAACCAACGGTAAATATTATCAGTCTTACAGTTTCTCATTCTCTCAACCCTGGTTTGGTGGCGAGAAACCGGTAAGCTTTGGTGTAAGTGCATTTACTTCACTTCAATCAAACGGTTTAAGCTCTGATAATGCTTCATTCCAGAAAATCCGTTTAAATGGTGTAACCGTAAGTTTGGGTAGAAGGTTAAACTGGCCAGATAACTATTTCCAGTTAAGCCATGCCATTAACTTGCAGCAGTACATCTTAAATAACTATGCAGGTTATTTGTTCAGCACCGGTACCTCTTATAACTTAAACTTATCACAAGAGATAAGCCGCGATTCAAGAGATTCGCCTATTTTCCCGAAATCAGGTTCATTCCTGCGTTTCACTATTCAGGCTACGCCACCGTACTCGTTGTTTAACAAAACCAACTATGCAACCGCATCTGATAAAGAAAAATACCGCTTTACCGAATATCACAAATGGAAATTCGATTCGCAGTGGTACCAACGCGTAGTAGGCAATTTGGTTATCAAGGCACAGGCACAGTTTGGTTTCTTAGGTCAGTATAACAAAGCCGTAGGTCAATCAGCATTCGAGCGTTTTAAACTGGGTGGTGATGGTATGCAAGGTTTCGATTTCTTACAGGGATCTGAGCTGATTGCCATGCGTGGTTACTCGAACAATACCGTTATCCCTGTAGGTTCTGATCCAAACATTGCACAACAATCTGGTAGCCCGATTTATACCAAGTATGTATTAGAGGCGCGTTATCCGGTTATTGCAAGTCAGCAGGCAACAGCTTTTGTTTTAGCTTTTGCTGAGGGTGGTAACACCTGGAACAGGTTCAGCGATTTTAATCCGTTCAATATCCGCAGATCGGTAGGTGTGGGTGCACGTATCTTCTTACCTATATTTGGTTTATTGGGTATTGATTATGGTTATGGTTTCGATGCGATCCCTGGATTGCCAGATGCGAACAAAGGACAGTTCCATTTTAGTATCGCACAACAATTAGGTGGATTTTAATTGATAAAGAGTAAAAAAATAACTAATTATGCAATAAATCGTTGCAAGTTGAGTTTAAACAAAGCTTAGGTTATTAAAGATCATTAAAACACAAACACTTACAAATGAAAAAGTATCTTTTTATCGCATTCCTGCTTTGCACATCATTCGGTGCCTTTGCACAGAAGTTTGCTTATGTAGACACGGAGTATATTTTAAAACATTTACCGGAATATAAATCCGCTTTAAGCCAGTTAGAAGTAGCTTCTAAACAATGGCAACAACAGGTTGATCAGAACTTTTCTGAAATAGACCGCATGTACAAAGCTTACCAGGCCGATCAGGTTTTATTAACCGACGATATGCGCAAGCGCCGTGAGAATGAAATTATTGAAAAAGAAAAGCAGGCTAAAGAATTTCAACGTTCTAAATTTGGACCTGACGGAGAGCTTTTTCAAAGCAGAAGCAAACTGATTAAACCCATACAGGATAAAGTTGCGGATGCCATTAAACAAATTGCTAAAGCGAAATATCTGGATTTCATTTTCGATAAGAGCAGCGAAGCAACCATGATGATTTATGCCAGCAGCAGTTACGATGTAAGTAATGATGTAGTGGTAAAATTAGGTTACAAACCAGGGACTGTAAATAATTAGTATATTCGGCCCTTTGAATTTTAAGGAACAAACAATTAGAAAAAATAAAAAAAGTAAAATAGAACGATGAGAAAGTTAATTAACGTATTCTTTGTAGCAGCAGGTTTATTGTTTACAGCGAATATGGCAAGTGCACAACAAAAATTAGGGCACATTAATTCTGAAGAGGTATTTGCAAATTTACCTGATGCTAAAGCAGCTCAAACAACTTTAGAAACCTTGGGTAAACAAAAACAAGCTGATATTGATGCAATGATCAAAGAATATCAGACTAAATTGAAAAACGCACAAGACAAAGAAAAAACTTTAAGCGAGGCAAACAAAGAAACTGTAGGTAAAGAATTACAGGCTGCTGGTGTTGAATTGCAGGATTTAGAGAAACGTATCACTGATGCCCGTACAAAAGCTTCACAAGATATCGGTACTAAACAAGGCGAATTGTTCCAGCCAATCCAGGCTAAAGTTGCAACTGCAATTTCAGCTGTAGCTAAAGAAAAAGGTTTAGCTTACGTTTTCGATATCGCAAACGGACAAGGTGGTAACAACTTAGTTTTCTGGGATGGTGGTGATGATATCACAGCTGCAGTTAAAACTAAATTAGGTATTTCGGCAACTGCTGCAAAACCAGCTGCACCTAAAAAGTAGTCCTGAGTCTGGAGACCAAAGTCTCCTTCCCGGTTCAAAATATAAAGCGGAATTAAGTTTAACTTAGTTCCGCTTTTTTGTTTTTAGAGGTTTTACCCATTATAGATTTGTATAGAATTTCGTCATCTCGACTGAAGCGCAGCGAAATGGAGAGATCTATACTAGATAGATTTCTCGACTACGTTGCACTCCGCTCGAAATGACGATTTTTCTGTTGCAAGGCTCTGCTCCCTGAACATTCAAACGTTTCAACTTTCCAACATTTAACTTCTAAATTAAAACTACCTTTACAACCAGAATAAACAACTAACCCTAAATAAGCATGCAAGGTAAGGCCCCGATAGGTATTTTCGATTCAGGTTATGGAGGTTTAACAGTATTCCGCTCAATTGCCGATCAGTTGCCCGAATACAATTACATTTATTTAGGCGATAATGCCCGTTCGCCCTATGGCGATCATGCTTTCGATACCATTTACAAATATACTTTAGAATGCGTAGAATGGCTTTTTGCCAAAGGCTGCCATTTGGTGATCCTGGCCTGCAATACCGCTTCGGCAAAGGCGCTTAGAACTATTCAGCAACGCGATTTGCCAGCTAAGTATCCCGATAGACGTGTACTCGGTGTAATCAGGCCTACAGCCGAAGTAATAGATCAGTATACCACTACCAAACAAGTAGGGGTGATGGGTACCAGGGGAACGGTTAATTCGCAATCCTACCTGTTAGAAATCAATAAATTTTTCCCCGAAATACAAGTATACCAGCAGAGTTGCCCGATGTGGGTACCGTTGATTGAAAATAACGAACACCTGGAACCCGGAGCCGATTTTTTTATTAACGAATACTGCAATCAACTGTTAAACCAATCTACCGATATAGACTGTGTGTTGCTGGCCTGTACGCACTATCCTTTATTAATGCCTAAACTGAAAAAGGTATTTCCTGATCATATCAACGTTCTGGCACAGGGTGAGATCGTGGCCAATAGTTTAGCCGATTATTTGACAAGGCATCCAGAAATCGAAGCGAAACTAGGTAAGCAAGGTGAAAGACATTTTTATACCAGCGGCGATCCGGCTGCATTTGATGCCCATGCCTCTATCTTTTTCGGCGAAGCATTGAAATCGGGGAAGATGTAATTTTTTTGGTTCATTGGTTCAATAGTCATTTGTTCATTGGTCATTGGTTTATTGAGAACTGCAAACTCAAAAGAAATATCGTCCTTTCGAGGCCGGATTAGTGCGAGCCGAAGCAATCTTTTTTATAGGTTCTTCAGGTTTAATTGGTTAAAACACGCTAAACGCCAAACTCCAGACTTTTTACTTTGATTTGTCGCTGCACACTGCAGGGAGGTTTCAAAGTAACTTTGATTTGTCGCTGCACGCTGCAGGAAGGTTTCAAAGTAACTTTGATTTGTCGCTGCACACTGCAGGAAGGTTTCAAAGTAACTTTGATTGGTTGCTGCACACTGCAGGAAGCTTTCAAAGTAAAATATGGATTTAGGCTATTTCGTTAGCTCACTCCAAGCTCCAAACTTCCAACTCCCATCTAAATGGTTAACTGGTTAATTGTTTAAATTGGTTAACTGAGAACCGCCAACTGTCAATTGCAAACTGGAAGGGTTAACTGGTTAATTGTTTAAATTGGTTAACTGAGAACCGCCAACTGTCAATTGCAAACTGGAAGGGTTAACTGGTTAATTGTTTTAATTGATTAACTGAGAACCGCCAACTGTCAATTGCAAACTGGAGGGATTAACTGGTTAATTGTTTTAATTGATTAACTGAGAACCGCCAACTGTCAATTGCAAACTGATAACTGCCAACTAACTATTGCGGTAACTGCTCAACCCTAACCAATACCGTTGGCGATGACAATGCTTCTAAAAAAGCTACAACAGCATCTTTTTCGGCAATGCTTAGCTTTAAGCCTTTTAACAGCTTATCGTTTTTAGGCAAAAGCGGATCGTTTACCTGCTCTGGTTTTACCCTTTGTACCGGCATGCCCACATTGTACATGTTCATTACACCATCCATATCGGGGAATAAACCGTTGTGAAACCATGGGGCGGTTTTCATCACGTTCCTCAAGCCCGGGGTTTTAAACTTACCCACATCTTCGGCCTTTTTAGTTACGTTGTACAAGCCTAAATCTTCGTATTTACGGCCATAATAAGTTAAACCATCGTTATGGAACTCGTTATCGGTAAAAAACGGACCATTATGGCAATTGATACAACGCGCTTTGGTGCGGAACAAATGCAAACCCACCAATTGCTGATCGGTAAGTGCTTTTTTATCTTTGGCCAGAAAACGGTCGAAAGGGGTTCTTCTGCTTACAATGCTGCGCTGAAAGGTTGCCAGGCTTTCGAAAATGCGTTTATTGGTAATTTCTTTGGAGCCAAATGCGGCCGTAAAGTAAGGTTGGTAGCCTTTAATCTTACTCAGCTTTTTAGGCAAAACTTTCATGTCCTGGTGCATCTCGTTATGTGCCGCCACCGGACTACCGGCTTGCTCCTCGAGGCTGTTGGCGCGGCCATCCCAAAACAGGCGCTTGTAAAACCAAACATTCTCTAAAGAAGGTGCATTGCGGATATTGGCCAAATGATCGTGACCAATGGAAACCTGTCGGCCATCTGTCCAGTGCAAATCTGGCGCATGGCAGCTCGAGCACGAAATCTGGTTCGAACCCGACAAACGCGGATCGAAAAATAAAATCTTACCCAGCTCAACCACCTTTTTAACCGAATCATTCTTTAAATCGACAGGGGAGGGTGGAAGTTCGCCCAGTTCCTGAAATACCGCACCTGCATCTACCGTAGGTTTAGGCCACTCGCTGGTTGGTTTTGAATAAACTTTGCGCAGACTATCAATACTCAACTCATCATCGTTATTAAAATTAGCCGATTGAAAAGAAAATAAGATTAATCCGGTGAGGGCAAGAGCAAGAAGGGCAAAAATTTTATTCATGGGTTAAAAATACAGGTTTAAGCTGATATTGGAAGAAAAACGGTCTTTGCCGGGGGTATTTGTTAATGCCCGTCCAAAATCTTTTAAATCTTCTCTTCTCCAGTAAGTAAGGGCAACTTTAATACCTGCCTGAATTTGTTTAAACATAGGGATACTGTAATCTCCAGATAGGTTAGCGCCAAATTTCGAAGCTGTATTGTAAGCGTAGTCGTAGTAAATTACATTTCTGGTGAATACACCTTCATTAGCCAACAATACACTAAAGTCTGAATCAAGGTACTGATTGTATAAACCAGTTAAGCTGAAGCCCCAATTATGGTTGTTTTTATTCTGGTGGTTTATACCATAGCTAAGCGAGTAATTTAGCTGGTTAAATCTAATATCATTTCCGGCAATACCGTCTTGCTTACGTTCTTCGTATTTACTTAAACCTAAGCCAAAATTATGGGTGATTTGATCCTTAATTAACGAGAAATAGCCTTTTGCTGCGATAGTATTGTTTTTATACAAATAGCTATTAGCGAGATAAACATTTAAATAGTTGTCGCCGTCATTTCTGGAATAGGCTAAATCTGCACTAAATTTGTTGGTCTTTCCTTTTTTCAACCAGAAGAGCCGGTAATTTTCACTTGTTAAGTGGAATTTTGTATACTCCGTTATGCCATCACCGGTTCGGTAATCGAATTTCTGATTGTCTTTAACCGTTTGGTAAAGAAAATTAAAACTACCCAAAACATCATTTTCAAAAGTCAGGTAAGCATCCAATCCATTTCTTTTCTGATTATTTTGTACTGTTCTGTTTTCGTTATATTCGCCCGGCTCCCCGTAACCATTAATCAGATAATTAGTAAATTCCGGACTAACCCTACCTTGGTTAAGGCTGTTGTTTTTATAAGCAACATTCGCTTTTTCCAAACCATATCCAACGCGGTAGGCTGCACCAATTGCTAAATGATCAGTGAGGTGATATCCAAGAGAACCAATCAGGTTAAACTGATAGTCACTTATTTCTCCTCTGGGATCGTTAGTCGAATAGTGATCGCCAATTCTGTAATCGGCACCTAATCCAACAGGAAGATTTTTACCAAGTAAATTTTTACTCGCCAATGTTTTCAGGCTATAAACGGTTCTTTGGTAACTAACATTTCGTACAGAACCAAAATAATAAGGATTAGCAAGATTATTTCGGGTCTGATGCGCAAAAGCCACGCTGTCTTCAACTGTTCGGTTATAAGAAAATTGTCCCCATATACTTACGGATTTGAGCTGTGAAATACCTTCCGTACTCAGAAAGGCATTATTCAGTTTTGTGGCATCCTGAGCTTTTCTCAAATGCCCTTGTTCATAATTATAGCCAAGCCGTAAATTGTTATAAGTTACAGGCATTAGATTTTTAAGGTAAAAAGGGCTCAATTTAGCAAAATCGTAGGCACTCAGAAGGGTAGAATCAGCAGAAAACAATTTGTTTCTGGTGCTGATACCCGTGGTGTCTCTTGTTTGACTACGTACTGTAACAGTACTAAAAACTAAAAGTATGTATAGTATAGTATGCTTCATTTTTATTTTATTCGGTATATCTACAGCTTAAAGGTTATTTAAATGCCCTTGGCGCTGCAAGTGGTAAATAGTCGAAATCCTCAGCAGAATTGTTTGTATCTTTCAAAATCCTTCTTCCGTTTACAATGGCTTCTGTTTTCCGGATTACAGATTGTGAAGAGTATGCCCCATTGGGAGCATAGGTATATAATGCATCAAGTGTGGCTCCGAGTTTTTTAGGCACTCGCGATGCTGCGCTGCTTGGTTGTACTTCTACACCATCGATGATAAAATCAATAGGGATTTGATAATATTTATCAGTGCTTGCTGCTGGTGGAGCAAGCGTTGGGTAAGGATACTGAGGTAATTTTCTAATATCTACCGTTCCTTTGTTTTTGAATATGACATAACCCATTCTACCTGGATTATCAAAAATGAGGTCGGTACCGTTATAAGATAGTACATCAACATTTGGCACACTCGGGTTATCGATGTCTGAAGCTAGTGGTTTAGCCAGAAAAGGAGCATAATAGGCTTCAAAATCTGCACCGCTCAAATCAACGGTTAAAGAAGGGTCGCGCACAGTAATGGTTTTTCCATCAGAACCGGTAAAAGGTGCTTTATGATTAAGCGCTGTTTGAGCCAAAACTATACTTTCTCCAGGTTTAACAGGGTATTGTTTGCCTGTTCCTGGAATCATAACCAATGCTCTGGTGTATATATAATTGTTATTTGCGTCGATAGTTGTAGGCATATCCTGCGATTTGCTCCAATCATATTGTCCATTATTTTGCCTGTAGATGTTGGTTGAAGTAAAGTTTTGAATCCCCAAAGCTTCCGCTACATACAAACTATCTGCATAGAGCACCGAATCAGAATTGTTATAAATTTCGATAAACTGATCACGGAATGATGCCCCGGTTGTTGTATTAGAGCCAGCGTAATAAATCTGCTTAATTACCCACGGACCAGTTGATCCAGAAATCAGTTTTAGCTCAATATGCTGCTGATCTTCGATGGTAATGGCCCGCGATTTTTCTGAAGCGTTAAAAACAATTTCTTTATCTACCTTCTCGCCCGTTAAAGCTGTGTATTCAGCAGGTTGGATTTTAATTGATGCTGATATATCATAAACACCCGGAGAAATCGAATCGAGTGAAACTGTACCGTCGCTTTTGGTAATGTATTGTTGAATGAGATTGTTTTTAGCACTTTTAAAAGTTATCACAATTTTAGCTTTAGGTAGTAATTTCCCTAAATCTTCTGATGCGTATGAGGCGATAACCTGGAACTTTACCGGATGTATTCCGGTAGCATCACCCTGGTATTTTTTACAGGCCGTTAAGATCGTTGCTGCTGATAATAATAGAAATAATAATTTTCTCATATCTTTTAAAGTTTAATCGATAATTCTGCGCCAAATGTTGGGCTGCTGTTGGGATATTTGTAAGTGCCGGATGTGGTAATGTAATAGGGGCGGTGGTTAAACACATTATAAACGTTAAAGGCAAACTTGAAACGTTTCTTGATTTCTTTGGCAATACTTAAGTGGTAGTTGGAGATAATACGCGGGAGATCATTCTCTGCCTGTTCCTCAGGAGTAATATACAGGTGGCCATAAGATGCATTGTTTTTATCGAAATTCGTAATTGCAGTATATTGATTAAACCTGTTGTAATAACCAATAGGTATCCTTGAACTGGCGTTACTGATAGTTTTGTTTAAAAGATCAAATTCTGCTACAAAAGAAACCACAAGACTTAATTTCGGGATATGGGTAACACTGGTAACCCGGCCATTACTATAGTATGCCTTTTTGCTGATCGGCTCATAAACCCCAATATAGGCATAGTTTGGATCGGTTGGAATGGTGCTTGGAATTTTATTGCTTAAGGTATTCGCTATAGCCCCATAAGCCGTCCGGAAGAGACCACCACTTAAATTAAACGAGGTTTTTATGGCCTTTAATTCCGGAGTGTTTAAAATTACTTCGAAACCCTGATTATCTGAAGAGAGGTCATTCTTAAACGTAAAATAGTTAATGGCATAAGGCTTAGTACCATTCTGTGTAATGGTTGGTTTTGCTCCGGGGTTTATTGTAGCAGTGTAGGTGGGCAAATCAATAGTTTGCAAATTTTGAACAGTTGAAATGCCGTTTCTTGATTTTTTATTATAAGCTGAAACAGAGAGGTTGAATTTGTGTATTTTAATTTGTGCCGATAGCTCAATGCTTTCACTTTTGGCTGGTTTTAAACCAATATTTGTAGGATCATATCTTTCAACATAAACCAGATAGGTACTCTCGTTAACTTTTCCATTATAAGCATTTAATAGTGGAATTTCGAAAAATGTAGGTCCTGGATAACGTTGAGCCAGTCCCGGAGATTTATACGATAGACCATAAGCGAACCCCAATCTAAAAGTTTTACTTAACTCATAGTTCATATTTGTTCGCGGAGAGAACGAAGCATAGCCATTTTGGATATCAGACCGGACGCCAGCCCTTACATTCAAAGGTTTTCCAAGCAGAGAGGCAGTAAAGAGATCTTCAACATAAAAGCCAATATCCTTTTGAGCAATTGCCAGACGGAAATCATAAAAGCGTTCCGAACTTTTAGTGCCTAATGAAGTACTTGCTACTTTAGCACCACTTCTGGGTTCATTTGGGTCGATGGTTTGCCCCAGCCCCTTATTAGCGCTGTAATTCAGGCTTGTACCAAAAGAAAGGTTGTGAACAATGGTTCCAGTGGTAAAACCGCCTGTAAAATCAAGATTAGCAGAGGCTGTTACCGGCCGGCCATCAATTAACGATTTAGCAGTATAAACACCTGTATCATAAGTGCCTTCGTGTATACCTGTGGTGGTTGCTGTTGTATACAGCACATACGGATCATTTACTAACTCTTCCTTATAACTGATCTGGTGGCCTTCAGAATATCTTAGGTTTAAGCCCACATTTTTTAAAAAACCTGTGCTAAACCGGTAATTACTACGGTTGGCTACACTTAAATTCCAGCTGTCGAATTTTGTTCTGGTACTTTTTTCATCATCAGGGTCAAATTTGATCCCATCTAGATTCCTGCCATAATCTATGCTAAAAGTATTCTTTAGCTGCTTACTTTTTCCAAAAGCGTTAGACCACATGGCATTGGTAGTGATTCTGCGGTAAGCTTTTAGCTTGTCCCGATTATCCTGAAAGGAATTTACATAGTTGATACCAACATTTACTGCGCCATATTTTGGGCTGATTTCGAAACCTTTGGAAAAACCATAAGAAGTAGCGTTATCCCGTAACTGCATGCGTACGTATGCTGGCGATTTACCTGCCTGGCGCTCAATAATAATGGCACCATCTGTTAAATCACCATATTTAGCAGGAGCAATACCGGAAATAACTTCAATGCTTTCAATATTATCAGCAGGGATTTGGCGTAAATCGGTTCCGCCAAATGTGTAATCACCTGTATACCCTGTTTTATCATCCCCGGTTCCACGAATTCCATAGCTTCCGCTTTGCAAGAATGACGATCCCACACCGCCGGATCTTCCGGGATTGTAGCTCTGCATGTTCGCATTATTGCTAATGGTATTTCCATCCATAATAATGGCAATACCAAATGCATTATTGAGTTCGAAGGCGCCTTTCCCGTCGGTAGTAGGTGCATAGGCAGCCCTTAAATTAATGTTTTGAACATTTTGTAATGAAGGCGGTTGGATTTTTCTATTCGGAATCTGGTTCAACAAATCGTTTACGCTCAATGCAGGTGTCTGCTCAATCATATCTCTGGTAATAATCAGCGAGGAGTTGGTTGAACCCGAATAATTCCGCTTGGCGTTGATCTCGATATTCTCCAGACTTAGATCTAAAACCTTTAACTGAATATTTCCGAGATTGGTTTCTCCGGCTTTAACAGTTATGGGTAGGCTTAACTTCTGGTAGCCGATGTAAGAAAACTCGAGGGTTAAAACATTGTTCGTTTCCGAACCGTTAACCCTGAACGTGCCATACTTATCGGTAATGGCATATTGGTTGGTTTCTACAATTTTAATGTTAACAAGCTCCAATGGCTTATTTTGCGGGTCGACCACTTTTCCGGTAACCACGTTCTTGATTTGCGCCAGCGCAGTGTAACAAATAAAGAAGAATAATAGGGATGTGTAAAGTTTCTTCAATTTAGACTAAATCTTAATAACGCTGCAAAGGTGTGAATTCTACACTAGCTATGCAAATTATTTAGAAAGATTCTAATTAATAATACGAATTGTAAGGGAATAAAGGATCTTTAAGCTGTCTGTCAGCCTAAACTCATCATAATAAAAGAAAGCATTTTTGTTTAGGTTCTGATGATTTAAAAAGATAACTTTGCGGCTTCAAACCCACACAATGAGTGATCAGATAAAACACGAATGCGGAATCGCTTTCATTCGCCTGTTAAAACCACTTTCTTACTACCAGCAAAAGTACGGTACAGCACTTTACGGCCTTAACAAATTATACCTTTTAATGGAAAAACAGCATAACCGGGGCCAGGACGGCGCGGGTATTGCCACCATTAAACTGGATATGAAACCTGGAAGCAGGTACATTAGCCGATACCGGAGCATGGCCTCTAATGCGGTAGCAGATATTTTCGAATATGTGCAGAACAAATTTGTCGATATCCAGGAAAATACCCCTGAATTAATGCAGGATACAGAATGGCTCAAAAACAACGTAAGCTTTATTGGCGAGGTGTTATTGGGCCATTTGCGTTATGGTACGCATGGTAAAAACAGCATTGAAAATTGCCACCCTTTTTTAAGGCAAAACAACTGGATGACCCGGAACCTGGTAATTGCCGGTAACTTTAACATGACCAATGTTGATGAGTTATTGGAGCAATTGTACGAATTGGGGCAGCATCCTAAAGAAAAAGCGGATACGGTTACCGTACTGGAAAAAATCGGTCACTTTTTAGATGATGAAAATCAGGAGCTTTTCGATCAGTATAAAAAAGAAGGACATGACAATGTTGCCATCACGCAAAAAATTGCTGAGCATTTAGATATTGCCAATATCCTTCGCCGCTCGGCTAAAACCTGGGATGGTGGATACTCTATTTGCGGTATGGTGGGTAATGGTGATTCGTTCATCATGCGCGATCCGGCAGGTATACGTCCGGCCTACTATTATTACGATGACGAGATTGTAGTTGCAGCTTCAGAGCGTCCGGCTTTACAAACTGCATTCAACATTCAGTATAAAGATGTTAAAGAGATTGATCCCGGTCATGCTTTAATTATCAAGAAAAACGGTGAGGTAAGCATGGAGCAGTTCCGCGAGCCTACCGAAAGATTATCTTGCTCATTTGAGCGCATTTATTTCTCGAAAGGAAGTGATGTTGAAATTTACCGCGAGCGTAAACAGCTAGGTCGTTTATTGAGCGATAAAATTTTAAAAGCCGTTAACTACGATTTAAAAAACACGGTATTTTCTTTCATCCCGAATACAGCCGAAGTGGCCTTTTTTGGTATGGTTGATGGCGTACAGCGTTATGTACGTAACCTGCAGAAAGAAACGCTTTTACATAAAAAGGAGCAGCTAAACGACGAGCAGTTAGACGAGTTGTTATCACTTGCGCCAAGGGTAGAAAAATTGGCGGTTAAAGATGTGAAGCTACGTACTTTTATTACGCAGGATGCGGATAGAAGCGAAATGGTAGCTCACGTGTACGATACTACTTATGGTATTATTAACAACCACCAGGATACTTTGGTAGCGTTAGATGATTCGATTGTTCGTGGTACTACGCTTAAGCAAAGTATCATTAAAATTGTAGACCGTTTACATCCTAAGAAAATTATCATTGTTTCTTCGGCACCTCAAATCCGTTATCCTGATTGTTATGGTATAGATATGAGCCGGATGGGGCAGTTTGTGGCTTTTGATGCAGCTATACAATTACTTACCGAGCGCGGTATGTGGCAGGTAATTGAAGATGTTTACACCAAATGTAAAGCATCGTTATTATTGCCTAAAGAGGAAATTGTAAACCACGTTAAGGATATTTACAAGCCTTTTACACCAGAAGAAATTTCGGCCAAAATTGCGCAGATTATTACCCCAAAAGGTACTGTTGCCGAGGTTGAAGTAATTTACCAAAGTTTAGAGAACCTGCACGAAGCTTGTCCGAAAAACAAAGGCGACTGGTATTTCTCTGGAAATTACCCTACACCGGGTGGTAACAAGGTGGTTAACAAAGCTTTTGTTAACTGGAAAGAAGGAAATAACCAAAGGGCTTACTAGACCCCTAAATCCCCTAAAGGGGACTTGAATAACGAATAGCTCATATCGCTGATATGGGCTATTTTTTTTGTTTTTTTACCACCGAGTACGGAGTAATTTATATAAAAATCACGTCATTGCGAGGAGGAACGACGAAGCAATCTTACAATGTAGCATAACCAGCATTCGCATTAAGATTGCTTCGTGCCTCGCAATGACGATCCTATTAGAGGGTGCGATGTCATTCCTACTTTTTTGTTTTTTCTAGAACTAACCTCTCGAGACGATCCGGTAGGTAATTTTACCACTAAGGCACAAAGACACAAAGCAGGTTTCAAATATTTGTTCTGGTCATATTCCGATAATGCTACTGTCTTTTCGTACCTAAACCTGACATTCGCGGAAAGCCCGGAGGCCGGTTTTTCACCGGGCGAGGACTTGCAGCATTGGCAGGGCTAACGCTTAATAGCAGCACTGACATTGCTTTTCGAAAAAATATTAACCACTAAGGCACAAAGGACACTAAACGGTATGCCGGACAATTAAGATTATGCGTAAAACTTCAGGTAGGTTTTAATAATGAGCCAGAAAGCGAAAAAGATGATTACTACACCTGCAATTTTATTCAGCTTCTTAAGCGCATCTTCCTTTATTTTATAACGGAGTTTACTGGAGTAAAAACTCTTGGCGCCATCGATACTGAGTTGGGTAGCCATGGCAATGAAAAAACAAACCAGCTTTTCGTTAAGCATGTTGTTAAGCTTAACGGAAATAATACCACTCACAATAATCCAGAACATGAGCGTAGAAGGGGTGAGGATGCACATTAAAAAACCTTTGAGTACATAACCCCGTTTGCTAACTTTTTGGAGGGTAGTACTATCGTAATGCACAGTGATTTTAGAAACCAGGTAATAAATGCCGACGGCAAGCAGAAACACACCGCCAATACTACCTACATATTTATCGAATTCGGCTTTATAATCGAAAAACTGACTGCCGAACAGCACTAGGCCAATGAGGATAACATCACTGATAATCACCCCAACTGCTAAAGAAAAACCTGCTTTGAAGCCCCTTTCTATGCTGGTTTTAATCATTGCGAAAAATACCGGCCCTGTTAAAAACGACGAAATAATCCCTGCTCCTATACCTAGTAATATGGCTTCAAACATGCATTGTGTTGTTTAGAATATGCGAATATGCAATTTTATACCTAAACATATAACATTTATTTTTGTTGCACAGGTTGCATAAAAAATACTGGTTATTAATTTTTTTTATTTATGTTTAGACCCACTAAAACTAAATTTATAATATGAATTCAGAACAAACACAAACCAAGTGGGGGCAGTTTATCCCGCTGGTCACTGTATTCTTCTTTTGGGGCTTTGTAGCCGCCAGTAACGACATTCTCATCCCGGTATTTAAAAAAGCTTTTGATTTATCGCAAGCCGAAAGTCAGTTGGTTTCTTTGGCCTTTTATATTGCATATACCGTTGGAGCACTAATTTATAATGGTATTTCTGTAGTAATGGGCCAGGATATTGTAAATAAATTAGGATATAAAAACTCTTTAGCGCTCGGCCTGGTTATTTCAGCACTGGGAACTCTTTTATTCTATCCTGCTGCAAACCTGGGATCATTTCCGCTAATGCTTTCTGGTTTATTTATCGTTGCACTGGGTTTTTCATTACAACAAACAGTTGCAAACCCATTGGCTATTGCTTTAGGCCCTATCAGAACTGGTTCGCAACGTTTAACTTTAGCTGGTGGTATTAATAACTTTGGAACAACTATAGGTCCGTTAGTGGTTAGTACAGCAATTTTCGGATCTGCAGCAAATGCAAGTTCAGACATCAGTATTGAAAGTGTTAAAATTCCATATTTGATTTTAGGCGTAGCCTTTATTGCTGTAGCAATTTTCTTAAAATTATCACCTTTGCCTGATCGACCTGCTTTAGTGGAAGCCTCGGCAGATGATACTAAATCGATTAAGGGATCGGCATTGAACTACCCGCAACTGGTTTTGGGTATGATTGCCATTTTTGTATACGTTGGTGTTGAGGTATCTACGGCAAGTAATTTACCAGCCTACATGGAGAAGGATTTAGGTTTTGCGATTCATGATATTGCACCATATATTTCACTGTACTGGGCCAGTATGATGATTGGTCGCTGGACCGGAGCTGTTGAAGCTTTTACTGATAATGTGAGCACGCAAAAAATATTACGTTTTATTGCTCCTTATTTAGCTTTTGCCATTTTCTTAGGCGTAAACGCGTTTATGGGGCATGATTTAGCTCCTTTTTATGTTTACGGATTTATCATATTAGTATTAATTGTTGCCGATATGGCAAGTAAGGGTAATCCGGCGCGTATGTTGTTAATCTTCTCTGGTATAGGAATTACGGCATTGTTAATTGGAATGCTCACAACCGGAATGGTAAGTGTATACGCCATTACCAGTGTAGGTTTGTTCTGCAGTACTTTATGGCCATGTATTTTTACTTTAGCTGTTAGTGGTTTAGGTAAACATACCAGTCAGGGTAGCAGCTTCTTAATCATGATGATTATGGGTGGTGGTATCATCAGCTGGTTACAAGGTGCTGTTTCGGAAGTTACAGGTATTCAGTATAGCTATATTGTAGGAATTATCTGTTTTGCTTATCTGGCATTTTATGCCTGGAGAGTGGCATCGATATTAAGATCACAAGGAATTAACTTCGATCAGAAAATTTCTGGCGGACATTAATTTTTAATCAACTAATTTAGCAGCCACAAAGATGCATTTCTTTGTGGCTTTTTTATTTGAACACATGACAGATAAACCGAGTTTCGATTCTATTTTTATGAACCTGGCCACCGACTTGGCCGCCCGCTCACATTGTGTGCGTGCGCATGTAGGTGCAGTTTTAACAAAAGATACGCGCATTATTTCTATTGGTTACAACGGGCCGCCGGCTGGCACCCACAATTGTGACGAGGAATGGCCTGAGCATGGTTGTGCCCGCGATAGTAAGGGAAGCTGTTCTTTGGCTTTACATGCCGAAGAAAATGCAATTCTTTATGCCTCAAAAAATGGGGCGAAAATTGAAGGATGCACGCTGTACACCACTTTATCTCCCTGTATTGCCTGCGCGCGGCTTATTTTATCATCAGGTATCAAATTGGTATACTATTCTAAATCTTATGCAGCTTACAAAGGCTTACCAAGTGATGAAGGTGTTGACTTTTTGAGAAAGTTTGGGGTAGAGGTGATTTTGCTGGAATCGTAGCGGTTCATTGGTTCATTTGCCATTGGTAACTGCAAGTTGTATACTGGTTAACCGGTTAATTGTTTAAATCGGTTAATTGTACCTTCTACTCAATCCATCCTCCTGGTTCGATAGCTATCGGACTTGTTCCGGGATCAAATATCGATAGGTTCATTTAAAACTGTAAACTTTAAATTGACAACTATATATTGGCAATTGGTCGTTTGTTGATTGGTTTTTAATAGATCGGAACGTAATTATATCGCTAAAATCTATCTTGACAACTTGACAAGTTTTGTTTATATTTGATTCTAAAATAATTAGCGATGAAAACAATGTCGGTTGGAGAATTTAAAGCGCACTTTTCTGAAGTATTGGAAGATGTTAAGGCAGGTATTGGTATTGCTGTAACTTATGGAAGAAAAAAGGAAGTTATTGGTTACTTTGTTCCTGATTTAGAAAAAAATAATGGTGAACGCAAGATCGGTATGCTTGATGGAAAGGCTGAAGTAATATTTAAAGACGATTTCGAAATGACTGAAGAGGAGTTTTTAGGACTATGATTTACTTGTTAGATACTCACATATTAATTTGGTCGTTAATGTATTCTTCTAAGCTCTCTGATAACTGCTTAGAAATTTTAAAAAATAAAAAAAACACAATATTTGTAAGTGCTATAAGTTTTTGGGAAATATCTTTAAAACATTCTTTAAATAAATTGGAAATTTTAGGATTGATGCCCGATGTCTTTCCTGAACTCGCAATTAAGGCGGGGTATGAGCTTCTGCCTTTACTGCCAAATGAGGTAGCTAATTACCATCACTTAAAAGCTACATGGCATAAAGATCCTTTTGATAGGATGTTAATATGGCAGGCGATTCAAAAAAATATCACCTTAATTACTAAAGACGAAAATATTAACAAATATCAATCAGCAGGCTTAAAGGTGGTTTGGTAATTACTTTCATTGGTTAACTAGTGGTTAATTAGTGCCGAACACCTCAAATTAAATGCTCATCTCCATGCCCTTTGCTGGAAACCCTTTGCTCGCTCTAAAAATCTCAAATCTACCGTCTCAAATCTCATATCTAATTGGTACCTTTGCGGATGCAAGAAAAAATCATTATCGTCGATTTTGGTTCGCAGTTTACACAACTCATTGCCCGCAGGGTTCGCGAACTAAATATTTACTGTGAAATATATCCATACAACAATCTTCCTGAGATTAGCCCCGATGTAAAAGGGATCATCTTTTCAGGTAGTCCATACTCTGTTCGTCAGGAAGATGCCCCTCAAATCGATTTATCGAAATACCATTTAAAATACCCCTTACTGGCTGTTTGTTATGGTGCACAATACATTGCACAACACTCAGGTGGCGATGTACAGCCTTCTTCAACACGTGAGTACGGCCGTGCAAACCTTAACTTCGTTAACCAGGAAAACAAATTATTTAAAGGCATTAACATCGATTCGCAGGTATGGATGAGCCATGGCGATACGATTACCAGCATTCCTGATAATTTTGAACTGATTGCCAGTACCGATAGTGTAAGGGTTGCTGCTTACCACATTAAAGATTCTGATACCTATGCCATTCAGTTTCACCCTGAGGTAACGCACAGTATCGACGGAAAGATTCTTTTAGAAAACTTCCTTGTAGATATTTGTGGTTGCAGCCAGGACTGGACCTCGGCAGCTTTTGTTGAAACTACTATTGCCGATATTAAAGCTACCGTAGGTAACGATAAGGTTGTTTTAGCCCTTTCGGGTGGTGTAGATAGCAGCGTTGCCGCAGTATTATTGCATAAAGCTATAGGTACAAACCTACACTGTATATTTGTGGATAATGGTTTATTGCGTAAAAACGAATATGAAAGTGTTTTAGAACAATACAAAGATTTTGGTCTGAACATTAAAGGTGTTGATGCAAAAGATAAATTTTTAAGCCAGCTGGCTGGTGTTGAAGATCCGGAGCAAAAACGTAAAATCATCGGTCGTGTATTTATCGAAGTATTCGATGAAGAATCGCACTTAATACAAGATGTAAAATGGCTGGCTCAAGGTACTATTTATCCTGATATCATCGAATCGGTATCGGTAAAAGGCCCGTCGGCTACAATTAAGTCGCACCACAACGTGGGTGGCTTGCCAGATTTCATGAAACTTAAAGTAGTAGAGCCACTTAAAACTTTGTTTAAAGATGAAGTAAGAAGAGTAGGTACTGCCTTAGGTTTAGAATCATTTATTTTAGGTCGTCACCCTTTCCCTGGACCAGGTTTAGGTATCCGTATCATTGGTGAAGTTACTGCCGAAAAAGTGGCTATTTTACAGGATGCCGATAAAATTTATATCGATAACCTGAAAGAAGCAGGGCTATACGATAAAGTTTGGCAGGCAGGAGCAATCTTTTTGCCGGTGAGATCGGTTGGTGTAATGGGCGATGAGCGTACTTACGAAAACGTAATTGCTTTAAGAGCGGTAGAATCGCTTGATGGTATGACTGCCGATTGGTGCCACTTACCTTATCCGGTATTGGCTAAAATTTCGAACGAGATCATCAACAAGGTGAAAGGTATTAACAGGGTGGTATATGATATCAGCTCTAAACCACCGGCAACTATTGAGTGGGAATAGTGTTTAATTTTGAGTCCTGAGTTTATAATCGGGAGTCTTTATTTAAAAAAATAGGCTTATGCTGGCAAGGTGGAATAAACTTTGCTGGCATATTTTGTTAAAAACGATAGGTATGAATTTCAAAAAGGTTTATGGATTACTGGTTTGGTCTGTGTTGGTTTTAGCGGCATGTTCGCCTAAAATTAAAACCCCTAAACCTGAGCCGGCTAAACCTGTTGAGAAAGAAAAACCTGTTGAGAAAAAGCCGGTTAAAAAGTTTGCACAAGGTGCCAGTGTTTCTTTACTGGTTCCCTTTAAGTTAAGCGAACTGAATTTAAAAACGGCTACCAAAGCAGAGATTGAAAAATATGCCATGCCCATCGATTTTTACCAGGGCTTTAAACTGGGTTTAGATTCGGCAGCTGCTCAAGGTCTAAATTTCAAGCTCAATGTTTTTGATACGGATGATGACAATGCACATATTGCTACCGTTTTGAGAAACGAACGTTTTAAGCAAAGTAATTTAATTATAGGTCCTGTTTTTCCGGATGGCTTGAAATTTATCTCCAACTATTCGAAAGAGAACAATGCACTGGTAGTATCTCCGCTGGCGGCTTCGCAACCTGCAGATTTTAACAACCCGAACCTGATTTCTATTGTAAACAATATCGATTTGCACGCGAAAAAGATCGGGGCCTACATTGCCAAAAACTTTAATCCAACCAATACCATTGTGGTGCTCATCAATCCGCGGAAAACAGAAGATGAGCAATTTGCAGCACCCATCAGAAGCTATTTTCAGGGCAATACCAAATTCATTGTGCAGGAGTATGCTTCGGCCTATGCTTTCGAAACTAAGATGATTAAGGGCAAACAATATGCAGTTGTGGTAACTTCATCTGATCGTGCTTTTGTGCTGCCTACTATCGAAAAACTGTACAAGCTAAAACATCTTCCGGCAGGTGGCTATAACATTTCACTATTCGGGCATCCAAACTGGGTAAAACAAAACTACCCGACTGATAAAATGCAGGATTTGAATACCATTATCAGCTCATCTTACAAAATCGATTATAAAAACAGTGCGGTAACTACCTTTATTAAAAAATATCGTTTCCAATATGGTTTCGAACCGGGCGAATACGCCTTTAAAGGTTTTGATATTGGCTATTATTTTGGCCGCTTATTAACCACTTATGGCGAAGATTATAAAGATTATCTGGTAAAAGATCGATATAAAGGTTTACACAATAATTTTTCGTTTATCCATGATGAAAAATTAGGTTATATTAACACCAGTTTAATGTTGTTAAAGTTTAAGAACTTTGCCTTAAACATTGTTGAGTAAACGATAAATTTCTTCCACCCCAATTATACATGAGAGTAGACCATCAGATCAGGGCTTTTGAACAGATTTTAAACAGTTACGATGGAAGTTTGCCTTTACATCGCTTTCTGCCAGCTTATTTTAAACAGCATAAGCAGATGGGGTCATCAGACAGAAGGTGGGCTACACGTCATATTTACAGTTATTTCCGCTTAGGAAAGGCTTTGCCGGCACTCAGTAATGAAGAACATTTAAGTATTGCCGATTTTTTGTGTCATGATACATTAAGCCTCATTGTAGAGAAGAACCTGCCTGATTTAGCAAATGACATTACTTTGCCCCTGGAAGAAAAGCTCTTGCGGATGAAGACAAAATATCCTGACTTCGATTTAACACAGGTATATCCCTTTCATGCGGCGCTTTCTGAAGAGGTAGATAAGCAACAGTTTTTTGCTTCCTTTTTTCAGCAGCCTGATTTATTTATCCGTGTTGCTGCTGATGATTCAGCTGGTATTGTAGCTAAGTTACAAAGTGAAAATATTGCTGTAAAAACCATTTCCAATACCGCTTTGGCTCTACCCAATGGTACCAAACTCGAAACTATTTTAGCAGAAGGCAGTTACCAGGTGCAAGACCTTTCATCGCAGCATACAGGTGAGTACTTTAAACCCAATAAATGGGATAAGTGGTGGGATTGTTGCGCCGCATCGGGCGGGAAGACCTTGCTCTTGCATAGCTTTGAGCCTGTAATTGAGCTTCTGGTAACCGATTTAAGAGAAAGTGTACTCCAGAACCTCGACGAACGTTTCCGTTTGGCAGGAATTAAAAAATACCACAAAAAAGAACTCGATCTGCTGCAGAACAACGATCAGGTTTTACACCACTATCAGTTTGACGGGATAATTTTAGATGCACCATGTACCGGATCGGGCACTTGGGGGCGTACACCCGAAATGCTGACCTTTTTCGATGAACGCAAAATTAATCAGTTTGCAACGATACAGAAGGGGATAGCTCAAAACGTAGTAAAATACCTTAAACCGGGTAAACCGTTAATTTATATTACCTGTTCGGCCTTTGCAGCAGAAAATGAAGCAGTGGTTAAACACCTTACCGATACGCTACCGCTCGAACTCGAAAAAATGGAATTGATAAAGGGATATGAAAACCAGGCCGATACCATGTTTGTGGCACGGTTGATTAAGAAAAGCTAGGATTAAAAAATAAGGTTCAATTCTTCTTTCTTAAAAGATTGCTTTGTCGGCAGAAAAGCCTTCTCGCAATGACGATTTTGCGGTCAAACACTAAGTATGTTCAAACCAGGATCTGAAATTCTTTTTGAAGTATTTTACCGCTTCGATTAAAACGGCTACTGCTCCAATAATTAAGGTATATTCTTCAAAGCTGTTCATAATGTAATGAGCTTTCTGTTTAGATGAATATACGCAATTTTTGTTACAGATTGATGTAGTAATTGTAATTATAGTCATGGAAAATACATTTTACGTCATGCTGAACTTGTTTCAGCATCTCCCGCGCTAGTGCAAGTCCGTTTCTTTACAACCCCGTATTATTCCTGAATAGCTTAATCGCAATAGCCAATAGAATTACTCCAAATGCTTTCCGTAGTATATTTAACCCTGTTTTGCCAAATAGCTTCTCTAAACGGTTAGTATTCTTTAAAACGAAGTACACGAAAAGCATATTCAGTAAAATACCAACCAGAATATTCTGCGTATGGTATTCGGTTTTTAACGAAAGTAGCGTAGTCATTGTTCCGGCACCGGCAATTAAAGGGAAGGCGAGGGGCACGATCGAAACCGTTTCGGGTGCTTCTTCTTTAAAAATGGTTAGGCCTAAAACCATTTCCATGGCAATAAAAAAGATTACAAATGAACCTGCAATAGCGAAAGATTCTACATCCAAACCAATTACTTTGAGTAACGATTCGCCCAGGAAAAGGAAAAGGATCATTAAGCCTGCGGCTACCAGCGAAGCCTTTTCCGATTCGATATGACCAGCCTTTCTGCGCAACTCGATCACTACCGGGATGGCACCCAAAATATCGATTATGGCAAACAGTACCATCGTTGTCGATAATATCTGGCTTAAGTTGAACGTCATAAAATCAGCTTTCATAGCAGGGCAATTTTAAGCAAAGGTAGCGGAATTTGTATCAATTCCTCAATAGGTACATTATTTATTAGAAATAGAACTGGGTGCGTAAGGTAAGCACATTGTCTTTTCTATCAGCTGTATAACCCGAAATCTGGGTTGATTCATTTTTAATGATATCGTAATACAATACAGCTTTAAAATGTGGATTAAAATGGTGTAAAAAACCAAAGCCAAAAGTATCAAAACGAACATCGGCTGGCGAAAGGCCTTTATCGGCCGAAATGTCCATTCCCTTAACTTTAGCATTCGGATCGTACCAGTCGTACTTTAAAATGAGCTGGTTATCGGTACTGTTTAAGGTTTGTACAAAGGTAAAGTAAGCACCGTTAAAAGTACGGGTATAAAAAGGTAGCGCTATTGCCTTATTGTCTACAGGATAAGAGCCGGGCGTAGTTGATGTAGTTGAAGTACCGGTTTGTAAGCCTGATATTACTTCGGCCCTAAGCTCCGATTTCCAGCTCTGGGTTTTGGTTGCCAGTTGAATGTCGGCACCATAGTACCTTCTCGGAGCCACCTTGTTTACGGTAGCTGTCGATGAATCTTTAACCATTTTCCAGACATTGTTGGTTTGCTCCATTTTGTAGCTCACCGGCAAACGATGATCTAATCCGCCTTGCAACGTGCTTATGCCACCTGCAATGGTAAAGTTTTTAAACGCGTAAGTTTTATGACTTAACCGTAAAATATAATCTTTACTGTTATCGAACTCTCCGTTACCCGCTAAGCCCTGTCCGTTATAAACACCAAAATCGAGCACCAGATTTTTGAGTTTGGCATCTTTCCAGCGTGGGTTTAAAGTAAAGGTCACCCCCAGATCACGTTCGGTTTTCATTAAAATCTGCGACATTCTGCCACGTTCCGGAGCCTCTCTAACCGATGAAGACAATTGGAGCTCATTACCAAACGGACGACCCGATAAACCCAGCGTTACGGCCAATATTTTCCATTTATTTTCGTAATAACGTCCCCAGAAATCGCGGATGGCCACGCCTTGTTCGGTACCATCAAATTGAAGTACAAAATAAGTAGATGGTGCGCCATCTTCGGTTAACATCATATAATCGGCCCTTAAGCGGCCTCTTCTCAACCTGAACCGGTTATTGGTAAAATCGCCAAAATTTCCACCCTGAAATTCGGCCTGTGTACCTTTCGATTGTGCCAGCTGAAACTGAGGCTGTAAATAACCGCTAAAAGACAATGAACCATATTTCTTCGAGATAATTAACAAGTGATTTACGGTTGTCGAATCCATTACATCGTTAATTGTTCTTTGTGCATAACCTTTTGAGGAAATAAAAAGCAATAATATCGTTGCAAAAATGAAAATGTGCTTAACAGAAGCAGAATAACGGTTCATGTAATGATTTTTTTGCAAAGGTAATTTATTAACAATAATTTAACACAAAAAAAGCCCCGACTTTTGATCGGGGCTTATGGAAAATATCATTTTCGATTATAATTCTGGTTTGGGAGGATCAACAGGATCAACTGTTTTGCCAGTATTTGCTAAAACCGAATGTTTACGGCTGTAACCAAAGTAAATGATGAAGCCTAATGCTAACCAGCCGAATAACCTTAACCAGTTAGTCCAGTGTAAGCCTAATATCATTAACGTACAGGCAATAATACCTAAAATAGGCAATAAAGGCACAAATGGGGTTTTAAACTCTCTGTGCAAATCCGGATCTGTTTTTCTCAGTACAATTACCGCAGCACACACTAAAATGAAGGCAAATAAAGTACCGATTGAAGTCATATCACCTACCACATCACCAGGTACAAAGGCTGCAAATAAAGCACAGATTACAAAAATAATCATGTTGGCTTTGTATGGCGTTTTAAATTTAGGGTGCAAATCGCTGAAAACTCTAGGCAATAAACCGTCTTTACTCATCGAATAGAATACACGGCTCTGACCTAATAACATCACCAGAATTACAGAAGAAAAACCTGCAAGAATAGCTACAGTTACCAATTTGGCTAACCAGCCATAACCCGGCATGTAATCAATAATGGCGGCTACAACAGAAGCTTCACCACCTTTGGTTCTGAAGAACTCGATAGGTGCCATACCGGTTAAAACGTGAGCAAATAAGATGTATAAAACCGTACATACTGCAAGTGAACCTAAAATACCAATTGGCATGGCTGTTTTAGGGTTTTTAGTTTCCTGTGCTGCGGTACTTACTGCATCAAAACCAATAAAGGCAAAGAATACCGTACCTGCGGCACCAACAATACCCCAGAAACCACCGAAGTTATGGGTTAAGCCTTCTTTATCAACATATTTTGTAGCTTCAGGAATGTATGGTGTATGGTTAACCGGGTTAATGAACGACCAGCCGAAAGCAATAATTAACAATACAATGGCTACTTTGGTAATTACAATTAATCCGTTTACAAATGCCGATTCTTGTGTTCCTTTAATTAATAGAAGACTTAATAAGAAGATAATAAACAAGGCAGGTACGTTCATAATTCCATGAACACCACCTTCACTTTGGAATGGAGAGTGGCACCATTCGTAGGGTATGGGACTGACGTGTATAACTTCTGTGAGTAATTTGTTAAGATACTCGCTCCAGGCGATACCCACTGTAGCAGCACCTACTGCATATTCTAAAACCAAATCCCATCCGATGATCCAGGCCATAAATTCACCCATAGTGGCATAGGTGTAAGTGTAGGCACTACCTGAGATTGGAATAGAAGATGATAATTCTGCGTAGCAAAGACCCGCAAGTGCGCAACCAATGGCAGCTAAGATAAACCCGAAAGTTACTGATGGACCAGCACTTTGGGCAGCTGCATTTGCAGTACGAACAAAAAGGCCTGCGCCTATAATTGCTCCGATACCTAGCGCAACTAACGAACCCGCTGATAGGGTGCGTTTTAAGCTTTTCTCAGATTCGGACGAATCTGCTAAAAGTTGAGTAATTGATTTCTTAAGAAATAAACTCATAAAAGTTAGTTGTTGTTTTGATTTATTTGTGAATATAAATTTTTCAGCCCCAAACGTAATTAAAAATTACGGAAAAGTAAAAGGGATCCTGTTTAAAAATCCCTTTTACACTTTTTCTATCTAGGTTTTTACAACTAACGTTGCAAAGTATCTGTCGTATTGGTAATAGTGTCCGTTATTGTATGTCCTGCGCTATCTGTTTTTTGCTCTATTCTGATTTCTTTACGAACTTCTGTGCGGTGTTCGCCTGCAATTGCCTTAACTGCGATGTAAGGAGCAATAACCAGTGAAACGATAGACATTAATTTGATCAAAATATTCATCGAAGGCCCCGATGTATCTTTAAAAGGATCTCCAACCGTATCTCCGGTAACCGAAGCCTTGTGCGGTTCTGATTTTTTATAGTGTGTTTCGCCATTAATGATTACACCTTGTTCAAAAGATTTTTTGGCATTATCCCAGGCACCACCTGCATTGCTCTGAAAAATTCCCATCAATACACCAGTTACGGTAACGCCCGCAAGTAAACCACCCAAAACTTCAGGACCAAAGGTAAAGCCCACAATTACCGGGGTAATTAAGGCAATGGCACCAGGCATTAACATTTCGCGGATAGAGGCTTTGGTAGAAATGGCCACACATTTTTCATATTCTGGTTTGGCTTTGTATTCCATAATGCCAGGTATTTCGCGAAACTGGCGACGTACTTCCTGTACCATATCCATCGCCGCCTTTCCTACGGCCTGTATACATAAAGCTGAGAAAATGAAAGGAATCATTCCGCCAACAAATAAACCAGCTAAAACCGGTGCTTTATAGATATCAATGGCAGAAATACCCGCAATGCCTACAAAAGCCGCAAATAAGGCTAACGAGGTAAGTGCAGCCGAAGCAATTGCAAAACCTTTTCCGGTAGCTGCGGTAGTATTTCCAACCGCATCCAAATTATCGGTACGTTCGCGTACTTCTGGTGGCAACTGGCTCATTTCGGCAATACCACCGGCGTTATCGGCAATTGGTCCAAAAGCATCAATGGCTAATTGCATGGCTGTAGTGGCCATCATTCCGGCTGCAGCAATGGCTACACCATATAAACCAGCAAAATGATAAGAAGCCATAATACCACCCGCCAGTACCAGGATCGGAACCACTGTCGATTTCATACCAACCGATAAACCTGCAATAATATTGGTAGCGTGACCGGTAGATGATTGCTGGATGATTGAATTAACCGGCTTTTTGCCCATTGCTGTAAAATATTCGGTAACCACACTCATAATGGTACCCACTACTAAACCTACAATAATGGCATAAAATACATTCATGCTCGAAAACTCATAACCACGCAGGTTTAAAGTTTCTGGTAACATCCACTTAACAATAAAAAATGAGGCTACTGCGGTGATTATAATAGACGACCAGTTACCCAGGTTCAGGGCATTTTGAACGTTCGATTTTTCGTCTTTAATGGTTACAAACCAGGTTCCGATAATGGAGAATATAATACCCAGACCACAAATTACCATCGGTAAAAGAATTGGCGACATGCCGCCAAAGTTATCGGTTACGTTAATTTCCTGTCCTAAAACCATGGTGGCTAATATAGTTGCCACGTACGAGCCGAATAAATCGGCACCCATGCCGGCAACATCGCCCACATTGTCGCCTACGTTATCGGCAATAGTTGCAGGGTTACGTACATCATCCTCAGGAATACCAGCCTCAACCTTACCCACTAAATCGGCACCAACATCGGCTGCTTTGGTGTAAATACCTCCACCCACACGAGCAAATAAGGCAATAGACTCGGCTCCTAAAGAGAAACCTGTTAAAACCTCTATGGCTGTTTTCATTTCGGTGCTGTTAACCGAAACAACATTGAAATGCTTTAGAAAAACAATAAATAAACCACCTAAACCCAAAACGGCCAGACCGGCAACGCCAAGTCCCATAACCGTACCGCCCGTAAACGAAACTTTTAAAGCTTGTTTTAAACTGGTTCTTGCTGCCTGTGTGGTACGTACATTGGCTTTGGTGGCCGCTTTCATCCCAATATAACCAGCAGTTGCCGAGAATACAGCTCCAATAATAAAGGAAATTGAGATGATCCAGCTCGAATGCAAGGGAACACCTTTAATTTCTGTAACGGTACCCGAATAGGCCAGCAAGGCTGCTGTAAAAACGGCAAAAATACTCAAAACCCGCCATTCGGCTTTTAAAAAGGCCATCGCACCATCAGCAATATAGCCGGCAAGCTCCTGCATGTTTTTTTCACCGGCATCCTGTTTGCTTACCCAGGCACTTTTAATTAGCATAACTATAATACCGACAAGGCCCAGGGCCGGAATACAGTAAATTAAATTGTTTTGTAAAAAATCCATAGTTAATAATTGGTTTATATTTGGTTATTTGTTTTTCTGGTGATTAATTGTTTAAACTGTTAATTGTAAACTTAAAACTGCCAACTGAAAAAGTTATATCTAGCAAGTTAATAAAATATTTATCATCCGTATATAAATGTAGTAGCGAATAAAAAATTGTTCAGTAAAATAATACATAGATTGTCGTTTTTTTCAAATAAATTAGCCCCTAAACTAAATCAAACTGAACTGAACAATATGAAAATTCAAAACGAAGAAGGGGCTTCCAAACGGAAATTAACCCTTTTTGATGCCACCATGCTGGTAATGGGCTCCATGATTGGAAGCGGTATCTTCATAGTGAGTGCCGATATTATGCGAAATCTGGGCTCCGGATACTGGCTAATTGTGGTGTGGGTAATTACCGGGGTAATGACAGTTGCAGCGGCAATTTCTTACGGCGAACTTTCATCTATGTTTCCCAAAGCCGGAGGGCAATATACTTACCTGAAAGAGATTTTTGGTAAAATGATGGGCTTCCTGTATGGCTGGGGGCTCTTTACGGTAATCCAGACTGGAACCATTGCAGCCGTTGCGGTGGCTTTCGGTAAATTTACCGCTTATTTAATTCCTGCGCTAAACGATGCAGCTCCGATTTTTCAAAGTGGCAGTTATAAAATTACCTGGATACAAATTTTAGCCATTGGCGTAATTATGCTCCTTACCTATATTAATACCAAAGGTGTGGAGAGTGGGAAGTTGCTGCAGAACATCTTTACCGGATCTAAAATTGTAGCCTTAATTGGTTTAATTATTTTAGGTTTCCTCTTGGTTAAAAATAATTTCTGGGGCGATAATATGAGTTTCGGTTGGGCGGCCTTTAATAATCTTAAAACCGATCCGAGTGGTAATTTTCTTAAATCAGGCTGGGAATCCATTTCAGGGATGACCATTGTAGGCGGCATTGCTGCTGCTATGGTGGGCTCGGTGTTTTCGAGTGTGGCCTGGGAGAATGTAACCTTCGTTTCGGGCGAAATTGAAAATCCAAAGAAAAATGTAGTGCGCTCAATGGTTTTGGGTACTACCGCGGTAATGATTCTGTATTTATTGGTGAATTTTATATATCTCAATACACTAAACAGAGATAGTATTGCTTTTGCGCCAAACGATAGGGTAGCGGTTGCAGCTTCCGAGCAGATTTTTGGCAGCGGCATTGGTACCATTGTTATTGCAGTTTTGGTAATGATTTCTACCTTCGGTTGCGTTAACGGGATCGTGCTGGCTGGGGCAAGGGTTTTTCAAAGCATGGCACAAGATGGTATGTTTTTTAAAGCAGCACTCCACAACAATAAAAACGGCGTTCCCGAAAAATCACTTTGGATGCAGGGCATCTGGGCTTCAGTTTTATGTTTAAGCGGGCAATACGGTAATCTTTTAGATATGATTTCTTTCGTAATTGTGCTCTTTTATATGATTACCGTTGCCGGTGTAATTTATTTAAGGTTTAAAAAGCCCGATTTAGAAAGGCCTTACAAAACCTGGTTATATCCTGTTACACCAGTTATTTATTTATTAATCGGTGCGGCATTTTCCATCTTACTCCTTATTTATAAACAACAATACACCTGGCCGGGCTTATTAATCGTATTATTAGGCGTTCCGGTATATTTTTTCATCAATAAAAAAGAATCACAAGGCTAGTAACACCTTAATTGCATATCAAACCTCGCAGCGTTTAAAACTGCGGGGTTTTTTGCTTCTTAAGTATTTCTATGGGGTACACCTCAAATCTCACGTCTCATATCTAACATCTCATCTCTCAAATCTCCTTTACGCATTTGAAAAGCAGGCTCCGGCATCAATCGGTTCCGGTAGTCCCGTTATCCGCTTTACTTCGTGCCGCTGCTACCGGGTTTAGTTTACCCGGGCTTATGCAATACACAACAGTTTACTAACCTACCCTATAAATTGGGGCTTAATCATTAGCTGTTATTAATGAAACTAACAGTGTTTAATTGGCCTGATATTTGGACTGGTTAGCGCCGGCAGTTAAGGCTGCATTAATCAATAATATCTCCTACCTTAATTATATATACATGTTGCGTTCAATAGTTAACCTTAAAGTACTTTCAGTAAGCCTGGGTATCCTTATACTTGCTACCTTTATAAGCTGTAACAATGCAAAGCAAGAGCAGAAAGTAGTTAACCAATCTAAGGCTTCAGGTACTCAGCAGGTGTCAAGGGTGCAAATGTTCATGAGCTATATAGATGAAATAGCAAAATTGCCTTTAACTGATTTTGATCAAAGCCATATTGAAGCGTTAAACCAGGCAGCGCCGGCCTCCTTGCAACTGGTTGTTTTTGCCGGCGAACAGGCCAACGAGGCCAGTATCATTATGCAGCCTTATCGAAATAACGATACCGCCAACCCCATTAAAGCAGGCGCCATTTTTCTTCTGCCCAAATCACTTTCAGATTCGATACAGGTGGCCGATTTTACCCGACGCTTTGGAGAACTTAAAAAAGAAGATGCAGCTATTGCAGCAACCGGGCAGCCGTTGCCGGTAAATTTAAAAGTTGATGAGGCAACTGCATTAAAATTAACAATCAACCACAATAAGCAGCTTAGCCTGGCAAATGTAATTACAGTAGAGGTTTTAAAGTATAAATAAAGGATAGATCGGCTGGTAAAGATTAAAGCATTTGCCGTGAAAATTGTGGTATAATAAGGTATAAATTAAACTAACGGTACTTTACTGCTCAATTTTCATCCTTTTCACATCTTCTCTCCCTTAATCAGCATTGTAAAAGTAATTGCGTATTTTTGCAGCCAATGGGAACACAGGTAGATTTAGGTATAAAAGGATATAAAAATTACGGCACGTACCTGCGCGAGAAATATAAAGGGCAGCGTGTATTTAAAGTAATTGTTGATGGCGGTTTTACCTGCCCTAACCGCGATGGAAGTAAGGGTTACGGCGGTTGCACCTACTGCAACGTCGATTCGTTTACGCCTGAGCCTTCGCGTAAAAACCCCAACATCAAAGATCAGTTGGTTGAGGGGATGTTCAGGGCTAAAAATTCTTACCGGGCAGATAAATATATTGTCTATTTTCAGCCCAATACCAATACCTATGCACCGGTACATTATTTAAAGATGATGTACGATGAAGCTTTATCCATCAATACCGAAGATATTGTAGGTTTTGCAGTGGGTACACGGCCAGATTGTATCGATGCTGAGAAAGTAGCTTTACTAGAAAGTTATACCGATCGTTTTGATGTCGACCTCGAAATGGGTATGGAATCTATTTACGATGAAACCCTCGATCAGATTAACCGGGGCTGCAGTCATGGCGAGTTTGTTGCTGCGGTCGAATTGTTAAAAGATAGCAAGCTCGATTTGTGTGTGCATACCATTTTTGGCTTCCCATGGGAAACCAGAGAACAAATGCGGGGTTATATTCACGAGATTAACCGTTTCCCCCAGATCAAATTCGTTAAATTCCATCATTTACATGTAGTAGATGGCTCTATTATGGGTGCTAAATACAAAAAAGAGCCCTTTAAGCTATTTACCCTCGAAGAATATACCGATTTACTTTGCGAACTTATTCCGTTGCTGCGTCCAGATATTGTTATTCAACGTCTTTTTGGTATTTCAGACTGGGATTTACTAATTGCGCCGAATTGGGGGCTTAATAAATCGGCAATTCAAACTTATATGGATAAAGAAATCGAAAAACGCGGGATTATTCAGGGTTCTAAATATTTCGGTTAAAATCTGATATTTTTTATTAATTTTTAGAAAAACACATGAAATTTCATGTGTTTTTTTGTTTTTGTATGGTTTTTATTGCTGATTTTGCTTCAATTTTTATGTAAATGTGGTAAAATGCCTGTATTGTGTGTTTTTGTTTTTATTAAAAACTTATATTTAAAATGCTCTATTTTTTTACTATTTTCATTTTTGAGCTGTTTTTTTGTTGTGTTTTATAAAAATCATTCGTTTTTGTTAGAAAAATTCAATTTTATGGTGTTAAAATTACAATATGTCGTATTTTTATAAAAATAAATGACAACATTTTCAAATATTTAAACAATACAAACTAATTAAACTAAAAACTATGAGTAGATTCTCCTTTAAACAGTATGCGCCCTTCGCGATATTGATGATTGTCGCAATTTTAGCTCTATTTACTCCACTTCTACCTAATTTTGATGAAGGCAAGTACAGCGCAGCTGATACAGCTTTCATTTTAATCGCTGCTGCATTGGTATTTTTAATGACACCAGGCCTTGCATTTTTCTATGGTGGTATGGTTCACCGTAAAAACATTCTCTCTACCATGATTAAAAGTGTGGTAGCAGCAGGTGTAATTACCGTTTTATGGACCGTAGTTGGTTTTAGTTTAGCTTTTGGCGATACCATTGGCGGTTTCATCGGTAATCCTTCAACTTTCCTTTTCTTTAAAGGGGTTAACTCTGGTGCTCCGCATTTACAGGGAGGTGCCGATTTAACCATTCCGCTTTCATTATTTGCCGTTTTCCAGTTAATGTTCGCCATTATTACACCAGGTTTGGTTGTAGGTGCCGTTGCAGAACGGATCCGTTTTACTTCTTATATCCTGTTTATTGTATTATTCGCCATATTCGTTTACTCGCCATTGGCACACTGGACCTGGCATCCACAAGGTTTCTTGTTTAAAATGGGTGTATTAGATTTTGCTGGTGGTACCGTAGTTCACATTTCTGCTGGTATGGCTGCATTAGCTGGTGCATTGGTTTTAAAACGTAGAAAATCACACTTAGAGCACAAAGAAGTGCCACCTGCAAATATTCCTTACGTATTAATTGGTACCGGTTTATTGTGGTTCGGTTGGTTCGGTTTTAACGCAGGTTCGGCTTTAAGCGCAGGTAGCTTAGCTGTTTCAGCATTCTTAACTACCAATACTGCCGCTGGTGCTGCAGGTTTAGCCTGGATGTTCTTCGATGTAGCACGAGGTAAAAAACCTTCGGTATTAGGTTTCTGTATCGGTGCCGTTGTAGGTTTGGTAGCCATTACCCCGGGTGCAGGTTTTGTAAGCATTCCTTCAAGTATTTTTATCGGTGCAATTGCAGCTGTAATTTCTAATCTTACCGTTTCATGGAAACAAAAAACCAGCTTAGACGATACTTTAGATGTTTTCCCTTGCCATGGTGTGGGCGGTATCGTAGGTATGTTGTTAACTGGTGTTTTTGCAACCAAAACAGTTAATGCAGGTGGTAACGATGGTTTATTTTACGGTAACCCTGCTTTCTTTATTACCCAATTGAAAGGTGCTGTTATTGTAATCGCATTCAGTTTCATCGTATCCTTCGTGATTTTCAAACTGGTTAACTTAATCAATCCAATCAGGGTTTCTGACGAAGAAGAAGAAATCGGTCTTGATGAATCTCAACACGATGAAAAATACTCGCAAGGTACTTTATTGGTCGAAGAAAGAGCCATCTATATCGAAAAAAACAGTCCGGTAACCGAAGCAATTTCTTAAGGATTTTTAATATCTAAACTCAAAAACAAGCTCAAACATGAAGAAAATTTTAACCGCTATTTTCGCGATGGCCAGCGCAAGCTGTGCCATGGCTCAGGAAACCACAACATCACCACTTGAAATTTCAGGGTCGGTAGATACTTATTTTAAATACGACTTTGCCAAAAAACCAAACAATATTACCACTTCTTTTGCCAGCGACCACAATTCGGTTTCATTAGGAATGATTGATATTGCATTGAAGAAGAAAACAGGTAAAGCATCATTTGTTGGCGAACTTTCTTTCGGACCGAGAGGACAGTCGCAATCTATTCCTGATGCTGCTGCCGGCGGTTCATCTTTTCACATTCAGAACTTATATGTAAACTATGATTTTACCGATCAGTTTTCAATGACTGCCGGTTACATGGGGACCTTTATTGGTTACGAGGTAATTTCGCCGGTTGGTAACTTTAACTACTCTACATCGTATTTATTTACCAATGGCCCGTTCCAGAATGCTGGAATTAAAGCCACCTATAAATTCTCTGATAAAGTGAGTTTAATGGCTGGTGTATTTAACGACTGGAATCTTTACAGTGCAACCCGTGGCGTTTCTGCAGTTGGTGGCCAGTTAATGGTTGCCCCTGTTGAAGGCTGGACCGCTTACCTGAACGTATTATCAGGCGCTGGTGCAGGCGGTTATGGTACCATCGAAGATTTAACTACTTCTTATCAGATTACAGAGAAGTTTAAATTAGGTTTAAATGCGGCCAACTACGATATCGATAACGATGGTGGTGGTTATGCCGGTGCTGCACTTTATCCTCAATATGCTGTTGCCGATGGTGTAACATTAGGATTAAGAGGAGAGTACTTTAAGTATAAAAATGTAGGCGCTGTGCAGGGATTGAAATATACTGCGGTAACTTTTACGGCAAATATTAAATCGGGCGGATTAACCTTTATCCCTGAGGTAAGATTAGACCACAGCGGCGATAAACCATTCTTTAAAGAAAGTGGCGCAGCAGCTCCAAACGCTGGTCAGTTCTCTTTAGCCGCAGTTTACGCGTTCTAAGAAAATAAAACAGATTAAATATTAAGCCGTCCTGGTTAAAATCGGGACGGCTTTTTAGTAACTTTACCTATTCAGCTTAATTGTTTAACCCATTTGCATGAAATATATCCTTTTTATTGTACTCGCCACTTTTTCGGTCAGCTTAGCCGCTCAGCAAAAACAGTTTTCAAAAGATGATTCAGGTAAATTTATTTATTATCAGGTTGTCGATTCGCAAGCTGTAGCTAAAGATACCTTGCTGCAAAGGGCTAAAACTTTTGTGAATGTGTTGTATAAAAAAACAATGAAGCAGGAAAATGTTAGCGATTCTTCCATTTCGGCAAAAGGCACGATGGTTATCGATAAAACCATTCTCGTAGCTGGTCACCCAAGTGGCGAAGTAAGCTATCAGTTTGTTTGCGAAGTGCGCAATGGAAAGTATCGCTTTTGGTTAACCGATTTGCAGTTTATTCCATACCAGCGCGACCGTTATGGAAATTTTGTGGCCACAACCCAAATAGGTACCCCTTTAGAGCGTACACCTGGTAAATTGAGTGCCGGTGCATGGAAAGATATTTTAAACAGTACTTATACTAAAGTAGAGAAGTTTGGCGCAGAGTTTAAAAAGTTTATGGCCACCAGCAGGGTAGCAGTACCTGCTAAAAAGAAACCCGAAACCATCTCTACCAAAAAGTGGTAATAAGTAATGAGCTATAAGGTGCCAAATAAACCAGCCACTTTCTGGTAACGGAATTTAAAAATTTCGTTTACTCTTTTATTTACGATAAGCGCATTGGCAATACCACCAATTGGCCCCCAGCCAATAGCATAATGCAGAATGTCGTGCATCAGAACCCCGTCTGCAATTTTTTCGAAATGGTGCTGGTGATGCCAGAATGCAAATGGCCCGAAGCGCTGTTCGTCTATAAAATACTCCTGATCTTTTACGTGCGTAATTTCGGTCACCCAGTTTAATTTAATGCCGGCTATTGGCGCAACTTTATAGGTAATAATCAGGCCCGGATACATTTTAGTGCCATCCATATTGGGCGAAGTTACATCGAAAGTCATATCCGTTGGCGTAATTTCGGCCAGGTTCATTGGCGAAGAGAAAAAATCCCAGGCAGTGGCCAGGTCAACAGGAAGTTTTTGTGTAAATTCTAATCTATAAGTCTTCACGGCTATTGTTTTAAAAAGACAACAGCAAAGATGCGGTTTTGTTAAGAACAAATAGATTTATTATTCAAAACCTTGCAGGGGTTACGCACAGAGATCGTAAAGAAAAATCGTCATTTCGAGCGCAGTCGAGAAATCTGTCTTTGACAGATCTCTCCCCGCCTGCAACGGGCAGGCCTGCCCGTACAGGCGGGCATTCCACTGCGTTCCAGTCGAGATGACGATTTTTTTAACCTGCAAGGTTGTTTATTAATGCACCATCTTATCTGCACAGGTAGAGCTGGCAAATGCTTCTGGCTTCGCTTTAAAAATAAAGCCCATGCTTAAAATATAGCCCATGGCATCGTTAAGCGCCTTGTTCGATTTAAATGATGGGTTGGTGTTAATATCGGCATGTACCTCTAAAGCCACATCGTAAATATCAAGCAAATCGCAAATGGAGTAGGCCGTTTCAATCGATTTTTGCACTTCCATTAACATTCTTTCCTTAATCGTTACCTGGGCCGAGTTTTTTTCCTGGTGGATGTACATAAAACCACCATGATGCTCTCTTAACAGCACAATAACTGTCGCAAAATCGGTTATAGCCCCTTTAACCTGTGAGTCGGTACCGATGCAAACTTTTAGCTTAAAGCCATTTTCTGTTTCTCTGATAATTGCTTTTTCAATTTCTTCGAGGATCGAAGATTGGATCACTTCACCACTAAATTTTTTCCACGTCATACATTGTAGTTTTTTGAGGTTAATAAATGGTAATCAGGTTTTTAATAAAAATAGGCGCTAAAAATTAAATATGTGTTAAGGGTTGATTGTTTATTTGCTAACAAAAAGTTAGTTATCAACAAGTTAGTAAAAATAGTCCGTTTTAAGCGGCTAATTTTTGAAACAAATGCAATTAAGAGTCGTTATATTTACATTAATCAACAACAATTCTTTACTATGAAAGCAGAATTAATTCAGGAATTACAGTTATTACAAAACAGTAGGGCCAATAAATTTGCCGATGAATTGACCGACAGGATTTTATCATCCGTTGATGCCGTGAACGAGAAACTTGCTTCGTCGGTATCGCTGCGGGGCAAAATGCTGATGCTGTTAGATAAAAGATTAAATTTTGAGACGCTCCGTAAACTGCGGACCAGATTTTTTAAACAGTAAGCCCAAAGTTCGATTTAGCCATAAACAGAAATGCTTACCTTTATGGCCGAATGATAGCAAACGCCTTAAAAAAACTAAATATTACTGCGCTTAACCAGATGCAGGAGTCGGCCGTACAGGCAGCCAAAACCGGTAAAGATGTGGTATTAATTGCACCAACCGGTTCGGGCAAAACGCTTGCTTTTTTATTGCCTGTTCTGGCCAATTTAAAGCAAGGTGTTAAAGGGGTGCAGGCTTTGGTTCTGGTTCCCTCGCGCGAGCTTGCCTTGCAGATTGAGCAGGTATTTAAACAAATGGGCACCTCTTTTAAGGTAAATTGTTGCTATGGCGGGCATGCTGTACGCGTAGAAAAAAATAATCTGGCGCATCCACCGGCCATACTTATCGGTACCCCAGGCAGGATTGCTTATCACCTCGATAACCAGAACTTCGACGAATCTTTTATCGAAACGCTTGTTTTGGATGAATTTGATAAATCGCTCGAATTTGGCTTCGAAAGCGATATGTCTTATATCATCGGTTCATTATTATCATTAAAGCAACGTATCCTTACTTCGGCTACCAAAATGGAAGAAATTCCTGATTTTGTAAAAATTAATGCACCTGCTGAAGTAGATTTTTCGCAAAATGTAGCCGTTAAGCCGGCCTTAAAGCTTAAAAAAATCACTGCTCCTGCAGCCGATAAGCTCGATTACCTGTTTAGATTGCTGAGCAAGATCGGAAATAAAAACACACTCGTTTTCTGTAATCACCGCGAAACTGTCGATCGCATTAGTGATCTGCTTTTTGAGCATGGCCTCGGGCATGATGTTTTTCATGGTGGCATGGAGCAGTTCGACCGGGAAAAAGCGCTGTTAAAATTCAGGAACGGGAGCCATAAAATTTTAATTACAACCGATCTGGCTGCCCGTGGTTTAGATATTCCGGAGGTTGAGCATATTGTACACTACCAATTGCCTTATACCGAAGATGCATACATTCACCGCAACGGGCGTACGGCGCGTATGCACGCAAAAGGAACCGCCTACGCTATTTTAACCAGCGAAGAGAACTATAAATATCTGCCAGATGATATTGAGGAGGAGGTTTTGGAAGACAGCTATGCTTTACCTGAGGCAAGCGATTGGGTAACCTTATACCTGGCACATGGTAAGAAAGATAAAATTAATAAAATCGATATCGTAGGGCTGTTTTTACAAAAGGGAAACTTAGCCAAAGATGATTTGGGCCTAATTGAAGTTAAAGATACCACCAGTTATGTAGCGGTAAAACGAAGCAAGGTTACACAATTGTTAAAAAAGCTAAACGGCGAAAAAATTAAGGGAAAGAAACTTAAATTAGAGATAGCCAGTTAAAAAAGTAGGGAGTCTTTAGTTCGGAGTTGGGAGGCTAACCTTCCAACATTACAGCTTTCCAACATTAAAACATTCAGACATTAAAACATTAAAATTGCATGAGCAACAACGATATATTAAAAAAACTTAGAGTAGCTTTATCACTTAAAACAGAAGATATTATCACCATTTGCGATTTGGTAGGTTTTAAGGTTACCAAGGCAGAGCTGGGCGATATTTTCAGAAATGAAGACCACGAAAATTTTAAGCCTTGCGGTGATCAGATCCTGCGTAATTTTTTAAATGGTCTTGTCATTTATAAAAGGGGCCCAAGAGATGAAAAAAAGCAATAATTTCTGCTTTTTATTATTTTTTGTACTGCTTATTCTCTCTTTTAACGCGCGCGCTCAATCTAAAGTAAATGGTACCGTAATCGATTCGCTGAAAAAGCCTATCGAAGGGGTAAGTATTCTGGTAACAACCGATAAGGATACCCTGCGGGCAACCTCAGATAGTAAGGGTAGTTTTACCTTCCCTAAAGTAAACAGCAATAAATTTTATCTTGTTGTAAAGGCTTTAGGCTACAAACCTTTTGCCTCGGTTTACGAAATCGAACTTGCTAAAAAAGGAACAGTTTTAGAGCCCATTGTACTCAAAACGGACCCCATCAATTTGGAAGATGTAGAGGTTAAGGTGAAAGTCGATCCCATAAAAATTAAAAAAGATACCATCGAGTACAATGCCGCGGCCTACACGGTAAGGGAAAACGATAAGGTAGAAGACCTGCTGAAACAGCTACAGGGGGTTGAGGTTGATGAGAAAGGTGCTGTTACCGCTATGGGTAAAAAAATGACCAAGTTGCGGGTTAACGGCGAAGATTTTTTTACCAGTAATGTAGAAGATTACATCAGACAGTTACCAGCTGATATTATTGCCAAGCTGCAGGTAATTGACGATTATGGCGATGAAGCCAATTTTACTGGCATAAAAATAGGTACTCCACAAAAAATGTTAAACCTGGTTACCAAACCGGGGATGGATAAAGGTGTTTTTGGCGGAGTAAATGTATCGTCAGCCACCAATAATGCACATAACCTGGGGACAAATGGCAGCATCTGGAAAAAAACAAAGCAAATTGGCTTTGGCGGTCGGTATGGAATGACCGATAATGAATTTAGTAAGCTATATAATGCCGGTTTAAACGGAAACATCAGAGATAAGATTTCAAAAGAATTTAGTGTTAACGCCAATTACAACTTTAACAATAGCCGCAACAACTCCATTCAGAGCACTTATCTTGAAACGTTTAATCCGCAGGGAACCATTTACGATTTAAGGGAGAGTGCCAACAATAGCAATTCGGTTAACAACAGTATTAACCTCGGATTAAACGGCGCAACTAAAAAGAACTATTTTAATGCCGCACTTTCTGGAACGCTGGGGAGCAGCCGCAACGATGCTTTTTCTACTTCCGATAAAACCGGGATTATTAAACAAGATCTTATTTCCAATTCCGGTTCGCGAAACAGTAACCCCAATATAGGGGGTAACATCAACTGGTCGAGGCGCCTATCAAACAACAGGCGGTCGCTGTCAATGGGTTTTAATTTTAGTAGCAACGGAGGAAAATCGAACAGCACTATTAACGATATTATCCGTTATTATAACGAAACAACCAATGTACTGGTTAAAGATTCGCTCCTGAACCGCCTGGTCGAAAATGATACGCGGAGTTCTAATGTAGGGGGGAACATCCAGTTTTCCAATTCGCTAAAGCGGGCTAACGACAGCACAGGCTATAGCTTTATCAATCTATCGTATCGCTTTTCAGTAAGCAGAAGCCAAAACACTCAAAATACTACGGTGACGGATAAATTTGGTGCAAGCTTTCTGGTCGATTCGTTGGGGCAGGACTATGTTTCGAATTTCATCAACCAGAACATTAGCATTGGCTTTAATACCAATGCAAAAAAGATCAGCTATAATTTCGGGTTAAATTTTTCGCCCAGCATTATTATTGGTAAATACCAGAATACCGGACAGCAGTTGCGCAATTACCAGTTAAATTTTTCGCCTTCTGGCAATCTGAGTTACCAGATTAAAGAAAACAGAAGTTTAAGTTTCGGTTACAATGGTTATACCAGTTCGCCCGATTTTAACAAACTTCAGCCTATCCGCAATAATAACGATGTGCAAAACCTCATTATCGGAAATCCCGATCTGAAAGCCACCACCAGTCATTCGGCCGATTTGAGCTATAACCAGTTCGGTACCAAATCAGGGTGGAGCATTATGGCCGGCTTATCGGGCTCTTTCGCTTTTAACAGTGTGGTGAGCAATACCATTTTTTTGAGAGATACCTTAAATAGTTTAAAGCAGCAAACTACCTACGAGAACGTAAATGGTATTTACAACATGGGGGGCAATTATTCATTAAACAAGCGGCTATTGACTAACAAACTTTCCCTTTCTTTAAATGGAAATGTGGGCTATAGCCATAATGTATTTTATACCGATAACGTTTTAAACAGAAGTAGTGGAATTAATCTTTCCAATGCTTTCAGGTTTAATCTCAATGAAAAGAAATTTTCAGTAAACAGCAGTGTTTCATATAGTTTTAGCTCCAATACCTATTCAGTTTTAAACCAGAATATTAAAAACGTGCAGGTTTTAGCCTTAAATGGCGGCGCCAGCTACATTCCGGGTAAGCGTTTCAGGCTAAATGCGTCAGCTTCCAAAAGCCTTAATTTTGGTTATAATTTAAATGCTGGTAATCCTTTACTGGTAAACATGGGCATGAATGCCAATTTCTTAAAAGATAACCGGCTTAGTTTTGCAGTTCAGGCCAATGATTTGTTTAATCAGGGCGCGTTGTTTAAAACGAGTATTACCAATAATTCCATTTCCGAAAACAGAACCCGGTTTATCAGCAGATTTGTGCAGGCCACCCTTACCTATAACATCAGCACATTTGGCGATAAAAGAGCACGTACCCGGGTTAACAACTTTAATACAGGCGAATTGAACTAAACCAGAAATTAAATTTTAGTTTAGCGGTTCTTTATAACCTTACAAAGCCTTATGAGAAGCTGTATTTTGTTTTTTCTTTTATTGATTACTGCGGGCAGTTTATCTGCACAAAATGTGGATACTGATTCTTTAAAAAATAAACCCAAAAAAGAAAATTTCGCCGATGATTGGGCTGCCTTAACCAAATATCAGCAAGAAAATGCAGCTTTATTGCCACCAAAAAGAAAAGAGAAGCGGGTGGTGTTTTTGGGAAGTTCGATTTTTGAGTTCTGGAAGCAGAAAGATCCTAAATACTTTAACAATGGGAGATACCTGGATAGAGGCATTAGCGGTCAGATTTCTCCTCAACTGTTAATCCGCTTCAGGCAGGATGTAATTAACCTCAAACCGAAGGTGGTGATTATTTTGGCAGGCAGTAATGATATTGCCGGCAATACCGGGCATGTTACGCTCGAAAAGATTATGGATAACATTAAATCTATGGCCGAACTGGCCAAACTACATCACATTAAGGTTATCCTCTGCAAATACTTACCGGTTTATCAGTATCCGTGGAATAAAAGTGTGCCCGCTGCCGAACAAATTATGGCCCTGAATGAGCTGATTGTAGCTTATGCCAAGCAAAAACATTTTACTGTTTTAGATTATTGGACACCTCTGGTTGATGAACGCAATGGGCAGCGTGCCGAGCTGACTGTTGATGGTGTTCATCCTAATGTAGATGGCTACAAGATTATGGAAACAGTAACTGATGCTGCCATAAAGAAAGCGCTTAAAAGCCGAAACTAGTCTTTGCCAAAAAGTAGCCACAGAAACACAAAAGAAAAGGTTAGATAAAAATTCTGTGTGCTCCGTGTTTCCGTGGCAAAAACAATCTGCACTTACCACCTGTATAAATAGCCACAGAAACGCTGAAAGCACGGAAAAGATTAGATGATAATTCTGTCGACCCCGTATTTCCATGGAAAAAACTTATTAAGTTTTATTTATTCTTTTTTTGTGTTCTTTTAAAAATAAACTTTCAATAATATTTGAAATTTCAATAATATTATTTTATGTTTACATCATCAAAGAGAGAGTAGAAAAGTATTAGAAGAAATGGGGGGATATCCCTAAATTTTTTAGTCTATATTTTCAAATTTTTCTGAAAGTTTAATTTATTTACGCTAAATCAGCTTATCATGGATTACAATATACTGGGCTATGGCATTTTTATTTCGATCATCGTATTCATCATTGTGGTGGTGGGAAAAATATGTTATCGCAATGGAAATATATTTGTAGACGAATTGATTCCCGATCATCTGGAGCTCTGCCAGCAGATTAATAAATCTTTGTTGGTAGCTTATTATCTGGTCAATATTGGCTACGCCAGTATGACATTAATAGGTTGGGAGACCATCACCTCATCGTTACAGCTTATTGAAATCATGGCCGTAAAAGTGGCTACTATCATTTGCATCCTCTCGGTGCTTCATTACTTAAATATCTTTTTGCTTACCAATACCATTCATAAATTAATTAAATAACAATCTAAAAATCCGGATTATGGAAACGACAAAAATTTTAATCGGCTATGCAGTTTATTTACCTGTTGCACTTTTCTTAACTTTTTATGTTTCAAAAACCTTGTTTAAAAATAGTAAGGTGTATATGCTTGATATTTTTAAGGGGAGGGAAGAAATAGCCTTTGCCACGAACAAACTGTTTGAAACAGGTTTCTACTTGTTAAATATTGGTTTTGCGTTGAGGATTATGAAGATCGAAATTAGTGTTAACGATTACAGGAATATCATTGAGGCTTTAAGTTCTAAAATTGGCGGGTTTTCTATTTACCTCGGCATCATGCTGTTCATCAACCTGTATTTTTTCTTCAGGGGCAAGCGCAAAGCGAAAGAGAGCCAAAGACCGAATCCTTTTGCTGCTTCGATGTAATCGCTATAAGAGAAGTCAAGTTTTAATGTGCACCGTACTATTAAAACTTGACTTCTCTGAGGAAAACTTCCCAAGTATCTGGTTTTAAACTTGGGGAATTTATAATGCTTTTCAAATTGCGCTTCTCAAACAAAAAGTCCCGATTTTTAGTCGGGACTTTGCTTTAACTTAATTTTTTGTATCTGATGCGTTTCGGAGTAACATCACCCAAACGTTTTTTGCGGTTTTCTTCGTAATCAGAGTAGTTACCTTCAAAGAAATACACTTCAGAGTTGCCCTCAAAGGCCAGGATGTGTGTACAAATCCGGTCTAAGAACCACCTGTCGTGACTAATCACCACTGCGCAACCACCAAAGTTTTCTAAAGCTTCTTCCAGTGCACGTAGTGTATTTACGTCGATATCGTTGGTAGGCTCATCCAGTAACAATACGTTGGCTCCTTTTTTCAATGTAATGGCCAAATGCACGCGGTTACGTTCACCACCAGATAAAATACCTACTTTTTTCTGCTGATCGCCACCGTTAAAGTTGAATTTCGAAACATAAGCACGTCCGTTAACGGCTTTATTACCTAACTGGATATTGTCTAAACCATCGGTAATATTCTCGTAAACAGTTTTATCGGCATCTAAATCGTTGTGCATCTGATCTACATAACCCAGTTCAACCGTTTCGCCCACGCGGAAAGTTCCGGCATCGGCTTCTTCCTGACCCGTAATTAAACGGAATAAAGTGGTTTTACCGGCACCATTCGGACCAATAATGCCCACAATACCGGCTGGCGGAAGTGAGAAATTCAAGTTATCGAACAATACCTTATCGCCATAAGCTTTGGTTACATTGGTAGCCTCAATTACCACATTACCCAAACGCGGTCCGGCAGGGATGAAAAGTTCCAATTTATCTTCTCTTTCTCTGCCATCTTCAGAGGCTAATTTGTCATAGTTGGCAATACGTGCTTTTGATTTGGCATGGCGGGCTTTCGGTGCCATGCGTACCCATTCCAGCTCACGCTCCAAGGTTTTCTGACGTTTGCTTTCGGTTTTTTCTTCCTGAGCCAAACGTTTCGCTTTCTGGTCTAACCAGCTGCTGTAATTTCCTTTCCACGGAATACCTTCGCCACGATCTAATTCTAAAATCCATCCGGCCACATTGTCCAGAAAGTACCTGTCGTGGGTAACCGCAATAACAGTTCCTTCGTAATTTTGTAAGAATTGCTCTAACCAGTCGATACTTTCTGCATCCAGGTGGTTGGTAGGCTCATCCAGTAACAATACATCAGGGTGTTGCAGCAATAAACGGCACATGGCCACGCGGCGGCGCTCACCACCTGAAAGTACAGCAATTTTAGTATCCGGATCAGGGCAACGCAGGGCATCCATGGCTCTTTCCAGTTTCGAGTCGATTTCCCATGCACCCAAAGAATCTATTTTATCCTGAAGCTCGCCCTGTCTGGCCATTAACTTATCCATTTTATCTGGATCAGAATAATTTTCCTCCAAACCGAAAGCTTCGTTTACTTCTTCGTACTCTTTTAAAATGGCAGTAACTTCTGCGACACCTTCTTCTACAACCTCACGAACGGTTTTTTCGGGATCAAGAATTGGCTCTTGTGCCAGATAACCAACCGAATAGCCTGGCGAGAAAACTACTTCGCCCTGGTACGATTTATCTAAACCGGCAATAATTTTTAAAAGTGACGATTTACCAGAACCATTTAAACCGATAACGCCGATTTTGGCACCGTAAAAGAAAGATAGATAGATATTTTTTAAAACCTGTTTTTGTGGAGGGTAAATTTTATTTACACCTGCCATAGAAAAGATTATTTTTTCGTCAGACATTATATATAGGTGATTTAATTAATTTAATGTAATGATAAGGTGGATAACCTGCAGAAATTCCAATTTTTTTTACAAAGATAAGAACCATGACAGTATAACAAAGGGCTTTGTTAAGTATATATTATTTTTGAGAGATAAGATGGCTATATAAATCCTTCTATACTAATGTTAACATGTTTAAGTTTTAGATAAATGACTTTTTGAGTTGATTTATAGATTATATTTACAGTCACATTAACGGATTAATTAAATACAGCTATCTCTATGAAAAATTGTACGTTCAGAAATGCCTCTTTATACAATTGTAGCTGCCTGATACTTGTTAATAGCTGTAGGATAAGCTATAGCTGAAAGAATAAAAATTTTCTATAAATACTTTGGACATCTAATACGGTGGTGAAAAATGTTGCAGCCCTCGTAGATAAATTATTTATAAAAGCCCAAATAAAAAACTGGAATATTGGTCGGGAAATTTCCTTCCCTGAAGTCATAATGTAATATGTACAATTTAGTTTATAAAAATCAGCTATTCTTTTTATTCCTAATAATATTGTTTCTTATCCATTCAGTTTTTAAATATCGCCAGAATCATATCTTGGAAGCTGAAAGCTCAAAAAGTAAGGAGGTTATTTCTCAGGTTCGGTGTAGCTTTGCTTCCCAATCAACATCTTCAATTAAGATCATTAAAAGTGGTAGAAGGTATTCAATTGAGCTCCCTGCAAAAAGATGTATTAATTATGCTGTTGGCGATACTGTACAATTGTTTTATAATAAAAAGTATGATTACTACTATCTCCCAGGATTGTTATATTTATATAAACAGCGGGTTGTTTATTGTTTGATAGGCATAGGTCTCTTATTGCTGCCATGGAAATTTTTTAATTTGAAGTTTTTTAAAATATTTTAATCATACCTCTTTAAATCACGTTTGTCAAAAAACTTAATGTCTTTAGTATACTCGCAAAGTCCATTCTTATTTTACTTAACTCGCATGGATTTAAAATGTGGATTAAACGGCAGCTTCGGGTATTGGAGAATAGAGGTGGTGATAACAATAGCATGCCTGATAACAGGTGTTATGGTTGATAGTTCTGGAGGTTTTTTGTATTATTGATTTAATTCTACTGTCCATGAAAATCAAAAATCTGTTTCTTTTGCTGTTGTTAATGTGCACTTTTAACTGGGGTAGGGCGCAAAATACCGATAGTTTGAAAAAAGGGGATTTATCTGACAGCCTTAAGCAGAGCTTTGTAGATCGGATGCAGGATTTTGCCAAAAGTTCAGCCAAAAAAAGCAAAGCAGAGCTGGAGGCCGATAAGGCTGTTATCGATCAGATCAGGATATTTGAACAGGTGCGCAAAGCGATACAAAAGGCTAAGAATTACCTGAACAATGGTTTGGATACCCCGGGGATAAAAACCGAACTCAAAGAAATTGATGAAGACTTTACCCGCGCAAGTGATGGAGTTTTTATCAATAAAGGTACTGCGCAAACTTTTCGCAACCTTACAGCAACAGCTAAAATATTAACCGAATTACTCAATAAGGCCAATACCCGTAAAATCAATCTGGATGCCAACCAGCAACAGCTGAATAATTTTCGCTATCAGCTCGATTCTTTGTCGGGCGAACCCGCACTTTTTAAGTTTCCGCAGGATTCCGTTTCGCTAACCAAATACCTGCAAAAGGTGGTATTGGTAGCTTACGAAATTAAACCGGTTGATAGCATGCTGAAAATTGCCAATACCAATATCCAAAGCCTTTTGGCACAGGTAAACGTGACGGTGTTTAAGTTGCAGAACCATTTAGATGAAATTGCTGCCTACCAGGAAGCGATGGCGGATAACAGTTTTAAAAAAGAATTTGGTAGTCTGTTGGATCCCGAAGGACATTACAGGCCTTTTGGCGAAATATTGTCACACTCCTGGGTAAAAGGTGGCATGACTTTGGGTTTTTACGCCGAAAATAACTACGGCAAGCTGTTTACCCTGTTGCTATTGGTGTTTTTATCTTACACTTATCTTAAATCGCTTAAGGGGATTTATACCGAATCAAACCTGTTGCGGCCAGATATGGAAGGACAGCTGGTAATCAGGTATCCTTTTTTATCTGCCCTGCTCATCATAATCAGTATATTTCAGTTCATTTTCAGGTCGCCACCCTTTGTACTTAATGTCATCTTCTGGCTCATATCCTGTGTATCACTAAGTATTATTTTCAGCAAGTTTATCAATAAGTATTGGATGCGGGTATGGACTTTCATGGTGATACTTTTTATGCTTGCTGCGGTCGATAACCTGGTGTTACAGGCATCGAGAACCGAAAGATGGCTCATTCTGATCATTTCAGCGGCTGGGGTAGTTTTTGGTTTATTTACTTTGTTGAAAGGCAAAAGGGATACCTTGAGAGAGAAGTGGATCGTATATTCGATAGGCTTTATGGTATTGCTGGAGGTATTTTCGATGCTGGCCAACATACTGGGCAGGTATAACATGGCCAAAACACTATTTATCAGCGGCTATTTAAATGTAGTGGTAGCCATTCTGTTCCTTTGGACGGTAAGGCTCATTAACGAAGGATTGTTTCTGGCTTTCAATATTTACTCGGGGCAGGATAAAAAACTGTTTTACCTTAATTTTTCTAAAGTTGGTAAACGGGCGCCGCTATTATTTTATGGTTTGCTGGTTGCAGGTTGGTTAGTATTGTTCGGACGCAATTTTCCAGCCTATAACTATTTTTCGAAACCTTTAAAGGAGTTTTTTAGTGCTGACAGGACCATTGGCGATTACACTTTTAGCATCAATACCGTTTTACTGTTCATTGTCATTATTGTGATTTCAATGATTGTATCGAAAGTAGTTTCGTTCTTCGCTACCGATAAACACCTGGAGCATAAAGACGATCAGAAACGTTATGGCATTGGCAGTTGGTTACTTTTGGTGCGCATTGCCATTTTGGCAATAGGTTTGTTTTTGGCCATTGCGGCTGCAGGCATTCCGGTCGATAGGATTACGATTATATTGGGAGCATTGGGTGTAGGTATTGGTTTTGGTTTGCAAACATTGGTAAATAATCTGGTAAGCGGTTTAATTATTGCTTTCGAAAAACCGGTAAACGTAGGCGATATTGTAGATGTTGACGGGCAGGGGGGGACCATGAAATCGATAGGTTTCAGGAGTAGTGTTATCTCTACCTGGGATGGCGCGGATGTGGTAATGCCCAACGGCGATTTACTCAATGCACACCTCATTAACTGGTCGCTGGGTGGCAACCGTAAACGGTTATCAATCGTGGTTGGGGTTGCCTATGAAACCGATCTTGAAAAAGCCAGACGGGTTTTAATGGAGGTATTGGGTAATGAAGACCGGATAGCCAAAAACCCTGGCCCGGTAGTGCAATTCGAACAATTTGCCAGCAGTGCCATAGATATAAAGGTTTATTTCTGGAGCAGGCACATTGGTCAGGCACTGGCCACAAAAAGCGATTTAATTGTTGCCATTAACGAGGCTTTTAAAGCCCATAATATTAACATTCCATTTCAGCAGCAGGAAATTACAGTGCGCTATCCAAAGGAATAATGGCGTTTAAACAGGGTGCTCTAATTCAGTTTTAATTTAATTATCAGCCTATTTTCATAATATAAGATGTAGCCTTTGCGGCTTGGAAAATGTGCTACTTTTAATGCACGGATTAATTTTTAGTAGATACCGTAAACGTTAGTAAAATGAAAAGCCTTTCAGGATTGAAAGGCTTTTCATTTTTTGAGATTAAGGGTTTTGAGATAAGTTTGGGTTTTTATCTCTTTCCGTTTGTGGTATAAAATAAATTACCCGGGCATCAGTCGGATTGATGGTTTGATTAACTGAACCATTAATTGTAGAATGTGTTCCGGGATAATCTCTTACTACCGGACGGTTGTTCCTGAACAGATCATATGCCCGATGCCCTTCAAAGGCCAGTTCCAGCCATCTTTCTTCCAGTACAATATCTAAAATGGTATGCGTAGGGGTAACATCAATTAGTGTATAAACAGGTATGCCTGCACGTGTTCTAATTACATTCACATCATCAAGCGCTAATTGTGCCTTGTTTAGTTTGGCATTAGCTTCTGCCCGGTTTAAATATTGTTCGGCCAAACGAAGGTAAACTGGCGAAGTTAGGTTAATTACACCTTCCTGTAAGTTGTTTTTATTTACATAGTAAATGGGAGCTGGTGGTGTAAGTTTGCCATTAAGTTGCTGTGTGCCACCTACTACATACGGAGAAATAAAACTTTTGCGCTTATCCTGAGGGAATTTGTTTAGAAAATTATAATACTTGGCAGAAGCATATATTTCTCCCCATCCGCTCTCACCCTGACCCAGCGCATTTCCGTTGGCATCGCCACTGTAATACAACGAACCTACAGCAGAATAATCGTAATTTTCGGTTTTGGTGTGCTTTATGGCAAAAATACTTTCGCGGTTGGTCTCAGGATCTACCCTGAAATAATTTTGGTACTGCGTGTTTTGCAACAGCTGGTACTTATTAGAATTGATTACCAGATCGGCATATTCTATTGCTTTGGCATTGTTATCCATGTAGAGATAAACCCTTGACAACAGCGCATAGGCTGCCATTTTGGTTGCAAAGCTATTGCTCTTTTCAACCGTCATAAACTGTGCAGCCTTTAAGAGATCGGCCAGCACAAAATCGTATACCTGGGCAACTGTACTTCTTTTAACGGTAGCAGCTTCCGATTCGGTTAGGTTTTCGCTTAAAATAGGTACCCCTGGATTGGTTGTTGGGGTTTGTGCGTATGGCCTTCCAAACATGCGTACTAAATTAAAGTGTAGCATAGCCCTTAGAAACAGGTTTTCGCCCTTCACCTGTAGCTGATCGGCAGAGGCATTATCCGGAATAAGCCTGATAATTTTATTTGCTGCTGCGGCAATATAATAGGCTTGTTGGAAGTATGCCGTTGCATTGGCCGAATTTACCAAATGCGTGTATTTGTATAAATTGGTTACATCGCTCGATGAGTTTTGGCCCTGTGCCACTTCATCAGAAGGAAGTTCTGCCAGCCAATGATAGTTATTCTCGTAGTTTAAGCCTTTTAAGGTTGCATAATTCCCTAAAGTTGCAGTACGCATCCCTTCAATGGTATTCAATAAGCCACTATCTTCAACCCTATCCGAAGGGAAGAAGTTTTTCCGGCAGGAAGATGCTGAAAAAATAACAGCTGTTGCGATGGCTATTTTTATAATGTGGTTGTGATAGATTTTCATTTCGAATTTCATTTTAGTTTAGAAAGTTAAATTAACGCCAAATACAAATCTCCTGCTTGTAGGATACCTGAAAGATGATATACCTCCGGTAAGATCTACCTCGGGATCTACACCCGAAAATTTAGTTGCAGTAAATAAGTTATCGCCACTTACATAAAGGCGTGCCGCATTTATTGAAGCTTTTTTAAGCCAGTTTGCTGGTAAATTGTAGCCCACCGTTACGTTTCTTAATCTTAAGTAACTGCCATTCTCTAAGAAACGGGTTGAAGTTTGGTGCGATTGCAGGTTGCCTCCAAACTTAGCCTGCGGATGTGTTGCATCTGTTTGACCTGGCGTGGTCCACCTTACCGATCCTTTAGGAAGTACCTGCTGGTTATAGCTTTCATAAACGCCATCATTATCGAAATAGAAACGGCTATCGTTATACACCCAGTTGCCGTAAACAAAATTTAAGAAGGCAGAAAGGGTGAAGTTTTTATAATTCAGTGTATTGGTTAATCCACCACTAAATTTAGGCGCCGAAGATTTACCGGTATATTGCCTCGTAGCCTGGTTGTAGGTACTGGTTACCCCAGTCGGGTCGTCTAGTTTTTCCCACAGTGGCTTGCCATCAGCCGGATTAACCCCAGCCCATTTTTGCATGTACCATTCATCCATATCATGGCCCAGGGCAATTGGCTGCGTACTGGTATTTACAACCAGCAAGCCTTGATTAAGTTCCATCACTTTGTTCCGGTTGAACGACATGTTAAAGTTGGTTTCCCAGTTAAAATCTTTTAGCTGAATGTTCTTGGAGTTGATGGTAAACTCTATACCTCGGTTTCTGATTGCGCCTATATTTCTTCTGATATTCGCATAACCTACGGTTGAAGGCAGTGGTACTGCAAACAGCAAATCCGAATTGCGCTTGTCATAGGCATCAATAGTAACGTCTATGCGCTTAAACAAGCTAAAGTCTAGTCCGAGGTTATAAGTCCTTGATTTCTCCCAGGTTAAATCAGGGTTAGCTATCTGTGTTGGGAAAGCGCCTGTTTGGCCATTGTACGAAGCTGCCGCATTTAAATTATATAGACCAAACGATTGGTAATAATCGATACCGCCCTGATTCCCGGTAGTACCGGCACTTGCCCTAAGTTTTAAAAAGGAAATCGTTTTATTGTCTTTTAAAAAGCTTTCATTCGATAAAATCCAGGAGGTTCCGAACTGATAAAAAGTGGCAGCAGGATTGTTTTTCCCAAAACGCGAAGCATATTCATTTACAACAGATGCAACCAGGTAATACTTGCTCTGGTAGCTATAATCGGCCTGTGCTAAATATTTTATGTTTTTGTAACCATCATAGCTGCCGGTTGGTTTGTTGGTAATATCTGTAGCGGTGTTAATGGCATCCATTCCGGCAGGAAGCCCTTTTGCTGTGATCCCGTTTACATCGTATTTATAACTTTCAATTTCTGCAACACCCAAAATGCTAAAATTATGCTGGCCAATGTTTACCGAGTACTTAATCCTGTTTGATGACAGTAAGGTGGTAGCAAAAGTATTGCTTAAAGATGCTGTGCCTAAGTTGGTAGCTCCGCTTTGGCTTCTTCTGTCATAATAATTGTTAGAGCGGCCACTTGCTATTGTAGCCCTGTTATAACTCGAAATGGTTAAGTTTTTAAGCAGGTCATAATCCAGGTTAATGTCGCCAGTGCTGGTGAAACTTCTGGCCCTCGAATAGTTGTACTGTAAACTCTGTAAAAAGTTTGACCGGTCTCTGCCTTTCCATGACGGTATATTTCTCGGATCGGTTGGGCTACCATCAGCATTATATGCAGGATCGTAAGGCATATTCAGGTAGGCCTGGTAAACTGCACTTTCCGGGTTAATATTATCATTAATTACAATACCACTTAACAATGCATTTAATTTTAATTTTTTAGTCAGCTGTGAGGTAAGGTTGGCTCTCAAGCTATATTGGGTTTTATCATTATTGATGAGTGTACCTTCTTCTTTAAAATAATTGCCAGAGATATAAAATTGACTTTTTTCGCTTCCGCCAGAGGCAGTTAAAGTATGGTTATTTACCATGGCAGTTCTAAAAGCCTCATCCCACCAATTGGTATTGGTATTTACTAATGAAGGGGCGGGAGGAGTGGTGAAAAATGTTTTCTGATAATCGTAGAGCTGCTGAGCATCCATCAATTGGAAATTACCAGTTGTAGCCTTAGCAAAACCCACGGCTGAGTTTAAACTAAAGCGGGTTTCTCCTGCTTTGCCTTTCTTAGTGGTTACAATAATTACACCGTTTGCAGCACGCGATCCATATAAACCTGTAGCGGCAGCATCTCTTAATATGGTAATGTTGTCCACATCAGCAGGGTTGTAGGTACCGCCAATATTTCCGTCAACTACAACGAGTGGCCCAATACCTGCGTTGATGGTGCCAACACCACGTACAACGACTGTTGAGCCTGCTGTCGGATCACCAGAAGCTGAGCTTGCCACAACGCCAGGTGCTTTACCCTGTAACAGGTTTCCCAGATTTACTGAGGTTACATCGTTAAGCTGAGCGCCACTTACGGTAGTAACCGCACTCGAAATTTCTGATTTCTTTTTTGTAGTGTAGCCTACAACTGTTACAGCATCAAGATTTGTAGTTTCATCTGTCAGTGAAATGTTTAGCGTAGTATTTGTCCCAACTTTAATGGTTTGGGAACTAAAACCCAATGCCTTAAACTCAAGGGTACTTTCATTTTCTGCATTAATGGTATATTTTCCGTTTGCATCAGTTTGTGTGGCAGTTTTAGTGCCAAGTACGGTTACCGTGATGCCCGGCAGTGGAAGTTTTTTACTGTCAGTTACAGTACCAGTAATGGCGCGGTTTTGTGCCTTTAATAAAAAAGCACAGGCCATAAGGGAAATTATTAAAATTAATTTCTTCATGTTTTTTAGGTTAGACGAGTTTTAAGTTTGTTGTTTTTTGTTTTTGGAGCACTGGATGCGCTTAAGGAGGAGCAAAGGTTACTTTCATATTCATATCTGCTGTTTTATTTACCCGGTTATTACTAAACTATTACCTTAGAAATTAACTTCAAATGCCTAATACAGCGCAAACGTTTGCCCGAAATGAAGTGTAGTATAGATAATATGCGGGCTTTAAACTCTTTTTACAGGTTTGACAGATTCTAATGACTGCTATTGTGAATTAATATATACGCAAACGTTTGTTTCCGTATTGCTGGCTTTGCTTTTTTTAAAAATCAATGCAGGATTCTGCTGTATTTCCCCTAAACAAAAACAACCAATTTTATGTTAATTCCGTATAGTAGTTTAGATAGGTGTTTTAGAGGAGTGATTAGATTGTTGACTTTTGTCTCAATAAAATGTTAAATGATGGCATGTTCCTTTTATTTTTCTGTCAAAACTTGTAAATTGCCTATATAAATAGATACAATTTGTCAGTTTTTAAGTGTTGGGAAATACTTACAATAAACCGACAATAAAATTATTTTAAGCGGATGTTTTTGGCAAAAATCCCTTTAAAACCTTTGTAACACTTAATACGTAGATAAATAGAAATAAAATAATATTTATCACGACGACATTCTTACATTAATTTTAGGGCTTTCAGGCGTGTATAGGCCTCTTTATCCACCCGGATGGCGCAATTGTTGATAAAATAAAGAAAACAGCACCTACTCTTTTTATAATTTATTTTATAGTTTAGGGACGTAGCTGTTAAGAAAGGTATTATGGAAGCAAAATTTTCACCACAGGTTAAAGATGTAATCTCTTTTAGTAGGGAGGAAGCGCTCCGCTTAGGGCACGATTACATCGGAACCGAGCATTTATTATTAGGCCTCATCCGCGAAGGCGATGGCATGGCAATAAAAATTTTACGATCGTTAGGAGTTGATACTGGTAAATTGCGCCGCTCAATTGAAGATGCCGTTCGCGGTACATCGAGTGTTACAGTAAACTTAGGCAATATTCCGTTGACGAAACAGGCCGAAAAAGTTTTAAAGATTACTTACTTAGAAGCTAAAATATTTAAAAGCGATTTAATTGGCACCGAACATTTATTGTTGTCGGTTTTGAGAGATGATGATAACATCGCCTCACAAATCTTATTGCAGTACGGCGTTACTTACGATGTTTTTAAACAAGAGGTAGAAGTAAATAAGAACGGCTTCAGAGACGATATTTCGAACAGTGCCTCTACAGGTGGCGACGACGATTATCGCGAAGAAGAAAGCTTTAGTACACCTAAAAAAGTTTCGGATATCAAATCTAAAACGCCTGTTTTGGATAATTTCGGTCGCGATTTAACCAAGGCTGCAGAAGAGGGCCGTTTAGACCCGATTGTTGGCCGCGAGAAAGAAATTGAGCGTGTATCGCAAATTTTATCCCGCAGGAAAAAGAACAACCCGATTTTAATTGGTGAGCCGGGAGTTGGTAAATCTGCAATTGCAGAAGGCCTGGCCTTACGAATTGTACAACGTAAAGTTTCGCGTGTGCTTTTTGGCAAACGTGTAGTTACCTTAGATTTAGCTTCATTGGTAGCTGGTACAAAATATCGTGGTCAGTTCGAAGAGCGTATGAAAGCGGTAATGAACGAGCTTGAAAAATCTACAGATGTAATTCTGTTTATTGATGAGATTCATACCATTGTTGGCGCTGGAGGTGCATCTGGTTCGCTTGATGCCTCAAACATGTTCAAACCGGCTTTGGCCAGGGGCGAAATTCAATGTATTGGTGCCACTACTTTAGATGAGTACCGTCAGTACATTGAGAAAGATGGCGCTTTAGACCGTCGTTTCCAAAAAGTGATGGTTGAGCCTGCTACTCCTGATGAAACCATCGAGATTTTAAGCCGCATTAAAGATAAGTACGAAGAGCACCATGGCGTAACGTATACCCAGGAAGCAATTGAGGCTTGCGTTACATTAACCTCACGTTACATTTCTGACCGTTTCTTGCCAGATAAAGCCATTGATGCTTTAGATGAAGCAGGATCAAGGGTACACTTAACCAATATCCATGTTCCACAGAACATTATCGATATCGAAGCGAAAATTGAAGATATCAAACTGGAGAAAAACAAGGTTGTACGTAGCCAGAAATATGAAGAAGCTGCAAAACTCCGCGATACTGAGAAAAATTTAATTGAAGAATTAGATAAAGCCAAAGCAGAGTGGGAAGCTGAAACCAAAACCAAACGTTACGAAGTATCGGAAGATAACGTAGCCGAGGTGGTAGCCATGATGACTGGTATTCCGGTGCAACGTGTTGGACAAACTGATAGCCAGAAATTGTTGAACATGTACGATAAAGTGGCTGAGAAAATTATCGGTCAGGATGATGCGATTAAGAAATTAACCAAAGCCATCCAACGTACAAGAGCTGGATTAAAAGATCCTAAAAAACCAATTGGTTCGTTCATTTTCTTAGGTCCAACCGGTGTAGGTAAAACAGAATTGGCAAAAGAATTGGCTCGTTTCATGTTTGATAGCGATGATGCTTTGATTCAAATCGACATGAGTGAGTACATGGAGAAATTTGCGGTATCACGTTTGGTAGGAGCGCCTCCGGGATATGTAGGTTACGAAGAAGGTGGACAGTTAACTGAAAAAGTTAGAAGAAAACCTTATGCGGTAATCTTATTGGATGAGATTGAGAAAGCGCACCCAGATGTATTTAATATCTTATTGCAGGTATTAGACGAAGGACAGTTAACTGACAGTTTAGGCCGTAAAGTTGATTTTAGAAATACGATCATCATCATGACATCGAATATTGGTGCACGCCAATTGAAAGATTTTGGACAAGGTGTTGGTTTCTCTACTTCAGCTAAAAACAACCAGGCAGAAGCGCATAGCCGCGGTGTGATTGAGAGTGCTTTAAAACGTGCTTTTGCACCAGAGTTCTTAAACCGTGTAGATGATGTAGTTGTATTTAACAGCTTAGGTAAAGAAGAAATCTTCAAAATTATCGATATCGAATTAAAAGCATTATTCGGTCGCGTACATACTTTGGGTTATGATATTGCCTTAACTGAAAACGCAAAAGAATATATTGCCGAAAAAGGTTTCGACAGTAACTTCGGTGCCCGTCCGTTAAAGAGGGCCATCCAGAAATACCTGGAAGATCCGATTGCCGAAGAAATCCTTAAAGGTGAATTAACTGAAGGCGATGTGTTGGAAATCGATTACGATAAAACAACAGATGTAATTTCGGTAAATCACAAAAAAGGCGAAAAGAAGAAAGAGCAATCAGCCGAAGAAGATTCTTCAGCTAAATAATTAAAAAACTCCCGGTCAAAAACCGGGAGTTTTTTGTTTCAATACAGTTGTAGTTAGCTGTGTAAGGAGTATGAAAATGATTCCGGAATAGTTCTTTTTATAAAAAACATAGTATCTTTCGATGAACAAACTATAGTCATGAAATCTATCGTCCCCAAATTAATGTGCGTAGCGCTATGCTGTGCGTTTTTGTCTTGTAAAAAAGGAACCGATTCTACCTCGCCTGAGACCCCTACAACCTTAAAAATAGAAGCTTCTACTACTACAAATATCAATAACGATGTGCTTTTAAAGCTGGTTAACGATATCCGTTTGGCAGGATGCAATTGTGGCAGCACTAAAATGCCACCTGTAGCAGCCTTAACCTGGAATGCTAACCTGGCCTCAGCTGCGATTTATCAAAGTAAATACATGGCATCGATCAAAAGCATGGTACATACCTCTGCAAATGGCGAAACAGTTGGTACGAGGGTTACCGCATCAGGCTACAACTGGACAACTGTAGGGGAGAATATTGCTACCGGACAAACTACCGAGCTGCAGGTTTTTAATGATTGGATGGCAAGCGAAAGCCACTGCAAAAATATCATGACAGCATCTTTTAAAGAAATGGGCGCTGCCCGCGCCGATAACTACTGGACACAGGTTTTTGGTGCAAAATAAAATACGAGTATCATCGCGGTGAAGTCAGATATATAATTTATTGATTCAAACCAATTGTCAGGTAGCAATACCTGACAACACGGGCTATAGCAGCAGTTCTTTTAAAGCCTGATAATAGCGCTCATAATTTTGTGGATCCGTATTCAGGAATAAAAACGGTTCAATAAGTTCAAGTTCCATCAGTAAAAACTCGCCGTTTACAAAAGTACCATCAACCCGTGCATACAGGCAGTTTTTGGCAAATGAATCTATATATTGCTGTGCCGTGGCAATCTGCTCTTCGCCAGGGTTTTGCGGATGTACTGAGCCGCCGTGTGCGGGCTGAACCCTAAAATCGCCTGGTTTTGCCTGCTTAACCAAAGCATGACTGTATGCGCCGTTAAAGAAGATAAAAGACCATTCTCCATTTTCGAGGATCTCGGGTAAAAAAGGTTGCACAATAAAATCTTCTTCCTGCAGCAGGTTGTTTAGCTTCTGGTTTACTTCAGCCACATTATCAGCTGTAACCTTAAATGTATTTTTAGCACCGCCACTTACGGAGGGTTTTACAATCAGTTTATCTACTCCATATTTTCCGAAAAACTCGTTCAGATTAACACTTTCCTGTTTGCGGATGAAAGTACTGGGGGTGATTTTCAAGCCCGCTGCTTCAATTTCCTGCAGGTAAAGTTTATTGGAATTCCATTTTACAGTTTCAATTGGATTAAGTAGCCTAACCTTTAAATTTTCCAATTGATTAAGCCATTGATAAAAATCATTAATCAAATCGAAATAATCCCATGGCGATTTTAAAATAGCCAAATCATAGCTTTTCCAGTTCGCATTCGGATCGTTCCAAATCATTTTTTCAATGTTCAGGCCTTTCTCTTTTAAGAAATTCAAGAGCTTATCATCTTCGTTTTCAACAGTAGCACTATCATAAGCGCCTTTATCAAGGTAGGTTACCAATGCAATATTCATGGTGCTAAAACTAAGTTATATCCCAGTGGATTGCAAATCCACAATCCCTGCAGTCCGGAAAACATTTCCGGGCCAACACATATTATTGGTTAAAACAAACTGATCTGATCACTTGGGATTTTAAACAGGCTGTGGTCTAAAATAATATCCTTTACGTTTAGGCCATTTAAACGGCAATGCAGCCTGAAATTATCTCTTATCATTTGCGAAATGTTGCCATCTCCACGCATGCGGTCACCAAAGCGGCTGTCATTTACCTGGCCACCATGGCAGCTCTGGATCATGTGCCAGACTTTATCAAAACGGTCGGGGAAATTTTTGCGCAGCCAGTCTTCAAATATCTGTCCAATGGCTCCGTTTAGGCGTACAACGGTATAACCCGCTTTTATGGCACCGGCATTGGCAATGGCTTTTAATATTTTGGGGATTTCATGATCACTTAAACCGGGTACAAGCGGTGCTACCATCACGCCCATCGGGATGCCGGCTTTGCTCAATTCTTCAACTACTCTTAAACGTTGCTTAGCCGTTGCGGTACGCGGCTCCATCACCTGCCTCAAATCTTCATTTAAACTGTTAATAGAAACATAAACCATGCAAAGATTGAGCTTGGCCATTTCCTGTAAAATATCTTTATCCCGCAGGATTAACGAATTTTTGGTAATCATACCAATAGGCTGTTTATAAGCCAGGGCAATTTCGAGCAGCTGCCGGGTTAACTTAAATTTTCTTTCAGCAGGCTGGTAGCAATCAGTATTGCCCGAAAGGGAAATGGTAGTAGCGTCCCATCCTTTTTTCTCTAAAAATTTTTTAAATAGGGCAGGAGCATCCTGTTTCACAATAATTTTTCGCTCAAATTCAATACCTGCACTATAACCCCAGTATTGATGCGAATTACGGGCATAACAATAAGTGCAACCATGTTCGCAGCCTTGGTAAGGATTTAAGGAATAAGCCATGCCTACATCCGGACTATCAACCTTATTGACAATGGTTTTGGAATGCTCAAAAATAAACGAAGTTTTGCGGTCGCTTTCTTCCCAGTCATCTATCCCTTCGTCGTGTTCTTTTACGTAAACATCTTTCAAAAAGCGATTGTGCGGGTTAACCTGAGCGCCCCGGCCCTTAAAATACTGTTTTTCATCTCCACTAGTCATAGTATAAAATTACTAAAAATATTAGCAATTTTAAATTTTAGTGAATGCTACTTTTCCACAATAAACCTGGTGATTTTACTTTTTAGGGAGCGGAATATAATCCATCGGTACCATATCGGCTACTTTTTCGTAAGCCCAGTAACCTTCATAAAGCAGCGATCTGGAATCGTAAATGCCGCCATTTTCATAAAAGCGAACACCTTCGCCGGTTAAATTGGCAACAGAGATTTCATTTTCGGGTACATCTAAAGGCCTGAAAATCCAGAAACCGGTTTTAGAATAAGCCAGCGACTCTTTCTCTTTGGTGTATTGAATCAATAAGGCATCGGTATAACTCAAATATTTGAGGTTTTGGTTGTAGTAATGTACCAAAGTATCGGTAAGTACATCAGCCCGCGAAAATCTATCAATGGTACGCGGCATTTCTTTTTGCTTGGTCCAGAACGCGAGCAGGGCTGTATCTACTTTGCCTTTGGTTTGCCTGATCCCTGTTTTCTCAGGCACCGCTTTTATTTTCTCGAGATTAGTATTAATTACATATTCCGGATAACGGTTTGGATTAGGTACTTTGATCATTTTGTTGATGATAAAACCTTCCTCCTGGGCCTTGTTGGCATACAACGAACGGAAGAAATGTTGTGATGAGCCATAGTAGGCCACTTCTCGTGCTGCAATGTATTTCTTCTTTTTTGATGCTGATGCTTTGAGTTCTTCGAAAAATGGGTGACCAGAATAATAAATAATATGCGTGCGTGAGTTATATTCAAAACGATCGAGCATATATTTCAGGCGGTAGCCCAAAGCCTTATTTTCAACCACCAGAAACTCAGTTGTAGAAACGGTTAAGGTACTTTTAGTTATATCGAAATCAACATTTAAAACCTGAGGATTAAGAATTTTGCATTGCAGGGCATTGGGCGTTTTGCCGATAAAAAATTCTTTAAACTGGTTAATGTATTTTTGTCTGTTGGGATCGGCCCTAACGGTTACTTCATCCAGCTGGGCAACATTTTCTTTTAAAACCAGCTCAACCTGTACCGATTTATCAGATATGATTACGCTTTTAGAGTAGGGGAGATAGCCTACAATCTGAACCAGTAAATCGTAACTGCCCGGTTTTAGATTCGTTAGTTTGAAACGCCCATCGTTATCGGCCACAGTGGCAATTTTATATCCGCTTAAATAAATGCTTGCACCCGGTAAGCCATCTTTCTGATCGCGTACTATTCCACTGATGGAAAAGGTGTTTTGAGCAATAGCGTTAGCGCCCCAGATCAGGAAAATTAGCGACGCTAAAAGGCTTTTAATCATGGAGACGAATGTAACCAAAAGGCTTAATATTTATTAAAAAGCTAAAATATTTTTAACGATTTTAACACTTAGCTACGATTTTTTTACGGTTTTGGGGGTAAATAATCCATGGGTACGCTATCTGCAATTTTTTCCCAGGCCCAATAGCCTGAAAAAAGCATCGATCGTGGGTTGTATATGCCGCCGTTTTCGTAAAAATAAACCGGTGGTTGCTGTAAAGTAATGGTTGAGATCTGATGCCCAAAGTACTCGGGTGGCCTGCTGATCGAAAAACTAAGTCTGCCCGTAAATGCTGCATCCTCAGGTTCTTTGGTATAAACCACATAAAGTTTATCGGTAAAATTAATTTCCTGAATGGCCTGCTCGCTTGTCGGGCGGGCTAATGTATCCTGTAATACCGGAGCTTTGCTCAGTACCGAAACTTCTTTAGGCAGGTTTTTCTTCCTCATCCAGTAATTTAGCGAATCGCCAACGGTGAGGTGGATGTTACCCGTAAAAGTTTGTGCCTGTGTAAAACGCCTGATGCTGGCATTAATCAGGCTATCTTTAGGCCGGTTACTGTTGGGAACGCTTTTTAATTTGTTAATGATAAAGCCTTCTTCGGTAACTCTTTTATTGAATAATGATTTGAAAAAGTGCTGCGGAGAACCGAGATAGGCAGTTAAACGCATTTTATCCCAGGCTGCTTTTTTGCGTTTAGAACCTTTTAAATCTTCGTAAGTAGGAAAACCCTGATAATAAACAATATTGGTTTTGCGGCTATATTCGAAATTATTAATCAGGTATTTGATGCGGTAGCCCAGCGCTTTGTTTTCGATGATGAGAAACTGATTGCTTTTAACGGTCAGGAAAGCATTGTCCTGATCGTAATCGATAATAAGCACATTGGGGTTAATGAGTTTACACTGCGCAGCGTTAGGCGTGGTGCCGACAAAAAAATCTTTGAATAAGGCAATATAATAGGCCCTGTTAGGGTCAGGTTTGATGGTTACTTCATCAAGTTGGGTAACGCTTTCTTCCAGAACCAGATCAAGTTTTACATCTTTATCGGCAATAACCACATTTTTGTTCAGCGCTTTATAACCGATTAGCTGTACCAGGATATCGTAATTTCCGGGTTTTAAGCTTAGTTTATAAGCCCCGTTATTGTCAGAAGAGACGGCAATTTTATAACCACTTACATATACTCCAGCACCAGGTAGAGCTTCTCCACGCTTATCTTTCACCACACCGGTAAGGGTATAGTTTTGCGCGGGACATAGGGTACCGGCAATAACCAGAGAGAATAAGATTAATAATGATTTCATCGATTAAATATAAACTAATTATTTAGTTTTAATAATGCTTAATGAAAATTTTTTTGTGGTGTCAGCTATGATGCAGTATTGGGGCACTCAAAATTTCTATCTGTCAGATGGTAACATCTGACAGCACAAATACATTACGCCAACAATTCCTTTGCGTTTTCTACAGCCGATGCACCTGGGTTTTTACCGCTTAACATTTCGGCGATAATACCAATACGTTCCTCCTGCTTCAATTTACGAATTCCTGTGGTAGTTTTTCCACTATCCTCGTGTTTATGTACGAAATAATGCGATTCGCCTTTGGCAGCAATCTGCGGCAGGTGGGTAATCGAAATTACCTGCATGTTTTTGCCCAAACCGGCAATTACTTCACCAACTTTCAAGGCTGTTTCACCTGAGATACCGGTGTCAATCTCATCGAAAATAATGGTTGGGAGCGAAGTATGTTGAGCCAACAAAGCTTTAATGGCCAGCATTAAGCGCGATAATTCACCACCCGAAGCTACCTTACTTACCGGTGCAGGTGCCTGACCGGCATTGGCCGTAAATAATAAGTTAATTTCGTCTAAACCATCTTTATTCAGGTCGGCTACAACTTTCTGGTCTAAAAATAACCTGGCGTTAAGCATGCCTACTTTTTTCAGGGTAAGGCTGGTTTGTTCTTCAACCTGTTTGATCGCTTTTTTTCGATTGGTGCTTAACAGCGTGGCTTTTTTGTGTAGTTCTTGTTGCAGTTGAGCAATTTCTTTTTGAAGTTTTTCAATATGCTCATCAGAAGATAAAAGCTGATTCAGGTTATCTTCCAGTTGTTTTTGAAGAGCCAGAAGCTCGGTATTATTGGCTACACGGTGTTTCTGTTGCAGCGAGTAAAATAAATCGAGTCTTTGGTTTACGATTTCCAAACGATCGGCACTATGCAGGGTATTTTCTTCAATGGTTGCAATCTCGTCGGTAATATCTTTAATTTCTATAATCGACGAGCGCAGGCGTTCGTAAAGTACGTTAACAGCGGGATCGAATTTTTCTATCCCCTGCAGCTGTAACGATGCTTCTTTTAAAATTTGCAGTGCCGAAGGTTCGCTTTCGTTAATTAAACCCGAGGCAGTAAGCAATGCCCTTTTAATGGTTTCGGCATGTGTTAAGCGCTCCAGTTCCTGTTCCAGTTCTTCCTGTTCGCCTTCCTGTAATTTAGCTTGCTCCAGCTCGTTAAACAAAAATTGCTCGTAATCCTGTCTGTTTCTGGCTTCGCTTGCTTCGCTCACCAATTTTTTTAACAGGTTATTGTCTTGCTTCAGTTTTTTAAACCCGCTGCGGTAGTCGGCTAGAAGTACCTCATGGCTGGCCAGCGAATCAACAATCAATAACTGGAAATCGGTATCATTAATTTCCTGTGTGGCATGCTGCGAATGGATATCGATCAGTTTTTCGCCAATCTGTTTCAGTATCGATAAATTAACAGGGGTATCGTTTATAAACGAACGCGATTTTCCATCAATAGAAATTTCGCGGCGCAACAGACTTTCTTTGTAAAAGTCGAGGTCGTTTTCTTCAAAAAGCTCTTTCAGATTTTCGTCGGCCAGGTTAAAACTGCCTTCAATAACACATTTTTTATCCTGGTTAAAAAAGTACTTGCTTTCTGCCCGCTGACCGAGAATAAGCGATAATGCACCAAGTATGATGGATTTACCAGCACCAGTTTCACCTGTGATAATATTTAAGCCTTTATCGAATTCGATATCCAGGCTATCAATTAATGCGTAATTACGAATAGAAAGTTTTTGAAGCATAGCTTTGCGAAAATACTAAAAAGTTATTTCAACAGGTAGATGCAAAACAAAAACAGCGAAGAATATTCTCTTCGCTGCTCAAATTAATTTGTGTGGTTTAGCTTCTTTTATTTAACTACAATACTGATGTTATTATTATCCAACAGATTGATATTATCGGTTTTGATAAAAGTTTTTAAGGCCAGCTGATCAGCAACTTTAAAGTCTTTGTCTTTATAGGTTACCAGTGCGTTTTGTGCATTTAATGCTTTAACAGGGCTGGTAAAGTTTTTGTTGTTGTAAAGCATAACTGCCGGTACTACCTGGGTACCTTTGTTTCCACGCTCAACTTTTTCTTTTTTCTCAATCTTCTCTTGCAGCTCTTTTACCTCTTTATCAAATTTTTCTCTTAACTTTTTGTACTCTTCGGTTTGTCTTACCTTATTGTTGCTGTTATCTAATTTTAAAAAATAGGTATCTCTGAATTGATGGCCTAAAGAATCAGCACGGATAGCTGATAGTCTTGCTAAATCGCCATTTAATTTAATATTTTCAATCTGCGCCCTGAATTCAGGTGTATTTACTTTAGCTGCAATATCTTCTCCAAATTTTTTCCATTTGGCCTGCGCTTCTGGCGAGCTGAATTGTTTAGACATGTCTTCAGCCATTTTTTTCCATTTAGCCTGCGCTTCCGGCGAGTTCATTTTCTTTTGCATGTCCTCTCCGAATTTTTTCCATTTAGCTTGTGCTTCCGGCGAGTTGTATTGTTTGGCAATATCATCTCCAAACTTTTTCCATTTGGCTTGCGCTTCTGGTGAGTTATATTGTTTGGCTATGTCGTCTCCAAATTTTTTCCATTTAGCCTGTGCTTCAGGCGAATTAAACTCCCGATCAATTTTAACCCTGAATAATGAATCTTTAAATTTAAATCCGCTATCCATCTGGATCCTGAATGCGTTTTTACCTGCAAAAAGTTCATCCCTGTAAAAATCTTTGCGGATGCTATCTGGCATTTCCTTTACCGAATTGTATTCAGTTTTTTTGCCGTTTGCATCGATGGTTACAATTTTGATTTTGCGTTTCTTGGTGGTATCGGTGCAGGCAGTAGGATTAAAAGTTGGAGTTGAAGCAACAAACCTCACCATTTCCTGTTTGGTTGTTTTTTTAGTTTCTTTTTTCTTCTCTGTTGGATTGATCCAGGCTATAGAAAACAGGCAGGCTATACCAAGCGTTAGGGCTGCCATTTGTTGTTTGGCATTTAAATAATTCGTTTTCATGTTGGTTATTCTTTTAATACGTTGATATAAATTTTGGGTTTTGCCTGTTGCAGCCAGCGCATAAGCCGGACTGTTTTTGTCTTTAAGCAATTCGAGCTTAAGCAGGGCATGGGCATAGTTTAATGGTTTTCCGGTAATTTTAAGTACCAGGTCATCGCAGGCATGTTCGCGTTCGATGTGGATAAAACGGCCTGCCATCCAAACAAATGGATTGTAGAAAAGCAAGGTTTCTATGGCTGTTTTAATCAGGTTTAACAGAAAATCATTTCTCCTGATGTGCGATAGTTCGTGGATAAGGATGGCTTCTACCTGATCGTTATCCAATTGATTTACCAATGCCAGAGGAAACAATACTACCGGTTTTAAGTAACCAATAACTAAGGGTACATTAACAATTGCCGACAAGTGGAACTGAATGCTCTTTTTAATTTTAAGCTGCGTAGTTACCTGGCTGAAAATGGCTTTCCAGCTTTCAGGGATCGCACTTAAACTGTCTTTTTTCAGTTTTCCCAGTTGGTTGTAGCCTTTAATAATTACAAACAGCTGTAATAAGATACCAATAATGTAGAAAGCTACCACTACCGGGAAATACTGTTCGGCCTTGCTGCTAAAGCTGGGCGGCAGATTATTAAAGTATTGATAAACCTGAATATTTTGCGGGGTAATAGCAGGTGCCTGATTATTGGTACTCAGCATCATCTGACTGATAAAATTATAGCCAAAACCAATAAACATTAGAATAATGGCACTAAAGGCAAGGTTATGTTTGTGCTTTGCGGCCAGCTTAGGTAAACTAAGCATTACGATAAATAACACACCGTAAATAACAGCACTTTGCCACAAGGAGTTTAAAATGCTCCAGCCAAATGCTTTGATGAATTGTTGTAATAAAGTTTCCATAATGGTGGTTTTAATTTTTTAACGGGTTAAACCCGGGTAATCATTTCAAATTAGGGATCTAAACCCTACACCTTTCAACCCTCAACTTTTGGCCTTATTTAAGGCTGTCTAAATATTTTTTAATTTCATCAATCTCATCTGCACTTGCACTGTGGTTACCCAAAGCTTGCATTACCAGTCGTGCTGCCGATCCGTTAAATACATTATCGATCATTTTGTTAACCAATTGCTTTTCGGTTTTATCTCTGCTGGCCAATGCTTTATAAATGTGTGTTTTTTGGTTAGTATCTCTTTCTACCATTCCTTTTTCGTGCATAATCTGCATTAGCTTCAGGGTAGTGGTATAGCCAGAGTCTTTTTTGTTCAACGCCTCATGCACCTCTCTTACCGTTGCATTCCCCTTTTGCCAAAGCACCTGGAGGATTTCCATTTCGCCTTCTGTTGGTTTGATGTTGTTATTCGCCATATGTTACAGGTTGTACGAATTATTTCGTAATCAAATGTACGAAGATATTCGTAATATCAAAATGTTTTAACAAAAATTTAACTTATTGGTTAATTGCTTAAACTGATTAACCGGTTAACTGTAATCTGGAGTCCAATAAAGGGTTAATTGTTTGTTGGGTATAAGACGCAGGAGAGAAGAGAAAGTTGCATCTGGCGAAAAAGGTTAATCGTTTGAACTGGTTAATCGGTTAACTGTCTGCCACTTCAAAGTCTAAACTTGTTCAGTGGTTCATTAGTCATTAGTAACTGCAAACTGTATAAAGCGGTTAATTGTTTAAACTGGTTAATTGGTTAACCGTGAGATCTGTTCAGTAAAAGGTTAGTTAATGAATATGCTACCGAACAGTTAACCGATTTAAACAATTTACCAGTTAACCATTGAATTAGTTTTTCTTCAGGCCTTCATACTTACCAATATTTGCCGGATCGATTTCGGCCAGCATGTTGTAGGCTTTTAAACGTTCCTGTACATTAAGTTTGGCCAGTACATTGGTTACTTCTTCGGCTTTTGAGGCAAAATAAACATTCGGGAAAATGGAGCCCAATTTCTGTTTATCCATTTGTTGCAGGGCAGGTAGTGCAGCTACAATTTGGGTTAGGCCCTTATCGTTATCGGTTAGCTGATCTAATCCACTTAAATGGTAGCTGTAAATAAAGCTGCGCAGCTCGCTAAAAATCGGATTCAGTACATTCTCGTTAAACCAAAAACGGTTGCGTAAACCATCGGCGGCTTTCCAGCCCGTATTGCCCGAGGCCTGTGCCAGATTAATGATATTTTGCGCTTTTTTATAGAAAGGTGTGCCACCCATTTTGCTAAAACTATCTTTATCCATGCCAATAATGGTATAGGCATAGTAGGTGAGGAGTGCGCTGATATTCGAAATATAATTCTGGTCAGAAAAATCGATGGTAGAACCATCCAGGTAATTGAAATCGAAATTTTTGTCGCTCATGTTCAGCAAAGTGCTGTTGTACGAACTGTTAAAAACCGGTCGGCTGCTCTGAATCTGGGCTTCAGCTGTATAGCCGGATCCTCCATCCCAGGAGTTGATGGTGATTACGAAACTACATTCGATACGCTCCTGGGCTTTGTAGCTTTCGTTGCTGAATTTGTTGTTGTTTAAAAAATCGCGTATGGTTTTTTGAAGTGCATCGAGTGTTGGCCGGCTAATGTTCGACACCTGAGGCGCCAATACGGTTACACGCGCATTTAACTCCTGCGCCTGTAGTTTACCAAAGCCGGTTAACAATACCAATATCCAAAAAATCCTGTTTATCATTTTACAATTTTTAAAATAGCTGAGCAAATATCTTTGGCTACATCGGTTTTCGATTTCATTTCAAATACCGTACGTTCTAAAGCCCTGTTAAAAATAGTAATTTTATTGGTATCTGATTTAAAACCTGCACCCTTATCGTTTAAAGAATTTAAAATTACCAGATCGAGGTTTTTCTTTTCCAGCTTACCTTTAGCATAATTCTCTTCATCATTGGTTTCTAAAGCAAAACCAACCAAAATCTGGTTAGCCTTTTTCGCCTGACCCAAGTTTGCTAAAATGTCGACCGTTTTTTCGAGTTCGAGTACCAGATTGCTATCCTGTTTTTTGATTTTGTTTGTGGCAACGGTTTTCGGGCGATAATCGGCCACGGCAGCACACATCACGGTAATATCCGTTTCAGGGAAAACCGAGGAGCAAGCCTCAAACATTTGTTGTGCGCTTACCACATCTTTTCTGATAACATTCTGATCACATTTTTGAGCCGTTGGCCCGGCTATCAAAGTCACATCAGCTCCCAGTCTGGCCAATTCGTCTGCCAAAGCAAAACCCATTTTACCTGATGAGTGGTTGCCGATAAAACGTACCGGATCTATTGCCTCATAAGTAGGGCCAGCCGTTACCATTACCTTTTTACCATAAAGGGGCATCGATTTTTTAATGGCCTCGTCCAGAAACGAAATAATTTCTTCAGGTTCTGCCATTCGGCCTTCGCCATATAAACCACTGGCCAGCTCGCCGCTGCCGGGGGCTATTACGGTATTGCCGTAGCTGTTAATTTTTGCAATGTTAGCCTGTGTGCTTTCGTGTTTCCACATGTCTAAATCCATGGCCGGCGCAACATAAACAGGGCATTTTGCCGAAAGGTAAACAGCAGTAAGCAGATTGTCGCAAATGCCTGTAGCCAGTTTAGCCAGGGTATTGGCGCTAATGGGTGCAATAATGATGAGATCTGCCCATAAACCCAATTCTACGTGGTTGCTCCATACGCCTGTTTCTTCTTCGAAATATTGCGTATAAACCGGGTTTTTAGAAAGCGTAGCAAGGGTAAGTGGTGTAATGAAATTAGCACCATCAGGGGTAAGAATAACCTTTACGTTTGCACCAGCTTTTACAAGCAACCGAACCAAAAAAGCCGATTTATAAGCTGCGATGCTGCCGCAAACGCCAAGGATTATATTTTTATGTTTTAGCATAGCGTTTATGCATGAGGCATAGAGCATAGAGCGTAATGTTATAAAAAACGCTTTGCTCCAAACGCTATGCGCAATGCTTTATTTTTGTTCTTTAGCAGGGTTTCTGTGATAAATTTTATCGTTCAAAAATTCATCAATAGCAACTAAAACAGGCTTAGGCATACGCTCGTAGTGCTTGCTGATTTCAATTTGCTCGCGGTTTTCGAAAATTTCTTCCAAATTATCGTTGCTCGATGCAAATTCTGCTAATTTACCGTGTAACTCCTCTTTAACGTTGTTCGAAATCTGATTTGCCCTTTTAGCAATTACAACTAAAGATTCGTATAAGTTATCTGTAGTTCTATCTAAATCGTGTACGTTTCTGGTAACTGTAGTGTTTGGTACAGCAGGTTTGTTAGTATTCATGTATTACTTGTTTTTAATATCCGTTTTATTTGTAGCAGCAGCGGTATCTTTCAATTTACCAGCTCTGATCAGCATTTTTTTGTACTTTTCCTGTTCGCTGTTATACAGGGCAATTTCTTGTTTAGTAGCCAGAATGCCTGCTTCAACATCGTCTTTCAGTTGTTTGGCATCTTTGGTGTATTGGCTTTCAGGGTGGTTTTCAGTAAATTCGGTATATAAAGCAAGTGCTTCATTATAACGATCTTCCTGACGGTAAACCAAACTGTTTTTAGCGTATAAATATTGTGCTTTAATCATTAAGAAATCCATTTCTTCCGCATATTTAATATCCGGATAATCTCTTTGTGCATTTTTTAAAGCAATAACTGCAGCTCTGTAGTTATCAATATTACTAGGGCCCGTGGTTAAATACATTTTAGCATTTTCAAAAGCCTTATCTTCCAGTTTGCCCCTTAAAGTAGCAATATACTTACCTGCTGCCGCTGCACGGTCGCTGGTAGGGTATAAGTTAATAAAAAGCTGTAAAGCATCAATCGCTTTATAAGTATTTTCCTGGTCTAATGAGAAATTTGGCGATTCTAAATAGTAGCAATAAGCACCCATGTATCTCGCTTCTTCAGCATTTTTACTCGCTGGATAGGTATCTGCAAAGCTTTTAAACTGGTATCTGGCCGTAGTATAATCACTTAATCTGTATAAAGTGTATGCATAATAATAGTTCAGGTCTTCAGCTTCTGCACGGCCACGGTATTTCTGAGAAAGGTCTTCGAAAAGCACCAATGCCTTGCTGTAATCCCTTTTATTATACAAACGAAGCGCCTCCTGGTATTTTTTAGCTACGTCGTTACTCGCCCTCAATTTCTCGAAACGACTTTTACAACCCGCCACACCCAAAGCGGCAACAAATACTAAAATAATTAAGTGTTTAACTTTAAACATTCTGCAAAGATAATTAATAATACGATAACATCAATAAAAACAATTCGGCGCTAAGCTATGCAAAGCAATTCAGTACAAATATACAGTTAACAATTTTTAACATATACTATATAGATGGCATTAACCGTGTAGAGGGGCATTATTGGTAGTTTGTATAGTATCTATATATAATGTAGTTTATATATTATCAGCAAAGCAAGTTCCTGTGCTTCGTTGGTTTTGGTAGTCCCGCTATTCCTTCAAGTCCTCACTCGTACCTCGCTCCGGGCTTTACGTTCTATCACCTGCCTGCTGCAGGCAGGGGTTTAGGTGGCACAGCCGGTGCAAAACACCCCATCCAGTCGCAGAAAAATAAAAAACCCCTCTCAACCCTTAATTTCCTTAACTGCTTAATGGTGAAAAAACGGTTGGCCTGCGCCTAAAAATCCCCGTATAACAGCCCGAATCCCCAATTGTTTTATACCCATGAATATTATTTCTATCTGTAAACCATAGGGTTAGCGTAATCCTGTCCATAAAATAGCCGAAACCCTTTGCGTGGGTATTAATTTTTTCTACCTTTGCAACCCGCTCGGAAGGAGAGGGCAATAAACTGAAAAGCTGGCAATAGAGAAAGGGAAGCAGGATTTATTTTAAAATAAAGCTTGCAGATAGCGAAAATATTGTTACCTTTGCAGCCCGCTTCGGAAGGAACGGGAGGTTAACGAAAGTTAGCGTATTGAAATAGTGAAGAGAGGAAAAAAGAAGAACGAAAAAATAAAAATTATTTTATTTGGAAGTTAAAAAAAGATTCCTACCTTTGCACTCCCAACGATAAGGAAGGGTAAAAAAGCTGAAGCGGCGGATGTCGCAAAAGGCCAACAAAAAAGATTGAAACGGACGAAAACTGAAGGCTGGACAAAGAAGACCGGCTGAAACCAAACCCCGAAGATATATAAAGGCAACCGTGAGGTTATGAGCCGAATAAGTTCTTAAAAGAGATGTCAATGTAGCGAAAGCGGGTTTAATGAAGTACTGGTCGAAGTACATGATTAAGGAGCTTTATTTTAAAGGTGATGTCTAACAGA
>NZ_JSYN01000018.1 GCF_000812965.1 Pedobacter kyungheensis
TATTGCCAGCTTTTCAGTTTATTGCCCTCTCCTTCCGAGCGGGTTGCAAAGGTAGAAAAAATTAATACCCACGCAAAGGCTTTTGGCTGTTTTATCGGCAGGTTTATGCTAAATAATTGGTTTACAGCTGAAAATAATATTCATCGGGATAAAACAATTGGGGGATTGGGCTGTTATATGGGGATTTTTAGGCCCAGGCCAGCCGTTTTTTTACCATTAAGGAGTTAAGGAAATTAAGGGTTGAGAGTGATTTTTTGTTTTTGGGCACCTTGAAGGAGTGTTTTGCACAGGCTGTGCCACTTAAACCCCTGCCTGCAGCAGGCAGGTGATAGAACGTAAAGCCCGGAGCGAGGTACGAGTGAGGACTTGAAGGAATAGCAGGACGACCACATGCTACAATGCACAGGAACTTGCTTTGCTGATGGTAATGATATACTTATTAACTGAGGAATAGCTTTCCCCAGCCTGTTTTACACCAGCCCCTCCATATAGAATACGTTAAACTTATGTCCATCGGGATCGCAGAAAACAAAACCATAATAGCCCTCTCCAAATTCTTCCGGCTGAGAAACCAGCTTCCCTCCTGCCTTTTCAATTTCTTTGGCCCATTCGTTTACTTCGGCTTTGCTACCAGCGGAAAGGGTAAATACCACTTCATTTCCATGCTTCAGGTCGACGATATCGCCATGAATATTGGGTTTAAGCACATCCTTTAAAAAGAAATGAATGACGAAATTACTTTCGCCTACCAAAAAGCTGGTTAAATCTTTAGATGAACCATTGGGCTTAAAGCCAATTGCAGAATAAAACCTGGTTGTTTGCTCCAAATCGTTTACAGCCAAATTGGCCCATATCTTTCTCGTTTTCATAATATGATGTTTTTGTTTTATCAAAAATAAGTAATAACCACGCTTTTGATGGGGTGCATTCGGGCTAAAATTGAACAGCATTTGTGCCAAACTTGAGCTAAGCGGGATTAAAATCGATCACAAACAAAAAGAGAGTGCTTTTAAGGCACTCTCTTTTTGTTAATCTTCAAAACTAAAGGTTATAACTTAATTACTTTCACCACCTTTCTTTCTGTACCCTGACGTACTTCTACCAAATACACGCCGGCAGGGAGCTCGGAACCAAAAGTTAACTGATCGGTAGCAGCTATTTTAGCTTCTTTAACCAATTGCTGCGCTATATTATATACCCTGTATTGCAATGCTTCGTTACTAGGGCTTTCTACCTGCACTTTAAATCCGGTTGTACTTGGATTTGGCCAGGCCGTAATTTTTAATCCCAGCAACGAGCCAATGGTATTGCTGATCTCGTTGCCCAGCGAAAACTCATCCGTACCCGCAGCACTGGCTTCCTTATTGAGTAATAATTCGGGCCTATTGTTGTTAGCTTCGCGCGAATTAAAGGTTACCAGGTTACCCGATCCTTTTGCGCCCTGATTAACGAGCCTGATAGAAATGATTTTTTTACCTAAAGCCAGCTGGCTGTTGATATAGGCAGTTACATCCAGTTCGTACCAGGCACGTGCTGTATTGTTAACGGTATAACTACCCAGTGGTGTACCGCTTTCTGCAGGTTTATTGTTCCAGGTAATGGTGCTTTCGCCCCAGATTGTATTTGATAAGCCAAACACTGATATGGTTCTTGATGGATTAACCTCAACACGGGAAGCATATACCCTGATTTTTGCGCTGTTTACTGCCGAACCAGTAAATGCGCTGTAATCAAAACGCAGGTAAGATTCTCTTAAAAACGACCAGTTATCGCTGCTTACATCGAGGCTTTTCGAATTTCCGCTATTGGCGCCAGCGAAAAGCCCATCGCGAACAAAAGCATCGGCTACCGGATTAAGGGCTAAAGCTTGTGCAGGGTTTACCTTCACATTAACTGTTGCAGCCGTAGCAATCCGGCCTAAATTATCGAATGCTTTTGCGGTAAGCGTGTACATGCCTGGCGAAACATTATTCCATACTACTGCATACGGTGCCGAGGTTGATTGCCCTATTAATGCAGCGCCCTGATAAAATTCTACTTTAGTAATTGTGCCGGTAGTATTGGCATTAATGGTAATGTTTGAATTTGCAGAAAATGATGCGTTGTTTAACGGAGCAGTAATTGCCACTGTTGGCGCTGCGCTAACCGTAACATTTACAACTGCAGATAAGGCTGTTGCGCCATTATCATCGGTTGCCTTTGCGGTAAGTGCATAGGTTCCAGCCGGGGCATTGTTCCACATGAAACTATATGGGCTAGTTGCTGCCTGACCTAAAAGTGTGCTACCCTGATAAAACTCTACTTTAGCAATTGAACCATCTGTATCGCTGGCATCGGCTTTTATAATAAAATTTGCACCTGCTGGAATGGTTGCAAGGTTTGTTGGCGACGTGATAGCCACCGCTGGTATGGCATTTATCTTAATCCTCACCGTATCTGCAACTGCTGTTCCTCCATTATTATCGGTGGCCTTTGCCGTGATGTTGTAAAATCTGGTGTTGGGAGTATTCCAGGTATAACTATATGGTGCAGTAGTAGATTGACCTAAAAGCGTACTGCCTTCATAAAACTCTACTTTGCTGATTGTTCCGTCGCTATCAGTAGCATTGGCGGTAATGGTAACATTTGTTCCTGCGGTAAATGCAGCAGCGTATGCTGGTGAGCTAATGGTTATTGTTGGCAAGGTGTTTATGGTAACTATAACAATGTCTGATGTGGTTGTACCTCCATTATTATCGGTTGCCTTGGCAGTAAGGCTATAATTTCCGGCAGCTGGATTGTTCCAGGTAAAGCTATATGGCGCAGTAGTTGATTGCCCCAATAAGGTACTGCCCTGATAAAATTCTACTTTAGCAATAGTTCCATCGCTATCGGCCGCATTGGCATCGATAGTAGCATTTGTTCCGGCAGCAAATACAGCATTATTTCCCGGCGAACTAATGGCTACTGTTGGCAAAATATTTACGGTAATCTTAATCGTGTCTGACACAATTGTACCTCCATTATTATCGGTTGCCTTTGCAGTAAGGTTATAACCTCCGGCTGCAGGATTATTCCAGGTAAAGCTATAAGGTGCAGTAGTTGATTGCCCCAATAAGGTGCTTCCATGATAAAATTCTACTTTAGCAATAGTTCCGTCAGTATCGGCTGCATTGGCTTCGATAGTAACATTTGTTCCGGCAGTAAATACCGTATTATTTGCCGGCGAGTTGATGGCCACTGTCGGTAAGGTATTAACGGTAACCTTAACCGTGTCTGATACAGTTGTTCCATTATTATTATCTGTTGCCTTTGCAATAAGGCTATAATTTCCCGCAGCAGGATTATTCCAGGTAAAGCTATATGGCGCAGTAGTTGATTGCCCCAATAAGGTATTGCCCTGATAAAATTCTACTTTGCTAATTGTTCCATCTGCATCAGCCGCATTGGCTTCGATAGTAACATTTGTTCCTGCAGTAAATACCGCATTATTTGCAGGCGAGCTAATGGCTACTGTTGGCAAGGTATTAATGGTAACCTTAACCGTGTCTGATACAGTTGTTCCATTATTATTATCTGTTGCTTTAGCAGTAAGATTATAATTTCCCGCAGCAGGATTATTCCAGGTAAAGCTATAAGGTGCAGTGGTTGATTGACCCAAAAGTGTGTTGCCCTGATAAAATTCTACTTTAGCAATAGTTCCATCCGCATCGGTGGCATTGGCGTTAATTACAACACTATCGCCTACTGTAACTACTGCATTGTTCACTGGCGCAGTAATCGATACTGTTGGCAACAGGTTAGCCACATCAACAGCCGGATAAACTAATTTTCTTGCGCCATCGTATCCAATTGCATAAACACTTGTAGAGCCTGCACCATATTGAACGGTTGTAGTTGCGTTTGCAGTAGTTGCTTCTCCGGCACCATAAATAGCCACATCGGTAAGTACTTTTTGGTTATAGGTTTCGAAGGCTACTGCATTGGCCCATTTGGTATTATCGATTTTAAGGTGTTGGTATTTACCGTTACACCAACTGTAGCAACAGCTGTTGTTGCCAAGGGTGTAAGGTTTTTAAATGTATTTATGGTATTTGCCGAAATGTAATTTAAAACCGGAGATACTGGCTTTGGATATCCTTTAGCCTGTACAGCGGCAATTAATGCATCAATCTGCGCTTGTGTAATGGTTAGTCGCTTTATAGAATAATCGTCGATATCGAGGTCAATTGGTAAAAGGTAACCGCTTTTAACAAAGAAATCGGTCAAATCTTCATGAACGGCATCGCAGGTGGCACTTACAAAATTAAGCAATAACTGACCTTCGTTTAGTCCGGTCTGACTGGTTGTACGCATTTTTTCCAGCACATCGCAATACCAAAAGGCCACATCTGGCTGCCCAACCGGAGCTGGCGTACCCGATAAGCGTTGTTGCATGGTAGGCAGATTTTTACTTGCACCTGCAAGCTGGTAATACAATTCCAATTGCCATAAAGGTACCAACCTCACAAAAACATCACCCTGTGCCTCCATGTGTTTTTTCTGGATCAGACAATTATCAAACAACGATCCGTAGCGGCCTCCATACAAGCTGGCAGCACCCGCTTTTGGCACATCGTTACCTTTTTCGAGCCTCGTTGTATTTAAATAGTTGGTACTGTATAAATATTGTATCCAGGCCGAATTCACATTATTGGTAACCTCGGTCATACCGATCCATCTGGCGCCCGGTCTAACCTGGTTATTGTGTCCAAACTCGTGAGCAATGCCCCATGGATCTTTAAAAACACCTGTCGGACTTGCCAGGTTGGAACCGTCCCCCCCCACACCAATGGGATAGTTTACGCCATCGCCACCTGCATTGGGGTTTCCATCACCAGTTATCGACCTGAAAAACATGTGATTTTTAGGCACCCTGTTATATTTGGTAAGGCCATTTAAGGTATACTCGTTGTGCACAATGGTATCGTAAGCCACAACCAGTGCTTTTCCACTCGATGCTGAATTGCTTATGAGGATATTTTTGTTCAGATTTAAATTAACATAGGTTCCTTTAATATCCAGTTTCGAATACACGCCGTTAAGCAGCATCTGGGTCCATTGCTCGTTGGTATCGGTTAAAGGATTGTAATATCCGTTTACCTGCCCCGTAGTAATGTTAATCTGTACGGGCTGCAGATTTGGACTATCGCTAAAATAACCAATGTAGGCTAATCCATCGTGTAGCACATTGACAATGTTTACCCCTTTTTTCAAGGGGTAACTATCGGTAGTGGCACTGTAATCCAATCCAAAATCTTTAATTATTAATTGTGGATTTACCCCATAAGTATCGCCAACAAAAACAATAGCTTTGGTATTGGCCTTAAAAGCAATACCAGTTGGGTTCTCGACCCTGTTTAAGCCGCTTGTTTTTAATATGCCTTCTACAGTTCCCGGATTTGGATAAAAATCGTAGGTCTGCACACGGTATTTCTTATTATAGCTGTTGTTGAAAATACACTGTGCCAAAGATTTAAAAAATGGTGAGGCAATTGCATCGATATCGGTTTGGGTAATTCCGGGCTTCAATGTAGTATGCAAATCGTCGGCAAAAATATTGGTGTACAAATTACCAGCACTATTTTTCTGGTAGAATTGCATTTCGGCACAACTGGCAAAATTGTTTTTACCTGTAAGCACTTTAACCACAATTTGGGTAACATTGGTTAATGCTGTTGGAAAACTGATCTGATAGGCTGCAGAACTGAAACCGGTATCAAAATTCATTAATTTTGTTAAGGTAGTTTGTGTGGTGGTTTTATACCAGATTTCGCCTGTACCAAAAATACCATTGGAGCCGCCATCCTGCCTGGGTACATAGCTGATATAATCGATAGTTGGATTGGCAGTAAAATTATAGGTTAAGCTCATCGGAAATCCACCACCGGCATAACTAGAATGGTATAAAGTAGCGGTGTTGTTATCGTAAGTACGCGATATATCTTCGCCGCCATTTGCCGCCGGGCTTACGCTTGCACTCGAAATGCCGAGTTTAATATCCGAATAGGCGGTAAAATCTTCTGCTATCGGATTGTCGCAATCTAGAGGCTGAACGAACGGTCCGGTTTCGGCAGAGCTAAAATTGATTTCAGCACAACTCGAAAAATTACCCCCGGCGGCCCTGATCACAAAACGCACGATGTAAGGCCTTACAATCGGACTGGCTGTCATATCGATCGTTTTTACGGTGTTATTTTGGGCCCAGCTGATATTGCTTAGCTTGCTTACAAAAACCGAAGGCGCATCGGACGTGGCGTAATAAACATCTACAGTGGTCCAGATACCGTTTGGCCCCGATTGCCTTGGTGTATAATCTACTTTGTTAATGCTTTTTACACCAACAAAATAAAAATCTACCGTATCTGGCATCGCATTTAACGACCAGTTAGAGTGGTAAATGGTGGTTAAGTTGCCATCAAAGGCTTTAGTAATTTCGCTACCACTTTGCGATGGCCGTTTTGAAGCGGCGGCGGTAATGGTGACCGGGTTTTGGGCATTTGCAATTGCACAGAGCAATAACATTGCGAGAAAAGAGAGTAATCGTTTTTTCATCTGGTTAGGGTTTAAATTTAAATAATAAGGAATTTATGCTTGCCTTTCAGCATCACGCCTTAATCAGGCGGTTGGTTTAGTTTTTATTTAGTTTTCGGGGAAGAAAATTTACAGCAAGGCCAAATCGCAAAGTATTGGCCAGTGGGTTGCTTCTTTCGGAGGTTACCAGGTATGACATATCGATACTGTATATCTGATATCTGAATCCTGCTCCGAGGGTAAAATAGCTGCCATCACCTTTCTGTACGTCCTGATAGTTATAGCCGGCACGAAAAACCATCATATCTTTATACAGCAATTCGAGTCCGGTTGAGAGGCCTATTTCTCTGAGTTCTTCGTTAAAACCTCCGGGAGCATCGTTAAACGAGCCAAAAATCCCTGCCGGAACAGACCTGTTGGGGTCTTTTCCACTAATAATCTTGCCATCTGGCGAATAAACGGGCTGGGTAGGTATAAGCAGTTTATTTACATCTAAGGCAAGGGTTAGCTTACTTTCATTGCCAATAAAGGCAACTGCGGAGCCAAGCTTGAGCTCTGTTGGTAAAAAATATTGCTGCCCGGTATTGCTGTAACTCATTTTTGTGCCAATGTTGGATATGTTTATCCCTACCGACCAATTTGCTGGTCCGCCAAACATCATTACTTCTTTTCTGTAGATGCCAGATATATCGGCAGCCAAAGCCCTTCCGGGTCCGGTTTGCACACCTGACATGGTTACGCCGGTAAATAAACTGCTGTTGATGAAACGAATACTTCCACCGAGTGCGAATTCTTTTCCAAAACTCCTGGCATAGGTAATATCAGCTGCAAACTCGCTGGGGCGTGCAGTACCAAGCTCCTGCGAGTTATCATCAGTAAGATTAACTGAGCCCATAGAGAAGTACCTCAGCGAAGCGCCTATGGTATTGCGCCCATCCAGATTGCGATAACCGCTCAGGAAAGAAAGGTTCATGTCGGGCACCAGATTGCGCATCCAGGGTGTATAAGTTAATCCTACCCCTGTCGACCCCTCAGGAAGGTAGGCCATCGATGCAGCATTAATGGCAGCCGAATGTGCATCGGCCTCTACAGCCACCCCGGCATTCCCCATGCCACCAATACGCGCACCTGGCGTAATCCGTAAAAAGGGAGCTGCAGCAATCAGGCTATTGGTTCTGTTTCCATTTATATCTCCTGCCTGCTGGGCAGCTACGTCTGTAACAACTAAAGCAATTAAGGTTAAAAGGAAAAATATTCTATTCATTGTTTAGATTATGGGTTTAAAATTTCTGGCACTTATTCAAAAAAACTATCACCTTCAGTCTCCTTAATCCCATACCAGTCCCAACTTTTTATTTCGATAAACGATTACATGAATCACCATTTGCGTAACATGAAACAAAATAAAACAGTCGATTTTAGGCAATACTGTATCTGTCCGTTATTTCAACAGGATAATTGTTTCAAGATGTTAGCTCTTGCAATATTTATTAATCGTTTACCCGATTGTTACCAGCAATTCATTTGTTTGGTTAGCTTATTAAAATGTTTGTTAGGATTGGTATTGATCTTAGTTAGAGACCTTATTCAAAGCTAGTTACATTTGATTTATGCGAAAGAGAAAAGATAGCACAAACGTTTGTTTAGTGGCGAATCGCCTTCAGAAAGGTATTTAAGTGCTATAAATCCTATAGATTATATTTCATATCTGCCATAAAACTTTCAAGAATGATGCAACGCAGCAGTGTAAAAAGTAAAAATCAATAAAGTCTGTGTACCATTTTCAAAATCTGGCATTTAGTACCACACTTTCCTGATTATTTGCGAAAGGAACAGCAGATGTAAATTTATTATTACAAAATAATAAAATGATCGAAACAAATAATCGACAAAAAAGATTGGAGATCTAACAGGCTAAGGCTTGCCTGTGAAAATGAGTGCTTTACACGCAAACGTTTGTGCTTTATTTCATTCAGGAATTTTGCGCTTGCAGGCCAACAGCCCATTGTAGTGATTCAGCGTGTAGGTGCATAGGCCAACAGGAACTTTCTGGTAAGCTGCCACACGCCACGCATGATAATTAGCAAAGGGGCTAAAAACAAAAAAGCCTCAACTTTTTCAAGTTAAGGCTTTTGTTGCGGAATGGACGGGCCTCGAACACCATATGTATATCTTTGATAATTAGTTTTTTAAAACATATCACCATCGCCTGCTCACTATTTGACTGTAATTGATTAGTATTAATACTATTTGATACAATTTACTTGTCAGTTTTGCGTAACACAGATAAACCAGAGCATATTGATCCCTCTTTATCAAAAACAACTAATCAGAAAGAGCCTAATTAATGGCTGATTTTGCTATGCAATAAAATTAGCAGGATAGGGTCAATCAAATTGGTTTATGTCGTCAGAGCACAATTTTGTTCTTACTCAAAATCTAAAAATGTTGGCAATAAAGTAACCTTCCAAGGTGAACTAAATTTACTTTCAAGAACCCATTTTTTCTCAATCATTTTTTTTACTGAAACTTGTTCATTATTAGCTTTCCCTGCAAAAGTTAATAAAATAAAAATACAAGCTGTAAGAGTGAGTTTCAAATTAGAATTAATCAATAAAACCCATTTATTCTTCCAATAACGTACAAGGAAAAAGAAAAATTGATCAACAATATAAAAATAATTAACGCTACCCTAAAAGTTCCTTTTGAATTCTGCTCTTTAGACAGGCCTTCAAATTTCTTAAAATACTTTTTCCACGTTTGATCATGCACAAATGCAAAATAGTTTATCAAAATAATGCAAATCAATGGTATCAGTTCCTGAAAAGAAAAAAAATCGACATAGTATCCTCTGTGAAAAAATTTGTAATATATTTTAAAGGAAGCCCATGTAGATAATTCTAAAAAAATAATGGCCAAAGTCGCCGTTAGATCACTCGGGAATACTGATGGTGACCATTCCCCAAATTTGTAAAACTTATAAAACAAGTAATAATAAGCCTTTTTTATTTTCATCATAATTCGTGCTTAAGATTGTCAGTGAACATGCCACATCAAATCCTTTTCATGTGCCTTGGTAGTCTCTTGCCCTTCCTTTAGCATAAGCACCTACTACAAAATATACCACGGAGAGCCCCGCGCCAACTGGCCCACCATAAATCCCTACTAATGTCATCATTCCATCTGCTGCAAATTTAGCTGGATGTACTTTCCCATTAATCATATCACCATCGCCTACTCACTATTTGCTCACCATTTTTTTGCCACTATTTGACTGTAATTGACTAGTATAAAGATAAGTATTAATACTATTTGATACAGTTTACTTATCAGTTTTGTAGAGACATTTTTGCAATATTACCTACCTATTTTCGCTCATAGTTGTCTGCCCTGAATTTAATTTTACACAAGATATATCAAAATAAAAAACTATTAATACAAATGCTAAAACTTAATAATTACAACAACTAAAAAAAGTAAAAAAACCACAATCAAAGTTGAAAACACAATCTGCTTTGCTTTAGGCATTTTAGTATAAACATTTAACTGCACTTCATCATTAACTAATTCTTTAAGAAATTTAGATAAAAAATAATGCAGAGAAAAAACGGCAATTAGAATAATAAAATAAACTGGGCTATATCGCTTAATAACAGGCAGTACGTTTCTCCAAGAAGGAAAACATTTAAACGCAAATATAAGCACGGTAAATACGAGAAAGACTAGTTCAACTAGAATTAAGTTTAATGCCCTGGTAATCGAAAAGTTTTTATCAATATTTCTTCCCATAAAAAAGCTGTAATAATTTAGAAAATAAAATTTAAATAGACGCTTCATCTTAGTATATCTTATATGTTTTTCCGACAGCTTTATCAAGCCTATAAATTCCAAGCTAAACGAAGAGTCAACATCATCTATGTAGCTTGCTACCCATTGCATAATATACAACCGTAACAAACTATAAAGTGACAGCGCTACAAATTCATAAGATTCTTATCGCCCATGAGGAAATTCAACCTAAATTTATCTTTATTCTATTCCAGTAATTTTTCCCATGATATGAAAGGCAAGTGCAAGATTACCAAAAACAAATGCAACAAATAGGATTACAGCCCATGTACCTATTAAGTTTTTATGTTCGGGCCATTTATCAAACTTTTGAACATAAGTTTTCCAACTTTTATTATTTAAAAATGCGTAATAATTTACAATTACAACACCGGAAAGTGGTATCAAGGTTTGCAAGGAACTGAAAACAAAAGTATCATTTCTATCAAAAAATTCGATATAATAAAATTTTAAGGAGATTAATAACAATATTTCAAGGCAAGCGATTGCAAAAGTCGCAGTAAAATCACTCGGTAAAACTGATGGAGACCATTCCCCAAATTTGTAAAACTTATAAAACAAGTAATAATAAGCCTTTTTTATTTTCATCATAATTCGCGCTTAAGATTGTCAGTGAACATGCCACATAAGATCATTTGCATGTGATTTATATTACCGCTGAAGTATCATACCTCATCTTGCCGAGAAATAAGTGACACTGACACCTGCGCCAATCGGCACTAAAAAACGAATTGTTCAAAACGACTCAAGATATTCCATAAATAAGTCTTCTTAAAAATAAAACACCACACCCAATTATGATAAAGGACCCAAAAAAACAACAAAAAAACAAAACTGTATTTTTCCCTTCACTAAATGGATATTTGCCAATTCTTTCCCTCATTGCTTTCCTAAATACTTTTCTGTACTTCCGCCGTACCACAATAAAAACAAGCAACCATAATAAACATACTAAAGCAATAACTAACGGCGCTCCATAATTGATTGCCTTTAACTTAATTAGAAACATAAAAATTATAGAAAAAAGAAACAAGACTATGTTTGCAATCATAACTGAAACGATGTTAAAAGTCCGAAGTACAATATTTTTTGGACTGAACCTTTTCATACGTGTTAAAAACCGATAGGTTACAAACATTAAAAAATCTAATATCATTTGTTTATATCTTTACTTGTCAAAAATATTCTGCTCAATGGACTTTCCATTATAAAGCCAGGATCCTAGTTCCAATGCACCATATCCTAGTGTTATACCTGCTGTTACCGGATTAATAAACATCATTGCAGCAGCAAATACACCAGTTCCAGCCCAAAAACCAACATGATCGCCAGTTGTAAGGTGCTCTTTCGAACTAAAAGCTTTATTAAGATAAACACCCGTGTTTAGCACTTGACCTGCAGCTCCTAAGTATTTCCCGGCAGTCTTAACATAACCGAGGGTTTTCATTGTCTCTTGAGTATTGATCAATTGAAAGCAGAGCCGTCGTGTTCGATTGCTGTAGTATAAGCTTTTTGACAATGGGCATTGTACAAAATGAATTGATAAATTCCTTTTTATCATGTTGTGTTGCACTAGACAACATGATGCCTATAGGCCAAAACATTAAAAAATGTAACAGGGGTTATATATGGATAGCCTAGTCAACATCTTTAATAATTGTGCATCTAATTTTTAATCTATTAATAGAACTTATGATTTCTGCCGGCAATGATTGGTCATAGGAAATTTCTTTTAGATATTTAAACTTTTTAATGTTCACTAACAATGTTTTATTGTCAGTATATTTAACATGCTCTAAAATTATATGATGAATTGGGAGATCTATCAAATACTCTAAACCCTCTAATTTTACATATCGAAATCTGATCTCTTCCAATGTCTTGAATTTAGATAACCAAACAGGTATCGCGTAGTATTCTGGTTTTTGCATTAAATTAGCACGAAATGTAGGCTGGAAGACAAGTTCTTTAATCATATATATATGCTTCCTTAACTCAAAGGGCAGATCCCCATCATAAAAGTCGGGAGTTGCGAATAATAAGTGAGGAGAATTGCTGATTCCTATAACCGAACATTTCGGGCTTATAAACAACATTTTTCCTTTTCCTTTAGGATGATTTAAATCAGCACGAATAGTATTCCCTTCTTTAAGAATAGATCTCGGAATACTATCTTTTTTTGGTTCTTGCATATAGCAATATAACGAAAATGTAATTAGTAAACTTAACAAAACAATTGGGCATTGCTTTAACTACAGTTGAGAGGGAAAGGAACAATTTAGGCTGCCTCCCGGCAATCGAATTTGCGTACAGTTTTGGTCCGAAACGGACTGTACAGTTTCATTGAAATACACATTTTAACAAGTGACACGAGTGCTTCATCCAGCCGAAGTCATAATTTGGAAGATAACTTATTCTGCCAATAGTAATAACTGCATAGAACTAGGGGAAATCAGAACTATTTTACTTTCATCAAATTGCTTTATATAATATAAAGTAGGGAATTTACCATCAATCAAAAAAACGCAAAACAGATTATTATCATAATGATCAACATAGTAAGTTCCAAAATATTTTTTCCCTCCAATAAATTCTATCATTTCCCTACCAATAACCCCATTCATTGCCATTTCTTCCTTATTCGTAAAAAGTAATTCACTCTCACCATAGCTCCATTTTTTGTCCTTAAAATTTTTAATAAATTTATTCGCATCAAGAATCGCGGATACATGAAAAATAGGGTAATACGTATATTGAATGCCATCTAACTCTATTAGTAGTTTATTTTCAGTTAGTTCAATTATTTTTAGAATAAGATTTTTTCCTATTTTTAATTCCTCGTTTGTTATAACATAAGGATGTACAGATTCACTTTTATTTCCAATATTTCTAGTAAGAGCAAAATTTTGTTTTTTCTCAAAATCTAAAAATGTTGGCAATAAAGTAACCTTCCAAGGTGAACTAAATTTACTTTCAAGAACCCATTTTTTCTCAATCATTCTGTTTACTGAAATTTGCTTGTTATTAGCTTTCCCTACAAAAGTTAATAAAATAAAAACGTAAGCGATAAAAATGAGTTTCAAATTGGAATTAATTAATAAAATGAAAGAGCAATAACTATAATCGCGTTTATTTTTGGTTAAATATGTATGCATATAAACCAACAGAAATAAAACCGATCAAAATAATTATCCAACTGAAACATCTCATAATCTTGGTATCCCATCTACCACCAATCAACTGTGTATAAATTATTTGATATTTTTTTTTAAACAAAATATTATAAAAAAAGTAAATCAACAAGACTAGAAAAATTGGATATAATAGAAGAGCTGTTGGCCTTCCTCCCGTAACTAAATTAACTATTACACAAACGAAGGTAACAATTAGACAAGCCAGTGAGCATGCTGTAATTGCAAAAGCAGTCCAATGAGGAACATCGTTTCGATAACTACCGTCATTGTAATAGGAATTGTATATATGAAAAAAAATTATTTTTACAATATTCATATTAATTTGTTTTTTCATTAAACACATAATTTAATGCTTTTTCAGTTACCCCAGTTGCATTTAAAACTCCCAATGTTAAAGAAACTCCAAGTCCAATTGGATTACTTTTTAAAAATAGTGAAGCTACATTTATGCCTACTTTAGCTAAATTGGTATAACTAAAATCTTCAGACATGAGCTCCACTACAGAAGTTACTACACTCGTAATTCCTAAAACTTTTCCTGCCGCACCAAGTATATTGTTTACCTTAGAAACATTTTGGAAACTTCTTGAAAATGCAGCTACATACGCTCGAGCAGCGCTTGTTGCAGCTCTACCTATAACAATCCTCTCTGCAGCAGCTCCATTAATAGCGAGAAATGACTGATACACAGAAATCTTATCACCCTATTCGCCAATTTTTCCACTTGCCTTAGAAATTAATGATCCAAAATCTATCCAAGACGTATTATTTGTTGATGTTTGTTTCGAGTTACCTGCATAAAATGTCCTATACTCACCACTCACTCCGTTTTTCTGTATAGAATTGCTATTTGCATCTCTATAGAATGACCCATAGGTGAGATAACCATCTTTATCTGGTTTTAATGCCTGGATTCCTGTTCCCTCATAAAAAGCCTGTGAAGCAGAATCTTGTGCCCAACCGTTCATGCCCCAGGTACCATTATTACTCATTGTCTCCGCACCGCTGGTAAAGCCCTCCAAATTAGAGCCAAATGCACTAAAGCGAGAACTGCTGTTCCAAGATGCCCCATAACTTTTGGTATAAGCAAGTGCAGTATTCCAAAAATCAGCATATTGCCCGGTAACAGGACCAGCAGCTTTGTCTCCTTAAGGGTCATTAAAGATCAGCGGGCTATTCAGCGCATACTGATAAACCGTCATACTTTCACTGGCCTCAGCCAATGGGTCGGTTGCGATAAATCTTCCCAATGCCGCATCGTACATCCGGTAAAATGTCTGCTGCAAATCCGGTAAATCGCCAAAATCGTTCTGCCATGCACCACCATCATTATACGTTTCTCTTTAGAAACCATTTTTAGTCTTGAACAAACCATTTTTGATCAATCTGAACTAACCCATCACTTAATAAATGATTTTCTAATTTAAATCAAACTTAAATATCGCTTCTAATTTGTAGGCTTGGCAGTAAAAATTGTTTAAATATCGAGGAGAATAATCCGACAAAAGAAGGTTTTGGGGACGGCAGACAATAAAACATAATAGGTATCCAAAAAGAGAAATTAATTGGAAACTAAATCATTTAACTTTTTTACTACAAGATCCACTGAATTTTTCTGTTCGCGGCTAGTAGGATCATAACCAGTATCCAAGTCGTAAGTAAGCAATTTCTCCAGGTAAATGGTTAAAGACTCCTTATCGTTAATGTATCTCAATATATGATTGACATATTTACTGTACTCATCCAACGAGGTATTTTCTCCAACATTTAAAGGATCCCAATCCGATAAAATCTGATTAATCGCTATAGTTATATTTTTCATGTTTTTTCTTAAAAAGATCTTAACCAACCTGCTCCATATTTATTTGCTGATCCGGCAGCAGTGCTGAACATAGTAATTACTCTATTCTTCTCAGCGTTAACAATAACAGTATTTCCATTGAGCATATATCGCCATTGAGCATTTCCAAATTTACTTCTACCCATAGTTGCTGTTCCTTCCCTGACAATTTTTAGAATATCAGGCGATCTAAACCCTCTGGTTATAGCTTGGTCAACCGCGTGAGCAGAGATAGAAGATATTGAACGAGGCGCAGTATTTTCAGCAGCTGCACTGACTAAACCTACAGTAGCTGCACTAACAGCCCCTTTACTAACAGCTACAATCGCAGCTTTAACCATAAAAACATCAGAAACTGCCAATGCAGAGTAAGCTGCTGCCTGCCAATATTCGCCATTCTGATAATGGTCAATAGCTGCTCTTCCGTTGCCCCAAATTGGTATCATGCTTTCGACTAAGCCTGGCTGACCTACTCCCTTTCGTCCAGGAGAACCTTCGTTCGGACTTGTACCAACTTTAAATATTATGCCGTACGCGCTGTTACCATCTACAGTGGTCTTATTTCCGTTAGCATCTCTGTACCATGCTGTCGTCTGTATAAACCCTTCTTTAATGTCCGTAGTCACATGCGCTCCGTCGCCAACTCTGCGATTGTATTCTTCTGCAGCTGATACATAATCGGTTGCCCACTTCGAATATAATCCCCACTGTCTATTGGATTGCATATTTTCAGCACCTGCATAAAAAGCTTCCTCAGCTGAGCCATAAGTAGACCATCCTGAACTGGCTGAATAATGTCCAGAATAGCCACTTTGCATCTGAGAAATAACATTATTCCAATATGCACTGTAATCTGCCTTATCTCCCAATGGATCATTAAAAATTAATGGGTTATTTAAAGCATACTGGTAAACTGTCATGCTCTCGCTGGCCTCTGCAATAGGGTCAGCCCCAATAAATCTTCCTACTGCAGCATCATACATCCTATAAAATGTCTGCTGCAAATCCGGTAAATCGCCAAAATCGTTCTGCCATTCACTCCCGCCGTTATACAGTTTTTTGTTGGCTGCTGTTGGCGTTACACTTCCGGGCATAGTTAAGCCAAAAGGGTAATAACTGTTCTCCTGCCTTACCACTGCAACACCGCCCTGCTCTTCAAAACTCACCCTAACATTGCCCTGCTGGTCTTTAATCATGTACTCGGGCTTTAGGGTGCCGCTGTTGTTACGCACCCGGCCTTCTGCCATACCAAAATAAGCCAATGCGTTATCTTCGTAAACAAAACCGCCAATATAATCGGTAGTTTTTACCAGGCTGTTGTTATCAAAAGCCTGTTTTCTAATGAGACCTCCCCCTGCATCATAAGTGTAGGTAACGTACCTTCCAACCGCTGTAGTTACCGTAACCTTATCGGTAAGGTTCAGCACATTGTAATCCAGGTTAATCCCCTTTTTGGCATCACTGGTCATATTGCCCGATGCATCGTAATCATAACCCGTTCCAGATCCTGTCAGGTTCTTAAAACCAAATACCCCATAAGACCCTCCGCTGCCATCGCTTACATTACTTAACCGGTTGCCATCGTAACTATAATTCAGGTCATCTACTGCCGCAATGCTGCCACTTAGCAGGGCATTACGCTGTAAAGTTAATATATTTCCGTTCAGGTCGTAGCTGATATTTTTTTCATCAAAAGCGCCATTATTATCCCAGCTGCCACCGCCACTGCGCTCAGCATAATTAGCAGCATTTAACCGCAACAGTTTATCGTAAGTAAACTTATAACTCCGCTCGTTGCCGGTAACTACACCAGCGGCATTTACTTTCCATTTCACCGCAGCAAGTGCCCCGTTAAAATAAGCACTGTTGCCAATGCCACTATCACTTTGGTTGTAGAGCAGATCCATCCCAAACACATCGTTGCTATCGTCGTTTCTATCATCAACCACCAGGCTACTATTATTAATGCTGGTTATCTGCCCCCGTATATTGTAACGGTAGTCTACAGATTGCAGGTAACTTGCTCCCCCGTTTGTACTATGTAGTTTGCGGTCTATGAGCTGACCAAGCTCATTGTATTCGTAAGCGCCTGTTCTTATCGGTGTTCCCCCGTTGTACGATTCATCTACTGTCTTTAATCTATCGCGATGATCGTAACTGTATTCAGTTTGTACAACTGTAGTTACAGCTGCTACCTGCACAACCCGGCTACGCAGTGCTTTACCTGTAAAATCGGCTACAGTAGTACTGAAGCTATTTACAGCTGTATTAAGCTGGTTATTCCCCTGGCTCTGAATCAACCTGCCCTTTGCATCGTAAAACATAACCGTGGTTAGCCAAATATTGGAAAGACCACTGCCTACAGTTCTCTTCCTGATCATGGTAGGCAAGCCATTGGTATATGAGCCTTGACCTGCCTCTCCTGCCATACCCTGACCCTGATAGGCATAGTCAGCAGAACCATTCCCGTCCAAATCATAATCATCGTAATAACCATAGGCTAAAGGCTCTGTATCACTGACCGGGAAACAGTTGTTTGTATAATAACCCAAAGATCCGTTCCCGTTACGCTCCTCGTAGGTATTGGCATAACTTAGTCCATTTACAAAGCCCTGCATTGAAGCTCTGCTGGTATAGCTGCTATTGTAATAAATTCCCTGTATTATAGCTGTATTACGGCTATCATATTTAATGTAGTTCCATTTCTGTTGCGCGCGTAAGTTTGCATCCTGGGCCAGCACTAACCTATCGAAAGGATCGTACACCAGATAGCTGGTACCGCCTCCCGGAGCAGTCCGCTCTACAGGCCTTCCCCTTTCATCATAAACATAAATAAAAAGCAACTTTTGAACATCCGGTTGCTGAAGGCTATAGTTGCCATAGCTGCCCATCAGGGCAACAGCTTTTGGTGGTACAATGAAAACCAACTGGCCTAAATCATCATATACATAATAGGTTTCAAGCCAGGTGGTGCCTCCCTGATCCAAAAGCTGTTTTTTTAGTATGGTTCTACCACTATTATCCGTATAAGTTACCGTTTGGCTATTTTCGCCATCGGTGCCACCATTTACCGAAAGAGTACCGGCATCAAAGCTGCCGTTAGCCGAGCCATCTGCATTCCACCTGCGGATGGTTTCGCTGGAAAGGTTTGTCCTGTAGGTAAAACTGTTCTGGTGCTCTCCAATCTGGAATCCACTGCCAACTGACCCTGCCTGAAGAATCCGCTGCATAGGGCTGTTATCAAAGAGCTGCTGACTATAGGGGTTTGCATCAACTGCTGTTTTCTGTCCGCTCGTTGCATAAAAACCTGATTGCTCCAATATTGCATTTGTCCTGAATGTGCCACTGGCATTTGATGAAGCATAGGGCAGGTAACCGGTTACCTGTCTTCCAAGGTTGTCATAAACCATCGGCTGTACAATGTCTTTTCCTGAAGGACTTGCGCCAACCGCGATAGACTGAACGGGCCTGCCCATACCATCGAAATAGGTCCGAGTCGTTGTTCTGTCTGTTTGAGGGAGTGCGAAAACCTGAACGTCTGTAGTTACTCCCGAGACCTTTACCACATCCTCTTGAATATAGCTCCGATTCTGTCCGAATATAGCGTTTGCATACAGACCAAATGTTAAAATAAGGGCGATGAATTTATATTGTATTTTCATGATTGAGGGCTAAAATAGTTATTGAACTTCCTCCACCACACACTCTTCAGTGGAGGTAGAAAATGAGATCTGCTGTTTACCTGACAAGTTTACACCATAGAAATAATAGTAGGCGTTATTTGCTGACTGAGAGATTCTACAATCATTCACTACCCCGGTGGTAGGCGTAGTATAGCTTTGGTACCTGATTGAACGGTAGCCGTAAGGATTGCTGGCAGTATACTGTCCAGGGGCACTTATCCGGATGTCATAGGTTCCCGAAGCAACAAAAACATTACCAGAGGCGAAATCGGAATCATTGAAAACATAGGCCAAAGTTGTACCCTGATAGAAACTGATTGTCATCCCGGCACCATAAACCCTTACATTCTCCGTTGAATTTGTTATGGTAACTGTTTTGGTGTCGCTTACTGTTCCATACGGAGCAAGGGACTTAGTTAATGTTACAGAATAACTTCCCGGTGCTGTATAGGTGTGGAGAATTTGCCCGTACAATGCAGAACTATTGGTTGTTGAGCTGCCATCACCAAAATTCCAGGTGTAAGAAAGCCCTTCACTGTCCCAGTTAGAAAGTGCCCCATCTGAAAAATATAGTGGATAATTTGTATTGGCATGATTTGCATCGTACGAGATTTCAGCTTTGTAACTATCCTGATCGCTTTTTGAGATATAAGTCTTTTTCAAGATAATATTTTTACTGTCATCCAGTACATTCTTTAACCGGAGCCACTTATCGTAGATATAATACTCCGCCCTTCCGTTGGTATTTGTAACAGAGGTCTTTACAAAAGAATTCTCATCATAACCTGATGTTGACACCAAAGCATCGGCCGGATAAAAAATAATATCATCAACCAGTATAGCTGTTGAGCTCTGGAAAGAAATAGTAAAAGAATCTGGGAAGCCGCCGACAGGTATCCTGACCTGATAATACTTCCATTGCCCACCAGTATTAGTATAAGCTAAGGTTTGGCTGGAGCCATTGGCAGACACATTAATGTTTCCGGATGTACCCGTATTTATCCAAAGAGAAAAAAGGTAATACTTCCTTCCGGTAAATTTTGTTACCGTTCTGGAAAGTGTATTTCCAGCATCTAAGCTGAACGCATGACTTCCAGACCTTGCTGTAGTTACAAAACTTGATATAGGAGGATTAACTGAATATGTAAATCCTGTTTCCAGATAGTGTAGCTCAAAGTTTTCATAGGCAACCTCACCAATACCCGCATGTTCAAACATTGCTACCGGACTGGACATAAGCTGATCGGTAATTATTGCCTTTTTACTAATTCCGCTCGACAGCACAGTAGTTGGATTGGCATTTTTATCATAATCAAGTATCGTTTCCTTAGCAACATAGCGCGAATCTTTGGAAAATACGCCACTGGTAATATCAGACGGTTGAAAATCGCTTACCCCCATAGCATTTAAAAAATTGAACTGGCGATAAGGAAGATCGAGGTTAGGACGATAGTTAAAACCCCATGTCTTAAAATCTGTTAGCGACGCCGCAACCGTGCGGTTTACCCCATTACGTTCCAGCTGGCTATAAGACTCTACAGGAATGTTAACACCTTGGAGTGCCAGATTATAAATAGATTGGACCATTGAATCTGATGATGGCGAGGCACTGTAATCCTTAATATACTTAAAAAAGGTCCTTGCTGTACTTCCGTCGCTTTTAACCTGTGTTTTAGTGGTCACTTCTTTATGTTGGGAGCTGGCATAGAGATAGCTGGTAGTTGTATGGTTCGCCTGTGTTACTGAAGGTGCATCAAAAACAGTATTATCTTCTTGTGCAATCAGATTACCTACTCCGGCATATAATGTATATTTTGAATAAGCCATAGCGCCGGCATTTTCCTCAAACCTTAAGGCATTAATAACAAGTGGTGAATTGCTGCGCGCGTATGTATAAACCGATTCACTTACTTTGTTCCCATTTTCATCATACTGTCCCAGCTTTTTAATCAGCCCCCGTTCAAAATCATAATTGGTATTTGGCGCAAATGGATAGGTGTTCTTCTCATTGGTCATATAGCTACCGTTAACACAACTGGTCCGCCCAAAATTGCTAACTGTTGGAGACCAATCACTACCCCAGCTATTGTCCCAGTTAGTAGCAGGAATAAGATACTCATAAAGTGAGCTTCCTGCACCAGGTTTTGAAATCCTTATATGGCTATAAAGTATTCCTATTTCCTCCTGAGAAATATTTTCCTCTAAACGGATAACTGAATTCTGAAGCATATATTCTGTAGTACCAGAACCATAAAAAGGTGTGGTAAAAGATAACAATGGTACACTCACTGGTTTCCCACTCGATAAACCTGTTACAGGATTGAGGTAACTATAATTGGTTACAATATTTCCTGAAGGATTAGCCCCATCATTGATGGTTAGCTTCTTCACCCTCAAACCTCCTCCCTGTATCACAGCGCCTGCCGTTACATCAAAGTAATCATTCGGTTCGTACTCGAACGAAGTACTGCCTCCATTTTCGTAGGCATAAATACTAGCAAGCGTACCAGCCATCATTGCGGCTTGATTAACGCCCCTTGCTGCCCCAGAAACCGCATAATTATAAGTGCCCGAAGCTCCTCCTGCTATATTTCGGTAATGCTCGCGGGATGGATCTGAAGGGTTGATATAAACTTGTGGGAGAAGGGAACTTTCCGAACTTCCATTATAGTAACCCCACACATCAATTGCTTTTGAATTGGAATCAGGGAGATTCAAAACCCCACCATCATTACTGATACCATTGTAAGCAAAATAAAGATCTTGTTTATTATTAACCCAAATCCGTTCAAGTAATGTCTTGTTTGCAAAGCTGTTATTATTTGTTTTATAGCTGTAGTAACTAAATAAATACTTTTTTCCCATCCCTGTGATAGAATCAATGAGTGAGGCTCCAGACGTTGGCGCTGAGCGGTAATGAAATTCCAATCCTTGATTGAAAGCAACATCATCCCAACCTCCGTAGGTTATCCTGGAAAGCTGGATCTGGGTTGTCCAGTTGGAAATCGTAAAAGGGTAAATTGTTGTTGTGGAGGTACCCTGCGAGAGCGCTAAACGGTCGGTTCCAGTAGAGAAGGAAGACTCACCATAGAAAAAATCAAATCCGGCGCCTCCAACATCTTTAATACTGCTTATGTTCCAGGCGCTAACATATTCTAATCCATTCTGAAACTGCTGGTATTCACGCTTAAAGAAGTTTATTGAACCAGGACTTGATGATAATGTGTGCTTTGTAGAGGTCTGTAATGCCGCGAAAGTATATTTAGTACCTGAAGCAGTTGTGATTACGAAGCTTTTAATCCTGCCATAACTGTTATAATGGGTTGGAACATTGGTTTCATATTCATAAGTCACCTTTATATCCTGATAAGGAATTGTTTTTATATTATGATCGGCATCAAACACCAGCTTACAGCTTAACCCTGGTGCATTTACTATAAAGATATCTGGTTCAGTATCGGAAAGGTCAGAGAAATTACTATTTAAGTAAGCCAGGTCATTCGCCTCATCTGTGCAGGTCGACTGGCTGTTATCGTTACTTATGGTAAACGCATTAATCTTCGAACCATTTGTATTATTGAGCCAACCCAAACGCTGATTACCCATATTGTCTTTCAAAGCCTCGTCAGGCAATCCCCTCAACTGCCGGTAAATCCCTCCTCCGGCTTCCAGGTTCCAACCCAGACCACCAGCCCCCTCCGCTTCCTTAACCTTGATACCGCTTCCGGTATAATTTAAACTTATTGGCATCGAAATTTTCCCGCTACGTAATTCGTAAAGCGGCATCTTCACCGAGCCTGCACCGGTTAAATTGTTAACTGATGCCAATGGGAGTTGCGCAAAGAGTTCGTTGTTCTTTAGCAACAGCATAATTAGAAAAACAAGTAATTTAGAAATGTTATTCTTCATGAGAGTTTATTAGGTGTCTGTGATATATTATTCTTATTCGGTCTGATATTTCTGGTAACTGACGAAGACGCCCCTTATCCAGGAGCTATTTGAAAAGTGTCCACATGAGACAAAAACCAAAAATTTATTGAATGACTATTGCAGAAATCTAGAGATATAGAAATCGTAGTATTTTAGCCTGATAAAATTGGCATTAGAACTTCCAGCAGAGCTTGGACTTGAGGCGTGATCTTTAGGTAACATTTTAGGTTAAATTTGATTGATCTAAAATGTGTTCTGTGTTCGCTTTTTGGAATTTTTTTACATCAACCAGTAGATTTATCTGACGAAAGCCTTATTTCTATGGGTTCCTTAATCAGATTATCTATACACCCTAAAAAAGAGAAAGCCTAGATACTATCTCATCAAAAATAGGTAAACAACTGCTTAAGCTATAACGGGTAAGCATTCATGCCGTTTAATATGCTTACCGAATTGTTCACCTTTTTCTTGCAAAAAAATCATTAAAAATACGAAGCTATATTTTTAATCCTTGCTCCACAACTTTTGGTATTTTGGTATTGATCCCAACTTTCGGTATAGATCTAAAAAAATCGTGGTATAGTAATGAAACAAAAAAGCCTCAACTTTTTCAAGTTAAGGCTTTTGTTGCGGAATGGACGGGACTCGAACCCGCGACCTCCTGCGTGACAGGCAGGCATTCTAACCAGCTGAACTACCACTCCTTTTGTTCTCCTTTAAAGTTAGAACCTCTTTCCCCTTTCGGGATTGCAAATATAGAGACTATATTTGGTTTATCACTATAATAAGCAACATTTAACGCGATAATTCTGTAACTCGCTGATGCTCATTTAAAATAATTTCACCAGAATGGCGGTAAAACAAAAAAGCCTCAACTTTTTCAAGTTAAGGCTTTTGTTGCGGAATGGACGGGACTCGAACCCGCGACCTCCTGCGTGACAGGCAGGCATTCTAACCAGCTGAACTACCACTCCTTTTGTTCTCCTTTAAAGTTCGAACCTCTTGTCTCTTTCGAGGTTGCAAATATAGAGACTATATATTAATTCGCAAACTTTTTTTTTCAAATAATTACAACTCCTTAATTTGCAGCACCTTCCTGCATCTTTTCGGCATTTTCAGCAAACTGAAGGGCATCAATAATCTCCTGAATATCGCCATCCATAATGGTTGGCAGGTTGTACATGGTTAAACCAATGCGGTGCTCGGTAACCCTTCCCTGCGGATAGTTGTAGGTCCTGATCTTTGCCGAACGGTCGCCGGTTGATACCATCGTTTTACGTTTAGCCGCAATATCGCCGTTCTTTTTCTGCAATTCAATATCGTACAACTTACTACGCAACATCTCCATGGCAATAATACGGTTACCCAATTGCGAACGCTCACGCTGGCATACCACTACAATACCCGAAGGCTTATGCGTTAACTGCACCTTGGTTTCTACCTTGTTTACGTTCTGTCCACCTGCACCACCCGAGCGCGAAGTTTGCAACTCAATATCTGCAGGATTAATGTAAAGGTCTATTTCTTCAGCTTCGGGCAATACCGCTACCGATGCTGCCGAGGTATGTACACGCCCCTGGGTTTCAGTATCAGGCACGCGTTGTACCCGGTGCACACCACTTTCGTATTTTAGCTGGCCATACACATCCTCACCACTCACTTTCAAAATTACCTCTTTGTAACCACCTGCTGTACCTTCAGTTACATCAACAGTCTCTACATTCCAGCCTTTGGTTTCGAAAAAGCGCGTGTACATCCGGTATAAATCGCCGGCAAATAATGCAGCCTCATCCCCACCAGTACCACCACGGATCTCAAAAACGGCGTTTTTCGCATCCTCCGGATCTTTAGGAATCAACATCACACGGATAGCGCTTTCCATTTCTTCCTGCTGTTTTAACAATAAATCCAGCTCCTCTTTCGCCATTTCGCGCATTTCAGGATCTTTCTCTGCCGTTAAAATTTCTTTATTGGCATCGATATTACTCATCACATTTTTGTAAACCTTATACTCGTCTACAATTTTGCCCAAGTCTTTATATTCTTTATTTAAAGCCGCAAAACGTTTCATATCCTGTATCACATCAGGATTACTCAATTGCTCTTCTACATCTTCCCAGCGTAGCTTTATAGCTTCTAATTTATCTAACATATTTATTCTTGTTGAAGTTTCCCTACGGTTGGCATAGGGCCAAAAATTTAGGAAAATGCAAAAATAAGGAAAAAAGCTGAATTTGTTTGTTTAGCCGGTATGGTTAATTGGTCAATCAGTTAACCATAAATAGTAATCTGGCTATTCATTGGAAAATGAAAGGTTCTGTGCCAATGGCGGCGGGCAGCCCTGCTATCCCTCCAAGTCCTCTCCCGATGTAAAATCGGGATCCGGGCTTTCCGCTCTATCAGGTTTATCGTGAAAGAACTGTACACCTGGGCACCATTGCAAACCCAAATAGCAGCAGGAAAAAATGTACCTAAACGGGATTGAAGAGGCAGCTCCCGATTTTTCATCGGGACTATAACGAAAAGCCCGGCTAGCATTAAAAAAAGCTTAAGCCACTGCTTTCCAAAAAACAAAAATATTACGGTGTTGGGTTATAGTATTCCAGTTTCAAATCTACACCATCAAACACAGCATAAGAGTTATAATTGAGCCACTCGCCAATATTTACGTAGCGGCTGTTCTCACCCAATGCAATATCCAGCGGCAGATGCCTGTGTCCGAAAATAAAATAATCGAAATGTGTTTGCTGTAACTGTTCTTTGGCGTAAATGGCTAGCCACTCTTTATCCTCACCTAAAAAAACTTCCTTTTCGGTTTGCGCTGCACGGCTTCCCCTGCTCCAGCCATTGGCAATACCAATCCCCAAATTGGGGTGCAAACGGGCAAATAACCATTGGCAGAGTTTGCTCCTAAAAATCTTGCGTAAAAATTTATATTTATTATCGCCAGGGCCTAAACCATCTCCATGGTGCAGGTAAAACTTCTTGCCTCCACGTTCCATAATCATTTCATCGCTGATAATTTCCATCCCAATTTCTTGGGTAAAATAATCGCGCACCCACATATCATGGTTACCTTTAAAGAAATAGATCTTAACCCCCGAATCAGCCATTTCGGCCAGTTTTCCCTGCAAACGGATAAAGCCTTTGGGTATTACTTTTGCATATTCGAACCAGAAATCGAAAATATCGCCCATTAAAAAAAGCTCAGCACAGGTGGGTGTTATAAAATCAAGCCAGCTTACAATGCGCGCCTCACGTGCACGGCTTTCGGCATAACTAGGGGTGCCCAAATGAAAATCGGAAGCGAAATAAATGTTCTTGGCCATGTATGCGCAAAGGTAAGGGAAAAAAGCTGAAAGACTAAAGATCAAAGCTGAAAGACTAAAGATCAAAGGCTAAAGCTAAAAGACCAAAGCCTAGTATAAAAAAATCAGTGCAATCCTCAGCATCGGTGCAATCGCTAAAATCTGTGTAATCCCTACATAAAAACATATATTAGTAAATAAATCCTTTTGCACATGAAAAAACAAATCGTATTCAGCTTATTTGCACTAAGCCTTTTCGCCTGTAAACAGGAAAAGCAAGCCGCAGAAAAAATAACATTGATGAAATACCCCGAAACCAAAAAAGACAGCACCACCGATAATTATTTTGGCACCCAAATAGCCGACCCTTACCGCTGGCTCGAAAACGATACCTCGGCCGAAACCAAAACCTGGGTTGATGCACAAAATAAAGTAACTCAAAACTACCTGGCACAGATTCCTTACCGTGCAGACATTAAGAAACGCCTGACCGAAATCTGGAATTATCCCAAAGAAACCGCGCCGTTTAAGGTAGGCGAATATTATTTCTTCACCAAAAACGATGGACTGCAAAACCAAAGCATCTGGTTCATTAAAAAAGGATTGGACGGTGCAGAAGAAGTTTTCCTGGACCCAAACAAACTTACTGCCGATGGCACTGCTGCCGTTTCGCTGCTTGGCTTTTCGCACGATAAAAAATACCTTGCCTACTCTGTAGCCCAGGCCGGATCAGACTGGAGCAACATTTACGTAATAGAAGTAGCCACCAAATTAAAACAGGCCGACGAGCTGAAATGGACCAAATTCTCCGGTGCGGCCTGGCGTGGCGATGGCTTTTATTACAGCAAATTCGATGAGCCCGTAAAAGGTACCGACCTTTCTGCTGCCAATAAATATCAGAAAGTTTACTACCACAAACTGGGCGATCAGCAAAAAAACGATCAGCTGGTTTTTGAAGATAAAACCAATCCGAACCTGTATTTTGGTGCCGGCGTTACCGAAGATGAGCGCTTTTTGGTTATTTATGCCAATGCAGGCACTTCAGGCAATGCCCTATACTACCAGGATTTAAAATTGCCCAGCAGCAAAATCAGCCAACTGGTAAAAGGTTTTGAAAACAACCACAGTGTAGTTGATAATGTAGGCGAGAAACTATTGGTAAGTACCGATTTAGGTGCCGAAAATAAACAGATTGTATTGGTCGACCCTAAAAACAACGACCCCAAAAACTGGCAGAAAATCATCCCCGAATCGAAGCTGGCTATGGAAAACATTTCGACAGGTGGCGGCTTCTTGTGGGCAACTTATTTAAAAGATGCCAGTACCAGCATTGTTCAGTTCGATTTAACCGGCAAAAAAATCAGCGAAGTAAAGCTTCCGGCAATTGGTACGGTTGATGGCTTTGGCGGCTACAAGGAAGATCAGGAGTTCTTTTATTCCTTTTCTAACTTCACCACACCGAGCTCCATTTACCGCTACGATTTAAAGAAAGGCGAATCTACGCTGTACCGGAAATCGGCCATCCAACTCAACACTGAAAACTACGAAACCAAGCAGGTATTTTACCCATCAAAAGATGGCACCAAAGTACCCATGTTTATTGTGCATAAAAAAGGCATCAAACTCGATGGTAACAACCCGGTTTACCTGTATGGCTATGGTGGTTTTCAGATTAGCTTAACCCCGGGTTTTAGCTTGTCGCGCATGTTGTTCTTAGAACATGGTGGTATTTACGTGCAGCCCAGCCTGCGTGGTGGCAGCGAATATGGCGAAGCCTGGCACAAAGGCGGCATGCTCGAAAAGAAACAAAACGTTTTTGATGACTTCATCGCCGCCGCCGAGTACCTGATTAAAGAAAAATATACCAATCCAGGTAAAATTGCCATTTCGGGCGGCTCAAACGGCGGGCTTTTGGTAGGTGCCTGCATGACCCAGCGTCCTGAGCTTTTTAAAGTGGCATTACCGGCAGTAGGCGTTTTAGATATGTTACGCTACCACAAATTTACGGTTGGCTGGGGCTGGGTAGTAGAATATGGCAGCAGCAATAAAAAAGCGGATTTTGATTATCTGATCAAATATTCGCCTTTGCACAACGTCAAAAGTGGTGTAAATTATCCGGCTACCTTAATCACAACCGCCGATCACGATGACCGCGTGGTACCTGCGCATTCATTTAAATTTGCGGCTACTTTACAGGAAAAATACAAAGGCAATAACCCAATGCTAATCCGGATTGAAACCAAAGCTGGTCATGGTGCCGGGAAGCCGACCACAAAACTGATTGAAGAATCGGCCGATGTGTGGAGCTTTGTATTTCAGAATTTGGGAATGGGGTGGTAATTATTTGTCATGCTTTAGGTTGATTTATTGCAAAAATTCGTCATTGCGAGAAGGCTTTTTCAGCCGACAAAGCAATCTTACAATAATCGCTAACTTAGCGTGTGCATTAAGATTGCTTCGTTCCTCGCAATGACGAGAATTCTATGAGTTCTGTCAATCGTAGCAAAGTGAAAAACCCAGTTATCCCACCAACCCTATAGACCAATTATAATTTGCTTTAAACTACCTAAAATGCCTAACTTTTGTTTTTAGTTAGCCTAAGGCATATAAAATATTGAATACAACAGAATTACAAAATTATCTGGAATATTTCTAAATAACAGAATTGATAACACTTTATTTCGTAACTTTGCGTCAAATTTTTTTTAATGATCACTACTGATATAGCCGTAATAGGCGCTGGTCCGGTAGGCTTATTTGCCATTTTTGAAGCCGGTTTATTAAAAATGCGTTGCCATTTAATTGACTACCTGCCTCAGGTTGGCGGTCAGCTGTCTGAAATTTATCCTAAAAAACCGATATACGATATCCCGGGCTACCCTTCTGTTCTGGCTCAGGAGCTTATCGATAACTTAATGGAGCAGGCTAAGCCTTTCCATCCAACGTTTACTTTAGGCGAACGTATTGAAGGTTTAGAAAAACGCGGCGAAGCCGATTTCGTTTTAACAACCAATATGGGTACTGTTATCGAAGCCAAAGTTGTGGTAATTGCAGGTGGTTTAGGCTGTTTTGAGCCACGTAAACCAGCTGTAGAGAACTTAGAAAATTTTGAAAACGGCAAAGGTGTTAACTACATGATCCTTGATCCGGAGAAATACCGCGATCAGAAAATGGTTATTGCCGGTGGTGGCGACTCTGCTTTAGACTGGACCATCTACCTAGCCGAAGTTTGTTCGGAGCTTACTTTGGTACACAGAAGCGAGAGTTTCCGTGGTGCACCAGATTCGGTTGCTAAAGTAATGGCATTGGCCGAAAGCGGAAAGATTAACCTGATCTTAAACAGCAACCTGCAGGCTGTACATGGAACCGATAAATTAGAAAAGGTTGAAATTGTACAGAACCGTACCATGGAGAAAACGGTTGTAGATGCCGATCATTTAATTCCATTATTTGGTTTAAGCCCTAAATTAGGTCCTATTGAAGACTGGAACTTAAACATCAGCAAAAGTGCAATCGAAGTAAATGTTGATGATTACTCAACCAACATTCCGGGGATTTATGCTATTGGCGACATCAACACTTACACCAATAAATTAAAATTAATTCTGTGTGGTTTCCACGAGGCAGCATTAATGAGCCACAGCGCTTATTCTTACATGAACCCTGGTGTGAAATATACCATGAAATATACAACCGTAAACGGAGTTTCAGAATTTTAAGCTTTCTGCTATATTTGCTTTTCAAATTATAAGCGAGCTAACAAATGGAGAACAACATTAATATATATATGCAAGAGCCGGATGGCTCGGTTACCGAACACGTTGCACCAACTGACATGGGCTTAAGCCTGATGGAGTTTTTAAAGGCATCAGAATATGATATTCTGGCTACCTGTGGCGGAATGGCGCTTTGCGCTACCTGCTGTGTCGACGTTTTGGAGGGTGAAGAGAAACTTAACGAAATGACAGACGATGAGTATGCCATGTTAGATACTTTACCTGATTTACTACCCAATTCGCGTTTAGCCTGCCAGTTGCAGTTAAACAACAATATGGATGGTTTAAAAGTAAAATTGCACGGCGTTAGCTAGTTGCAAACCGCATAAAACAGAAAAAGGCGATACCAAAAGTATCGCCTTTGCTGTTTCAGACCTCGCAGGTTTTTAAAACCTGCGAGGTCTTGTTTTTTGTTAGTCGAGATTATAATCCACTAAAGGATTTAAAATCCTTAGTACTAAAGTCGGGATTACAAATCCCGACTAACAACAGTCTTACTGAACACTCACCTTTTGCGTTGCCACATTCCAGCCATATACCTCTACGGCCAGGTTACTCTGTTTACCAGTATATTCTACCGTAACCGTTTTACTTTCGCCCGGTAAAATGCTTACATAGTTATCGTCATAAAAAGCTGGCAATATTCTTTGGTTGGTGCTGCCATTAATTAAAGCTACACGATTAAAAAACGCAACCGGATTTCCTGCAGCGTTGCTTAAAGTAACAGCTACTTTCCCATTGTTCTGATTAGCAGCACTTACTTTTAAAGGTGTTTGCTTCATATTTTTCAAGCCCGAATATTCTCCATCTTTTCCAGGTAGCCAATAAATATTCTCGCTCAAGATGTTTTGTTTTTGATCCAGAATTCTTAACGAAACAAAAACCCCATCTTTCTTATCCAATTTGGTTAAAAACTCATTTAAAGGGAACAATCTTCTTACTGATGAAGGACCAACTGAATTAAATACCTGAGAGTAGAAATAATCCTTGCCCTCCATATCATAGGCTTTAGCTTGTACCATTAGGTTATTACGCGTGGTAAAGCCATTGTTTACGATGGTTACCATACTATCCAAAGGATTCATCATCACGTGCAACGGCTCACTTCCTTTTCTTAAGCCATATAAACACGCATTCGGGTCCAGATAATAATCATACATCTGTCCGCGCATGGCTGTCCATGGGTTTTGCGTTTTCCAGATGATTGATCCGGTATACCAATCCCACATTTTGTTAGAAAAACCTTCCATTAATGCGCGGTACTGATCGTAATTGGCCAGCTGGGCTTTCATGGCAAAATCTTTGGCATCTTTTGGCTTACCATAAGGATTAAGGTATTGCTCGTACGAGATGTACTTATGGTAATCCCACACCGAATCTGGTTTGGTTTTATATTGTGGTGCAACCAGGTTTTTCTCCGGGATAAAGCGCAATAAAGAAGCATAATCGCCTACTCCTACCGAGCCAACTTCAGAGTTGTAAGGGAAGGTTTGTGTTCCCCAGAAAGTTTTAATATCCTGAATGCCGTAAGGTCCGTCGCCGTTACCGCCAATCGAATTGTACGACATTTCATCACTGTTAGAAAAATCGAAAAACTGACGTGTACCATCTAATCTTGGCAGCAGGTCATTCTTTAGTGGCATTAAAATATCATCTGGGGGTGTAATTTCGTTCCCTCCGCACCAAAAAGCAAGCGAAGCATGGTTTCTGATCATTTTAATCTGATCTTCAATTGCAGTTAAAACCAAAGGATGATCATCAGGATAATTTCTTCTGGTCCACTGGTCTTCTTTTTTCATCGGATCTACCCAACGGCCATTACAATCGCCACTAAACCAAAAATCCTGGAAAACCAGCAAACCATATTTATCGCAGGCATTATAAAACTCTGGCCGCTCTAAAATAGCTCCTCCCCAAATCCTGATCAGGTTTAGGTTCATATCTTTATGGTAACGTACCTCGGCATCATAACGTGCATCGGTAAAGCGCAACATCGCATCAGAAATAATCCAGTTACCGCCTTTTATAAAAATCTTTTGGCCGTTTACAAAAGTACCCATGCTTTTGGTATGGTCATTCCAGATATTATCAATCTGACGGATTCCCACTTTCAGTGCTTCCTGATCCAACACCTGTGTTGCAGCAACAAATTTGATCTTTAAATCGTAAAGGTTTTGATCGCCGTAACCGCTTGGCCACCATAATTTAGGGTTCTCGATTTGCAAGTCTGCAAGTTTAACCGTAGTATTTTGGTTGGCCGCAATTGTAGCCCGCTGTTTAATTATCTTTCCTGCTATCTCATATTGTAAAGTACCTGAAACCGCCTTGCTGGTTGGGTTTTCTACCTCGATACTAACCTTTACTGTTGCCGGATTTTGTTTCCCTGTTGCCAATCTTTTACCTGGCACTAAAGTAACTACATGCGGGTTTTGAATATTAATGCTTTTGGTTTTTTCGATGGTAACCTTATCCCAAATACCGGTGTTGCGGTCGCGGGTAGGTTGAATCCAGTCCCAGCCTGCAGTATATTGCGTTGTTAAACCTTTGGCAATAGTTCCATCGCCTCCCTGACCGCCATTAGGGTTGCCCGGAAAATCGGGTGGATAAACAATTACAGCTAACCTGTTTTTGCCATTGGCAGCAAGCAATGGGGTAATGTTATATTGCGCGCGTATGTGCATCCCCACCTGTGTTTTGGGATTTACTTTTTTGCCGTTTAAATAAATTTCAGCTTTATAGTTAATCCCTCTAAACTGCAACCAAACCTGTTCGTTTCCGGCGGCGCGTTCTTCAAAATCCTTTACAAACCAATACGTGTAATGCGCATTACCGGTATGGTAAACATCGGCAATCTTTTCGTTGTTCATGCCGTAAAACGGATCAGGCACTTTTTTGTTATTCAACAAGGTGGTAAGCACCGTTCCGGGTACTGTGGCCGGCATCCAGTTATTGAGGGCAAAACCGGTTTTAGAAATGGCTGCACCGTCGGCTTTTACGTCGTTAACATTGGTGCAAGTCCATCCCGAATTTAATTCGTAACGCTGTTGTGCGCCAGCCATTAAACCCGAGCAGCATAAAAGCAGTAACAATATTTTCTTCATTAGTATTGGTATTGATTGGGTGATTTATTTGATGATAAGCGAATGATGGCCTGATTGAATGCGTGGGATATTTCTACTCATTCGATCAGGCACTAATTTAATCATTCTTATATTATTTTGTGGATACGGGTCGGTCAGCAGGTTTTACACCCCAGGTTGCAGATGGTGTATTGCCCATATAAATTTGCATATTTCCGCCGGCCATGATAGCCTTATGTAAAATAAATGCTTTGGTATAAGGTTTACCATTCAGCACTATTTTTTGGATATATTTATTTTCGGCACTGTTTCCGATTACCTTAATATCGAACTTTTTGTTTCCGCTCAATGCAATACTGGCTTCGTTAATTAATGGTGTTCCGAAAACATAAGCGCCGTTTGCCGGATTTACGGGATAAAAACCCATAGCCGTAAAAATGTACCAGGCACTCATTTGCCCAACATCTTCGTTACCGCATAAACCATCGGGCTTTGCAGAATAAAAGTCTTTGTCTATTTTGCGGATCAGGTCGGCAGTTTTCCAGGGCTGACCTGCATAAGTGTACAAATAAGTAATGTGGTGGTTGGGCTCATTACCCTGCGCATAATTACCAATTAAGCCGCTAATATCTGGCGACCCGTTAGTTCCCAGATCTAAAGGTAAGGTAAACAACGAATCGAGCTTATTGGTGAAAGGTTTATCGCCACCGAAAAGCTTAATCAGCCCTTCAACATCCTGAGGCACTAGCCAGGTATACTGCCAGGCATTTCCCTCTACGTAATCATCTTCACGGTGTTTAGATGAAAATGGATCGAATGGGCTTCTCCAGTTTCCGTTAGCCAGTTTACCACGCATAAACTGCACATTAGGATCGAAATACTGGCTGTATAACTTCGCTCTTTTACTGAAATAATTGTAATCGGCTGTTTTGTTTAAGGCTTTGGCCATTAGTGCAATACAATAATCATCAATGGCGTACTCGAGGGCTTTACCAACTGATTCATTTACCTTATCGGCCGGAATGTATTTTAATTGCTGAATGTACTCAATACCATCTGTTTTTTGCATGGCCGATTGTTTTACCGCGGCATAAGCCAGGTTAACATCAAAACCACGGTAGCCTTTTAAATAGGCATCAACAATAACCGGTACAGCATGATAGCCCACCATGGTATTGGTTTCGCTGCCCATTAAATGCCAAACAGGCAATTTACCTTGTTGTTTGTAAATGGCCAGCATGGTGTTTACCACGTCGTTTACTTTATCCTGGTGCAAAATGGTAAACAGCCGGTTAGCAGCACGGTAGGTATCCCACAGCGAAAAAGTAGTTAAGTTATTAAAACCTGCATTTTTATATACCTTTTTATCTGTACCCAGATAATCTTTGTTTACATCGTTAAATAACGAAGGGGCCACCATGGTATGGTATAAGGCAGTATAAAAAACTTTTTTGGTGGTATTGGAAGCTCCAATTTTCACTTTTGCCAATTCTTTTTCCCATTTGGTATCGGCTTTTTTAACGGTTGCAGCAAAATCCCAGTTGGGTAACTCTGTTTTTAAGTTTAAAATGGCATTATCGATACTTACCGGTGATAGTGCTACTTTTATCTGCAGTTTGTTGTTATTGATGGCAGCAAAATCAACAACAGCTTTCAGCTTCTTACCGTTTAGGGCTTTTCCACTTTTAACAGCTGTACTATCGTATAAGGTAATGTTTTTAATGGGTTGCGAAAGCTTAATTACGAAATACAAGCGCTGATCGTTAGACCAGCCTTTCGAATTTCTATGACCAACAATTGTAGTCGCATCAAGCTGTTTAAAAGAAGCAGATACCGGGGCATCCCAACCAATACCTTCTATCAAATCGATGATAATGTGTGGATTTTCTGCTGCATTTTTAAAGGTATATTGATGAAAACCTACCCTTTCGGTAGCCGTTAATTCGGCCTTAATTCCGTATTTATCCAGCAATACGCTGTAATAACCCGCTTTTGCTACTTCGTTCTGGTGCGAAAAAGTCGATAAATAACCTGCAGGATCTTCTGCAGTCTTACCCTTTTCTAACAAGGTTTTTCCGGTAGCCGGCATGATGGAAATATCGCCCAAATCACCAATTCCCGTACCACTCAGATGCGTGTGTGCAAAACCGGTAATGGTATTACTGGCATAGTTATAACCGCTACACCAATCCCAACCCTCAAAAATATTGTTTGGGCCGAGCTGTACTGCACCAAAAGGCACATTGGCACCTACAAAAACGTGACCATGTTTTGCCGAGCCAATCAACGGATCAACATATTGGGTCAATTTTGTTGTTTGCTGTGCAAAGGCTTGATTAACACATAAAGAGGCGGTTAAAAATAGAATAGACGAAATTTTGTTGAAATGCATGGTTTATATCCTACAATAGGTTTAAAAGCCCTAAAAGTAAAACGTTTTACGTTAATTTTCATTTAAAATGAAAAAGAATTACATCCAACCTATAATGCCCCCAACAAATTACTTATCGATATCCAGCACAATTACATGATCAGGTTCGCTAGTATCCACTGCACTATTCAGACTTAGTTTTCCATTTTTAAAGGTATACTTTACCGCAGTTTTATCTTTTAGCAAATAGGCCTTTTTAATTTTTTTAGCAGGAACATTTTCCAGATCGAGCGTATTGGTTTTACCATCCAAAATGTGGATATAGATATTTTTATCGGTTTGGGTAATGCTTCCCCATGCCTGAGGTTTAATGAAACCGCCCTTGGTATTGTAAATGCTCTCGCCATAAACTTTTAACCAGGCACCCATGCCGGCTAAGCGCTCCTGAAATTCGGGCTGGATTTTACCATTTGGCATCGGGCCAATGTTAAGCAACAGGTTTGAGCCTAAACTGGCAGCCTTCACCAGCATATTCACCAACTCTTTATTCGATTTGTAGTGCGTATCACTCAGATTGTAACCCCACGAATTTGAAATCGTTTCACAGGTTTCTAACGGAAGTTTATCTGATGCTTTCTGAAAACTTAAACCTGATTTATTTTCGCCGGGAAGATCGCGCTCAAACATCTGGAAATCTTCTCCAGCGAACGGGCTTAGGTGGTGGTTATTCCCGATCATACATTGTGGCTGCAGTTTGTGTATGAGCCCATAAATTTCATTGTATTTCCAATCTATTCGCGATGTACGGTCTTTTTCACCCTCAGGTGCAGTCTGATCCCAGTGACCATCAAACCAGATGCCCCCAATTTCGCCATAATTGGTTAAAAGTTCGGTTAGCTGGTTTTTCATAAACTGCAGGTAACTGGCATAATCGCCCTTGCCCGTTCTGCCCGAATTCTGACCTGTACGCCCAGTTTCATGTGGATAATCTTCGCGGCGCCAATCGAGTAAAGAATAATATAAATACAATTGTATGCCTTGCTTATGGCATTCATCAGCCATCATTTTTACGATGTCCTTTTTGTAAGGCGTATTCATGATGTTGAAATCAGAGTATTTGGTATCAAACATGCTAAAACCATCATGGTGGCGGGTAATCAGCGTAATGTATTTCATACCGGCATTTTTAGCCATGCTTACCCATTGCGCAGCATTAAACTCCGTTGGGTTGAAAAAATCTTTCAGATTGGTGTAGTTATGCACATTCAGCTTCCTGTCGTTCATTACCCATTCGCCACTTCCCGGAATACTAAAAGGCCCCCAGTGAATAAATAAGCCGAACCGGGCATCGTTAAACCAGGCGCGTTGTTTTAAATTGGATGCTGCAGGCACATAATCCTGCGCTTTTAACTGCAGGCCAAACAACAGGACTAAGCCTATTATTGCTAATTTTTTCATAAGATAGTGTGGTATATTTGGTTATTGTATTTAGTTTATCGATGCAGTAGCCTTGCTTGGTTTTCCAATTACTTTGTAGTTGCCATCACCTTTCAATATGGCCAAAATCTGCGATTGGTTGGTAAACAGATTTTTAGCCGCAGCCAGTTCTTTATCGTATTGGAAACTTTGCTCAATCCTTCCTTTCTCGTAAAAATAACGACTCACAATCTGGGTTTCGAGCACACGTTTAATCTCTGCCTTATGCGTAGCCAAATCTGTTTTTTTAGAAGAAGTAAGTTTGTATTTCAGGTTCTCAAGATCGGTTTTTACTTCGGCCGATTTATTTTCCTTTTCAGCTTCTGCGCGCAAATCAGAAAGCAATCTTTCGGTACGGCTTAAATAGGTTAAATCTTTATCGGCCAAACTACCCGAAAAGGCAGCATAGTCTGCATCAGAAAGCTGAAAGGTTTTTGCCGCAGCTAAACTTGGTTTTTCCTTTTTATATTGGTTGGCATAATTAAAGAAAAGATTTTTACTGAGCATAGAGATCGTAATCGGGCTCAATTTTGCAGCATCAACCACAATATCCGGATAAACACCATTGCCACTGTATACATTTCTGCCTGCTTTGGTTTGGTACATCACCATGGTAGAATCGGCAAAGCGTTCGGCTACACCATCGGCATTTTTATGCGCATAATCTAATTTCTGGATGCACCTGCCTGATGGAGTGTAATATTTAGCTACGGTTACTTTTACCAAACTGTTGTAAGGCAGGTTAAATGTTTGTTGTACCAAACCTTTGCCATAACTGCGCTGACCAATTACAATGGCACGATCTAAATCCTGCAACGAGCCCGCCACAATTTCAGAAGCCGAAGCCGAATTTCCGTTTACCAGCACCACCAAAGGAACTGATGTAGAAACCGGCGCGAAAAGGGTTTTATAGCTAAGCGTTTTTTCTGCGTTTTTACCTTTTTGGGTAACAATCAGCTGATCTTTATTTACAAAAAGGTTCACTATTTTTACGGCTTCCTGCAAAATGCCGCCGCCGTTATTTCTTAAATCGAGTACTACACCTTTTGGATTTTCTTTTTGGATAGCCAGTAAAGCGTCTTTAACTTCCTGACCAGAGTTTTCTAAAAATTTATCGAGTTTAATGTAACCAATGCCATCGCCAACCATACCCGAGTAAGAAACGTTAGGCTGTTTAATTTCCTCGCGGGTTAGTTTTTTGGCTAACTCCTTACCTTCCCTGATCACCACTAAATCAACAGGTGTACCTTTTGGCCCACGCAACAACTGGCTGATTTCGGCACGGTCTTTACCTTTAACGGCTATTCCGTTTATACTTACCAGCTGATCGCCGGGTTTAACCTCGCTTTTATAAGCGGGATAACCCTCGCTAATATCGTTTATAAACAATTTACCATCAATAAAAACGGTGCTGGCCCCAATACCACCGTATTGCGTGCTCACATACTTCAGTTTATAATCTTCGATTTCCGATTCTGGCACATACTCGGTATAGGGATCGAGACTATCGAGCATGGCATCAATCCCCGTACGCATTAACTTGGGCGCATTGGTATCATCAACGTAGTTAATGTTGATTTCTTTATACAAGGAGGCAAAAATATCCAGGTTTTTAGAAACCAGAAACAAATCTTCTTTGAAAGAGAAAGATAAAGCAGCCACGCCAACGCCTGCCGCTAAAAGACCATATTTTAGTTTCTTCATAACCTTATTATTTTGGCCCCAAACGGCGCATTTTAAATAAAAGGCAGCTTATAGGGTAAATTATTTATCGTTTTAGTAGAAACGTAAATGTACAAAAACCAATAAAGATTAAAAACAGCTTATTTGGGGCAGGCGTAAATTAAGCGTTACGCAATAAACCGCCCAAATAATAGCCCGGGCCAGGTCATTTTTTATTTATGCCGGGCAAACAACCAGGCGGGTATCTGAGCCGTAAGCAATAACGGAATGGTGATGAGGTTATGATCTAACTTGTTGTAAGTGGTAAAGTACAAATTTGGGTTGCCTTTCATCTCCTGATATAAATGTTCGCTTCCCTCGTATGGATTTTCATTATCCTGCCTGCCATGAATTAACCACATCGGTTTTTTACGGATTCCATCTATATTAACGAAATCGGGCACTGCAGCAATAGCAACTATGGCTGCAAAGGTTTTAGGAGCCATATTCATCAGGTTTTGTGCAGTAGATGCCCCCATAGAATAGCCGACCAAATAAATGCGATTGGTATCTATCTGCGGATACTTAGCTTTAACCTCGCGGATTAAATCCAGCAATAGATAAACATCATCTGAGGGCTTTGATATTAAGCAATGGCGTATTGAATCTGGGTAATAATTTGATGAACGTGTTTGAAACTGGGGAGCAATAACAAATGCCGGGTATTTGCTGCGTATTTCAGGGCGCAACCAAATCCTGGCCAATGGCTCCAATTGCCTTTCGTTATCTGTACCTATCCGCGTTGAGTTATGAAAGGTAATAACCAGAGGATATTTAAGCTGGCTACTTCCCGCTTCCGGCAATAGTATTCTATAATTAATCGACTTCCCTCCCTTGACGAAAGTCTGCTTCAGGTATGGATCAGCAGATAAATCATTTAATTGTTTTCGGGTTTGGGCCGACGTTAAACTATCAGGAAAGGCATCATTAAATGCCTGTTGTTGTGCAGATACTTTAAGTGCACTTACCCAGAGCAAGAATGCGATTATAAAAGATGCAAATTGCATGAGAAAGCTAGATAAAGCGAGCGCCTGTATGTATTAAACTGACAACAAAAAGCCTAAATGTTGCACTTGGAAGGTAAAACCAGAACCTTAAAGCCTGTTTCCTTTAGTATCGGCCAGCGCTTTCTGAATGGTAAATTCAATATAGGTACGGTCGCGTTTAACCAAACGCATTAAATCTTCAACCAGCTGATCTTCTTTACCGGGCTCAAATGCCAAAGGTTCGTTCGCCAGATCGCGGTATTTCCTTAAGAATTTGGTTTTTACTTTAAATGCGGTTTCAGAAGTGAGTTGAAAATTAGCCATGGCATATTTTATTTGATGCAAAAGTAAAAAATATTTATTCAGGTTAATACCTTTTTATGTGATCTGACAAAAAAAACAGACATTCGCAAAAAATTCTTGCACGATAATTGTGTTAAAACTGCGTTATAAAATCTAACCCGGATCAAAAACTGCCTGATGCGCAAAAAAAGAAGCCATGGGCATTAAATCTTTTTAAAAATGCACACGCGCATGTTTTTGATTTTATAACCTTAAAAATTTAAACTAAAATGAAAAAGATCATCTTCTCTATTGTTTTCCTAACCATAGGTTGGGCAACAGCAAAGGCACAAACTTTTAACCTGGGCGTTAAAGCAGGTGTAAATTTAGCCAAGTTAAATTCGGATTTCGCAAGCGAAGAAAACCGTTTGGGCTATCAGATCGGTGCCTGGGCACGTATTGGCGGAGCCAGTTTTTATGTGCAACCAGAGGCTTACATAGGCAGCAAAGGCAACAAATTTATCAGCTTTCAGCAAGATAACGGCAACGAAGTATCGGCAGAAGGAAAAGTAAAGTTTACCACCCTTGATGTTCCGGTTTTATTGGGAACCAAATTCGGTGCTAAAAACCTCAACTTCCGCTTAATGGCTGGTCCGGTTATTTCATTTGTATTAGATGAAAATTCGACTTTTAGCTCGGCTTACCAACAGGCAACAGATTTTAGCAATTACAAAAACCAGGCACTGGGCTTACAGGCAGGTGCAGGTGTTGATGTAGGCAGCATTTCGGTTGACTTACGTTATGAAGCTGGTTTATCGAACATCAGCAAAAGTGAAAAATATACACAGAAACCAAACCTTTTCCAATTGAGTTTAGGATTTAAGATTTTGTAAATGACAAAAAAGGGCTTGTAAGATGATTTAACAAGCCCTTTCTCATTAAGTCTGATTATTTTAGAATAGTTAAACTCCCGCTTATTTTACCGCAATCCGTTTTCAAATCAATTAGAAAATAGTAAACGCCAACAGAAAGCGGCTTTCCATTATAAGTTCCATCAAACTCTTTTGTGTACCCTCTGGAGTAAAAAAGCTGATTACCAAGCCGGTTAAATATATAAAATTCTGCATTCGGGTAATTTTCTGTACCCGGTATTTTCCAGGTATCATTTAAGCCATCGCCATTAGGGCTGATGGAATTGGGCACGACTAAAACTTTGCTTTCTAGCTGGGTAAAATCCACAACTTCGCTTTTTACTTCGCAGCCATATTGATCTTTGACCCATAACTGGTACTTATCTGGCTTCAATTTTTGAAAATCGAGCGCATTGGCCACCAAGTTACCATTAACATCTACCCAACTGTAATTATAAGGACCGGTTGCCCCTACTACATCTGCTCCCATTACACTTACCCATTTTCCGTCGCAACTAATCATGGGCCTTAATTTAGAAAAATCGATTACGGGGAGCGATGCCGTGCCTATTGTAAAAGTACCCGCTAAATTGATGCAACCGTTACCATTAGAGGCCATTAAACTGTAGGTTCCGGCGGCCACATTGCGTAATATTTCTTCGTTACTAACAATGGTACCCGCCTGATTTATCCAGCTAAAAACCAGTGGTATTTCCGTCTCGTATGCAGTAATACTTACACCACCATTGTTTTCGTTGCAGGTTAGGGGTTTAATTACGGCAGTTTTTGCCTTGTAGTTGATGTCGACATTCCGGATAGTATAAACGGCTGAAATAGACTCGCAACCGCCGGGTTGACCCGCTTTTAAATAATAAGTTCCACCAGGTACATCTTTAAGTTCGCGATCCTGACCAACCAGATTGTTACTGGCATCAAACCAATTGAAGACACTGGCATCGCTAACATCCAGCCTTGTAATACTTCCTGTCGAATTGCCACAAAAAGCATCGGTAATTATTTTATTGCCATCAAAAATCAAAGGCTTTGAAAATGAAGCTGTTGCCCCATCTGCATTGGTGCCTGTACTGGTTATGCCAGCAGTTAATGCGCCCTGATATGTCCATGTTCCATCAGCATTAGTCGGTATAGCGGCAATAAAAGTTTTACCCTGGCAATCAGGGCATTCATCATCGTAAAAAAGTTCGATAAGTGCATTGGGAAGATACGTACCGCTTGCTGAGGTAGCCGTGATGGTTGTAATACGTGAAGTTGTAATACTTTTACCTGCCGGAATATCTTTAAAACCAATGGCAGATAAGGTATTACAGTACATACTATTTTTCAAAATACTTACAGGATAGGAAGCATCGACCCATATTCCGTATTCGTTATAGGCAATCACATTCTGATCAGAAACATCTCGTCCTCCAATAATACCCGACATACAATTGTATAACTCTATTCCGTACCTGGTATTTCCAAAGTTTTCGCCATTTGCCCCCCTGCCAATTACATTCCGACTAATGGTGTAGGGTTGTTTTAAATTATCAACTTTGATCCCCTTTAACTGTGCTGCAATGTAATTATCGGAAATGTTAAGTTTTACATTTTCACCATTAGCAAAAATACCGGTTGACTGCAATTGTGGAAAGGTTTTCGCTTTAACAATATCAAAACCAATTACGTTGAAAGTAATATTGACATTCCCTGCCAGCCCACCCAAAGAAATAGCATTTGAATTGCCCGAAACCAGATTCCCGTAAGCAGCTGTATTACCTCCTATTGTTGAATTGCTGAGGTAACTCAAATCGATCCCAACAACGTTTCCTGCGGGGCTTTTCCCACTGGGGTCTAGACCGATAATGTTGGAAGAAATGGTAATATCGTCTTGCACAAATGGCAGGGTTGGTGAAATAACCGATGTGTAATTATTACCAAAGCCGTTTTGCTTATTCGGCGCACCAATGATGATGTGGGCTGCATTTTTCAAAAAAACGGCCCCTTTTCGTTCGTCAGACGGGACACCTACCTGTGAAGTAAAATTACTGAAGTAGATTCCGTAAATCTGGATATTTTCAGCCCCATCGATAACCAGACCATGGAAGAACGAACTCGCTCCTCTAACCAGTTTAATCCTAATACCCACGCTTTCCAGCAAGGTTGTAGGTTGCGAAGCAGCATCGATGATTAGATTTGAAGTAAGTGCAGGAAGTTCTTCGGTAAGCGTAATGGTTACGTCATTTGGATTAGCTGCGGGAATATTGAAGAGGATAAGATCGGCAGCAGAGATCCCGTTGGCATTAGCTCCGGCAATGGCTTCCCGCAGTGAGCCTGCACCCGCGTTTGCATTATTTACAACTATAAAGGTTGCCGCTGTTGCTTGCAAACCACTCATGCCAATAAGCAGAAAGAGATATAAAACCTTCATTTGATTGCCGCTGATAGGTTATTACAAGATAATAAAATTGACCAACAAGAACAACAAAGCCCCGGTTTTATGAACCGGGGCCTGTTAATGTAATTCAAACTGACTATTGATTGGCAGTATTATCAAGCAATGGCCTGTTTGCTGCTGTAGCAGAGGTTACAGTCATGTCTCCTCTTGCGCCAACAGTAAAAGCTCTTCCCCCCAAAAAGCCTACCACCCCATTTGTAGTTCCATTTCGCGAAATAATGTTGGTTGATGAAGACGGATACCTTACATACAGCTCATAGCTACCTACAGGCACAGCAACAAAGGCAGATCCTGCTTTATAACCAATATTGGTTGCCACAACGGTTTCTACGGCGGTAACTGAATTTTTAATTACAAGGTTCATTGCTGCTGTTCCATTTGGTATGGTATTAACAAAACGAACATAAGATACCGTGTTACTCGAAGTTGAAGGCGGCAGCACATCCTCTAACACAAACGACTCGGCTGTTTTGGTTGTACTGCTGTATATGCCGCAGGTATATAGTGAATAGTATTTGCCATTGGCTAAAACCGGATTTAATTCAGATATAGTAACATTTGCATTGGCAGCCGCCGTTGAAGGTATAATTCCGTTTATTTTATAGGTGCCAGGGTTGATGACACTATAGTTAGAAGCCGGATAAACTCCTCCGTAAGCGGTTCCGGTTGTACTTTCAGACCCGGTAGCACTCAGTATACCCGAAACCTTTGTACCATTGGCATAAAAATTTACAGAAGGTGCGCCTGAGGCAAAATTGAAATATTTAATCCTTGAAATGCTTGCTGCGTCTACAGGTATATCAATAACTTGTATGCTATTGTCTTTCTTACATGAAGAACCAAAAACGGTTACGAGCGTAACTGCCAGTAAACCTATATATTTTATTTTCATAATTGAGCTAATTAAGGTTGAATAATCCAGGTTTGTTTGGTATGGTAATCGGTTGCCAATCCGCCTATTACACTTAATGCATCCCTGTTCCAAACATATTCTGAGTTATAACGCGGACGAATTCTGTAGGCTGGCTTACCTGCATTATCAGAATATAAAGTTGTAGGAAAAACATAGCCGAGATAAACTTGTTTTCCAGTGGCCGGATCGGCATCAGTATAGTGAAATCTCCTCAAATCCATCCAGGTTTCTAAATGCCCCCAACCCCATTGTGCAATATACTTTTGGCACATAATCTGTGTTAAGGTTAAATCTGCTGCCGCTGCAGGAACAATAACTGTTGAACTCATATAAGCCGTTTTTTCGGCACTTGTTATCTGAGTTGGAGACTGATTATCTTCTATATTCCTCGCGTTCACAAAATCGATATGTGCTGAAATACCATTTTTATATGCAGCTAAAGCTGTTTCTTTATCGCCTTTTCTATATGCTGCTTCAGCTTTAATAAACTGTAACTGGGCATAGGTCATTACCGGTAGCTTGCACTTATCAGAGAAAATATATCTTCCCTGGGTATTGGCAGCCGGTGCAGAAATTGATGCAATATTCCAGAAGTTATTAGGTAACTGACTTGCAGTGAACGCACCAGTTCCTGCCCCTGTTACAATCCCCCTGTAATTACCATCAGGTGATGGAGCTAACATACGCGTCATTCTTGGATCTACAACACCGGTAAACTGCGTTCCATTCATCAGGTTAACAATAAATGGTGTTTGTCTATAGGTTTGCATATTACCCCTTGTTGGGCCTAAAAAATTCCTGTCGTCATTTCCGGTAACCCCTGGATAGGCCATTAACGCGTCGTCTGTATTGCTGGTAAAAGATTTATCAACTGCAGCAATTACATCATCAGGTTTGTAGCCTGCTTTGTTACTGTAGTGATTCAAATTTAAGGCCAGCATGGCATAGGCTAATTTTGTCCACTTTGCCCGGTCGCCTTTATAAATCAAGTCGGTTTTACCTAAAAATGCAGCATCTACAGCTCCATCGGTTCTGGCTAAATTGGCAATTGCAGCGGTTAATAAGCGCTGTACCTCCTGATAAGCGTACTCCTGAGTATCATAATTAAACAGATATTTAGTCGGGTCTATCGCTTCTTTAACAATAATCTCTCCGTGTACATCTGTTAATGATTGCCATCCCCAGGCTTTTAAAATCTGACCTACGCCTAATAAATCCCATCTTTGCTCAGCTTCAGCTTTAGTATTCATATCTACTAAATTCTGACCCAAGCTCCAATATACATCTCTCCAAAGTTCGGCCCCATTATCAGAAGCAGGGTCGTAACCTTGCAAATCCCATGTTGTACCACTAGTTGTGGAAGTCCAGTTTTGGGTATATCTTCCTATAAATCTGCCGTCGTACTGGGGAGCTGTTACCATCCAATGCAACATTGGCGACAAATACAAATTTGCAGTTACAGTTTGTGGTGCATTTGGATTGGTGTTTACATCCAGATATTTCTTGCAGCTACTAACAGTGAATAAAAATCCTGTCAGGAGTGTTATATATATATATTTCATAATCTTTTCCATTATAATCCAATCTTAATTCCAAAGTTTAAACCAATAGGCATTGGAAAATTACCATAATCAATACCCGAAGCGCCAGAGCCTCCTACAGCAGCAGTATTTCCATTAACAACAGGATCCAAACCAGTATAGTTGGTAATTAAGAACAAATCAGTACCTGTAACAAAAACACTTGCGCTTTTCACAAAATTCTGTTTCTTAAGCAGTGTTTGAGGAAGCTTGTAGCTAAAAGTAACATCTCTCAACCTAATCCAATTGATGTCTTTTTCTATAAATAACTCTTCACTTGCTGTAGAATAGAATGTATTTTGATAGTAAGGAACAAAGGCGATATTATTAACCGTTGGGTTTGCACTATTTTCTCTGCCATCCTGTAATACTCCAGGAATAATTCTTGGTGTCATCCTATCAACAGTATTGGTACCTAAACCAATGGTTGTTAAGAAGTGTTGTGTTGCGTTTAATACATCACCACCTTTTCTGATATCGAGCAGGAACGACAAGGACATGTTTTTATAAGTAAACGTATTCGATAAGCCTATGGTAAAATCAGGCTGCCTGTCATAACCTCCTTCAATAAACGTAGTAGAACGTACCGGAACTCCTGTTGTTGGATTGATTAATAACTGGCCCTGATTATTTCTTAAGTAAAAAAGTCCGGTTAATGATCTGGTCGAATTTCCGGGCGTATTACCATTACGCACATTGGCATACAACCAGGTATCAGATACATACGACTCAGGAAGCGCGTTAGGAAGCGAAAGCACTTTGCCTCTTGCCGATTCGAAATTGGCTAAGACATCCCAGTTAAAATCTTTTGTTTTTACCGGTGTTCCGCGTAACGTTAACTCAATACCCTGATTCCTGGTAGAACCTCCGTTAAGGTTTAGTAAAATAAAACCTGTTGCATAACTGCTTCTGATATCATTTACAATCTGATCGGTGGTTTCTTTGCGGTAAACTGTTACGTCAAGTCCTAATCTGTTGTTCAGGAAGCCCAGTTCGGCTCCAAATTCGTATGATTTTGCAAACTCAGGCTTTAAACCCGGGTTTGGTCCGGTAAATCCATAACCATAACCTCCGCCAGAAGTTGTTTTATTCTCTAATGTAGGTACATAGGCATATGGACGGGCGTCTTTACCCACATTGGCATAGGCTGCCCTTAACTTACCATAGTAAAACACACTTTTAAGCCCTTTGAAAGCTGGCACATCGGTAAAAACAAAACTTCCTTGTACTGATGGATACCAGAAAGAATAACGGTCAATCGGAATAGTAGAAGTACGGTCGTTCCTGATGGTTCCTGTTAAAAACAAATAGTTTTTATAATCAAAAGTAGCCCTACCAAAGAAGCTTACCAGACGACGCTGGCTAATCGTAGTTCTTACCAGTTTTGTAGCAACGTTATTTAAAGAATTAAAGTTAGGATCTAAAAATCCTTCGCCGTATCCAGCATCAACATTCGATTTCAGATTTTGCAATGAGTTACCGAGTGTGGCATCAAAAGAAATATCTTTAGTTAGTTTCTGCTTGTTAAAATTAATTAAATTCTGCAGGTTAATATTGCGGGTAACATCGTTGGCAACATCAATTGTTCCGCCCCTGCTAAATGCCGAAGCACTTTCCGGATGGCGAACAATTAAGTTTTGATTGGTATAAGAATCCATACCGATATTGGTTTTAATATTTACCCATTTAAACGGAGTAATGGTTAAACCCAGATTGGAAATGATTCTGCTTGTTTTTGAATTGATAATATTCTTGTTTACGTTGAAATAAGGGTTATCAATTTCAGCGTTGCCTGCTGATCCGAAAGCCAGCAATTTTCTGGTTCCGGCAGGTGTAAGGTAATTTGAGGCATCATCGGTTTGTGGCCAGGCCAGTAAGCCCAATAAAGGACCTATACTACCTTTCAACGGTTGATCATTCACCGCATAGCTGTAATTCATAGACAAATCAGTTTTTAACCAGCTATTTACAATGCCCTGCGATGCACCGGTTAAGTTAATTCGCTGATAATCTGAATTTGGAACTACCCCACTTTGATCGGTATAAGCACTTGAGATACGGTAGTTAACTTTATCTGAGCCCCCTTCAAATGAAAGGTTATGCTTTTGGGTAAAGCCTGTTTGAAAGAAATCTTTTACATTATCATAAAACTGGGTTCCTTCTGGATAAGCTGGTCCAAAATACTGATAAATATTATTTAGGGTAGATACAGAGCCGGGAACCCCACTACCTCCCAAACCATATTGTTTTTGAATTTCCGGATAGGCCCGGGTTGCCTCAACCCTGAAACTGTTGCTATAATTTACAGCACCAGCGCCTGCCTTTGCCCTTTTTGTTGTAATTACGATCGCTCCGTTTGCCGCATCAATACCATAAAGTGCAGCCGCTTCCGGACCTTTCAAAACCACTAAACTTTCAATATCCTCAGGGTTGATATCTGCAGACCTGTTGGTAAAATCTACTCCCCGGTTACTAAAAGCAGTATTTGAGCTGGCATCAGATACAAATGCAGATGTGTTTAAGGTTTTATTGTCAATCGGCAATCCATCTACAATCATTAACGGCTGGTTACTGCCACTAATTGAACTTACACCACGGATGGTTATAGAAGATGAAGCGCCAGGTACCCCTGAAGAACTGGTTACCTCAACCCCTGCAACTCTTCCCTGCAAGGCATTAATAAAGTTCTCGCGTTGTGTTTCAGCTATTGCTGCACCGCTAACTGTTTGTTGAGAGGTACCAAGCTCTCTTTTCTTCACGGTATTGCCCAGTGCGGTAATTACAACTTCATCCAATCCTTTGGCATCTGATTTCAATGCAACATTGATCGTTGTGTTTCCACCAACTGTTCTTTCAACAGTTGTATATCCTACAAAAGAAAAGACTAAAACATCTGTTTTTGAAGCTTTAATTGAATAGGATCCTTCCGCTCCGGTTTGCGAAACAGTGGTACTTCCTTTTACCCGGATAGAAACACCAGGTATTGGTCCGTCTTCTGACGTAACCCTACCGGTAATGGTTATTTGTTGCGCAATGGCATGAGCCAGCAACAAAAACGTACCAATAAATAATAGTAGTAGTTTTTTTTTCATAAACTGCCTGTTTAGGGAATGAGATGAATTGTTTAGTTGTTTTAGTTAGTTTGCCAAACACGCATAATAACGCATTTTAATGCTAATATCATAAATGTTTTGGAATAAAAAAACTATTTAACAAACTATTTAACAGCAACTAACAAAATTTAATTGCAAAAACACGCAAAAACACGCAACATTTAGGAAATCTAAAAATCTTTGTTACATTCGCTCAACCAGACCAATATTTTATGCTGAAGAAAGAACGCCATGATTTCATTATGCGCCAGATTAACTTGCACAACCGCGTGCTCACCTCTGATCTGGTACAATTACTAACCGTTTCGGAAGATACCATCAGGCGAGACCTGCAGGAACTTGTTGATGCAAACCTGTTATATAAGGTGCATGGTGGTGCCTTATCTAAATCTTACCACAGCTCTTTTGATGACAGTACGGTTTATGCCCGCGACAGCAAGATTGTAATTGCGAAAAAGGCCATTAACCTGATCAAAGATGGGATGGTGGTTTTAACCGGAGGCGGTACAACCATCCTGGAACTGGTAAAACAATTACCTCAGGGTATTTCGGCCACATTTTTTACCATTAGCCCGCTGGTGGCGGTAGAACTGGCAAAATACAACAATGTTGAAGTGATTTTAATTGGTGGCCTGTTTTCTAAAAATTCGCAGGTTACCTATGGCGGACAGGTAATTGCCCAGCTTTCGGAAATAAAAGCCGATTTATGTTTAATGGGAACCAGCGCAATACACCCGGAAGAAGGTTTAACCGATACTTACTGGGAAATTAACCAGTTAAAAAAAGCCATGCTGGCCTGCGCAAAAAGAACAGCGGTATTGTGCATTTCAGAAAAACTGGACATTGCCCTGCGGTTAAGGGTTTGCCCGCTGGAAAGTATAAGTTACCTCATAACTGAACTGGATATCAATGACGAAGCGCTTTCGCGATACCGCGAAAAGGAATTAAATATTTTATAAAAAAGCTTCCCTGATTAAATCGGGGAAGCTTTTTTCATGATTAGAATGACGGATCGGCTGGCGTATTGGTGTTATTATCCCGCTCCGGAAACGGATAAGGGAAGAAATTACGTTTACGATCAGTTAATGGCTGGCCAAAGCGCCTCATATCTTCGAGTTTTAAACCCGACATAAACAGCTCGATACAACGGTGCTTATAAATGAGATTTAAAAGATCTTGCTGGCTATAAGGGCCAATTAAAGGAAGTAATCCGGCACCAACCCCAAAAGGATCCTGAGCTGGTGTTTTGGTAACCACTTTGTTTAGCTCTGCCAATGCGCTGATTAAATTGGGTGTAGCCTGACGGGCATAAGCCTCTGCTTTAATCAATGTTATTTCTCCCGGCAGATATATCGGGAACTGTGTAAAAGTACCCGCACCAAAACCGTTAATACGTACAGTTGTATTCACTACTGTGTAAAACGGAATCCTGCCGTCGCCCGCATCAGGAGTGTTCGCCCCGGTTTGACCCAGGTTCAAATTTTTGGGCTGAATAACATTATTGGTAGAAGTGGCAACCTCAAAAATCGGATTCAGATTTAAGGCATCGTATGTGAATGTTGATTTTTTAGTTAAATCAACGGTGTTTGCAGCCGTTAAGGCTAATGCATAGTTCCCAGCAAATAAAGCATAGCGGGCTTTAAGCGCAGCCAAAGTATTGGGAATATCTACTCCTGACGGGATATTACCTAAAAAAGATGTACTTATGGAGTTTGCCGCAATTACAGCCAGGGCATTATCAATGGTTGCTATTGCTTTATTGTAGCCATCAACGCGGTTAATAAAGGTAACATTCTGACCCGTTCCGGCTGGAACACTTTCCCAGTATTCGGATAAATTACCCAGCGCCAATGCTTTGAAAATACTTGCGTAAGCGATTAAACCCGCAGCATAATTTTTATCAGCAAGATTGGCTGCATTATTAATCACATTATCTGCGTCATAAATAATTTTATTGGCTCCGGCCCAAACATTTAGCAATACCGAATTTGTACCATCTACCTGTACACCTCCCGCCGCCAATCTTTCTTCATTGGTATTACCTGTGTTAATGGATATCAATTCGTTTGTAGTTAAGCCATTTAAAGTAATAGACGCGTACAAAACTCCTGCCCGTGTAGTCGAATAGTTTTTCTGTAAACCTACCGTAACACCCGTTAAACCCTTCGCAGAAGTTAATACATCACCGGCTGTTGCCGCATTAGGATTTAAGTACTCCTTTTTACAAGCGCTCATAAAAGCCACTATTGTAAGCAGAAATGCATAACCTATATATCTTGATTTTAAATTTTTCATAACAATAGTTTTAAATTAGAATCTTGCCTGTAAACCAAAAGAGAAAGTACGTGGAATGGGCACCGAACCGAAATCGATATTTCTCAAAATTGTCGATTGACCACCAGAATTCAACTCAGGATCGTAGCCCTTATAATTATCCCATGAAAACAGGTTCCTTGCACTAACATTAAGGGTTAAGCTTTTAATAAATTTAACCTGCCCCACATTATAGCTCAAAGAAATCTCTCTCAATTTCACAAAAGATCCATCGTCTATACGCCATTCTTCAACATTGTACACGCCAGCTACATAACCTCTGGGCAATTGGCCCAGTTGCTCTGCTTCGGCAACTTTTCCGTTACCCACTCCCTGACGTGTCCGCCAATCAGCATTCCAGACATCACCTCCCTGAACAGCATCCAGCTGAATGTGTAAGCTTAATTTTTTGTATGTAAAATCGTTAACGAAAGACCCGGTATAATCTGGATTTGGATCGCCAATTACCTTACGGAGTACTGTTCCTGTTGGCTGACCGCCGGCTCTTAACTCTTCGTAAGTTGTAGCTGATGTTTGGTTGCCTCGCTCTGTTTGTGGAATGCCCTGCGCATTTAACAATAAGCTTCCATCGGCATTACGTGCAAAAAATGTTCCGTAGAATACTCCTACAGGATAACCATCGGTAATGGAAACCGGAGCGCCTGCATTTGTTGAAAGCAACCTTTGTGCGCCTGACCCCACTATTTTATTTCTGTTTCTATTGTAAATCAGCGTCGATGTCCAGGTAAAGTCTTTTGTTTTAACGGGTACGCCTGTAAGCATTAATTCGATACCTTTATTTTTTAAAGTTCCGCTGATATTGTCTAGTAAGCTCGAAAAACCAGTTGTTGGTGCAATAACAACCGGCAATAATAAATCAGTTACATTTTTATTATAGTAACTAAAAGTTAAACCCAGGCGATTGTTAAAAAAGGACATATCTGTACCAATCTCAAGCTCTTTCTGGCGCTCTGGTTTTACGCTGGTATTAGCCAGTGTTGTTAACGAAGTTAAAGATGTTTTGCTGTTTAGCGCACTTGGCGAGTAAACGTTGAAACGATCGTATGCTCCAATTCCTGTTAAATTTCCTGACTGTCCGTAAGCGGCCCTTAATTTAAACGCATTCCACCATGATGACAGACCAGAGTCTTTCCAATAATCGGCAGATGATAATACGTAACTCACGTTGGCTTTTGGATAAAACTGCGTTCTATTGTCTTCTCCAAACACAGTAGATTGGTCTACCCTGATTGCTCCGGTAACAAACAAATGGTCTTTATATTTAAAGTTTTGTTGTAAATAAGCACCACTGATTGAGAATTCTGAGCGGCTATCAACATTGGGCAAAACCGTACTTGCTCCATTTACCACCTGAACAAAAGGCGCTAATCCACGTCCGTTTAACAAGCTGTAAAGGTCTTTCTGATATTGATAAGAGCCGCCAAGTTGAGTGGTAGAGCTAAACAAATCAGAAATCTTTGCATCATAGGTAAAATTTAACTCGTTATTAAACAGCGTAGTAGTTGCATTTGCCGCACTTGCATAGCCATTTAAAGAGGGATCTAAAGTTGGTCCGCCACCATAAAAACCTGTACTTACGTTGTAAGCAAAGGGAGGAATATAGGTTGTTCCGTTTTGGATTGAATTATCAACCCCCATGGTATAATCAATAGTTAAATTTTTAACTGGGGTAAGTTTTAATCCCGCATTGGCGATAATACGATTGGTAAACTCGCGTTGCTTGATATCTTCAAGAACAGAAACCGGATTAACACGGCCACGTTCTCCAACGGCTTTTAAATTGCCCAATGCATCACGGGTAAATAAATCATGAAAGTTACCAATAATCGTAACCGAATTCATAGGCGAGAAAAAAGAATTCCCATCTGGTTTTTCGTTAGCATCGCTGTGGATGTAATTAAACCCTGCGGTCATTTTGGCCCATTTATTAATGGTCTGATCCAGATTTGCCCTAAAATTCATTCTCCTGAAATTGGTATTTTTAATAATCCCCTGATTATCAAAATATCCTGCAGAAGTATAAAATTTGGTATTGTCATTTCCTCCTGAAACAGACACGGAGTTATCGGTACCTACTCCGGTTCTAAAAATGTAATCCTGATAATTATATCTGGTTACCGGAGTGGTATTGGTTAAAGTTGGGGTTAATACATCCTGAGTTTGCGCCGTGGGCCCATCAGTTGGTCCTCCAAATTTAGTAGGCGATTGATTTACTTCAATTTGTTTACGCAATTCGCTGATGGTTAAACTGGTACTGAAACTCACCTGCGGAGCGCCGGTTTTGCCTCTCTTGGTGAAAATCTGGATAACGCCTGCATTCGCTCTTGATCCATAAATTGCAGCCGCTGCGGCGCCATTAAGTACCTCAATACGATCAATATCTGCAGGGCTAATATCAACCATCCGGTTCTGACCAATGCTACCAATAAAGTTTCCACCATCATAATTTGCAGAAGTATTGGTTACCCTTGTGGTAGAATTGTTTACAATTACCCCATCGATAATGTAAAGGGGTTCTGACGATGAATTAACAGAACTCACCCCTCTCAAACGAACCGAGATCCCTCCTGCCGGATCGCCCGAGTTTTGGCTAATCTGCGCTCCGGGTGTTTTACCCTGTAAAGATGCCAGGGCATTTCCGCTGGGTGCTTTGTTTAAATCGTCGCCTTTTACTGTACTTACATAACTACCCAACTGTTTACGGGTGGTTCCCTGCGAGGTACCGGTAACAATAACTTCATCAAGGCCAACCGCATCTCCTCCCAGTTTCGCGCTGAGCTGCACTTTATCATTATCTCCTAAATCAACAGATTGCTGGCTGCTTTTATAGCCTACGAAAGAAAACTGAAGCTGGTATTTTCCGGGGTTTAAATTAACCGAGAAGGAGTAAGCTCCGCTTGCATCGGTACTCGTGGCCAAATTGGTGTTGAGTATTTTAACAACTGCCCCCGGAATAGGATCGTTGTTAGCTGCATCGGTAACCTTGCCGCTAATGGTGTACCGTTTGCTTTGTGCTTGTGCCATTCCTGTAAACAAGAGCAACAGAAACGGGATCATCAAAATTACGAAGAGCTTTGACAACCATTTTAGGTAACTTTTTTCCATAAAATTTGGTTTTGGGTTAGAAAGATTAGTTTAAAACAAATTAAACAAAATACTGCACAAACCAAACTTTTCAGCTACACAAACTAATTCACAATCAACCGGCAATGTAAATTTAGCTAGGCCGGCAAACTGATTTTGCCCATACAAACCGCCGGCACCCCTTGCCTGTTCCCAAAATCTATGGGTCTACCACAAAGGGTTTCGTTAGCCAAAACAGCAAATAAAACAGCTTCTTTAGCATCGGGATTAATATTCAAATCATCAGTTGTTAAGAAATTACAAAAAGGCAGTTCGTTACGAAGCAGCTTTACCAGTAAAGGGTTGTGCATGCCGCCGCCGCTCATGTAAACCATTGCTTTTGCCTCCTGACCAAAACACCTTCTGATGGCATCGGCTATGGTGCGTGCCGAAAAGTGACATAATGTGGCCATTACGTCTTCTTTCAGTATGTTAGCGGTGTTAGATTTTTGTTGCGCCAGGCTGAGGTATTCGAGATTAAAAAGTTCCGGACCAGTTGTTTTCGGAAAATCTAATTCAAAGAAACTACAATCCAATAATGCATGCAAAAGCTTTTCATTTAATTGACCGGAAAGGCCAACCGCTGCATGTTTATCATAAAACCGGTTAAAGTATTTTTGCATGTACTGATCCATCAGCGTATTACCCGGGCCAACATCTGTAGAAAAAACTGCACTGGCATCGGTACTTCCTGGCAGGTAGGTAAAATTTGCGATCCCCCCAATATTTAGCATTACACGGTCTTCACCCGCTTTTGAAAAGATCAGGTAATCGCCATAAACCGCTAATGGGGCACCTTCGCCACCAGCAGCCAAATGTTTCTGCCTGAAATCCGAAAGTGTAATGATTCCGGTTTTAAGCGCTATATGATCGCCATCACCTATTTGCAAGGTTCCGTTCGGATAATCATCTAGCTGATGCAAAGATTTTGGGGCATGAAAAATAGTTTGTCCGTGGCTGGCAATAAAGTCGATGCTTTCATTATCATATCCCCACTCTTGCAGGGCCTCGTTAATTAATTGGGCATGTGTATTGGCAATGTGCTCATTCATGAGGCACACCAATTGCAAATCGACTTCCTTTTTCGAGAAAACAGCTTTAATCTTAGCCCTGAAATCATCGGTATAATCGCCGGTTTTAAAAGCCAGTACTTTTATATCGGTATCCGCCCCGCTATGTTTAACTAAGCAGAGTGCTATATCGAGCCCATCCATAGAGGTGCCACTCATTAGCCCGATTATTAAGCGTTCGGTTTTACCTGCATTATCGTACAACTTTTGGATCTGTGTGTTCATACTAGTTTTTAATAAAAACGAACAAACGTTTGTCTGCACCGTTAACTCAATTTTATAGAAATACTTGCAATAAAAGTAAATATCCTGTGTTAAAAATTGTGCACAACTCGCTATATTTACTGCTCCGTACATTAAAATCCATATAAAAAAAATGGCTAGATTAAATTTACTGGAGGAGACACGTTTCGAGAAACTACCCGTAAGCGTGTTCGAAAATCCAAAAATTGCTTCCATTAATGTAGCAAACCGCATCGCGGAGCTCATTAAATCAAAACAAGCAAACAACGCACCTGCAGTACTGGGCTTAGCAACAGGTGTTACTCCAATTGCAGTATATGCCGAACTGGTTAGACTGCACAAAGAAGAAGGTTTAAGTTTCAAAAACGTAATTACGTTCAACCTGGATGAGTATTATCCGATGGCGCCAACTGCGGCACAGAGTTACGTTACTTTCATGAACGAGAACCTTTTCGATCACATCGACATCGATAAAAAGAATGTTCACATTCCTGACGGAACACTTGCGTTGGAAGACATTCCGGCGTTTTGTTTAGACTACGAAAAGAAAATTGGTGATTTAGGTGGTCTTGATATCCAGATTCTGGGTATTGGCCGTACCGGTCACATCGGTTTTAACGAGCCGGGCTCTGCGCCAAACTCAGGCACACGTTTAGTTACACTTGATGACCTTACCCGCCGTGATGCTGCACGCGATTTCGGAGGTAAAAGTTTTGTACCGACCAAAGCCATTACCATGGGTATTGGCACCATTTTCAAAGCAAGAGAAATCATATTAATGGCCTGGAGCCGTAAAAAAGCTTCAATCATTAAAAAAGCTGTAGAAGGAGAAATTTCTGGCGAAGTACCAGCTACTTTCCTTCAGTTATCAGATCATGTTGAATTTATACTTGATGCTCCTGCAGCTTCAGATTTAACCCGTTTTGATACCCCATGGCTGGTAAAAGATTGTATCTGGACTGATAGTTTAATCCGTAAAGCAGTAATCTGGTTGGCAAATACCTTAAACAAACCAATCTTAAAATTAACTGAAGACGATTACAACAACAATGGTATGGCACAACTGGCTACCGAAAAAGGACCAGTGTACAATATCAACATCCATATTTTCAATAAATTACAACACACCATTACAGGCTGGCCGGGTGGTAAACCCAATGCCGACGATTCTCAACGTCCGGAAAGGGCTGAACCAGCTAAGAAAAGGGTTATTATCTTTTCGCCACACCCTGATGATGATGTGATTTCGATGGGCGGTACTTTTATCCGTTTGGTAGATCAGAAACACGATGTGCATGTGGCTTATCAAACTTCTGGTAACACTGCCGTTTGGGATGATGATGCACTTCGCTTTGTAGAATTCAATGTAGATTTTACAGAGAAAATGGGCATGGATAATTCGCACTTAAAGGAACTTTATAACAACATGAGAACCTTTATTGAGCAGAAAAAACCTAATCAGGTAGATACGCCTGAAATCCAAACTGTTAAAGGTTTAATCAGAAAAGGAGAAGCTATTGCCGGAGCAAGATATTGCGGCTTAGAAGACGATCACATTCACTTTCAGGCGCTTCCTTTCTACGAAAGCGGTAAAGTACAGAAAAACCCGGTAACCGATGCTGACATCGAATTAACCATGGAGCTGTTGCAGAAAGTTAAGCCTCACCAGGTTTATGCTGCCGGCGATTTCGAGGATCCACATGGCACGCACATTGTTTGTTTCAACATTATTCTTGCGGCATTAAAGCGCCTGCGTAAAACGGAGGCTTGGGCACAGGACTGCTGGTTATGGATGTACCGTGGTGCATGGCACGAGTTCGAAACACACGAAATCGAAATGGCTGTTCCAATTTCTCCGCAGGAGCTTGAACGCAAAAAATATGCTATTTTCAAGCACCAGAGCCAAAAAGACAGAGCTGTTTTCCCTGGCGATGACTCGAGAGAATTCTGGCAACGTGCCGAAGACCGTAACCGCGAAACAGCTAAGGCTTACGATGATTTAGGTCTTGCAGAATACGAAGCGATGGAAGCTTTTGTACGCTGGAAATTTGAAGATTAGTTTTAGTATAATCGATATCAATCCTGCTTTGTTAGTTCAAAGCAGGATTTTTTTTCCTCCGAAGTCTGAAGAGGTAGGGCATTGAAAGACTTCGGAGGTTTTAACATAAAAAAATATTTTTATCTTTCAGTAGAATTAGCTATCCCTAAACGATTATTCAAATTATTAGAATATGAAAATAGAGGAAGGTTGTTGCTACCACGTTTACAACAGAGGAAACAATAAAGGCAAAATCTTTTTTGAAAACCGCAACTATTATTACTTTTTATTGCAGTTTAAGAAGTATGTTTTACCATCGACAGATGTTTTTGCTTACTGCCTCATGCCAAATCACTTCCATTTTTTCATCAGGGTAAATAATAAAACTGAATTTGAAAGGGGAATTAAGAATTTATTTATTTCTTATGTTAAAGCGATAAACCAAACCTATAATAGAGTTGGAAGTTTATTTCAAGGAAGATATAAAGTAAAAAAAGTTGACACAGAAGCTTATTATACGAGAATCGTAACCTATATCCATCAAAATCCGTCAGTTTCAAAACTGGTAAATAAGATGGAGGACTATAAATACTCTTCTTTTAGCGCTTACTTATCTAATGAGCCAACATCAATCAATAAAAACGAAGTGCTGGAATGGTTTGGCGGTTTAGCCGCATTTATAACCAATCATAAGACTGACGATAAATGAGCTACTTAGCGAACTGCTCAAGAAACTTACGAAGTTACCGCACACTGCCCCTGGCTAAACTTCGTAAGCAAGTTATTTCTCTTTATAAAAACAATACTCTAAATTAGTTAGCTGAACCAAACCAACTAACCATGACCGAAACTAAACCAAGATTGCTTTCACTCGATTTTTTTAGAGGATTAACGGTAGCCGCTATGATTTTAGTAAACAATCCGGGTAGTTGGGGGCATATTTATGCACCTTTAGAGCATGCCGAATGGAATGGATGCACGCCAACCGACCTGATCTTCCCGTTTTTCCTGTGGATTGTTGGGGTATCAATTGCCTTTGCGATGAGTAGTAGCAAAGCAAATCCGGCTACGCATCAAAAAACCATTGTTAAAGCCATTAAGAGGGGCATAACCCTATACCTGTTAGGGTTCTTTTTGGCTATTTTCGGAAAAATCATCAGTGCAATCACCACCGAAAGTACGCTTCTTGAAGCTTTTCAAACGGTTAGGCTATTAGGTGTTTTGCAAAGAATTGGCATTGTTTTTATCATCAGCAGTATCATTTTCCTAAAAGCTTCTGAAAAAACAATATTTAAAACATTAATTGTTATCCTGGCTGTTTACTGGGTTTTAATGACCTTTATACCCGTGCCCGGCGTAGGCTATCCGAACCTGGAAAAAGAAACTAATCTGGCCGCCTGGATAGATAGGGGGATTTTAACTGAAGCGCACACCTGGGTTTCATCAAAAACATGGGATCCGGAAGGAATTCTAAGCACCTTACCAGCGGTTGGCACTTGCCTGTTTGGTATTCTTGTTGGCGTATGGATGCGCCGAAAAGATGTAGATAACGCCACAAAAGTAGCCTGGCTTTTTACAGCAGGTATAACGGCTGTTATACTTGGCCTGCTTTGGGATTTACAGTTCCCCATTAACAAAGCACTTTGGACAAGCTCTTATGTGCTTTATGCCGGGGGATTGGCTAGTATAGGCCTTGCGCTATGTTACTGGATTATCGATGTGCAGGGCTACAAGAAATTTACAACTCCGTTTGTGGTGTATGGTGTAAATGCCATTACAGTTTTCTTTTTGGCGGGCTTAATGCCCAGGGTATTAAACCTTGTACAGGTTACTAAACCCGACGGAACAAAAACCGGATTGCTGGTTCGGTTTTATGAAACTTGCTACACGCCGTTTTTTAGCCCGATAAATGCTTCATTGGTTTGGGCCATTACCTATGTTCTTGGTTTCTATGTATTATTATATTTCATGTACAAGAAGAACATTATTATTAAGGTTTAGTATTTTTATAACCTATTATTAAATCGACCTCCCATCAAAAATTTGAAAAAGAAAACCACCATATACGACATTGCAAAGGAGTTGAATGTTACGGTATCTACCGTTTCGAGGGCATTGAGTGGCTTTCCGGCCATAAGCGATACCACAAGAAAAGCAGTGGTTGATATGGCCAGGAAATTAAACTATAGCCCAAACAAGCTCGCATCGGCATTAAAATCGGGCAAAACACACATTATCGGGGTTATTGTTCCAAGTGTACAGGCTCATTTTTTTGCTTCCATTATCCATTGCATTGAAGATGGCTTAAAAGATAGCGGATACCGTGTAATTATCTATCAATCTAACGAATCAGTAGAAAATGAAATAAATGGTGTAAAAACTTTACTAGAAGCACAGGTTGATGGAATTATGGCTTCATTATCTTTAGAAACACAAGATGTAAGCCACTTTGCAGAAATTGTAAAACAAAATAAGCCCTTAATTTTATTCGATAGGGTAAATGCAGATTTAAAGGTACCCACCATTACCCTCGATGATTTTAGGGCGGGTTATATTGCTACACAACATTTAATTGATAGTGGCTACAGAAAAATAGCTTTTGTAACCACAGTACACCAGATCAAGATTTTTAACGATCGTTTGGAAGGTTACAAAGCAGCACTTGCAGACAATGGCCTGCCGTTAATAGAAGAGCATATTATTTTTGGAGGTTTGTCTATCAAAGATGGCCGTTTCGGGGCTGGTAAACTAATGCGCGGACGCAATAAACCCGACGCCATTATTGCCGGGGATGATTTTACAGCCGTTGGGGTTATTAAAAAGCTGAAAGAAATTGACGAAACTCCGCCTGAAATTGGGGTTATCGGTTTTGCCAACGAAGCTTTTTCAGCCTACATCACCCCTAATCTATCCACCATTGATCAGCATGCGCCACAAATTGGCAAAGCATGTGCTAAGATGTTTCTGAAAATGATTAACCAGCAAAATCCTTACTCCGGTATGGAACATATTGTGCTCGATCCCACTGTTGTAGAAAGAGAATCGACCAATAAAAAGGCTCTTTAGCCCTTATTCTTTCGCCAGCGGCACTTCTACACCAACAGGGCCGCTAGGCTCACTTTCATTTTTTAGGCGGTCTAAGGCGGTTACCAGATAGCTGTAGCGCTTGCCGCTTTCTACGCTTGTATCAATAAATGAAAGGTAATCTTCAAAACTTATTTTGACAATGTTTTTAGGATCAAGGACCGAAATTTTCTCGCCCTCGTTAAAGCGGTAAACTACAAAACCCGAAGCGGTTTCTCCGTCTTTGGCTTTCAGCGGGAGTTGCCATTTCAGGTGCACCCCATCTTTCATGGCATCGGCAGTTAAAGCCTGTGGTTCGTTTGGCGGTACTTCATCCAGCCATGGCATTTGTGGTGGCAAAGCAGGGTACTTATAAAAATCGTTTTTTAATGAATCTCCGACTGCTTTTGCTACCGTACTTAAAGATTTTGAACTAAAAAACACACTCCCTTGGATCCGGTTATTATCTCTCAGATACCTGATCTGGTTAGGAATTTCGCTCATGTTTCTCCAGGCAGCCTCTGCCCTTGAGTTTACCAGGTAAGCGCCCTGACCAATATAAACATGCCTGCCGTAAGTATTGTTGCTCCACCAATCAACCAAAACACCATAAGGCGCAACTCTTCTGGTAAACGTAAAATAAATTTGAGGGTTAATGTAATCTACCCAGCCCTCTTTTACCCATTTACGGCTATCTGCAAAAAGTTCGGCATAATTAGATAAACCACTGGTTGCAGAACCTTCAGGGTCTTCATTTTTATTTTTCCAGATTCCGAAGGGGCTGATGCCGAATTTAACCCACTTTTTATAGTGGTGAATACTATCATCAAGCTGTTTAATCAGCAAATCGACATTATTCCGTCTCCAGTCTTTAATATCAGAGAAATTGTTGGGGTATTTATAAAAAGTATTGCCATCGTTAATGGTTTGACCTTCTACCTTGTAGGGATAAAAATAATCATCGAAATGGATGCCATCGATATCGTAGCCTTTTACTACATCCAGAATTACCTGCACAATATATTCCCTAACTTCCGGAATACCCGGATCGAATTGTTTTTTGCCACCATAAGTAAAAAACCAATCGGGATGCTGGCGATAAGCATGGTTCTCGCTCAATACCGCAGTACTACTCATGCTGGCCCGGTAAGGGTTAAACCAGGCATGTAATTCCATTCCTCTGAAATGCGCTTCTTTAATGGCAAAAGCCAGGGGATCGTAACCAGCGGCTGGTGCCAGACCTTGTTTACCCATTAACCATTGGCTCCAGGGTTCTCTCGATTTGGCGTAAAAAGCATCCGCAGCCGGCCTTACCTGCAAAATAATGGCGTTCATGCCCTGACTTTTATGGCGTTCAAGAATACCGATAAGTTCCTGTTTTTGCTGATCGACAGTGAGACCGGGCTTGGAAGGCCAGTCTATATTGGTAACAGTTGCCACCCATACCCCTCTAAACTCCCTTTTTGGTGCAATTTTTGATAATGGTTGTGCATTTAATATATATGGTAATACAGTTAAGGATAAAAGTGCGTATAGGAAGTTTTTAAGCATTATTTCTATCTTATTTTTTTATTCAGGTTGTGTGTTTGTGTTGATTTGAGTACAAATGAACATTAGCAAGTAAACGATTTTTTTTAAAAACTCTTATAAGTTTATTAAAAATTTTAATTTGCGCCTCCTAAAAATTAATTGTGTACCCCCATTTACCTATGGAGAACAAAAGTATATTAATTTACAGAAGATACAGCGTTATTAAAAATGGAATCACAAAAAGTTAATAAAGGTGATAGGAACAAAATTTACTTTCTGGTAATTGTTATAGCGGCTTTAATTGGTACAAATGCTTATTTGTTTCTTAAAGACCGAAAGCAGAGCGAAAGGTTTGTTACCGTAAGTACGGAGAAGGACAAATTGCGGCTTGAGGTCGAAAAAATTGAAGTGGAGTTAGATAAGGTTAATGCGCTTAATTTAGATTTAAACGAAAAGCTGGTTGAAGAACAGAAAGACGCGCGCAAAAAAATCGATGCACTTAAACTGGCTCTGGAGAAAAATCAGATTACCCAGGTTGAGCTCGATAAGGCAAATGCGCAAATTAATGAGCTAAAAACCTTTGTTAAGAATTACAGCGATCAGATTATCCAGCTGCAAAAAGACAATATCTTTTTAAAGAACAGCCGCGATAGCCTGGAGAATACCTTAAGAAACATCAGCAACAAAGCGTCGAACCTCGAAAGTGAGAACAGCAACCTCAATGCAAAAGTTAAAACTGCTGCTGTGCTAAAGCTTCAATCGGCCGAAATTATTGCCTTCAGAACTAAATCGAGCGGAAAGAAAGTAGAAGTAACCAGATCGTCTACAGCCGAAAAATTAAGCGTACGCTTTACCATCATCCCAAACCAACTGGCCGAAAAAGGGCATCATAACATTTACCTCAGGGTGTTCGATCCGGCAGGAAACCTATTGGCTGATGAAGGCAACCACTTCGAAGCCGACGGACAGGACATGCAGTACAGCCACTCTATTTTTATCAATTACAATAACGATGATAGCACCTATGTTATCGACTGGGCAAACCCAAAGCCCTTTATAAAAGGTATTTATACCGTAATCTTATATGCTGATGGCAATACCATGGGGAAAGCCCAGGTAGAACTTCGGTAAAATCACATTAACGCTTCTTCCTCATACTTAGCTAAGCCAAAGGGAAATTCAGATAAAACGTAGTTCCAAGACCGCTTACCGAAGTAAATTTAACCGCACCACCTGCGTTTTCTACGGCCTGTTTAACAAAAGCCAGTCCTAAGCCTGTACCCGATGATTTTGTGGTAAAGTTGGGCACAAAGATCTTATCCTGTAAAGATGGAGGTATGCCCTTTCCGTTATCTTTAATTTCGATATAGGCGCTTTTCGCATCCATATAAACAACAATGGTTATACAGCACAAAGTATCTTCATCAATAGCTTCAATGGCATTTTTAAGCAGGTTATTAAACGTGCGGAGTAGCTGATCGTGATCGGCCATGATTTCAATCTCGCGGTCGCTTTTGTTTATCACATCGATGGTTACGTTCTCGGTGCTTTTAAACACTTCTCTGGCCTGTTCAATAATGGGTAGCAGCAACAGCCGTTCTAAGTTCGTATCGGGCATTTTGGCAAAATTAGAGAATTCTGAAGCGATTTTTGAAAGACTATCAATCTGTTCGATAAACGATTTGCTGAATTTATTAAACTTCAGTTCAAAGTTCGGATCTTTTTCCTTCCATGATTTTTCGAGTAGCTGCACCCCCAGTTTGAGCGGGGTTAACGGATTTTTAATTTCGTGTGCCACCTGTTTGGCCATTTCGCGCCAGGCACTTTCGCGCTCAGAGCGGGCCAGCTTAAGGGCACTATCCTCCAAAGCCGCAATCATGCTGTTGTATTCTTTAATTAACGATCCAATTTCATCATGGCGGCGCCAAACAATCGGCTCGTTACGCTGCCCTATTTTTGTTCTGCTGATACTTTCCTGAATAAAGGTTAAAGGGCTTGTAATCTGGTTGGCTAAAAAGATGGCCAGTACCCCGATAGCAACGAAAACGAGCGCGTAAATATTAATCAGGTTACTTACAAAAAGCGCTATTTTATCGCTGTACTCCTCTTCGTTCGAATAATTGGGCAAACCCAGGTAGGCTATGGTTTTGTTTTGTGCATTCCTTACCGGTGCATAAGCCGCTGCATAAGTTAAATTTCCTATTTTCTCGTCGAGATTGATAAACTCCGAACGGTGCAACCCATTTAAGGCAATATAAGCCAGTGGCCCAATTTTTCGTCCAATAATTTTATAACTGTACAGCTTCGGGTAGGTGGTCATGATCAGGTTACCACTCAGGTCATACAAATTCAGATCGGCATTGTTTATATCGGCGAAATTGTTAAAATCCGCAGCAGCATTTTCATCGTTCGAAATCATTCCATTGCTAAAAACCTGCTTTTCGAAATTCTGCTGCACTTTCCTGATCTTATCTTTCAATATGGCATCCTGTTGCCCCCGGTATTCTTTATCCATGTAGTAGTAGGTTACCCAGCCTACAATTACTAAAGTGGCCACTACCGAGAGCACAATCACCACCTGGATACGTGTTTTATATAAAATTTTATTGGCATTGATCATTAACGAGCGGTTAATACTAAACCAGCCAACTTTATCGTCATCGAGGTTTTTAATCAGCCATATTAAGCCGTAAAGCAGTAAAGAGAAGATAATAAACACCAGAAAAAAGAAAGATAATGCGGCTAACCGCTCTACATAATCTACCTTGGCTTTACTAATGATTACCATTTTACTCGCCGAAGGCTTATAAATGAGGTGGCTATAATGCAGGCTATCGTCACTGAGGGTAACAAAATCATCCTTTTTCCCTTTAAACACGCTGCCATCTAAAGGGAAAGTATAATTACCAGATTGGTTAAGCAGTTTATCATTGCTGTAAAAGGCAATAGAATAGCCCCTGAAATCTTCGTCTTTTGCCTGCTTTTGATCGCTCAAAAGATCAGGTAGCCTGTTATTGTAATTGTAAGGCTTGGACCGGAGCTCGATAATGAGGGTACCGAGTAAATTCCCATTATCAACTACCGAAATAATTCCAAAATAATCCTGATAGCCAAAAGTATTATTTACCTGATAGAAGAAGTTTGAACCATCAATCTTTACCGAACCCGCTTCAACCAGATTTTTATATTTATCAATTGGCGGACTATCGGCATTGCCCATTGCCGTACCCAACCTGTCGTACGGATAAATTTGCGAATCATAGCGACTTAAATAACCATCGAGATAATCTTTAAGGTGATTTTTAAGTACGGCGTAATTGGCGGTTTTATTTTGATTAAAATACCGGGCCAGAAAATCGTCTTTAGCTATATCATTACCCAGTGTGCCCAAGGCTAAAATGGCATTCAGATCTTCTGAAGATTGTATTTTCCGCGCCATCGGCTCGCGCAGGTTCCGCTCTTTAATGTCTTTAAAACGCGTGTATTTAATAGAGGTATTAAAAGCCAGGCAGAAAAAAACAATGGCAAACATGCCAATTGAAAAATTACTTTCCTTTAAATACACCGCTCTGGCTACGATAAACAAAACGAGGGCAAAAACGATGAAAAAAGCATTGAAATCAACAAACAACTTATAAATAAACACGCCTGTAAACCCGATCAGAAAAATAATAATCCTTTCTCTGTTGGTAACGTTTAACTGGCTGCTTACCGTTGCCGAAATTACGGTAATGAGATAAATCTGGAACCAGGCGAGGCACAAAATTACAATCCCCACCCAGCTGGTACCGCTAAGTTTTAAAATGTTTACAATATCGAAGTTAATGCGCGAATTAAAAATCAGCCCGAAAAAGATATCGTCGGTATCCCAAACAATCTTACCAATAAACACCATTAAGGCTGCATGAATAAACAAACCGACAAATTTATTTCGCTTAATCCATCCCGGAAACTGGTATTGTGCTTTGTGATTGTACATAAACAAAAGCAACCAGGTAATGGCGATTACGTTGAGTAAAAAATCACCAAGTGAGGGCATTAAAAAGCTATCGGCATAAATTTTAGGATCAAAAAGACCCAATGTAAAGCGGTGGTTAAACCAGCCGAAATATAGATCAGTTAAGCGAAAGGCCAGAAAGAAAAACAGCAATAAAAAAGTACCCCAGGCAATATGTCCGCGCCTTGCAATAAACGAGCATAGCGAATTAAAAAACATGCAGATACACAGCATTCCAGCCACAAAAAGCCAAAGCTGAATGCCTGAGTAATAGGTATCGGCATAGCCGGGTTTAACTTTTAGGCCGAATAGAAATTTATTATCGAGGCTTTTTATCGTGTAAACATCTTTATCGGTAAAAGAAGCAAAGGTTAAAATCCTGGTTTTGGATAACAGCGGGTCTATATCGTTTTTAAAATACTGCGTTTCTTTAAAAGGATACTGAGATTGAATGGAGATGAGAAAAATAAAACTAAAATTACCCTGTACACTCTTAATCACTTCGTACCATCCGTTTGAAAAGAACAGCACCGAACTTCCTTCTTTTATAGCAGTGGGATCTATTTCTGAAACTTTATAGGTGCTCCAGAATTTAAGCTCATTATTTTGATAGGTAAATAAATTAATGCCATTTTGCTTGCGATAGGTTTCGATAAAATTGGTGGCATCCTGCGGATTTAGATGAAATTGTTTGGCTTTGGCAACCTCTTTCTTATTGGCTAAGAAACTTTCAACAGATCTTTCTTTAGCTAAGAGGTTTTGCTGAATCTCGTTGGCATCATGATCAAGCAATTCGCTTTTGGTCGTAAAACGGCTTAAAGAAATGGAAGTTGCAATGAGACAACAGCCCAAAACAAGCAATAGAAATCTTATTTTTACACCAAAGCTTAGTTTCATCTACGGATAAAGATATTTAAATATTGGTAAAAAACAACGCCATAAACTTTGGTTTATGGCGTTGGTACTTATATTTTAAGGAAATAAAAATTAAGCGATTACAGCACTACTGGTTTGTACTTCACGACTTACTTTTTTAACCAATCCCTGCAATACATTGCCCGGACCAACCTCAACAAATTCGGTTGCACCATCGGCAAGCATATTGCCTACCGTCTGTGTCCAACGTACAGCACCGGTTAATTGTTTAATTAAATTGGCTTTTATTTCTGCAGGGTCGGTGTAAGGCTTTGCATCAACATTTTGGTAAACCGGACAAACTGGTGCAGCAATGTTTGTTGCTTCTATAGCTGCCTGTAATTCAATTTTTGCCGGCTCCATTAACGGCGAGTGGAAAGCACCACCTACATTTAATTTCAATGCCCTTTTTGCTCCGGCCTCCGTTAATTTGGCACATGCCAGATCAATACCTTCAATACTACCAGAAATTACCAGCTGCCCCGGGCAGTTGTAATTGGCCGGCACTACAACGGCATCAATATCTGCACAAATTTGTTCTACAACCTCATCAGCCAAACCTAAAATAGCAGCCATGGTTGATGGTTGTGCCTCGCAGGCTTTCTGCATGGCGTTTGCACGTGCAATAACCAATTTCAAACCATCTTCAAAGCTTAATGCATTTGCTGCTACTAAAGCCGAAAATTCGCCTAAAGAGTGCCCTGCAACCATATCAGGTTTGAAACCGGCACCTAAAACTTTGGCTAAAATAACCGAATGCAAAAAGATTGCCGGCTGCGTTACCTTAGTTTGTTTCAATTCTTCATCAGTTCCGCTAAACATGATATCGCTTATGCGGAAACCAATAATTTCGTTAGCTTTTTCAAATAATGCTGCAGCTTCCGGGTTTTCGTAAAGGTCTTTACCCATGCCTACAAACTGTGCGCCCTGTCCGGGAAAAATATATGCTTTCATACCCCTTAATCCCCTAAAGGGGAAATTAAATATTTAGTTAAAATTATTACTGTTAAATCCTGCCCCCTCAAGGGGGAAGGGGGTTAATCTAAACTCGCGGTAATTAACCTTAAAAACTCTGCTCTTGTTTTATCGTTACTTAAAAAGGTACCGGTAAAGGCCGAGGTTGTAGTTACCGAATTCTGTTTTTGTACACCACGCATGGCCATACATAAGTGCCTGCACTCCATTACTACTGCGACGCCCATCGGGTTTAAGGTATTTTGGATACAATCCCTGATTTCGTTGGTTAAACGCTCCTGTACCTGTAAACGACGCGCAAAAGCATCAACCACACGCGGAATTTTGCTTAAACCCACAATATGTCCGTTCGGGATATAGGCAATATGGGCCTTACCAAAAAACGGCAACATGTGGTGTTCGCACATCGAATATACTTCAATATCTTTAACTACAACCATTTGGCTATAGTCTTCTTCAAACATAGCCGATTTTAAAATTTCATCAGGTTTTAAATCGTAACCATGTGTTAAATATTGTAATGCTTTGGCCACACGCTCAGGGGTTTTTAATAAACCTTCGCGCTCCGGGTTTTCTCCCAATTGCCCTAAAATATCTTTGTAGTGTGTAGCTACGGCTTCTATTTTATCATCGTTATAACGGTCTATTTTTACATACCCATCTATCGACTCGCCTTTTAATACGTCTTTATCGCTCATTAATGTAGGTTTTTAGCCAAAATATTCAACATAATTGTTTTCAGTTTCGTAGATTTTTACGCAATGTAAAATTGCACCACTTTCTGCAATTGGTGCCCACAACTGTTTCCAGATTTCGATAGCCAGATTTTCGGTCGAGGCCAGTTTGCCTTTCATAAAATCGACATCAAGGTTCAGGTTTTTATGATCTACCTTATCTACAACATAATTATTCATTACATCTTTTAACCATTTCAGGTCGACAAGGAAACCAGTTTCGGGGTTAACTTCGCCTTTAACGGTAACGTATAACCAATAGTTATGGCCGTGCCAGTTTGGATTGGCGCATTTGCCATAAACCTCACTATTTTTATCATCATCCCAATCGGTTCGGGCCAGCTTATGCGCTGCGTTAAATGATGCTTTTCTCGTTATGTAAATCATTACTATAAAATAAACCGCAAATATACAGATAAAGGTTTAAGCTTAAAGACTAAAGACCAAAGCTTACATAAAACTAAAACTTTAATGAAACAATCTGCTAACTTTACTTTATGAAAACTTTAGTTGTTGCAGCCACAAAGGCCGAACTTTCTTTCTTTTATCAACATTTCAACCTGCCGGAAGGCGATTTTGTGGAAAGCAAAAATTTTGATCTGCTGATTACCGGAGTAGGCATGGTAGCAACAGCCTTTGCTTTGGGCAGGCACCTCTCGCATAAATATAACCTGGTGGTAAATTTCGGTATTGCAGGCTCTTTTGACCGTAATATTGCCCTGGGTACGGTATTAAACATTACCGAAGATACCTTTGCCGAATTGGGCGCCGAGAATGGCGACGATTTTTTAACCATTACCGACCTGGGCTTCGGCGATAACCATTACACCGCTCGCAGCCAGCATAAAATAGATTTACCCCTGGCAAAAGGCATTACCATGAATTGTGTAACCGGAAGCGAAAAAAGCATTAAAAACCTGGTTAAAAGGCTAAACCCCACAACCGAAAGTATGGAAGGCGCAGCTGTTTTTTATGCCTGCAAACAGTTTCATATTGATTGCCTGCAAATAAGAAGTGTATCTAACTATGTAGAGCCCCGAAACAAAGACAACTGGAAAATAGGACTTTCTATTAAAAACCTGAACGACTGGGCCATTGCTTTTATTGGAGAAATGAACTGAGCATGACGGATTAATTTACCGCAGTAGTTAATTTTGAGCTATGAAACTTACCCTTGGCTTTTCGCCCTGCCCTAACGATACTTTTATTTTCGACGCATTAATTCACCATAAAATTGATACTGAAGGTTTAGAATTTGAGGTTTATTACGATGATGTTGAAACACTGAACCAGAAAGCACTGCGGGGCGAATTAAATATTACCAAATTAAGTTTTCATGCTTTTGCTTATGTAGCTAACCAATATGCCCTGCTCGATGCAGGTAGCGCCCTTGGCTTTGGTGTTGGACCGTTGTTGATCAGCAAGAATGATTTTGATAGCGAAGCCACCGAACTCCGGACTCCGAACTCCGGACTGAAAGTCGGTATACCGGGCAAATACACCACGGCAAATTTTCTGCTGGGTATTGCCTATCCTGAATTGCAGAACAAGCAGGAACTGGTATTTTCTGAAATCGAATCGGCTTTACTGGAAGAAAAGATTGATTTAGGCCTGATTATACACGAAAACCGGTTTACTTACCAGGATAAAGGCTTAAATAAAATTGTAGACCTTGGCGATTACTGGGAAAAACTAACCGGTTGTGCAATTCCTTTGGGTGGTATTGTAATTAACCGTAATCTCGACCGCGAGGTACAATTAAAAGTTAACCGCTTAATCAGGCAGTCGGTTGAATACGCCTTTGCGCATCCAAAATCGAGTATTGATTTTATTCGCCAGCATGCGCAGGCCATGGACGAAAGCGTAATGTACAAGCACATTGAACTTTACGTAAACAAATATAGTATTAACCTGGGCGAAGAAGGCCGTAAAGCGGTTGATACCTTATTTAAACTGGCTCAGGAAAGAGGTATTATTCCAGCCATTCAAGAAAACTTATATTTATAGGCTGGAAGATTGAAATGTTGGAAAGTTCGACCTGAACATTCCAACCTTACAACATTAAAACTGCATTTAATTAACGAGTAATTTATAGCCTTTTCCGTGCACATTGATAATTTCAACAGCCGGATCAGCGCGCAGGTATTTGCGCAGTTTACTTAAAAACACATCCATACTGCGGCCGTTAAAGTAGTTATCGTCGTGCCAGATGCTAAGTAAAGCTTCTTCGCGGGTTAATACGGTATTCTTTTTCAGGCATAACAAACGCAGCAACTCTGCCTCTTTGGTAGAAAGTTTCTGCTGAACATCGTTATTGGTAATAATCTGCGTGGTATAATCGAAATGATACTGGCCAATAGAAAACTGCGTTTCTGCGGATTCGTCGTTACTCTCAGCTTTATTAGCCACACGTTTAAACATGGCGTTTATGCGAAGCAAAAGCTCTTCAATGCGGAAAGGTTTGGTAATGTAATCATCTCCACCCAAATCGTAGGCCGCAGCTTTATCTTCGAGCATGGTTTTAGCCGTTGCAAAAATAATGGGTACGTGTGCATTTGCCTTTCTGATGTCTTTACCCAAAGTAAACCCATCCTTTTTAGGCATCATTACATCTAAAATGCACAAATCGAAGTTTTGCTTACCAAAAGCCCGCAACCCTTCTTCACCGTCAGTGCACAGTACTACATCAAATTTACCCTTTAGCTGTAAATAGTCCTGCAATAATAAACCTAAGTTTGGATCGTCCTCTACCAGAAGTATTTTCTTCATGTTCTTAATTTTATTCACATATGTAGCGTTACCTACACTGAAAGTTTGATTCGTAATCTGCATAACGGTTTAATTTATACGTAACTTTAAATTAATACGCTACTATATTAAGCAAATTAAACCTGTTAAATTTTAATGTATCGATAAAGCCAGCTTTTGTGCCGATGGTTAACAGCATTATAAAGGTAAAGATATTTCGAATGTAGTTCCTTTATCTTTTTCGCTACTTACTTTAACGGTTCCATTTAATTTTTTAATGATATCCTGAACGTAATTCAGTCCCAAACCAAAGCCCTTTACATCATGCAGGTTACCTGTAGGCACCCTGTAAAACTGATCGAAAATGCGCCTGGCCTGTTCTTTGGTCATCCCTATACCTTTATCTGCAATTTCGATAATTAAATGCTTACTGGTATTGCGGGTGGTAATGGTTATTTCAGGGATATCGGTGCTGTATTTATTGGCATTATCGATCAGGTTGTAAATTACGTTCGATAAATGCAGCTCATCGCCAAAAACAACAGCATTTTCGGCATTGGTATTTACGGTTATAACGGCATTTCTTTTCTGCAGCTGCAACTCCATACTATCCAGAACAATCATAATCAGATCGTTCATATCTACCTCGGCGTTCTCCATATTAAGCTCGCCTTTTTCTAACCTGGCAATACTTAACACCCTTTCAATATGGCTGCCCAACCGCACATTCTCATCGTATATGATGCCTGCCAATCTCTTAAGCCTTGCTTTATCTTCGGTTACCTCGGGGTCTTTTAAGGCCTCGCTGGCAATCATGATGGTAGCTACAGGCGTTTTAAACTCGTGGGTCATGTTGTTGATGAAATCGGTTTTCATCTCCGATATTTTCTTTTGTTTTAAAATCGCATATAGCGTATAAGAAAAAATAAAAACCAGCACCAGTAACAAACCTACCGAAGAAGCCAGCGTTGCGCTTAAGTTAGCAACAATTGCCGAGCTTTTATCGGGGAAACTGACAAAGAGCATTCCCGGATCGCGAAAAATATCATTGCCAAATAAGGGTATTTTGTAGGTATTACCGGGTAAAAACTCGCCTTTAACATTAGCTGCCATCATGAAGATGGTCGAATCTTTTTTGGCCAAAGAAACACGATAAGATGGCGCCAAAGTAATATTATTAGCCAAAAGTTCTGCCCGTAGTATGCTACCCAGCGAGTCGAAATTAATGCGCTTATAAATCGGAACATTGGTTTCCTGCAATTCTTTCGATACATCTTCTACCATGCTTAAGCGATTGTAAGAAAAGGTATCTTTTCCTAAAGCAGCAATTTTCAGTTCGAGCTTTTTCTTGGCGATCTCATCATCGCGCTTAAATTTCTTATCTAAATCCGTCGGGATTTTAGGTACATTGGCAAAGCCCGGGCTACCATCTCTCGGATCGAAAACCAGATACCTCAGGGTATCGGGTAAATTTTGCAGGCTTTTAAATTCAAATGTCTTTGGAGGAGCAGAAAAAGGCTTACTTCGCATACTGTAACCCTTTAATATCAGGCTTTTGATATCAATATAGGCATCCATCTGCAAATCCAGCTTATCGCCGTTTTTCGAGGTTAAAGAGGTGTATTCCCTTTCAGAAATTACATTTGGTGCCCGGTATGATACCCTGATGATACTATCCTGCTGGTTGAGGTAAGTTTCAATCTGATTTTCCCTTTCGGCCTGCCGCAATTCGGCTTCCTGCACATATTGCTGCCTCAAATCTTTAATATCCAGCGCACGTTGCCTCGAATCCTGAATTTGTTTCAGCTTATTTTCGGCATCTTTCCTATTTAGGTGATCGGCAACATTTCTGCGCTGAATTTTATTCACCACGGTAGAAAGCGTCTGGTTTACCTGTTCATCAAAAAGCTGTGACTTTAGCTTATACGACTCCCTGATGTAATACAACTGCATTACAAATACGCCGAGCAAAGCCACTGTCATTAAAACAGTAATTAACCAAAAACTTCTTTTCTTCATGAATAAGTTTCGTAACCGGGACTAAAAAAACCAGAAAAGGGCTGTTTAAACCCCAACAGTTTATCAAAAATACTGATAAACAGTGCTAAATGCTTGTTTTTAACATATTTTAACAGCGCTGAACATCGGAGACTTCCGAGGTTTCCCATGCCCAGGCCGGGTAAAACTTCGGAAGTCTGGCGCGGGTAAAAAAAAATGCCGGGGCAAAAGCCCCGGCATGGTTCAAAATTGTTTGCTTAAAAAAGATTCTTTATTTAGAAAGGCAGATCATCATCCTCACCTGGTGCGTTACTTACATCAACCGGGGCTGCATAAGCTGGGGCACCTGCTGCCGGAGCACCTGCAACGGCATTGATACGCCAAATCACCAAACTGTTAAAATATGATGTTTTACCTGTTTTATCTGTCCAGGGACGGCCACGTAAATTAAAGAAAACCTCAACTTCATCGCCTGTTTTAAATGTATCTAATAATGCAGTTTTATCTTGCAAAGCCTCAAAACGGATATATTCAGGATATGTTGGATTTTCTGCGTATTCTACTATTAAATCACGTTTTTTAAACGTTTCGCTTACTTGTTGTGTGGCACCTACTTCGTGTACTTTTCCTTTAATTTCCATAACCAATACTAATAATGTACTTATAAACATCAAATCTCTATAATTTTATTGATAACTTCGCATATATTATGATGCAAGTTTTCCACAATAAAAGCAAGGTAATTATTACCTGCAACAAGCGCCTTTCGCCTTATTTACAAGAAGAAGTTAAGGCTTTAGGTTACACTATCGAAAGAGCTTTCGCTACTGGCGTTGAGCTTAATATAACCGTTACAGAGTGTATAAAGCTGAATTTGAACTTGCGTTGCGCCAGTCAGATCTTATACTCAATTAAAAATTTTAAAGCGAATACCCCCGACGATTTATACAAAGAAATTAAAGCAATTGAGTGGGAAGAACTGATTGATTTTTCAGGTTATTTCTCTGTTACCTCAAATGTGGATAACCCGAATATAACTACACCGCTTTTTGCCAACCTGAAAGTAAAGGATGCGATTGTAGACCGTTTGAAAGAGAAAAAAGGCATTCGTCCCAATTCAGGCTCTGATGTAAATAAAGCGGTGGTACATTTATACTGGAAAGATGCTGAAGCCAATGTTTTTATCGATACCTCGGGCGAAACGCTGGCCAAACATGGTTACCGCAAAATACCAGGTAAAGCACCTATGCTCGAAGCACTGGCTGCAGGTGTAATTTATGCCACCAACTGGGATAAAAAATCGCCTTTTATTAATCCGATGTGTGGTTCGGGTACTTTAGCCATCGAAGCGGCACTGATTGCCACAAACCGCGCACCGGGATTATACCGCATGAATTATGCCTTTATGCACATTCTGGGTTATAACGAAGAAGTATTTTTTGCAGAGCGCAGGATATTAAAAGAGCAGGTAATTAAAAATATTGAGCTTAAAATTGTAGCTTCCGATCTTTCTGAAGATGCAGTTGAGGTAACACGCAGAAACGCAAAAACCGCCGGAGTTGATGGCTTAATCGAGTTCGAGGTATGCGATTTTGAGCTAACGCCAGTACCCGAAGATGGCAAAGGTGCAGTGGTTTTTAACCCCGAGTATGGCGAGCGTTTAGGTGTGCACAGTAAACTGGAACTTACTTATAAGCGCATGGGCGATTTCATGAAAACAAAATGTAAAGGCTATTCTGGCTATATTTTCACCGGAAATCCCGATCTTGCTAAAAAAATAGGCTTAAAAGCTGCTAAAAAAATTGAATTTTATAATGGTAAATTAGACTGCAGGCTGTTGGAGTACGAGTTGTACGATGGCTCGAGAAGAATCGCAAAAACAGAAGACTAGTCTTTTTCATTGAAATTTAATATATTACACGCTCTTACGTTCCATAACGTAACCAATTTTGAAGAATATGGAATTCGATGACATGGACCATATGCCCGAATGGGAGCATTTTAGCCGCTTTGGCCGGGATGATGAGGATGAAGAAAACCTATCGTCCGATGACGCCGAAAAAGTAAGGTTAAAAGTATCCAGGGCTAAGAACTTATATAATCAGGCCAGGGCGGTATATAAATATGCTGCCCTCTTCTGCGAAACACTGGAAGGCGAAATGGCAGAACTAACTGCCAACTTAATTATGCAGAATGCACTGATGCTATGCCCCAAAATTGTGGGTGCTGAAGGTGCAGATATGTATATTTTACGCATGGAAAATGCTTCCATTATCAGAACCAATTGTCGCGAGCTCGAAACCCAGGTAAGGGCTGCCGATATGTTTGGGATTTGCACGCCCGAGTATAAAGACATTGTACTGGCCGAAATCGAAAAATTTCGCTTACTGTTTATTGAGTGGGTAAAATATTTCGAAAAAGACGAATTTGAAGACGACTGGGGCCTTTACTAACCTCCATTTCAACAAACATTACGCCCAGAATCTTTTAAATCAGGCTCACAAACCCTGGTTAGATCCAAATCTCCATAACGCCTCAGCTCCTCCCCTCAACCTGGTTACCTCGTTATCAGCGCCGCAGGCTGCTCAAAACTTTTTCAAAATCCAATTGTTGCAGTAATAAGTTGTCTCTCAGGCTCACGTAATTCCTAATAGTGCTAAATAATCAGTTTAAAAAAACTATAGGCCTATAACTTTCGTAAATAAGTAGAGAAAACGTTAAAAATTAATACCTTTTTATGGAAAACACATTGGCATTAAAGACAAAAAATGTTGCCGGGAATATCAGAAAGATTAGAGAATACAGAGACTATACTCAGGATTACCTGGCTGCAAAACTCAAAATATCGCAAAACGCTTACAGTAAAATAGAACTTGGCTACAGCAAGCTCACTATCGATCGTCTGTTTCAGATTGCCACGATTTTAGAAGTAGAGGTATCGCACCTGCTAACGCTTAATCATAACGATTTGATCAAAATTATTGCGGATGACGAGCGCCGGGCAGCAGTAAGCTAGCTGAGCGCCGTGTTGATATCATTTATTTTCCCCGCCAAATAATTCCAATACCTTTGGAAAAATTTAGCACAATGCAGGAACCTATCCAGAAAACCATCGATTTTGTAAAAAAAACTTTAGCAAATGCCGAAGCGGGACACGACTGGTTCCACATTGAAAGGGTTTTTGAAACCGCAAAAACCATCAATGAGCAAGAAAATGGCAACCCACTTGTAGTTGCTTTTGCCGCTTTGCTTCACGACATTGCCGACCCCAAGTTTAACCATGGCGACGAAGAATTAGGGCCAAATATAGCGGCGGCTTTCCTCGAATCCATTGCTGTTGATCCCGAAATCATTGCCCATGTTAAACTGATTATCCAAAATATGTCGTTTAAAAACAGCTTTGATGCCGGCAGCTTCACCTCGAAGGAAATGCAGATTGTACAGGATGCCGATAGGCTGGATGCCATTGGCGCTATTGGCATTGCGAGGGCTTTTACTTATGGTGGGTTTAAAAACAGAGTGCTCTACGATCCGGCAATCCAGCCCGAAACACATCTGACCAAAGAAAGTTATAAAAATACAACAGCCCCAACCATCAACCACTTTTACGAAAAGCTTTTGCTCCTCAAAGATATGATGAATACCGAAACCGGTAAGATAATGGCTACAGAGCGACACAATTTTATGCTGCTTTATTTAGAACACTTTTATAAAGAATGGTCGGGTAAGTAATCACCAAAAATACCTAGAACTAAGTATTTCACAGGCATACACAGGGTCTTAACTTTACAAAAATTAATGCCATGCATGCCTATAAACTAAAATATCACAAAAATAATGTGATGCTAATCGCGATGATCGGCTCCCCATTGCTGTTCATTTCACTGGTAATGTACTGCATTTTTGGTTTATTCACTTCACTTTCAGAAGCGATGATGCTAATGTTCGTTTCTTTATCTATTATCTCGATGGCGCTGATGCTTTTCTGGGTAGCTAAAACACAGATATTTGTACACAGCGAAGTGCTAATTGGCGACGATGGCATCGGTTTTAAATTAAAAAGCACTTCTTTATTGTACCGCAGAACTGACTTTTTTTCGGGCTGGGAGAATGTTAGCCGTGTTACCGAAATGCTCGATAACAACAACGGCGGTTATTATTATCAGATCGAATTTAAAAATCCAAACTTTGTGGCCAATTTCAACCCGGCAAAAGATCTTGAAGCCGAGGCTGATCGTTTTTTTTCAGAACTGGACCATTACCAGAAAAATTACCAAATCGGCAGTCAACTACCTTTATCGGGTAAATTACAACCCTCAAATAGTTTTTAATCAAACCCTTTTATTCCCGAACAGAATAGGATTACCACAGATAAAATACTAATATTTTTAGCTTTTAACTATCTTTGTTAGCATTAAAAAGCTATCCTATGTCTGACCGAATTCGTGAAAAACTGAATATTCTTGCTGACGCCGCTAAATACGATGTTTCTTGTTCATCGAGCGGCGGCACAAGAAAAAATGACAATAAAGGCCTCGGAAACAGCCATGTTTCGGGCATTTGCCATACCTATACCGAAGATGGCAGGTGTGTATCATTGTTAAAAATCCTGCTAACCAACCACTGCATTTACGATTGTTTGTTCTGCGTATCGCGCAAAAGCAACGATATTAAACGCGCCGCTTTTACAGTGGATGAAGTGGTAGACCTGACCATGAATTTTTACCGCCGCAATTATATCGAAGGATTGTTTTTAAGCTCAGGGATTTTTAAAAACGCCGATTTTACCATGGAACGCCTGTTGCTGGTGGTAAAAAAACTTCGTTTAGAGCAAAACTACAATGGCTACATTCACCTGAAAACCATTCCCGGGGCCAGCGACGAACTGATTAAAGAAGCCGGATTATACGCCGACAGGATGAGCATTAATTTAGAAATGCCAACCGAAGCCGGGCTGAAATTACTGGCACCAGAAAAAAACCACGCAGATGTAATTAAGCCACTCGACTTTGTTCAAAAACAAATAGCACAATTTTCGGCCGATAAAAAACTGATTAAACACATCCCCAAATTTGTGCCAGCGGGACAAAGTACCCAAATGGTTATTGGCGCTACTCCTGAGAGCGACAAGGATATTATGTATACCGCCAATGCCTTTTACAGAAATTTTTCGTTAAAAAGGGTCTATTATTCGGGCTATATACCCATTAGTAACGATAGCCGCATGCCTGTTTTAGGTACTCAGCCGCCTTTGCTAAGAGAAAACCGGCTGTACCAAACCGATTGGCTAATGCGTTTTTACGGTTTTAAAGTTCAGGAAATTTTAAACGATGCCAACCCCAATCTTGATGTAGATATCGATCCCAAATTAAGCTGGGCCATTCGCAATATGCAGCACTTTCCTGTAGATATTAACCAGGCCGATTACAGGATGATTCTGCGCATTCCGGGAATTGGCGTAATGTCTGCACAAAAAATTGTACAGGCCCGCAAGTTTGGTAAACTGAGGATAGACCAATTGAAAAAAATAGGCATCGCCTACAATAAAGCCAAACATTTTATTATTTGTGCCGATAGCCCCTATCAGTTAAAAGATTACCAGGGCACGCAGATTAAGGCTTTTATCCTGGCCGAAAGCAAGAGTAAATATTTAAAAACAGATAATAACCAGATGCTTTTGTTTTAAATCCCATTATCGTCATTGCGAGGAGGCTTTTCAGCCGACGAAGCAATCTTTTTATCGACAGCCAATCTTTCTAAAAATATTGCTTTAGCCAATGAAAAACTGGCTTCGCAATGACGACATTCTTTAATATAAAAAACATCCAATGATTTACATTTTCGATGGCTCTTTACCGGGCCTTTTAACGGCAGTTTTTGAATGGTTTGAGCGCAAGCCTGGTAAGGCTGTGCTTAAATCAATCGAAATGTTTCAGCCCGAAGCTTTTGCCGAAAGTTTTACGGTTATAACTGATTCGGCAAAAGCAGATCGCGTTTGGACAGGGCTTCAAAAGAAGTTAACAAAAGCGAGTCTACGGAAATTTTATTGCAGTTATTTATCCGAAATTCCTGAAGCCAGCAACCACCTCTTTCACTTTTCGATTTACATTTTCAAACATGAAATTGGTGCAGAAGGTAATTATGGTAATGAGCATATAATGGCACTTGCTAAATATGCCAAAAGTGTAGAACGCGAAAAACACCGCATGGAAGCTTTTATCCGTTTCCAAAAAACGGGTGATGGCTTATTTTATGCCAGTATTGACCCGGATTTTAATGTTTTGCCCTTAATATCTAATCATTTTAAAAACCGTTACGCCGATCAGCAATGGGTAATTTATGATTTAAAGCGAAAATATGGTTTGCATTACAATTTAGAAACCGTATCAGAAATCACAATAGGTTTTGCCGAGGGCATTAACAAACAAAAACCTGCTCCCGGTCTTATGGATGAAAATGAAGCACTTTATGCCACACTTTGGAAAGATTATTTTAAAAGTGCTAACATTGTAGCCAGGAAAAACACCAAATTGCATGTTCAACATGTGCCCAAAAGATATTGGAAGTATTTAACCGAAAAAATTGATGTATAATCGCCCAAACTGATCAACAGTCTTTTAAAACTTTATTTATGGTGTTCAAAAACCAAAACTTACTGCCATGCTGACACGCCCACAAGCCATTAGCATGAAAAGATTGACAGTTTGGTGAAAATTTGTCCCTCAAAACCTATTGGCATAAAAAGTGTTAATTGTATGCCTAGTTAAAAAAACAAAATCAAAATAAAAAAATAATAAAAGTTATGGCGTTAAACCTTAAACCAATTGCTGGCAGTTCGAACAGAGTAATCGTTGAACCGGCTGCAGCAGAAGAAAAAACTGCGTCAGGTTTGTATATCCCTGATACCGCTAAAGAAAAACCATCTAAAGGAACTGTAGTTTCTGTTTCTGAAGAAGATGCTGAAGGTAAAAAAGCTAGCGTAAAAGTTGGCGATGTTGTAATTTATGGTAAATACGGTGGCACTGAGTTCCCTTATGAAGGTAAAGATTACCTGATTATGCGCGAAACTGATATCTACGCTGTTGTAGGATAAAAATTGAAATGTTGCAACGCTCAAATGTTGTAATATTTATATAAACCGGATGATTGAGATATTTCAACCTTCCAACATTAAAATTTAAAAATATTCTTAAAAATGTCTAAACAAGTAAAATATAACGTAGAAGCACGCGACGCCCTGAAAAGAGGTGTTGATATCCTGGCTAACGCAGTAAAAGTAACTTTAGGTCCAAAAGGGCGTAACGTAATTATCGATAAAAAATTCGGCTCACCAGCCATCACCAAAGATGGTGTTACTGTTGCTAAAGAAATCGAATTAAAAGATGCAGTTGAGAACATGGGTGCTCAAATGGTGAAAGAAGTAGCTTCTAAAACAGCTGACATTGCTGGTGATGGTACTACTACTGCTACCGTTTTAGCACAGGCCATTATTACTACCGGTATTAAAAACGTTGCTGCTGGTGCAAACCCAATGGATTTAAAACGTGGTATTGATAAAGCGGTTGCTGCTGTTGTAGAGAACTTAAAAACTCAATCGCAAACTGTTGGCGAAGACAATAACAAAATTAAACAAGTTGCTTCTATTTCAGCCAATAACGACGAGGTAATCGGTGCGTTAATTGCTGAGGCGATGAGCAAAGTTGGTAAAGATGGGGTAATTACTGTTGAAGAAGCAAAAGGTACTGAAACTGAAGTAAAAACAGTAGAAGGTATGCAGTTTGACAGAGGTTATTTATCTCCATACTTCGTTACCAATGCAGATAAAATGGAAGCTGAATTAGACAGCCCTTACATTTTAATCTACGATAAAAAAATCAGCAACATGAAAGAATTGTTGCCGGTTTTAGAAAAAACTGTTCAAACTGGCAAACCATTGGTAATCATTTCTGAAGATTTAGATGGCGAAGCTTTAGCTACTTTAGTAGTAAATAAAATCCGTGGTTCACTGAAAGTTGTAGCGGTTAAAGCTCCAGGTTTTGGCGACAGAAGAAAAGCAATGTTAGAAGACATCGCAATCTTAACCGGTGGTACTGTTATTTCTGAAGAAAGAGGTTATAAATTAGAAAATGCTGATTTAACTTACTTAGGTTCTGCAGAGAAAGTTGTTGTTGATAAAGACAATACAACTGTAATTAACGGTGCAGGTAACACTGACGATATTAAAGCACGTGTTAACCAGATTAAAGCACAAATCGAAACTACTACTTCTGACTACGATAAAGAAAAATTACAAGAGCGTTTGGCTAAATTAGCTGGCGGTGTTGCAGTACTTTACGTTGGTGCAGCAAGTGAGGTTGAAATGAAAGAGAAAAAAGACCGTGTTGATGATGCTTTACATGCAACCCGTGCGGCTGTAGAAGAAGGTATTGTTGCTGGTGGTGGTGTAGCTTTCATCCGCGCTGTAGCTTCTATCGCTGATTTAAAAGGTGTTAACGAAGATGAAAACACAGGTATTCAGATCATCCGTCGTGCTATTGAAGAGCCATTACGTCAGATTTGCGAAAACGCAGGTATTGAAGGTTCTATCGTAGTACAAAAAGTTAAAGAGGGTACTGCCGATTTCGGTTACAATGCACGCACAGGTGCTTACGAAAACTTAATTGGTGCAGGTGTTATCGACCCAACTAAAGTAAGCCGTGTAGCTTTAGAAAATGCAGCATCGATTGCAGCAATGTTATTAACTACAGAAGTTGTTTTAGCAGACGAGCCTGAAGAAGGTGGCGCTCCAATGCCTCCAATGGGTGGCGGCGGTATGGGTGGTATGATGTAATATCAATCCATAACGAAACGATTTCGTGTAAAAATATGCCCTCAAGGAGATTAAGCCTTGGGGGTTTTTTATGCCCTTTACCTGCCTGAAACCAGTTTTGAGAGTCTCTATAACCTGCTCATTTAGTTAATGTTGGTGTAAAATTTTGCGGTTGTAATGCAAAAATTACGTTCTTTACAACGAATATTTATTTGCGAATCCCATTCCGGCATTCTGCTAAGTTAGTGAAGCCAGATAAAGTAAGTTTCCCAAAGCAGAACTTACAACGCGTAATAAAATCATTCCTCAGTGTTAGAGATTTATGAAGATTCGCTGTAAAAGGAAATGGCATTGTTTTGTCCTGTTTTTTGGGGCATTGTTTTACACGTCAGTATGTTTTTCGCAGATTAATATTGGTGCAGTTGATGCCGGCCCCTTTACTCCGGGTAGTACCATTGCTGTGCCATTCACCATAACTTCGGGCTGCGCCACACAAGGAAACCAGTTTCAGCTTTATCTTTCTGACCAAAACGGCAGCTTTGCTGCTGAAACCCTGATCGGTACTTACACCGGTTTTTACAGTACTTACATCAATGGCGTTTTACCAGCCGGGCTTACACCGGGCACAGGTTATATGGTGAGGGTAAAATCAACAAGTCCGGCATCAGCAAGTACACCATCTACCACATTTGAAGTTAAAGCCGGTCCTGCTGTTGAAGCGAAATTAACCTCAACCTATCTGAACGCTGCTAATACCGAAACTTTTGGTACCTGTATCAGTAAAGCCAACAATCCTTTTTTCCTCAATAACGCATCTACAGCAAACAGTACTGTTACCGCAACAGTGGTTGATGAAGTAAATGGCGGCACTCCGACAACGGTTAACTTTGCTATTAACCCACAAAACTTTACCGCTCAACAGGTACATTACACAATTTACACTAAAGCGGTAATGCCTGACGGTACGATTGGTACAAAGGCTTATTTACTCATCAATAATAGAGCGATAACTGCCTTTGCTAATACCGGGAACACAGTGGTTTGTTTGCCCAACGGAGCATTAACCTTTAACGTAGATGTGACCTCAACTGCAGGTATCCAAAACAATTTTCCTGGCGATATTTACACCATTAACTGGGGCGATTTAACAACATCGACTTATACCATTTGCGAAATTATTGCCAATGGCGGGAAAGTAACACACGCCTACACCAGATCTTCTTGCGGAAGTGTATCTACCTCGAGCGCCGGAACAATATACAATGCATTTGATGTTTCTATTAATGTAAAAAATGCCTTCTGTACTACTATGGGAACCCCGGTTTCCTCTTCAGCCAAAGTAGTAGTTAAACCAATAAATGATTTTGTTTTCAATACACCGAGCTGTACAAATAAAGATGTTACTTTCGTTAACACTTCAATTTTAGGGGAAAATCCAAATACCAACACCGCTGCCTGTACTCCTAACAACGTTACTTATAACTGGTATGTAGATGGCGTACTGAAGGAGTTTGACAAGCCGAAATCATTCAATTTTGTATACAAATTTACAACCCATGGCGAGCACATCATCCGGCTGGAATCTAAAAATTTAACAGGTGAATGTGATGCCGATCCTGTAGAAATGAAAATCTGTATCCAGGATCCTCCAAAACCAGATTTTACCTTACCCGCAACAACCATTTGCGCACCTGGAACATTAAAACCAACCGATAACTCCGTATTGGATAACATTTGTAATGCAGCCAATACCTATTCGTGGTCGGTAACACCGGCGGTAACTTATGCCAATGGCACCAGTGCAAGCAGTAAGGAACCTGAATTTAATTTTACCAATCCGGGTATTTATACGATCGTCTTAAGCATTTCAACTCCATCATGTGGCGTGGTAACTACACCTGCACAAACCATAGTGGTAAACGCAACACCTGTAGCTACGCTCTCGCCCGATATTACGGTTTGTAATTTATCTACTTACGATTTTAACAATACCACTACGGGCCCAACCAAAACCACCATTTCGGGCACATCTAAAGATTTAGCTGATACCTACACGTGGACGGTTAGTGCTGCCGGATCGGGAACTTACAGCTTTACAGGTGGTACTACGGCCAATTCTAAATATCCATCTATTAAGTTTGATAGCTACGATACTTATACCGTAACAGTAACCCACAAAAATAACTGCGGAACTGCGACAGATACTCAAATCCTGACATTCAGTACCGCACCTGTGGTTAATGCAGGGCCTGATCAAAGCATCTGTTTTAACGATCCCAGCTTTACACTGGCTGGAGCAGTAACAGGTACCACATCAAGCCAAACATGGGTGGGTGGTACTGGTACTTTTAACACTAATAGAAATGACCTGAACGCAGTTTACACCCCATCAGCAGCCGAAAAAGCAGCGGGAACGGTAACCTTAAAATTGCGCGCCACAACCACTTTGCCAGCGCCCTGCAACCAGATAGACGATGATATTATTTTAACTATTAAGCAAAATATCAACGTTACCAGTGCGGCAACAAAAACCATCTGTACCGGAAAAAGCGTGGCTTACACCCCTACCTCGGCTGTAACTGGTGTTACCTACACCTGGACGGCAACGGGAACCACAAATGCAACAGGTTATAGCGCCAATGGAACCGGTGATATTAATGACATCATCACCAATACCGATGCCAGCACCGACGCCGTAGTTACTTATGTAATTGTACCGCATAAAGATGGCTGCGATGGTACACCTTTTAATCTGGTGGTAACCGTAACGCCCAACCCAATAGCTACCGCAACGCCACAAAACACCAGCATTTGTAATGCTACTGCTGCAGGCATAACGCTTTCGGCAAACCTGAGTGGCGTAAATTACACTTATACCAGTACCGTAACGGGTGCCATAACAGGCAACAGCAACAGACCGGTTGCCTCTGCCAGTAACCAGATTAACGATATTTTAACCAATTCGGGTACCAGCCCCGGAACTGTAACCTATACTGTTACACCGGTCTCTGCCAATGGTTGCCCCGGCACTCCTGCTACCGTAACCATAACTGTATTACCAGGTGCAACACCTGCCAACGCGGGACCAGATGAAGCCATCTGTAACCAAATTACTTATACCTTAAAAGGCAATAGCCCCGTTGTAGGAACTGGTAAGTGGACAATCGTATCAGCGCCTACCACCATAACCTTTGCTGATGATACCCAAAACAACACGTTAATTTCGGGTTTAGTCGCTGGAAACACCTATGTATTGCGCTGGACCATCAGCGATTCTGGCTGTTCGACCTCAAGTGATGATGTACAGCTTACCGTTAACCCGCTCAGTGTAGGCGGCACTACTGGTAGTGATGCCAGTGTTTGCTCAGGCGCCAATGGAGGCAATATAATACTAAGCGGACAGGTGGGTAACATCATCCGTTGGGAACGTTCGGTTGATAACGGCACAAACTGGTCGACAGTTGCTTCAACAGCCAACCCTTATGTTTTTACTAACCTTACCATTACTACTCAATTCCGCGCGGTAGTACAAAGCGGAAGCTGTGCAGAAGCCCTTTCTACGGTAACCACCATTACCGTAAACCCGGGTACGGTTGCAGCTAATGCAGGTGCTGACCAAAGCCTGTGCAGCGGCAATGGCATTACTTTAAACGGGAATAATCCTGCTCCAAACACAGGTAGCTGGACCTTAACCTCCGGCCAAACCGGAGTCGTATTTGCCGACGCTACTCTATTCAATACGGCTGTTACCGGCCTTGTATCCGGTCAAACCTATACCTTCAGGTGGACCATTACCGGCTTTGGCGGCTGTCCTCCTTCCACTGATGATGTAACCATTACCTATTATCCGCCGGTTATCAATACCATTAATGCATCGGCTGCCCCCGTTTGCGCAGGCCAAAACATTACCATTACGGGCGATACACCTACAGGTGGAACAGGCACCTATGCTTACCAATGGCAAAGCAGTGCCGACGGCAGTACCTGGGTGAATATCCCTTCGGCCATCGGTAAAGATTTAACCACAACGGCTAACGTATTTACTTATTTCAGGCGTTTGGTAAACAGCACGATTTGTACCTCAATCAGTAATTCGGTACAGATTACTGTTTTACCGGGTTTAACCAACAATACCATTAGTGCTGATCAGCAGATTTGTGTCGGCGCAACAGCAGCACCGCTTACGGGTTCTACACCAACAGGTGGCAGCGGCACCTATAGCTACCAATGGCAATCCAGTATTAACGGAACGGCCTGGAGCGATGTATTAGGTGCTACAAGCATGAACTTTAACCCGCCAACTCCAACCGTTACCATTTATTACCGGCGCGCGGTAGCAAGCGGAGCCTGCTCGGGTAATTTAAGTAACGAGATTAAAATAACGGTAAACCCACATGCCAAAGCAGAAATAACCTACACCACCAACACGGGCTGTGCTCCTTTTAAACTCGATGCAACCAATGTTGCGGCTACATTATACCCCGATCGCAATGCCGTATATACCTGGTTTGCCAACAATGTACAAATTGGAACCGGCCCTGCCTTTCCCGGTTATACCATTACCAATGGCAACGAAAGCGTAAACATAAAACTTGTGGTAACCAGCAGCCTGGGCTGTAACACTGACGAAAAGACGGAGGTATTTACAACTTTACCAATTGTTACGCCATCTTTTACACAAAGTACCACCGAAGGTTGCGGACCGCTTGGCGTTACTTTTACCAATACCACCACGCCGCTTAATGGTGCAACTTATAAATGGGATTTTGGCAATGGCCAATCTTCTACCCTTGCCCAGCCTGCAGCCATAACTTTCCTGGCCGATCCAAGTGGAAAAGACAAAACCTATAACATTACACTAACAACAACCTCACCCTGCGGGCCGCCGGTTGTAACGGCTGCGACAGTTATTGTACATGCCAAGCCTGTTGCCTTGTTCTCCCCCGATAAAACTACAGGCTGCGCTGATCTATTGGTTAACTTTAGCAATACCGGGCCAGAAAGTACCGGCACAACTTACACCTACGATTTCGGTGATGGCAGTAGCCCTGAAACTTACACCGACAGACAAACTGTAAGTCACATCTTTAAAACATTAGTAGTAAAAGATTTTACCGTAAACATGACCGCCAGGAATGCTTGCGGTATTGCAAACGCCATACCGGTGGTGATCAGGGTTTCGCCAAACAATATTATCCCTGAGCTGGTGGTAAACGGAAACGAAAAAAGAGGTTGCGCGCCTTTTACGGTCAACTTTATCAATAACACAAGCGGAGCCAGCAGCTTTACCTATACTTTTACCAACGAAGATACCGGCGAAATCAGCAGCGCCTTTTCTATCACCACGGGTGTTTTCCCGCATCTTTTCACCAAACCAGGCCGGTATACCATTAAGCTGGATGCAGAAAACGATTGCTCAAAAAACTCAACAAGCGAAACTGTTACCATCCTGCCGCAGCCAACCGTTGGTTTCATGGCCGATAAAACCATTGGCTGTACCAATCTTGTGGTAAAGTTTAAAAATACAAGTGTAGCTGCAGTAGGTTATGTATGGGATTTTGGCGATGGTTCTCCAACTTCGACCGATTTTGAGCCACAGCACACTTACACTGGTTCGGGAGTAAACTATACCGTTACGCTAACCACCACAAACAGCCTTGGCTGTACCAATACGTTAGCTTTACCCGACTTTATCCAGATTGTTGCTCCACCCGTAGCCACTTTCACGGTAAGTCCGGGCAATGAGCTTTCCATTCCGAATTACAGCTTTGGCTTTAAAGATACCAGCACCGGATCGGTAAGCTGGGAATGGTCGTTCGGCGATGGCGCTAAATCAACCTTGCAAAATCCCAACCATACTTATGCCAATGAAGGCTCCTATACCGTAACCCTCAAAGTCTTAAATAAGGAAGGCTGTTCAGCAACCACTTTTCAATCAGTGCGGATTATCGGGGTACCCGGATATTTAAATATCCCCAACTCCTTTATGCCGGCAAGTGCCAAAAACGAAATCAAGATTTTCAAGGCAAAAGGCCGGGGTATAAAAGAATGGAATATGTCTGTCTTTAATAAATGGGGCCAGCTTTTATGGGAAACCACCAAGTTAGACGATGGTGCACCTTTAGAGGGTTGGGATGGTACCTACAAAGGTCAGGATCAGCCCCAGGGTGTTTATTACTGGAAAGTGGATGTGAGGTTTATTAATGGCAGCGATTGGAAAGGGATGACTTATGATTCATCTCCTCCCAAAAAAACGGGTGTAATATATTTAATCAGATAGATGATGGGGAGAAGGACAATTATATTTTTACTTACACTGGTGCTACCGCTAATTGCTTTGGCGCAAGACCATATATACTCACAGTTTTACAATGCACCTATTTATTTAAACCCTGCACTTACCGGTCAGTTTGAAGGCGATATCCGTTTTAATGCGCTCTACCGCAACCAGTGGACCGGTTTAGCCAGTGATTTTTCTTACATGACGGCTTCAGGAGATATTAACCTCCGCAGGCTGAATAGTGGCATTGGTCTGGTTTTTAACCGCAGCAGCGAAGGCACCGCTTATCTGGTTAAAAATAACATTGCTGTAAGTTATGCCTACATTATTGGCGGCGATGATTTCACGCTCTCATTCGGTTTGCAAGCCGGCGTAACGAACCAGAAATTAAACTGGGATAAACTGGTATTTGGCGATCAGATCGATATCAATACAGGCTACATTCCCGGTAGTATTTCGGGTGCTGAGCGCCCCGCGGTTGACAGCCGTTTTTATTTAGATGCCAATGCAGGTGCAAACCTGGTAGTTGGCAAATTTATGATGGGCCTGGCTACACACCACCTCAATCGCCCCGACGAATCGCTTTCGGGTTTTCAAAGTAAATTACCACTCCGTATTTCAGGCAATTTAAGCTACAAATTAACCTTGATTCCAGATCAGTACGACCGCGACGGCAGTTACCTTATCCCTTCTATCGTAGCCTACAAGCAAACCAACGTTACTTCCTTCAGTGCAGGTATGCAATACAAATATGCAGGCATTAACGCCGGTATCTGGTACCGTAACGATGGCAACAGGAACGGAAACGATGCGATTGTTTTTTCGGTGATCTTCGATATTTTTAACCGCAGAACCAACGGTGAAAAATTCAGACTGGGCATTAGCCACGATGCAACCACCTCCAAAATTAACTACACCAATACCGGCGGTACTTCCGAAATTGGGGTAGGTTACGAAAAATACTTTCCAAATAGTTCGAACGGCGGCCGTGCAAATGGCCTGAGATGTTACGATTTTTATTAATTTGCCTTAGTTAATTTAAGGCCTATGAACGAGATCCTGGAAAACCACCATTTCATTACCCAAAGCGAAGTGAATAAATTTCTACTCGCTACGCTGTTATGTGGTATTATTGGTGCCGAACGCGAGTATAGAAGTAAATCGGCGGGTTTAAAAACCATGATGATGATTGGTTTAGGTGCCACCCTGTTTACCATCCTTTCCATCAATATTGGTGCAACAAGCCAGGATCGTATTGCCTCGAACATTGTAACAGGCATTGGTTTTTTAGGCGCAGGTGTAATTTTTAAGGAAGAAAACCGTGTTAAGGGATTAACTACCGCCTGTATCATCTGGATTGTAGCTGCTATAGGCATGGCAGTTGGTTCAGGGTATTACGAACAGGCTATCGGGGTAACTGTTGTGGTTATGCTGGCCTTAATTATTTTTCCTTTTTTAGAAGAAATTGGCGACCGCCGCTTTACCAAACGCGTATACCGCATTGTTAAAAAACAGCATACCCACGGTGATTTAGAAAGCTACGAGGAAGTTTTCAAAGCAAGTAAACTAAAACCACAACGCGGCAAACATCAGCTGGTAAACAACATCATTACCGGCAACTGGACGGCTACCGGCACGCCACAAAACCACCAGAAGTTTGTAGAGCGCATGCTAAAAGATGATGATATTATAGAGTTTGATTTTTAACGGATTCGCTTTCCACGTGAAACAGAATCAAAAACTCATCCCCCTGCCCCCTTCAAAGGGGAGCGAAATTTCCTCAAGGACAAAGTGATTGGGGTTTGGTTAGCCTCAAAAATAGCTCACAGGACATTTTACTGCATTAAGATTGCCAGTCAAGCTGGCAATGACGGATTGTACAAAGGGAATTGCAAAAGATGTATCCGCAAGATAGCTTTTTAAGAGGTCAAGGGGAACAAAAATTACGGCATTCTAGCTCATTAATCACTAAAAATTATTTAGCTAAAAATCACAAAACAATCATAGCTTTGCATAACAACTTTCGTAATGATTAAGGAACAGATTTCAGTTTTCGATATTTTTAAAATAGGCATCGGCCCTTCCAGTTCGCATACTTTAGGTCCATGGCGGGCAGCACAACAGTTTACGGCTTCGCTGACGCAAAACCACCCGATTGATACCGTAGAAGGCATAAAAATATTGCTTTATGGTTCACTTGCCAAAACCGGCAAAGGGCACGGAACTGATGTAGCCATCTTATTGGGATTGACAGGTGCAGATCCGGTAACTTTTGACGTAGATGCAGTAACGCCTACTTTCGAAGCCATCCAAAAGAATAAAAAACTGAACCTCGCCAATCAACTGGTTATCGATTTCGATTATACTGCAGATTTGCTATTCCTGTTTTCAGAAAGCTTACCTTTCCACCCCAACGCAGTTACTTTCCAGGCTTTTTTAAACAACGGAAAAGCTTTTTCAGAAACCTATTACTCTATTGGTGGTGGTTTTGTGGTAAAAGAAGGCGAAGACAATAGCAAAAAACCACAGGTAGATCTACCCTTTCCGGTTGAGAAAGCCAAAGAGCTTTTGCATTGGTGCCTGTCTACAGGTTTAAAAGTGAGCGAAATTGTAATGGAAAATGAACTGGCCTGGCGACCTGAAGCGGAAACGAAAAAAGGCATTTTACAGCATTTCGCCGTAATGCGCGATTGTATTTACCGTGGCTGCCACACCACCGGCTTTCTGCCAGGGGGGTTAGAAGTTGCCCGCCGCGCTTTCCCGCTTAACAAAAGGCTAATTGGCCAGAACGAATACAGCAACTATGATACCTGGGTAGAGGCTATCAGAAACGGCGGAAACGGATTTAATTACATTTTAGACTGGGTAAGTTGTTTTGCACTGGCTGTTAATGAAGAAAACGCTTCGTTTGGCCGCGTAGTTACTGCCCCTACCAATGGTGCTGCAGGGGTAATACCGGCTGTACTTCAATATTTCATCACCTTTTGCAATGGTTATACCGAAGACAAAATCATCCAGTTTATAGCCTGCGCTTCAGAAATAGGCAGTATTTTCAAAAAAGGAGCCACTATCTCGGCCGCTATGGGCGGTTGTCAGGCCGAAATTGGCGTTTCATCTGCGATGGCAGCCGCGGCACTAACCGAGTGCCTGGGTGGCTCACAAAGACAGGTATTAATGGCCGCCGAAATTGCCATGGAACATCACCTGGGCTTAACCTGCGATCCTATTGGAGGCTTAGTGCAAATTCCTTGCATTGAAAGAAATACCATGGGTGCTATAAAAGCGATTACGGCAAGCCAGCTGGCTTTACAAAGTAACCCCGATAAGGCGAAAGTAAGTTTAGATGCGGTGGTAAATACCATGTGGGAAACTGCCCTGGATATGAATGCGAAGTATAAAGAAACCTCTGACGGAGGCCTTGCAACCAACATCCCAATCAGTTTACCAGAGTGCTAAATCAACATTGTTGCATTTATATGACGGATGTTATCGATTTATTACAAACATTCTGATCCTAAATCAGCAAGTATTTCTACATTCGCTCAATTTTAATAATTATTCATAAAAAATGATCAACTACACCAAAATCAGTGTGATTGGTCTGGCTTTGTCGTTATCTACTTTGGTAACATACGGTCAGGACAATCTTGTTAATTCTTTAAAAAACAACCAAAGCGAAAACAGTAAAGCATCTTTTAAATTTACTGATGTTATTAATTTAGCCAATACACCTGTTCAAAACCAGGGTTCATCGGGTACCTGCTGGAGTTATTCTACCAACTCTTTCCTTGAATCGGAAATGATCAAAGCAGGTAAACAACCTGTTCAGTTATCGCAGATTTTCACAGCACGTAATGCTTATGTAGAAAAAGGAATCAACTATGTACGCATGCATGGCGCAGTTTCTTTAGGCGATGGCGGTGCCTTGCACGATGTAATTAATATGTACAGGAAATATGGCGCAGTACCACAAGAAGTGTATACTGGCTTAAACTATGGTACAAAAACCAATAAAACTGCTGAGCTTGGCGACATCGAAAAAGGTGTTTTAGAGGCTGTGGTTAAAAACTCAAATGGTGAGTTAACACCTAACTGGTTAAAAGCTTATACCGGCGTTATCGATGCGTATTTAGGCGCTGTCCCTGAAAACTTTACTTACAACGGTAAAAAATATACGCCTAAAACTTTCGCAAACGAAGTGGTAGGTATCAATCCAGATAACTACGTGGAATTATCTTCCTTCAACGATCATCCTTTCTACAGCAAGTTTACTTTATTGGTTCCTGATAACTGGTCGTTTGATCAGGTTTATAACGTTAAAGTAAATGAGATTACCGATATCATTGACAATGCCTTGAAAAACGGTTATACTGTAGCCTGGGCTACCGATGTAAGCGAGAAATCATTCAGCTATAAAAACGGCGTAGCGTTCGTTCCGCAGACGCCTTTTAACGACATGACGATGAAAGAAAAAGCGGATATGTTTAATGGTCCGCAGGCAGAGATGGAAATTACACAGGAAAACCGTCAGGCAGCTTTTGATCACTACCAGACTACTGATGACCATGGTATGCACATTGTTGGTTTAGCTAAAGACCAGAACGGTAAAGAATACTATATCGTTAAAAACTCATGGGGTGTAACCAACGATTATAAAGGTTATTTATACGTAACCAAAAACTACGTAAAATATAAAACCACAGCATTTTTATTGAACAAAGCAGGTATCCCATCTGCTATTGCCAAGAAATTAGGTTTGTAAAAAATTTCAAGTGACTGGGAGCCGCAGAAGAAATTTTGCGGCTTTTTTTGTGATTAACGATGATATGTATCGACCATTTTTACCACAGAGAACATTGAGGTATCCACAGAGAACACTGAGCGCTAACTTAAAACTACGGTAAGCTTAAAATATTCCGTGAAAATCCGTGATTCCGTGGCAAAATTATTTGCGGTTAAACCTAAACCAAACCTGAATAATTAAGCACCAGCCACCACAAACCCGTTGTAATAAAGGCAAGCACAATCCCTACCCCTACCACTAAATTAGACAACTTAGGGTTTAAATTGTACTGATCTGCAACCACACCAGCCGTTACCAAAGTGGGCATGGCCATTTCAAAAATGGTGATCCGGGTAATGATGCCGTTCAAACCTAATAGCACCGCCATAGCCAAGACTACTGTTGGTGCCAGTATTAATTTGTAGAGTAAAGCAAAGCTGATGTGCTTCAATTCGCCAAACCAGCCACCAAACCTGAGCTGTAAACCAATCGAAAACAAAGCCAGCGGACCAACAGTTCCAGCAAGCTTTTCGAAAAGCGATTCGAGGGGGCTAATATTAATAAAATGCGGTATAGATAAAGCTAAAACACAGCCAATAAGTGGCGGAAAGGTAAGTACCTTTTTAATTACCAGCCCTGCACTCAGTTTTTGGTTTTGCGAAGAACGGATGGCCACCACAATACCAATAGTAGATAAAAGCATAAAAGTAGCCTGATCGCAGATAATGGCTATAGCCTGATCTTTCTCGCTAAAATAGGCCGCAATTAAGGGGAATCCCAGAAATGAGGTATTACTTAAAGCACTCGTTAGCTTTAGCCCGCCGCTTGTTGCTTTGCTTAATTTCTGGCTGCGGCTACACGCGGTTACAAACAACCAGCCAAATAACCACACGCAGGCAGGTGCCAGTGCCGGAAAAAGCAATTCTTTCGTCCACACGATGTGTGGTAAATATTTAAATGAAGCCGCAGGTAAAGCAATGTAAATAATCCAGGCATTAATGCCTTTGTGCGCATCTTTGGGCAGGGTTTTGCTTTTTCTAAAAAGGATGCCAGCCAGTATACACAGGCCGATAATAATAAAATTTGCCATGGAGTGCCGTAAAGATAGCCATAAAACAAAAACGCCAATAAGAATTTATCCTATTGGCGTTTAAAAAATTATTTTGATCGCTTATTTGATATGCGCTCTTAAAAACCAGGCCATTTCTTCGTGGGTTTCCATCAGTCCGGTAATAAAATCGCTGGTTCCGGCATCACCATAATCGTTTGCAATCGGATTGATATTACCTCTGATAAATTCGATAACCGTTTCATGATCGGCCAATAAATCTTTAATGTAACCCAGGCTATCATTGTGGCGCTCGCTGTATTCGGTTAAGTGCGTTAAAGCCAAAAAGTTTTTAAGGGTTGCAGGTGCGTAATGACCTATTTTACGGATGCGTTCGGCAACACTGTCAATAAATTCATCAAGCTGGTTATACTGCTCTTCAAAAAACTTGTGCTTGGCCAAAAAGTCGATACCTTCCACGTTCCAGTGGGCATTACGGGTTTTGGTGTACAAAACGTATTCGTCGGCTAATAGTTTAGCCAATTGTTCTGAAACTGCTTGTCTATGTTCTGCGGTTATTCCAATTTTTGCGTCCATTATGATTCTGTTTTTATAAAGCTAATTTACTCTTTATAGTTGTCAAAACAGCAACAGAATATCACCATATTGTTAAATAAATGAACATCGTTGAGAGACATGAAGCAATCATCAATCATGCGCTCCTGGTTACCCTTGTAAGATTGCTTCGACGGCTGAAAAAGCCCTCTCGCAATGACGGTCAACTTAGAAAACCACAGATTTCCAGATTAAATAAAAATCTATGAATCTGTGGCTAAAATTTATAGAGCTGTTCTCTTATATAATTCGGAAAGTCTTTCAACGACCTGTCCCGATTCATCGGGAGGCTACCATTGACGCACTGCGTAGAAGAATCGTCATTTCGACTGGAGCCAATCGGTTTTTCACCGGTGGCGGAACGGAGAAATCTAATGAAACAGATTTCTCGACTACGGTGCCCTCCGCTCGAAATGACGATCTCTGAGAAGCTGTCACTCTTACTGATTTTTATATAATAATTACCTTCTCAGGATGACAACAAGTACTGCAATTAACTAGCTGGCTTAGATTTTGGTTTCTTTTTGTGCCAAACGCGTTTCTTTCCGTTGTTTTTATGCTGAGGCCTTTTTTCCTCTACATGAGTAATTTCCATGGTAGCAATATGCTCAGGCAAAGGCATCCGGGGCACCTGCTTTTCAATCAGCTTCTCAATGTTATCAAACTTGCGCTTATCGCGGCCGTTAACCAGGGTAATGGCCGTTCCTTTGGTAGCTGCCCTTGCCGTACGACCAATCCGGTGTACATAATCTGCAGGATCACCAGGCACATCGTAGTTAATCACCAGGTCAATTCCTTCTACATCGATACCCCGCGATAATACGTCGGTTCCGATGATAATGCCCAACCGCTTATTTTTAAATGCCAGTAAAATATCTTCACGCTCTTTCTGACCTAAATCCGAATGGAAAGCTTCGGCCTTAATGCCTAAGCCTTTAAAAGTTTTATACAATGCCTTTACTTTCTCTTTGGTTGAAGCAAAAATGATACTGCTTTTGTATTTACCTTCTTTAAAAATCTCTGTTAGTAAAGCTTGTTTTTGCTGATCGTGAATGTTGTAGGCCTGCTGATCAATCCCTTCGGCAGGTTTAGCAATAGAAATGGTAATCTGTTTAGGCTCGTGCAAGATTTTGCCAGCCATATTTCTGATTTTCGGCGCCATGGTGGCCGAAAACAAAAGCGTTTGTCGTTTTTTAGGCAAATAACTGATGATGCGGATAATATCGTCGTAAAAACCCATATCCAGCATCCTGTCGGCTTCATCCAGAATTAAATGCTGCAAATGCTCCAGTTTCAATACGCCAGATGATAAATGTGCCATTAAACGCCCGGGTGTGGCAATAATAATATCTACCCCTTCACGCATCGAACGCTTTTGTTGTTCGTAAGCAATACCATCGCCCCCGCCATAAACAGCTAGTGAGCTGATATTGGTAAAATAAGCCAACGCTTCTACCTGCAAATCGATTTGCTGGGCAAGCTCACGGGTTGGCGCCAAAATCAAAGTATTGTTATGTCTTTCAGTGGCCCGGCTAATTTTATCCATTACAGGCAAAAGATAACTGGCCGTTTTTCCGGTACCCGTTTGGGCGCAGGCAATCAGATCGTGATTATCTAAAATTACCGGAATGGCTTGTTCTTGTATCGGAGTAGCGCTTTTATACCCCATGGCCATTAAGCCTTCAAATAAATCGGGGTTAAAATTAAAGTCGTTAAAATTCAATCTGTCTGTTTTTGTCTTTTAGCAAAAGTACCTCAAATTAAGGCGAATAGCAAACGCATTTCAACATCTGCAGAGATTGGCTGTTTTAGCCGCAATGGCCCGACGCTGAAACGCCTTTCCTGTCCTTATATCTTTGAAAACCTGCTGCTCACAGTAACAAGAGATCAAAACCACTTTGAAAGCTTCCTGCAGTGCGCAGCGCCCGATCAAACATACTTTGAAACCTTCCCACCATACGCAGCGACAAATCATAGTTACTTTGAAAGCTTCCCACCCACGGCAGGAAGCTTTCAAAGTAACACTCCTAAAAGTTGTACGGCCGCAAAAACATTTAAACAAAAAATGCCCCGATTGTAACCGGAGCATTTCGCGAAATTATAATAGACAAAACTTAGTCCACCAGGATATCTTTCTCTGGTGTATTGGTTTCGGGATTTTTAGGTAAGGTTACTTTTAAAATTCCGTCGGTATAAGCCGCAGCAATCTGATCGTTAAGTACCTTTCCGTTTAAAGCAAAGGCTCTTTCGAAAGCACCATTGCTATATTCGCGGCGACTAAATTTTTCGGCTGCCCCTTCTTCTGCTGGCTTGTATGAAATGGTTAAAACATCATCTTTGGTTACCACTTTCAGGTTTTCTTTAACCAAAGCGGGTGCATAAAGGTGAATAATGAAACTATTTTCGGTTTCTTCGATATTTACCGGTACGCGCCTGAAACCGCGGTTAAACATTTCGTAACCCTGTTTAAAACGGCCTCCAAAGTGATGGCCAAATCTGCCGCGGCTGTGACCGCAACCATGATGCATTTTGCCTGTATGGCAGCTATGTTCGTTGTACATGTTTTTAAAATTTAATGGTTTGTAATTATTAATTCGCCGGCCGTTATAGCCGGCATTTTAACTGGCAACACCAAACTGTGCTTTGGGAATTCCCAGTAGTTGGGTAATGATATTGGCGTATGGATAGGCAGGAGAAAATACGGCGTAATCGAATTTCAGCCCCCTGATCTGTACCACAATATCATCGATAAATTTCATTGGCTCGAGCAATGCACTAATCAAACCCGATTTAGATTCGTCGCTTTTCTTTTCATGAAAAATATCCAGATCTCCCTTATAAGGTTTAAAATCAGCACCTATGCCCTCAACAGGTCCCTGAAACTCATCCGAGCTGAAAAATGTAACTTCCTGCCCTTTGTTAATCAGTTCGTTTGCCAGGCCCAAAATCGGACTTGCAGAACTATCGTATGGATTGGATAAAAAAAGTACGCGCGACATATCAGTTTATTTTACAGGGATGATGCTTTCCGGCGCTGCTGATCTAAGCTCAAAAGTGCCTGTTGTATTGTTGTTATGGTGATTAAAGGCATGGCTTTTCTGTCCTGGCCTGCAATCTTGCTCACGGTAATGCCTGTTTTTAAAGTCTAACCGGTCGCGGTATCCGTTTTGAACGGCCAATACATTTAAACTGTAAAAAGTTGCTCCGGCTGCCGCTAAGGCTAAAAATATTCTAAATGCTCTCATGGCTAAATTAATTTACGTTTATACTGTTTGCGATACCATTACCCTGAACGTTTGGACGGTACCATTGACCATCAATTGGGGTAATTTGCTCAAAATGGTTAGGATAGTACCCGTTAAACCTTTGGGCAAAATGCCTGTGTCGTTTATAGGCAAACATCCTGAACACCATCCCGATTAACATCGCGATTAAAATAAATTTGAATATGAATGGAACGAAGAATACGGCTGCACCGAGTACTATTCCGAATCCTATGGCTTTTAATATTTTTTTCATGGCTATTATTTCCTTGTTTGATTAGGTAGACGGGGGAGAAAAGATTTTACTTTAACTTTTTTGAAATATTTTTATGAATAGGTTGAAGTGAAGTCAGATGTTACCATCTGACTTTGAGATAAGCAATCAGGCTAGAAACGTGTTGAAATAAAAAGCCACAGATGCTCAGATTTAATCTGTAGATCTGTGGCTGTATTTTAGGCCCTTTTATTAACCATACAGTCTTTTGAATATCTGTCCCTGTTCATCGGAAAGCTATACCATTAACGTTATTACGCAAACTGTCTGTAGAGTTCCGAAGGGCTCTACAGATTAAAGAATGGATAAGAGTCTATGACTCGTTCGTAATTATTGAGTTATAAACTCAATCTTATTCACCATCCGTAGAGATGCTACGCTTAACTCTACGGACAGAAACCTGAGAGGAATCTGCAAATAGATTTCTCGACTACGTTACCGATGTAAAATCTGTATAAGTTGCACTCCGCTCGAAATGACGATCCCAGAAGGGCTGTCACCCAAATTGATTTTTCAAAAAGAGAAGTGAGCTATTACCTGCTACTTTTAGATACTCAACTATGCAGCGGCTAATGTCCTTCGACAGGCTCAGGATGACACCTGTTAATTGGAACCTCGACCTCTAAAACAAAAAAGCCAGCTAAGCTGGCTCCAAAAATTCTTTATCGTTGATCGTGGCGACCCCAGCCACCACAACGTCGTTTATATTCTTCCTTAAACTTTGCTCTTTCTTCCTCGTTCATGCTATGCCATTTTGCACGCATGCTATGTGCCTTTTCGCGAAAGCCACCGCCGCCACCACCTTTATTAAAGTTACCGAACAAGATCCGGCACAGCACGAGCAGACCAATTGCCTGCCAGAAATTAAGTCGCCCGGCATGGGCTACTTCAGGTAAAATCCAGTTCCACAAGTACATTACTACAAACCCTAGGGCGGTGGCAATTAGTGCTACCACGGGTAAAAAGAAAATGAATTTCTTGCCTTTACTAAACTTTCTATTTCTCATCTCCTGCAAATTTAATAATTGATAAATTCCTGATATAAATTTTGTAAGCGGTTGCGTAAATGTTTTACGGCGTAACCTTTTCGCGATATTAAAGTTTTGATGTTTTCGCCGGTTTCATCGGCCAGCTCCTGAAAGGTGCGTTCTTCTAGTTCATTCTGCACAAATACGTATCGTTGGTTTTCCGGCAGTTCTTCTAATGCTAAAAAAAGCTGGTCCCAAAACAATTTTTTCAACCCTTCTTCTTCCGGCGAGTAGGATTCGGCCAGCAGGATCTCCCTGAAATTAATTTCGCCATCTTCTCCTTCAAAAGTAAAATCTTCGAGCCGTTCTTCTTTCTGTTTGCGGTATTTGTCTGTTATTTTATTCCGCGCAACACGGTAGAGCCAACCACTAATTTGCTCAATGGCACCCGCCTCGGGCTGGTTACTCAACTGAAACCAAACGTCCTGCAGAATATCTTCGGCATCCTCATCGGTATTCACCCGCCCACGGATGAAACTGAAGAGGCGTTTACCATAACTGGCAACAGTGGAAATGATATTTTGAGGTTCGTTTTTTGGCACTATTTATCTTTTGTAAACCAGTAAACGGATGAAACCCAATATTACTTTAATTTTTTTTCACTTTTTTTCAGCAAGGCTAATTTCAATGACACGATGTTGGTCAGGAAATCTTTCCCTAACCTTATAACCTGAGGATTTTTAATTCTCCAGATAAAATCATTTCCCAATCAACCCTGCATAAAAATGCGTATAAACCGGGGTCTCCAAACCATATTGTTGGTCAGGAAATCTTTTCCTGACCTTATGAGCTGAGGATTTTTAATCCTCAAGCCAAATCATTTCACAATCAACCCCGCATAAAAATGCGTATAAGCTGGCGTTTCCAAGCCATGTTTAGCTGCCTCGCGCACAATGTAACCTGTTAACGATTCTACTTCAGTTTCGGGTTTCTGATCGAGATAGTCCCTATGCATCGACGAAGTGGCTTCATATTTCATCGATTTCATGGTATTAAAGGTCTTTTCCGAAATATCATCACTCAGCGCAATTCCTTTTGCCTGCGCAAGGCTTTTTATTTCTTCGATTAACTGTTTAACTTCAGGACTGTGATGCAAGAGTACTTCGCCAATGGTTTTATTGTAAAAAGAAGTTGCAGTAGCGGTTGGCGATATAAAAATAAATTTCTCCCAAACCGCAGTTGAGATTTTATCGCTGCATTTCACTTCAATTCCTGCATTCTGGCAGATATCGTTCAACAATAGTACTGCCGGGCCTAATGCCCCATCCAAACCAAAAGATATTTTCTGCACGTTACCCGAGTTTTCAATTACTCCGGCGCTTTTCAGCCGCGAAATAATAAAAGCACAGCCCTTTAGCACTATATTTTCCGGAAAGTGACGACTAATGATCTCATGGGCGTCTACGCCATTCAACAATGGCAAAAGCACCGTTTGCGGGGCAATACAAGGCTTTAAACTATCGAGCGTTTGAGCTAAACCATAACTCTTGGTACAAATGATAATATAATCGGCGAACCCGATTTCGTTAAAATGACTAGTTGCCAGATCGGGCTTTGCAGTAAACGATTCATCACCTTTTAGCACCTTTAAGCCATTTGCCTTAATTGCCTGTAAATGTTCGCCGCGGGCCACAAAAACAATTTCGACGGCTCCCTTTCCAGCATATTTTTTAGCCAATAAGCCACCGAAGTAGCCTCCCACACCGCCAATACCTACGATTACGATTTTTACCTTTTTTGCCATGTTGTTATTTTAAAGCCCCAGTCGGGTTTGTGCCTTTATCAACCACAATTTTATTATTTCCGTCTAAATCGGTGATATAAATTTTGGGATTCGTAAAAGGCTTTTCCGCTCCACTGTAAAAAATACGGTCGTCGGCAGTTACAAAAACATAAGGTACATTAATACCCTTAGGCGAAAGCCTTACGACTTTCTTACTGGCCAGATCTAAAACATAAACTGCTTCTGAGGGGCCGGTTAATCCGTCTAAAACATCATTATTGCCCGCATTAAAAACCAGTTTCTTACCGTCTTTAGTATAGAAAAACCGGTTGCTGCTGGCGATGGTTAAATCTTTACCTATTAAACCGGCTATTGGTTTGGTGTCTGTCACTTTACCCGAAAGATCAAAAGTGTACAAATTGGTTAAATCCTGGCCAATAATTTCGCGCTCGTTTTTCCAGGTTGGCGCGTACACATTAATTTTAGATGCGCTATCGAGCATTACATAACCCGAGTTATCGGCTTTAATGATGCCTATTTTCCACAGGTTTTGCTTGTTAAAAATATTAAAGGCAATGGTGTTCCCATCTGCCGACCATACCGCCTGGTAATAGTTATTGTTATTCACAACCAGTTGCCCCTGACTTTTATTTTCCATATCGGCAATCCAGATAGACCGGTGGCCGGCAGAATCGCTTAAAGTGTAAGCCAGTTTATTCCCGTCAGGCGAGATGGCCGGGTCAGTTGCGCCGCCAAACGAAATTTGCTTCATGGTATCGATACTGGTAGCAACAATCTTTTCACCGTCCTGATAAGCCAGGGCATAATTTTTACTGCTTAACGAAACGGTGTCTAATACCGCTTTCGAATCGCCCGTTGCCGATTGTTGATTGCTGCAACCTGTAAGTACCGTGCCGGCAATCAAAATAAAAGCCAGCTGAATGTTAAATTTCATCATATACAATTTTACAAATTGTTTTTAAACAAAAAGATTCAGGCCCCTTGCAGCACCTGAATCTCTCCTTTTTATGATGTTAAACAGACTTAACTTTTTTTCTTATCGGCATAACCAAACACTTTTTGCAGTAAGGTAGAACTTCTGGAACCCAGATTATCCCTTATTTTCAGTTCTTCTTTTGCAACTTCGATAAACAAACCATCAATTGCTTTTTGGGTAACATATTCGGTTAAGTTAGTATTAACCGGTTTTACCAGTGGCAACCTGTTGTATTGGGTGGTTAAATCGCTGTAATATTTGGTCGCATTCACTTTGTTTAAGCTGGTGCTTACAATGGGGCTAAATTTTTGCACCAATTGCGCTGTAGTTACCCTTTTAAAGTATTCGGTAGCGGCATCTTTATTACCTAAAAGAATATTGGTAGCATCGGTCAGGGTCATTTGTTTAATGGCCGAAATAAAGATGGGTTTGGCTTCGGTAGCCGCATCTTCGGCTGCACGGTTCAGGCTCACAATTACATTATCGCAAAGCTTGTTCAGGCCAATACCACGTAAGGTTTTCTCTACCTTTTGGGCTTCGGGTGGCATTAAAATTTTAACGGCCAGGTTGCCTAAAAAACCATCCTTTACCGAAAGCCTGTCGGCACCTGCTGAAATGCCAATCTGCAAGGCTTCTTTAATGCCCTGCCCTATTTCGAGGGTTGTTGGCGTTCCGGTAGCACTGGTTGCAGTGCCCTGTTTTTCGGTTACTTTTTTAAAAATATCGCTCAGTTTAATCTGGGCAGTAGCAGCAAAATTTGCAAACAGCAGAAAAGCCAGTGCTGCAGAAAAAGTGTTAATTCTTTTCATTTGGTGTGTGTTTAATCCTGTTAAGCAAAACAACGGCCAATTTTTATTGGTTACCAAAGATAAGGGTTTCGCTACAGCTGAAATGTTAAATTTTCCATTTCAGTTATAGCTGATAAAAGGGCAAAGTATCCTAAAAAATTAGTTTATGGTTAATCACTCAGAAATATTTTTTATACTTGAAAGATAATTCGATATAGCTACCTGTTTTTTTGAGATTTATAAAAAATACAGCTGGAAATAGCCAGCAAGATGATGCTAAACTAATTGCCGAGTACAAAAACACGGGCAATTTAGATGCATTGGGTACGCTTTACAACAAATACATGCACCTGGTTTTCGGGGTTTGCCTCAATTATTTCAAAGATGAAGAGCAAAGCAAGGATGCTGTCATGCAGATTTTCGAAGAACTGGTTATCAAACTCAAAGTGCATGAGGTGCTAAACTTTAAAAGCTGGCTCCACGTGCTTACACGCAACCATTGTTTAATGGCGCTGCGCAAATCGGCCAGGCAAAATAATGTTTCTATCGACGATACTTTTGTGGAAAACAGCGAGTTTGTGCATCTGGATATAGACAACACAAAAGAAACGCAGCTTACCATTATGGAAAAGTGTATGGAAACTTTGCCTGAAGAACAGCGAAAAAGCGTAGATTTATTTTATTTACAGGAAAAGTGCTATAAAGAAGTGGCCGATATTACCGGCTACGACATGCTAAAAGTTAAAAGTTACATCCAGAACGGTAAGCGGAATTTAAAGATTTGTATAGAGAAAAACAGTAGTGAATAACGATTGGTTAGATATTGATGTGCTGGAAGATTACCTGGATGGTAAGCTTGATGCTAAAGCTATGCACTTTGTAGAAAGGCAGGCTTTGGAAGATCCTTTCGTTGCCGAAGCTTTAGAAGGCTTAAAACAATCGCCAAAACGCAAACAAAGCCTTTCTATTTTACAAAAACAACTGTATGACAGGGTTGCTGAAAAGCCGGTAAAACGGAAGCTCTGGGGTATCACCACACAAAGGCTCAGCATTGCTGCTACCGCTACGGTAGCTTTTATTGCCGTGAGCATTTTGTTCTTTATGCGCGAAACGAACCGCAGGAATGCCGAAATAGCTGCCCGTAAATCGGGAGGTGTAATGGTAAACCTCGATACTACTACTGCCGTAGCTGCTGTTAGCCCTAAAGTTGATACTTTGACCAAAGTTTCTAAACAAGCCATCATTGATAAAGCCATTACCAACGCCAAAACCAGCGATCTGGCCATCAACAAAAAAACAACTCCTGCAGATTATAATGCAGAAAAGGAAATTGCTGAAAGTAAAGCAATAGCAGCGCAGGCGAGTTTAAGCAAAGCTAAAGTGAATGCTTTTGCTGCACGCAGAGCCGATTCTGTTAAAGCTAAATTTGACGGGCCGCTTGCAGTAGCTGCTGCACCGCAATCTATTGGATCAAGTAATATTGTTTTCAGCGGCAACGTTGTTGATCAGCGTGACGGAAAACCCATTAGTGGCGCAATAGTTAAACTGGCAGGATCGAAGAACATCACAGCTACTGATACGAAAGGATATTTTACCTTGCCAGCCGATAGCAGTGCTAAAGACAAGGATTTATTAATTAACGCCATTGGTTTCAAAGAGATTCCGGTGGTGGGCATGCAAGATCCGAATGCTATCCGTTCGGCGATGAGCGGAGGCAAAACCCTCAATGAAATTGCACTGATTACCGGATCAAACGGTCGTAAAAAAGAAAATATAGCGGCGCCTAAAATTACACTTCGCGCAGAGCAGAATCTTAACGGAAAATCGGCAGAGGAAATTACCAAGCCTATTCCGGTTGCTACGATTAACTATCAGCAATACCTCGAAAATAACAATAAACTGTATAACCCGAAAGGCCCTGAACAGTTTGTGATTTTAAGCTTCAAGGTAAAAACCAACGGAAGACCTACAGATATCACCGTAATTAAATCGCTTAACAAAAAAGCCGATGCAGAAGCCAAAAGACTGGTACAGGATGGACCTGATTGGGTATTGCCTAAGAAAGGCACTAATGATGTTGAGCTGAGCGTTAAGTTTTAAATCTTACCGCAAAGGAGCGAAGAGAAGGCGCAAAGCACGCAAAGGAAATTATATTACATGCTAACTTTCCAGTGAAAGCGCCATTTACAGCAATGTTCGCCATGCAAATATTTTTGCCACAGCTTAACAGATTAGATCAAATCTGTTAAGCTGTGGCTTTTATTTAGCTCCAATACTCAACCTTATCTGGAATTAAGGATTATGCAACGTATCCGAATTAAGATTGCCATCCGATAGCTATCGGATCGAGCTGGCAATGACTGTTAGAGCTAAGGAGATTGCAAATGATACGTTCTTAAAACAAACCTTTTCATGAAGAACAAGAAACCTTAAAAACAAGGAACTTTGTGTCCTTTGCGAAAAACTTTGCTTTCTTTGCGGTTAAAGCCAACAAAAAAGACCAAGGCTTTTGGCCCTGGTCTTCTGAGTATATTTAAAGGATTTTGTTTTTTATTTAAAGTAGTAAATCACACCATAAATAATGGCTGCCAGCGTAGCTGAAACCGGGATGGTTAAAATCCAGGCCCAGATGAGGTTAATGGTTACGCCCCAACGTACAGCTGATACACTTTTAACAACACCTACCCCAACAATAGAACCGGTAATGGTATGCGTAGTAGAAACCGGAATACCGAAATGCTCGGTAATACCCAGCGTTACCGCACCTGCACCTTCGGCAGCAACACCTTCAAGCGCTGTTACCTTGGTAATTTTCGACCCCATGGTTTTTACAATTTTCCAGCCACCGCTCATGGTACCTAAAGAGATTGCCGAATAACAGGCAATTGGCACCCATGCAGGCATGGCTTCGAAATCGGGAATTACTTTAGAGGCAATTAAAGCTGTAGCAATAATACCCATAACTTTTTGCGCATCGTTACCGCCATGGAAGAAACTTAGTGCTGCAGATGAAATAAGCTGCAAACGTTTAAACCATTTCTCGGCAGTTGCCGGCTTAGCATAACGGCAGATATTGATAATGATGAGTGTTAATATCACCGAAATTACCATACCAATGATTGGCGCCAGAACAATAAACGATACAATTTTAATTACGTATTGCATGTTTACGGCATCAAGCGGGCTTGCACCGGTAAGTAAAGCATGTGTCATTCCGGCTCCTGCAAAACCACCAATTAAGGTGTGCGATGAGCTGGAAGGGATACCATACCACCAGGTTAACAGGTTCCAGATAATGGCTGCCAGTAAACCGGCAAAAATTACATGGAGTGTAATGTAGTTTTCGATAACAGTTTTAGCAACTGTATTGGCCACTTTGTGGTCGGTAAAATAAAAGTAAGCAGCGAAATTGAATAACGCAGCCCACAAAACGGCCTGAAAAGGCGTAAGTACTTTTGTAGAAACAATGGTTGCAATCGAGTTGGCGGCATCGTGGAAACCGTTAATATAATCGAAAGCAATAGCCAGAATTACAACAACAACCAATAAGGTAGTTACCATGTTTGTTTTTTATTAAGCGTTTTTAACCAAGATAGTTTCAAGCACATTCGCCACATCCTCGCACTTATCTGTTGCTTTCTCTATCGTTTGTAAAACCTCTTTTTGTTTAATTAATTCAATCGCATTGGTTTCGTATTCGAATAAACGGGCTACGGCTAAGGTAAATACATAATCGGCCTGGTTTTCGCCACTGTTAATGCGGATACAAGCATCAGCAATTACACGGATATTTTTGAAACTGCGTAATTCTTTAATTGCTTTATCAATATCGGTACACATTTCTACCAAAAGCTCAGCAATTTTAACAATCGGCTCATTAATGGCGTTCATGTTATACATTTGCATACGGTTGGCAGTGCCATAAATATAATCGGCAACATCATCAACTGCAGTAGCCAGCTGATGAATATCTTCACGATCGAAAGGCGTAATAAAGTTCCGGCTTAACTCAAGAAAAATCGAATGGGTAATATCGTCGCCTACATGCTCCAGGCGTTCAATTTCTTTAAAAATGGCTTTTCTGTTTTCAGCATCGGCTGTGCTCACCATGGCTAAAAGGGCTTCAGCAATCTTTAATGCATTGCTTCCTGCCTGCTCGAAAAGTGGGTGAAACTTTCTGTCTTGAGGCGTAAAGAACTTAAAAATATTGTTCATGTTAATTCTTAATATGTTGCAAAGCTACAAGCTCAATGTTAAGTTAATGTTAATTTCGTAATTATATTAACAAAAACGACATCAAAATTCATTTTACCATGAAGAACGTCAGGATTTTACGCAGCAGCGTACTTGCAGGCATGAACTAAATTATCAGCTTTGTTTTTTGAACCGCTAAAACAGACTGGTTTACCCTCCCTTTTGAAGCGTAAACGCGAAGGTTGTTCCGATGCCGGGCGTGCTCCTTACCGAGATGGTTTGCTGGTGCGCTTCTAAAATGTGTTTTACGATGGCCAAACCTAAACCGGTTCCACCTACTTCGCGGGCGCGGTGGGTATCGATACGGTAAAAACGCTCGAATAATCTGGCCAGGTGCTTTTCTTCGATACCAATCCCATTATCGGTTACCTCAATCAGTACCTGATCGTGCAATTCGAAAATCTTAATGGCTGTTTCGCCGCCATCAACCCCATACTTAATGCTGTTTACCATCAGGTTAATCAATACCTGACGGATTTTTTCCCTATCGGCAGAAACCGGTGTAATGGCGGTATATTTATCTTTAAAGAAAAGTTTGATGTTTTTACTTTCTGCCCGGTCTTCCAGGTTTTCCATCACCTCTTTGGCCAGTTGCACAAAATCAAATTTCTGGTAATTAATCGGCGATTCGCCTGTTTCGAGTTTCGAAATCACATCCAGATCGTTAATGAGGTAGCTGAGGCGTTCTACATTGTTTTCAGCCTTCTTTAAGAACAAAACAGCCTGATCCGGATCATCTACCAAACAATCCTGCAAGGTTTCAATATAGCCCTGAATGGCAAAAAGCGGCGTTTTAAACTCATGCGATACATTGGAAAGAAACTCGCGCCTAAACTGTTCCTGTTTTTTAAGCAAATCAATCTCCTTTTTCTTCGCACCTGCCCATTCCTTCACTTCCTGCTCTACATCGTTAATAGGATCAGAACTTACGTACTCCCCCAAAGCATCCTTTAAATCTTTACCTAATTTAAGGTTATGGATAAGCTTATAAATGAGTTTAATTTTGGTATAAATGTATTTTTCGAGCAGGTAATAAAACACCAGGAAACTACTCAGAAAAGATACCCCGAACGAGATAGCCAGGTAATACCAGCTATGCTGAAAGTAAAAATTAACCATGCCGATAGAAAGACCTACGGCAAGAGCAGTAAACAAAACCAGCACACTTAATTTCATGTGGCAATTTAAAGCTTTTATGTTAAATATGTGTTAACAGCCAGCGTTAAGTTGATTGTGTTGTAACAGCTCGTTTAAGCAAGGGGTTATAAACGCAAAAAGCTTTCCCTTTTGAGGAAAGCTTTTCAGTACAATATTGTTGTTACTATTTTTTAGTAGAATCTGCTTTAGCCGGAGTTGTTGCAGCAGGTTTAGTGCTGTTTAAGTTTCCACCAAGTGGTGATGGTGAAGGTGTTTTATCTAAACGCTCCTGAATAGCTGAGTTTCCTACAGCAGCACTACCACCGCTGGTTTTAGCAATTGTAGTAATAGATAAGGTTAAAACAACGATTGCTGTTAATAAAACCCACGATCCTTTTTCTAAAACATCGCCGGTACGTTGTACACCAAACATGTTACTGGTGCCACCGCCTGTAGCTAAACCACCACCTTTAGGGTTTTGTACCAATACAAATAAGCCTAAAGCGATACATACAATAATTAATAAAATGATTAAAAAGGTTACCATGGTAATATTATTTTTAAAATTTCTTTTCTATAGATTGGATAAGGTCGGCAAAGTAACCACTTTTTTCTGGATATTTCAAACTTAATTTTTTATAAGTATCTATGGCTTTGTGGTAAAGCATTTGCTCGATGTAAATTTTGGCTAAAGTTTCCGAAACCAGGTCGTAATGATCTTCTGCGCTTTTCTTGGCCTTATTTTCATTATCGATAGATTCGGGCTTAGGAGGCTTAATGGTGGGGTCTTCTTTTAAAAACCGTTCAATAATTTCAGCACCTTTCACATCTTTAACTTCCGGAGCAGGATATTCGGCCAAATGGTCGGCTACTTCGAATGGGGTTTGAATGTGAAAAATATGCTCTACATACTGCTGCTGAAACTCTGCTTTTTCCTGCGGCTGAGCTGTTTGTGGTTTTGCTTTTTGCTTAACCGGCTTTGCCTGTGCATAAGGCTGAAAAATTTGTTCGTGCTCTGCGCGTGTTTTGGCCAGCCACCATAAAAAGGTATAAGGAAGCTCGTCGTCGTCGTACTTGGAAACGAAACTCTTTTCATGGCTATCGGGCACCACCGTTTCTATTTCAGGTGCGGGCGCAACTACTTCTGTACTTGTTTTTTCTTCAAAAGCAAAGAAATCGATGGCAGATGCAGCTTCGATAAAAGAATGATCTACAGCAGGTAAATCTACCAACTGGTTATCAGAACCAGGTAAATGATCAGGGGTTTCTATTTCAACTGCTTCGTTCTGATTTAAGTTAACCGCTTCTTCAGGTGCTCCAGTTTCTTCAAAAACTTCCTGTTCATCCAGCTCAACAGTATCGGTTGCTTTAACCGGTACCATATTTAAAATGTGGAACAGCACATGGCCCTGGCCGTATAAAGCGGCTTTAGGTACGAACGCCGCATTTGCCCGCGCTAAAAGCAATTGAATGGGCTGCGCATATGGAAATTGTTCAGCCATTTCCTGCAACATGGATGCATGCTCTGGACCAACCTTTCCGGGTTGCGCAAGTAAATCTGCCAGTAGCTGTTTGTTATCCATTATTGAGGTTTGCTGCTAAGTTAAAAAAATGTAGACGGGTTTTTAAAAATTTTGTGTTTAACGGGCTGTTTTGCCTACCACTGTGCAAAAGCACGGTTAAAAATATCTTCTACCAATTGCTTGTTAATATTTTCGATGGCGCCGGGCAATAACGATTGAATGGGAGCCCCACCTACCGGGAAATCGAAGTAACGGGTAAAGCTTTCTTCAAAACTCTCCTTTTCGTGCTCTTTGATGTTATTTTTATATTTTACCGAAACGGTAATGGTAAGCCTGTTGGCACCAGAGGTTGGTGTTGCACTGTTTTGAAGGGCCACTGGTTTAATATCGTAGCCTGTAATACGACCTTCAAACGAAGCATCCGATTCGCCGGTTACCAGAATAAGCTTGGTTTGGGTACGAATCCTGTTCTTTAAAGCCTCGGTAAGCTGATTACTTAAAGTTGGAACTACCAGTGGTGCATTATTTTCGAATAAACGGATAGCCACATTTTTTAAGCCCGTTGTAGATGCACCGCTAAATTTGTACGAGCAAGCGTTCAGTACAGTAGCAACCAATATCAACGCAAGTATTTTAATTTTCATCATGATAAATCGTTATGCTTTTTTACAGCATGCTTATAACGGCAACAATGGCTTAAACTTATAAATTTAACTCTTTAATCTTACGGTAAAGGGTCCGTTCTGAGATCCCCAGCTCCTGAGCAGCAAACTTGCGTTTGCCTTTATGTTTTTTCAATGCTTTTTTAATCAGGTCCGATTCCTTATCAATCAGCGATAATGACTCTTCTACCTCTTCAGCATCGTGTGTAAAATAATCTGAGTTGCTATTGCCATTAATGTTATTGTTTACCGGCGCAGGTTGCTGTATGGTAAAAGCGTGCTCTTGTCCGGCTGGTAACTCTACATCTCTGTAAAGCTGGTTAATGTATTGCGGGTTATCGGCCAGTACCGTTGCGGTATTTCCACCGTGCTGAATAATTTCTGCTACCAGTTTTTTCAGCTCAACCATATCTTTTTTCATATCAAAAAGCACCTTGTACAAGATATCCCGCTCGGTAAAATCTTCTTTAGATTGTGCATTAATCGCCATTGGCAAATTACTACCGGCCTCGTTCGGGATATAGTTTAAAATGGCTTGCCCGGTAACATTGCGGTCTTTCTCCAACACGCAAATTTGCTCAGCAATATTTTTTAACTGACGCACATTGCCCGGCCAGCTGTAATTGGTTAAAATTTGTATAGCATCGGGCTCCAGGTGTAAAGCTGGGCTACGGTATTTATCGCTAAAATCGGCCGCAAATTTCCTGAACAATAAATAAATATCTTCTTTACGCTCCTGCAGAGCCGGAATACGCAAAGGAACGGTATTCAATCTGTAATATAAATCTTCACGGAATTTGCCGTTTTTAACACGGTTGTATACATCCACATTGGTTGCTGCAATAATACGTACATCGGTTTTTTGCACTTTAGATGAACCTACGCGCAAATATTCGCCGCTTTCTAAAATCCGAAGCAACCGGGCCTGAGTACCTAGAGGTAGTTCGGCAACCTCATCTAAGAAAATGGTTCCGCCATTGGCTACTTCAAAATAACCTTTACGTGCTTCGTGTGCACCGGTAAAAGAGCCTTTTTCGTGACCAAAAAGCTCCGAATCTATTGTTCCTTCGGGAATGGCACCACAGTTTACCGCAATAAAAGCACCGTGTTTACGGGCACTCATTTGGTGGATAATCTGCGAGAATACCTCTTTACCACTACCACTTTCGCCGGTAATTAAAACCGACATATCAGTAGGTGCTACCTGGCTGGCAATATCTATAGCACGGTTAAGCAAAGGCGAATTGCCAATAATACCGAACCGCTGTTTAATATTTTGTGTATCCATTCTTTAGTATCAAGTGCCTATCTTTAGTATCAAGTAACTAGTATCAAGACTGGGTGTTTCAGATTATGTTTGCTTTTTGCTTTGGTCTTTTGGCTTCTAAACTATTCTTCCGATCAAAGTAGCAGATGTACATTTTTCGATAAATACATTGGCATATTGACCTGGTTTAACACCTTCAATTGCCGGGAAAATGGCCATAGCACCACTGTCTCCCCTGCCACAATAATCTTTATCCGATTTTTTTGAAGTACCTTCAATTAAAACGCGTACGGTTTTACCAACCCACTCCTGCAAGCGCATTAACGAGTGTGCCTGTTGTTTAGCTAAAATTTCAGCCAAACGGCGTTTTTTAACCTCCTCAGGGATATCGTCTTCCAGTTTACGTGCAGCTAAAGTACCCGGACGCTCTGAATAGGTAAAGTTATAGGCAAAATCGTACTGCACGTAATCCATCATACTCAGGGTTTCTTCGTGCTCTTCTTCCGTTTCTGTGCAGAAACCTGCGATGATATCGGTAGAAATTGCACATCCCGGAATAATGTTGCGAATAGCATCGATCCGGTTAATGTACCACTCGCGGGTATAAGTCCGGTTCATTAATTCCAGCACACGTGTATTACCCGATTGAACTGGTAAATGGATATAGTTACAAATGTTATCGTATTTGGCGATGGTATATAAAACTTCGTCAGTAATATCTTTAGGGTGCGAAGTAGAGAAACGAACCCTTAACTCAGGACTAACTAAAGCTGTTAGCTCTAAAAGCTGCGCAAAGTTTACCGTTTCAGTACCATCTTCTGAGGTCCAGGTGTACGAATCTACGTTTTGGCCCAAAAGGGTAACCTCACGGTAACCACCCTCAAACAAGGCTTTTGCTTCTTCAACAATCGAATGTGCATCGCGGCTGCGCTCGCGACCACGGGTAAAAGGCACCACGCAGAATGAGCACATGTTGTTACAACCACGTGTAATGGAAATAAAGGCGGTAATGCCATTGCTGTTTAAACGAACCGGACTAATATCGGCGTAGGTTTCCTCGCGCGATAGCAGTACGTTAACAGCCTTATGGCCACTTTCAACCTGCTCAATCAAATTTGGCAAATCGCGGTAAGCATCGGGGCCAACCACCACATCAACCAAACGCTCTTCTTCTAAAAATTTAGATTTTAAACGCTCGGCCATACAGCCTAATACCCCAACAATTAATTTCGGGTTACGGCGTTTTTCTACCCCAAATTGCGACAGGCGGTTTCTCACCCTTGTTTCGGCATTTTCGCGGATAGAACAGGTATTGATGAAAATTACATCGGCCTGGTGATAATCCCCGGTGGTTTCAAATCCAGTTTCCGACAAAATCGAAGCAACAATTTCACTATCAGCAAAGTTCATGGCGCAACCATAACTTTCGATATATAATTTACGGGCATCAGCTTTTACCGGTGTATCTAAAATTAGCGCCTCACCTTGCCTTGCTTCATCGTGCGTCTTATCTGGTAATTGTAAATCAATCATTATTTAAAAACATTTTGGGGATTGCAAAAATACACAAATAAAATTAAAAGTGACAAATTGACATATTTTGTTTAAATGTTTACAGTACGATTATGATCAAGGATCGTTTCCGCTAAAGTAAAGTACCTGCATTTAGATAGACTGTATTTTTTGGAAAGGAATGGGCTGTGCCTGTGGCGGGCTGCAGTCCCGCCCCCGCTTCTGCCGCAATAGAAAAATTACGGCATCCCGCTAAGGTCGGGTTTAGATACAAAGCCACTGTTTACACCCGCTTTGGTCTTTCAGCTTTAGACTTTAGTCTTTCCGCTTATCAAAAACCTTTCGCCCTCACAGCTGTTACGTATCAATTAAGGCATAAAAATGACAGCTCAACATAAAAACAAAGTCTGGATCTGGATTGGCAGTATCCTCGGGATCTTAATCCTGATTTTATTATTTGGCGCCATGTTTCTGAGTGCCAGATGGAAGCCCCTGCTCACCGAAAAAATAAAGGAAGGCGTGTATAATGGTTCGCACCACCTGTATAATATCGATTTTAAAAGCATTAACCTGAATGTGATTACAGGGAGCCTGGCCCTGCGTGATGTTACGCTAAAGCCCAACCCTTTGGTTTTCGATAGTTTAAAAGTAGCTAAACTGGCTCCTGCACATACTTTTGAACTCAAACTGAAAAAACTACAGATTAGTCGTGTTGGCATACTAACCGCCTATTTTAAAAAACAGGTAGCAGTAAGCGAAATCATTTTACAACAGCCTTCTATCAATATGATTTACAATAAGGTACCTAAAAAGACCGATACGGTTAAAAGTGAGAAAACGCTTTACGATCAGGTATCGAAGATTTTTAAATCGATCCACGTTAAAGCGATCAGGATTGTAGATGCCGATTTCGATTATATCAATAAAACCGGTTCGCAAAAGGTTAAAAACTCAATCAAACACCTCGATATTACGGTTAACGATTTTTTACTGGATTCGCTTTCGGGTGATGATACAACCAGGTTTTATTACACGAAAGATGTCTCTTTTCAGCTTGCAGGCTACAAATCTATCACCAAAGATAAAATGTACTCGATGAAGGTCGATACCATTTCAGGCTCTGCCAAATCAAAACGCATAACAGTCAAAGGCTTTACCCTTTTGCCTTTGTACCCCGAATTAACTTTTGCCCGTAAATACAAAGTGCAGAAAGACCGCTATGATCTTGCTTTTGATCAAATAGAATTTAATGGCGTTGATTTTGTTGGATTAAATACCGATCAAACCCTGCATGCCCAATCGTTAAAAATTGGCCCTGCCAATGTAGAAGTGTTTATGAGTCGCGAGTCTCCGCCGCCTCCTGGTTTCGATAAGGGCCAAAACTATCCTCACATGGCACTAAAACGCCTAAACCTGCCCACCCTAATTGATACTGTAAAACTGAACAAGGTGGATGTTAAATATTCCGAATATAATCCGGCCAGTAAAAAAACAGGAGCAGTAACTTTTAAAGATTTAACGGGCACCATTTTAAACGTAACCAACGATAGTGCCCGATTGAAGCAACGCTACCATGCTCTTGCCAATCTCAACTCGCGCTTAATGGGCCTGGGCAAACTGAATGTAAAAATCGATTTTAATCTAACTGATCCGAATGGGGCTTTTAGCTACAGCGGAAGCCTGGACAATTTCGACCTGAAAAATTTAAATCCATTATCCAAGGCACTGGGCTTAATTGAGATAGAAAGTGGCGATGTGCAGCATATCGATTTTAAAGCCGACGGGAATTTACGATCAGCAAAGGGGTCAATGAATATGTTGTACAGCAATTTAAAGATTAAGCTCCTATCGGATAATATTGACGGCGAAGGAACCAAAGAAAAAGGCTTTTTATCTTTTCTGGCCAATACCATTCTGGTTAAAAATGAAAACCCGCAAAAGGGAGAAGCAGCCCGTAAAGCTACAATGACCAATAACCGGATCAATTCAGCTTCGTTCTTTAACCTGATGTGGAAAACGGTATTTGTGGGCATAAAAGATATTGTAGGGGTAAGTGTGGTACCTGAGAAAAACCCGGTAAAACAGCAAAAGGTAATCGCTAAAAAAATCAGGGAACAAAAGCGGGCAGATAGAAAGGCCGCCCGAAAGGCAAAAAGAGAAAATAACTAAGGTTTAATGCCTTGCAATTATGTTTATAACTGTATATTGCTATTAAAAAAATTGTCCCCGTTTTTAATGCCAGCTACTAAAAGATATCGTTATAGCGTTTTAAAATGGATTGCAGGCGCTTTAGTCGGTGTTTTTCTGGTATTGGCTGGTATTGCCTGGTTTTTAAATGTAAAATCGCGGCCCATGCTTACCACCAGGATCAAAACGCTGCTTTACACCTCAACAGACAGTTTATATACCATTAGTTTTACCAAGGTAACCACCAATATTTTTACAGGTAACGCTACTTTGCAAAATGTAAAAATCGTTCCGGATCAGAACCGCTACAAACAACTTATTGCCCTGAAACGGGCACCCAATAACCTGTATACGGTTTCTTTAAAAAAGCTGGTGGTTAAACGTTTCCACCCCTTAACACTTTACCGCGAAAGGAAACTACAGCTGGAAGAGGTTTTATTTGATAAGCCCGAAGTGACCATGGTAAACCGGCAGCTTGCCTTTAACGAAGGCCGGGCACCCCGTCCCATTAAATCACCCTACGAATTTATTTCCAAAAACCTTAAAGAGTTTAGCATCAAATCAATCAGGTTTAGGGATGTGAGTTTTAAGTACGTAAATAATAACCTTAAAAAAGAGGTTCCTTTTGCTATCGATGATTTGAATATTACCCTTACCGATTTATTGGTAGATTCTACTTCGGCCGAAGACCCTACCCGCTTTTACCTGCTTAAAGATATTGTAATTAACCTGAACAATTATGCTTACCGTACGCCTGATAAAATGTATGATATTAAGCTGGAGCAGCTCGATTTCAGGGCCAGTACAGGCAAGCTAAGGGTTAATCGTTTTGCCCTCGCCCCTTTGCATGATGAAATGGCTTTCGGCAAAGTTGCCGGATATGCGCGCGAGCGTTTTAACATCAGCATGAACGATATTCTGTTTAACGGTATCGATATGCCGCTTTACATCAGCAAACAAGAACTTTGGGCAAAAGAAATGGCTATTGCCAATGGCTTTATTTCGGTGTTCAGCCAAAAAGGGCTTAAACAAAAGCCGGTGGAAAATAAAATCGGCCGGTTTCCCCATCAATTACTGCAACAAGTTAGCATGCCCATTCTGGTGCAAAAAATACAGGTAAAAGATGTAGGCATCAACTACGCCGTTTACAATACTGAAAGCAACCAGAAAGGACAAATTACCTTTCAGCATACCTCGGGTTTTATTAAAAATGCGACCAACATCCAAAGTATTAAAAACATTAATCCCATTATGGAGGCCAACCTGACTACCTGGCTTTGCGGTCAGGGCAAGCTGGATGTAAATTTTATATTCAACCTGACGGCTAAAGATGGTGCCTTTTCTTATAACGGAACCCTGCATAGCTTTAATGCCCGTGTATTAAACCAGATTACCAAGCCACTGGGCCTGGTACGCATTAACCGCGGCAATGTAGATCAGCTTAAATTTAATTTCAAGGCTAACGATTTGGGTGCTAAAGGCACGGTAGCTTTTTCGTACTACGACCTTTCGGTTGCTTTGATGAGGAACGACCCGGAGAAAGACCATCTGGTTACCCGGGGGCTGCTGTCATTCTTAGCCAATGCATTAATCATCAAATCAGAAAACCCGGGGCCAGATGGAAAGCTGATTCCGCTAAGTGTAAATTACAGCCGTCCGGCCAATACTTCTTTCTTTAGCATGATTTGGCGCAGCCTCTTTACCGGCATTAAATACAGCATTGGCATTACCGAAGAAAAACAAAACGAAGTAAAGGCACATATTGCCAGATTTAAGGCCATGAGGGAAAGTCACCTGCAAAGAAAACAGAGGCGCCTGGAACGCCGCCTGGAGCGCGAGCGCCAGGAAAAAAGGGAAAAACGTTAATTTGTAACCTTTGCCTATATTTATACTCTAAACCTTAAACTACAATTATGATTATTGCCCTCGTTATTATCGGAGTTATGTTCCTTTTTGGAATTTTCTTCTACAATTCTCTTATCGGAAAGAAAAATCAGGTTACGAATGCCTTTTCGGCCATTGATGTCATGCTGAAAAAACGTTTCGATTTAATCCCAAACCTGGTTGAAGTAGTAAAACAGTATACCACTTACGAACAGGGAACCTTAACCAAAATCGTTGAACTTAGAGCAAAGGCTACCTCAGGAAACATTACACCTGCCGAAAAAGCCCAATTAGACAGCGAACTAAGCAGCAGCATGAAGGGTTTAATGGTAAACATTGAAAACTATCCGGATTTAAAAGCCAACAGCAATTTTATAAACCTGCAAACTACCTGGACCGAAAGTGAAGAGCAGATTGCCGCAGCCAGAAGAACTTATAATGCTACTGTTACCGATTATAACAATGCCATTATGATGTTTCCGGGAAGCTTATTTGCCGGCATGCTTAACTTTCAGCCTACCCCGGTTTTAGAAACCGCAGCCGAAGAACGTAAAAACATTAGTGCAAAAGAGCTTTTTAATAACTAATGCAATTCGGTATTGATGGAAATGTAGCCTTGCAACAGGTATTGGCTACAATGGAAATTGAACGCAAAAAAATTGCTTCAACCCAAACCAAAGGCTATATTTTTATTTTGCTGGGCATAGCCGTAGCTGTGCTTGGCATTATGCTGGGCTTTCCTATTCTGCTTCCTGTTATTGTGGGCTTAATTCCGCTTATTTACGGAGGCGTACTGCACTATAAAATCAGCGATGATTTAGCCGCTTATAAAAATGCCTACAAACGGGATGTAATTGGGGCAGCACTTAAATTTTTAGATGAAAGTCTTGCCCTGCAACCAAACGCAGGCATTGAAGCATCGGAATTTGTTTACACACAGCTTTTTACACAAGACCCCGACCGGTATAACACCGAAGACCTGGTAACGGGCAGCGCCGGCAAAACCCGGTTTTACTTTGCCGAGGTACATGCCGAATATAAAACAGTAACCCAAACCAAAAATGGCACACGCACCGAATGGCACGATATTTTTAAAGGGATTATTTTCGCTGCCGATTTTAATAAAAACTTTAATGGCATAACTGTTGTACGCCCTAAAGGCTTTGCCAATGCACTGGGGGCCTGGTTTTCGAAAAATGTCTTCTCTTTTGGTGGCAGCGATGTGGTTAAGCTCGAAAACCCCGATTTTGATAAAGCCTTTGTAACTTATGGTTCCGATCAGGTAGAAGCGCGTTATATTTTAACACCGGCCATGATGGAGCGGATTTTAAAGCTCAACCACGAAAGTAAATACGACATTACCCTGTCGTTTATCGAATCGAGGATGTACATTGCTTTTCCGCTAGACCGGAATTATTTCGAAGCACCGGTATTTAAATCTTTAATTAATGCCGAGGCACTCAACGATGATATTAGGGCCGTTAAGTTTATGTATGATATTGTGCAGGAACTGGATTTGAATACGCGGATCTGGGGGAGAGATTAACCAAGGGACTTTAACCGCAAAGGCCGCGAAGTATTTTGCAAAGCACACGAGGTAAATATTCTTTTTACCACAAAGGACACAAAGTATTACACAGAGAAAAATAGAGGTTTAAAAGCTTGAGCGTAATTGCGAGATACTAAGCAATCTTAAATGCGCATGCTACCAAAGATCGCTGTAGGATTGTCTGCTACAGGCAAGCCTCGATGAGAGAAAAGCCTTCTTGCAATAACGGTTATACTTTCCACTCTGTGCGCTTCGTGGCGTTCTCTGTAAGCTCTGTGGTTAAATATTTTATCACCACAAAGGGCACAAAGTATTACACAGAGAAAAATAGAGATTTAAAGTTTCCTAAATATCCGGATTCTCCGTGAATCCGTGGCTGTTGAATTAATTTTTCCGGCAACGCTTCACTCTCTTCAAAAAATGTGCTTTATAAATTGACATGTGTACATCTTCTACTCTGTGAGTTTCGTGGCCTTCTCTTTGAACTCTGTGGTTAAATATTTACCATCAACTCAAATGTTTTTTCACAATATCCTCCAATGCGGCAATATCAAAAGGTTTTGATAAGTAGCTATCGGCACCGGCCTCATCAGCCAGCGAAGAGATATCGTTATTGGCCGAAAAGTAAATCACGGGAATGTGTTTTAAATCGGGATGGCTTTTTAGTGCTTTTGTAGCCTGTATACCACCTAAATCGGGCAACCAGTTATCCATGAAAATTAAATCGGGCATATATTCTGCCACCTGCTTTTCAATATCGTTTGCATTTTCAGATGTTTTGATTTCGTAACCAGCATCTTCTAAAATAAATGTACATAGATCAAGGATATCCCTGTTATCATCAAAAACAAATACTTTCTTTACACCTGCCATATTTAACCTCCGAAAAAGTAAATTAATTGTTCAACTTATTTATATATGTGGCCATATCGTGGCCGTCCACAACCTCGTGCGGCTGTACCTGTAGCACTGCCTGCTGGGGCATATACGGCATTATCGCCGTATTTGGATTCTGTATAACCACCCTACCACCAAAATTGTTTACACTTTTTAGTCCTTCTACCCCATCGGCATTAGAACCCGATAACAAAATGCATACCAGACCCGATCTAAAGACCTCAGCTGCAGACTGAAAGGTAACATCTATTGATGGCCTGGAATAATTTATTTTTTCTGAATAATCGAGCGATATACTATGATCTTCTTCAATGAGCATATGGTAATCGGCAGGTGCAATAAATACTTTTCCGGCCTTTAACACTTCTTTTTCTTCGGCTTCGCTAACCAGCAGCGAAGTGCGGTTTCTAATCAGATCGGTAAGCAACGATTCGTTACTGGCTTTACGGTGTACAACCAGTATAATGGGGAAATTCAGGTTCTGGCTCAATTGAGGAAAAATTTCGAGCAAAACATCTAAACTACCAGCCGAGCCCCCAATAATTAAGGCGGTACAGGAGGTTCTATTTACAGTTTTCTCCATATTTTCTCCTGTTTAATCCTTTTATAGCCTTTGGCTTTGGGCCAAAAATCCAAACTTTCTTTACTCCCGAGCGCCAGGTAGCCCAAATTTTCGATGCTGTTATCGAAGAGGTTAAAAACCTTATGCTGCAGGTCTTTATCAAAGTAAATTAATACGTTGCGGCACAAAATGAGCTGAAATTCGTTAAAAGAATGATCAGAAACCAGGTTATGGGTAGAAAAGATCATTTTACTGCTCAAACTTTCATCAAATTTAGCCAGCGAATAGTTGGCCGCATAATAGGTAGAAAAATCTTTGGTTCCGCCCGATTGCAGGTAATTTTCAGAATATTGTTTCAGGTAGTTTAAAGGAAACATGCCCTTTTTTGCCTTTTCTAAAACCGAGGGATTAATATCTGTAGCATAAATGAGCGATTTATTGAGCAGGTTTAATTCTTTAAGCAAAATAGCCAGCGAATAAGCCTCTTCACCTGTAGAGCAGCCTGCAACCCAAATGCGTATGAAAGGATAAGTACCTAAAACGGGAAGCACATCATTGCGCAAAGCTTTGTAAAACGAAGGATCGCGGAACATTTCGGTAACATTAACCGTTATTTCTTCCAAAAAACGTTTAAAATACTGCTTATCGGTTTTTACGGTGTAGCGGAACTCTGCGAAGCTTACAAAACTATCGAGCGCATAGAGCCGGGTAATCCTTCTTTTTATCGAAGCATGCGAATATTCGAGAAAATCATAGCCATGAGTTTCTAAAACATCGTTCAGCAACAGCTCAACCTGCTCGTTATCTATCACTTCACTTATCACTCTTTAATTGGTAAATTTTTCTATCTGCAATAACAATTCATCAACATTTATCGGTTTTGAAACATAACCGGATGCACCTGCACTGAGGCAACGTTCTTTATCGCCAACCATCGCCTGCGCAGTTACAGCCAAAACAGGTATATTTTGCATTTTAGCCGATTTTTTCATTGCGGCAATTGCCTGATAACCATCCATATCGGGCATCATCATATCCATTAAAACGATGGCCACATTTTCGTGTTGCTCCATGATGGAAAAACCTTCATGCGCACTTATGGCCGACAAACAATTGAAGCCTTTGGCCTTTAAAACAGCTTTCAGGGCAAAAATGTTTCTGTTATCGTCGTCAATAATAAGGATTAATTTTTGAGGCATAACTAATTAAAATGGTTTATGATTTATGGTGATTTTCGTACAGCCAAACGCGCAGTAATGAGATCAGCTGATCCATATCTACCGGCTTACTGATATAGTCGGATGCGCCGGCAGCAATACATTTTTCGCGGTCGCCCATCATGGCCTTTGCAGTTACGGCCAATATAGGCAGGTTACGGTATTTCAGATCCTGCCTGATGGCTGTTGTGGTTTCGTAACCATCCAGCTCCGGCATCATCATATCCATCAGCACCACATCCACATCGGCGTTTTCGTTCAGGAGCTTAAGTGCTTCTTTCCCATCTGTAGCTGCCAAAACCTTCATCTGATGTTGCTCCAACATCTTGGTTAACGAAAAAATATTACGCACGTCGTCATCAGCCACTAAAACCGTTTTTCCTTTAAGCACATCCTGCAACTCTGAGAATTTTTTAGGCGTTTTGGTTTTTTCCTTATTTTTTTCTTCAACCAGGTGTAAAAACAATCCGGCTTCGTCTAAAATACGCTGATAAGAGTGTGCCGTTTTCACCACAATTGAATCGGCATATTGCTTAATGCGATTTTCTTCACCTTTCGAAAGATTTTTACCGGTAAAAATAATAATCGGCAGGTTTTCTAAACCGGGGGTCTTTTTCACTACCTCGAGTGTTTCGTAAGCATGTTTATCCGGAATACCCATATCCAGGATAACACAATTTACCTCTGGTTTGTGTAAGGCAGAAACACTTTCGTTTACCTGATTTACAATCTCTGTCTGGATATTAAAATTGCTTAAAAAGTAACTTAAAGCTTTGGCGTGCTGTTCATTTTCCTCAACAATGAGCACCTTTTTAGGGTGACGGCTAAGTGCATGCTCCAGTTTGGTAAAAATCTCCTGCATGTGCTCAAAAGCGAAAGGTTTATTGATAAAATCTACTGCACCTTTAAGCAGGCTCTCCTTTTTCACCTGTAAAGAAGACATGATATGCACCGGAATTGGTCGTGTTGAGGGATCTGACTTTAACTCTTCCATTACCTGCCATCCATCCTTTACCGGCAGCTGAATATCGAGCAATATGGCCAGTGGTTTATAGGTTTTAGCCATTTCAATACCCACATCGCCACGCACAGCCACCAAGCCTTTGTAATTTCTTTTGCGGGTAAAATCTAACAAGGTTTTGGCAAATGGCGTATCATCCTCTACAATCAAAATTACTTTATCATCGGGTTGGATATTCGCTCTATCATCTTCAATTTCCTGTGGAATATTGGCCACCGTTAAAGGATTTGCTTTTTTAACTGCAGGCTCTGCAACTGCTGCCACCGGTTGATCTAAAGCAGCAATAACACCATCAAAACCTTTATTTTTATCAATAGGTAACGTTAAAGTGAAAATACTGCCTTCGTTTTCTTTACTTTTTAAATCGATGTAGCCACCCAATAGCCTCGCCAGCTCACGACTGATAGACAGCCCTAAACCAGTACCACCAAATTTACGGCGTGTAGACCCATCGGCCTGCTGAAAGGCTTCAAACACCATACCTTGTTTTTCGGGTGCAATACCCACGCCGGTATCGGTAACCTTAAATTCAAGGGCAGCCAGCTTCTCATTTTTTTCGATAGATAAGGTTACAGCCCCCACGGTAGTAAACTTAATGGCGTTCGACAACAGGTTTTTAATAATCTGCTCTAAGCGCATTTTATCGGTATGGAAAAACTCAGGTACTGCTGCCGATTGCGCTATTTCGAAAGTTAAGTTTTTTTCTTTGGCCAAAGGGCTAAAGAGCGAGCGCATATTCAACACAATATCGTCAACCTTAACGTTGGTCCGATCAAGCTCCATTTTACCGGCTTCAATTTTAGAAAGATCTAAAATCTCATCGATCAGACTTAATAAGCCTTGTCCGGAGCTTTGAATCACCTCAGCATATTCCTGATGCTCGCGATCCATGCTTTCATTTTCGGCCATTAACCTCGATAAAAGCAAGATCGAATTGAGCGGGGTCCTCAACTCGTGCGACATATTGGCCAAAAACTCAGATTTGTACCGCGTACTTAATTCCAAAGCTTCTGCCTTTTGCTGGATTTCTACATTACGTTCCTCAATCAGTTCATTTTTCTCTTCAAGTAAACTGCTTCGTTCTTCCAGCTCCTGATTGCTTTGCAACAACTCTTCCTGTTGTACCCGCAGTTCTTCTTCGCTTGCCTGAAGCTTCTGCGCCTGTGCCTCCAGCTCGGCATTTAAACCTTCCAGCTCATTGTGCTGCACCTGCAATTCTTCTGATTGGGCCTGTGTTTCTTCCAGCAACTGCTGCAGTTTCTGACGATTCTGAGCACCCAAAAGTGCCGTACCTACATCAGATGAGACCAGGTTTAAAAAGTGTAATTGCAAATCAGTGTATTTACCAATGGTACCCAGCTCAAGGCCTCCGATCGAGATCTCGTTTCTGATAATCGGCAACACAATTAATTGTGCGGGTTTAATATTCCCCGTGGCGTGGGTAATGGTCAGTTCGTTTTGCGGAACATCGTCCAGTAAAATAGGTTTACCAGATTTTACCGCCTGCCCGATCAAACCCTGTCCAATTTCCAGCGTCTGCGTTAAATTTTGTCTTTGTAAAGCATATTGTCCCTTTAAATGCAGATACCCGTCGTCCTTAAAAAGATATAAGGCGCCAATCTGGCTTTTGGTATAGGTGGCTAAGAAAGCTATAATATCTTCTGCCAGATGAAAAACATCCTTTTCGCCAACCATTTTAACGTTCAGGTTGGCTACCCCGGTTTGCAACCATTCATTTTCTTCGAGGGTATCGAAAGATTTTTTTAAAGAGGTTGACATGGTATTTAACGATTCGGATAGTTCGCCCAAATCATCACGACTCTGGCTATCGAGCCGTACGCCATAGTTGCCATTCGAAATCTGGTGTGCAATTTCTTTAATGGCCGTTATGCGTTTTTCCATTTCGTGTTTTTTATTCTCAATTTCTTGCTGAAGCTTAACGCGTTCATCAAAATCGATAGACACTTTGCGGTAAAAAAACAGCGTAATCAACACCGCCAGCAAAGCGGCTACCAAAATTAGGAGCGGCGTATAAGAAGTCAGTTTATTCAGCTCTATAGTGCGACGCTCTAACAAACTCTTTTCCTCATTTACCATCCTCGTCACGGCTGCCCTGGCCTGATCCATATAAGTCTTGCCCTGCAAAAGCACAGTTGGATCTATCTGGCCGCCAAGCGATTTAATTTCAATGGTTGAGGTAATGATACTCAGCCTGCGCGACATGATATCCCGCAACGCTTTAATATTTTTTTGCTGGTTCGGATTATCTTTTGTTAATGCCTGCAATTTGCTCAAAGCATTCATGGCGGTATCAGTAGCGCCGTAATAAGGGGTCAAAAAGATCTTGTTGCCCGTTAAAAGGTATCCCCGCTGGCCGGTTTCGGCATCTTTTAAGGTAGAAATTACGCCTTCGGCACCTAAAATCACCTCATCGCTGTGTTTTACCAGCTCGGTACTTTTAATGAGGTTGCTGATACTGGTATAAGAAGCCAGCGAACTGATGAACAGAATAATCAACGAAAGGCCCAGGCCCAAACGCAGATTATTTTTAAGTGTTGTTTTCATTATGGGGATTAAAACTAATTAGATCTGGTTCTTTACAATTTCTTCTTCGGTAATGGGGATAATAAAATAAAATTCAGAGCCCTCATCGGGTACACTGTTTACCCCAATTTTACCGCCATGCCTGTTTATAATTTCCGAGCAGATATATAAACCTATGCCCAGGCCATTAAAACGGTTGCTGTTTTCTTCAACGCGGTAAAACTTATCGAATATTTTTTCCTGCTGCTCTTTCGAAATGCCGATACCAAAATCTTTAACCGCCAGGTACAGTTTCCCATCCTTTATATTAATGGTAACATTAACCTGATTGGTGCCTGGGGCATATTTAATGGCATTGGTAATGAAATTGATAACCACCTGCTCGAGCCTGATTTCATCGCCAAAAATCATTTCGTGGGTTTGGCCCAGCTTGGTAATTTTAAAGTCGGGATTAGATTGCTGCAACATCTCGATGGCATTGTTTACCATATTATCGGCACAAAAGCTTTTCATGTTAAACTTCATCTTACCGCTTTCGATTTTAGAAATATCGAGCAAATCGACAATCAGATCGTTTAGTTTTTCGAGCTGTATGCTAGCCTTTTCGAGGTGATTTTGCGCCATGGTTTTATCATCTCGGTTTAAACTGCGCTGCAGCAACTGGATATAGCCCTTTACACTGGTTAAGGGTGTCTTTAATTCATGACTGGCAATACTGATAAACTCATCTTTTTTGTGCTCGGCCTGCTTACGGAATTCTATTTCTTCCAAAAGCTTTTCCTGTACCTCATTCAGCTTTCTGTTCTGCTCGTAAATGCGGTAAAAAGTTTTGATTTTAAGCAACAATACGTTGATATCAACGGGCTTGGTTATGTAATCCAATCCGCCACTCAGGTAGCCTTTTGTAATAAATTTGAGTTCGGTATTAACGGCTGATAGAAATATAATAGCGGTATCTTTTGCCTTACTAAAGCCCGAAATGGCTTCTGCCACTTCAAAGCCATCCATATCGGGCATTTGAACATCTAAGATAATCAGGACGTAATTATTTTTCAGGACTTTTTTTAGCGCCTCTTCACCAGATGATGCGGTATCAACCTCAAAATTGTGCGCCTGTAGTACTTTCTGTAACGAGATCAGGTTTTCAGGCCTGTCATCAACTATAAGGATCATTCTTTATTAAACAAATAAGAAGCCGGGATAATTATGTTTGGTCAGGAGATAAGAATCTCCTTAACTGTAAACAAACAACAGCTTTTACAAAAGGTTTTAAATTTTTATAAATTATTTGAATTAAAGGTATCTCCCTGCCTGATGTCTCCTGTTTCGAAGCCTTTTTTAAACCAGTACATGCGTTGTGCCGAGGTACCGTGAGTAAAAGAATCGGGCTGTACTTCGCCAGTTGCCTGTTTCTGTAACTTATCGTCGCCAATGGCGTTGGCTGCCGTTAAAGCTTCTTCAATATCGCCGGCGTCTAACTTAAAATCTTTCAGGTTTTGTGCATTATGTGCCCAAAGGCCGGCAAAAAAATCTGCCTGTAACTCTAATTTAACCGATAGGCGGTTGTATTCCGTTTTACTTACCTGTCCGCGCGCTTCATCTAATTTAGCCGAAATACCCAGCAAATTCTGCACATGATGACCAACTTCGTGCGCAATTACATAAGCCTGCGCAAAATCGCCGGCTGCACCGAAACGGTTTTTCAATTCGTCGTAAAAAGATAAGTCGATATATACTTTATGATCGCCAGGGCAATAGAATGGCCCAACATTCGATTGTGCATAACCACAGGCGGTTTGTACGCCATCTCTAAAAAGACGCAGTTTAGGGTATTCGTACTCCTTACCCATTGCTTTAAACTCGGCATCCCAAACCTGCTCGGTCGATTCTAATACTCCCGAAACAAATTGTGCCTGCGCATCATTCGCTGGTACGCCCTGCTTAACTTCTTCGGTACCGGTAGTGGCCGGCAGCTGACTTACAACTCCTGTTAAATCTTTGCCGAATATTAAACCCAGCACCACAATGATAATACCTATCCCGCCACCCAGTGCGGTTTTACCACCGCCACCACTTCTGCCATCTTCTACGTTGTTACTGCCTTTACCAAACCACTGCATAGTTTATATTTTTATTTTAATGATTAACCTGATCTATCAAAAATTGTTATACTAATGTAGAAATATTTTTTGGTGAAGTAAGCAGTAAAAAAATGACGGATAATTGAATTTTGAATGCGTAAACAGGAGCTTTCCTTTAAACATTCGCACATTCAAAATTCAATTATTAAAAAGGCTAACTATTAAAAACAGCTATCGCCTTAGCAATTCTTGCCTTAGTTTCATCAACGCCTAACAATAACGCGATATCGAAAACACCCGGACCAAATTTACCGCCAACCAACATAATGCGGAAAGGTAACATCAACTCGCCAGGCTTAAATCCTTTTTCTTCGGCTAAAGCTTTAAAAGCCGTTTCGGCAGTTGCCGCATCTGTTAAGCTTAAATTTTCGGCAAAAGCATTAAAAAACGCTGCTTTTTCTGCAGTCCATTTTGGCTTTACCGAATTTACATCATACTCAGCCGGTGATGCAAAAAAGTAGCTGCTCTGTGCCACAAAATCGGGCAATAAAGTACAGCGGTCTTTAATTAAATCGATAACCGTATTTAAAAATGCGTCGTCGTTAACTGCAACACCCGCTTTTTCAAGCTCTGCTTTTACACCTGCTGCCAAACGCTCAGCACTTTGCGCTTTAATCCATTCGTGGTTATACCATTTTGCTTTCTCGAAATCGAATTTTGCACCAGCCTTACTGATTCTTTCTACCGAGAATTTTTCTTCGAGTTCTTTTAACGAGAATATCTCCTGATCTGTACCATCATTCCAGCCTAAAAGGGCCAGCATATTGATAAAAGCTTCGGGCATAAAACCCATTTCTTTAAAGCCTTTGGTTACATCTCCAGTTTTAGGGTCGATCCAGTTCATGGCATAAACCGGAAAACCTAAGCGGTCGCCGTCGCGTTTGCTCAGTTTTCCATGTCCATCGGGTTTTAAAATTAAAGGTAAATGCGCCCATGCCGGCATATCGGCCTCCCAGCCTAAATATTTCCAAAGTAAAATATGAACCGGAGCAGATGGCAACCATTCTTCGCCCCTAAAAGCATGACTAATTTCCATTGCTTTATCATCAACCACAACAGCTAAATGATAGGTAGGCATACCGTCTGCTTTTAATAAAACCTTATCATCAACCAACGAAGTTTCAAAACTCACATCGCCGCGGATTAAATCGTTAAAATACACCACTTCATCGGCAGGCACCTTAATGCGGATTACATGGGGCACTTTGGCCGCCAGTAAATCTTCTACCTCGTTTACTGTAAGTGTTAACGAGTTACGCATTTGCATGCGCGTAGCCTGGCCATACTGAAAATTAGGAATGTCTTTCCGTTTGGCATCCAGCTCTTCGGGGGTATCGAAAGCATAATAGGCATAACCATCGTTGATTAACTGCTCGGCAAATTTGCGGTAACTGGGTTTGCGCTCACTCTGGCGGTACGGGCCATAGCTGCCCGGATTTGCCGGACTTTCATCGGGCGTAATGCCACACCAGTTTAAACAATTTACAATATATTCTTCTGCACCCGCTACAAAACGGTTCTGGTCGGTATCTTCCACACGAAGTACAAAAGTTCCGTTATTCTTTTTAGCGAACAAATAATTGAACAAGGCAGTGCGCACACCACCTAAATGCAAACCTCCTGTTGGGCTTGGGGCAAATCTTACTCTAACTTTTTTATCCATGATTGAATTGTTGAGCGGTTGGCGTTATGCGTAAGGCGCATAAAACGCCTATCGCCATACGCAAAGCGCAAGACGCTACAAAGATATATTTTTCATCCGTTTTATATGGTTTTCATCTGTCATGAAGCGATTATGCTTTCAAAAGGATTGACTTAAGCTTTTTGAAAAAGCATAATGGTTTTATGTTTTTTTCGTTTTGTTATCGTATTTTGCCTAACACAAGCATGAACCCTTATCAAAAGAAACGCCGCTGGAAATTTTTCCTCCTAATTTTTGCCATCTTAATCGGCATTGCTTCAGTATTTTACACCGATTCTTTTGTAAAGAAAATGGAACGCGAAGAAGCAGATCAGTTTCACCTTTGGGTTAGGATTCAGGAGCGGGCCATGTTTTTGTACGACAATGACGATTACCGCGATGTGGTTGAAACCGTGCGTACCAATACCAAAACGCCGGTAATTATGACCGATTCTACAGGTATGATCAGTTCTTTTTTCGGACTCGACAGCACCAAAACAAATTACCCAGACTCTGACCCTAAACTGACTTATGACAGCCTTTATTTTGTCCGCCAGCTGAGGCAGATGAAAGCACAGCATCCACCAGATGAAATGAACTTTTTGGGCAAGAAGTTTAAGGCTTATTACCGCGATTCGTTTATTTTAACGCAGTTGAGATACTTTCCCTACATCCAGATGGGCGTAATTTTCCTTTTTCTTTTAACAGCTTATGCTGCATTTAGTTCGGCACGACGTGATGAACAGGACCATGTGTGGGTAGGTTTGGCCAAAGAAACAGCACACCAGCTGGGTACGCCAATTTCCTCGTTAATGGCCTGGACCGAGCTGATGAAATCTAAATTTGATGCAGAAGACGATCCGCTGATTGCCGAAATGGAAAACGATATAAAGCGTTTGGAAATTATTACCGACCGTTTCTCTAAAATTGGTTCTAAACCCATTCTGGAAGACCATACGGTGTACATCGTCATCAGCGATTTTATCCGGTATTTTAAAGTACGTACTTCTGATAAGGTTAAATTCAGCATTACGGGCGATGAGCAGGTTAGGGCGATGCTCAACGTGCCCCTGTTTGATTGGGTAATCGAAAACCTGCTGAAAAACGCAGCCAATGCCATCGAAAATGAGGGTTCGATATCGATTAACATTATTGAAAATCTGGCCAAAGAGCAGGTTTTTATCGATGTAACGGATACGGGAAAAGGAATTCCAAGGTCGAAGTTCGATGCAGTTTTCCAGCCAGGTTACACTACCCGTAAACGCGGCTGGGGGCTGGGGCTATCGCTTACCAAACGTATTGTTGAGAATTACCACAGTGGCGAAATCTTTGTAAAAGACTCAGAACAAGGCAAAGGCACCACTTTTAGAATAATATTAAAAAGCAGTTTAAGATATGAACCGACCACAGCCTAACGAATATCCGGCCTGGGGCGAAACCTACATCAGTAAGGTTGACCGCGATATTTTCGAAATACTAAACGAACAGGTAACCAGCATTCCGGCTTTGTTCAGGGCCAATGCCGATAAGGCCAATTATGCCTATGCCGAAGGCAAATGGACATTAAAAGAAATGCTGGGCCATATCATCGACACCGAGCGTGTTTTCGCTTTCCGCATTACCTGCTTTGCCCGCAAGGAGCAACAGCCCCTGCCCGGTTTCGATGAAGACGATTATGTAAACAATGCCCGCTTTGCCGAACGTGAGCTGGAAGATTTGATTGAAGAATTTGCAGCCCTGCGCAAAGCCAATTTATACCTTTTTAAATCGCTAAACGAAGAAGATCTCAATAGTAAAGGTATTGCCTCGGGAAGGGAAATTAATGTACGCGCGATCCTTTTCATTGTAGGAGGGCACGTCATCCATCATGTTGGGGTTTTAAAAGAACGTTATCATGTGGTTTAAAGATTTTACTGTCGAAGAGCTAAATAACCGGCCAAAAAACCATATCGGGGCGCTGCTTGATATCCAGTTTACCGAAATCGGCACCGATTTTATTAGCGGCACCATGCCTGTTGATGAGCGCACACGCCAGCCTGCCGGCATTCTGCATGGTGGCGCATCGGTAGTATTGGCCGAAACACTGGGCAGTATTGCTTCTTACATGTGTATTGATCCGGATAAATACATGGCTGTGGGTTTAGAGGTAAATGCCAATCACCTCAGGCCGGTAAAAAGTGGCCTGGTAAAAGGAATTTGCAAACCGTTACACATAGGTGCCAAAACGCAGGTTTGGGAAATTAAAATCTACGATGAAAGAGGCAAAATGAATTGTATAAGCCGGTTAACAGTGGCTATAATTATTAAACCACAGTAAAGCGCTACTTACTTTTCAGCGTTTCGTTTATAACCAGCCTGGCTATATTTTCGGTAAGCACGGTAGGCGAATTGCAATCGCAGTTGGTTAGGCCAACGACATAAATATCTTCGCCGGGCACATACACACCCATGCTTTTAAACCCGAAAATACTCCCGCCATGTGTACTTACAGTTATGCCACCAATTTCTTTAATGTGCCAGCCATAACCATAATTAAACAGCTCGCCGTTATTTAGTTTATAGCGCGAAAATGCCTGTTGTGTTTCAGCAGTATTGAGCAGTTTATTGTTGACCAGCGCATTTTGCCATTTCAGCAAATCGCCCAGGGTAGACATTAAAGCTCCTGACGCAAAAGGAACACTAAAGTTAATCGCCGTTTTATTTACGAAGCCACTCTCCTTTTTCTGGTAGCCATAAGCCCTGTTAGCAATCACTTTTCTGTCGCTGGCATAATAAGAATGATTCATACCAAGCCGATCAAAAATATGCTGCTGAATAAAATCGGCATAAGTCTCGCCCGAAACCAGTTCAATCAGATAGCCCAACAGCACATAACCTGAGTTATTGTACTCAAAACGTTCGCCGGGAACAAAATCAACAGGTTCATCCTTAAAAAAATCGACCATCATTTTAGGCGTCATCTCTTTTTGGGCAATATCTGCCAGCGCCTTCATTTTGGTAAAATCTTTAATGCCCGAAGTATGCGTAAGCAAATGGTGTATGGTTATTTTGTCGCCACCGGGGTAATCGGGAATATATTTCGAAATGGGGTCGGTTACTTTTAATTTACCCTGCTGTTCTAAAAGCAATATGGCTACAGCGGTAAACTGCTTGGTCATAGAGCCCAGCTGGAAAACACTTTCGGTAGTAAGGTTAACCCCCAGCTCGATGTTGGCCTTACCAAAAGCCTTTTGGTAAATCACTTCCCCTTTCCGGACAACCATAAATGCAGCTCCGGGGCCTTGCTGATTGGGTATTGCTGCCAAAATCATACTATCAAGCAGATTATTGAGCTTTTGGCCCTTTACCGCTGCTACCGTAAAGAGGTTGCAGGCCAGTACAACAAGAAGTACCCGGAACATATTGAATACTTTGGTTTTCACTGTTAGCACAGACTAGAATTTATCCTTCTCAATCGCTTTCTTTTCGACAAGGAAAGAAACAACCAGACCTAAACCACCAAAAATACCCAGGCAGCCAAAATACACCGCAACGGCCTGCGAGGTTTCGGTGTGAGTCATCTCGCTGCCAAACATATTTCTAACCACAGCAAGCGCCACAAGTAAACCAATACCTAAACCCACTAACAGTAAACCAAACTTTAAACTTAAATAGGGTTTCGGGGCCGACCTGCCTACTCCCGGATTGATGCCGCGCTCAATCATTGCCATTTTCTCTTTGTTTGATAAATAACGGATGCCGAATACCATCGTGAAGGCACCTAAAAACAATGTTATTGCAACTAACTCTCCCATGATTATAATTTTTAATGTATAAATATTTTGTTTCTTGTTTATTTGAACCGTGTTCTGTGTGTTATGACTACACCTTTTTTAAGCAGGTTACACCATGGGGTAAAAAATATTCAATTACCAATAATCAATTTTCAGATAACGCTTAAAGCAGATAATTTTCAGTACTAAAAGAGTAAGCTAAAAAACATTCCTATTTTTGTAATAAAGCCTCCTATTTTGATTGAACAACTCCGAATTATAGCCGTTTTTAGTTCCTTAAGTGAGGAATCTTTGCATGAGCTAAGCAATTGTATGGAGTATGTTCAATATCCAAAAGGCACCACAATCATTCGTGCCGATAAAGTAGAACCCTACTTCTATGTACTTCAAAGTGGCATTGCCCGGGCTTATAGTGATGGCGAAAACCAGCAGATTACCTTTTGGTTCGGGCAAAGCGGCGATGTGCTTTTTTCATTCAACAGCTACATTAACAATCGCCCTGGTTACGAAAACATTGAGCTTTTAGCGAACAGCGCTTTAATCAGGATTAAACTAACTGATTTGTTTTTACTGTACCAACAAAACCTCGAAATTGCCAACTGGGGCCGAAAAATAGCCGAACAGGAATTAATTGCTACCGAACGGAGATTGATAGACCGCGCTTTTAAAGGAGCAGCAGAACGCTATCGCGATTTTACAGCACAATCGCCCGAGTTAATTAAAAAGGTAGCGCTAAAACATATTGCTTCCTACCTTGGCGTAACCCAGGTTACCTTAAGCCGCATCAGGGCAGCTCATTAATAAGTTCATTTTTTAACATTTGTAAAATGTTGCGCCAATTGGTGGTGTTACCTTTGCCGAAACACATTTATTATGAACTGGATTATCTTAATTATAGCCGGCCTTTTCGAAGTGGGCTTCACCACCTGCTTAAAATTATCGAACAACTTTACTAACCTGAAATGGAGTGTCGCATTCTTTATCTGCATCTCGCTCAGCTTTGCATTGCTAAATAAAGCTGCGCAAACATTACCCATGGGCACGGCTTATGCCGTATGGACAGGTATTGGTGCCGTTGGTACCGTAATTATCGGCATTGTATATTTTCAGGAACCAGCCACTTTCTGGCGGATATTTTTTATCTGTACCTTAATTGCCTCTATTGCCGGGCTGAAGTTTTTTGCTTCGCATTAACGCATACTGCGGTTAAACATTTTTTCTGTAGCGCAGTAGCCTTGCAAAAAACAACGTTACCTCCTGTGTTACGCTTTACGCTTCGGCCGCTGCGCTGGCCTGCAGGGTGCCGCTTCACCCAGGGCTAAATGGCCAAAACAGTCGTTAATTTTTAAGGTTTGCAAGGCGCTGACGCTGTTAATAAACCTGATGGCAGCGGCAGCCCCGAAGTATGAGGGCTACAGCGAACAGCAGGGCTGCAGTATCCTAAGAAATACGGCCTTTCATTTCCAAAAAATCAGGAGTTTGCAAACCTATGAGGTTTTTAAAACCTCATAGGTTTAACAGCAAAAAGATTAATGTTTCACGTGTAACCTGTGTATCTTTAATGTAGTCTTACAGCTAAAGATGGAGCAAAAACTTACAGATTTAGAGCTGATCCAAAATATATTGGCGGGCGACACCGCACAATATGCTTTGTTGGTGAAACGCCATCAGCGCTTTGTATTTACACTTGCTTTAAGGTTTTCGAAAAACCGCGAAGATGCCGAAGAAATAGCCCAGGATTGCTTTGTGAAAGCTTATAAAGCACTGGCTACATTTAAACAAACTTCGAAATTTAGCACCTGGCTGTATACCATTACCTATACTACAGCCATGACTTTTTTAAGGAAAAAGCGCTTAGATACCGATTCGATCCACGACGAAGAAACATTTTTGCAGCTCGAAAACCATACATCAAACTTTAACGCCAACGACTACGAAAAACAAGATAGTCACACTTTTTTAAACCAGGCCATTGGCCAGCTAATGCCCGATGATGCGGCCATTATCACACTGTTTTATAAAGGTGAGCAAAGTTTGGAAGAAATTGGCGAAACGCTGCACATGGAGCCCAACACCATAAAAGTAAAACTGCACCGGGCAAGGCAAAGGCTTAAAGAAAAATTACAATATTTGTTAAAAGATGAAGTAAAGGAGTTACTATGAACACGATAGAACAACAGCTTTGGGATTACATTGACGGCACTTTAGATGAAGCAGCAAAAAAAGCCCTTGAAGCAAAAATTGCAGCTGATCCCGAAATTAAAGTGCAATACGAAGCGCTTTTAAAACTGAATTCGGTTTTAGGAACACTCGATCTGGATGAACCTTCCATGTCTTTCACCAGGAACGTAATGGAAAGCATTGCGCTCGAACCTGCCCCTGTTGCTTTAAAGACAAAAGTGAATACGCGAATTATTTACGCTATTGGCGGCTTTTTTGTGCTTTCGCTTTTAGGGATCCTGGGTTATTTATTTTATCAGACTAAAGCTAGTTTTACAGGCTTTACCATGCCCGAAAAGTTCAACATTAATCTGGATAGCTACATTACACCAACCACCCTGTATGTTTTCTTATTCGTTGATCTGGTTATCGGATTAATTTTCTTAGATCAGTTTTTGCGGAGAAAGGTGCATAAATAACCTCCCAACACGCAGGCATTGCCTTAAAGCCTTTTCAGGATCTCCAATCCTTCCGGCCATGGGCCAAAGCCCGAATCGGCATTAATGTGGCCTGCATTGCCAATATTAATCAATTCGCTGCCCCAGTGTTGTGCAAAGAAAGTGGCCCTTGTTAAAGTTACCCACTCGTCATTGTCGCTGCTTACCACAATTGTTTTGAAGTTAATTTTATCCAGCGGCACATGATCAAAGCCAATGGTTGGAAAGGTGTACTTCGGTGCATCAAGATCGCTTGGCGCTACCAGCAAAGCGCCTTTAACTTGTTTTTGGTAATGCTTTGCCCAGTTGGCAATGGCGGTGCAACCCAAACTATGCCCAATTAAAACCACTGCAGACAGGTCGTAGCCCTCAAGCGCCTTGTCAATCGTTTCAATCCAATCTTTGCAGTTGGGTGCATCCCACTCCTGCTGGTTGATGCGCTGAAAATGATTCCCTGATTTTTCGAAATGTGTTTGCCAATGGTTGGGGCCAGAATTGCCCAAACCTGGAATAATAAAGTAGTTGGTCATAAAATTAAAACGGATGGCCTTAGTAGATGCAAAAACAAAAAAGGCTGCCATCGCAAGAGAGCAGCCCATCTGAAAATATGATAAATAAATTAAATTACTTTCACATTAACGGCATTTAAGCCTTTTTTACCGTTAGCAACTTCGTACTGTACTTTGTCGTTTTCACGGATTTCGTCGATAAGACCTGTTGAATGAACAAAAATTTCGCTATCGCCATTCGCAGGGATGATAAAGCCAAAACCTTTAGTTACATTGAAGAATTTTACTGTGCCTTCTTGCATTGTATTTAAGTATTAAATTAAGTATGCAAGGTAAGTTTTAATTTTTAAAATTAAAACTAAATTTTAACATTTTTTTAACGTTAAAATCTTGTAAACATCAGATTATTAAGGCTTTTTAATTGCCCTACCTATCATGGTCAACGTAATTTCGCTGTTGTGCGGCACGCCTAAAGTGGTGCCCGGAGCAATGTCGAAAAGGTTACGAATATAGATATCTGCAACACCCTGTGCCGCCTTTTTCTTTGTCTCTGCATCTTCAGGTAATGTGTTGTAAACGGTCTTTATATGTATACCCCCTTGAAAATCTACAACCGCAGCAACCTGGTGCGAGAAATCTTTATACGCACGCTCTATCGTAATCACATATTGCGGAAACATGTAATCATAAGCCTCGGTACGGTTGTTAAGGCGGTCTACCGTGCTTATTTTCTCTGCCTTTGCAATTTTGCTTTTAGAAATAAACTGAACCGGATCGGTAGCAGCAAAGGCACTATCGCGGTTTGCATTTACCTGGTTTGCCCGTTTTTCGATAAAAGCAGTATCGGCCTTAGTAGGTTTTTGTAATGCTTTTGCAGTTGTTTTCAATTTGTTTTTGATATAGCTCTGCGCATAAAAAGTCATGTTTACATCCGAGCGTACATCAGCAGCAATTACCTTTCCATCAACCTGAACACGCTGAAAAACCAGACTATCTTTACTGATGTGCTTCACTTTAAAAAACTCTGCAGCGAAATTGTACACGTTGCCATGGTCGTATTGCAGGTAAAAATTCTGCATTCTATTTTTCTGCGGACTCCATGCCGACATGGTATCTTCTCTTACCACTTCAATTATCCACGAAGGTTTCTGCATAAACCCCTGTTCGTTAAAAGAAAGGCCATCTTTAAACCTGCGTTTTACCTCTTCATAACGGATGCCTTTAACAGGCTCAAAAGTAAAATCGCGCAGGGTTGGATCGGTGGTTTTGGAGCCAAACTTACACGACGAAAGCCACAGCACAAAAAAGAAAAAGTATAGGGTATTTTTAAGCATGGTATTAAAATATGGCCCTAAAATAAGTAATTATCTAAGAAGCCATTTAAGTTTTGAACAAAATGCACTTCGTTGGTACTAATTTGAACTTATAGCCTGTTTTCCAGTATCTTTTCCTGCTCTGTGCGCCAGGCAATCATGAGGGTCATGAAACCTTCCTGCAGTGCGCAGCGACCTTTCATGAGTATCAGGAAAACCCGCTGCAGTGTGCAGCACCAAATCATGAGGGTCATGAAAGCTTGCCGCAGGCTGCAGCGCCAAATCATTAAAAAACCGCAAATCGCTTATTTTTTCTTTACCAATATAACATTGGCCACCTTGCGCTGCCCCTCGTGATCCCACTTTTTATTATCGGTAGGATAATTAATTACGCCGTTGTTTGCCATGCCGTTTACCCATAAGGTGGTAGAGCCTCCGCCATCGAAATTAATGGCACTGGTACAGCCCAGCCAGCGCATCAGTTTGGTGAGTTCGAACAGGCTTGCCCCTGCCGATTCGGTATTGCGGCCATCAATGGTTAACAAAATAACATGCCCGTTGGGTTTTATGCCCAGGCAGGTACGCGGATGGCGTAAACGGTTAAAAGCAGCAGTATCTAAACTTTCATCTACCCCATTTAACGTCAGCAGCGGACCATTTAATAAAACATCGGAAGCTGTTAAGCGGCTTTCCCAATCCCCACTTCCATCCCATTTAATCAGCTTAAGCTTTCCATTTTCTATCGCTATACCCGCCTGCTGGTGTCTGGCCCTTTCGCCATTAGCCCCTAAGCGATTGGTATTTATAATTTTTCCCTGTACGCGAACGAAATCAACCGATCCTCCGTTTTTAACATCAAAGAAATTGCCGTTTATGGCTGCCAGCGCGGTATCGCGCAAGCCGAAATCGCTCGTGGTAATCAATTGCTTTTCTTCCGCCCCAAGCGCAAAAACAGCTTTGCGACCGGTATCGTTAATCTCTAAGAAAGATATGTTTTGATTGGCGCCAAACAGGTTTTGCTGGTTGAAGTGATGCTGAAATAGCCTAACCTGCCTGGCTACCCTGGTTTTCTGCCATCGGGTTTTTACAACAGTTAACGAATCGGTATTTTGGCTAAAGGCAGGTAAGCCATAAACAAATAAGGCAACAGCAAATAAGATTTTATTAAACATAAAACAGTTTTGCCTTAAAATTATAAAACGGTTTACAGTTTGCTTTAAAGCATCAAGAATTATACAAAAACAAAAAGGAGCAATCAATTTAATGATTGCTCCTTTTAGGATAAACCTTGCAGGTTAATACAAAGTTTATATTGCTATCAAAACCTGTGGGTTTTGAGGGTATTATTTTTTCGGATCTAAAATATCTTTAATCCTGATGCTTAAATCTTCGTAGTGCGCTTTGGTAATGGCATCGCCGGCAGCAGCCCTTGCTTTTGTGGTTGCCAGTAATGTTTTAAGCTCTGCTCTAACCAATGGTCTGATATCTGATAAGCCAACGTTGATTGGTGTTAAACCAAAACTCGCAGCATAATCAGCAGGGAAGCCTGCAGGAAGCTCGTTTTCTTTGGTCATCAAATCCTGTAAACGATCTACATAAGCACGTTGTAAATTGCGTTTAAAGGCATCTGCCCTACCCGCAACAAAAACCGATGATCTTAAATCAGTAAACAGTTCAGGTAAAGTATAGGCTTTAGCCGCACCGTTTTTGGTTTCGTTATCTAACAAACGCGCAATACGCGATGGCGATAACAAGTTACCCAACGTACTGGTTTGAACACCTTTAATACGGTTTAACAATACGCCGTTATCAAACTTGCTCAACTGATCGTTGTTAATTAACCAAAGCGGCGTGGTAAACAATTGCTGGTTAAAGAAAGTTACAGCTTCTTTTTGTTTCGCTTTTGGCAGGTATGCGTAAACCGGTCCTTTTTGCTCGTACGTTTTAAAGTTCTCGCTTAAACCACCAACGTTTGTTGCAACGTGGCCCATATAACGGTTAAACTGACCAACAATTTCTGTATAAATCTCTTTTAAATCGCTATAGTCTTTACCTTTCTGGTAAGTCCATTTTTCTACATTTGGTAAAATGCGTTTTAAGTTGGCAATACCATATGTACTGGCTTTCATAGCATTATCACCTAAATCTTCACTTTGTAAACGCGGATCTAAAGAAGTACCCTGACGGCCGTAGAAGTATAAAGGATTACCTGCATTTTTTAAAGTCCACTGATCTAAGATTTCTTTTTCCTGTTCAGCAGTTTTACCGCCAGGAATCCATGAATATCCCCATTTTACTACCCATTTATCGTATTCGCCAATTTGTGGGTGTAATTTGGTAACACCATCGCCAGGCTGTGCAATGTAGTTAAAACGGGCATAATCCATAATTGATGGTGCTGTTCCGTGTTTATCTGTAAAGGTTTTTGAACGTAACGAATCAACCGGATAAGCATAACTAGAACCAAAGTTGTGAGGCAAACCTAAAGTGTGGCCAATTTCGTGCGAAGAAACAAAACGGATCAGTTCGCCCATTTGCTCATCGCTAAATTTAGCTTTACGCACTTCAGGGTTAATGGCTGCAGTTTGTACAAAATACCAGTTACGCAATAAATTCATTACGTTGTGGTACCAGCCAATGTGTGTTTCTAAAATCTGTCCGGTACGTGGATCGCTGATGTGCGGACCATAAGCATTGGCAATATCAGATGCAAAGTAACGTACTACCGAATATCTCGAATCTTCTACACTAAACTGAGGATCTTGTTGCGGAGTTGGCGCTTCTTTACCCATAATGGCATTTTTAAAACCAGCGGCTTCAAAAGCTACCTGCCAGTCGTTAATACCCTGAATTAAGAACGGCACCCATTTTTTCGGTGTTGCCGGATCGATGTAAATTACGATTGGTTTAACCGGTTCTACCAGTTCGCCGCGTTTATAAGCGTTGGTATCTTTCGGTACCAGATTCCAGCGGTGAATGTAAGCAGTACGCTCTGCCTTTTGTGCATTGCTGCCATAATCTATCTGCGATTGACCAAAGAAACCTACCCGGTTATCCATAATCCTGGCTTTTACAGGTATTTTAGGCAATAACAACATCGAAGTATTGAATTCGAAGGTAACTGCGCCGTTGCTGCTATCGGTAGGCGATTCGGCTGCGCGGTAAGTTTTAGCCGTTTTTACCTCGATATTAATCGGGAAAGTTTTAACCGTATCGATGTATGAACGCGTAGCATCGTACATGGTAACTTTATAGGCCTTACGAATCTGATCGGTAGCGCCAATTGCCATTATATCGCCGTTGTAAAAATCGGTAACATCGATTACCACACCGGTAGTATCTTTATTATAAGCTTTAATTTCAAAGCTGGCTAATATTTGTGCCAGGTTAGAGTTTTGAACCGACTCGTACATGTCGCTGTTCGGATCGGCTTTGGTTGAGTAGCTTGGTACACGGATAAAAACCTGTTTACCCCTGCGCTCCCATTTCCATACCTGCTCGTTAAGCTCTTCGCCACCATATTGCTGGTTGCCAACTTTAACGCCAGCCGGTACCTTGGCCAAACGGGTAACTACCAACATTTCGCGGTTAATGATCGAATCAGGAATCTCGAAATACCACTTATCGTCAACTTTATGGGTTTTAAACAAGCCATTGGTGGTTCTTGCTTTTGCAGTAATAATTTCTGAGAATGGTTTTATGCCCTCTTTCTTTGGGGCTGCAGCAGCTGCTGCCGGTGCTGTGGCTGGCGTTGTGCCTTTACCTTTTTTTGGAGTTTTCTGGGCGTATGCCGTATCTGTTCCGGCTACACCAAGGGCTACAATACCTGCCAGGGCAAGTATTTTAAAGTTTTTCTTCATGTGCAATTAAAAGTTAGTTTGCTTGGCAATTAAGAGGTTAAAGTTAAAGGCTTGTTACAAGTCAAGCGCTGTGTAACCGGAAAATTACATTCGGTTAAATCCTTTTCTCGAGCTTTACCACTTTAAAGAACACCTGTTTATCCCTGTAAATTTCAAAAATGATACTCCGGTCGGCCTTCGATTTAAACATTTCTGTGAGATCATTTAGGGAATAAAAATCAACTGCCTTGAAATTTACACCAATAATTTCATCATCCTGGCAAAGGCCTGCCCTTTCTGCCGGGCTATTGGGATCTATTTCGCCAATGAGCAGGCGTTTATATTCTTTCTGGTCTAAATAAATCACCATCCCAACCATATCATGCTCGAAAGGCACTTTGCTTAAACTATTGGGTTTAATGTATATAAAACCTTGTTGGTAATTAATCTGAAGGTTAAACTTACGAAGCATGTCCGCACCTAAATTCCCGTTCCGTTTAGTCAGGTCTATCTTATCAGAAATGGTTTTAAAATCGGGGAAACCGGCAACAACATCTTTAAAGGTATAATCGCCCAATTTAAATTTCTTCACCCGGCCTACATAGCCTTTAATCTGTCCGCTGAGGCTCATCCCTAAATTGGCACTGATGGTTTTGGCGGGTAACGGAAAAGCAGTTCCGTCGAGGGTTTCGAGCGATAGCGCATGACTGGCGCCGGTATCAATCAGGAATCTGGCATTTACGGTTCCACCACCCGGAATTTCGATACTGGCCATTACATAAGGCTTTTGGTTTTCGACTATTATGGGGATTTTTTCTCCACGATATTTGATTTTTGCGCCATAATTGGATACAATGATCCTGTTTTCGTTGTACCTGATATCCACAATAAAGCTGTTAAAAAAATTATAGCCGATTAAGCCATAAATCTTAATCCCCAAATGTCCCGATAAATTAAAAAGATCTTCTTTTAAAATGGCTGTAGGTACATGGTCCATCGCTGCATTTCCCAACCGGGCACTAATATTCTGCGATACAAAAGCTTCGACAGTTTCGATGCCCAAACCCGAGACTTTAATTTTGCGAAGCATACTAAAGTTTAAGGAATCAATGATAGAGGGATCGGTAACAATCATTGGCCCTACGCCAGTATCTAAAACAAAATCGTAAGGCCCTTTTCCATTCACATACAGCGGAACCACAATCAGGTTTTTAATGCATTTAAAGGAAATAGATTGTTTCTGCTGCTGATCCCGTCTGAAAGCAAACTCCTGTGCCTTGGCCTCAAAAACAGTCAAAACCAAGCCCAGGCAAATCATTAACTTGCGTAAACAGATTATTACAACTGGGCTATATTTGGCTAACATTTAACTAAATTTAATAAATTAGTTGATAATTATGCTTCCATAAATTCAGAACATGTTTCCATTAAAAAACCTAAGTACTTTTTTCCTCGCCGCTACACTATTTATAAGCCTGTTAAGTGGCTGTTCTGCAGATAAAATAATGTCGAAAAAAGTAGCCAAAATCTTTAAAAATTCGGAAGTAACCAGGCAGTACCAGGTTGGTTTTGCACTTTACAATCCGGCCGATAAAAAGATGATTTTTCAACAGGAAGCAGACAAATACTTTACACCTGCCTCAAATACCAAGCTCTATACTTTTTTTGCCAGTTTGAAAATGCTGCCTGAGGTGATGCCTGCATTAAAATATGTTGAAAGGAACGATTCGTTAATTTTTTGGGGAACCGGCGATCCTTCATTTTTACAGTTTGCCGTAAAAGATAAATCGGCATACAATTTCCTCCTGGCCGCTAACAAAAAGCTGTTCTTTGCGCCCGGTCGTTATTCAGGTAGTTTTTTTGGCGATGGGTGGTCGTGGGATGATTACGACTTTTACTACCAGCCCGAAATTACCGAAATGCCCATTATGGATAACATGGTAACTTCTACCTACGCCAGTCCAAATAAAATTAACATCGAACCCAGGGTTTTCACTTCCTGCTTCGAAATAGACTCGACCAAAACCACAGGCAATTTTCAGGTAAGCCGCGATTTTTTAACCAATACCTTTCACTATCCTGCCGTTGTTGTAAAACCGGGCTACAACCAGCAAAATCCTTATAAAACAAGTCCGCAGCTTACCGTAGAAATTTTGTCCGATACTTTGCACAAACCAGTTGGGCTAATTAACCTTAAAATACCTGCTGATGCGAAAACTTTGCCCGGTGCAAAACGCGATTCAGTTTTAAAGCACATGATGTTGCCCAGCGATAATTTTATAGCCGAGCATTTATTACTGGTATGTGCCAACCAGATTGGCGATACTTTAAGCACGGTTAAAGCCATTCAGTACATTAACAAAAACTACCTTTCCTTTTTACCCGATAAGGTAAAATGGGTTGATGGCTCAGGCCTTTCGCGTCAAAATCTATTCACTCCACGCGATAATGTATACCTGCTCGACTCGATTTACCACCTGGTAAATAATCCAGAAAAGCTTTTTGATCTGTTGCCTGCAGGCGGAAAGAGCGGCACTTTAAAAAATGCCTATCCAAAAACCGACAAGCCTTTTGTTTATGGCAAAACCGGTTCGCTGGGTGGTGTGCATAACCAAAGCGGTTACGTTTTAACCAAAAAGGGTAAAACCTTCATTTATGCTTTTATGAACAACGGTTTTGTAAAACCCACAGCCGAGGTACGGGCAGAAATGGTGCGGGTAATAACTTACATACACGATAATTTTTAGCACATGGGCACTGCATTTAGCGCCATAAACCAGCCTTTCGGTAATAAAATAATTGTTGATGGAACAAGTTACCTCTATTTTGGCGGTACAGCCTACCTGGGCATTCCGAAAAATCCCGATTTTATTCAGCTTTACGTAGAAGGGATTAACAAATTTGGCTTAAATAATGGCACCAGCCGCAGCAACAATATCCAGCTTGGCATTTACGACGAAGCCGAAAACGTAGCTGCAGCCCGTTATGGAGCAGAAGCCGCCCTGATTACCTCGAGCGGATATTTAGCAGCCCAACTTACGGTAAAAGCTTTACCTAACCTGGGCGAGGTGAGCTATGCCCCTGCCACTCATCCTTCGTTATGGCTAAACACGTCACCGGTTGCGCCTGATTCATTTACAATCTGGAAAGCAGAAACGATTGAACGGATTAATGCTTCTACAGCAGAAAACTGGGTACTCATCAGCAATTCGATGAACAACCTCATGCCAGAGATTTACGACTTTACATTTCTGAACCAAATCGATGCCACTAAAAAATTAATCGTGATTGTAGATGATTCGCATGGGATTGGTGTAAACAATGGAGGCTTAAGCGCATACTCCAGCTTGCCAGACCGGCCCAACACCGAATATGTTGTGGTAGCCTCGATGGCAAAAGCGCTGGGAGTAGATGCAGGGATTATTTTAGGATCGAAGAAAATTATTGAGCAGTTAAAGAAAAGTCCGGCTTTTGTTGGCGCCTCGCCTCCTGCCGCAGCGGGTCTCTACGCTTTCATTAATGCCGGCGAAATTTATCAAACAGCATGGCAAAAACTTCAGGAAAACATTGATTTATTGGTCGATAACCTAAGTTCCACGTGGAAATACGAACTGGGGTTCCCTGCATTTTTAATAGACGATCCACAAATTGATCGGCATTTTTTTAAAGATCAGATCCTGATTTCATCTTTTCCTTACCCGAGCCCAACCAGCGCACCCATCAATCGAATTGTGCTAAGCAGCTGGCACGAAAAAGCAGATATCGAAAAATTAATTAACAGCATTAGTGCCTAGGCTTTCGCAATATTTTTTAATCTTTATAAAATGAAACGACTATTCCTTTTCCTGCCCCTGCTATTGATGCTCTCTACTGCTGTTTTGGCGCAAACTACCGATGTTTGGATTGTAAGGCATGCCGAAAAAGATAAATCGAACCCACAAGATACTGACCCAGCCTTATCTGATGAAGGCAGAATCAGAGCCGGCGACCTGGCCACCTACTTAAAGAAAGAAAAGTTCGATGTTGCCTTTAGTACCCCTTTTAAAAGAACGCATCAAACTTTAGACTCTTTAATCATCCAAAAAGTAATCGATTATAAGGATATTCCATCGCTGGTAGATTCGGTTAAGAAAAATTACAGCGGAAAAACGGTTATTGTAGCGGGCCATTCCAATACCGTACTGGAAATTATTGAAGCCTTTGGCGGTAAAAGACCAATGGAAATGCTTACCGACGATGATTACGACTATATTTTTCACTTAACCGTAAAAGACGACAAAGCACGCGTTAAAAAAGACCAGTACGGCAGGCCACATCACCTTTAGTTGAGAGTTTGGAGTTTTCAGTTTGGAATACCCCTAAGTGTTATTTTAAATATAGATTGTCATCCTGAGCTTGTCGAAGGACCTCTTCAGACACATTGTGAGTGCTTTAATGTGGAGTCAGATGTTACCACCTGACTAATAAACAGGCAATTAATTGAGTGTAAGCTGGTAACAGCTTACGCCACATCGATGAAAAATTGGCACCGAGACCAAATGAACCAGTGACCAGTGAACCAATAAACTGCGAAACTAAAGCTTCTCGAAAGGGATATCCATCAGTTGATAGTTTTTCCAGCCCACAAAATCATAATGCCACCATTCGTTTTCTAAAACCTTAAGACCGTATTTGGCCATGGTGCTGATTAGTAAATTGCGGTTCTTTCTTTGCACTGGCGATACAGGCTCATAATTAGCCGCAGCAGCCGCAGAAAAACTATCGTAAGGTGTTGGCATCGGCAATTCTTTGCCTGTTTTTAAATTAATAAGGGTTAAATCAACGGCGCAACCCCTGTTATGTTTAGAGCCTTTGGCCGGATTGGCCACAAAGTTTTTATCGCTCGCCTTTTTATAAAACTCAATCGTAATGGCATAAGGCCGGTATCCATCAAATATTTTTAAACCAAGACCTTTTTTGTTTAGCTCCTGCTGAATTTTCTTTAATGCCCCCACTACAGGTTTCCGGGCAAAGGCCCTGGCCTGCCTGTACATTACCTGCTGCATAAAGTTGTTTTTAGTGGCGTACCGGATATCGAGGGTAATGTTGGGAATGGCTTTTTTAATTTCAACCAGTTCGTTGTTTGGATCCGATTTTATCGAGGCCTGATACTGACTGAAAGAATTAACGACAACAAGTTTCTTTGCGGCGATGGGCTTATTTTGAGCAGAGGCTGAAACAGAAACAAGGAGAAAAAATATTACACAACTTAATTTCATAAACGAATTGGCTTAGTTCATCACTATTGAGTGGGTACAAACAATCTTAAAAACGATCGCTACTAACCAGCGCATTAAGATTGCCTGCCTGCTGCAGGCAGGCTTCGTCGGCTGAAAAAGCCTTCTCAGCAATGACGGATTATGGGTTATTGGTTCGAAACCACCAATAATTCTAAATCCTTAAACGGTAAATTAAACATATCCGACAGGTCTTTACTGGTACAGTTGCCCTGATAAATATACAGTGCTTCGCGGATAACCGGATTATTCCAAACCATGTTTACCAGGCCTCCAAACTCGCCAATATCCAGTAAAATTGGGGCGAAAATATTGGTTAACGCGTACGATGCCGTTCTAGGCACTCTCGAAGCAATATTAGGTACACAATAATGAATCACGTCGTATTTCCTGAAAACCGGGTTGGTATGATTGGTTACTTCAGATGTTTCAAAACAGCCCCCCTGATCGATGCTGACGTCAATAACCACTGAATGTGGTTTCATGCGCGCAACGGTTTCCTCCATCACAATACACGGACTGCGGCCATGGGTAGCCCTGATGGCACCAATTACCACATCACAGGTTACAATGGCTTTATTAAGTACTATGGGTTGCATTACCGAAGTAAAAACCCGGCTGCCCAGGTTATTTTGTAAACGGCGCAAACGGTAAATAGAACTATCAAAAACCTTTACTTCGGCGCCAAGTGCCAAAGCAGTTCTCGCTGCATACTCACCCACCGTTCCGGCACCTAAAATTACAATTTCTGTTGGTGGTACCCCCGTAAACCCACCAAGCATTAAGCCTTTGCCACCGGTAACATTGCTCAGGTATTCTGCTGCAATTAAAATCGATGTTGACCCTACAATTTCGCTCATGGCCCGCACCACACTAAGCACATTCCCTTCATCGCGCAGGTTCTCGAAACACAGGGCATTAATTTTTTTATGCATCAATGCTTTCAGGTACTCCTGCTTTAACGTACCAATTTGTAAAGAAGAAAGCAGGGTTTGCCCTTTGTGCATCAAATCAATCTCTTCGAGGGTTGGCGGTGCTATTTTGACCAGGATATCTGCTTCGAAAACCTCTTTTTTGTTGTAGGTTATTTTAGCCCCCTGTTCGGCATATTCAGTATCTGTAAAATTCGCTCCGGTACCGGCTCCACTTTCCAGCACTACACGGTGACCATTATTTACCAGCAAGGCAACAGAAAGCGGAGTTAAGGCAATTCTATTCTCCTGAAAAGAAATTTCTTTGGGTATCCCGATGTACAGGCTGTTTTTTTTGTTTCGGGTTTCGAGTTTTGCCTCCTGTGTTTGCAATAAACCTTGACGAGCTATATCGGCCATTCCTTCGCGTAATCCTGTAGCCATGTTGAATTAATATTTTGGTAGTTTTAGGTTGTTCAAGGTAAGGAAAATCTGTTAATTTATTGATAACTAATTGTTATACCTTACAAAAAGTGAACAATCGCTCGTTTTCATCTACCACACTAATTTCAACTTTGATATAATTTTGGGGCAATAATTCGGCTACACGCTCCGGCCATTCAATGAGGCAAATGGCGCCACCATAAAAATATTCTTCATAGCCCAGGTCATAAGCTTCGCGGATATCTTTTATGCGGTAAAAATCGAAATGGAAAACTGATCCTTTAGGGCTCACGTACTCATTTACGATGGAATAAGTTGGGCTCGAAACCACATCTTCAATGCCCAGGTGGGCGCAGAACTGCTTAATAAAAGTTGTTTTTCCAGCTCCCATCTCCCCTTCAAAAATGAAAACTTTTTCATCACCAGCGAAGACCAAAAGCTGTTCGGCTACCTGAGGTAAACCCAATAAACCATTTACTGTTATTTCCATGCTAAAAAAATAAAGGCAAAAGTAATACTTAATTGTATTCCTTTTGCCTGATTATGAGTTTTGTCAGTCTGAGCTTGTCGAAGACTCTACCAAATAATTTACTGAATATCTTTTCGATAAAATCAAGATGACAATAAAACGGTGATGCCTAATCTTTATCTCGGCGAGTACGTCACCACAGGAATAATCATCTCTTCCAATGAGATACCTCCATGCTGAAAGGTTTCGTTATAGTAATTTACAAACTGGTTGTAGTTGTTCGGATAAACGAAATAACTGTCCTCCCGCGCAAAAATATAACTGCTGCTGATGTTAATCTTAGGCAACATGGCATCGTGCGGGTTTTTAATCAGAAAAACATCTTTAACGTTAAAATTCAGATTGCGCCCCTGTTTGTACCTTAAATTGGTATTGGTACTTCTATCGCCAATTACCTTAACCGGCTTTTTAACGCGGATGGTACCATGATCGGTGGTGATAATCACTTTAACTTTTTTCTGCGATATTTTCTTCAATAAATCCCAAAGCGGCGAATGCTCAAACCACGATAGAGTTAACGAACGGTAGGCAGCATCATCATTGGCCAGCTCGCGGATCATCTGCATATCTGTACGTGCATGGCTCAGCATATCAACAAAGTTGAAAACAATGGCGTTAAAATCATTTTGCATCAGGTTATTGGTTTGATCTACCAAATCTTTCCCCTGCTCAAAAGTTAAAATTTTATTGTAGCTGAATTTGCAGTCTCTGCGGAGCGTGCGTTTAATGTTATCGGCCAGAAAAGCTTCTTCGTGCATGTTTTTACCACCCTCATCATCATCGTTTTGCCAAAGCTGAGGGAAACGTTTTTCCATATCTAAGGGCATTAATCCCGAAAATATCGCATTACGGGCATATTGGGTTGCCGTTGGTAAAATACTGCTGTACATATCCTCTTCATCAATGCGGAAATACTCCGAAATTAAAGGATTGATGATTTTCCATTGGTCGTAACGCAGGTTATCAATCAGGATAAAAAATACAGGCGTAGTTTCGTTAATATGCGGGAAAGCCTTTTTCTTTAACAGCTCGTTCGAAAATAAAGGCGCTTTATCTTTTTCCTTAATCCAGCCTAAATAGTGTTCCTCAACAAATTTCGAAAACTGCGTGTTTGCCTCCTGCTTTTGCATGGTTAAAATTTCGTGCATTTGCGGATCGTCCAGCTTCTCCAGCTCCAGTTCCCAGAAAACAATCTTTTTATATACATCAACCCACTCTTCGTAGTTTAGCTTATCGCCCAGGGTCATGCCCAGGCGACGGAAATCCTGCTGGTATGCCATAGAAGTTTTCTCGCTTACCAAACGCTTGTTATCGATCAGCTTTTTAATGGTTAGCAATACCTGTTTGGGGTTAACCGGTTTAATCAGGTAATCGTCTATTTTGCTACCAATGGCGTCTTCCATCAGATTTTCTTCTTCGCTTTTGGTAATCAGCACCACCGGCACATCCGGATTGAGGTTTTTAATGGCCCCAAGCGTTTCAATCCCGCTCATTCCCGGCATGTTTTCATCTAAAAAAACCAGGTCGAAATGTGATTTTCCAAATGCTTCGAGCGCATCGTTCCCATTGGTAAATGTGGTTACATTATAACCTTTATCATTTAACAATAATATATGTGGTTTTAACAGGTCGATTTCATCATCGGCCCATAATATCTTAGTTTCTTGCATGTTTATGTAAAAATAGGTATGTATTGCCTTTTAATTTTGGCAGGTAAATCAAACTCTAAATAAAAATAGCAATTTTTGTACCGTATCTGTCTATTTAACTATTTTTAACGATTGAACAAGAAGAAAATCATAAATGATCCGGTTTACGGTTTCATCAGCATACCATCGGCTCTGGTTTACGATGTAATTTCGCATCCGTATTTTCAGCGCCTGCGCTACATTAAACAACTGGGCATGACCCATTTGGTTTACCCGGGCGCATTGCACACCCGTTTTCACCACGCATTGGGCGCCATGCATTTAATGTGCCTGGCCATTAGTTTACTCAGGAGCAAAGGGCATGACATTACCGAAGGTGAAGAAGAAGCCGCCATTTTGGCCATTTTACTGCACGACATTGGCCATGGTCCTTTTTCGCACGCACTTGAACATTCGCTGGTTACCGGTATCAGGCACGAAGATATTTCGGTAAAACTGATGAACGACCTGAACATTCATTTTGACGGACGTTTAACTCATGCAATCGAGATTTTTAACGGCACCTACCCTAAAAAGTTTTTACACCAGTTAATTTCGGGCCAGCTTGATTTGGATCGGATGGACTATTTGAACCGCGATAGCTTTTTTACCGGCGTAAGCGAAGGCGTAATCAGTTTCGACCGCATTATTAAAATGTTTAATGTTTATGACGATGACCTGGTGATTGAGGAAAAGGGTATTTACTCTATCGAGAAATTCCTGATTGCACGCCGCCTGATGTATTGGCAGGTTTACCTCCATAAAACGGTTATTGCGGGCGAAATGATCTTAGTGAAATTACTGGAACGGGCCAAAGAACTATCGTCAAATGGTGTTGATCTCTTTGCTTCACCATCGTTAAACCACTTTCTTAAAAACAATATTAACGAAGCTAACTTCTTTGAGCAGCATGAAAACCTCGAACATTTTACCAATCTCGACGACCAGGATATTTATGCCGCGGTTAAAGTTTGGGTAAAACATCCCGATAAAATTTTATCTACCCTGTGCAGTATGCTCACCTCGCGTAACCTGTACAAAGTTGAGATGGGTAACGAGATGGAAAAGGCCGATCGCGTAACATTTCTGCAGGATGCAGCTGTTAACCTGCTCGGAATTAAGCCCGAAGAAGCCCGATATTTTGTTTTTACCGAGACCATACAAAACCGGGCCTACAATGCTGGCGTAGGTAACATTAAAATTTTAATGAAAAATAACCGGATAGTTGATATTGCAAAGGCCTCAGATTTATCTAATCTGGAGTCGCTGCAGAAAACCGTAGAAAAATATATCCTCTGTTACCCCAGGGGCATTTAAGCTTATTTAACAAAATATTTAACTTTTACTGCCGTTTTAAGTCTTATTATTGTATAAAATATACACAGCTTAACCATTGCAGGTTTTTTTGTTCATATCAATTTAACATTTACCTTTGTACGATGCAATTTACTGCCAAGCAGATAAGTCAGTTTCTGAACGGTTCCATAGATGGTAACCCTGATGTAGCCGTTACCGAACTCTCTAAAATAGAAGACGGAAAGGAAGGCTCTTTGTCTTTTCTTTCCAATCCTAAGTACGAAAACTTTTTGTATTCTACTCAGGCATCCGTTGTAATCGTATCTAAAGATTTTACCCCAACACAGCCCTATACCAGCACTTTAGTGCGTGTAGAAAATCCATACAGTGCTTTTACCATTTTGCTGGATAAATACAACGAAGCTGTAAACGCACAAAATACACAAACGGGCATTGATAAAATGGCCTTTGTGCACCCAACTGCTAAAATTGGTCAGAATGTTTTTATTGATGCTTTTGCCTATGTGGCCGAACATGCGGTAATTGCCGATGGCTGTAAAATAAATACACAGGTTTTTATCGGCGCACATTCCAAAATTGGTGAGAACGCTACTTTTTATCCGGGTGTAAAAATTTACCACAATTCAGTTATTGGTAGTCGCGTAATTATCCACGCCAATACGGTTATAGGAAGCGATGGCTTTGGCTTTGCCCCTCAAAAAGACGGCACTTACAATAAAATTCCTCAGATTGGGAATGTTATAATTGAAGATGATGTGGAAATTGGCGCCAATACCACTGTCGATCGTGCAACCATGGGCTCAACCATTGTTAAAAAGGGTACAAAAATCGACAACCTGATTCAGATTGCCCACAATGTGGAGATTGGCGAAAACACTGTTTTGGCTGCACAATCAGGAATCTCAGGCAGCACAAAAATTGGCCCTAACAGCGTTGTAGGTGGCCAGGTGGGTATTGCAGGTCACTTAACCTTAGCCAAAGGCACCCAAATTGGTGCGCAGGCAGGTATTAACTTTAACATTACAGAAGAAAATAAACAATGGCACGGCAGTCCTGCCCAACCATTGCGCAACTGGATGCGCGCATCGGTAATTTTCAAACACCTCCCCGATGTAGAAAAAAGAATTAACGCACTCGAAGAGGAATTGAAAAAGCTTACAGCTGAACTGGAAAAGAATACATTACACAATGAACGTTAGACAAAAAACGATTAAGCAAGAAATATCAGCATCTGGTGTTGGTTTACATACAGGCGCTAATGTTACTTTAACATTTTGCCCTGCCCCCGAAAATCATGGTTTTAAATTTCAACGCATCGATTTAGACGGACACCCCATCATCGAAGCTGATGCCGATAACGTAACCGATACTTCGCGCGGAACTACCATTACCCAAAACGGAGCCAGCGTAAGCACTGTAGAGCACGTAATGGCTTCATTAATTGGTATGGACCTTGATAATGTGCTAATCAAATTAGACGGACCTGAAACTCCGATTATGGATGGCAGCTCGATCCAGTTTGTCGATTTATTGGAAGAAGTAGGTACAGTTGAGCAAAATGCCGATCGCGAATATTTCACCATTCCTCATAACATTACCTATACAGAAGAAGACAGGAAAGTAGAAATTGTGGCCATGCCGCTTGACGACTACCGCTTTACCTGTATGATTGATTATAACTCACCTGTTTTGGGTAGTCAGCATGCTGGCATTAACACCATTGCAGAGTTTAAAAAAGAAATTGCCTCTTGCCGTACTTTCTGCTTCTTACACGAATTAGAATACCAGTTATCGCACAACCTGATTAAAGGAGGTGACTTAAATAATGCCATTGTAATTGTTGATAAAGAAGTTACCAAAGATGAATTAAACCATCTGGCCAAGTTATTTAACCGCGAAGACATTGATGTTGCCCCACAGGGAATTTTAAACAACATGGAATTGCGCTACCAAAACGAACCTGCCCGTCATAAACTACTGGATATGATTGGCGATCTGGCTTTGGTTGGTATGCACTTAAAAGGACACATTATGGCAGCTCGTCCTGGCCACGCAGCTAACGTTGCATTTGCAAAAAAAATTAAGGCAGCCATTAAAAAAGAGAAAAACAAAAAAGTGCAGAAGGTTTACGACCCAGGCGCAAAAGCCTTATTTGATGTGGTTAAAATCATGGAGATTTTGCCTCACCGTCAACCCTTCCTATTTGTAGATAAAATTTTAGAACTTTCAAAAAACCACGTTGTGGGCGTTAAAAACGTAACCATGAACGAAGAGTTCTTTAAAGGGCACTTTCCTGGTGCTCCGGTATTTCCGGGCGTATTACAGATTGAGGCCATGGCCCAGGTGGGTGGAATTCTGGTATTGTGTACCGTTCCCGATCCTGAAAATTACTTAACCTATTTCTTAAAGATAGATAACGTGCGTTTCAGAGCGCAGGTATTACCTGGCGACAGCATCGTTTTCCGTTGCGACTTACTGGAACCAATCAGAAGGGGAATTGCCCAGATGAAAGGTGTTGGTATGGTAGGCGAAAAAATCGTTGTCGAAGCCGAAATGATGGCCCAAATTTCAAAAGTTAAACAAGCAGAACCCGCTCAATAATGATACAACCTTTAGCATATATACATCCTCAGGCAAAAATTGCCGAAAACGTGGTAATCGAACCTTTTGTAGTAATACATAAAGATGTTGTGATTGGAGAGGGAACCTGGATCGGATCGAACGTAACCATTATGGATGGCGCGCGGATTGGTAAAAACTGCCGCATTTTTCCTGGCGCTGTTATTTCCGGCGAACCACAGGATTTAAAATTTGCAGGAGAAATTACTACAGCAGAAATTGGCGACAATACCACCATCAGAGAGTGTGTTACCATTAACCGTGGTACTAAAGATAAATGGAAAACCGTTATCGGCAGCAACTGCTTAATTCAGGCTTACTCGCATATTGCACACGATTGTGAAGTGGGTAACTACTGTATTTTTTCGAACAGCACCACTTTAGCCGGCCACATTACCATCGGCAATAACGTTGTACTTGCTGGCTTAGTAGCCATTCACCAGTTTGTAAAAGTAGGCTCACACGCATTCGTTACCGGCGGTTCGTTGGTACGTAAAGATGTGCCACCTTATGTTAAAGCTGCACGTGAGCCGCTTTCTTACGCAGGTATCAACTCGGTAGGCCTGCGCAGAAGAGGTTTTACCAATGAGCAGATTGACGAGATACAGGAAATTTACCGCGTGCTTTTCGTTAAACACAATAACGTAACCAAAGCTTTGGATATGATCGAGGCCGAATTCAAACCTACTGAGATCCGCGATGAAATTGTAGATTTTATCCGCAACTCTAACCGTGGGGTAATGAAGGGTTTCGGCATGGGAAGCTAGTAAGGCTAAAGCCGAAAGGTAAAAGACCAAAGCACTGATCAAAAATAATTACAACATGTTCATGGCTACTTTAACGCTAATCAGAACCAATTCAGACCAGGCCGATTTTAGAAAATTGGTTGCCTTGCTGGATCAGGATTTAGCGGTTAGAGATGGCGATGAACATGCTTTTTATGCCCAGTTTAACAAAGTTGACGCCATTAAAGAAGTTGTTGTAGCTTATCAAAACAATACTCCTGTAGGCTGTGGTGCAATTAAGCCATTTTCTGCCAGCCAGGCCGAAGTAAAACGGATGTTTGTTCACCCAGACAACAGGAAACAGCGCATTGCAGCGCAAATATTAAACGAACTCGAAAACTGGGCAGCCGAAATTGGTTTTAGCGCCTGCATTTTAGAAACCGGCAAAAAACAACCCGAAGCTATAGCGCTTTATCAAAAAGCAGGTTACCAGATCATTACCAACTACGGGCAATATATTGGTGTTGATAATAGTGTCTGCATGCAAAAGCACCTTGATACCCGATACCCGATACTTGATACCTGATACCCTATACTTGATACTTGAACTAAAAAATGAAAATATCCCTAAACAATGTTGGCAGGAGGTTTAACAAAGAATGGATTTTCAGAAACCTGAGTACCGAGTTTAGCACAGGCAACAGCTACGCTATACTTGGACCAAACGGATCGGGCAAATCTACCTTACTGAGCGTATTAACCGGTAGCTTATCCCCTTCAGAAGGAGAAATTTCATTTACGCAAAACACAGAAATACCTGTCGATAATATTTACAGATACATTAGTTTGGCTGCCCCCTACCTCGAACTGGTAGAAACTTTCAGTTTAAAAGAGATCATCAATTTTCATTTTAAGTTTAAAAACTTTGCCCCTGGCGTCGATGCCAAAAACCTGATTAGTATCCTTGGACTGGAAAAAGCGGCAAACAAAGAAATTAAGTACTTTTCGTCGGGAATGAAACAAAGAACCAAACTAGCTTTGGCCTGTTGCACCGATACGCCAATTTTATTTTTAGATGAACCAACCAGTAATTTAGACGTTCAGGGAATGAATTGGTACCGCGAACTAATCGAAAATTTTGGAAAAGACCGTTTAACGATAATTGGATCGAACCAAATTCAGGAATATGAATTTTGCAATCACCAAATTCAAATCGCTGATTACAAGTAAATTAACCACCCCAAAAACCGCTTACAAGAAGCCTGTTTTGTCATACATTTGTATTATAAATATTTTTTTGAAAAAATATTTTGTAATTGAAAAATAGTTCTTACCTTTGCACCACCAAAAAGAGAAACAAATATTAAAATTATCTCTTCGAGGAATGAATTAAACTTCTGCTTTGGCAGAATCAAAAATATAGCCTGAAAAGGCAAAGAGTTTTTCATAGTTTAGTTTGAGGTTTAGGTTGATTATGCCTTTGGAGTGGTTCCCAAAGGCATTTCTTTTATACGCTATTTTTCGGGCGAAAAAACCTCACAGATTTTAAATTTCTAAACAGCTAATCAAACCTGCTAAGTCTAGGACATACCTTCAGCCCAATGAACCAATGACTATTGAACCAATGAACCATTTTTTTTTAACTTTGGCATTCAAAAATTGACAAAACAATATTTCATTATCAAATGGCAAAGGCATCAGAAGTAAAAAGCGGAAACGTTCTTCGTTTTAACGGAGAGTTGGTTAGTGTTGAAGAATATATCCACCGTACACCCGGAAATTTAAGGGCTTTCTATCAGGCACGTATGCGGAACGTAAAAACAGGTAAAATTGTAGAGTACCGTTTCCGTACCGATGAAGAGGTTACCATTTGCCGTGTTGAAACCAACGATTACCAATACCTTTACGAGGATGGCGATTATCTGGTAGTGATGGACAACAATACCTTCGATCAGCATAACATCCCGAAATTGCTTTTCGGCAACGCAATTAAATTTTTAAAAGAAGGCATGAATGTAACCATCGCTTTCGAAAGCGACGAACCTATTGTAGCCCAGCTGCCCAATAGCGTTGAACTTGAGATTACCTACACCGAACCCGCTGTTAAAGGCGATACCTCTACCAGTGCACAAAAATATGCAACTGTTGAAACCGGTGCAGAAATAAGGGTGCCTTTATTTATCAACCAGGGAGATAAGGTTAAGGTTGATACCAAAACCGGCGAGTACATGGAAAGGGTCAAATAATAAAAGCCAGGGCTTGCAACAGGTTAAACCCTAAGCCTTATGCCTTAAACCTTTATAGGTTTTTATTAAAATAATTTTACCTTTGCCGACACAAAAAACAGAAATATAAAATCCAATTCAGGATCACAACATATGGCTAAAGCATCAGAAATTAAAACAGGTAACATTCTTCGCGTAAACAACGAACTGGTTACTGTTGACGAATGGAATCACCGTACACCAGGTAAAGGTGGTGCATTTTACACCGGTAAATTCCGTAACATTAAAACAGGTAGAATTGTAGAAGCCCGTATGAATACAGACGAGGCTGTAGAAATCTGCCGTGTAGAAACCAACGATTACCAATACCTTTACGAAGATGGTAACTACCTGGTAGTAATGGATAACGAATCGTACGAGCAATTTAACATCGAGAAAGCTTTATTCGGTTCGGCAATTAAATTTTTAAAAGAAGGTATGAGCATCATCGTTTCGATGGAAAGCGACGAAGCAATTATGGCGCAATTACCAAACTTTGCCGAATTTGAAATTACTTATTCGGAGCCTGCAGTTAAAGGCGATACTTCTACAAATGCGTTAAAAGCAGCAACGCTTGAAAATGGCGTTGAAGTTAAAGTTCCGATGTTCGTTAACCAGGGAGATAAAATTAAAATCGATACCCGCACCGGCGACTACGTTGAGCGTGTAAAGTAATTGAACATATAAGATTTGAAAGCCCTTGAATTAGTTTTGCAGTGCCCCCAAAAAGTTAGACACTTTATGGGGGCATTTTTATGAGTAGACAAGTTAAGCACAGCTTAGAATTTAAATTGACTATCGTCAATCAGGTATTAAAAAGAAATAAATCTCTGTCGAGCATCTCAAGAGAAAATGGTCTTGAACAGCGTATGATCCGTC
>NZ_JSYN01000019.1 GCF_000812965.1 Pedobacter kyungheensis
CGTCATGCTGAACTTGTTTCAGCATCTCATTCTAAAAGAGACCATGAAATAAATCCGATAGTTATCGGATCAGAGTGACGCATTTATAAGTAATTTGGTTAGTACCTAAACTCCTTCACTACCTCAATCGCATATTTTACATTATCGAAAGGAATATCAGGCATAATGCCATGACCCAAGTTAAAGATAAAGCCTTCGGTACCGCGCATACGCTCGAATAATTTGTGAATCTGCGCTTTAATCACCGCTTTATCCGCATATAAAATGTGTGGGTCTAAATTACCTTGTACGGCAATACCTTTTGGTAAAGCATTTTTAATATTCAATAAATCAGCATTCCAGTCAACCGAAATTACATCTGGCTTAGCTTCGGCCATAATTGGGGCAAAAACCGAACTGCCTTTACAGAAAGAAATAACCGGAATGTCTTTTCTGTTTAAGTTGGCAATAATTTCCTGAATGTAACGGTGCGAAAACTCCTGATAATCGTTCCATGATAAAGCCAAAGCCCAGCTGTCGAAAATTTGAAGTGCATTTACACCAGCAGCAATCTGCAGGTTAAGATAATCGGCAGTTACTTTGGCAATTTTAGCCAAAAGTTTGTGCGCCAGCTCAGGCTGGTTGTGTATAAAAAGCTTGGTTAACTTAAAATCTTTAGATGAACCACCTTCAATTAAATAGCTCATTACGGTAAAAGGAGCACCGGCAAAACCGATTAACGGAATCCTGTTATCCAAACGTTGCTGAATCACTTTAATCGCATCAGCTACATATTGTAATTCGCTTAAACAATCTACATTCAGGTTTTCGATATCCTGAGCGGTACGTACCGGGTTGGCAAATTTTGGTCCAACGCCCTGGGTAAAACTTAAGTCGCCACCCATGGCCTCGCCTGTTACCAAAATATCACAGAATAAAATTGCAGCATCAATATCCAGTAAATCAACAGGCAACATCGTTACATCTGCAGCAATTTCTGGGGTTTTACACATCTCTAAAAAAGAGTATTTGTTTTTAATCTCCCAATATTGCGGCATAAAACGGCCTGCCTGGCGCATCATCCACACGGGTGGACGTTCTGTTTGTTTTGAAAATGCTGCGTCTAAAAATAAATTATTCTTCATGATTTGTATTTGGTACTTCATTTATCGTCATGCTGAATTTATTTCAGCATCTCTGTTTAGCTAGATCCTGAAATCGCTCAGGATGACGATTGAGCTAAAATTTTAATTTTGCAAAGGTATAAATAAAAAAAAAACGAAGTACCTTTTTATTGCTAAACTGGCGCTTCGTTGTTCAAAATGACAATAGTCCTATTATATTTTGCTGATTTCCTTTTCTATTTTTACAATAATATCTTTCGACCTTTGTGTTTCGGCCAGTTCTTTGGCTAATTTGGTATAAGCTTCAGCCCTTTCCCTGTCTTTTTTACGCAGTGCCAGGTTAGCCAGATGAATCAGCACATAAGCTTTCTCATTCTTTCCTCCTATCGGAAAACGGCTGGCCAATTGAAAGTGATACTCGGCTTTATCCCAGTCTTGTTCTTTCAATGCCATGTTGCCTTGCATAAATTCGTAGTAACCTCTGCGGCTTTTGGCTAAACGTTCTGGTTTGGTTACTTCGGCCAGCAAGACTTTGGTTTTACCAAATTCGTTGTTTTTGAAATGCTTCGAAGCCATTAAAACAGAACTGTGTTTAAAGTGGCTCCATATCACAAAGGCCAGTAAAAGTGCAGAAAGTGCTGCTAACTGGTATTGATGGTAAAAAACACAAACCAAACCTGCCAGCAGAAAAACTGCCATTAAAGCATACCTGCCGTTATTATTGTACATTAATGACTATCGGTAAATTTATAACCTACCCCACGGATAGAGTGAAAATAAACTGGATTTTTTTGATCCGGTTCAAAATACTTACGGAAAGTTAAAATGAAGTTATCGATCGTTCTGGTTGAAGGATAAACATCATAATTCCATACGGTTTCTAAAATCTGCTCTCTCGAAACGGCATCGTTTTTACGCTCAATTAAGAGTTTCAACAACATGGTTTCTTTTTTGGTTAACGGTGTAATGGTACCATCATCGTGTTTCAATTCAAAAGAGTTAAAATAGATGGTTTTATCGCCAATTTTGTAAGAGTTTAATTCTTTTAAATCGTCAGATTTTAAACTGCGTTTAACCAAAATACCCACACGAAGAATCAATTCTTCTAAGTTAAATGGTTTAACCAAATAATCGTCGGCTCCTTTTTTTAGCCCTAAAACACGGTCTTCTGAAGTGTTTTTAGCTGTTAAAAACATAATCGGAACTTCTGCATTTTCTAAACGTATGGTTTCGCAAACCTGGAAGCCATCCATTTCGGGTAGCATTACATCTAATACGATCAGATTAAAACGTTCTTCTTTAAATACTTTAAGAGCGGTTTTGCCATCTTTAACGGCATGAACTTTATATCCTTCAAGTTCGAGGTTTAATTTAATAGCATCTAACAAGTGATCCTCGTCTTCTACCAATAGAATTCTTAATTTTTGTGACATAATTGAGATTAACTAAATGTTACTTCAAAAATACTTCCCTGGGGCAGATTGTCTTTTACTGTAATATCTGCATCATGGTATTGTAAAACCTCTTTCACAATAAACAAGCCTAAACCTGTTCCTTTCGCTTTTCTGACATTCTCGTTACCAACGCGGTAAAACTTATCAAATATCAACATTTTTTCGGCATCTGAAATACCTGGCCCTTTATCCATTACACTGAGGTGAATATGCCCGTCCATTTCGTTTAAATGCACATTTATCTCATCGCAAGGGTTAGAATACTTAACCGCATTTTCGATTAAATTGGTCACTACTGACGATAAGGCAAATTTGTCACCCACAAGCTGCAAATTTGGCTGAATTTTAGCATTAATGATCTGCTCACAGCCGCACGAGTGTACTTGTAAACGGTCGGTAATTTTAGCCACCAGCTCCGAAAAGTTAAATGGCTCTTTTGGGAAACTATACGAACGGTTTTCGATCTTGGTTGCCAGCAGCATATTCTCGACCAAATCATCCAAACGTTCAATATCTTTTAACGAATTATTGAGCAAAGAAACCTGTCTGGCTTTATCCAAATCGCGCTTAACAATGGTTTGTATAGAAAGCTTAATGGCTGCCAGCGGCGATTTTAACTCGTGTGTAATCGACATGAGGAAATTTTGCTGCTGTTCCCGCAACTTATCTTCACGTTTTAAGGATTGGTGTAAAAAATAACCACCAAAGCATAACAAAAATAAAAATACCGACCCCTCGCCCATAATCATTGTCATGCGGCTTGGTTGCAAACGCACCACCAAAGTACCCCACGAAATGAGCTGAATTAATGCGTAAAGCAGTAATGCGTAAAATATGATTATAGATTTCTTCATTTATTCCTTCGGATTGATTCCACAGATTTGTTTGATTACACCGATTTGTTCTTCTTACCAACCATAGCAAATAGCATTAAGATTGCCCGCCTATAATCAGCAGGCTTTGTCGTTCCTCTTCGCAATGACGGTTCCCGAACAACCTCTCTGTTCTCTATGAAAACTCTGCGTTCTCTGTGGTTAAACAATAAAGCCTCTTTTATTTCTTAAACACTAAATCTAAAGCCTCAAATATTGCACGTTTCGCTTTCTCCAGCTCAATCTTGGTATGTGCTGAAGATACGAAACCAACTTCATATCCCGATGGGCCTAAATAAATTCCGCGGTTTAATAATTCGCGATGCATAATTTTAAATTTCTCCATGCTGCCCGCGTCAATATCATCGGCCGACTGGATTTTATCTTTATCAGTAAAGGCAAACCAAAAGATAGAACCAATGGTAAACACTTTAAATTTATAGTTACGCGCAGTGGCAAAACGTTGAATGCTGGCCACAAATTCCTGTGCTTTGTTATTTAAATCTTTATAGAAGCCAGATTTGCTCAGCTCGGTCAAAGTAGCAATTCCTGCCGCCATGGCTACGGGATTACCAGATAAAGTTCCGGCCTGGTAAACACCTCCATCAGGAGAAATATGTGCCATAATTTCGGCACGTGCACCATACATACCCACAGGTAAACCACCGCCAATAATTTTTCCGTAAGTTACAATATCAGGGGTAATGCCATAATGTGCAGCAGCACCTTCAAAACCAACCCTGAATCCGGTAATTACTTCATCAAAAATTAAAAGCGAACCATTATCGGTACAAATTTTACGCAAGAATTGGATATATTCTTCATCCTGCATAATTAAGCCGTTATTGGCCGGAATACCTTCAATAATTACTGCAGCAATCTGATCTTTAAACTGCTCAAAAGCCTGTTCAATGGCTGTTTTGTCATTCAACGGAACAACGATGGTTTCTTCAGCAAAAGATTTAGGTACCCCTGCCGATGAAGTTTCGCCAAAGGTTACCAGGCCCGAACCAGCCTTTACCAGCAACGAATCGCTGTGACCATGGTAGCAACCTTCGAACTTTAAAATTTTATCGCGACCGGTAAAACCACGGGCCAAACGAATGGCCGACATTACGGCCTCGGTACCTGAGCTGGTAAAACGGATTTTTTCTACAAAACGGTTGTTTTTGATAATCAACTCTGCCAGTTCATTTTCTAAAGCCGTAGGTGCACCAAAGCTCATACCATTCTGCATTACTTCGGTTACTTTCTCTCTGATTTTCGGATTATTGTGTCCTAAAATCAGTGGCCCCCAGCTGCCGCAGAAATCGATAAACTGATTGCCATCGGCATCCCAGATAAAGCAGCCATCACCTTTCTCGATGAAAAGCGGTGTGCCATAAACAGATTTAAAAGCCCTTACAGGCGAGTTTACCCCACCCGGGAAATACGTTTTTGATTTTTCGTACAATTCGGCAGATTTTACCCTCGAAATATCAGGTTTGCTGCCCGTATTTACCGGAATATCGGCTTCGTTACCTGAAAACATTTTTTTTAATGAATCTAACATCTTTTTAAGGTATAAGGTAAAAGGCTTAAGGTTTAAGGCAAAAGCCAAAAACTTATAAAGCACCAGGTACCTATGTATTATTTATAAAAATGGAAATATGGGATTTGCAGGAAAACCTTAAGCCTTAAACCCTCAACCTTCCACCTCTATAGCCAATTATTATTTAAAATATCTTTAATGTGGTAAGTAGTAATAATACTTGCTCCGGCTCTTGCGAAGGCGTGCATGGTTTCCATAACCACTTTTTGTTCGTCAATCCAACCGCGTTCGGCTGCTGCTTTTACCATCGAGTATTCGCCCGAAACATTGTAAACGGCAATTGGTAAATTGGTGTCTTGTTTTAAGCGCTGAATGATGTCGAGATAGGCTAATCCGGGTTTTACCATTAAAACATCGGCTCCTTCCTGCTCATCTAATTGCGCTTCGCGTAAAGCTTCCAACGGGTTTCTGAAATCCATCTGGTATGCTTTTCTGTCGCCTTTGCTTGGCGCACAATCGGCAGCCTCTCTGAAAGGGCCATAATAAGCAGAAGCAAACTTGGTTGCGTGGCTCATGATAGCAGCATTTACAAAACCATTTTCATCTAAAAGATTGCGCATGGCAGCAATCCTTCCATCCATCATATCCGAAGGCGCAAACATATCAGCACCAGCCTCTGCATGCGTTAAGGCCATTTTGGCAATCACTTCAACCGTTTTATCGTTCTGCACGTAATCGTTCTCCAAAATGCCGCAGTGCCCATGCGTGGTGTACGAACACACACAAACATCGGTTACAACATATAAATCTTCGCCAAATTGTTTTTTAAGCTCACGAACTGCAGTTGGTACAAGCGAATGATCGTGATAAGCCGATTTGGCATCAGCCGACTTTTCGTCGCCAACCCCAAATAACATAATTTTGTTGAGCCCTTTTTTTAATCCGGCTTCTACATCTTGCACCAGGGTATCAACCGAATAATGGTTAACACCTGGCATGGCATCAATAGCATGGGTAACATTTTTACCAGGCACCACAAAATAAGGGTACACAAACATATCTTTTGATAACCGGGTTTCGGCCACCATCTCTCTCACTAATGGATTTTTTCTTAATCTACGCGGACGATGTAACATTTTTTGTATTATTAGTATCAAGTATCATGATTTTAGTATCAAGACCTGAATATTTTATTGTATTTAGTATCAAGACTTGAGATTCGGGTATCAAGACTTGAGTATCTTTTTACTCCCTTGCGGGATGCTCAAACGGATCTTTGGATGATATTTGGATAAATTATTACAGAATAAAAATCTTTTAGCTTAAAAAACCTTACACCCTATACCTCAAACCCTTCCTATCTCATCTCTATCCCAAACACCGCTTCGGCCAATCCAATTTCATCGGGCGAATAAGGCAAAGCATATTTCACCCCCATTTCGTCGAATTTCTTACCAGTAGAGTTACCAATGGCAATTACCTGCTGACCAGGCTCCAATAAATTATCGGCGAAATAAGCATCCACGTTCGATGGGCTGGTAAAAATCAGCACATCGGCATAGCTCTGGTCGATATCATCTTCAATTACCGTTTCGTAAATCGGTAAGTCGATAATTTTAGCATCTGCCGGCAACGACTTCTGGATTGATTGTAGTGAATCCTGTGCACGTGGGAATAAAATTTGCTGTCCGCCAACCAATTTTGCAAAATCTTCAGCAACTTCGGTAATATCGCCACTTGCACCAACAAAATCGGCAAAATGGTTAAACTTACGTAAAGCATCTTCTGAGCCTCTGCCTACCACACCAAACTTGGTTTTCTTTGGCAGCACTGGTTTCAGGTTGAAAAAGTATTCGACACTGTTTCGGCTGCTGAAGAAAATCCAATCTACATGACGCAGAATAAACTGATCTAAAACGGTAACAATCGGGAACGTACGGATTAATGAACGTCCTTCAATTTCAATATCATTATTTTCTAATGCACGGCGGAAATAACTGTGTTCGCCAATTTCGCGGGAAATGAAAACCTTTGCCGGTTTTTTTCTTTCTGCATTGAACTTGGCCACAATTTTTTCGGCCAGGCCTTCTGTTGTTTCGGCACGTAAAAACAAACGTTCAGGAAAATGATCGGCAGTTTCGGCCTTTGCAGTCCACACTTCAAACTGGCCGTTTTCCTTTTTACAGTAACAGCCCAAAGGCATGTGACAGCCCCCTTCAAAAAGATTTAGTACTTTACGTTCAACGCCCACTTCTTCGGCAGTAGCCGGATCGTGCAGTTTTTGTAATGCATCGAAAAGTTCGGTATCATTTTCCCTGATCTGAATGGCCAGGGCACCTTGTGCAGGTGCAGGTATAAATTCGGTAGTTTCGAGTTCTTCGATGTGTAAATCGCTTACATCCAAACCTAAGCGCTTTACACCGGCCTTAGCAATTAAAATCGCATCATAATCCTCATCGCGCAGTTTACCAATGCGGGTAGGCACGTTTCCGCGCAGATCTTCTACTTCTAAATCCGGACGTAAACCCAAAAGCTGGGCTTTACGGCGGTTAGATGAAGTACCTACCATGGCACCTTTTTTAAGCGATAGTTTCTGCGAAACATCTACACAATCTTTTAAAATTAACAGATACTCGCTCGCTTCTTCGCGTGGAGGCAAAGCCGCAATGGTTAATCCTTCAGGGTGTGTTGTAGGCAAATCTTTAAGGCAGTGTACAGCCAGATCAATTGTTCCGGCCAAAAGCTCTTCTTCCAGTTCTTTGGTAAAAAAACCTTTGCCTTCCAATTTGTCCAATCTTAAATTCAGGATTTTATCGCCCTGCGTTTTAATGATTTTTATCTCTGCTTCTATTCCAATAGCTGCCAATTCATTTTGAATATGATTAGCCTGCCATAAAGCCAGGTCGCTACCGCGTGTTCCGATGGTTAATTTCTTCACTATTAAGATTAAATGAGCTGCAAATTTAAATTAAATAGTGGTTTATACCATGATTTGTTTAAAAATGAGACAGTGAGGTTACAGAGGGCGTAATTAAGGGGATTTCTATGACATTAGGTGATAAGCTTTGTCATTCTGAGTATAGCCGTGGTGTAAGATGTTACCATCTTACACTTAATCAATTTAATCAATTGTATTGAAAAACTTATTTACAATGAGATTCTTCACTGTGTTCAGAATGACAGCAAAGGGAAAATAGTAACAATAAAAAACAAATAGCTTTGCGCTCTTTGCGCCTTGGCTTTGCGTACTTTGCGGTTAAATTTAAGATTGATTAACCAGAATTTCTTTGGCCATAACCATTGGTACACTGATGTATTTTTTCTCCATGTAGTTCATTACACGTTCTAAAACCTCGCGTGATGCTTCATCCATCTGACTAATTTCTTCGGCAAAAATACCATTGATAGCGGTGTTTTTGATTTCTTTAATCTTTCTGGGCACCTCTTGCATGGCAATTTCGATGCGGCGTTGTTTTAAAACTGAGAAAAACTCGGTGATGTTGTTGCTGATAATATCTTCGGCGTGAACAAGTTCGTTATAACGCTCCTGGATATTTTTACGGGCCACTTCTTTTAAAGATTCGACCTCGATATAATGAACCGGGTTGTTGTGGATTACCGCAGGGGCAACATCGTTAGGTATAGCTAAATCTACAATTACTTTTTTACTGGTATCGCCGTTAAGCAATTTAGCATAAAGTTTTTCGTCGATAATGGCCTCAGTAGCACCTGTACAGGTAATAATTACATCAAATCCTTCTTTAAAATCTTCGAGCGCAGTAAGTGGATAGGCTTTACCGTTTAACTCTTCGGCCAACGACTCGGCTTTAGACAAAGTACGGTTGAAAACAGAAAAATTAGAGTATTTATGTTTATTCAGGTATTTGGCAATATTCTGATTGGTTTCGCCGGCGCCAATAATTAAAACACGCGAGTTACCACACATGTTTAACTCTTTTAACTTGCGGTAAGCCAATGATACCACCGAAACCGGATTTTTTGAAATATTGGTATGGGTATAAACTTCTTTGGCCGTCTTAACCACGCGATCCATAATCATACGCATGTAATCGCCTGTAAAACCAGCATCGCGACAGTTCTCGTAAGCCCTGCGGATTTGCGCCAGAATTTCCTTTTCGCCAACCACCAAACTCTCTAAAGAGCAAGAGGTTCTTAATAAATGGTTAAAGGCTTCTTCGTTTTCGTAAACAGTTACATTATCCAGGAAACGCTCCATAAACTCAGGCGGCAAGCCCATGTCTAAAACAGTAAGAAACCTGGTTACAAATTCTTTGTCGGTTTTTTCTTTAGTCAGAAAAACAAACTCTACACGGTTGCAAGTACCGATATAAAAAATTTCGCTTACCGGAAGCTCTGATTGAATATTCTTCAACCTGCTATCCAGACTCTGATCACATATAACTAACTTCCCTAAAGATTTCAGGTCGATGTGGTGATGCGTAAAAGCTATTACTTTTAAATATTCCAATTGCTCCGTTATTAACTATTATCGGGATACAAAAGTAACATGGTTGGTGCATGTCAGCGTCATTAATCTGTAATTTACATTAATTTAGAACGGCTCTAAATAGCTATACAGCGCTGACAATCCTTTTAAAGACCTTAAAAACAAGGCCAGATTTTAAACTTTCAATTCCGTTCTGGCTGGTTTCCAACCCATTTGATCCACTTATTGATATTACGGATTTAGAACTAAATGGTTGCCTGCCCAAGTATTTTAATCTTTAACTTTGTTAATACGGGATTTATTGTGATGCAAAAAATGAAAATAACAGGCAAAACCCGGTACTTTCAAAAACGGACAACAAAATCTTAATTTGCAGGTTTATATTTTATATCAATACCTAAAAACGATGATTACACAAAACGATTTTAGCCTTAGCGGAGCCGATGGAAAACTAATTATTGGCGACATTACTTTCGACGAAAAAAATCCGAACACGCCCATTATCCTTTTTGTACATGGCTTTAAAGGCTTTAAAGATTGGGGCGCACACAACCTGGTGGCCAGGCATTTTGCCAGCAATGGTTACCGGTATATCAAATTTAATTTATCGCATAGTGGCGTACCAACCGATCATCCAAAGGATGTGACCGATCTCGAAACTTTTGCCAGCAATACCGTATCGAAAGAGCTGTTTGATGTAAATGCTGTGCTCGATTACATAGAAAAAGCTTACGGGGCCGACACTAAGGTGAATTTAATTGGCCATAGTCGCGGTGGAGGCTTATCGATTATTGAAGCAGCCAACGATTTAAGAATTAATAAACTGATTACCTGGAGTGCCATTGCTGATTTTAGCAGCCTTTGGAAAAAAGAGCAGGAAGCGGAGTGGAAAAAGAATGGAAAAATCTTTGTAACCAATGCAAGAACCAAAGAGCAAATGCCGTTAAATGTAAGCCTGTTAAAAGATTTTGAGGAAAACGCGGCTACACTAAATATTTTAGAAGCTGCCAAACGGGTTAATATTCCCTGGTTAATTGTGCAGGGCGATGATGATGTAAATGTTCCGTTTGAAACTGCACAGCAACTTGCAGATGCCAACCCGGCGAGCAGACTGGTAAAAATTGAAGGTGCCAACCATGTTTATGGCGCATCGCAACCTTATAGCGGTGAAAGTTTACCGCCACATTTGTTTAAAGTTTGCGAGAAGGTTTTGATGTTTTTGGAGGAAGCGTAAATTACTTATCTTGAGCCATTATATTTTATGGCTCAAGATCGAATTAACCTTTCAGATTCCAACAAAACGATATTAAAGCAGGCCACAATTGCCTTAACTTTATTTTCATGTCTGATTATTTTTCTGGATAGTAATTTTTCTCCGGTAAAATCAAAGTCAGAATTTATTAATGATTTTTGGGGTGGTCGTTCAAGCAACGGAAGGACATATATTTTCAACGCTCAAACTCCAACTAAGACATACAAAATCCCGGCCCTGCTTTTCAATGAGACAAACCATAACGACTCATTGTTAATTTACAGATCAAAAATAACAGGTTTTATCCTGTATTACGGTCTAAAGAAACCTAATAAGATCATTATCTGCAAATCCCGTCTAATTAACGAAGAATTATTGGGCCTGATTACTACAATCATTGGCATTGTGATTGCGACAATACTTTACTTCAACAAAAAATTAGCACAAAACACCACCCTACAGGGAATTTTGGTCTTTTTAATTATTATTTCATTGATTTTCTTACGAAATTACTTCGGCAGGAATTATTTTTAGCGTATCAGCCAATATTAATCATCCCCTCTCCTCACCAAATTACGCATATCGCTGCCACTTGGGCTTTGGAAAATTTCGAGGTCGAAATAAGGTACAGCAGCCAGCAAATGATCGAAGATATCGGCTGCTACTTCTTCAAATTTCTTGAGGCCTTTCTCTTTCGAAAACACATAAATTTCGATGGGAAGGCCATTTTCTGTAGCCTGTAACTGCCTCACCATAAAGGTTAAATCGGTATTGATGTATGGGTTGCTTTGCAGGTATTTTTCGGCATAAACCCTAAAAGTACCTATATTAGTCATGTGGCGACCGTTTACCAGGTTATTCGGATTTACAGTATGCTCGGCATTAAAAGTAGCGATGTGTTGCTGGGTTTCTTTTAAATAATCTTTTAAAAAATCGATACTCTGCAAGCGCCCGATCAGTTCTTCGTCGCAAAATTTAATACTCGAAATTTTAATGTTAATGTGCCGTTTAATCCTCCGCCCTTCGCTTTCTTCCATGGCCCGCCAGTTTTTAAACGATTCGCTTACAATAGCATAACTCGGCACAATGGTTACGGTTTTATCCCAGTTGCGCACCTTAATGGTAGTTAAATTAATTTCGGTTACCTCGCCATCGGCACCATATTTTTCGACGGTAATCCAATCGCCCACCCGAACCAGATCAATAGCACTCATTTGAACAGAAGCTACGAAACCTAAAATCGGATCGCGGAAAACGAGGATAAAAACTGCGGTAACTGCACCAAAACCACCAAAAATATACAATGGCGATTCGTTTAACAGAATGGACAGGATAAGTACGAAACCTACGATGTAAAAAACAATTTTAGCTACCTGCTTATAACTCCTGATGGGTTTATCGGCATACTTTTTTGATGATTCCATAATAGAAACCACCGCATTGAGAAAAGCATTTACCGCAAACATGACGGCCAAAACCATGTAGATTTTAGCAAAAATGAGTGCATAAAAAAGCCAGTTCTTAAAATAAACAAATACATGAGGAACGGCATTGTAAATGATATAAGCGCCAAAAATTAAAGCAAAAGCCCTGAATACCCTAAATTCGAATAAAGCTTTTTGCCAGTCGGATTTGGTTTTTGCACTTTTAACCACGCCAATAAAAATTTGCCTGGTTAAGAAAATAGTGATGAATAAAAACAATACTACCCCGATAATGCCTATGAAAAAATAGGCATACACCAGCTCGTTGCCTGAAAGGCCTTTGCCACTGAGCCAGTTTCGAAGTTCGTTAAAAAGAGAATGAAACTCGGGAATATTCATCAAGGCAATTTAGTATTTATTGGGCAGAAAATTAAATGATGATAGTGGGCCTTATTGTGGTCTGTGAGGACACAGACCTCGGCGCAAAAAATTAGTTTTTCTCTACCCAGTTGCCGTCACCTTTAATGATATCGATCAATTCATCTAAGGCATAAGCCGTAGTTACATTTTTCTTTACCACTTCTTTACCGCGATATAAGGTAATTTTATCGGGTCCGGTGCCTACATAACCATAATCGGCATCGGCCATTTCGCCAGGTCCGTTTACGATACAGCCCATAATACCGATTTTAATGCCTTTCAAATGGTCGGTACGCGAACGAATGAGTTGTGTGGTTTCCTGCAGATCGAAAAGTGTACGACCACAGCTTGGGCACGAAATATATTCGGTTTTACTGATACGGGTACGCGTAGCCTGTAAAATACCAAAACTTGTTGAATTGATCAGTGCAAGATTTTGTCCTTGCGCATCAATCCAAACCCCATCACCGAAACCATCGGTAAGCAAAGCGCCTAAATCGGTTGCAGCATAAAGCATTAAATTATCGGCATCTGCATCCTCATAGCTTCGTTTAATGATTACGGGAACCTGAATATTTTGTGCTTGCAGGGCTGTAAAAAATGTACGCTGTTCGGCCATGCCATGTACAGCTGATGTCTTTAAAATTAAAACAACATTAGGTTGCAATGTTTGAAGGTTGGAAGGTTGGAAAGTTCCGGCATCTACCTCAACAAAGTTTAACAGTTCGTCCTTAATCTCTGCCTGGACAAATTCTTCAAGTGAAAATAAGGGATGGCAGTTATTTTTGTCTTGCAGTTTTAACCAGGTTGAGTAATTGTACACCTGTTTTAAATTGCCTGGAAAAGAAAAAGAAGGCAGATTATCGCCCAAATAAGCTAAATCGCATGCCTGATCGGCCAAATTGTATTTATCTAAACCTGCACTGTAATTGTAACCTACAGCACTTAAGAAATAAGGATCTTTTAAATTTTCTTTCGAAACATCGATCATCACTACCGGATGATGATGCCCGCCAATGTGCTGTACAGGGGCAGTAACGCGGCGGTTGTACTCGTAAGGAGAATAAGTTTGGCGCTGAGCGCTAAGCGTAGGGCGTAGACTGGTCGACTCCGGACTCCCGACTTCTGACTTCTGACTCCTCAAAGTATACCGATCTGCTAAAGCTTTGGCTACGGGAGCTTCAAATTCGGGATCTTCGGTTAAAGAAACGCGAATGGTATCGCCTAAACCATCTTCAAGCAAGGTACCAATACCAACAGCCGATTTAATGCGGCCATCTTCGCCATCGCCCGCTTCGGTTACACCCAGGTGCAAAGGATAATTCATGCCCTCTTTAGCCATGGTTTCGACCAGCAAACGATAAGCCTGCACCATTACCTGCGTGTTACTGGCTTTCATAGAAATAACCAGATTATAATAATTCTGGTCTTCGCACATGCGGATAAACTCCATTGCCGATTCGACCATTCCACGAGGTGTATCCCCGTAATGGCTCATAATCCGGTCGGAGAGCGAGCCATGATTGGTGCCAATGCGCATAGCCGTACCGTATTCTTTACAGATTTTAACCAGCGGGATAAACTTCTTGTAAATCCGGCTCAGCTCGGCATTGTAAGCGTCTTGTGTATACTCTATGTTTTCGAATTTCTTTTTATCTGCGTAATTACCTGGGTTTACGCGCACTTTTTCTACAATCCGCGCAGCCATTTCGGCAGCATTGGGTGTAAAATGGATATCGGCAATTAAAGGCACATTATAGCCCCTGTAACGCAGCTCTTTCTTGATATTGGCCAGGTTTTCGGCTTCTTTAATGCTTGGTGCGGTAATACGAACATACTCGCAACCCGACTCAACCATGCGGATTGTTTGCTCAACCGTGGCCAGAGTGTCCATGGTATCAGTAGTCGTCATCGATTGGATACGAATGGGATTGTGACCGCCTAAAGCGATATCGCCGATATTTACCTCGCGGGTTAAATACCTCGAATAAGTTGTTAAACTATTGCAATATCCTCCTGCCAAATCGTGTTTTGCCAATATTTTTTCCATTTGCATGCAAAGATAAGGATTGTACGTAGGTTTTAATGTTGGAAAGTTGTAATTAAATCAACCGGATTATAAAGACAAAATTATTTTTTTTGGAAATGAAAGCGCAGTATCATTTGGCAAATACGGCCCCGCTCCCGCTTCTGCCGATGAAAAAACCTGCATCTCGCTTTGATCGGGTTTATTTTTTAACGCTGGGTGGGTTTGGCCACTTTGCACCGCCCTAAGTTTCATAAACGGGATGGAAGCGGCATACTTTGGCTGTAGGCCTGAGTGTTGTGGAAGGATAGCCAAAGATATAGCGAACAGCCCGGCTAACAGTAACAGGACTACTGCACCTGCTTTTCTAATCTAAATCAACCTGTCTTTTATTACCAAAGTATTGGCTGCAATATCATGCCAGCACTGGTTTTTCTTATTCAAAAAGCTATAGAGGTAGCCAAAAAACACCGGAATTACCGATAAGATTTTAGATAAATTACGGACCAAAGAAATACCAAAAGATACCCGGCTCCCATCCATACGTGTTACTTTAATGTTCAACAGTTTTTTGCCTATGGTAGCCTGGCTTTGCGTTGCCTCGGCAATGCTGCCATAAATGAGTTTAACCAAAAATATAATTGGAAAAGGAATTAAAAAAGCCATAATCCGCTGGTCTTTCCCCTCGATAAAAATATAACTGGTTAAAATAATGACGGTATAGAAGCCGAAAATGATGAAATGATCGATTACCGAGGCCAACAAACGTTGATCAAAAGCAGCAAAATACTGCGGGGCGGTTCGCTGGTAGCTGAAACCCAAAAGCTCACGCAATTCGGGAATCGCGTGAGCTTCTTTATAGTCATCCATCCCTGGTTTACGGATAAATGTATTTGCTTTAATGTCTAAATCTTTAAGTTCGGTTAAGCTATAAGGCCCTTGCGGCTTACCATTAACTACAACTACATATTCTTTATCAGGATTCATTTAAAATCAGGATTGTTGGTTTTTTAGAATTGCAAGGTTAGGTTTTTTTTAAAAGATTTCTACTAACGAATTTCGGCCTTACGCCTTAAACCCTACACCTTCTACCTTCAATCCCTCTACCTTCCGTCTCCCTAATATCTGCTCACCTCAAAGTTACTCAATCCGCCATCTAAATTGATAAAGATTTTTTTCGTCGAGGCTTTATAGTTAGCAGTCTCGTAAACACCATCGCTCAGTTTTATAAATCCATCGAAATCTTTAGCCGATAAACCGGTTTTGGTTTTAATTCTGCAACCCGAGTTGGTTGGCACTTTAATTTTCACATCAGCAACGCCCGATTTTACTACCACGTCGGTAATTGGCAACAAATCGCCAAAAGTAATGTCAAGGGCTGCAGCACCGCCATCAAAACGGAAAGTACGTACTTTATAATCTTTGAAATCAAAGTTAGCTTCGCCTGCGCCCAGTTTCATGATCACATCCCAGTTAGCGGCTTTGTTTAATTTAAAGTTCACATCGTTACCACCATCGCCAAAATTCCATTTACCTTTTTTATCGTCCATTTTGAAGGTAAGCACGGTAGCACTATCAGTCAGTACTTTTTTTAGCGAAAAGTTACCATGTTTTTTGGTAATATCTGCATTAATCAGTTCGGGTGTTTCGCCATCCAGGTTAAACGAAATCCCACCTCCCGAAATATTTAAAACCGTTTTCTTCGCATTATCGGCCTCAACAAAAGGTTCGCTCAGTTTTAACTGGTTAAAAGCAGTATCACTATCGTTGTCATGGTCGTTATCATCATTGTTGTCATTATCATTTAGATTAATGTCAACGTCTTTCTTAAATTGATGGCCCCACCAGTTGCCCCTTTCGGGCACTTGCTGTCCTTTATAAAACAGGAACGATAAAGCAACTACTAAAACCGCAATCGAAATGATGCTTCCGGTTTGTGAATTATTTTTGTTGAACAGGATATTTACACCTGCTATGATTAGGAATATTGGCCAAAAGCTCCAGACACTGCGCCAGTAAAAATCAATAATATTAAAGTTTTCGAGTAGCAGTACACCGCCAATAAAAAGCAGTAAAATACCCCACATTAATCTATCTAGTTTCATTTTGTTTATGCTTGAGGGTTCGTGGTTGTTGAATTATCGTCTTTGTTAACAGGGCTTTCGGGCGTTGGCTCCACAATGGTTTCAGCGAAATCGGCCTTCTTTTGCTGCTCTGCTTCCTGCTGGGTTTGAAAAGCTGCCCAATCGTTTTTTCTTTTTGATTTGGCAATAACAGCAATACCCAATCCAATGAATACTAATGGCCACATGAATTTAAACAGGTTGCGAAAGCTGAACCAATAGGGTATAAAATCCAGTTCGCGCATCAGAAAAAAGCAACCTATTACCAGTAAAATCAATCCGCCAATGGTGCGACCGGTATCGTTCGATTTGTTAAAGCCGCTAAAATCGGCACGAGTTTCGAACGGTGTTTTTTGTGCATTATCAACCGGCTGTGTCCAGTTGGTGTTGCCCGAACCTACAGGACCTGTAAACTGGTCACCCGTACCAAAAGGTGCACCAGGGTTTTGTTTGTTAAAAAAATCATTAAATTTTGAGAATCTTGCTGCCGGATCAGGATTAACCGGAACAATAATCCACATCACTATATAGGCTATTAAGCCACCTCCAGCCATAAATATAGCCGATAGTGCAAACAATAATCTGATTATGGTAACCTCTACCTGCATATAATCTGCAAGTCCCGAAGCTACACCGGCAATCATCTTATCGTGGTCGTTTCTAAAAAGCTTCTTTTCCATAACGTTGTTCATTTTTGTGTTTAAAAATCGAGCGGCGTAATCAAAACCTCATCTACGTTTACCCCTTTACTTAAGTTTAAAATGGTAAATAATGTTTCTGCAATATCTTCTGGCTGTACAAATTTTTCGTCAGGGATGCTTGTTCCTTCCCATGAAGCTGTTTTTGTAGAACCGGGCAAAAACGCAGTAACTTTAACGTTGTGAGGGGCTAACTCTTGCCGCAATACATGATTAAGACTTAACATCGCTGCTTTTGTTACACTATAGCTGCCACCATTTTTTACAGGTGCTTTGCTGGCCACCGAACAAATGTTAAATATATGGCCACGGCCTTCGGTACGCATCTTTTTACCAAAAAATTTACTGGTATAGTAGCCTGCATTTACATTTAGATTTTGCTGCTTTTCAAAGGTTTCATCAGCCTCATCCAACATACTTCCTGGTAAAAAGGTACCCACGTTGTTTACCAGTACATCGATAAACCCTGCTTCTTCATCAACCTGGTTTAAAAATTGATATACACTCGTTTTAACCGAAAAATCGACCGAATAAATGGCTATGCTTCGCCCGGTAATAAATAATTCATCGCGCAGGGCTTCGAGTTCGTTTACGCTTCGTGCTGCAAGCACCAAATCGTAACCATTTTCCCATAATTTAATGGCTATTGCCCTGCCAATTCCTTTAGTTGCACCGGTTATTACAGCTTTCATGTTTTTGTGGTTTAATTTTTGTTGACAAAAAACCATATTTATATTTAAAAGCACGAATATTTTTACAATTAGCAAAGAGCGACAACTTTTTTATCGTTTCTTTGTAGTAGTATAATAATGATCATTAAAATTAAGCAACACCTACGGAATGAATTTTACCAATTTCGGCAGATACATCCTGCTATTAAAGTCTGTATTCAGAAAGCCGGAAAAGCTGAAAATATACCTTAAAGAGATCGCCAAACAGATGGATTATGTTGGCGTCGGTTCACTGGGGCTTATTGCCATCATCTCTACCTTTATTGGTGCAGTTATGACTTTACAGATTGCTTTCCAGCTGGTTAGCGATTTTATCCCTAAAACCATTATTGGTTCGGTAAACCGCGATTCGAGTATCTTAGAGTTAAGTCCAACCATTAGTGCTATTGTTCTTGCCGGTAAAATCGGCTCGGCTATTTCATCAGAAATTGGCTCGATGCGTGTAACCGAGCAGATTGATGCCTTAGAAATTATGGGTATCAACGCACCAGGCTACCTCATCTTACCAAAAATAATCTCAGGAATAACCATGGTACCTATGCTGGTTATCATTTCAATGTTTTTAAGCATTACCGGTGGTTATATTGGCGGTTCAGTTTCTGGCGCTGTAACACCTGCAGAGTATATTCAGGGTATTACTACCGATTTTAACCCTTATACCATTACTGTGGCACTGGTTAAAGCATTTGTGTTTGGTTTTATTATTACTTCGGTACCTGCTTACGAAGGTTTTTACGTGCGTGGTGGTGCTTTAGAAGTTTCGCAGGCCAGTACAAGAGCCGTTGTAATTAGCTGTATTTCTATTTTAGCTTGCGATTATATCGTGACCCAATTGTTATTGTAATGATCGAAATTAAAGATATTTATAAATCGTTCTCTGGAAATGAAGTGTTAAAAGGCATTTCCGGCAAGTTTGAAGAAGGCGTAACCAACCTGATCATCGGAGGTTCTGGCTCAGGAAAAACTACCTTACTGAAATGTATGGTAGGCTTGCACCAGCCCGATTCGGGATCGGTATTGTATGATGGTCGTGATTTTACCCCCATGACCTACGAGCAAAGGATTGATGTGCGTAAAGAAATCGGGATGTTGTTTCAGGGATCGGCCCTTTTCGATAGTATGACTGTTGAAGAAAACATTATGTTCCCGCTGAATATGTTTACCGACCAGAGCCGTAAAGAGAAAATAGAACGCGTAAATTTCTGCCTGGAAAGGGTTAACCTGGCTGGTAAAAACAAATTGTTCCCGGCTGAGCTATCTGGAGGAATGAAAAAACGTGTGGGTATTGCCCGTGCCATTTCTATGAATCCTAAATATTTGTTTTGTGATGAACCCAACTCGGGTTTAGATCCAAAAACCTCTATTGTAATTGATGAGCTAATCAAGGAATTAACGGAAGAATATAAAACAACTACTATTGTGGTAACGCACGATATGAACTCGGTAATGGGCATTGGCGATTACATTTTGTTTTTGCACGAAGGAAAAAAATTCTGGGAAGGCAGCAACAAAGAAATTGCACATACCGACATTAAAGAGCTGAATGACTTTGTGTTTGCCAGCCGCTTTATGAAAGCAGCAAAAGATAAGTTTTAAAAAATTTGTATCTTTGGGCATGACTGCGGCCACGAAAAATATCATTCATAAATTGGAAACCTTACCAGATAGCATGGTAAATGAGGTAGAAGATTTTATTGATTTTTTAAAAGCCAAACATGCCAAAAGCTTTCCTAAAGCTGATGAAGAAGAGGATAAAATAGTTGAAGAGCCAAAAGTTTTATATGGTGCAGCAAAGGGCCTTTTTGTGATTCCTAAAGATTTTAATGCCCCTTTAGACGATCTCAAAGATTATATGTAATGCATTTTTTAATTGATACGCACATATTTATATCATTAATTAATGAGGATAGTAATCTAGATGAACGCACAATTAAAGCTATAGAAATACCAAGCAATCAAAAATTGATTAGTATAGTAAGTCTTTGGGAAATAGTCATAAAAATTAACATCGGAAAACTTAATGTTACCAGAAACTTGCAAGAAATGTACGATTTGATTGAAAAATCAGAAATTTCTGTTCTTGGTATTCAAAAGAAGGATCTTGATATTTACATGCGGTTGCCGCTAATCCATAAAGATCCCTTTGATAGATTAATCATTTCTCAGGCATTGGCAAATGATTTAACTGTGATTACTGATGATCAATACATCAGAAATTACCCAAATTTAAAGTTATTTTAATACATGATACAATTACTAGCCCCCACCCACTGGAAAGATTACGAACTGATTGATTGCGGGGATTTTGAAAAATTAGAACGTTTTGGCAATGTGATTTTAATCCGTCCTGAACCGCAGGCCGTATGGAAAAAAACCTTGTCAGAACAAGAATGGCGCAAAACTGCCAACATTACCTTTAAAGGCCGCTCGGCTACCTCAGGAGAATGGGTTAAGAAAAACCTTTCCATCCCCGATCGCTGGCACGTAGAATATAAAAACAACGAAGTGGCCATTAAACTCCGTTTAGGCTTAACTTCTTTTAAACACGTTGGGGTTTTCCCTGAACAGGCTGTAAACTGGGATTTTATTTCTTCATCTATTAAAAAGTTTAAAACACCACAGCCTAAAGTATTAAACCTTTTCGCCTATACAGGTGCAGCCTCGCTAATTGCCAATGCGGCAGGCGCAGAAACCACACACGTTGATTCGATTAAACAAGTGGTTACCTGGGCCAATGAAAACCAGGAGCTTTCGGGTTTGAAAGATACCCGCTGGATGGTAGAAGATGCCCTGAAGTTTGTAAAAAAAGAACTTAAAAGAGGCAAAAAATATAATGGCATTATCCTCGATCCACCTGCTTATGGCCACGGCCCTAACGGCGAAAAATGGAAACTGGAAGACCATATACAGGAAATGATGCAGGATGTGGTACAACTTTTAGACGAAAAGGAACATTTCCTGATCCTGAATACCTATTCTTTAGGTTTCTCATCTGTAATTGTAGAAAACCTGATCCGCACTTCGTTTCCAAAGGTGAAGAACCTCGAAACCGGCGAACTTTATTTACAAGCCACCGCAGGTGTAAAATTACCACTGGGTGTTTTTGGTAAATTCTGCAATGTGTAAATGTTAATTACTTTATTTTAAACTACCAGATTTCCATCTTACTTTCATCCCAAACAGATTCGGAAAACTGTCTAAACTTTAACTACTTTAATAATCTATGAAATTCCCACAATTAGCGGGCACACTAATACTTGGTTTCGCCGCAATCAGCCTATTTGCCAACTGTAATTCTGATGGCAAAAGCAGCAGCAGTATCGGCAAAATATTTTCTTCCGATTCGACGAAGAAAAAAACCGACTCGACAGAAAATGTAATGAAACCTGTTGACCCGAAATTATACGATTCTTTAGCTAAAAAACTGGCTAACGGCGATACTACAGGCAAATGGCCGGTAAAAAACCAACCCTATCCTTTAGCGGGTGCCATTTTACCATTTAAACGTATTGTGGTTTATTACGGTAATCTTCACTCTAAAAAGATGGGCGCCTTAGGCGAATATGCACCAAAAGAAATGTGGTCGCGCTTAAATGCCGAGGTTAAACATTGGGAAAAAGCAGACCCATCTACACCTGTACAACCAGGCTTACACTATATTGCTGCTGTAGCCAGCGGTACACCAGGTAAAGATGGCAAGTACATTAACAGGATGGGTAACAAACAGATTGATTCTGTATTGAAAATTGCTAAAATGCAACCCAATACCATTGTGTTTTTAGATTTACAGGTGGCATTGAGTAATATCAAAGCCGAATTGCCACACATCGAAAAATACCTGGAGTTACCTTATGTACATTTAGGTATCGATCCTGAGTTTTCGATGAAAGATGGTTCATTACCGGGCAAAAAAATCGGAACTTATGATGCAGCAGATATCAACTATGTATCAGGTTACCTTGCTGATATTGTTAAAAAACACAATTTACCGCCAAAAGTATTTACCGTTCACCGTTTTACCAAGAAGATGGTAACCAACTCGCAAAACATCAAATTGCGCCCTGAGGTACAGATTGTAATGCACATGGATGGATGGGGTGAACCGGAGTTAAAGAAAGGTACCTACCGACACTTTATCCAAAGCGAGCCGGTACAGTTTACAGGTTTCAAACTGTTTTACAAAAACGACCTGAAAAAAGCACCAAACAAGTTAATGACTCCCGAAGAGTTATTAAAACTTACACCAAAACCGATTTACATCCAGTATCAATAAGTAAAATATTACAAAAGGCCCGTAAAATTACGGGCCTTTTGCTTAAACAGCTTTTTTGATGAAATAATCCATTATTTGCAGCGTTTTTTATCAGGTTTGTTGACATATGACAACACATGGTTAAAACTTTCAGGAATATTCGGTAGTCAACTGTAATTAATATCAAAAAATATCGTTTTTTTGATTCAATTAATTAGTCGACTAGATTTTACAACAGGTTAGGATATGCAAACAGCAACATTTGGTGGAGGCTGCTTTTGGTGCACTGAAGCCGTATTTCAGGCCCTGAGTGGAGTAAGCAAGGTTACATCTGGCTATATGGGGGGCGATTTAAAGCATCCGACATATATGGAAATCTGCAATGGCGATACCGGACATGCAGAGGTAATTCAGATCATTTTTGATGAAAACGTTATTTCTTTTGACGAGCTTTTATTTATTTTTTTTAAAACCCACAATCCCACTACACCAAACAGGCAAGGCAACGATGTGGGTTCGCAATATCGTTCGGTAATCTTTTACGAAAATGCTGAGCAAAAAACACAGGTAGAGCAAATTATAGCAGCTTTAAGCCTGCAAAACATTTTTGATAAACCCATAATTACCGAGGTGGTACCCGCAGCTGAATTTTATGAGGCTGAAGATTATCATCAGAATTACTTTAACGATAACCAGGGAAAACCTTACTGTTCTTTTGTAATACAACCTAAATTAAACAAGTTTGCACAAGATTTCAGAAATAAAATTAAACCTGAGCTGCTCGAATAATTAAATCTCGAAAGTAAGCAACCCGTGTTGGCTGGCCGTGTGAATATCTCTCCATACCCGATTAATCTCCGATCCTTTTTTGGCCGCCTCTAAACCACAATACGGAAACAAAATACCTGCATTACGCCAACAGGCATGAGCCAATTTACGACTGATTGCACTGACTTTGCTTAGCCTGGCATCGTTTATTTGACCATTGTCTGTTAACTCGGCCCAGGATTCATCAAATGCTGTATAGAATTGCTCACGCAGCGTTTGTACCTCTTTTTTGCACCGGTTTAACTCGGTTGTAAAGAACTGTATTTGTGGATCGCTAAACCTTCGCATACTGGAGCGCGAATGGAATGATTTTTCTACCAATTTAATAAAATGATTGGTCATACCCAGGCTGTTTACCGTTAAGGTAGTTTCGGCAAGTTGTAAAAAGGGGTAATCAAAACCCGAATCTGCTACCAAGATATCTTTATTGATGGTAAAGGTTCTGTTCTCTGGTACATCAAGGTTTTTTACTTCAAAAGCATGACTACCGGTGGCTATTAAACCAAAGTAAGACCAGCCTGGTAAAATATTAACTTCGGCCTTTTTGAGTATAAATGATTTGATTACGGGTTCTCCGTTTTCATCCAGAATATCATCGCCGTTTTCGGTTTTGAGGGTGCAATTGGCAGTAAACATGGTAGCATGTAATGCACCACTGGCATAATTCCATTGTCCGCTTACACGATAACCTGTTTCGGTTTTAACCGCCTCGCCGCCTACTGCCCCACTCCCGGCAAAACAAACTTCCCTGTCTGCAAAAATTTCAGCTGCCAGTTGTGGATTTAAAAAGCCTGCAAAACAACCGGCACCGGCACATAAGGTAACGGTCCAGCCAAGACTGCCATCAGCTTCTGCAAGTTGTTCTTCTAAACGCAGGATTTCGGGCAACTTTTTATTAGCACCGCCATAAACTTCTGGTACAAAAAGTTTAAACCAGTTTTCCTGGTAGGCCAGTGCTAATATTTCGGGATGCAGCTTGCCCATTTCTTCTGAAATGGCTGCATATTCGGCCACTTTTTCCTGCCAGTTAAGGGTTAAGGTATCTTCCATTATGCTGACAGTTTAAGATTGGGCCAATTTGAGCCTGCTTTTATCGATAATTTTCTTCCAATCGAAAAAGCCGAAAATAGCTACTGTAAATAAAAATGTGGTTAAACAAGCCATTAATGGCAGCTTTTTATGGAACAATAACGGAATAGCTACAATGTTGGAAATGTTAAGAAAAATCCAGTTTTCTATTTTACGTTTGGCCAGTAACCACATACCCGCCCAGGCAGTAGCTGATACAAAAGCATCGAAAAGTGGTACGTCCGAATCTGTAAAATACCTTAATACCAGATACAGCACCCCAAAACCAATTACTGAAATAAGCACAGCAATGGTTAATTCATTGTTACTTGACCACGATACCTGATTTTCGGCATCCTGTTTTCTTTTCTTCCAGATGATCCAGCCATATACGCTCATTACCAGATAATAAATATTTAAAAGCACCTCAGCATATAATTTAACGTCTAGCGATAAAAACATCCACAATAGAACAGAAATTATACCTGTTGGATATAACCAAATGCTGTTCTTTTTGGCCAATAAAACTTCGGAGACCCCGAACCCCAGAGCCAACCACTGGATTAATGAGGTGTGTGCAATCTGCTCCTGAAAAAGCTTAAACCAATCCTGAAAATTCATTTAAAAATAATTGAAAACTGTTTTCGGGGCGAAACAGCATGGTAAAGCTAACCTCCTTCCTACGTCGGTATTATCCGCATCAGGTACATTAAAGGTAGAAGGTTGATGGTGTAGGGTTTAAGGTTAATAACCCTATACCTTAAGCCTTTTACCTTAAACCTCTAAATGGGTGTAATCTCAGCAAACTGGTTGTAAAAGAATTTTAAACCAGTAAGCACCCCTTTGAGCAAGGCAAATATAGGTTTAAAAACGGAAGGTTTTATGAAAAGGAGAAAAGTTGTCAACTTTAATAGCCAGAGGGCAAAAAAGTTGACAACTTTAGTAAATATGGTTAAAACAAACCAATTTGCCCCTTATCATCAATATCGATGTCATCGGGATTGGTAATTTCGAAGTCTACCTTTTTTACAGGTTTATCTTCAGTTTTTTCTTCAGCTTTTGGTGCTTCCTTTTTGGCTTGTTCTGTCGCAGGTTTTTCTGTTTTAGGGGCAGGAGCTTCGGTACGTTCGAATTTTGGTTTTACCTTCTCTGCAACAGGCTCATCGGCCGCCTTTTGCGTTGCTTCTCCAGATTCGTTCGTTTCTTCACCTGCTTCTCCTTCTACATTACCTTCGTTATCATCCTCAGCTGCTGTTTCTTCCACCTCTTCCTCTTCAATCTCCGGTTCTTCTAAAACTACCTTTTGCACATCGTGTGGCGATAAACGGTTACCGTTAGCCTTTAAACCTTTAACATCGATCAACTCGGCCAGTACCAAATCAAGGGTTTCCGGAACCTGCGTTTTACCTTTTAACACGTCGACAATAATTTTAGCAGCCGGGTTAGCGGTTAAGTACAATAATTTCGACTTTGGCTCCTCGCTGATGAAGATTGTTTTCTTGCCATTAGCCTGCAATTCGAATGCAAAACGCTTGATAAAATAGTTCTGTGCTTTACCTTCAAAATGAACTGCGGCAAAAGTCTTTTCGGGATCAAACTTCTGGATCAGCAACAAATTATCGTCAAAGTGGTTGGTTAAATCGAAAGAACTCAACTCGTAGTAACCATCTTTGTGTACCTGTAAAATACGGTCATCGCCATCAAACTCGCCGAGGTATTTACCGCGACCATCAACATTCAGGCGTTTTAACAAATCATCATACCAGATTTTAAGTCCAGATAAGGTAGAAACCCCTTTGCTTTTTAGAATGATCTTTTTAACCGGATATTTCGATACAATATTACCCTGCGAGCCACGACCTTTAATGGCTACTTCGGCAAAATCAAGATCAAACTGTAGCTTACGTAATTTAGAATGCGGTTTTAAGGCTACATTGATTACTTCGGCCTCTCCGTTCGGGTTAGCAGTAAAATACAGCACTTTCGAACCTTTTGATCCTTTGGTTAAATCGTATTCCTTATCGCGGGTTACCCCCACAACCGAAAATCTTTTAATGTACGATGTTCCGCTGGCACCATCTTTATAAACCATGTTATAAACGGTACGCTCGTCGTTTTTCTTAAATACCTGAACATGGATAATGCCTTTACCCACAAAGGTCTTGTCGGCTACTTTGGTAATGATACATTTACCATCTTCGCGGAAAACAATAATTTCATCAATATCCGAGCAATCGGCTACAAATTCATCTTTACGTAAACCCGAGCCCACAAAACCATCGGTACGGTTTACATATAATTTTACGTTGGCCAAAGCAACTTTCGAAGCTTCAACGCGATCAAACAAGCGGATTTCTGTCTTACGCTCGCGCCCTTTTCCGTATTTATCTTTTAGTTTCTGAAACCAGGCAATGGCGTAATCGGTAAGGTGTTTTAAATGGTTTTTAACCACTTTAATTTCATCCTCCAGGTTTTTCATCTGCTCATCGGCCTTTTTCACATCAAAACGGGTGATGCTACTCATTGGCTTATCGATCAGTTTCTTGAAATCTTCGGGCAGGATTTCGCGGTAAAGCGATGGCTTAAAAGGATCAAACAACATGTGCAATACCTCAACCACCGTTTCGAAATTGCTCGAATTTTCGTACTCAGGGTTTTTATACATCCCCTCCTGAATAAATATTTTTAACAGGGAGCTGAAGAAAATTTTCTCCTGCAATTCGTGCAGGCGGATTTCGAGCTCTTTTTTAAGTAAGCCCTTGGTGTGTTTGGTATTTTCGATCAGGATATCGTTCACACTTAAGAAGTGTGGCTTATCTCCCTGAATGATACAAGTATTGGGTGATATGGAAACTTCACAAGCCGTAAAAGCATAAAGTGCATCGATGGTTACATCGGGCGAAATACCCGGTGCCAGGTGCACTACAATTTCTACGTTGGCTGCCGTGTTATCCTCAATTTTCTTGATTTTGATTTTGCCTTTATCGTTGGCCGATAAAATACTATCGATAACCGAACCAGTGGTAGTACTGAAAGGCACCTCACTGATGACCAAAGTTTTCTTATCCTTTTCGGTAATTTTTGCCCTTACCCGGATTTTACCACCTCGCTGACCTTCGTTATAATTCGAAAAATCGGCCATACCGCCCGTAAAAAAATCGGGCATAATGTTAGGGCGTACCCCTTTCAGTGCTTCTATCGATGCATCAAGCAACTCGATAAAATTGTGCGGCATTACTTTGGTGGCTAAACCTACGGCGATACCTTCCGCACCCTGAGCCAGCAAAAGCGGAAATTTAACTGGTAAGGTAATGGGCTCATTGTTACGTCCATCGTAACTTAACTGCCATTCGGTAGTATCTGGATTGAACACCACTTCATTGGCAAATTTCGATAAACGCGCTTCGATATAACGGGGTGCAGCAGCACTGTCGCCTGTAACCGGATCTCCCCAGTTTCCCTGCATATCAATCAGCAGGTCTTTTTGCCCGATTTGTACCATCGCATCGCCGATAGAAGCATCGCCATGCGGGTGGTATTTCATGGTGTTACCAATTACGTTGGCAGCCTTGTTAAAGCGTCCGTCATCCATCTCTTTTAGCGAGTGCATGATACGGCGCTGTACGGGCTTTAATCCATCGTTAATGTGTGGAACCGCCCTGTCTAGAATTACATAAGACGCATAATCGAGAAACCAGTTTTCGTATAAACCGTTAATTGGCGTTATGGTATGTTTGTGTTCTTCGTTGATGTTTGGGTCTAGTTCTTCACTCATTTATATACAAAAATTGGCAGCCGTAAATATAATAAAAATGATGGCACAGAGAGAAGAGAGGTTATTCACATTTTGAAGTGGAAATATGTTTTTATTGATTTGGAAAGCAGGGTTCCGTACGTTTTATGAAGTGTTTCCTCCGGCTTTCCGATCCGATCTTTTTTGCCCTACCCCCCATCCCCCGGCCCAAAAAAGGATCTCCCCTTCAATCCGGTTTAGAAAAAATAGTCCTGAGGTACTATTAAGGGTTGCAAAATGCCGGGAAATTCCTCGCAACCTAACATTCGCAAAAACCCTGTCACGTTAACCATAAGGAATATAATGTCATTGTAGCTTAAATGTCTTATATGGTAAAAACATTAACGCAGGTGCATTTATAATTAATACTTATACAATTATAATTAACGCATGTGCATTTATAATTAACGTAGGTGCATTTATAATTAACGCATATGCATTTATAATTAATGCAGGTGAATTTATAATTAACGCAGGTGCATTTATAATTAACGCAGGTGCATGATCCTATCGGCTGGTGTTCCACCAGCCGACTAAAGAAACATACCTACGCACAGTAACTTATATTATTCCGTACCCAACAACACTCCCGACACATTCCAGGCGCTTGAGCTCGAACCTTCGGGCTTACCCATCGGGATGGTAACTTTAATGGTATGCTGCCCTGCTTTTAAATCGCCGAGACTAATCCAGTTGGGGTTGGTAACCGTTCCGGGGCACCAGTTAGAACGGCTCAGATCGGATGATGATAGTCCGGTTTCAAAATTGCCGGAGGCTGGGTTCGATAAACGGTACGAACCGCAATCTTGTCGCCATGGGGTAAAGGCAAAAGCCTCTTTATCATCCAGCCATATCGTGTTTTTCCTTGGCACAAATTCATCGCCATTTCCCCAGCCTCCATGGCCAGTGGTAATGTAACGTAATCTGGCATCTTTAAGATCTTTATCCAGGGTAAAAGAAACCTCTAACCCCTTTTCGCTGCTAAACATGGTGGCGTATTCTTGTCCGGCCATTTCCATTACGTTAGTAGAATTGAACAATGGCATAATAACTTCTTTTTTGCCTTCGCCACGACCACCATTATGCAGCGTGAGGTTCATCGAAACCTTATGCCCGCCTTTATCGTAATTACCAATAAAAACAGCTACCCAGGCTTCTTTTCCGTTTACCAGAGGAAAAAGCTCTGAAATATCCTGACGGTAGTATACTTTCTCTGCCCAGTTTTTATCTTTTAGTTTTAAAGTATTGTATTTACCCACGCCAAAAGGGGTAAAAAAGCGCATCAGTTCAATTACCGGGCTATAATTGGCTGTAGCTACAACCCCCTGGTATTGCTTTCCGTTTCCATTATCGTAAACAGGCAGTTCTTTAACTGAATTTTTCAGGGCATCCATCAGGCTGATGGTTTTATCTGTCGGGATTACAAAAACAGAGCCCGTTCTGTCGTAAGCATCGCCGTTTGATTGCTCCGTTAAATCGACAAAAACATTTGGACTGCCGGTGTATGCCGGAAATTTAACCTTACGTGCAATCACTGTTCCACCTGCAAAGCGGAAAATAGAATCGGTTGATTGTGGTTTATCAACAAAATTGATGGTTTCATTATTAAACACACTTAAGGTGGTAAACCTGCTTTTCCACAACAAATCTTTATAGGTTAAACCATCGCTCAGGTTTGTGCTTATTTTGGCTAAATCAATAGTATTTACATTTTTTACTGCTTCTATTTTAGTAGCAGTGACATAACTGCTGCCATTGCGCACCTGCTCTAACACCAAACCCAGATTTTGGCCTAAAGCAGTGGGTGCAGCTTTAATGCCGGCATCAGTAGTATACCATAAATCGATGCGGTTGGAGTTAACAACCGTAGTTGCTTTTTTACAGGCATAACCCAATATCACTTTGGTATCGGTACTGTATTCAAAAACCTGCTTCCCAATAGCGGAGCTATCAACCGTTGCAATCTGATTGCCCGCACTTAAATTGGCTACCTGATATAAAAGTAGTGTTGGTTTGGTTACCAGGCTTTGCTCGTAGGGATATTTGGCCTTATTATCAAGAATGCCGGCGTTACTGATTAAATTCTGTTTGGCATCAGCAACGACCACCGTGGCATTCCGGTCTTCTTTGGGCTTGCCATCAGCAGAGCGGAAATAAGTAATTTTATAAGTTGCGTTACTTTTGAGTACGCCCTGGGCCTGCAGGTTAAAAGAAATAAAAGCCGAAAAAATGAGGAGGTATAAATGTTTCATTGTGGTTAAAAAACCAAATATAGCGAATAAAAGTCGGAGGCCCGGGGTCGGAAGTCGGAAGAAAGCGTTGTGCAGTGATTTAGCGGGCATGACCCGCTGTAACATTTAAGGTTTTAGGTAAAACACTTTGTTAACTAAACCCGACAGAGCGATTAGCCCGCAGTGAAGTGCAACGAAACGAGGACTAAAAGTGATGGCGGGACGAAAGCACCTATGAAATACAGACCGTTCATTTTCAAAAAATATCAAATCTACACGATAGGATAAGATGGTACGACGAAGCCAACCTGTGAGAGGCGGGCAATCTATTTTGCTCATAGGTGTTTAAATGAAGATTGCTTCATCCAATGAAAAATTGGCTTCGCAATGACGACCACTGAGCATTTCCACCTAACGCTCCAACCGGTCTTCTGCAAAAGCAAAGGGCAATAAACTCTTTACGCTCGGCACCTTCAATATTTCTCCGTTTAAACAATAAAAAATCACCTCAATAGGCCTCCCCTGTTTGCGTTCAAACTCTATCATAACCTGTAAACAGCCACCGCAGGAAGTAACGGGTTTTAGAATTTCGAAATGATCGGTCTGCGCGGTAATAGCCATACTTTCGATCACTGCATCAGGATATTTAGCACCGATAGCAAAAAGTGCTACCCGTTCGGCACAAAGCCCCGATGGATAAGCCAGGTTTTCCTGGTTGCTACCCAAAATGATTTCGCCCGAAGCCAGGCGGATTGCTGTGCCTACCCTGAACTTAGAGTAAGGCGAATAGGAAGTGGCTAAAGCCTGCTCGGCCTGTTTACATAATAGCTGATCTTTTTCTATTAATTCATCAATACCGCTGTATTGTTCAAAAGATATATTTAGATTTATTGAATTCATTTTAAACTGTTTATTGCACCGCCCATGTTAAATTTTTATAGCGGGCGAACAATTTAAGTTATTTTTTGTATTAATTAGTAAAACGCCGTTTAAATTAATTTAAATGGCCATGCTTTTGGCTATTAACAAACACCAAACACACACCGTTTTGAACAAATACGTCCGCAAAAGTCTCAAAATTTTACTATGGTTCATTGCCTCCATTATTATATTGGTGGTGGGTTTAGCACTGTCTTTAAATATTCCAGCTGTTCAAAACTTTGTTAAGGATAAGGCCATCAACTACCTTAAAACCAAAACCAAAACTGAGGTTAGTCTCGAAAGCATTAAAATTGCACTACCTAAAGATGTTGTACTAAATAAGTTCTACCTCGAAGACCGTAAAGGCGATACCCTCTTATATGCCGAAAAACTGGCAGTTGATATCAGCTTATTTAAACTCTTAAAAAATACCGTTGAAGTAAATAATATTGAGCTAAAAAGTGTGCGGGCCAATGTAAAACGGATTAATCCGGATACTACATTTAATTTTTCCTTTTTGGTTGATGCCTTTGCCAGCGACCAGAAAAAACCTGAGGAAAAAGTTAAAAAAGATACCACTTCAACCCTAAAATTCTCGGTGGATAAGGTTTCATTTGAAGATATAGGCCTCACTTACCGCGATGATGTGGCCGGCAATGATGTGAAACTTTACCTCGGCGCTTTTAAAACCAAAATCAAAGATTTCGACCTTGCTAACCAGCACTATGTTATTAAAGAACTGAGCTTAAACAATACTTCTTTACGCTATCTGCAACAAAAACCCTTAACCCAGCTGGTACAGCACATTACCAATAGTGTAGATAGTACAGAGAAAAAACAGGGTAAGCTGCCTTTAATAGAAGTGCAGAATTTTGTTTTTAGCAAGGTAAAAGTCAATTACGACGATCAGATTTCGACTACTAAAGCAGTTGCTGATGTAAACGATCTCGGCCTGGTTAACCTCAAAGTTGATTTAACCAACAGCCAGTACGCGGTTGATGATGCACATTTAAATCAATCGAACATCCTGTTTGCCTTTAAACCTGCACCCAGCAACGATTTAAAAAAAGTAAAGGATACAGTTTTGCCTGAAAAATCGACCCTTGGGCTCATCATTAAAAACATTAGTCTGGCCGATAACGACGTACAGTTCGATAACCTTGGCGCTAAACCTGCACCAAAGGGCATGGATTTTAACCACCTCAAAATTGCCGGATTAAGTTTGGGTGCCAGCAATGTAACTTATAGTGCAGCCGGCATAAAAGCCAATGTTAAAAATGGTTCGTTAAAAGAAAAAAGTGGTTTTGTATTAAACGAGCTCAAAGGCGATGCGGTGTACAATGACAAACAGATTAAGCTGAGTAATTTTATCCTCAAAACCCCCAATACCACCATTGATAATGCTACCGAGCTTAATTTTACTTCGATGGATGACCTCACCAAACATCCGGAAAGGGTAAAACTTAACCTGGCCTTTAAAAACACTACCATTGGTTTAAAAGATGCGGGCTATTTCAGCAATGCGATTCCAGCCAATTACCGCAATGAAAAAATAAAACTCAATGCTGATGTTAACGGTTATTTAAACAACCTGAATATTCCGCGTTTACAAATCAGCGGCTTAAAAAATACCCAGATTGATATTAGTGGTAAAGCAAAAGGGTTACCTGATATTAAGAAAACCTTTCTCGATTTAAACATTAAGAAACTGCATGTTACCAAAAGCGACATCCTGGTGGCTGTTCCTAAAAAGTCACTCCCTCCTACCATTGAGCTGCCCAATGTAATTGATGCTAAAGGTAATTTTAAGGGATCGATGACCGATTTTAATACCAACCTGAACATCCTGACGGATATGGGAGGCGCCAATGTTGTGGCCGGGATGAAAGGCCCTAAAGGCAAAGAAAGTTACCAGGCCGATATTAGCCTGAACAATTTTAATGTTGGCCGCCTGTTAAAAATGCAGCCAAAACTCGGTCGTGTTTCAGCAAAAGCCCGGGTAGCAGGTACAGGTCTTGATCCAAAAAAAATCAATGCAAAATTTAATGCCAGGGTACTCAATGCCTACTACAATAAATACACTTACCGCAACTTAAATGTGGCCGGCACCTATGCCAACCAGAATATAGCGGTAAAAAGCAGCATGCCCGATAGCAATGCCAACTTCGCCCTCGATGCAAAGGTTAACCTGGCTGGTAAATACCCTGCTGTAAAAGCCGATTTGAATTTAAAACAGGTTAACCTGCAGGCTTTAAACTTTAGTCCGACTGTTTTAAGTGCAGCAGGTATGGTTAAAGTAGATCTGGCAACTGCCGATGCCGATTATTTAAATGGCTCGGTTGATGTTACCGGGCTGCAGGTGGTTAAAGATAAGCAGCGGATTAATGTAGATACCATTTCCGTACGCGCCAAAACTACAGCCACAGAAAATGAACTCACCCTAAATTCGGAAATTTTATCGGCTAAAATTGATGGCAAATACCAGCTGACCAAGGTGAGCAGTGCCATTATCAACGAAATCAATAAATATTATGCTTTCGGTACCGTTACCAAAGTTCCCGACCAGCGTTTAAGGTTTTTTGTACGTGTTTACGATTCTAAACTGCTAAAGAGTTTTGTGCCCGAGTTAACCGTATTTAAACAATCGCAGTTTTATGGTTTAATTGATACCCAAAAAGACAGCCTGCAGATTAAGGGTAATTTCCCACAGGTGGTTTATGGCGATTTTAAGGTAGACACTACAGTTTTAAACATCAATAACGACAACAATAAACTTGATTACAGTTTAACGGTAAAAAGTTTACAAAGCCCGTCTATTGCACTTTTCAACACAGAAGTGAGTGGTAATGCAGCCAACAATAATTTGGGCGTAAATATTTTCTTACGCGACAGGCAGCGTAAAAACAAATATGTAATTGGTGGTAATTTCCAATCGATTAACAAGGATTTTAAATTCACCCTCGATCCGCAGAAACTCCTGCTCGATTACCAGAAATGGGTGGTTTCGCAAGATAATTACATCCAGTTTGGTGCATCAGGCATTTTGGTTAACCAGTTTCAAATCAGCAACAGTGGCCAGTCGCTATCTATCAACAGCAACCCTACCGAGCCCAATGCACCTTTGGCGGTTGAGTTTAAAGATTTCCAGCTGGAAACGCTCACTAAATTTGCCGAAACCGATACCACTTTGGTGGGCGGCCGCTTAAACGGTACAGCCAATGTGAAAGACCTGTCTTCTACACCAAAATTTGAAGCCAACCTGACTATCGATCAGCTGCGTTACCAAAAAGACGAGTTGGGCACTTTGCGTTTAGCCGTAAACAACAATACCGAGAATGCATTTGAAGTGAATGTAGCCTTAACTGGGGTACACGAATTGCGGGCCAATGGTTTTTATTACACGGCTCCTCAAAGCGCACTGGATCTGACCGTAAATATCGATAAGATTGAAATGAAAAACATCGAGAGTTTATCTGCAGGTCAGCTTAAACGGGGCACAGGTACCTTAACCGGTGCACTAACGGTTAAAGGGGCATTAACAGCACCTAAAATTCTGGGCGATTTAACCTTCAACAATGCCGGCTTTAATGTGGCCTATGTAAACTCTTATTTCCGGATGCCGAACGAAAAGATTTCCTTTACCAATGAAGGGATCAGCTTTAACAATTTTACCTTAATTGATTCTTTAAATCAGAAAGCCACCATTAACGGAAAAGTTTACACCAGCGATTTTAAAAACTACCGTTTCGGCCTGGATATTAAAACCGATAATTTCAGGGCACTGAATTCGACCGCAGCCGATAACGATATGATTTATGGAACGGTTTTCTTAACCAGCGATATTAAAGTGCGTGGCGACCTGAACCAGCCTGATGTAAATATGAACATTAGGGTAAACAAGGGAACCAAATTTTTCTTTGCCCTGCCTGCAAACGATCCTTCCATCATCGATCAGGAAGGTATAGTTCAGTTCATTGACGAAGATGCACCACCGTTTAATGGCAAAAAACCACTGAAAGTAGATAGCATCAGCAAAGCACCCATTAAAGGCTTAAATTTAGTTGCAGCAGTAAAAATCGACCCTGAAGCAGAACTCAATGTGGTGGTAGATCCGGCCAGTGGCGATAACCTGAACGTTAAAGGTGATGCCGATTTAAACGTTACCATGGACCCTAGCGGTAAAATCAGCATGACAGGCCGCTACGAAATTGTAGATGGTTCGTACAACCTTACCCTTGCTGTAGTTAAAAAAGAATTTAAACTGGTTAAGGGCAGTACCATTATCTGGACGGGCGAACCAACTTCGGCCACCGCCAACATTACAGCCTTGTACGAAGTAAATGCTGCTCCTATCGATTTGCTTAATCAGCCAGACCTTTACGAAGCCAGAACCAAATTACCTTTTCAGGTTTATTTAATGATGAAAGGCGAATTGCTAAAACCTACCATTTCATTTAAACTCGATTTACCTGAAAACGAACGTGGTGCCTTGAGCGGTCAGGTGTACACCAAGCTAATTAATGTAAACCGCGATGAAAGCGAGTTGAACAAACAGGTATTTGCCTTACTGGCTTTAAACCGGTTTATAGCCAACAATCCGTTCCAGAGTTTGGCTGGTGGTGGCGGTGGGGTTTCTACCCTTGCGCGTTCGAGTGTGAGCAAGCTCTTAACCGAACAGCTCAATAATTTAACCTCCGATTTAATCCAGGGGGTTGACCTCAACTTCGGGGTTAACTCATCAGAAGATTATTCTACAGGTTCAATGCAGCAAAAAACCGACTTAGAAGTCGGCTTATCTAAAAAGCTGCTGAACGATCGCCTAACCGTTACCGTAGGTAGTTCGTTTGCGCTTGAAGGGCCGCAGGCGCCGGGCGAAAAATCGACCAATATAGCCGGAAACGTGAATGTAGAATATGCGCTTTCTGCCGATGGCCGCTACCGCTTGAGGGCTTATCGCCGCAACCAGAACGATGTTATTGTACAGGGTCAGATTATCGAAACCGGACTTGGATTTACCTTGGTGGTAGATTACAATAAATTTAGAGAGATTTTCCAGAAGAAACGAATCAGAAGAATAAGAAACATTGAACAGAAAGCACAGGATGAAAAAACTAACTAGACCGCTTTTATTTGTATTGGCCTGTTTAGTTTGGGCTTGCAGCAGTACCAAATCGTTAAAACCAGGACAGATTTTGTACACGGGTGCCGAAGTAAAGATCAATCCCGATTCTTCGGGCAAAATTGATAACGAAAAGCAGATTAAAAACGACCTTGAAGCTAAAACAAGGCCGCGTCCGAACAGTTCTATTTTAGGCATCAAATTTAAACTTGGCCTTTACAATCTTGCTGGTGAACCTAAAAAGCCAAAAGGTTTCAGGAACTGGCTGCGCAGAAAAGGCGAAGCACCAGTACTGCTGAACGATGTAAAACTGAAATACAACAACGATGTTTTAACCAGCTACCTCATTAGCGAAGGCTACCTGCAAGCCAACGTTACCGGCGATACGGTGGTGAAAGAGAAAAAAGGTAAAGCCATTTATACGGCAGTTACCGGGCAGCGCTATAAAATCAATAAAGTAACTTTCCCACCAGATACGGGTATACTAACCAAAAATATCAACGCCAACAAAGATAAAACCTTGTTAAAAGTTGGCGACTTTTACGATATTGATACCTATAAAAACGAGCGCATCAGGATTGATAACGATCTGAAAGAAATCGGTTATTTTTATTTCAGTCCAGATTATTTAATTATACAGGTTGACAGTACTATTGGCAAAAACCTGGTTAATATCAGGGTAAAAGTAAAAGACATTGCGCCAGATGCCGCACTAAAACCCTATACCATCAAAAATATTAATATCTACCCTAATTATACCTTGAGGAGAGATAGTGCACTAAGAAGACTAAAACCACAGGTTTACAATGATTTTAATATCTACGATAACCGCAACACCTTTAAACCCAAACTTTTCGATCGGCTGGTATTCTTTCAAAAAGGGGAACCTTACAACCGTAAAGACCATAACCAGTCGTTAAACCGGATGGTAAATGTGGGTGCATTTCAGGATGTGCGGGCTGAATTTTTACCTGTAGATAGTTTCAGGAATAATCAGCTTGATCTGAATATTTATTTAACCCCCTTAAAGAAAAACTCGCTTACCTTCTCCGTTACCGGAACCAGTAAATCGAATAATTTTGTGGGTTCTGAGGTTAAGGTTACCCAAACCACCCGTAACCTGTTCAGAAATGCCGAGCAACTCGATGTAAGTGTGAGTGGTGGTTTTGAAACCCAAACTAAAGGAACCTCACTGGGCAAAAATTCACTGTCATTTACAGCCGAAGGAAAGCTAACCTTTCCGCGGTTAATTGTTCCTTTTTACAAACCGAACAGCACCAATGCTTTTATTCCCAAAACCATTACTTCGCTTTCGTACCAAATGCTAAACAGGGGTTCTGAATATACCTTGCATGCGATAAAAGGCGAATACGGATATAACTTTAAAGAAAACCAGTACAAGGAGCACAATTTTAACCCGATTTCTATAAGTTATGTATCTACAAGTTTTCCTTCTGATACCACCGAGCAGCGAATATATGCGCAAAATCCGCTACTAAGATCCACTTTAGAGAATCAATTCATCGTAGGTAGCAACTACAATTTCACCTACACCAACCAGATGGAAGATAGCCGCCGGAATAACACTTACTTCTACGGTGCTTTAGAAACCGGTGGAAACGTTTGGGGATTATTTACGTCAAAAAATAACGAAGGAAAAAGAACCATTTTTAATATCCCGCTAACGCAGTTTATCAGAGCAGAGGCCGATTTAAGGGATTATTATAAGATTAACAAAAATCTGATCTGGGCCAACAGGTTAAATTTAGGTTATGGTTTCGCTTATGGCAATAGCACCTCACTACCTTTTGTAAGACAGTTTTTTGCAGGCGGCAGTAACGATGTCAGGGCCTTCCCTGCCCGTACTTTAGGACCAGGTACCTATAAAGTTCCGGATGATGCTATTTTTGCTGATCAGGGTGGAGATATTAAGTTAATGCTTAACTCTGAGCTGCGCTTTAAAATTGTGAGTATCTTCTATGGCGCGTTATTTGTTGATGCAGGTAATATCTGGCTTAGGAAAGAAGACCTGGGGGAACCCGGCAAACCTGAAACCGCCAGACTTGGTTCTGGCTTTAAACTGAAGAATGCGTTTAACGAACTTGCTGTGGGTACAGGAGCGGGTTTACGGGTCGATGCCAGCATTTTCGTGGTGCGCCTGGATGTAGCCTTCCCGGTACGTAAACCTTATTTACCAGAAGGGCAACGTTGGGTATTTAACGACATCGATTTTGGAAATAAAGACTGGCGCAGACAAAATTTAATTTTTAATATTGGGATAGGATATCCGTTCTAGTTTTTAGATGAAAAGAGTAAGAGTATTACATAAGATCAAATATTTTTTCGTTGCCATTTATCACCTCTTTATAGCTGCAGGTAAAGGCTTTATGGAAGATCGGGTAATGAAATTGAGTGCTTCATTGGCATATTACACTATCTTTTCGCTTACACCACTCATTATTATTGTACTCTCGGCTGCCACGTTGTTTTTTGGCGACAAAATGCAAACAAGAGACAAATTTTTTGTGGAAGTTACCGAATTGGTTGGAAAGCCGGCAGCTACCCAGATACAGGGCTTTGTTGATCATGCGAATAAAACCGGGCAATCTACCATCGGTTTAATTATCGGTATCGGCACCTTAATTATTGGTGCTACTGCTATCTTTATCGAAATACAAGACAGCATTAACCTCATCTGGAAAGTTAAGGCCATGCCCAAAAAGGGCTGGATCAAAATGCTCACCAACCGGTTACTCTCCTTCTCGCTCATTGTATCCATGGGTTTCCTGCTCCTGGTTTCACTCGTAATTAACAGTATTGTAGTTGGGCTTGGCGATAAACTGGTTTCGTTGATTTCGGAAAGTAAGGTAGAAGATGTGATTCCGGTTGCTAATGATACCATGGCCCTGATCATTTACATTTTAAACAATGCGCTAACACTTTTGGCGGTAACAGCGGTATTTACCATTATTTTTAAGGTGCTACCCGATGTAAACATCAAATGGAAATCGGCCATTATTGGCGCATTATTTACTGCAGTGTTGTTTAGTCTGGGCAAATATTTAATCGGTATTTACATCGAAAAAGGAAGTACCGTTTCTGCATTTGGAGCAGCAGGTTCTATTATCATTATCTTGTTGTGGATTTATTACACTTCTATTATCCTCTATTTTGGCGCAGAATTTACACAGGCTTACGCTGAAAAGTTTGATGGCGGTATTTCACCCAGTAAGTATGCGGTATTTACCAAAATTACCATTGTAGAAAAGAAAGTAGATGTTTTGCCACCTCAACATCCTGAAGATACCGTTAACCTGCCGAAAGATTAAAAGTGAATGGTATAATGGCTAAGCTGGTCGGTGCGACACCAACCAGTAGAATGTCTTTATTTAGATTATCCTATCGGTTGGTGTCGCACCGACCGAAACAGGGAACAAATAAGCAGCTAGTCTGGTTGGTGCGACACCAACCAGTAAGGAACGTCCATAACTAAAAAGTCGGGCTTTTAAAACCCGACTCCTTATATTATGCTACTTCTTCTGTAATTACCTTCGGCTCTTCTGCCACCTCATCCTTCTCTATACGCAGGTTCCGGATAATATGCTGCTGCCTGTCTGGTGTATTTTTACCCATGTAATATTCTAAAAGGCTTTTAATGGTCTGATCTTTCAAAATCACAGGATCGAGCCTGATATCTTTTCCGATAAACAAGCCAAACTCATCCGGAGAAATCTCTCCCAGCCCTTTAAATCGGGTAATTTCTGGTTTATTACCCAATTTCTCTATCGCATTTTTACGCTCTTCGTCGCTATAGCAATAAATCGTTTCCTTTTTATTACGCACCCTGAAAAGTGGTGTTTGCAAAATATAAACATGACCTGCTTTTACCAGATCAGGGAAAAACTGCAGGAAGAAAGTCATCATCAGCAAACGGATGTGCATACCATCCACGTCGGCATCTGTAGCGATAACAATATTGTTGTAGTGCAAGCCATCTAAACCGTCTTCAATATTTAAAGCATGTTGCAAAAGGTTAAACTCCTCGTTTTCGTACACCACTTTTTTGGTCAGCTCGTAACAGTTTAGCGGTTTACCCTTTAAACTAAATACAGCCTGGGTATCCACATCACGCGATTTAGTAATCGAACCCGAAGCCGAATCACCCTCGGTAATAAACAAGGTAGTTTCGTAACGTTTTTCGTGCGTGCTGTTAAAGTGTACCTTGCAATCACGCAGTTTTTTATTGTGTAACGAAGCCTTTTTAGCCCTGTCATTAGCCAGTTTTTTAATACCCGCAATATCTTTACGCTCACGCTCCGACTGCATAATCCTTTTTAACAAGGCATCGGCAACATCAGGATTTTTGTGCAGATAATCATCCAGTTCTTTTTTTACAAAGTCGTTAATAAAAGTAGCTACAGAAGGTCCTTCAGGCCCCATGTTCTGAGAACCCAGTTTGGTTTTAGTCTGCGATTCGAATACGGGCTCCTGCACACGGATAGAAATAGCGGCAATAATCGACGAACGCACATCCGAAGCATCAAATTCTTTCTTAAAAAACTCACGAACGGTTTTCACCACTGCCGCCCTGAAAGCCGCCTGGTGCGTTCCGCCCTGTGTAGTATGCTGGCCGTTAACAAACGAATGGTAATCTTCGCCATATTGCTGACCATGGGTCATCGCAATTTCGATATCGGGTCCAACCATGTGGATGATCGGGTACCTGATTTCTTCGGGCTTATTAAATTTAGAAAGCAGATCGTAAAGACCTCTTTCCGAAAAATATTTCTGGTTATTGAAATTTACGGTTAAGCCTGTGTTTAAGAAAACGTAGTTCCAAACCATGCTTTCCACAAAATCAGGGATATAATGGTAATTTCTGAAAATACTTTCGTCAGGGTAAAAAGTAATGGCTGTACCATTGCGCTGTGTAGTATCAATTACCGGATTTTCGATAACAATTTCGCCTTTAGAAAATTCTACTTTCTTGGTTTTTCCATCGCGGTACGATTGAACGGTAAAGCTGGTCGACAATGCATTTACTGCTTTGGTACCCACTCCATTTAAACCTACCGATTTTTGGAAGGCATTACTATCGTATTTACCCCCGGTATTGATTTTACTTACGCAATCGATTACTTTACCCAATGGAATACCACGACCATAATCGCGTACGTTTACCTTTTGCTCAGAAAGTGTAATCTCAATGGTTTTTCCGGTTCCCATCACAAACTCATCAATAGAGTTATCTACAATTTCCTTTAACAAAACATAAATACCATCATCCTGTGCAGAGCCATCACCAAGTTTTCCGATATACATACCCGGACGTAACCTGATGTGCTCTTTCCAATCCAATGAGCGGATACTGTCGTCGTTATAAATTACTTCTGCCATAATGTCTTATCTGTTTATCAATTGAAAACCAATTCAGGTTTATGTCGTAACAAAGCCCGGTGGCTCAGTTACCTTTTAATCAAATTGATAATTGTTGTAGGAATAAATCTGATGCTGTTTTACAGTTTTCAAAAATATTATACAATAATAGATTTATTCTGTGAGGCAAGCAAAAGAAAGTTTCAACATACAAACAATGGAGCAAATGCTTTAGTCGATGGTCAATAGTTTGATAGTTAATAGCCTATTTGCGAAAAAAATGTGTTACAAAATGATTATTAAAAGGTATTGTATTATTATCCAGCCATTAACTATTAACCATCAACTAATATACCTCTCACCTATTACATAATTCCCTATCTTCATCCCACATTAACAAGTTATTCATGCAACAGAAAAAGCAGCTTTCGCTATTCGATTTATCCATGATTGTGGTAAGTCTGGTTATTGGTATGGGGGTTTTCCGCACGCCGGTAAATGTGGCCGCCAAAGCACAAATTCCGGAGTTGTTTTACCTTGCCTGGTTTATAGGTGGTTTTGTGGCCTTTTGTGGGGCATTAACCTATGCAGAAATCGGCTCGCGTTTTCCGGTAACAGGTGGTTATTACAAAATATTCTCAGCGGCCTACCATCCATCCATCGCCTTTGCCATTAATTGTATTGTGATTATTTCGAGTGCGGCATCGGTGGCGGCCATATCTATTATTGGGGCAGAATACCTGAGTAAGATTATTCTGCCACCGGCCATACAAAACGAAACCTACAGGGTGGCCATAGCCATTACTACCATTCTGGTGTTCTATTTTATTAATCTCCTCGGTTTAAAAGCCAGTTCGAAAACCCAGAATGTATTAACGGTTATTAAAATCGGGATGATTTTAACACTCATTTGCGCCGTGTTTTTTGGTGGAAGCACCCAAACTGCCCTGCCCGTTTTTAAAACTACCAGTGGTGCATTACCCAACTGGGCCGATTATGGCAAAGCTCTGGGACTTTGTTTAATTGCCGTTTCATTCTCTTACGCAGGTTATGCGCAAACCATCAATTTTGGTGGCGAAGTTAAAGAACCTAAAAAGGTAATCCCACGGGCAATTATTATTGGTTTAACCATTATTGTTATCCTCTATCTCGCCATTAATTACGTGTATGTTAAGGTTATTGGGTTCGAAGAATTGAAATCGGCAGAAAGTATTGCAGCCATATTGGCCGCTAAAATATTTGGACCAGCAGGTTTTAATGCCCTTTCGGTAATTATTTTTTTTTCGGTAATGGGTTATGTTAACGTAAACCTGTTGAGCAATCCCCGGGCCATGTTTGCCATGGGCGAAGAAGGTGCACTACCCAAAGTTTTTAGCAGCATGAATAAAAAAACAGAGGTAATTACCTTAAGTTTAACCGTTTTTACGGTTATTGCAGTGGTGATTATCTTTTACGCCAAAACCTTTGATAAGATTTTAAACTACACCATATTTTTAGAAAGCATCAGTATGGCAAGTTCTGCAGCCACTATTTTTATCCTGCGCAAAAGAACTGCACATCTTGATAAAAAAACCATCTATACTGTTCCTTTATATCCTATATTGCCTATTATATTTATTGCAGCTTATACTTTTGTGGCACTCAGCATTTATGCCGACGATCCCAATGCTGCACTAAATGGTTTATATATTTTTATTGGCTTTCTGGGAATCTATTTTATCGGAAGGTTATTTAAAAAATAAAACTATATATTTATTTGAAAAGCAGTTACAGTGCTATTCGGTTACAATAGTCCCGCCATTCGTTACAATCTTTTTGGCCCTTTCACTACGTTCGGGGCAAAAAAGGATTTCCACTGCTGTCGGGTTTAATATCGTAAGGCAGACAGAAATAATAAACCTGATTTACAAAACATATAAAGGAATTTAAAAATAATTAATGAACAAAACACTCTCGCCGAAACAAGAAATTGCTTACGCTGCCGGTATGATTGGCTGGAGCACGATGACGAACATTATCATCGTCATGCTTCCTTTTTTCTATCTGCCGCCAAGTAATGCTGGTCTTCCTCCGCTTGTGCCGCAGCTTGTTTTATTCGGAGCTTTTAACATCCTCTCCATCATTGCTGCATCAGGCCGACTGGTAGATGCGCTTTACGACCCATTTATTGCCGCTAAGAGCGATGCCAGCACCAATAAAAAAGGTAGGCGCATGCCTTTCATGAAGTGGGCCATTATACCTGCGATGCTTTTCTGTGGACTGGTTTTTTACCCCATTCAAAAAACAGAAAGCCTGCACAATGCCTGGTGGTTAACCATTACCCTTTGCCTGTTCTTTGTATCGGTTACTACCTACATCATTCCATATAATGCTTTACTGGCCGAAGTAACCAACACACCAAGACAAAAAGTAAAACTTTCGAGCTACCAGCAGGTGGGTTTTGTTATCGGAATTATTTTATCGGCCTGCGCCAATAATTTTGCCGATTTGGTACAAGATCATTTTCAGGTTGCCAACCGTAGCGAAGCTGTTCAAATGGCTATTTGGGGTTTATGTGCACTCTCTGGACTGGTGATGTTGCTACCCGTTTTTTTCATCAATGAGAAAGATTTTTCGGTGGCCAAACCGAGCCATGTGCCGCTTTGGGCAGCCATGAAAAACACCTTTAAAAACAGCAACTTTAAATATTACCTGATTTCTGATTTTGCCTTTTACACTGCGTTGAGCATTATTTCGAGTGGTTTGTTATACTTCTGCACCGTTTTGTTAGGCCTGCACGAATCAGAGGGAGGAAAATTTATGGCATCGATGGTGTTTGCTTCGTTGCTGTTCTATCCGCTGGTTAACTTTGGTTCGGCTAAAATTGGCAAAAAACCTTTTGTACTGCTCGCATTTGGGGTACTGTGCCTCATTTTCGTAACTATTTTTTTTCTGGGCAAATTGCCTTTCGGTCCGCATACCCAAATTTATATGCTCGTTTTATCGGCTTCGTTTCCATTGGCTGCACTGGGTATTTTACCTACCGCGATATTAGCCGATATTGCCCAAAGAGATACTTTAGAAACCGGCGAAAACCACGAAGGAATGTTCTTCGCCGTAAAATACCTGTTTGTAAAACTGGGCCAAACGCTGGGGATTGCCATTTTTGCCATGCTTACTATTTATGGCAAAGATCCGGGTAATGATTTTGGGCTACGCCTCAACGGAATTGTAGGTTTTGGGCTTTGCTTAATTGCATTGCTGTTTTTTAGCAGGTTTAAAGAGGAAAAGTAAATTGGAGTTTAGCGTTTGGAGTTCGCGTTTAGCGTTAGTATTCGCCACAATCTCTGCCATATCACATATTTTACCTATCTTTGCGGCGAAGCAGAATTTCTTTATCATTTAAAGCAATCCGCAAGTTAGTCCTTCAACAAATGATTGTTCTAGCTTCTTCAACACAAAATATTACACAAAAACATACATGTTATTTAAAGAATTAAACCTCATTGAGCCAATTTTAAAGGCGCTTGAGACTGAGGGTTACACACAACCTACGCCTATACAGGAGCAATCTATTCCTACCATATTAAAAGGAAAAGATTTATTGGGTTGTGCGCAAACCGGTACCGGAAAAACAGCGGCTTTTGCTATTCCGATGCTGCAATTACTACACGAAAAACACCTGAATACCAAAGTCAACAAAAACATTAAAGCTTTGGTTTTAACCCCAACCCGCGAGCTGGCTATCCAGATTGAGGAAAGCTTTAAAGCTTATGGAAAAAATCTAAACCTTCGCCATCTGGTAATTTTTGGAGGTGTAAATCAGTTTTCGCAGGTAGAAGCACTAAAAAAAGGAGTTGACATTTTAGTAGCCACCCCAGGTCGTTTGCTCGATTTAATGAATCAGGGCTTTATCAACCTGAATACGATTGACCTATTCGTTTTAGATGAGGCCGACCGTATGCTGGATATGGGCTTTATCCACGATGTGAAAAGAGTGGTGGCTAAATTACCTGCAATGCGCCAGACTTTGTTTTTCTCGGCTACTATGCCTGATGAAATTCAGAAACTGGCCAATACGATTTTATCTAACCCAACTAAAGTTGAGGTTACCCCTATTTCTTCTACTGCTGAAACCATCGTTCAGTCGGTTTATTTTGTAGATAAACCTGATAAAAAGAAATTACTGATTCACCTTTTAGAAGATAAAGATATTCAAACTGCCCTGGTATTTACCCGTACCAAACATGGTGCAGACCGGATTGTTAAAGATTTAGGTCATGCAGGTATTAAAGCGGCTGCCATCCACGGTAATAAATCGCAAAATGCCAGACAAAGGGCACTAACCGATTTTAAAGACCGGAAAATCCGTGTTTTGGTAGCTACTGACATTGCTGCACGTGGGATCGATATCGATCAGTTATCGCATGTTTTCAACTTCGAGCTACCGAATATTCCCGAATCTTATGTGCATAGAATCGGCCGTACAGGGCGTGCAGGAGCAAACGGAATTGCCATATCGTTTTGCGATGCAGAAGAAAACGAGTACTTACTGGATATCCAGAAACTGATTAAAATTACACTTCCGGTTGTTGATGACCATCCTTACCCGCTAACCTGGGAAAAAATGCTGGCTAAAAACCAGGTTAAACGCAAACCTCAGGCTCAATCTAAAGGTGGTGGCGGTAAAAAAGGCGGCGATGGCAACATGAGCGGCAAACCTCGTAACGCCAGCAACAACAGGAGATTTGGCGGCAACAGAAGAAAAAGAGACTAACTTGAGCTGAAAGACCAAAGCATAAAGACTAAAGCTCGATTATATATAAAAAACCCCGAATTGATTACTGCAGTGCCCCCAAAAAGTTAGACACTTTATGGGGGCATTTTTATGAGTAGACAAGTTAAGCACAGCTTAGAATTTAAATTGACTATCGTCAATCAGGTATTAAAAAGAAATAAATCTCTGTCGAGCATCTCAAGAGAAAATGGTCTTGAACAGCGTATGATCCGTCAGTGGATGCAATTCTATAAACGCTTTGGAGAAGCTGGACTTAGACCACATTCGACGGTCTATTCTTTAGAGAATAAACTCGAAGTTATCCGCTACTTTATCGACAATCAAGTATCTTTGAGAGAGGCTTGTCTCCAGTTTAACATTAGATCCAATAGCGTACTATCCAACTGGTTGAGGATATATGCGGCTGGTGGGGCCGAGGGGCTGTCAGAGGAAACAAGAGGAAAAAAACGTCTTATGAAGCCAAAGATTTCGAAAAAAGCACCGGAAAAAACCTTGACAGAGCATGAACAAGTTTTGGAAGAAAACAAGCGTTTACGTGCGGAGGTCGCGTTTTTAAAAAAGTTACGAGCCTTAATCCAGAAAGAAGAATCAAAGAAAAACAAAAAGCTCTGATCGTTCATGGATTAAGGAAGAGGTTTGATCTCTCCATACTTTTGGAGACCGCCAATATTGCGAGAAGTTCATTTTATTACTATATGAAGCGTAATAAGGTGGTTGATAAGTACCAAGCGATCAGGACACGCATCATTGAGCTTTCCAAGCAGCATAAGGGTAGGTATGGCTATAGGCGAATGCTATTTCAACTAAAAAAGGAAGGGTATAAGATCAATCATAAAACCGTATTGAGGCTAACTGGTGAGATGGGGCTGAAAAGTATTATCAGGCTTAAGAAATATAGATCCTACAAAGGAGAAGAAGGTAAGACTGCACCCAACATACTCAAGAGGAAGTTTAATGCAGAGAGACCGTTTGAAAAATGGGCTACTGATGTAACCGAATTCAGTGTAGCTGGTAAAAAACTGTATCTATCTCCAATAATCGATTTATTCAACGGAGAGATTATAAGCTATTCACAGTCTCTCAGACCGAATTTTGAGCAAATTACCGGCATGCTGGACAGGGCATTGAAAAAGGTGCCAAAGAATGCAAAACCGATACTGCACTCGGACCAGGGATGGCAATACAGGATGAAGGATTATCAAGATATTCTGCGGAAGAATCGAATTATTCAAAGCATGTCAAGAAAGGGTAACTGCCTTGATAATGCTGTAATAGAAAACTTTTTTGGTACGCTGAAGTCTGAGATGTTTTATCTCAAAAAGTACTTGTCAGTAGAGGTGTTACAGAATGATATTGATGAGTACATCGATTACTATAACTACAATAGGATTAGGTTGAATCTAAAAGGAATGAGCCCGGTTGAATACCGAGCTCACATCCAAATAATTAATTGTTAAGTTTGTCTAAACTTTTGGGGGCAGTCCAAAATAACTCAAAGGGATTTTTATTTATACCATTCTCAGATTGGATATTTTATCCATTAGAAGGCTTTTTTAAGCTGTAACACTCAGTTTTTCGATTTCTTTAACAATCAACTGTTCAAGTTGCGAAGAAGCTTTAAGTAAAGGTAATCTAACCGTATCACCACAAACACCAATGTGTTTTAATGCAGCTTTAATACCTGCAGGGTTTCCTTCTGCAAAAGCCAGGCGGGTAAACTCAATCAGGTTTAAATGAGCAGGTGTAGCACCTTTAAAATCGCCGGCTAAACATTGGTTTACCATATCAGAAAGTTGTTTAGGTAAAGCATTTCCGATTACCGAAATAATACCCGAGGCACCCAGGGCAATCATAGGTAAGGTAATCGGATCATCACCAGAGATTAAAAGAAAATCTGCTGGTTTATCTCGCATAATCTGATTGAACTGATCAAAACTACCTGAAGCTTCTTTTGTGGCAATGATATTTTTGAAATCGTGTGCCAGCCTGCAGGTGGTTTCCGGACTCATGTTGCTCATGGTACGCCCGGGAACATTGTACAAAATCAAATCTAAAGGAGATACTTCAGCCAGATGTTTGTAGTGCTGGTAAATACCTTCTTGTGTAGGTTTGTTGTAGTACGGACTAACTGATAAAATAGCACTATAGCCAGCAGTATCAAAGGTTTTCATATCTTCGGCTACGGCCAAAGTGTTGTTGCCACCAATTCCGGCAACTAAAGGCAATCTGTTATCGTTAATTTCAGCAGTATAGGCCCACACCTTCTTCTTTTCGTCCTTGGTCATAGTGGCAGTTTCGCCGGTTGTACCTAAAGAAACGAGGTAATCTATCCCTCCGTCTACCAAATGATTAATCAGGTTTTTTAAACCATTATAATCAACTGATCCATCTGTGTTGAAAGGTGTAACCAACGCTACACCAGTACCCTGAAATTTGTTCATTATATAATTTACTTTTTTGTTTTTACCACGGAACCACAAAGGTAGCGAGGTTTTATTCTTTTGTTATAAGTTGTTTTTTATAACATGTTTTTTTACCACTAAGTCACAAAGACACTAAGGTTTTATTTTTTAAAAATAGCCGTTTATAACCCTTTTTATGCCGCCCTTTATTTTTTTAAGCAGTTAGAATGTTTGTTTCAAGAACTTTGTGTTCCTGGTGTCTTTGTGGTAAACTATTTATTTTATCATTTCTAAAAGTTCTGCGTCGCTGATGATAGGCACATTGAGCTTATTCGCTTTTTCCAGTTTCGATGGTCCCATATTGTCGCCCGCTACCAGATAATTTAATTTGCCCGAAATACCACTTAGAATCTTGCCTCCATTGGCTTCAATCATATCTTTTAGCTCATCGCGGCTATAGTTTTCAAAAACGCCCGAAATTACGAATGTTTTTCCAATAAGTCGGTCACTATCAAGTGTAATTACCTTTTCTTCAATTTCAAACTGTAATCCGGCTAATTTTAATAATTCTACCTGCTGTAAATGCTCAGATTTTCCAAAATACTCAACAATACTCTCTGCAATGCGCTGCCCGATTTCATCAATGGCAATCAATTCTTCAACCGTAGCCTTCGATAGGTTATCGATATTTTTAACGCCGGCAGCAAGTTTTTTAGCTACGGTTTCGCCCACATAACGGATGCCGAGGCCAAAAAGTACTTTTTCGAAAGGCATTTCTTTCGATTTTTCAATACCTGCAATCATATTGTCGATGGAGCGCTCACCAAAACGATCGAGGGTTTTAAGCTGATCGGACTTTTGGTAAAGCGCATATAAGTCACTAATGTGGTTTACCAGGCCGTTTTTGTAAAAGGTTTCAATGGTTTCATCTCCCAGTCCATCAATATTCATCGCCTTGCGTGAGATGAAATGCTGCATTTTTCCTACAATCTGTGGCGGACAACCTTCATCGTTAGGACAGTAATGTACCGCTTCGCCTTCTTTTCTAATGAGCTCGGTACCGCACTCAGGGCAGTTGTGCAGATAATTTACTTTAACTGCGTCTGGCAAGCGTTTATCCAGGTTAACCTTTATAATCTTGGGAATAATTTCGCCACCTTTTTCTACAAATACGGTATCGCCCAGGTGCAGGTCTAAACGTTCAATTTCATTGGCGTTGTGCAAAGTAGCGCGTTTAACCGTTGTGCCAGCCAGTAAAACAGGTTTTAAATTCGCTACCGGTGTTACCGCACCGGTTCTGCCCACCTGGTAGGTTACTTTTTCTAAAACGGTTTCAACTTCGGCAGCTTTGTATTTGTAAGAAATGGCCCAACGTGGCGATTTGGCCGTAAAGCCAAGCTCCTGCTGCTGTGCAAAACTGTTTACCTTAATTACAATGCCATCTATATCGTAGCTGAGTTTAAAACGTTCTTCTTCCCAATGATGAATAAAATCGAGCACAGCATCAATATTGGAAACCAATCGGTTGTGCTCACACACATGAAAGCCCCATTCTTTTACCGCATTCAGGCTATCCCAATGGTTTTTAAACTCATGCTTATCGGTGTATAGAAAGTAAATAAAGCCATCCAAAGGACGTTTGGCCACTTCTTTACTGTCTTGCATTTTTATGGTGCCCGAAGCAAAATTGCGCGGGTTGGCATAAGGAATTTCTCCTAATTCCTCACGCGCAGCATTTAAACGTAAAAAGGCTGCTTTGTGCATAAAAATTTCACCACGTATTTCGAAATGCTCGGGTGCAATAACTGATTTAAGCTGATGGGGAATGGTGTGGATCGTTTTAACGTTAGCCGTTACATCGTCTCCTTTGGTACCATCGCCACGGGTAACCGCTCTAACAAGTTTGCCGTTTTCGTAAGTAAGACTGATGGATAATCCATCGAATTTTAGCTCGCAAACGTATTCGAAATTATCGCCGATGGCTTTACGGATCCGCTCATCAAAATCGCGCAGATCTTGCTCGTTATAAGTATTCCCCAGCGAAAGCATGGGATATTTATGGTTAACGGTCACAAAATTTTTGGTCACATCGCCACCAACACGTTGAGTAGGAGAGTTGGGGTCGGCAAACTCAGGGTTTGCTTGTTCAAGTTCCTGAAGGTGTTTTAATTTTTTGTCAAACTCATAATCGCCAATGGTAGGCATGGCCAGTACGTAATAATTATAATTGTGCTGGTTGAGCTCGGCAACCAGGGCATCCATTTCTTTTTGTATCGCTGTTAAGGACATTTACAAATATAAAAAAGGATGAGAGGGTTTTTAGGTTTCGATATACAAAAAAATGACCTCAGCAATTTTTTCTTAAGAATATTGGGTTAATGGTTGAGAATTGATGAATAACCGGTTCTAATACATAAAGCCAAAAAGCCAGACAGGGATGATGTTTCCAAAACCGATTTCAATGCCATCTTTCGCAACATAAGCATTTTCTACGCCGGTAATTTGTTCTTTTGTTTTGTTTTTTCCTCCAATCTCAAATGTATAGATTTTGTCAACAATAAAATCGGCAACTTTCGAATGGTTTATTTCGTGTAAACCTCTGAACTGGTTTAAAAAAAATGTCTCTCTTACATTTCCAATATTGATGTTTTCTTTTGCCAGTGCATACATCAAATTACTGTTGTTCAGGTAGAGTTTTTCTGGTTTGGTTAAAACGCCAATGCCAGATGTATCTTTGTATAGTTCATTAACCAATCCGGCGCGTTCCAGAATTTTTATACCCTGGACAAGTGTATTACGTGAAATACCTATTTTTTCACTCAATTTAGTTATGTTAGGCGTAAATGGCGCACTTGAAGCTACGCTGATAAGTAGTTTTTTTAATTTTATCAGGGTATCATAATTTAAATCCTCAACTGCATTAATGTCTATTTCGATGATGAGATTTATCGTGTTTTGGAGTTTTTGGATATAAAGGTCCTCATTTTCTTTGTAGTAAGGGTAAACTCCTGTTTTTAGATATTTTTCAAATAATGGCAATGGCTTTATATCTTTTAGAAGCTCTGCTACAATGGCATTATGATTTTTTAAAATTTCATGAAAAGAGTAAATCGGAAGTGTTATTTTGGATTCAAAAGCGATAAATTCTCTAAAAGACAATTCTTTCAGATAATACGTTATTGCTCTTCTACTTAAATCAGATTCAGATTTATAAATTTCGAGCATCGAAGACGAAGTAAAAATGAGATTAAGCTCAGGGAAATTGTCATAAATCAATTTTATCTCTCTCGACCAATTGGGATATTTGTGAACTTCATCAAGTAGTAAGTTTGTTCCTCCGAATTGGACAAATTGTTTAGCCAAATTATAAAGTTTATGCTTAAAAAAATAAATATGATCTAAACTTACATAAAGTGTTGATTTTTGGGGTAAATGTAGTTTTGCAATTTGCAAAAGCAAGGTGGTTTTTCCCGCTCCTCTTGCTCCTTTAATGGCAATTAAGCGATTATTTAAATCGATTCTATCAACAAGATAACGTTGCAAATCCAAAGACACACGCATTAAACTGGCTTGGAATTCCAATAATAATTCTTCCATATTGCTTTTTGTATTAAGCAAAAATACTATATTTTGTTAAATATAAAAAGCATTTTTAGTTAATTTTTGCTTTCTGTAAAAAGCGGTTTTTATATTCTGCCCTCAATCTCCTCAAAAATTACCATAAAATCCTTTTGCAAAATTTCTTTAAAAACCACCAGTTCAAAAGTAAGTTCCTGTAGCTGCTTTTCGTGTAAGGTTTCTGGCCATAAACGCATGCAAATCCGGTTTAGGGCATAACTGATATTGTCTAGTTTTTGATAGCTCAGCAAGTACTTACTGCTAATAAAACCTTCCAGAAATTTAAAAAAAACGGTTTGGTCTTTTAAACCGCAATGTCCGAGAAAGCTGGTTAGCGAATCTTTTTTAACTGCATTCAGGTGGTCGTAAAAATGATTTACCTGAATCAAGTTGTGTTCAATCAGCAAATGATCGAGCAATAATTCCAGGCCAATATGTGCCAAAAAGGAAGGGCGGATGGGCGTATTTTCTACAATGGGTTTAATCAGCTGCTTTAGTATTGCCGTTTTTTCAAAGAAGAAAGTAGAGGAGTGGAAATATAAGTCGACTTCTAAATGCCTTTTCCATCCCTTAAGCAGGCTTTCCTCTTCTGGATTACCCTTAAAAAGAAATTCGTTTTTCTGAGGATACAGGTTGGCATCCTTAAGGGCATTTTTAATTAAATCGGGTAAAACCGTTCCCATTACCACATTGGCATCCTGATTTGACCTGTCGAAATAGTAATGGGATAGAAAGTTCATATTGCAAGGTAATATTTTCTGATCTGTTGTAAAACCCGAATTGGAAATATTGACCCTAAAATCATATTGTTTTGCAGGTTAATTATGCCTAGCTTTAAGTGTTCTTAAACTGATGCATCATGCCTAATGCTAAAATTTACAGGATCTTATCGCTTGATGGCGGTGGTTCCTGGGCACTTATCCAGGTGAAATGTTTGCGTAAGCTGTTCGCCGAAACTTTTAACAATCCCGACCCTACCGGACATGAAGTTTTAGCTGAATTTGATCTGGTATCGGCCAACAGCGGTGGCAGTTTGGTAGCAGCAGCAATGGCCGAGAACCTGCGGCTTTCTGAAATTGAAAAGATCTTTGATGATGCAAAACTTAGGAATAAGGTATTTTCGAGGTTAAGTTTTTTTGAAAAAAGTTTATTGTCCAGCATAGCCAGAATATTCAAAATCGGGGCGAAATATGCTACTAAACGAAAGCACCTCGCCCTAAAGGAAATTTTACCCGGAATTGCCAAAATCGATATGATGGATATCCCGGCGCATATTGCATCAAATGGAGCCATTAAAACCCAGTTTTTGATTATTGGATACGATTATTACCGCAACAGGGCAGAACTATTCAGGTCTGATTGTGATAGTATGGCTGCGACATCAGTTATCGAACGTAAGCTGAAAAAACTGCCTGCTCAGCCTGCAAGTCCTTCTGATTGTATGGTAACATTGGTTGATGCCATTCATGCCTCAAGTACTGCGCCGGTTAATTATTTTAATGAGCCCGCTACATTTTTGGTTAACAATAAGCCCAAATACTATTGGGATGGCGGCGTAACGGGTAATAATAATCCGGTTTTAGTTGCCGTTACTGAAGCGATTTGTAACCGCGAGCAATATCAGATTGAGCAGGTTCAGGTACTTTCTATCGGTACCGGATCGGTTTCGCAATTGCAGTATGATGAAGAAATTCCGGTAAAGTACGATGAACTTAAAGCTAAACACGAATCGCCGGGCCTGATTAAAGATATCCAAAAAATGGGTACAAGTATTTTAAACGATCCGCCAGATACGGCTGCTTTTGTGGCTTATATGATCCTGAACCCATCCATGCCGGCTCAGCCGGTTGATTTTATCCGCATGAATCCCGCTTTAAGGCCGGTGTTGATTGACGATGCAACCGGTAAACATTGGGATTTGCCTGCAGGTATTAATCAAGATGAATATGCAAAGCTAAATGCGATGGATATGGACGCGGTTGCAGATGATGAAGTTGCCCTGATTAAAAAGCTTTGCGACAACTGGTTAAATGGGCAAGGGGTTCCAAATCAATCTATTCGCAGTAATTCCAGCCTCAACTGCCTTATCGGTCATGCAAATTTTGAGACCGCAAAGGCCGATTTTAAGAACTGGTTTACCAAAACCAACTAATTTGCTTTAAACTAAGCTAAAATTTTATCTTTGCACGCACAATTATTAAAGTGTTTGTACAATGACGAATTTTGTTGAAGAGTTAAGGTGGCGTGGCATGCTACATGATATTATGCCGAATACTGAAGAAAAGTTAAACGAAGGTATGACCTCTGGTTATATTGGTTTTGACCCTACTGCAGATTCATTGCATGTTGGTCACCTGACGCAAATCATGACCCTTATCCATTTTCAGAATGCTGGCCATAAGCCTTTTGCTTTGGTTGGTGGCGCTACGGGTATGGTTGGCGATCCATCAGGAAAATCTGACGAGCGTAATCTTCAAACGCCTGAAATGATTGAGCATAACCTGAAAGGGATGAAAAAGCAGCTGGCTAAATTCCTGAAGTTTGAAGAAGGCGGAAATGGTGCAGTAATGGTTAACAATGCCGATTGGTTTAAGGATATGAACCTTTTTACCTTTATCAGAGATGTGGGTAAACACATTACCGTAAACTACATGATGGCCAAAGACAGCGTTAAACGCCGTTTAGAAGGTGATTCTGGTTTATCTTTTACCGAATTCTGTTACCAGCTGATACAAGGTTATGATTTTTACCATTTATGGAAAAACGAAAACTGCCTTGTACAAATGGGTGGATCAGATCAGTGGGGAAATATTGTTACTGGTACCGAGTTAATTAGAAGAAAAGATCAGGGAACAGCCTACGCCATTACCACTCAGTTGATTAAAAAAGCTGACGGTACTAAATTCGGTAAAACCGAGAGTGGTGCCGTTTGGTTAGATCCGGAAAAAACTTCTCCATATAAATTTTATCAGTTTTGGCTAAATGCATCAGATGATGATGTGAAAAAATGGATCCGCATTTTTACGCTTAAAAACCAGGCAGAAATAGAGGCACTGGAAAAAGAGCACGATGCGGCTCCGCACCTGCGTATTTTGCAAAAAGCTTTGGCAGAAGATATTACCATTAAAACACACTCAGTTGAGGCTTTGGAAACAGCCATTAAAACATCTGAGTTTTTATTCGGTAACGGATCTTTAGAATTTTTAAAAAGCCTTTCAGAAAAACAGGTTTTGGAAATGTTCGAAGGCATACCGCAATTTAATATTTCGAAATCAGAACTAAGTGCTGGTATTGATGCAGCTACTTTGCTTGCAGAGAAAGCTGCTGTTTTCCCTTCAAAAGGCGAAACCAAGAAGTTGATTCAGGGCGGTGGTGTTTCTGTGAATAAGGAAAAAGTTGCAGATGTGATGCAGGTTTTTAACGCGGAAAGTCTGATTAATGATAAATTTATTGTAGTTCAGAAAGGAAAGAAAAACTATTTCCTTTTAATTGCAGAATAATACTGGAAAATAATAACAAGAAAGCCGCTTTAAAAGCGGCTTTCTTGTTATGGTATTATCTGGTTACGTAAAACTTATTAAAGCATTTATAACACTTGTAGCGCTTAACCGATACCCAAGGCATAAGTATTTTAAACAGAAAACCTCTGGGTACTCTGTATGTCTCGAAATTTTTGCATTTCGGACATGGCGGACAGCCTGTAACAACAGTTTGGTCCTTGGTTGATGTCATAATATTATAGTTTGTTTGGGATTAATCAAACTTACACAATATCCTGATCGCGAATACCATTAATAAACGACCATTTTGTTCATTTAATCGACTAATTATGGCCGGTTTTTATTCTTTCACGCATCCTGAGCATAAAAAAGCGCGATTTCTAATTTATAAGCTGAATTAATCTGATAATTACTGGTATGGAATTACCCGTTCAAACGGATTTTCGAACTTGCCACCAATTTTATAAGCTGCGATCTCTGCCGGGCTAAGTAAACAGGTTTCAAGCGATGCTTTCAATGCTGCACTATTCATTTCCTGACCAATAAAAACCAGTTCGTTTTTGCGGTCGCCGAAATCATTATCCCACTCTGCATGTATCTCTGCTTCGTTCTCCAGGTAATCTGTATATTGCATCCTTTCGCTTTTGCTCATGCTGGCCCACCACACGCCGGCAGGATCTATACGCAGCGAACCACCTGCCTGAGAGAAATTAATGGCTTGGTCTGGCATGGCGGCCAAATAAAAAATACCTTTCGAGCGGATAATATGCTGCGGAAATTCATGATTAATGTAATCCCATAATCTTTGCGGGTGAAAAGGCTTTTTCGAGCGGAAAACAATTGAGCTAATTCCATATTGCTCGGTTTCTGGTTGGTGAACTTCTTCAAGCTCTTTTTTCCAGCCCGCACCTTCAGCTGCCAATTCGAAATCGAATAACCCGGTATTTAAAATTAAAGCCGGATCAAGCTTGCCGAAAAGGGTTTGGTAGATTTTGGCTCCGGGATTTAACTTCGAAATTAAAGCTTTTAAAACCTGGATATCGTTTTCACTTACCAGATCTACTTTGTTTAACAGAATAATATTGGCAAATTCAATCTGGTCGGTAAGCAGGTTTACAATGGTGCGTTTGTCAGCTGCATCATCAGTCATGTTCCGGTCTGCGAGTTTTTCAGCAGAGCCGAAATCCTTATAGAAATTGTAGGCATCTACAACGGTAACCATCGTATCTAGACGGCTAAAACGGCTTAAATCAATACCAGAAGTTTCATCAACGAATGAAAAAGTCTGTGCAACAGGAATGGGTTCAGAAATGCCGGTACTCTCAATCAAAAGGTAATCAAAACGGTTTTCTTTAGCCAGTTTTTCTACTTCAACCATCAAATCTTCACGCAAGGTGCAGCAAATGCATCCATTGCTCATTTCTACCAGTTTTTCTTCTGTTTTAGATAGGGTATGCTGGTTTTTAACCAAAGCAGCATCAATGTTTACTTCGCTCATATCGTTCACAATTACAGCCACTTTTAAGTCCTGTTTGTTTTGCAGTATGGCATTGAGTAAGGTGGTTTTTCCGCTGCCTAAAAAACCGCTTAATACGGTTACTGGTAATTTCTTTATCATGTTAATGCAATTATGTTGCAAATATAACGTTGAATATTTTAAATGCAACTTTATTGCTTTTATATTTGTCGACTAAATTTAAATTGATGAAACAGCGGAGCTATAAAATTAACCTCGACAGGTTGGGGATCACTGCCTCAACACTTTGTGCCATACATTGCGCGGCACTTCCCTTTGTAATTACGGTTTTACCCATGTGGGGGATGGGCTTTTTAGCTAACGAGGCTGTTGAAATTACCATGATTGCCGTTTCGTTAGTGTTGGGTGTGTGGAGCTTAAGCTCGGGTTATAGAAAGCAACATCAGCGTATTACACCCATAGTGGTACTTATTTTAGGTTTTATTTTTATTGCTTTTGGGCATTTCTCGGGCCTGGAGGTATTAGAGCCTGTTTTGATTCCACTTGGCGGATTTACCATAGCATTGGCACATTATCTTAACCTCCGGCTACTCAAAACCTGCCCCGTAAACCATAACCATTAAATCTTTTACCTTTTGCGATATGCTTATGCGCCCTAAATTCCTTTTCATTCCGGCACTGTTGTTTATTTCGGTGCTCAATCCAGCCTGTAAGCATGGTACTAACGATGCCATGACACTATACAGGCACTATGCCATTAAAAACCTGGTAATTAAAAACCTGGAAAAAGTTACCCGTCATGATTAACATTACATCGTTGGCTCATATTTATGAGCAGGGTAGAAGAATTGCATTTCCCGACTGGGAAATTGCCGATATGGAACACTGGCTTTTACTGGGCGCTTCGGGAAGTGGCAAAAGTACCTTGCTTAACATCATTGCCGGATTGCTGAAACCTAGCCAGGGGCAGGTTTTTATCCATGACACCAATTTGTATACCTTGCCTGCACGCAGGATGGACCAATTCAGGGGAAAAAATATTGGTATTGTTTTTCAAAGGCCACACCTCATCCAGTCGCTCAATGTACTCGATAACCTTGAGCTGGCGGCCGTAATGGCAGGTGTACCAATAGATAGCGAACATAACCTGGCGCTGTTAAACGATCTTGGCATTGCCGATAAAGCGCAAAACTATCCTGCTCAGTTAAGTCAGGGGCAGCTGCAAAGGGTATCAGTTGCACGTGCACTGGTTAATAAACCTGATTTGCTGATTGCTGATGAACCTACCTCGAGCCTTGATGATGTAAATGCTGCACAGGTAACTGAAATGCTTACCACTCAGGCCAGGGCAAACGGGGCTTCCCTGGTTATCGCCACACACGATCAGCGGGTGTGTAAATACATTACTAAAACCTATTTACTGTAATGAATATCTTCAAAATAAGTAGCCAAAACCTGTACAGAAATAAGTTGACTACACTTTTAAACATCATTTTGGTGGCCTTTGGGGTAGGTATTTTAACCATACTTTTTTTAGCAGCGAGTCAAATTGGCGATAAGCTTGAAAAAAATGCAAAAGATATTGATTTGGTTGTAGGGGCAAAGGGAAGCCCGCTGCAACTGATTATGAGCAGCATTTATCATATCGATTTCCCAACGGGAAACATTCCGGCGGCAGATGCTTACCGGTTAATGAAAAACCCGATGGTAAAAAGGGCTGTTCCGCTGGCACTGGGCGATAATTACAATGGTTACCGCATTGTGGGTACCGATAGCACTTTTACAGGCTTATATGGCTTGTCGCTTCAAAGTGGCAATTTCTGGAAAAAAGATCTGGAGGTTACTATCGGTAACACGGTAGCATTAACGGCTAAACTGCATATTGGTGATACCTTTTTCGGCGCCCACGGACTTACGGGTAATAGTGATATTCATAAGCAGCATGCCTACGTAGTAAAAGGCATTTTAAAACCACAGGGCAATATAACCGATAACCTGATCTTAACCAATATAGGCAGTGTTTACAAAATGCACGAAGCGCCGGAAGAAGAGCATGAACATTCGGCTACTGAAAGTAAAGAGATTAATAACAAACAGATTACCTCAATTTTAATCCAGTACCGGTCACCTATGTCGGTTATTGTTTTTCCGCGGATGGTAAACCAGAGTACCAATATGCAGGCTGCATCACCAGCGATGGAAAGTGCAAGGTTATTTTCTTTAATCGGAGTGGGCGTAGACACGTTAAAATGGTTTGCTGTTTTGATTATGGGCATTGCAGCGCTGAGCATTTTTATCAGTTTGTACAACGCCATGAAAGAACGTAAATACGATTTGGCTGTAATGCGTTGTTTAGGTGCATCCAAATTTAAGCTGTTTTTGCTGGTGTTGTTGGATGGGTTGCTGGTTACCGCTATAGGTACCTGTTTGGGTTTGTTGATTGGCCATGCCTCACTCGAGCTGATTGGGAGCTATCAGGAATCATCACAGGCCAGGCTTAGCGGAATGCTTATCGTACCACAAGAGTTGTATTTAATTGCTACAGGCTTTTTTACCGGTGTACTGGCTTCGGTAATACCAGCATTACAAATTTACAAAGTAGATATTGCTGATACGCTTACTAAGGCCAGGTAACGATGAAAAAAATAATTGGTTTGGTTGTTTTATGTTTAGGTTTCCAGCTAGTGGCTGCGCAGGTTCGGGTACATACCGACATGCGCACGCCAATCTGGAATGTAATTGGCCTGCGTTACGATGCAGAAATTGCTCCCGGAAAATGGGGAAGCGTTTTCCCGCCGGCACTGAAACGGCTAAACAATAAGGTAATTGAATTGCCAGGTTACATTATCCCAACCAAAGTAGGGCAGCGGTTTAGCGAATTTATGTTTTCTATTGTGCCCATTGCTTCATGTCCATATTGTGGCTCTGGCGATATACCAGCCATGATACAGGTTAAAATGTTAAGCCCTATTCCGATAACAGAAAAACCAATAAAGCTGCGGGGCCTGTTTCTCATTAACGATTCGGGCGATGACAGAAGTGAATTTTTTCTCTTAAATGCTAAACAGTTGTAATATGAGAATGGCGTTGCTATGGGTATTGTTATTCGTTTCTTTTGGAGCAAAGGCGCAGGTTCAGGTGCATGCCGATATGCGTACGGCCAATTGGAATCTGATTGGCTTAAAATTCGATAAACAGGTAAAGCCATTGGTCTGGCAGGCTGTTTTTCCGCCGGCGTTAAAAGCCATAAACCATAAAGTTATTGAATTGCCCGGCTATATTATTCCAACTAGGGTGGGCAACAGTTTTACAGAGTTTATGCTCTCTATTGTGCCCATTGCTTCCTGCCCTTATTGCGGTACAGGCGATATCCCATCTATGGTAGAGGTAAAAATGCTAAAGCCAATTAAATGGACCGATGCACCTGTTTTAATTAAGGGAAAGCTGGAGATTAACGATTCCGGGGATAGCCGGTCAACCTTTTTCCTGTTAGATGCTGTACATAAATGAAAAGACTATTGCTGATTTTTTCTTTGCTTGCTACCTGTTTTGTAGCCAGGGCACAGAACCCAAAACACAATCCTAACGATCAGTTACGTTCGCTTAACTGGGATGTAATTGCCTCAGTTAAATTCGAACTAACAGAAAAGAACGAGCTTTTACCTTTGTTTTCCGAAACCATAAAAAGATTCCAGAATAAAGAGTTTGAATTAAAAGGGTATTTGATTCCCATTAAAAGCGGAGCTAAGCAGCAGCAGTTCCTATTGGCTACATTACCTATTAATCAATGTTACTTCTGCGGCCAAAATGGAATTCCGGTAATGATCATGATTGAAATGGAAAGTGCCATACCTTACAGCGAAAAGCCCATTAAGGTAAAAGGCACGCTGAAATTAGAACAAAAAGATGCCAGCTATGCGCCGCCAATCACAATTAAAAATGCCAAACTCATTATTTAATTGTTAATTTTGTATTGCTATGGAAAACAACACAGAGCGTTTCGAAAAACTTTTGGTTAAAAATGGTTTAAAAAGAACTGCGCCACGTTTGCAGGTGCTTGAGATTTTGAGCAGTCGCGATTCTGCAACTTCACAGCCTTACCTGGAGCAGGTAATGGGTAAAGATGCCGATCGGGTTACGCTTTACCGTGTTTTGCAGGCTTTCGAAGAAAAAGGAATTATCCATAAAGTACTCGATCAGCAGGGCACAGCCAATTATGCCATCTGTTCGGAAGGTTGCAGTGCACACGAACACCATGATGAACATGTGCATTTTAACTGCGACAACTGCCATAAAATTTATTGTTTAGATAGTGTTAAAATCCCGGCGTTAAAGGTGCCGGCCGGTTTTAAAGTAGAACACCTTAACCTGATTGCCACAGGCCTTTGTGCCAATTGTTCTAGTAAAGTAAACTAATTACTGCACCAACAAGTTGCAACCCCTGATATCGGCATGGTCGAACCTGCCCAGCACTTCGAAACTCTGATCGGGATTAATTTTCCCTAAATCCTGCGTAGCGATAAAAGAACAGGAGTTGAGGTTAGCCAGATCAATTACATTAATACCACCGGTACGTCCTTGTGCGATCAGGCTTAAAGGGTCGTTAGTATCCCGGATTAAAACCTGCATCCAGTTTGGACAGTTAAACACACCTTCACCCAAAGAATAAGCCTGCGAAAGCAGTTCAGTCATGCCATATTCACTGTGGATCGATTTTACGCCAAAACCTTTGGTTAACTGCTCATGTAATTCTTCACGTACCATTTCTTTGCGCTTGCCCTTCATGCCACCTGTTTCCATTACAATTAGCTCAGGGAAGTCGATATCGTACTGCTCTATAAAATCGAGTAGGGCATAGGTTACGCCGATTAAAACCGTTTTTTGTTTTTTCGACTTCAGATCGAGCAGGGTTTGCAGCAAATCATCGTGATTATATAAAAAGTAACCACTTTGCGGGTGCCTGCTTTTTTCAATCAGGTCGTTAACCATGTAAATTAAAGATGAACCCGATCGCTGTTGATAGGAAGGTAAGAGTGCAAGGAAACAATATTCCGTTACATCGCCATAAAATTGGGCAAAGGCCTGCAGGTAACTCTGTTCGTATAATTTAACATCGGTTACATGGTGGCTGCTTTGAACCATACCCGTTGTACCCGAACTGCTAAAGGTAATTTCGATAGGCGCTTTACTACTTAAAATGGCATGGGTTTTAAAAAAACTGATGGGTAGAAAAGGAATCTGCTCAATTTCGGTAACATGTTCAACCTTAACACGCAAATGATGGATATACGCACTGTATACTTCACAGTTTTTAGCCTGAAACCTGAAAATGTTTAAGGCTAATGTTTTAAACCCATCACCACGTTGTACAGAAAATATATCTTCAGCTGTTAAATTCACGCCGCAAAAGTACAAAGCATTATGCTATTTTCTTGTCAGTTTTTTTGGCCAGCATAGCCATTCTAAAATGATAACCACAATAACCGCTGATTCCGGCAACCAGGCCACTTAAAATACCGGTAAGCAAAAGCAATATCCACCAGATTTTAACCCCGGTCATTACCGCTACGCGGCCGGCCAGCAAATTATCGTTGGGCAGGCTTTTAAATAAAGCATAACCAATCCACAATAAGAATATGGCGAGGAATGATTGCCAGAAAGCTATTTTCCCTGTTTTGCCAATAATGCCGCAAGTGGCAAAAGAAATTACAATAATTACCCACCATGGAGCGATCATTTGTAAGAAAAAACAGATAACTGCGATAACGATGAAAACCATTTTTGATTATTTAGAAATTTTTAAACGTGAGATAACTGTGCCCGATTTATCATCGGCGCTTTGCATGTAAAACAGATCGTAAAGCTGGCCATTGGCCCAGGTATCGATCATGTTGTCATAAAATTTACTGCCCGGGTTACCCGATTGTCCGCCCGGATAAACGCCATGTCCTTTGGGTTTTTTGCCCAATTCGATCACCATCCGCCATGATGGTCCGTTGGTTTCGCCTAAAGCATTAATGGTGCTTTTAGCTCCGCCTATTTGCAAAATTTTTGAACCAAAGCCAGGTATTTTGGCTAAATGAGGTACATTGCTTTGTTTTACATTGGCCCAGTTCCAGTCTTTATTGATTGGCCCAAATCTTCTCTCCAGACTATCGCAGCTGTATTTAAAAGATTCGTTTACCAAATCTGCCAGGCTTTCTTTTTTACTGGTGTGGATGTTATCATACCATTGGGCATTAGGCTCCTTTAAAATCATTTCTACCATGCGGTCCCTGGATGGATAACGCATCGGGATACCTTTTACCTCAAATTCATCTGCCCAAATATCAAAGCTTAAGCGTTTGGTCCATATTTCGAATACACTGGCTGCAATCTCATTAGCATCATAGTGCTTATTCCACTTGTTTACATAGCTTAATGCTTCTTTCTGCGTGGCGTTCAACTGTTCGTTATTTAGCAGTGGGAGTAAGGCCGGAAGGAGATTTTGCGCCAGAATACTGTAATTGTCGGTCTGCATCAGCCGAATGCTATCCATAGTGGCTTTGCTCATGGCAGTTAAGCGGTCGTTAATCCTTTTTCCCCTTTCGTAAGGTGAAAATTCCCAGTTAATATAGTATGGATAGGTGGTATCGGTTGAAGATTGATTTGCCGAGCTCACAAAACCCCGTGGCGGGTTTTTAACGGTCGGGTTCTGGGCCGCCGGAATCCAGCCTTGCCAGTCGTAAGCCGGGTCGGTACCATCTAAAATAAACTTGCCCTGGTCTTTCCATTTGAGCGGGAATTTTCCGTTTGGCGTAATGGCGATATCATTATCTACACTGGCAAAAACAAAATTCTGTGCCGGGGCGGTATAAAAAGTTAAAGCTTTACGGTAATCTGCATAGTTTTTACCCCGGTTCAGGTAATAAAAAGTCATCAGCTCGTTGGATTGATCGTGTGCAATCCACCTTAAAGCATCGCCAACAGGTACATTATTTGCCCTGCTGTATTTTGGTTTCTGAAAATAAACTACAGGACCATGGTGCGTATAGTAAACGGTATCGATTTCATCTTTAGCACCGCGGATTTTAATCACCTCCATCCGTTTGGTTGTTGCTTTCCATTGGTTGTTGTACCAATATTCATTGTGGCTGCTGTCTTTAAATTTAATCTGGTAAAAATCGAGCACATCAGCTGCAACATTGGTTACGCCCCAGGCAATTTTCTGGTTAAAGCCAATAATTACGCCTGGTGCACCCGGTAAAGAAACGCCATAGGTATTTACACCCGGGGCATGTAATTGAATCTGATACCAGATAGAAGGCAAAGTTAAATCCAGGTGCGGATCGTTAGCCAGGATCGGGTATCCGGATGCGGTTTTTGTGCCCGATAGCGCCCAGTTGTTGCTGCCAATACCTTCAACTTTCTCTTTCGTTTTTACCTCACCCGTTAGTGCCTGAGTAAAACTTTCTGGTGTTTTTGGAATTGGTAGCGGAGTAAAATCCCACTTTGTGCCTACCGGTATAATCGGATCTTCACGGAAAGGATAATCCGGGAAAAGATTTTTGGTTACTTCCGGACCGAATTTTTTGAGGATGTTGGTCATGTAGAACTCGTCAGAACCCATGGCCAAAACAGCCGACATCTGTTTCAACAGCAAAGCACATTTAACCGGAGTCCAGTTTTCGGGTTTAAAATCCAGTATTTTATATTCTAAGGGGTAATTGGCTTTAGATAAGGTTTTGATGTAAGCATTAATCCCTTCGGTATAAGCCTCGATCATTTCTTTCGCTTTAGGATCGGCCATCATCCCTTTTAATGAGTTTTCTGCACCATAAACCATGCCCATGCGGCGCTGGTAGCGGTCTACTTCAATGGCTTTATCGCCAACTACTTCACTTATTCTCCCCGCAGCAAAACGGGTTTGGAAATCCATTTGCCAAAGGCGGTGCATGGCGGTAACATAGCCCTGTGCGAGGTAAAGATCATGATCGTTTTGCGCAAAAATATGCGGGATCATGCGGTCGTCGAAAACGATTTCTATTTTATCGGTTGCGCCTTTAATTTTGGCTTTATGGTTAAACATAAAATGATTGTTTTCGGCATTTTGCCAAAAACCCATAAAAGGATCAAGGAATTTGAGAAGAGGTGGTGTATTGCCTAATTTGGTATTAAATAAAAAAGCTAATGCGATTGGCACAACGACGCAGAACAGGGCTTTAATTTTATTCATAATGGTTAGTAACAAGTCTTTTGCGAAGATAGGGCAAAATGACGGTTTATGTTTACTGCAAAATACAACAAACTGTATATCAATCAAAATTATAATTTGAATTGAAATTATTATGCTTACATAATTTGTTTAATTCAAAAAAAGAATTTAAGTTTATGTAACTAATAATACAAACAACCAAATTAACAATCGCGTATGAGCAGAATTTTTACACAGATCTTTTATGTGTTATTATTTGTGTTTGCTGGTAATTTAGCAGCACAGGCACAGAATACTACGGTAAGTGGAACCGTAAAAGACAAGCAATCTAAAGAAGGATTGGCAGGGGTAAGCATAACCATCAAAGGCCAGTCGGGCGGTACAGCCTCTACAAGCAATGGTAGTTTTACGTTTACGACATCGGCTAAAGTTCCTTTTACACTAGTAGCTTCTTATGTAGGTTATGGTACGGTAGAACAGCAAATTACCGGAAGTACTACTGGTATTAATTTAGAGCTCGAAACTGCGGTTGTACTGGGTGGTGATGTGGTAGTTTCGGCTTCACGTACCCCTGAGCGTATTTTAGAATCGCCGGTTTCTATCGAGCGCATGAGCGCTGCAACCATTAAAGAAATTGCTGCCCCTTCGTTTTACGATGCACTGAATAACATGAAAGGGGTAGAAAGCAGTATGCAGAGTTTAACTTTTAAATCGATCAATACCCGTGGTTTTAATTCAAACGGTAATACGCGTTTTAACCAGTATATTGATGGAATGGATAACCAGGCGCCGGGATTGAATTTCTCGGTAGGTAATATTGTAGGTATAACCGAACTGGATGTAGATAACGTTGAGCTTTTGCCAGGTGCTTCATCGGCACTTTATGGTGCGGGTGGTATTAACGGTACATTGTTAATGACCTCGAAAGACCCGTTCAAATACCCTGGAGCTAGTTTTCAATACAAAACAGGTGTAAACCATGTTAACGACGATAACAGCAATGTACAGCCATTTAATCAGCTGGATGTGCGCATGGCCAAATCATGGAATAATAAATTTGGCGTAAAAGCAGCTTTCTCGTTTTTACAGGCCAAAGATTGGTATGGAAGTAACTATTCGAATTTCGACCGTATTGCAAGAACAGCAAAAGCCGGAGATCGCAACAGTGATACCAATTACGATGGTATAAATGTGTATGGGGATGAGGTAAGCCAAAATATGCGAAACGTTGCTTTAAGCGTGCAGAATGCTACAATTTCGGGTATAAATGCCGGTTCAGGTGGTTTAATTCCTAATATTAAAGCAACCATGGATGGTGCATTTGGTGCAGTTATTCCAAATGCCGCACAACAAGCTGGTTTCCTTGCAAGCTTGCCTGCTGCGCTACGTCCGGCGGTACAAAATTATTTTCCATTTTATGTGGGTTTAAAAGCCAATTTAATTCCTGATCAAAATGTATCGAGAACAGGTTATAATGAAGAAAACCTGGTTGATTACAATACCAAATCACTAAAAGCTTCGGGTGCCTTGTATTACAATATCAGCAACACTGTGCAAGCTGTAGCGCAAGCCAACTGGGGAACAGGTACTTCGGTTTATACCGGTTCTGACCGCTATTCTTTGCGTAATTTTAATATTGGCCAGTACAAACTGGAAATAAAAGGCGAAGATTTCTTTGTTAAAGCTTACACTACTCAGGAACGCTCTGGCGATTCGTATATTTCTTCTATTCTGGGTAGTTATATTAACGAGCTTTCAAAACCTTCTACAACCTGGTTTCCGCAATATATTGGTAATTATGTAGGTGCAAGGGCTGCCGGTCAGAACGATGCTGCTGCACATGCATTAGCCAGAGCTGCCGCTAATCAGGGCCGTTTTGAACCGGGTTCTCCTCAGTTTATACAGGCTAAAGATCAGATCATGAATACGACTATCAGTGCTTCAGATCCTTCAAAAGGTATTTATGGCGCTAAATTCGATGATAAATCAAACTTGTACCACTATGAGGGTATGTATAACTTTACCAATCTTTTTGATAAAGTAGTAGAGTTTCAGGTTGGTGCTTCTTACCGTCTTTATGATTTAAACTCTGCGGGAACAATTTTTAACGATTTACTTAACTCAATCGACATTAAAGAATACGGTGCATTTGGACAGATTGGAAAGAAATTATTTAACGATAAAGTTAAATTTACTGTTGCCGGCCGTTACGATAAAAGCCAGAATTTTGAAGGTAGGTTTACCCCAAGGATCACCGGTGTATTTACGGTAGCTAAAAACAACAACATCAGGGTTTCTTACCAAACCGGTTACCGCAATCCAACTACGCAGAATCAATACATCGATTTATCTGTTGGTGGTGGTTCGCAACGTTTAATTGGTGGTTTGCCTGAAATTATGTTTAGCAAATATCATTTAGATACCAATAAACCCTATACTGATGTAAGTTACCGTGCATTCTTAGCTTCAGCTGCCGCTACAGGAACGCCAAATCCGGCACTGCTGCAACAATATAATTTCGATGCCAAAGGTGTTCGCCCCGAAAGCGTACAATCTTACGAGTTAGGTTACAAAGGTTTATTGCTGCCAAACTTACTGGTTGATGCTTATGGCTATTATAACATCTATAAAGATTTTATCACCGCGGTTGATGTTTACCAGAATGTAGGCGGAAGCTTTGTTAAATTTGGTGTTCCGGTTAATGCCGAAGGCGAAGTAACTTCTTACGGTGGTGCTTTAGGTCTTGATTACCTGGTAGGCAAATGGAATGTAAGTGGTAACGTTTCTTATAACCAGATTGGAGATTTACCTGCTAACTACATCAATGATTTCAATACGCCAAAAATCCGTTATAACCTGGGCTTGGGTAATAAAGAAATTATTAAAAACTTTGGTTTCAACGTTTCTTACCGTTGGCAAGATCAGTTTTACTGGAATTCATCTTTTGCCTCTGGTCAGGTACCTGCATACAGCTCTTTGGATGCGCAGGTAAGTTTGAGAATCCCGTCAGTAAACTCGGTAGTTAAATTAGGTGGTTCGAACGTGTTGAATAAATATTATATCACTTCTTATGGTAACCCTATGGCTGGCGCGATCTACTACGTTGGATTGACCTTCAACCCATAGTAAATTTATTGAGTTTTGAGCGGCCCTCTGTATACAGATACAGGGGGCTTTTTTATGTTTTTTACCTTCGTTGTAAACAAAAAAACAGCATTTTGGTTAATAGTTAGTGTGAAAAATACACTTTAATCAACAGGCCTTGAAAAAAAGCTTGATTTCTTTTAATAAAATATTTGTATTATAGTACTTTCTTAAGCACTATCCCAGTTTAAGAGCTATTAATTTTAAATTATAGATATAAGGATGGAAGCGCAAAATAACAAAACCAACGAAATTAATGAGCTGATTGAGAAGGAGCAAGAGATACAGCACCTCAACAATCCAGTAGATATATCGGTAAAACCAATTGTAAAACAATATCTTGGTGCGGTAAAAAAAGTAAAGAAAGAGGGCAATCGTTTTTATTTCTCTGACGGTGATGCAAGGGTAGAAGTTCGCGTGGTAAGCGACGACATTATCAGGGTGCGTTTGGCACCACATGGAGTTTTTTTAGATGATTTTTCTTACGCTGTACCTGAGGTAGACCAAAAGGTATCGGTATTTAAAATGCAGGAGCACGAAGATCATTACAGCATTTCCACCCATGCTGTAACCTGTAAAATCGACAAGGAGAACTTTCATATTTCCTTTTCAGATAATATTACCAATATAGAAATGGTTGGCGATGCCAACGCGATGCACTGGGAAGAAAACGTAGATTTTGGAGGCTATTACATTTATGCCACCAAAAAATGCCATCCCGAAGAAAACTTCTTTGGTTTAGGCGATAAATCAGGAAATTTTAACCTTCGTGGCCGCCGTTTCGAAAACTGGAATACCGATGCCTATTCTTTTGGCTGGAACCAGGACCCACTCTACCGTACCATACCATTTTATATCGGTTTGCACAATCAGGCTGCCTATGGTATCTTTTTCGATAATACCTTTAAATCGTACTTCGATTTTGGATCAGAAGATGTAAATAAAACCAGTTTCTGGGCCGATGGTGGCGAATTGCAGTACTATTACATTCACGGGCCGCATATTATGGATGTGGTTAAACGTTATGCAACTTTAACCGGTACGCATCCAATGCCTCCAAAATGGACTTTGGGCTATCAGCAATGCCGCTGGAGCTATTATCCCGAAACCAAGGTTAAAGAAATAGCCAGACAGTTCAGGGAACGTAAAATTCCATGCGATGCCATTTACCTGGATATCGATTACATGGATGGCTACCGCTGCTTTACCTGGAACAAAAAATATTTTCCGGATCCGAGGCGAATGATCAAAGAACTTTCTGATGATGGTTTTAAAACTGTGGTGATGATTGATCCGGGTATTAAAGTCGACGATGATTACTGGGTGTTTAAAGAAGGTAAAGAGAAAAGATTTTTCTGTCGCCGCAGCGACGATTATTATATGGAAGGGCACGTTTGGCCCGGCCGCTGCCAGTTTCCTGATTTTACCAACCCGAAGGTACGTACCTGGTGGGGTAATTTATACAAAGAACTGGTAGATATGGGCGTTGCTGGTTTCTGGAACGATATGAACGAACCTGCTGTGTTTGGTTCGGGCACTTTCCCGAACGATGTACGCCACAATTATGATGGTTACCGTGGTTCGCACCGTAAAGCGCACAACGTTTATGGTATGCAAATGGTTCGTTCTACTTACGAAGGATTGAAAAAACTGATGCGCAACAAACGTCCGTTTACCATTACCAGAGCAGGTTATTCGGGTATGCAGCGTTATGCAAGTGTGTGGACTGGTGATAATATTGCTACCTGGGAGCATTTAAAGATCGGAAATATCCAGTGCCAGCGTTTATCGGTTTCTGGTGTGCCTTTCTGTGGAACAGATATTGGTGGCTTTAGCGGCGAGCCCGATGGCGAATTGTTTACCCGCTGGATTCAGCTGGGTACTTTCTCGCCGTTTATGCGTGCACACTCTGCCGGAGATACTGCTGAGCGCGAACCCTGGAGCTTTGGCGAGTTTTTCGAAAATATTAACCGCAAGTTTATTGAATTAAGGTACCGTTTAATGCCTTATTTATATTCGGTTTTCTGGGAGCATCACCGCTATGGTTTCCCGATTTTAAGGCCACTGGTAATGCTCGAGCAGGAGAATATCAGCAACAGTTTCCGTCAGGATGAGTTTTGCTATGGCGATAAGCTTTTAATCTGTCCGGTATTGGAACAGGGAGCTATTTCGCGCAAAGTTTATCTGCCTAAAGGCACCTGGTATAATTTCTGGACTAATGAGATTTTAGAGGGTGGCACCGAATACACTGTTGATGCCAAGATAGACAGTATGCCAATGTTTGTGCGTGCAGGTTCTGTTTTACCAGAATATCCGGTGATGCAGTACGTAGATGAAAAATCGATTACAGAAGTAGTATTAAATATCTACCATACCGATTACGAAGTAAACTCGTACATGTATGAAGACCATGGCGATACTTTTGCCTACGAGCAGGATATTTACCTTGAAAAGAAATTTACCGTAAAAGGCGATACGCAAGCCATAAAAGTAAAGCAACGTATTGAAGGATTGTATACGCCGAACTACGAGTTTTATGTTTGCAATATTATCGGGGTAAAATTCCAGGTAAGAAAAATCATTATCGATAACAAAGAGGTAACCGATTTTTATACTGATGATCAGCACGTATTGCATTTCAAATGCAATAAAAATTTCTCTGAGATTCAGATTTTAAGTCTGTAAAATTTTCAGCCCCAAATGTTGTTTAACATTTGGGGTTTTATCTATCTAGCCAAAAACATCTATGCCAGCAAACAAAAAAAACACTGCAAAAAAAGCAGCTTTAACCAAAACAGACCACACGAAAGCGGTTTGGGTACACAGTTTATTTACCGATTACGATATTGATCTTTTTCTGGTCGGAAAGCATTTCAGGCTTTACGAGAAAATGGGGTCGCACATGATCAGTGTCGATAATACTGCCGGAACCTATTTTTCGGTATGGGCACCCAATGCCATCAATGTGGCTGTAACGGGTAACTTCAATGATTGGAACAATGTTTCACACAGTTTGTACAAGCGATGGGATAAATCGGGTATTTGGGAGGGGTTTATTCCAGGTATTGCCAAAGGTGAGGTTTACAAGTATTTTGTAAAGGGATTTGATGAATCGGAACATTTAAAAGGCGATCCTTATGCTCGCAGGTGGGAGCATCCGCCGCAAACTGCTTCTATTGTCTGGGATACCGATTATACCTGGAAAGATAAAACCTGGTTAAATAAAAGAGCCAAATTAAATGCTTTAGATCAGCCCATATCGGTATATGAAGTACATGTGGGCTCCTGGGAGCGCGATCCGGATAATCCCGAACGTGTTTTAACCTGCCGGGAAGTTGCGAACAGGCTGGTGCCTTACGTAAAAGAAATGGGTTTTACGCATGTAGAGTTGATGCCGGTAATGGAATTTCCGTTTTTCCCGAGCTGGGGCTATCAGATTACGGGTTATTTTGGCGCAAGTTCGCGTTACGGCTCACCACAGGATTTAATGTATCTTATTGATGCCTTGCATAAAGCCAATATTGCTGTAATACTCGATTGGGTGCCTTCACATTTTCCCGGCGACAGGCATGGCTTGTATGAATTTGATGGAACGCACCTCTACGAGCATGCTGATATGCGCAAAGGATTCCATCCTGACTGGAAATCGTATATTTTTAATTACGACAGGAATGAGGTACGATCTTTCCTGATCAGTAATGCGATGTTCTGGCTGGATCAGTACCATGCTGATGGGTTAAGGGTAGATGCAGTGGCTTCGATGTTGTATTTTGATTTTTCGCGCGAAGAAGGAGAATCGGCCACCAACGAGTACGGTGGAAGCGAAAATTTAGGTGCAATACAGTTTTTGCAAGACCTGAATGTTGCTGTTTATGGCAATTTTGAGGGGATACAAACTATAGCCGAAGAAAGCAGTACTTATCCTGGTGTAACCCATCCGGTACATGCCGGAGGGCTGGGTTTTGGTATGAAATGGATGATGGGCTGGATGAACGATACTTTAAAGTATTTTAAGGTAGATACCCTGGGTAGAAAGCATCACCATAACCAGTTGAGCTTTAGTATGACCTATGCCTTTACCGAAAATTTTATGCTTCCTTTTTCTCACGATGAGGTAGTGCATGGTAAATCGCCAATGTTGTATAAGATGCCGGGCGATGACTGGCAGAAATTTGCTAACCTGAGGGCCTTATATGCTTACATGTTTACCCATCCGGGCGCTAAACTGCTTTTCATGGGCAACGAGTTTGGTCAAACCAATGAGTGGAATTTTACCCAATCACTGGATTGGCATCTTTTGCAGTATGCACCGCACAAAGGGATGCAGGAAACTGTTAAGGCATTAAACTTCCTTTACAGAAAAGAGCCTGCCTTGTATCATTTTAATTTTAGTTACGAGGGTTTCGAATGGTTGGATGCCGATAATGCTAACGAATCGGTATTTGTGTACATGCGAAAAGGACCTAAAGCAAAAGATACTTTGGTAATTGCCATAAACCTTACTCCGGTAGTGCGCGAGCACTATAGAATAGGTGTGCCTTTTAAAACAGGGTGGACTGAAATTTTTAATACCGACGATATTATCTACTACGGAAGTGGCATCAATAATAAAGGCGTTATTACGCCGCATGAGCAAGGGCATAATAACCAAAAATATGCCGTAGATGTTAACCTGCCGCCCCTTGCAGTAATTGTGCTAAAAAGCAAATAACATTGCTTTTTGCCGGTAATTTGATTTTATATCACGCCAAAACCACTTATAAAAATACAGTTTTGGCGTGATATAGGTTTTTATATCACGCCAAAACTACTCGTAAAAACATAGTTTTGGCGTGATATAGGTTTTTATATTGCGCCAAAACTTATTTAATTCACTTCAAAATACCCTTAAATAAGAAAAGCCTCTCATTGCTGAAAGGCTTTCTTAACTCCGGAGTGGAAGCATCCGGAGCGGCTGCAAAGGTACAATAATCTTGTGCACCTGCAAGTATTATTTTTTATTATTTCATTTTTAGAGCTTTAACTTTATACCTGCATTAAAAGTTCTGCCTTCTGTATGTGTCCAGATGTCGTCGAAAGTAGGGTTGAGGTGCGACCCGTTTACTACACTTTTATATTTGCTCTGCCGGGTGTCGGTAAAATTTTCAGTATTAAGAAATACCTGGATCTTACCCAAAACCGGCCAGGAATTGCACTTTTTTTAATTTTTTATAGTATACCAATCCCGGGTAAAGTGCTCTTTATCTTATATCTACTGGTAGATTTTGTTTTGCGGCGAAAAAAAATAATAAAATTCGCGTTTTAAAAAACCGTCCGTTTCTTTTTTACGTAAGGAAGAACAATAACCCTGAATTTTGCTCTCCCAAACAAATTGAAGTGGTTTTTTAGTCTATTCTTATTAATAGGGTTGTTTTTGGCCCTGCCAGGAGCTTCGTATGCACAATTGTGTACGAATCAAAGTCGCGTATACGCTGGTTTTCAGGATTCGCAGGAGGCGGCTGGCCCCCTTGGCTCTTCGGTTTCAGTAACCAATAACAATTTAGCAGTGGATACTGATCCATCTACTGCCGCTACCTTATCGATAAATAGTTTACTAAGTTCATCATCTGTTACGCAATACCTCGAATTTACCACCAACGGAACCCATTCAGGCAAAAGGGTAATAGCTGCAGGTACACCATTTGTGATAAAGGTTTCGATACCAGCCGCTGCCTTAAGTGTAGCCGGTACCATAGAGATAGGGGCTTTTACGGGATTAAATACAAGTACTAAGGCAGCCGTAAGAACTTCGCTCTATTCGGCATCTACAGTGGGTTTGTTAAGTGGTGCCGGAGCCATCGAAATTACATTAACACCTGCACAAGCCTATGAAGGTGTTTATGTTAAGCTTTCTGCAAGTTTAACCATTGGGGTAAAGGCCGAAATTTATGGTGCTTATATTTTAGAAGATAACCCGCTTGATACAGACTGTGATAAACCTATAGATATACTAACAGGAGTAAATGGTGCGGGTTTGTTAAATGCCACTGCAACGGTTACCAATCCGTATGCAGCAATAGATACCGATCCACTTTATGCCACTTATGCTACGCTGAATGTTGGGTTACAGGCTGCAAATGAAGTTTATCTCACTGCTTTGTTTGCTAAGGCCGGTCAGCCGCTCGATTCGGTTAAAATCATTTACGATGGTGGCGGCGGACTAAATCTGCTCAGTGGTTTTAGCATACAACCTTATTTAGGCACAGCTACTGCGGGTGGGGCTTTTAATAATGGAAATGTAACCATTAAACCTGTTGCCGGTACCACAAAATTCGAGGTTTCATTTCCGGTAGCGGCAGCATTTGACCGGGTTAAAATATCATGGGGTGGTTTGCTGGCCATAGGTGCCGAACTGCATATTTATAATGTAACCAAGGTAATTCCAAAGCCTGATCCGCTTATTGATGGGGTGCCATTAAGTTTTAAAAATGTTTGCTCGGGTAATGCTACAACTTTATCCATCAATAACCTGCAGCAATGCACCACGTATAACTGGTATGCCGATAAAACAACAACAACCCCGCTATTTACCGGTAGCACCTATAGTTTAGGGGTGCTGGGGCTGGGCGATCATGTATATTATGTAGAATCGCGGCGCAATAACTGTATTTCATCCATTTCCGAACGTGTAAAAGTAACAATCCGTGTTAATCCACTCCCTGTTGTTTCGGTAAGCAATGTTACTTCCTGCAGTGGTTCTACAGTTAACTTAGCGGTAAATACTCCGCAGAGTGGCATTACTTATAACTGGTACGATGCTTCAACCAATGGTACTTTAATCAGTACCGGCAGCACCTATACTACACCTGTACTTACCTCGGGCACTACTTATTATGTTGAGGCAGTAGATCAGGTAACCGGCTGTGCCAGTAGTAGCCGGGCTGGGCTAGTGGTTAACGTAAATCCATTATCGGTAGTGCCTGCTTCTACAGGTTTAGCCAATATTTGTGTTGGAGAGGTTACCATGCTAAGCAATTTGGCTGCGGGCGGTACCTGGAGCAGTTTAAACCCATTAATTGCAGTTGTAAATGCCGCCACAGGTGAGGTAAGTGCATTAACTGCAGGAACAACCCCAATCAGATACAGCATTCCCGACGGACCATCCCAATGTGCCAATGCTGTCGATTTTAATTTAACTGTAACCGGAAAGCCAGGCTTAACCCTGGGTGCCGATCCAGAAATATGTTCGGGTTTTACCATGGCATCGCTCACATATAGTAATCCTGTTAATGACCCGGTTACTTACAGTATCAGCTGGACTGACAGTGGCTTCACGGCTGTAACCGATCAGCCTTTACCCGCTGCAAGTATTCCACTCACTATTCCGGCTAATGCAGTTTCAGGTGTATACAATGGAACTTTAAGCATTAAGAATGCTAATGGTTGCAGCAGTCAGTTCAATTTTAGTATTAAAATAAATCCAAAACCACCGGCACCGCATGTGCTGGTGCCTACAAACTCACAATATTAACTCAAAAACAAAAATTAAATCCCATCCCCATGAACAGTACCATTAAAAAAACAGTATTTGCCATTGCTATTCTGTTAACCTGCAGTTTTTTGCGTGCATCAGCGCAGGTTACACCAACTACCACTGATGTAAGTTTATTCTGTAAAGGATCTGACCTTACATTTCCTGCACCCGCACCAGGCGAAAACTGGATTGTAAGGTTTAGCACAACAGCAACTACTACGCCATCAACGGTAATTACGCTGGTTGGCGGAAATAAAATTGCCGCTGCCGATTTACAAAACGGGTATTATTACCTGAGCTCAAAAGCAACAGCAGCAGGATCCTGCGAATCGGAAATGCAGCAAATACCCGTATATGTGTTAAAACCGCTTGTGCCCGACTTTGCTGCCGCCAATTTTTGTGTGGAGGCACCTTTAACGCAGGTAGGAACAATTACCAATCCCGAAGATCCAACCATTACTACTTTAGCTTACCAATGGTACACCGTTACAGGTTCTGCTGAAACTGCAATCGCTGGCGCAACCAATAAAGATTATACACCGGTTTCGCCAACAGTAGGTACAACCAAATACCGGTTAAAAGTAGGTTATGTAATTGGTGGTAACAAATATTGCCCGCAAACAGTAGATCATGATGTTGTTGTTAGCGCTAAGCCAACCAAGCCAACGCTTACACCTGCACAAATTTCAGGAACTGCCAATGCAGTTACCTTTTAAGTAATCGACATTTTATTTGTAATTCTATAAATGAGGCTTAGGTTTTACACCTTCCTGTTTATGGCATCCCTGTTGTTTTTATCTGCAACAGGTTTTAGCCAGACCGTACCCAATGGACGGCAGAAAATCACGATCAAAAAAGGGTCGTCGGTTTCGTTGCGCGCAAATTCGGGAGGGGCCAGCACTTACATCTGGTTCAAAGATGGTGTGCTTATACCTGGTCAGAACAAGGCAAGCCTCATTACTGCCACTGCTGGTATTTACAAAGTAGCCTCTGTTAACAGTTTTGGATGTACTTCTGATCTCTCTGATGAAATAGAGGTCGAAGTTATAGCAGTTCCGGTTGCTGATGTGGCCATTACGAAACGATCCGAAAGCCGGAATATACTCAGTAATCAGCTGTTCGATTATTACCTGAATGTATGCAACAACGGAGTCGACGATGCAACCTCGGTACAAGCAAAGGATGTACTGCCGGATAATCTGATTTTTGAAAGCCTGGGGCAGCCCACTGATGGAACAGCTGCCTACGATCCTGTTTCGAGAACCGTGCAATGGGATATTCAACTCCTGCCCAATGGAAGGTTTGCTGAGTTGATTATAAAAGTCAGGTCGAAGCAACCCGGCATGGTAACCAATACGGCTACTGTAAGGGCGTCAGAGCACGATCCGTTGTTAGCAAATAACACTTCAACCGATTTAAAAGAAATTTCGGGCTTAAGGATTCCAAATGTATTTACACCCAATGGGGATGGGAAAAACGATACATTTTATCTGGAAAACCTGGGTTCTTTTGAATTTAACGAAGTAACGGTAATTAACCGCTGGGGCAGTACAGTTTATCAGGCTAATGGTTACCTCAACGACTGGACGGCACCTGGTTTAAGCGATGGAACTTATTTCTACGTGGTTAAAGTTAAAAACGGCTCAGCCAGCTGGATAGAATACAAAGGCTATGTTACAATCATCAGGTAAAATGGAAAACCATAAAGCGATATGATAAGGTTAAAAAAGATCAGCATTGTTTTAGTAATCTGTTTGGCATCGTTACGTACGTATAGCCAGCAGGATGCGCAGTATGGGCAATATGTTTTTAACGGGATGTATATTAATCCAGCTTATACAGGATACAAAGAAGAGCTTTATTTGCAGGCATTTGCCCGCGCACAGTGGACAGGTGTAAAGGGGGCTCCACAGAGCTTATCAGTTTCTGCCGATGAAGCTATCAATGATGAAAGCCTGGGGATTGGTGGCATCATTACAAAAGATAAAATAGGTGCGCAAAGTGCTTTAAACATTTCGGCAAATTTTGCCTATCGAATTAAGTTAGATCGTACCGAAACCAATGTACTCGCATTTGGCCTGGGGGTGGGCGTAATGCAGCTGGGGTTAAACGGCAGCTTGCTTGATCCGATTGAGCAGGGCGATAACCGCATCCCAACCGGGAATGTAAGTCAGATAATGCCCGATATCCGTGCGGGTATCCATTATTCTAACGAAAAATTTTTTATAGGCTTTGCTGCAAACAACCTCTTGTCGAAAACCTTGTCCGTATTTTCTGATTACAGTATGCTGAATGTAAAAGTGCAGCCGCATTTCTATTTAAGCTCAGGCCTTGCGCTGCCGCTTACCGATGATTTTGTTTTTAAACCAACATTTTTGATTAAAGACGACCTGCATGGGCCAACATCTTTAGATTTAAATGCATTTCTTTTAGTAAAAGAGCGATTTTGGCTGGGGGCTGTTTATCGTACTTCAATAAAATTATATCCCAAGCAGAATCTGGAAAGCAACACCAGAGATCGCGCAGCCATCGGTTTAATTTCAGAGCTTTTTGTACGTCAGAATTTACGTATAGGTTATGGCTATGATTATAGCCTGAATAAACTCGGTAATTACGATTACGGATCGCACGAAATTTCAGTAGGATATTATTTAGTTACCAAAAAAAGCAGGAGGCCAAAATGTTATTTTTAATCATATGAATGGAGAAAAAGTTGTTTAATAAACAGAAATAGTCAAAACAAGGGAGGGTAATAATAATGATCCGTATGTTGCTTTAAACAGCCTGAATTGTGCCCCGAAAGTAAAATTGAAGCTTAGTTGTTGACTTTAATCAGCAAATCAGACGCTCCAATGTACTTTATTTTTGTCGTTTAGTTTTATTCGCTATAATTAAAGGTCTAAAGTCTATCCCAGTTATCGTATGCTCGAAACACGTAAAGTTTTTTTGGTAAACACCATGTTAAATTATCTCAGCAATTTAAATCCTGTAACAGCTGGTTTTATTCAGGAGGTAAAGAAACATGCAGCGCCAATTTTGATTAAAAAGAATAAATATATCCTGTCGCCAATTGATAATAATGATTATGTGTTTTTTATAGCCTCCGGACTTGTAAGGGGATTTGTAAAAGACGAGGGTAAAGAAATTACGACCTGGGTGAGCCTGGGTAACGAATTTATCGGTGCCATTCAGCATCCTGAAGATATTCAGCAACCTTCTATCGAATACCTGCAGGCCTTAGAAAAAACAGAAGTAGTGGCCATGTCAAATGCTTTCATCAATAAACTTTACGAAAGCCATATGGAAACCAATATTATTGGCCGGAAAATTCTGGCGTTACAATATTATGCTGCAGCAGAACGTGCAATATTGGCACGCATTCCCTCGGCCGAAAGGCGTTACGAGAAATTTCTCGAACTAAATTCTTTCGAAATCAACAGGGTTCCCTTGCGTTGTGTAGCCAGTTACCTGGGTATGCGTTTAGAAACACTGAGCCGTATACGCAGCAAACTGATTAAGGAATTGGTTTAACCTGCTGTTTCTGGTCATTTACAATAAGGTATTGTACATGTTGATCAGCTTTGAGACATTATGTTTACATAGCATTATACACATTTTACAAGTTGCTGTACAAGATCGTATTTCGGGTTGCACGTGCATAAATAGTGGCTATATTTGGGTAAGTAAAAATTAAATCAACGGGACGATTTAGATTACACTCATAAGCCTCTCTTACAAGGGAGGCTTATTTTTTGCCTCTTTAAAAAAAAAACATCACATATCAAATCTTGCACAAAATTGCATAGCCGGTTAAAGCAGCTGAGGCACATCTCATTTCTTTTGAGAATTATCAAAGAAAAAAGTATTTCTTCATGAAATCTTAATCTTTCTGCCGTAATATTGTAGGCATAAGGGGTGAGAGCCTTATATCAACTTCATAAGTTGAGAGCGTTAATTTAGATAGGGGATGTAACCAATGGTTGCATCCTTTTTTTGTTCAGTACGGACGTTATGCTATGGCCAGGTTTTCCAGTTGCTCCTCTTCCAATCTTTTTAAGAGATCAGGTACTTCATTCCAATGGTTTACCCTTTGATGATGATCTTTTTCCACGTTGTGAAATGCAGTAAACATTAAAGGTTTTCCTTTGCAGAAATCGAGGTTTTTGCAATGATCGTCAATTAAATAATCGGTATCGATAATGCTTTTGTCGCCACAAAAAATAATATTTCTCCAGCCAATAAAAGGGAAGTGTTCTGCCAGCCATTCGCGTTTTTCAAATAACGATAAGGGGAATTCCATTGCAGCCGAAACAATGTAAATTTCATAATCTTCCATTAGTTTCTTTACGGTTTCAACAGCACCTTCCATCAGGGGTAAGTTTCTGAAAAAGCCTGCTTTATTGCAGATTTTCATCACCATTTCGCGGTCTGGAAAAAGTTCTTCTTCCGATTTGCCTTTAATTTCATCGCGGCTAAGTACAATGCCGGTTTCAGCAGCATACGATTGTAATATGTGGTCTTCTATATCCGCGAGTACGCCATCCATATCAATGCCTATTGTTCTTTTCATGATTTGCTATATTTTGCAACAAAAATATTTAATATTGCAATATATTGCAAATTTGTTTTCATTTAAAATGTTATATTTGCAGTATATTGCAATAATATGGTAAAAGAAGAACGCCTGCAGGTTATTATCGATACGCTTGAGAAAGACAATAAAGTACGCCTTGACCAATTGAGTAGTTTGCTCAATGTATCAGAAGATACGGTGCGGCGCGACATTAAAGAGCTCGATACGCAAGGACTACTCAGGGCAGTTAGGGGAGGGGCTATTGTGCGCTCGCCAAGTCCACAGCATTACCGCGAAAGGGAGAAATATAACCAGCAGCATAAACAGGCTATCGCCGCCAAGGCTTTGCAGTTTTTAAAAGACGGCCAGGTGGTGTTTTTTGATGGCGGAACCTCGGTTGTGGCACTCGCTGCAGCATTGCCAAAAGATTTAAAAATTACCATCATTACCAATAGCTTTCCGGTAGCCAATATTTTAGAAGATCACCCGAGTGCAGAAGTTATATTTGCCGGGGGAAAACTGCATAAAACTGCATTTACTACCATGGGGCAGGAAACGGTCGATACTTTTAGAAAAGTACGCGCAGATATTTGTATGCTTGGAATTTGCAGTTTGCACCATAGCATGGGCATTACTTCTATGATTTACGAAGATGCACAGCTGAACAATACGATGATTAGTCAGGCACAGAAAACCATTGCACTTTCTGCTTTAGAAAAAATTAATACCGTAGAGCCTTATTATGTGTGCCCTGTTACTGATGTGGATGTAATTATAACCGAAACCGAGCCGGATAATGCGGCATTGGATGCTTACAGGCATTTGGGGATTGAAGTAGTTTAATTAATAATCTCTTTCTAAACAACCAATCGTCACCCTGAATTCATTTCAGGGTCTTCCCCGTATTAAGACCGATTTAATAGTTCTTAAGGGAGATGCAGAAACACCTGTCCGACCATCTGGGCGGAAGTTCAGCAGGATGATCAGCTACGCTAATCTGTTACCGGCAGGCTTTCCCGTTTGGGTAATGAAATAAAAAACGAACTGCCCAAGTCTTTGCCGGCGCTGGTAGCCCAAACCTTACCGCCATGCAGCTGTACCAGTGTTTTAACAATATAAAGGCCAATTCCGTTCGAGCGCTCCTTTGCAGTTGGCACAGATGATAGTCTGGCAAACTTGGTAAAAAGCCTGGTGATGTCTTCTGCCGTCATGCCTACGCCATTGTCTTTAAATTCAAAAACAATATCGTTTATTTGATCACTGCAATTTACGGTTATTTCTGCCCCAATGTGTGAGTACTTAATGGCATTGCTTAACAGGTTGGTTAAAGCATCGGTAATCCGTTCCTGGTCTACCTGGATATAGCCACCCGTTTGGCAATTTATTTTAAGGGTTTGTTGTTTTTGTTTTAAGGCAAAATCGAAAGTTGCGGCAACGGTATTGAGCAAATCGGTTACTTTAACGGTTTCGAATTTCAGATCAATTGAGGCATTCTCATTTTTGGCTTCGTTTAGCAGGTTATTCATCGTTTGTTCGATGTTCCGGCCCGTTTGTTCAATTTTGTTACCTAGTGATATAAGTTTTTCCTGGCTAAGCAAGCCTTTGCCTAAAAGTTGTCCGTAAGCAACCAGTGAGGTTGCGGGGTTTTTCATGTCGTGGGCAAGGCGATGCAGGCGGTCATCGTAAGCGCGTACCGATACACGGTTAATGAGGCGCGATTCGAGTTTTTCGAGCGTAATGCGCGCCAGCCATTTCAGTATGGTTAACTGCTCTTCTTCAATATCGTAGCGGGGTTTATCGTCCATTACACTTACAGCTCCGATTACAAAACCTTCCATCGTGGTAATGGGTGCAGCAGCATAAAACCTGATTCCGTTATCCATTTCAACGTAGGGGCAATTTTTAGCCTCAACAGAAGTTTCAGTATCTTCGATCAGGGTAATTTCTGCCGATTGTGAGGCGATGGTACATAAGCTGTCTTCTTTTTTAATAACAGTAATCTGTATAGGGCTGGTATTGGCTTTAAAATAAACCTGTTTGTCATCAATAAACGAAACAAATGATCCCGCTGCTTTAAAAGTGATCTTTGCAATTTCTGCAATCAGATCGAAAAGAAGTTCAGGTGGGGTGTCAATAATATCATAACGCCTGAGCTTATTAAGGCGCTGAGATTCGTAATAAGATGTAGTATTTGAGGGTTTGCTAAACTTACTCATGCACGGGTACTGTTTTAAAAATTTACTATAGCTAAGGTCTCTAACAAATATAAAACAAAGAAGTTTTGTTTGCCAAATTTAGCTTAGCCCGATGGGGAATGTGTCGGAATTGTTAATCCAGGTGTGAAGGTTTTACAGTTGGAGTGGCAGTGATATTGAGCAGTGTACAAATTTGGCCTATGTGTGTAAATGTATGGTGAGCTTGCGTTGTTCGCAGTTTAGGGTAATTATCTTCGAAAATAAAACCCCGTATAAAAGAAAAGAGATACTCCATCCAGACGTATCTCTTTTTTCTAACCAAATATAAACCTGTTATGAGCCAGGCTTTGTCTTTAACCTTCTTTCTAAACCTGGGTTTATCCAGAAAGTGATTTATCTTTTTCTATTGATAACAAACATCGTTCCGTTTATTATGATACAAATATAGGAAAAAATTTGATAGTGTAAAAAATACACTAAGAAAATTTTAAGTATTTTTTTTGTCATTTTTTATTTCCTATTCCTTTTCTGTAAGCTTTTAGGATTTAAAATGATCGTACCACAAAGATAAGGCAAAAAAGTGTTAACTAATTGTTAAATATTGTCAATTTATAACGCGATTTTAGTCAAACGTTTGTTTAAACTTTAGTTAATGTTGTGTTTTATTGGAATTTCGGGCTTATTCTTAGTTTTATTTGGTGTGTAAGGTCGATTTCTGATTTTTAAATTAAATAAATTGCTTTTTTAGCTTGGTTTTGAAATAGAATTTATAGGTGAAAATGCTGTTTAAAATAAAAAGGCAGCATTAAATTAATAATGCTGCCTTTTTTTAATATAATGCTGCGCTTAGCGCTTCTTTTTATTATAAACTAGCGTAGTATTCTACGAATTTAGCTAATGCTGAAGAATATCCCCACTCGTTATCGTACCAAGATACCACTTTTACGAAATTATCGTTCAAAGAGATACCAGCTTTTGCGTCGAAAATAGAAGCGTGGTCATCACCAATAAAGTCTGAAGAAACAACTTCATCCTCAGTATAACCTAGTACGCCTTTTAAATCGCCTTCTGAAGCAGCTTTCATTGCAGCTTTAATTTGCTCGTAAGTAGCTGGTTTTTCTAAACGTGCAGTTAAGTCTACAACAGAAACGTCAGCAACAGGAACGCGGAAAGACATACCTGTTAATTTTCCTTTTAATTCAGGAAGTACCATACCTACTGCTTTAGCAGCACCGGTTGATGAAGGGATGATGTTAGAGAAACCACCACGTCCACCTCTCCAGTCTTTAGCTGATGGGCTATCAACAGTTTTTTGCGTTGCAGTTACCGCGTGGATTGTGCTCATTAAACCTTCAACAATACCGAAGTTATCGTTTAATACTTTAGCAATTGGTGCTAAACAGTTAGTAGTACATGATGCGTTAGAAACGATAGTCTGGTCTGCAGTTAATTTATCGTGGTTAACACCCATTACGTAAGTAGGGATGTCGCTATCTTTAGCCGGAGCAGAGAAAACTACTTTTTTAGCACCTGCAGCGATGTGTTTCTCAGCATCAACGCGGGTTAAGAATAAACCAGTTGATTCGATTACCACTTCAACACCTACAGCATCCCATTTTAAATCAGCAGGGTTTCTTTCTGAAGTAACACGGATAGTTTTACCGTTTACTACAAGATTTCCGCCAACAACTTCAATTGTACCATCAAATTTACCGTGTGTTGTATCATATTTTAACATGTAAGCCATGTAATCCGGATCAATTAAGTCGTTAATGGCTACAATATCTAATCCTCTTTTTAATGCGGCTCTGAAAACCAGTCGGCCAATACGGCCAAAGCCGTTTATTCCAATTTTGCTCATTGTTTTTGTTAATTAATGTAATGTTTTAATAAATTTTGTATTGGTTCTTTTATAATGCTTTTAATTTCAAGGTTGTATTTGCCGGCTACCAGCCTTAAGCGGTCTTCGAGCTCAGCAGCTACTTTGCCTACAATATGCAGTTCCTTGTTCGGATATTTTTCTACTGTCGGTAAAATATAGGTTTCTATATATTTTACAAACCCTTCATCAATCAGCTTACGGATGTATTCGTGCTTGCTGTTTTGCGTTACGAAATCGAAAAACGAAGTTAAGAAAATATTCGCCTGGGGCTTATTGTAAATGCGTTCTAAAATTTGAGGGCGGTCCAGATTGTGTGTTAACAAGAATTTGGTTTCGATATCTTTAGGCAGTTTATGGCTTAAAAACTCTCTGAGTATCATTTTCCCAAAGTAATTTGAAGAACCTTCGTCACCTAGTATATAACCCAATCCAAAGTTATTGTTGAGGGGCTTTTTTCCATCAAAGTAGGCACAGTGTGCACCACTACCCAACATGCCTACAATACCCGGCTTGTTATAGCAGGCTGCTTTGGCTGCGCCGAACATGTCGTTTTCAACTACAACCTTGCTGTACTTAAAAAAGGAAGAAAGGGTTTTAGCCAGTTCTTCTTTCCTGTCTGCCGATGATGCACCTGCTGCAAAAAAATAAATTTTCTTTATGTTTTCTGCATTGTTAACCAGCACTACCTTTTTATTGAGGATCTGTAAAATCGTTTTCGGATCAACAAAGCAGGGGTTCAATCCTGTAGTATTGCAATGTGCCACCACTTGTCCATTTTGGGTAATTTTCCAAAATGCCGTTTTCGATCCACTGTAAACAACCGCTATCATATTATATAGAAAGTACTTCGGTCATTTCCAATAAATCGGGTTCGAGTTTGAAGGAATGTGCCGTTAAAGCTTCCTTAATGCTGGTTAATTTAATTTCGTTTCCTTTTAGTCCTACCATTTGTTCAGTTTCTCCCGCAATTAACGCATTTACTGCGGCAAAACCTAACCTGCTGCCCAAAATACGATCATAACTGCTCGGACTACCGCCGCGTTGCAGGTGACCAAGGATGGTAACTTTGGTATCGTAGTGATCAAAAGTTTCTTTTACTTTCTTTGCAATATCGTAAGCACCGCCTTGTTTATGCCCTTCGGCAACAATTACAATGCTCGATGATTTTTTAGTTGCTGCACCCAGAGCAAGTTTATCAATCAGATCAGTTACACTGGTTTCTTTTTCTGGTAATAAAACAGCTTCAGCACCACTGGCAATCGAACTTCTTAAGGCAATACAGCCCGAATCGCGGCCCATTACTTCAATAAAGAATAAACGGTCGTGCGCATCGGCGGTATCCCTGATTTTATCAATGGCTTCAATTACAGTATTAATTGCCGTATCGTAACCCAGGGTAAAATCCGATCCTACAAGGTCGTTATCAATTGTGCCCGGTATACCGATTACCTTTACGCCAAAATTTTCAGAAAAACGTTTGGCACCAGTGAAGGTTCCATCTCCGCCAATCACAACTAAGGCATCGATATCATTTTTCTTTAAATTGTTGTAGGCAATCTGCTGACCTTCGTCTGTTTTAAACTCTAAACAGCGGGCAGTTTTTAATATGGTGCCGCCCAGGTGTAGTATATTACTTACCGAACGGGCATCCATTGGTTTTATGTTGTCGTTAATTAAACCCTGGTATCCTTGCATTACACCATACATGTTAATGCCATGGTAAATACCGGTACGAACAACAGCTCTGATCGCAGCATTCATTCCGGGGGCATCACCACCAGAAGTTAATACAGCTATATTTTTAATATTTGGCTTCATCATTATATTATACGAATATAGTGTGTAATTTTTACACTAAGTAATTTTTTTTATTTTTTTTACTTAATATTGAAAGTCATACCTTTATCTGCTTAAAATAATTAATTTTTACTTTGGAACAAATTTTACCTCACTTAGATTCTGTATTCTCGATAGATTGCGTTTTGTTTGGATTTGATGGTAAGGAATTAAAAATCCTGCTAATTGAAAGGAATGAAGAACCGTTTAAAGACTGGTGGGCCCTGCCCGGTAATATTGTTGGTCCAGACGAGAGTTTAGATCAGTCTGCCTCTCGGATTTTATACGAACTTACGGGTTTGCGCGGCATATATATGGAGCAATATTATGCTTTTGGCGATCCATACAGGCACCCGCAGGGTAGGGTAATTACCCTGGCTTATTATGCATTGATCCGTTTGGGAGGTGATAAAGAATTACGCCCGATCAGTACCTACGCCAAACGTGCCAACTGGTTGCCGATTACCGATTTGCCAAAACTGGCTTTCGATCATCAAAAGATATACGATAAAGGTTTAGAAAAAATAAAACGCCGGATTAAACACCAGCCGATTGCTTTTGAACTTTTGCCCGAAAAATTTACCCTTACCCAGTTACAGCATGTGTACGAACTGGTATTGGGCAAAAAATTAGATAAACGGAATTTCAGGAAGAAGATTGTAAGTTTCGGTGTGCTGAAAGAATTGGATGAGAAACAAAAAGGCGTATCGTACCGCGCAGCTACATTATACCGTTTCGATAAAAGAAAATATGCCAAGCTTTTTGGTAAGGAGATTTCGTTTTAAGCTGAAAGACCAAAGCTAAAAGCCTAAAGCTTGAAATACTTATAAAAGAAAACCCGGATTTGAATTTCAAATCCGGGTTTTTTGTTTTTTCTGGTTTCAGTATTGTTAACTCCGAACTGAAAACTGCCAATGCAAAACTAAGCCTTAGGCGCTAACTCCAGGTGGTAGTGTACCAAATCATCTATAGGTGAGCGGATAATTTTACCCACGCCCATTTCGTAACGATCGGCAACAATACTTAAAATATCGCGGAAACTATAGCCTACAGAACCTACGCAGTTTAATTTGTGGTCTTTGTAGTTTGGATAGTGGATAACCAAAGCTTCGAAAAATGCGGTAAATGCATAATCGATTGTGCTGAAAGCATAATCTTCGTAGTTATCTTTAAAATCGTATAAGAATTTACTAAAGCTTGCGCAAAAACGGTTTGGCAATGGCTTGTTGTAAATGTTATCAAAAATATCTTCGTTGGTTAATGCGTAATTATCGTAAAAAGCTTCACGTAAGCCTTTTGGCATGTAACCTTTCATGTAATCGCTTAAAATACGTTTACCAATGTACGAACCGCTACCTTCATCACCTAAGAAATAACCTAAAGAATCGATGTTCATGGTAATTTCGCTTCCATCATACAGGCATGAGTTGGTACCTGTACCTAAAATAGCAGCAAATCCCGGCTCGTTTCCAAGAAGTGCCCTGCAAGAGGCAAGTAAATCATGACCTACAAAAACGCTCGCATTGGTGAAAACCTGTTTCATGGCATCGGCCACGATTTTTACATTTGCTGGTGTAGAACAGCCGGCACCGTAGTAATAAACCGCTGTTAGTTTTTCTCTTTCCAAGTGGTCTGGAAGAGTCTCATTTAAAGACTTTACAATGTACTCTTCTTTGGAAAAATATGGATTGTAACCTTCAGTGTTAAAGTAAATTTTTCTGCCGGCCTCGTTAATCAGACACCAATTTGTTTTGGTCGATCCGCCGTCTGCAATTACTATCATTTTTATTTATTTTTGGTTTTAGCACGATAAAAGTATAAAAAGTCTTATATTTTGTATCCTTTTTTTTAATAATTTTTTAACAATTTGTTGTTGCTGAAAATTAAGTGTGTAAAAAATACACTATATAAGACGCTTAATGGCCGAAAAACCTTAAAATTATACCAGAAAAGGCATTGGTCTTTTTTTTGAACATCACGAATTTTTTTACAATCGAATAGCGAAATGAACAACAGATTTTTAGATTTCAGGAGTGATACCGTAACCAAACCAACAGCCGGAATGTTGGAAGCCATGATGACTGCGAAGGTGGGAGATGATGTTTTTGGAGAAGACGAAACGGTGCATGCACTGGAGACCAAACTGGCTTCAACTTTTAACATGGAAGCCGGATTATTTTGTCCATCCGGAACGATGACCAACCAGATTGCCATCAAGTGTTTTACCCAACCTATGGATGAGGTAATCTGCGATCAGACTGCACATGTTTATCGCTACGAAATTGGTGGTATTGCTTTTCACTCCGGCGCATCGGTAAGGTTGCTGCATGGCGAGCGTGGCATTTTAACTCCAGAGCTTATCGAACCTGAAATTAACGATGACAATATTCATTACCCCAATTCGAGTTTGGTTGTTTTAGAAAATACGGTAAACAAAGGCGGTGGCAGCTGTTATACCTTGTCGCAAATTGCACCCATCCACCATTTGTGCAACATAAAAGGACTGAAACTGCATTTAGATGGTGCCCGCATTTTTAATGCTTTAGCGGCAACGGGCAATCATGCCAGTGAGTACGGTAAATATTTCGATGGCATTTCGGTGTGTCTCTCAAAAGGTTTAGGTGCTCCTGTTGGATCTGTGCTGCTAGGCACCAAACAAATGATCAATAAAGCGCGTAAAATAAGAAAGGCATTTGGTGGTGGGATGCGCCAGGCAGGTTTTTTGGCTGCAGCAGGTATTTATGCTTTAGATCATCATGTAACCAGGCTAAAAGAAGATCACGCCCATGCTAAAGCTTTGGCTATAGCCCTGGCGCGCACTTCTTATGTAAAATCGATTATGCCTGTAGAAACCAATATTGTGGTTTTTGAAGTAGAAAAAGGCACTGCAGAAAAAATTGTCCACCAGTTTAAAGAAAAAGGTCTTCATTGTAATACTACGAGTGATAGTACCATCCGTTTAGTTACGCATTTAGATCTTATTTCTACGATGATTGATCAGGCTATTGAAATAATATTACATTTGTAAGGATAGTCGGAGGTCCGGAGACGGGAGTCCGATGTCAATAGTTTTATAGTTCATGGTCAATAGTCAGGCGGTTCAAATATCATCTGCATATCCATAAAGTCTAGCCAAAAATGTATAATAACTCTAAATCCATAATGCCAATCTCCAAACTCTTAATTGCTAACCGTGGAGAGATTGCTTTACGTATTATGCGCTCGGCAAAAGAAATGGGCATTAAAACCGTTGCTGTTTTCTCGGAGGCTGATCGCAATGCTTTGCATGTTCGTTATGCCGATGAGGCAGTATGCATTGGACCAGCACCTTCTAACCAGAGCTATTTGGTAGGAGAAAAAATTATCGATGCCTGTAAATTAACCGGTGCCGAAGCTATCCATCCTGGTTATGGTTTTTTATCTGAAAATGCCGCTTTTGCCCAATTGGTAGCTGATGCTGGTTTAATTTTGGTTGGCCCTTCGCCACAAGCAATGGAAACCATGGGCAATAAATTGTCTGCCAAGGCTGCTGCCCTAAAATATAACATCCCCATGGTACCCGGTACTGAAGAGGCCATAACCGATGTAGAAGAAGCCAAACAGCGTGCCATTGAAGTCGGTTTTCCGATTTTGATTAAAGCTGCTGCCGGTGGTGGTGGCAAGGGGATGCGTATAGTAGAGAAGGCAGATGATTTTGAAGAACAAATGCAATTGGCTGTTAGCGAGGCGACCTCTGCTTTTGGCGATGGATCGGTTTTCATAGAGCGTTATGTTACCTCGCCTCGTCATATCGAGATTCAGGTGCTGGGCGATACGCATGGTAATATTGTGCACCTTTTTGAGCGTGAGTGCTCGGTGCAGCGCCGTCACCAGAAAGTGGTAGAAGAAGCACCTTCATCGGTATTAACAGCAGAAATCAGGGAGCAAATGGGCAAATGTGCAGTAGATGTAGCCCGTTCGGTTAATTACACCGGCGCTGGAACGGTTGAATTTATTCTCGATGAAAACCTCGATTTTTTCTTCCTCGAAATGAATACCCGTTTGCAGGTAGAGCACCCGGTTACCGAGCTGATTACCGGAATCGATCTGGTAAAAGAACAGATTAAAATCGCTTCGGGAGAAAAATTAAGCTTTAGTCAGGACGATTTGAAAATTAGTGGTCACGCTATTGAGCTTAGGGTTTATGCCGAAGATCCCGCCAATAATTTTCTTCCGGATATTGGTACGCTTCAAACCTATATTACCCCGCAGGGAAATGGAGTAAGGGTTGATGATGGCTTTGAACAGGGAATGGAAATCCCCATTTATTACGACCCGTTGATTGCCAAACTGATTACTTATGGCAAGGATAGGGAAGAAGCAATGCTGCGTATGGTGCGGGCAATTGAAGAATATGATATTACCGGGATAGAAACTACCTTAGGTTTTGGTAAATTTGTCATGCAACACGAAGCTTTCAAAACCGGAAATTTTGATACGCATTTTGTTGCTAAATATTTTAAACCCGAAAGTTTAAAGGTACAAGACCAAACCGAAGCTTTAATTGCTGCGGTAATGGCTGCTAAGCTGTTTCAAAAAAAGGATGTGCAGCTTAGCGATACTACAAAGCAAAGTACTTCTGACTGGAGGAAAAATAGATTGAAATATTAGATAATTTTGCGTGATCGTCATTGGCAGCTGAGCTCCTCCATATCGTTATTTCGAGCGGAGTGCAACGCAGCCGAGAAATCTATCTCGAGATAGATCTCTCCATTTCGCTTCGCTCCAGTCGAGATGACGGCGATTATGTAAAGACGATGCGATATAAATAAACACCCATGTTCACAGGAATTATAGAAACCCTAGGCGAAGTTACCGCCATCAAAAACGATCATACCAATATCCATTTCACCATTTCATCGGCCATTAGCGACGAGCTTAAAATAGACCAAAGTGTAGCACACAATGGTGTCTGCTTAACGGTTGTGGCTTTAAATGATGGTACACATACTGTTACTGCAATAGATGAAACATTGAATAAAACCAATCTGGATGCGCTAAAAGTAGGAAGTAAAGTAAATTTGGAGCGTTGTATGCAAATGAACGCCCGCCTGGATGGCCACATTGTGCAGGGGCATGTAGACCAAACCGCGGTTTGTGTTAAGCGCGAAGAATTGGATGGCAGCTGGGAATACCGCTTTAAATACGATGCCTCGGCTGGTAATGTAACGGTAGAAAAAGGCTCGGCCTGTGTAAACGGCATCAGCTTAACCGTGGTAAATTCTGCTGCTGATGAATTTTCGGTATTTATCATCCCTTATACTTTCGAGCACACCAATTTACAGGAAGTAAATGTTGGCGATACCGTAAATCTGGAGTTCGATATCATTGGCAAATACGTGGCCCGCTTAATGAACAAATAAAATTATTTTCAAAGTATTGATTTTGTTTTAAGTGCTTGTTAATGAGTGTTTTGTTTTATTTTAGGCGTTGTTGTAACGCTTAATTTTTCATAACAGTGCAGGATAGTTGGGCGGATATAATTGCTGATTATTACTGTGAAACACAAAAAACCTAACACTAACCATTTATGAACAAAATCCCGCGTATGCAAGGCATAGTCTGTACCCTTGCCTTACTATTTTCAATTGTTACCCATACCTTTGCACAGAAAATTTCGGTAAAAGATTTAACGGTAGAGCATTTGGTAAATCCTTTAAATTTGGATACCCCCCAGCCTCGTTTTAGCTGGAAACTGGTTTCAGCAATTAAAAACACACATCAAAATAATTACGAAATCAGATTAGGTACTACGGCCAAAATTGATAAAGCAATTTGGAAAGCCAATGTAAGTGACGATCAATCAGTATTGGTTACTTACAAAGGCCCTCAACTCACATCTAAAACCAGGTATTACTGGCAGGTAAGGGTAAAAGATAACCATGGCAATACTTCGGTCTGGTCGCCGGTTCAGTATTTTCAAACGGGTTTAAAAGCAGAGGACTGGAGTGCTAAATGGATTACGGTTGAAGGAAAAGATACAGCCCTGGCCAGTCCGATGTTCAGAAAGGAAATTAACCTGAAAAAAGCTGTCCGCTCGGCAATGGCCTACATTACGGCAAAAGGACTATATCAGGCCGAGTTAAATGGAAAGCGTATTAGCAATGCCTATTTTGCACCAGGCTGGACAAGCTATAAAAATCATATCCAGTATCAGGCTTACGAACTGGGCCAAACACTAAAAAAAGGTGCCAATGTAATCGGCGTATCGCTGGGGGATGGCTGGTATAAAGGTCGCATTGGTTTTGGCTGGCAAAAGCAGTTTTATGGCGATACACGCGCTTTGTTATTACAACTTGAAGTAGAATATACCGATGGAAGCAAAGAAACTTTTGTTAGCGATAATAGTTGGAAAAGCAACTACGGGCCAATTCGTGCCGCAAATATTTACGATGGCGAAAATTACGATGCCAGATTAGAAATAGCTGGCTGGAATAATATTGGTTTTAAAGAAACGGCAGACTGGAAGCCTGTGCGCACACTCGAGAACGGACCTGAAAAACTGGTTGGTATGAGCGGGCCACAGGTAACCAAACACGAAGAATTTAAAGCTTTAAAGATTTTTAAAACCCCTTTGGGTGAAACCGTTGTTGATTTCGGACAGAACCTGGTAGGCTGGGTAATGCTAAAAGCAAAAGGCCCTGAAGGCACTAAAATTGCCATCAGCCATGCCGAGGTTTTAACCAAGGACGGTAATTTTTACACCACCAACCTGCGTACTGCCAAACAGCAAAACAACTATATTTTAAAAGGAGATGCAGAGCAGGTTTTCGAGCCACATTTCACTTTTCAGGGTTTTAGATATGCTAAAATAGAAGGCTATCCGGGCGAATTGAAGCTGGAAGATTTAACAGCTGTTGCGGTTTACTCAGATATGCAAACCAGCGGAAAGTTTAGCACCTCTAACCCTTTGTTAAATCAATTGCAGCACAACATCAGCTGGGGTCAGAAAGGCAATTTCGTTGATGTACCTACTGATTGTCCGCAGCGCGATGAACGCCTGGGTTGGACAGGCGATGCGCAGGCTTTTGCCAATACTGCCGCCTATAACATGAATGTTTCGGGCTTTTTTACCAAATGGTTAAAAGATGTAGCGGCCGATCAGTTGCCGAGTGGTAGCGTACCTTTTGTAATACCTAATGTACTGGGTAACAACGACGCTGGTTCGGCAGGTTGGGCCGATGTGGCTACCATTATTCCATGGGATTTATATGTGGTTTACGCCGATAAAGGCTTGCTCGAAAACCAATACGGAAGCATGAAAAAATGGGTCGACTATATTTCATCAGTCTCTAAAAATAATTTATGGAACAGTGGTTTCCATTTTGGCGACTGGTTATTTTATCGCCCTAACGATGATAATGATGGTCGTGCGGCCGTGACAGACAAGTACATGATTGCGCAAACATTTTACGCGCACTCTACCCAGTTGCTTATTAATGCAGCAAAAGTTTTGGGTAAAACGGATGACGTAGCTAAATACAGCGATTTGCTGGCCAAAATAAAGGACGCATATATTAAAGAAAACATGACGCCAAGCGGCAAATTGATTTCGAATACACAAACAGCCTATGTATTGGCATTGCAATTTGATATGCTGCCCGAAAACCTGCGCGCGCAGGCGGCACAACGTTTGGTAGATAATGTGCGCGATTACGGGAATCATCTTACAACAGGTTTCCTGGGTACACCATACCTCTGCCATGTATTAAGCCGCTTTGGGCATGAAAATGTAGCTTACGATTTGTTAATGCAAGAAAAATATCCTTCGTGGCTTTACCCGGTAAAAATGGGTGCCACTACCATTTGGGAGCGTTGGGATGGAATTAAGCAGGATGGTTCTTTCCAAACCGCCGATATGAATTCTTTTAACCACTATGCTTATGGCGCTATTGGCGATTGGATGTACAAAAACATTGCTGGCATTAACCCGGTTGTTGCGCAGCCAGGGTATAAAGCGATTTTGATTGCGCCAAGACCTGGGGGTAAATTAACCAGTGCTTCAGCCGAACTGGAAACCGTTTACGGAACCATAAAATCTTCCTGGACTTTAACTGATGGAATCTTTAAGCTAGACGTAGTAGTTCCGGCCAATGCAACAGCTACGGTTATACTACCCAATGGAGGTAAAAAAGAAGAAATTGGCTCTGGAAGTTACCATTTTGAAAGTAAGTATTAATCGCTTAATATTGCAGCACGGTTAAAAGGGTGGCTGTATCATTTATATTGTTTGTCATCCTGAGCCTGTCGAAGGAGTATAGTAAAATATATACCTAAAACATTTCGACAGGCTCAACCTGGCAGATATAAAAAGTTCGATTAAAAGAGTCAGTCTCCTGACCCGGGAGCCAATATTACATGTACAGCAAAGAAGAATCAGTAAGGTTACGCCAACAATTTTGGATCAGTTTCGGACAATATATGAAGCCGGTTCCCTCGGCCAGCGGGTCTACGGTAAACTGGACCAATTATAAAACGGGCGTTAAAAATATCTTCTTTAAAATGGATGTAGACAAGAAGGAAGCCTTTATTAGTATTCAGCTTTCTCATCCCGATGCAGGCATACGTCATTTAATATTCGAGCAGTTCGAAGAGTTTAAAGCCATGTTCAGCAATGAAATGGGCGAAGAGTGGGACTGGATTAAGGATGCAACCGATGATTTTGGTAAAACCGTGAGCCTGATTTCAACGAGGATTACTGGCGTAAGCATTTTTAATCAGCAGCACTGGCCCGAGCTCATTTCTTTTTTCAAACCCCGTATCATTGCACTCGACGAGTTTTGGGACAATGTAAAACCGGTGTTCGAAAGCCTGGTTTAATCGGCCAGGTTCAGTTGTGCTACCCGATCTTTGGCAAACTTAATTTCTTCCTTATCGTCTGTTGCATTTGGCTTGCTTTTTAAGTACAAGTTGTAATATTTTAAGGCATTACTGCTTTGCTTTAAGCGCGTATCGTAAAGTATAGCCAGCCGATAATACAGGCCAGGAGTGGCATCAAATTGCAGCCCTTTTTTGTAGGCGGTATTGGCCAGGCTAAACTGCTTGTTTTCTTCATATACCAATCCAAGCAGCGAGTAGTAATTTGGCGTATTGGGTGAAATGGCCTCATCAATTGTTTTTTTTGTATAAATGGCTGCTTGGGGATAGTTTTTTAAAGCCCGGTAACTTAATGCGGTATAATACAGAGTAGCCTCGTTTTGCATAACCATTTTCTCCAGCATTTTAAATAGATCAATCGCTTTCTGGTATTTTTTGGTGTAATAGTAAGCTTTGGCTACATCTTTTACTACGCCGGCATCGGCACCATCTTTTAATAATTTTTCGCCTGCAGCAATTACTTCATTGTATTTTTTTAACTGATTGGCTACCGGCAATTTTTCTTTTTGTAAAATCAGGTTATCGGAATCTGCTTTGCTGGCAATATCGAGCACTTCATAAGCTTTTTCGTAAGCTTGTTTCAGGGAGTAAATACCCGCCAGGTCTGAGGCAACATCACCTTCTGTTGGGTTAATTTTATTGGCTTTTAACAAATACAACAGCTTAAGCGAATCGGTAGGCAGGGGATAGAGATTGGCCAGGAGCTTATACACATTAAAATTATTACTGTCTATTTTTACTATTTCGCCATAGTACAAACGGGCTTTTTCGGTATTGCCCCGCCTGGTATTAATGCTGCCCAAACTAAACAATATGGGCAGGCTTAGCGGTTGCAGGGTGTAGGCTTTGCTGTAAAATTTTTCGGCCTCCACATTGTTCCCTGCCATTAGAAAGCAGTAACCCATTTGATTAAGTGCCTTAACATCGCTCACATTTTCGCCATAAACCGTTTTCAGGTATTGGCCGGCATCAGCATAGCGTTGGGTTTGGTATAAATCGAAAAGTTTTTCTTTATCTACAGTCACATCCTGACTGTAAGTTACCTTAACAAGGCAGCATAATAAGAATACTAAAAATAGCTTTTTCATAATAAGGAATTATAAAACTAATTTATTAGTTGTTTTTGTCAATTCCAAATTTGTTTTGAAATAAGGTATTGAAAAACCTGAAATAAAAACAAAATAAAGCTTAATGGGTTTATAAGGAATAGTTTAACTTAAAAATAAGAACCTATGAACACTTTAAAAAAGTTTGAATTAATGGAAAAGATTGTGCGTGAATTGGAAGATCTACAAAATTCTCAGCAGGCCCTTATTCAGAAAATTGGTAAAATTGAAGTAGATAACATCGAATTAGGCGATAGCCGTTTGGAAAAAGATTTACCCGATATTCATCAAAATTTAGGCGATAACTTAGATACTATTTCGGGAATTTTAGATTACTTTGCAGGTAAAACACAAAACTTTGGTGATAAAAACAATGTGGAAGCCTTAAAAGAACAGGAAGCCATAAACAATGCCACCAGCTAAATTTAATCGCATATGAAATTTTTATCTTTAACCGTTGCTTTCTTACTTGTTGGCCTGTTCGCCAGTGCACAAGTATTACCTTCATTCCAGCTGGGCATTAAAGCTGGTGCAAATTTTTCGAAATTTGATAGTGAAAACACTTTTAACAGTGAAAACCGCGCAGGTTTTTACGGCGGGCTATGGGCCAGGCTAGGGGCTGCAGGCATTTACTTTCAACCGGAGCTGTATGTTTCTGGTAAGAAAACAAGTTTGGTGAGCAATACGGGAGAGGTAAATAAAGTAACCTTTACCAGTTTAGATGTGCCTTTACTGGTAGGTACCAAGTTTGGTGCTGCAGGTGTTGGTTTACGTTTAAACACCGGACCTATGTTTTCGTTAATTTTAGATGAAAACCAAAGCTTTAGTCAGGCCGCAGGAAGCGTTTTCAGGGCCGATTTTAAAAATCAGGCAGTTGCCTGGCAATTTGGTGCAGGTTTAGACCTTAAAAAGTTAAGCTTCGATGCACGTTACGAACTTGGTTTATCTAAAATCAACAAAGCAGGTTATCCGGGCACTAAGTTAAACTTATTTACAGTTGGCTTAGGGTATAGGATTTTGTAATAAAAATTATCTAGATTTAAAGAGGTGTTTATTGTTAAAATGGACACCTCTTTTTGTATATGCCTAAATCTATGTTAAATGTGAAAGCTAATTTCTTTTTGTTAATGGCTATTTGTGTGATGATTGCGTGCAATGCTCAACAAGAGCATGCCCGACCCAAAAATTTGAATGAAGCCATATCATATTTAAAGGTAAACAATTCGAAGGCTGAATTGGATGATTTTAAAAAGACTGATGAGACGGAAGCTGTGTTAAGATTGCACTTTACCAAAGGGATGTGGATAAGAAATAAATGGCTTTGGGGAAATAGAAATCCTCCTTTGATTCTTTATTTTAAATCTATTGGGATCAGCCGTCCAGATGATATTTCGTCAATAATCTTAACATCATTGCACCGGGATTTAAATGGGAAAAAAATTGATCTCGAAAGTCAGGTAAAGGAATATTTGGATTATACTAAAACCATATCCGATTGCGAGACCAGGCTTAGTAACAGGGCGCTTTCTGCCTTTGAAAAGTTTAAAGTTGGGGATATAATTTCTGTTTACATGCCTGTTCCGGATTATATTGAAGGCCGCAATGCAGTGTATTACATGTGCCCTAAGGAAGATTGGGATTTTAATCCAAAACAAGACTTGAAAATTAAAGGCATACTCGTAAAAAAGTATAATATCAATTCAGTAAAAAATGTATTTTTCAAAATAAAAATAACATCACTCAACCGGACTGACACGCCAATTCTGATGGAAAAAGTTAATGTTGGAGATAAACATGATTTTTCACTACAAGGACTTAGAGTAGAAGCGCATTGATGCTGCGAGCTGATAATAATTTATAAATCCCTTGCCACTTTCTATTCCCCTTTTTCCAGCTCCACCTCGGTAAGTTCGTAAGCAAACGATCCTTTTTTAGGTACAATAGGTGTTGCCCTGCCAATGCTGAGTGCTTTAATAAACGAAGCACCAAAATAAAAAATCAGCGAAGAATAAAACACAAAAAGCATAATTACGATAATGGAACCAGCCGAGCCGTAAATATTGCTGATATTACTCAGTGGTAATAAAATTCTTAAAATATATTTACCAGCAGTAAATAAACAACCGGTTAACAAACCACCCGAAATGGCTGCGCGCCAGGTCGGCCTTCCATTTGTTAAAAACCTGAACAGCATGGTAAACCAGGTGGTTACAATAATTACAAAAACCAACTGGTTGATAATGGAAGTTAAAACCAGTCCGAAAGAAGGTGAATTTGTTTTTAAATATGCGCCAATAAGCGCCTGTACACTATCGGCCAGTAAGCCAATAAAAAACAAGATGCCCGCCAGCAGGATAATGATAACCGATATGGCCCGTGACTTAAGGGTATAAATAAGACCCTTTTTATCTTTCTTGCCAATGTTCCAGATTTGCTCTAAGGAGTTTTTAATTACGTTGAACAGGGTAGTGGCTACGAAAAGAAAAAATATAAAGCTGAACAGCGTAACATACCAGGCCTGATCAATCCCTCTGATGTTCCTTAAAGTAGTTCTGATTTGCGTAATGCTGTCGTTATCCAAAATGTTGGCCAACCGTTCAAACAAATGGGTTACAAACAGCCTTCTATCCGTAAACATGCCAAATAACCTGATCAGGATAATGAGGATAGGGGGCAAAGCAAAATTGGTGAAAAAAGCAGTAGCGCCGGCTAAGCGTAGCGGATCATTTTGCTGAAATAAATTAAATGCTTTTCTTATGGTAGAGAAAAAAAACTTCAGGTCTTCTATTGTCGATGGCATCGCTACTGCGTTAAACTAAAAGGCGCGAAATTAGCAAAAATACTTTGTTGGCGCCTTTTGTATCGTTAAAGTTTCTAATTTGTTTTGGTAAAAACAAGTAGTGTTTTTTCGCCATTTAACAGATAAAGCTTGTTATCAGTTACTTTTGCACTGTTTACCTGGTTTAATGCATGCAAATAAGCCCGTTCTGCCGCATCAGTTTCCTGACAAAACATTTTGGTGCTGAAAACATTTTTTACCGAGATTTTATTGTCGGCAACTTCAGCCTGCCCGCCATAACTATTGCAAAACGATTTTCCGCTAAGTTTTAAGCTATCAGCAAAATTTAGGGTTGCCTTTGCAGCTGCCGGAAGCGTTAATCCAGGTAATTCAGTTAATTCCCATTGGGTATTTGTAAATTTTGCGGGATCTATTTTTTCGTTGCAGGCACTAAATAGCAAAAGGAACAGGCCAATAAAGATCAGATTTTTCATGTTTTCTAGTTTTTAATGATTTGCTTTTTAACATCAAAAACTAAACCAATTGTATTTAAAAAGGATTTTTCATTTCCATCCAGTGGTGTTTTATCCCCTGATAATCGAAAAGCGAAATGCGTTTTAGTCCTGTTTTTTCTAAAACATGGATGGAACCGAGGTTATTCACATCCGCTATGCCGATAATTTCTGATAGTTTTAAGACATTGAAAGCGTAATCTCTCGCTGCCATAGCCGATTCGGTAGCATAGCCCTTTCCCCAGTATTTTTTGCTAAACCTGTAGCCCAAATCGTGATAATTAACACGGTTATTGATGGGCTCAGTAATCAGTTTCAAACCTGCCCAGCCTACAAAGTTTTGGCTTGCCTTTTCAATCACTGCCCAGCGGCCAATACCATTTGTTACATATTGCCGGCGGATAAATTCGATATTGGCCTCGCTCTCTTCAATGGTATTGAAAGGTTTATTTCCCAGATAAAGGTGTACTTCCGGGTCGCTGTCCATTTCGAACATGCCAGCAGCATCGGTAGGTAATAACTCTCTTAATATCAATCGTTCTGTTTCGGCAAAAATCTTCATTGTCAGTTTAAAATTGTGGAGTTAATCTACATATTTTCGATTAAAGTTGCCACAGATCTCCTAAATCTGTTAATCTGTGGCTTAATGAGTTTAATAATCGTTACTAAATTGCCTGTGCAGTGAATGTTTGCTGCGGCTTCCTTTTTAGAATTAACGCCGCGATTAACGACACCAGAATGCCTACAGGTAAAATTTCCATGTAGGTAAACAAAATCACCATTATCGGGTTTTTGTACAGTTTCTGGTTGTAAGCCAGCTCTTTGGCTTGTTTGGCCAGCTCTGCAGCCGATGCACCACTATCTTTCGCTTCTTTTAGCATGTGGGCCACATACTTATCCATAAAATCGGGGATAAATACATAATAATCAACCAGCCAGGTTAAAACGTACATGGTCGAAGCAATTAAGCTAATGTAAAGTCCGGTTTTAAAGGCTTTACCAAAGGTAATTGAACCATTGTTATACTTATCGCGGTAGTTCTTTATGCCTACAAAAATAAAGGAGAAGGCCAGCACCATTGAAGCATAGCCAATGAGCATGCTGTGCTCAAAATTGGCATCGCTGTTACATCTGGCCATCGAAATTACCATTAATACGGATGCTATTACGCCGGCAATTAATCCGAATACAATTACATTCTTTTTCATCTTTTTAAGTTTAAGGGTTTATGCCTCAAAGTTGGTTTGATTATTTGTTTTCCTCCTCATACTTTAGGGTGATTTTGAAATCAGGCCGTTTTTTAATACTAAAGTTGTATGCAATTAGGGGATGAGGCTCAATCTCTTTGCGGTTTCTATAGCCTGTGTCCGGCGCTTTACTTCCAGTTTTTCGAAAAGCCTGGCATTGTGTGTTTTTATGGTGTTTAGCGAAACAAATAATTTTGTTGCAATTTCCTGATTGCTCAACCCTTCCGACATAAGCTGCAAAACTTCCAGTTCCCTTTTGCTGATGTTTAAATTGTTTAGTTCTTTTTCGTTTAATACAAAAGTTGACGGCTTTTCGGTAAAAATCTCTTTTTCGATCAGGATGGTTTTGGGTTTGCTTAATTTTAGTGCCAGCCAGATGCCCAGGGCTGTAAAAAGTACCGCTATTGCCCCTACATAAATTTCGAAAGCGTGGTTAATGATGATGAAACGCAGTTCGAGCCATTTGAGTAAAAAAAGTAATGCCGCCAGGAAAACGCCATAAAGAATGGTGCTTTTATTCTTCACTAAAAAATTAACTGCGTTTGGCATGGAAATGATTCTTCAGATCAAAAATAAGGAATTAAGCCGTAAGTGCGGAAGTTCAGGCGAAACGTATTGGAAGCCATGCGATTAATAGTTAATTTTTAGTTAAAGTGGTAATTTTCTGGTGACTTTGATAAATTAAACGCCCGAAAGATTTTAAATTCGCAAAAAATAAATTGCTATATCTATGAAAATTACGCTTTATGCACTCTTTCTTACTGTTGTACTGTTTGGCTGTAAGACCGAAAATCCTGAAAAAACTTACAAAGCCAGATCAATTACTGCCAACGATGATTTTAATGTTTTTCCTGAATCGAAGAAAAATATTCTCAACATTGTAAAAACCGATTCGGGCGCCTTGGCCTACGCCGATCGTTTTGCCATTCGGTATAAAGATACTACCATTAACATTGATGATGCACCAAACCCTGCCACCAAGAAATTTTTGGATGCCATCTACATCAATACGCAGAAAACTGCTGTTTTGGTGCAGGTAGCTAACGAAAAGGGAAGAAAAGCTCCTTTTTATATTATTGCGGTAAATAATGGTATAACTGAAGTGGTAAGCTTAAATAAACCTTCAAATGGAGCCAATGATAAAAAAAATACCGTTGGTGCTGAGGCGATTAAACTGACCAGTTTGCTAATCAATAACGATTATTTTATCAATACAGTTAACTCGAAGGTTTACGAGGTTAAGCGCCAAAACGAAGCAGAACGCATTCAGGGTAGGTTTTTTATGTACTCAAGAGATAAAAGAACACTTGTTTTTTTAGTTAAAAGTACTTTGTATCAGGTTAATGTGGCCACAGGCGAAACTTTTATACAACCACTACCAGAAGGGCTTATCAACGAACCGGATACCTTAATTCGTACTGTACAAAGTGATTATAGCTGGGTGCCGAGCGCTAAAGGAACACTGTTTTTAAAGAAAAATGCCGATGATAACCGCATTGTAGATATTAAAGAATTTAAGCATTAAATTTTACTGCATTATCTTCAATTTAGGTATTAATGACCTTTTACGATAGGTATATAAGTGGCGAAACAGAAGGTGTTTACGCCGATATCGAAAAATTAGGAGAGGAAGCATTCTCTCCTGATTATTATGCTGATATTGAAAAGGTACTGACTGAGACATTTCATCGGGTAAAGTTTAATCTTGATATCATATACAAAGCACTGCTAGATATTGATTACGTTTTTTGGAAGGATGAGTTTGGAAATGATGAAGCATATCAGCATCCGGTTTTGGATACTAAGGAATTATTAGGCATACTGGAACAGCAAATTAATCCAATAGGAAAATTACCTATGTCAATCAGAATGTTTTATGAGATTGTAGGCTCTTGTAATTTGGCATGGAATTACAATGAGGATGCGAACATTCTATGGGAGATGGCTGATCCACTTCAAATTGCTCCTTTAACTGATTGTATTGCTCAGGTAACTGATGAATATTGGCCTGAAGAAATGGAAGATTATATCCAGGATCAGGATTTTGGATACGCTTTTCTGGAACTTTCGGCTGATAATCTTCATAAAGATAATATTAGTGGAGGCGCCCCCTATGCTTTACAATTAAAAAAAGAAAAAAGTATAGATAGTAATTTCTTAAATGAGCCAAATAATACCACATTTATTAATTATCTGAGAATATGCTTTGAACATTGCGGATTCCCAGGTATGTCTGAAAATGACAACCCACGGTTTAAACAATTTTTTGATCGTGTAAAGCCCCAGTTGCAAAAGATCTAAGGTTAATTAACTTTAGATCTTTAGTAATATCTGAAGGACATTTTATCCGCTTTTTTCTTCTAAACATCCATTGTCCTAAAAGTTAGGTTTACCCTTGGCCGCGTTATCTTTTTGGTTGGTGGTAGCCGGTGTAGCCAGTTTGTTTGGGTCTCATCCTTCATTACCAGTAAGCTGCCATGTTCTAAAAACAGGGTAACGGTTTCTTTGCTTTGTTTGTGTTTAAAAAGAAAGCGCCTTTCTGCTCCAAAACTTAACGAGGCTATGGCCGAATCTTTAGCTAAAGCTTTTTCATCATCACTGTGGTAAGCCATACCTTCGTCGCCATTGTGGTAAAGGTTAAGCAGGCACGAATTATAGCTGTGGCCCGTTTGCTTTTCGGCTATTGTTTTTAACTGCAGTAATTCCGGTGTCCAGGGTAAGGCCAGTTTAGAGCGGTTAGAATAGGTGTAAGAATAAGCTTCGTTACCATACCAGGCTACTTTTCTCTTGGTTATAATGTGTTTGCCCATAATAAAGGCCTCATCGTTTTTCCATTCAATGGTATTCATTAATACCTCGAAGTAATTATCGGCTTCCTGCCTGCTAAATAATTTCCCATAATAATTTACAGTTCCGCCATAAGGAAGCAGGTTTTGGTCAATGTTAAGTTCTGTGCTGAATAAATCCATGGTTACTTATTTAAACTCTATATCCATTTTTGCTGCTTCCCAACCAATCATCGCCGTTTTTCTGTCAAGCCCCCAATGGTAACCGCCTAAAGCGCCGCTCGATTGGATTACGCGGTGACAAGGAATCAGGAAAGCCACGGGATTATCGCCAATAGCGGTGCCAACAGCCCTTGATGCATTAGGGTTTTGCATTTGTTTGGCCAGGTTGCCATAAGTAACCAGCTTTCCCATCGGGATTTTTAACAAGGCTTCCCAAACCTTTAGCTGAAATTCGGTTCCCTTTAAATGCAGTTTAACCTGGCTGAGCTTGCTCCAGTCGTGGCTGAAAATGTATAAAGCATTCTGCTGCTGCATATCGAACATCTGCTGATATCTCGCTGCCGGGAATTTGGCTTGCAAATTAGCCAGTGCAGCCGGTTGATCGTCGTAAAAAGCCATGTGGCAGATTCCTTTTGGTGTTGCTGCTACAATAATATTCCCAAAAGGACTCTCTGCAAAGCTGTAATTGATCTGCAGGTGCTCGCCTCCGTTTTTATATTCGCCGGGAGTCATCCCTTCAATGTTTATAAATAAATCGTGTAAACGACTGGTTCCCGATAAACCGGTTTCTAAAGCGGTGTTAAATAAACTCTGGTTATCTTTAAGCATTTCTTTGGCATGGCCAATGCTAATGTATTGCAAAAAACGTTTTGGAGTAGTTCCTGCCCAATCGCTAAATAAACGCTGAAAATGGAAAGGACTTAAATTTACCGTTTCGGCAATTTCTTCTAAACCAGGCTGTTTTTTATAATTGGCCCTGATATAGCTTATCGCATCTGCTATGCGGTTGTAATTAATTTCTTCTTGTGCTTTCATGGTTTTGAATAATTATATCCAAAAGTACCTGGTAAAGAAAGGGCAAACTACCCGAAACTTGCTGAGTTTAATTTATTGATCACGACAAAGATGGAGCTTTGCTGTAATTGTTAGTAGTTATAAGAGCAAAACTTATGGAATTAAAAGTTTTTTCGCCGATGAAATAGCCAGAGGATGCTGATTTGAAACGAACAAAAAATAGGATGTTTGCCATTGCTGCGATTTCAGCGCCTGTTTGCTGGATACCATATCCCAGGGCGGATAAACCCTGATTCCTCTTTTTCCTGTATTTTTATCTTGGGTTACAATTTTTTGCGCAATCAAAACCTTTTTCGGGAAAATAAATTGGCCCTGTAGCTCTCCGTTACAGACAGAAATAATCAACAGATCGAAATCGTCTGAAGCATCGAAAGGTTCGGTAATTCCTTTTTCACTGCGTTTCCAGATGGTTACAAACTGCCCCGTTTTGGCTGGGGTAATTTTAGCCTGCCGGTGTTTAATCTTTAACTCGTTCAGCTCAAAAGTTGCGGCATAATATTCCTGACTTTCCGGTTCCTTCTGGTAGTTTTTAATCTGGTAGCCTGAAGGATGGTAGCAATTTTTTATTGCAGCCAGTAATACGGGTGGTATATCTGCTAAATTTTGAGGTAAAACTGTGGTTGATTCAGACATCCCTGATTTTTTACTGCTCTTCAATAACAGATTCGCCTCTGGATTGGTCGCCGGAAGTCCATTGCCAGGTTTCATGCAGCCTGATTTTACCATTTGGTAATTGCTCGGGTTTCGAATTGCAAATACCTGTCATTAATATACCCGCATCATTTATTTGATGATAACGCATATCAATATTCCCATGGTCATCAACCAAACCGATTAAATGGCCATAGTTAATCTTTCCTCCGCTATATTCGGCAGTTAACAGATTACCCTCTTGTTTGTATCTAAAGATAGTTTCATCCGATGTTTCGCCGTTTTCCGTATTGCTAACTGGTTTAAAAGTTTTATCGTTGTAGTTTATCATAAGTTATAAAACTAGCAATCTCTTTCACAATAACGAAATTCAGTACATCAGGACAGCCAAAGTTTCTCCTCCCGTTTTACGAGCAGGTAACTATTTTCATTTAGCACCAGATAACCATATTCATAACAGAATACATACACATTCCCGTTCTGGGTAACGTAGCTAAAGGTATGGTAATCGAAATTAAAACCAGCATTAATTAGCTTCTTCCTGCTAACTTTTGTTTTTCCTTTAGGGGTTAACTTTGCTAAAATTGACCTGTTTTTTCTTAAAATGCTGTTTATACGCCGAAGAACAAAGTTTTCTTCAACTTTTAAACGGTTGTTGTGGTTGTTGCGACAAGAATCGTCGCAAAATTTTTTATCGGCTCTTCCCTTTATAGAATTGCCGCAATCCAGGCATAAACGTTCCATAATAATTTTCTTCTTTTTATTATGGGATGATTGATCCTAATTTATAAAATAAATCGTGGGAACAAAAAAAATAAAAAATGCTGTTTGGAGGCGTTGAGCGCATATTATCCGTGTATAAACGTTTATAATCGACTATAAATATTTAGATTCCGACTAATTTTCCATTTCGACTGCAATTTTGTGTTGTCGGTTGCCGCGGTGGCAGCTGTTCGTTAAAAGATTAGAAACTTAAATTTTAAAGATCATGGAAAATGTAATTAACAAAGTTGTATTGAGTGGCTATGCTGGTGCTGATGCCGAGGTGAAAACATTTGGTAGCCAAAAATTAGCGAGAGTTAGTTTGGCTGTACACGATGCATATAAAAATGCAGCAGGAGAAGAGGTTAAAAATACCAACTGGTTTACTTTAACTTTTTGGAATGCGAATGCTGATCTTGCAGAAGAGCAGATTAAAAAGGGTACAGGCTTATCAATTGGAGGCCGGTTGCGTCAAAGCAGTTACGATGCTAAAGATGGTTCGAAACGTTATAGTACCGACATCATTGTAACAGAGCTGGCTATTAAAGACACAGGTGCAAAAACTGCATTTTAATCATGGATTTCCAATTAGCATCATGTAGTGATACATGATGCTAATTTATTGCAATTTTAAGGATAAACCCGTATAGAAGTTAATGCCAGCCGCTGGATTGAAATATCTTCCATTAGCGGCATTTAAGTCATTACCCAGGCTGTACTTTACATTTAGCAGGTTATTTACTCCGCCAAATACTTCAAAACGGGTTTTGCCTATCTTTAAATTTCTGATGCCTGCTTTTGTTTCAAGCAGGTGATACCTTTTTGCAAATACTGTATTGGCATCGTTTAAAGGAATAGCGGAAGTATAGTTGTGTTGCACAAAAAGATAAAATACTTTCGGAAAGTTAAGCTCCAGGCTGTTTATCAGGACATGCTCAGGTACACCTGTGAGTTTATTGTTGCTGTAATCTGATGTACCACTGATAAAATTTTCGAACCGGAAATGACTGAATGTATAATTGCTTCTGAGTTGTAAACCGCTTAAAAATGAAGTTTGGTTTTTGATTATCCAGATTGCTGTTTCCAATTCAATTCCCTGTTGTTTTGTACCACCGGCATTAATAAAGTATTCTGCATCGTTCTGGTTCAGCCTGCGCACAATTGCATCCTGTAATCGATAGCTGAAGATATTACCATTGGCATAAAAGCGGTTGTTTTTGGTTTGATAACGGAGGCCAAGCTCATAGTTCCAGCCACGTTCGGCCTGTAAGTCATTATTGATGTTATTGTCTGATGAGCGCACTTCTGCAATTGTGGGTGGCGAATAGCCCTTGCTAACCGAAGCCCGTGCAGAGAGGTTTTCGCTGATTAAGTAGGATAAAGCCAACTTAGGCATAAACTGCGGATCAAATTTCCGGCTTTTAGCTGCAATTGCTACAGGAAAATAACTTTCGTAATTGTAATTGAAGAAATTTAAACTCGAAGCAAGCTCAAGCAATAATTTATTGTTGAGGTCGAAATTTAAGCGGAGGTAAGCAAAATCCTGATTTGCTTTTAACCGGTCGGAAGCTTGCATGGCAGCGGGTTCTCCGGCATTATTATTGAAATTTTTGATCTGGCTCTTTGTACCCGAACTTTCTAGTCCGATTTGCGCCCCGAATTTGAAATCTTGTTTTACCTTATCGTAAGCTAAAAAGGTTCTTAGCCCCAGGGTGCTTTCGTAACGTTGTTCGTAATTGGTAATAAACGGATTCTTAAAGTCGGTATAGGTGGTGAACAATGCGATTACATGTTTTAGTGCGGGTGTAATCTGGTAGGTATTAGACAGGCCTCCAAAAACTGTTTTGTTATATATGGCGGCTTGCTGGGTAATGGCTCCAGGTAGGGTAGGCGTTGCCGGCCGGGCCAGTTGAGGATCTTGTTCCAGTTGCGCAGCTGTTAAACCTCCGGGCGTTTTGTAGCTCAGATCGCTGTAAAAAATAAAAGCTTTTAAACTGCCAAAAGCATTATAATTCCACTGTTGTTGTGTTTGGATATATTTCCGGTTTAAGGCACTATTCTGTCGGAAACCGTTACTTTTTTGGTATCCTTCGCTAATACTAAAACTGTAATTTTTAAAGCGGTGCTGAATGGCTGCTGTTTGATGGAAAAGACCGTATGAGCCTGCCTGCACAGTAGCATTAATTTCGTTGGTTTTAATATCCGGAGGTGTAATGAGTAATGCACCGCCTGTATTTGCGCCAAATATGCTGGCCTCAGGACCTTTATAGATCTCCATGTTGCCTACAGCAGCTACATCCAGCGCATTTAAATAGGTATTGCCTCCAGCATCGGTTAAGGGAAAATCATCGACATAAATTTTAATGTTGCGGATGCCGAATGGCGAACGGAGTAAACTACCGCGGAGTGATAAACGGTAGCTGCCGGGCGAGCGCTCTTCCATGCGTACACCTGTAACGGTATTTAAGGTGCTTACCAGCGAATTTGCTGATTGATTTTTAATCAGGTTGCTGTCAATCAGGCTCACTGCCGATACAGATCTCAATAAAGGTTGGTGGTTGTAATAACCTTTAACAGTTATTTCGTTAAGTTTTTGGCTTGTATCTGGTTTTAAGGTTTGTGCCAGGCTGGCAAAAGAAATTAAGCTTAGCAATAAGATAAGGTTCAGTTTCAATGGGATCGTTGCTTGAATGTTTAGCCACAGAAGGCAGATAAATTTACGGCATATTCTGCTAATCTGTGGCTATTTTATAAACTATTTTGCAGCAACTCTCCAGATAATTCCGCTTACATCATCAGCTACGAGTAAGGCGCCATCGGGTGTTAAGGTAACCCCAACCGGACGACCATAAACTTCAGCTTTATCGGAATCGGCTACAAAGCCAGTTAAAAAATCTTCTGGTTTTCCAGCCGGTTTTCCATCTTTAAAAGGTACAAATGCAACTTTATAACCCGAAATTACCGATCTGTTCCACGAACCATGCTGCCCGATAAACGCACCACCCTGATATTTTTGCGGGAACTTAGTGCCACTGTAAAAGGCCAATCCCAGCGAGGCGGTATGTGCTCCAACTGCTACATCCGGAGCAATTGTTTTTTTAACCATTTCAGGGTTTTTCCCTTTTAAACGGGGATCTTCATTCTGACCGAAGTATGAAAAAGGCCAGCCATAAAATGCGCCTTGTTTTACACTGGTAATGTAATCGGGCACTAAATCATCGCCCAAACCATCGCGTTCATTTACGGCCGTCCATAAAATGTTGGTAACGGGTTCCCAATCTACTCCTACGGGGTTACGCAAGCCACTGGCATAAATTTTTTCACCTGTTCCATCCAAATTAACTTCTAAAATATTTGCCCTGCGCACTTCATTTTCCAGTCCATTTTCGCCAACATTACTGCCAGAACCAACGGTAATGTAAATTTTGCTTTTATTGGTATTGGTTGTCAGGTTTCTCGTCCAGTGGTTATTATAGCCTCCAGCTGGCAAGCTTAATATTTTCTTTCCGGTTGCTGTAATTTTGGTATCGCCCGTGTGGTAAGGATATTGCCATAAACCATCGGTATTGGCCACATAAAACGATTGGCCAATAATGAGCATGCCATATGGTTGGTTAAGCCCGCTTAAAAAAGTGGTAACACTTTCAGGTTTGCCATCGTGGTTTGCATCACGGTACAATAAAATGGTATTGGCACTTTTACCGGGTACTTCTGATTTGGCTTTACCGGTAACAGCATTGGCAACAGCTTCTACACTGCTTCTTTCTGAGTTTGAAAGTGCTACCAGCACATCGCCATTAGGAGCAATATAGGTATTGCGTGGACTTTTAATATTTGCAGCAAACCTGGTAACTACAAATCCTGCAGGCGCCGTTGGGGTTTTACCTTCAGGCCAGTCTATTACCTTACTGAATTTAGTTTTAGAAGCTGTAGTATCTGGTGCAGGCAGTTCTACTGCACCATTTTGGGTTGTTACAGTACTGTCTGTACCTTGCGGTTGGTTTTTAGATGAATTAGACTGACAGCCTAAAAAAACGAAAGCAGCAAGTGTTGCGGTATAGAAAAATCTGTTTTTCATGTTAACTGGTTTTTGGTGTAGCAAATCCTTTCAGGAAAATATAACATCAAAAACAGACAGAAGTTTTCAATAACCCTGTAAACAAAAAAGGAAAGCATCGTGAGATACCTTCCTGTGAGCGCGTATTTATAGTATTTAGATATGGTTTGTACGAATAAACTAACTATTTACTGGTGTATTATAACTCAAAACGGCTGAATTGATTGACTGTTCAGGTGCGTAAACGATTAGTTAAACTAAATTATGGCTTATAAACCAAATATTTAGTTAACGAAATGTTAAAACTCCAATTTTAGTTTAAATACCAGAAACTTATGTTATTTCACCAGGTTTTCGAGCACTTTTTTTTCTATATCCTTATCGTTTAGTAAAAGTGCCGAAAACTGCGGATCGGATTTCACCAGCAGGAATTTTCCGGTAGGAAGGATAATGGCAGAGGTACCGCAGGTTGTTACCTCTTTAAAGAACATCTTTTTTAAAAAGCCTGAATCGGTTTCTATTTCGAGGCCTTTCGATTTTACCTGACTAAAGTTTTCGCCCACCTGGCGGTATTGGTATATGGCCACTTTAGGCCTGGCCTGTGCTTTTTCCTGGATGTTTTTTTGGAAAGTCCACCTTACATTGTTTAAAAACTCGGCATTTTGGTAACTCAAATCTCTCCAACAGGCATCATTATTAAAATCGTATTTAATAATGATGGTGTCTTTAAGGGCTACACGCTGGTTTTCTTTAAGGTAAAGGTGTAGTGAATCTACCTGAGCATCGGTTAATGATCCGGCTTCGTAACGTTTACTTTCATCTACATAGAGCTTGGGTGAACAGCTGTAGATAAACGTAAGCAGAGAAAAAAATACAAATATCGACGATTTTAAGGATTTCATTGATGTGGGTTTAAAGATTATGGAAATTATTTTATTGGTATTGCAGGCGATAAAATTTATGGCCATCGTCAATTAAAAGGGCATTACCACTAAACCATTTTAAAAAGTTGTTCCAGCTGGCAGTATTTGCAAGTTTCCATTTATTAAAAGCTATTTCATCTCCCTTCATTAAGATCCAGTAATTGTAAGGTTCCAAAAAGTCTAAACTGCTTAACTTCTGCTGGTAATCGAAAAGGATATTGGGATATTTTTTTTCATTCCCAGCTCCTAAAAAAGCCTGGAGGAACTTGGTTCGGATATCATTTACAGCACTCAGTGTTATTTCTTTTTGCCCTGCCGATGCTAATGTGAGATCCAATTCATAAACCATTGTAAAGGGCAGTTTAAAATTCTTTGGGTCTTTAATAGCATCTATAGAAAGATTATGGTTCTTTGCAAAAGAGAGCTTAACCGAATCTCCTTTGATCTGGATTCCGTTCTGATACGTGTCAAACAGAAGTTTGCTGATTTCGGCAGTGCGTTTGGAGTTTCTTTCCAGGTTCATGAAGATTTCACCATAGAGCATTCCCCATACTTTTTCTGAAGAGCCTAGATAGAGTTTAGCTGCGCGGTAATAATTTGAAGAAAAAGTTGGCTCTACTTCTATACCTTTTTCGTAGTATTTGATGGCATTGTCAAAGTCTTTTTTATTCAATTGCATATTTCCTAACTCCACATAGATTTTTCCTGAATTGGGGAATTTTTTTATCCCCTTTTCGTATGCTTCTATTGCTTTGTCGGGCTTGCCCATGTAATCGTAAGCATTGCCAAGTGCCTGAAAAACCAAATCATAAACAGCTTTGTGTTTTGTGAGTTTTTCTAAAATTTCAACTGCTTTACCATAATCTTTTTTGGCGGTGTAAGAGTAGGCAATTTCGTAAGTATAAGCGATGTTTTCAGGATCTAATTTTTGCGATTCTTCCAGTAATTTAATGGCTTCGTCGTATTTTCCTTCTTCATCTTCAAGTTTAAATGCTTCTTTTGCTTTAGTTTTTGCCAGCGCTTTATCTTCATTGCTTTGAGCAAAAGCAGTGTGGGTGAAGCAAAATAAGAGGATTACGAATAATTTAGAAATAGTTTTCATTTGATTAGCGTTTTTATGGTACTACCTCAAGATGCAGAACTAGAGCCGAATCCATAGATAATACCATAAAAATAGAACTAAAAACTTAAGCACTTGCTATTCCATGAAATTTTTACCTGAAATGTGTTTAGCTTTTTAAAATTTTGGCTTTTTCAGTATCAAACTCCTCCTGCGATAAAATCCCTGCATCAAGCAGATCTTTTAAATCCAGTAAGGCCTGTTTTTTCGTGGCGATATCATTTTGCGGAGCAGCAAGGGTTGCTGTTGGTGGGGTATTTGCCTGACTGCTTTGACTGGTTTGGTTTGAAGACCCAAATTTGAGCAAAAGCTCCGTAATTTCGTTATAACCTTTAATGTTGGAATAATCTATAGCTTTCTGCTCTTTCACATTCACAATGTTAGCATCGGCTGATTTTTCAAGCAGGAACTTTACCGCATCTTTTTTCCCATTCGCAGCAGCATAATGCAGGGCAGTATTACCACTTTCATCCTGAACATTCACGTTTGCGCCCTTTTCCAGCAGCATTTTCAGCATACTTAAATGCCCGCTTTTTGCAGCCACATGCAACATGCTTTCGCCGCCATAATTGTAACTGTTATCGAAAGAGAAACTGGCCGAAATGGAAATGTTATTGGCGGTTTCAACCCATTCCAGGTACGAATACATAGAATCGTCTTTACCTGAAAGCGGCTTGGCATAATTTACATCTACGCCGTTTGCTAAAAATAAATCAACAATTTCTTTCTGGTTATTGGCGCAGGCATACCATACCGGCGATAAACCATCTTTTGATGAAACTAACACATCGGCACCTTTTTCGACTAAAGTTTTGGTAAGCATGCGGTTGGCATCGTAGCAGGCAATGAGCAGTGCCGATTCTCCTGCATGGTTAATGTGGTTAATGTTGGCACCCTTATCCAAAATGAGCTCAACCATAGGGCTGTTTTTAGATTTAACAGCAAAAATCAACGGTGAATCGCCGTGTTTATTGGTGGTATTGACATTGGCCCCAAATTCGATTAATTTTTCTACCACTTCCTTGTTTCTCCAGCCGGCAGCAATTAATAAAGGGGTTTCGGCTTCGTTATTTTCGCCATCTACTTCCAATCCTTTCTCCAGCAATTTTTCAAGTACTTCAATTTGCCCGTTTTGCGCAGTTAAGTGTAGGAGGCTATTGCCCTTAAAATCTTTAATGTCGGTTCGGGCACCTTTATTTAACAGAAATAGCGCGGTTTGTTTTTGCTTTTGCAAACAGGCAAAATAAAACGGGGTTTCGCCGGCATGGTCTTCATAATCCAGATCGGCACCTTTATCAATTAATATTTCTACAAGATCCAAATAACCCCGGTGCGCAGCATAATGTAATGCAGTGCGTCCCTTTTCATCGGTATAACCTACTTCTACTTCCTGGTTGGCCAGCAACAGCTCGGCTATTTTCCGTTTGCCGCTTTCGCAGGCAATTATAAATGACATCGACATATTTAAGCGTTTTTCATCAAAAGTTCAACAGTTTTTATTTTCAGGTTATCGTCTGATGCGAGCATTAAAGCAGTCTGGTCCTTATCGTTCGTAGCAGCAAGGTCTGCTCCGTTTTCGATCAGCAGTTTTACCTTCCTGTAGGTTTCTTTAGCTTTATTGGCTTCGTAGTTTACATTATAGGCACATACTTTATGCAGCAGGGTATTGCCCTGGTCGTCTGGCCGGTTTACATCTATTTGTCCGGTAGCCAGAACGGCTTCCAGAATGTCGGCATCCTTTTCAGCAATTAAATCTAAGGGAGTAACCTGCCGACTGTACCATTCGCTACCTTCGTATAGGTCGGCACCATCTTCAATGAGTTTTTTAAGAAAATTAATGCCTTTTTCACTATTAGACATCATGCGTACATATTCGAATAAAAGCGTGCTGCGGTCTTTACTGAGCTGATCGAATTGTGGAGCGGCAAAATTGCGTAGGGCATCATATATTTCTTCGCTTTGCAGGTTTGCTACTGCATAAAAAAAGGCCGATTTCCCCGTGCGGTCGGTATGGTTCGGGTCTGCGCCATTTTCGAGTAAGTGGGTAATTAAATTTTTCTTGTTAAAGTTTATGGCCATAATTAAAGGCGTTTCGGCTACAATGTTGCCCTCATTAATATCAACACCTTCATTTACGAGGATATCGATATAACTTTTTAACAGGTTGGTAGTTTGTTCGTCATTTAAATTATACCGCCGGAAATTACTTTTAACCACCCGGTGGATGTAATTCTCGTCTGCATTATTTTTAAAATTAGTAGTGCAACCGGCATCAATACAGGCTTTAATGGTAGCTAAATCTACCCCGTTTTCGAAAAGATAACCCAGTAGCGTTTGGGTATTAACCTCATCATTCAGGTTATCGAAACGGGTAATAAATTCGTTAAAGAAACTGATGTCGGCATCTTCATTACCAAGGTTTCGAACAATGCTTTGAAATATACTTTTGTCAAAACTGTCGAATTCGTAAATGTCGGTTTCGATGGTTTTATCTTTCACCATCATGTTGATAATTTCGTATTGTTTTTCCCTAACCAGGTTATCCAAAATCGATGATTTTTGATGTTCCTGAATGTTTTTCGAGAGTTTTTCGCCGTTCAGCATGGCATTTTTGGCATCATCGAACTGGCGGGCGCTTAACTGTTGATCTAAGGTAGTTTCGGTCATTTCAATTAAAATATTTAAGATAGATATATGCATTTCCCGCAACAAAAGTTTAGCCAAAGAATAAACTTAATTGAAAATTATCCGGAATGTTGCAATAAACCAAGTGATAAAATAGTGTCTTTTTATCGTCCTGATTTTTGGAAAGCAATTGCAGTATTCCGTTGGTTAATTTCTTCCTGCTCTACCTTCTGCCATGAAAAATGGCATCCGTTCGATCAGGTTTATTTGGGTTATTTTTCTGCAATCAAGCCGGTTTTCCGTGCCACAGGCCTAAGTTTATAGCCCTGATCGGAGCGTCATCCCCGATATTTCATCGGGATAAAGCGGAGAGCAGGAGTAACGTTAAAAGAAGCGTATAGCATTGCGCTCCAAAAACAGCCGGCAATCTTATTATTTACTTTATGTAGTATAAACCTGCATGACAAATAACATTACGATGTTCCTTAATTCGGCTGATTATTTTATCTTTAGGCGATTTTAAAAAGACTGGTCTGCAAATCTGCAAAACCCGTCAGATATTTAACCTTAATAAGCAAAATCAATATAAACATGTCAAATACATCAAAAATTATCTACACCAAAACCGATGAGGCGCCAATGTTGGCAACCTACTCACTTTTACCTATTGTACAAGCTTTTACTGCGTCAGCAGGTATTGATGTAGAAACCAGAGATATTTCTTTAGCAGGAAGAATTTTGGCCAACTTTCCTGAGTATTTAAAAGACGACCAAAAAATTGGTGATGCTTTAGCTGAGCTTGGCGCACTGGCCACCACTCCGGAGGCAAATATTATTAAATTACCTAACATCTCGGCTTCAATTCCGCAGCTGGTAGGTGCTATTACCGAGTTACAGGCACAAGGTTTCGCCGTGCCAAATTATCCTGATAATGCACAAAGCGAAGAAGAAAAAGCAATTAAAGCTAAATATGCAAAAGTTTTAGGCTCGGCAGTAAACCCGGTTTTACGCGAAGGTAACTCTGACCGCAGAGCACCTAAAGCAGTTAAAAACTATGCAAAACAAAACCCACACTCGATGGGTAAATGGTCTGCAGATTCAAAAACCAGAGTAGCCAGCATGACTGAAGGCGACTTTTATGGTTCAGAAAAATCGGTAACCATCGATACTGCCAGCCAGTTTAAAATTGAATTTGTAGCTGCTGATGGCGCTGTTACTGAATTAAAAGGTTTATCACCGTTAAAGGCGGGTGAGGTGATTGATTGCTCTGCATTGAGTTTATCGGCATTAAAGGCCTTTGTAGCTAAAGAAATTGCTGAAGCTAAAGCGGCTGGTGTGCTATTATCTGCTCACTTAAAGGCAACCATGATGAAGGTTTCTGATCCGATTATTTTTGGTGCCATTGTAGAGGTTTACTTTGCCGATGTTTTTGCAAAATATGCTGATTTATTTAAAGAACTTAACATCGATACACGCAATGGTTTAGGTGATGTATATGCGAAAATTGCAGGTAACCCTAAACAGGCTGAAGTTGAAGCTGCGTTAGCGCAAGCGATTGAAAACGGTCCGGCACTGGCTATGGTTAACTCTGATAAAGGGATTACCAACCTACACGTACCAAGTGATGTAATTGTTGATGCTTCAATGCCAGCCATGATCCGTACTTCGGGCCAGATGTGGAACAAAGAAGGCAAATCGCAAGATACCATTGCTTTAATTCCTGATCGTTGTTATGCTGGTGTTTATACTGCAACAATTGACGATTGTAAAGCACACGGCGCTTTTGATGTGACTACCATGGGTTCGGTACCTAACGTAGGTTTAATGGCTCAAAAAGCTGAGGAATATGGTTCGCATGATAAAACTTTCCAGGCTACAGCAAGCGGAACAATCCGCGTAACGGATGCTGATGGCAAAGTATTTTTCGACCAGAAAGTTGAAAAAGGCGATATTTTCCGCATGTGCCAGACTAAAGATGCACCAATTCAGGATTGGGTTAAATTAGCAGTAACCAGAGCCCGTTTATCTGAGACACCAGCTGTTTTCTGGTTAGATGAAAAAAGAGCGCACGACAGAGAGATTATTGCTAAAGTAAATACTTATTTAAAAAATTACGATACTACTGGTTTAGATATCCGCATTTTAGCACCGGTTGAAGCGACTAAATTTACTTTAGAACGTATCCGCAAAGGTGAGGATACCATTTCGGTTACTGGTAACGTATTGCGCGATTATTTAACCGATCTTTTCCCGATTTTAGAACTGGGTACTTCGGCTAAAATGCTTTCAATCGTTCCATTAATGAACGGTGGTGGTTTATTTGAAACCGGTGCTGGTGGTTCGGCCCCTAAGCACATTGAGCAGTTTATTGAAGAAGGTTATCTGCGTTGGGATTCGTTAGGCGAGTTTTTAGCACTTCAGGCTTCTTTAGAGCATTTATCGCAAACACAAAACAATGCAAAAGCACAAATTTTAGCTGATGCTTTAGATGAGGCAAATGCTAAATTCCTGGCTACTGATAAATCTCCTGGTAGAAAATTAGGTACCATTGATAACCGTGGTTCGCACTTTTACCTGGCTTTATATTGGGCTGAGGCTTTGGCTGCACAAACTAAAGATGCGGAATTACAAGCCAGGTTTGCACCATTGGCAAAAGCTTTAACTGAAAACGAAGCTAAAATCAATGAAGAATTAATCGGTTCGCAAGGTAAGCCGCAGAATATTGGCGGTTACTATAACCCTAATGATGAATTAGCCAGCAAAGCGATGCGTCCTAGCGGAACATTAAATGCTGCTTTGGCATCGTTGTAGGCATTGTAAATAGCTAAAAACAAAGCTGTATCATAATGTGAGTGTCATCCTGAGCCTGTCGAAGGACTTAGGTTGCTCTTTATCACTTTATGATACAGCTTCTTTTGTTTAAAAGGGGATTGTTGCCACAATAACAAGTTTATTCAAACCACGCTCTCCCCTTATCCAATCGTGTTAGGAAATCGAAAAATGATATGCCAATTTCGATATGATATTGTTTATCTAAATCTATAAATGGTGATAATACAATACGATATTGATCATTTTCATCTCTTTCAATAGCGATAAATTCACCGCCACCGTTTCCTCCGATTGCCAATGTATTTGGTAAGTTTTCAAAGATACCATAATCAAGGTTTTGATCCAGTAACTCATCTAAATCCCATAGTATCACAAACTCTTTTCCAATGTTTACCTCAAATCCTGAATAACTATTGAGATAATGCCTGTAATCCTGTGGTATTTGAAAATTTGTAATCCGTTCTATTTCGGCAATCGCTTCTGGTGATGGAATTGATCTTTTGGGCCAATTATATTTATTGAGTATCTCTTCAAATCTTTTCATTAAGGGGCATTTTATTCTAAAATATAGAAAAGATGTATTGCTGACAAATTAAAGATTTCTGTGTGCAGGCATCTAAAATTACCGGCTTTCCCGGTTGTATGTTAATCAAATATTTTCAATATTGTGCAGGCATTCACAAACCAAAGTCCTGTCAATTTGTTATATTCATATTAAATTATAGGAGATTCATCACATGGCAAATAATAAACCTTCACGCGATAAACTGCACAGTACCACCGAAAATGGTGGCATTAATAAAGAAAATTTATCATACAACGAAAGCAAGCAGAGTTATGAACTTGATGTAAAAGGTACAGATGAAGATTACGATCACCCGATGGGCTACGAAACAGTGGCCGCAGGTGCCCGCGACGATGATTCTACTTATGATGAAGCCAACCCATACGTAGGCGACGAATACGCACGGAATGAAGAAATTGCAAACGATGATTTGGAGGAATTAGGTATGCACGTAGATAATGGTGAAAGTGTAAAGCTAAGTGCTGAAGATGAGATTCTGGCCCGCACGCCTGAAGATAACCGCGATGATTTGGATGAAGAAGGTTATCCGGTTAATGATACGCCCCAAAAATAGTCAATAGCACACCGTCGGGAAGATGGTGATTTGACGAAACAATCATATAAATGGAAAAGCAGGGTTACATTCGGTGTAGTCCTGCTTTTGTTTTATACCTTAATTTTAATTGCTTTTATGGGTTGATATCCAGGTTAAATCTCCTGCGCAGCTCATCCAGTTTCGGATTTTTGTTTACCAGGTAATCGTATTTTTCGCGGTTACCATACAACCTGTTTTCCAGTTTACGCTCTACCTGTTTATAAGTTACCAGTACCCCGAAATTTTTAAGTTCGTTTCTTAAGTAATTTAAAAGTTCAACAGATTCCTGCTGAATGAGGTGTTCCTGGGTTTTACTTTCTACTGAAATTTCAATCAGCTCGGGCTTTAAAAGTACCGGTGCAAAGTTGTTCAGGATGGTAAACAGGTTAATTTTATCGGCAGCTTTAAGAATTTGCACATAATTGCTCCACACCTCAAGCAAACGGTCATAACTAAAAACTTCACGTGCTTCGCCGGTTATAGCTTTTGGCTTACCGTCGTCGTCGCTATCTGCATTTCGTTCAAAATCGTTTAACGAAGGAATTAAGGTGCCCGCTGTTTTTTTGGGGATATTGATACTGATAGAAGTAGCCGTAGGCATGCTTACAGGCCTTGGCGCTTCGCTCGATGTATTTAAAGGTATACTCGCCGGAACTTCAGTCTTTGGGATATTTACTGTTGCCGGTGCAGCGTTTTCACTTTCAGCTTTTGGCTTTATGCTTTCGGCCTGCACTGCCTTTTCGGCTACGACATTAGTTTTTTTTTTATCCTGATCTCCGTCAGTTGCTGTGTTATTGGTATTTAAAGGCTGTTGTGCTAAATTGACGACGGACCGGATATGGCACATTTTAATCAGCGCCAGCTCTACCTGTAAACGTTGGTTTTTAGAGTTTTTATAGTTTAAATCGCAGGTATTGGCCAAATTTAAGGCCGTTAACAGGAATGATAATTCTGTTTGCCTGCACTGCTCTAAATATTTTTGTTTGATGTTTTCGCTTACCTCTAAGAGCTTAATGGTTGCATTGTCTTTACCTACCAGTAAATTACGGAAGTGACTCGCCAAACCATTGATAAAGTTGTTGCCATCGAAACCATTGTTCAATATTTCATCAAACAGGAGCAGGGTTTGGCTAACTTCGGCAGCAGTTAAAAAAGAGGTGAGTTTAAAAAAGTAATCGTAATCTAAAATGTTAAGGTTATCGATTACCGCTTTATAGGTAATGTTCTTATTGGCATAACTGGCAATCTGATCGAACATCGAAAGGGCATCACGCAAACCTCCGTCAGCTTTTTGCGCAATAATGTGCAAACCATCACTTTCAAAAGCAATGTTCTCGCGGTTGGCAATGGTCGAAAGATGATTGGCAATATCTTCTACCTGGATCCGGTTGAAATCGAAAATCTGGCAACGCGATAAAATGGTTGGCAGGATTTTGTGTTTCTCGGTAGTAGCCAGAATAAAAATAGCATATGAAGGTGGTTCCTCAAGGGTTTTCAGAAAGGCATTAAATGCACTTTGCGATAACATGTGAACCTCATCAATGATATAGATCTTGTATTTTCCGGCTTGTGGCGGTATGCGCACCTGCTCAATTAAACTACGGATATCATCAACCGAGTTGTTTGATGCCGCATCGAGCTCGTGCACGTTAAAAGAATGCCCGTTCTGAAATGACTGGCAATTGTCACAGGTACCACAGGCTTCCATATCGGCTGTAGGGTTAGTACAGTTAATGGTTTTGGCCAGGATACGCGCGCAAGTGGTTTTACCCACACCCCGCGGACCGCAAAACAAAAATGCCTGTGCAAGCTGGTTGTTTTTGATGGCGTTTTTTAAAGTACCCGTAATGTGCTGCTGACCAACCACAGTTTCGAACGTGGCCGGGCGGTATTTGCGGGCAGAAACAATAAAATTTTCCATCGGCACGAAAATAGGAATTTTTTACGAGTTGAGACTTGAAGCAACTGGAATGTGGAAAAGTTATAAATTGTATAACAAAACCGTTAAAATCAAAATAATGAAATTAAACCATTAGTGATGGTAGTTGTAAAATAGCTTATAGCTTTGCTCAAAGGATTCAAAACTACCAAAAACCTGCGTTATGGCTTTTTCTGTATCATAGCCCTGATTGGTAAGCCTGATGATTTGTTTTAAATTTTCGGTTCTTTTGCCTTTGATAAAAAAGTAAATTACACTGTAAGCGGTGTTATAATTGTCTTGTACCTCATGGCCATAAAATGAACCATTGTAAATGCCGAAGAATTTTTTTAACCGTTCAGCATCCTTTAAATCAATACCTGCTTTTATACTTTTAATGCGAAAGTCTTGCGGAGCAGCATATAAATTGCCTTCGCTATCAAAATCGAGTGTTTCGAAAAACTCTGCCAGTCCTTCATTTAGCCACCTTGGCGATTGTTTAAAATTAAACTGAAAAATACTGTGACTTGCCTCGTGTAAGGTAATGGCAATGAAATCGCGGTTTTTGTATACAAAAGCCTGGTTAATGTTGTCAATATAAAAGCCGTCGCTACTTGCTGGTGCATTATATTTTTTCTGCTCCAACCGGTAATCTTTGTTTTTGCCGTACAAGTTTATTTTCACCGGAGCGGTAATGTTCTCCCGGGTTTCGAAAATTTCGTTGCAAAACATGCGCTCGTAAGCAATTAGCTTTTCGATTTTCTTTTGCTCCGTATCGCTTATTTTGCAGTTTATAGTATTAATCTCTACATACTGGGCATAGGAAGCAAGACTAATCAAGTTAATCAATAAACATATCAAGCGCTTTTTCATATTGCAATATACCTTGTTTAAGGGTTATTTTGGGCTTATTTCATAATTGCTTTCAGTTCGTGCCTGTACTCTGATGCACTTTTACCAGTAAACTCCTTAAACAGCTTATTAAAATGACTAAAATTATTGAAACCGCTTTCGTAAGCAATATTGGCAATGCTGATCGGTTTTTCGGCCAGCAGTTTTGAAGCATGTACCACGCGATACTCGTTTACGAAATGCGTAAAGGTTTTTTTAGTAATCTTTTTAAAATACCGGCAAAAAGAAGGTACGGTCATACTCGACATTTCTGCAATATCATGCAGACTAATTGGTTCCTGGAAGTGATCTTTCACAAAGTTGAAGATCATGTTAATGCGGTCGTTATCCTGCACCTGCATTTCCATTGAAAAACCCCTGGCATTTAAAATTTTATAATCCCTGGCGTTTTCGAGTACCTTTAATACATATAATAAGGATAGCAAGCGCTCAAAAGGAGGCTGGTCATCCATCATTTCTATTTTGTCACCAATCAGGGCCTTGGTTTGGTTGCCAAATGCAATACCACCTTTTGCTTTATCGAACAATTCCTGTATGCCTTTAGTCTCCTGCAAGCTTAAAAAACCGGTACCCAAAAAATCGGGTTTCATCTGGATTACGGTTTCATTTTTATTACCGGTATTGGTATCAGTAAACCCGCAATGAGGCAAATTACTACCAATTAAAATCAAATCGCCTTCGGTATAATAAGAAACGTGACTACCAATTTGCCTTTTACCTGTACCGCCGTTTACAAAAACCATTTCAATCTCGGGATGGTAATGCCAAAGGTGCGCCATGTTATTTTCGTTGGCAATGTATTTCGAGTAATAAAAAGAGCTGCCGAAAGAGGGCTCTACTACTTCAAAACTTGGCTTCATGTTGATTAATTTTATATGCTAAAATAGGTTAAAAATATGTTAAATTATGTGTTTTACCGAAATATGACTGAATTAGGGGTAATATAGCATAGATATTGGCCAATATGCAATCGTCTGGGTATTTAAGCTTTGCCTACCTTAGTACCATCATAAAGTAATTAACTCTTTAAAATATTTGGTTATGAAAAAGTTCTTAAAAATCGGTTTAATAGCAGCGTTATTTTTTACTGCTACGGGTGTACACGCTAACGATGATGATTTTACTTTAAAAGTAAAAGGTGAAAAAGAAAAGTTTATCCGTTTTTCTGCAGATAAAGCAGAAGATCTAAATTTATCATTAGTAGGTGCTGATGATGAAGTATTGTTCGAAGAAACCATCCATGCTTCTGCTACAACAAGCAAAGTATATGATTTAAATGCACTTCCTGACGGAAAATATGTGCTAAAGGTAGAATCGGAAGCTAAACTTGCAAAATATAATGTAGTAATTGAAAATGGTGAGGCAATTGTTTCTGAGCCAAAAATTGCTAACGTTTTTAAACCAGTTTATACTAAAACTGATGATGTGGTGACCCTGAGCTTAAACAACCTGGATAAAAGCCCGATCGAAGTAAAAGTTTACAACGAATATAACGATGAGGTTTATGCAGAATCGTTTAAAGACAAAGCACAGTTAACTAAGAAATTCAACATCAGTAAAACAGATTCAAGATCGTTAACTTTCGTAGTAAAGTTTAAAGATGAGAGTTTTGTTAAAACGATCGAAACTTACTAAAAACTAACAGCTAATTGATTAGGGAGATTATCGGATAGATAATCTCCCTTTTTTGTTTGCAGTAAAAGGGTAGATGTAAGACGGAAGATGTAGCTTTTCGTTATTATCTTCCATTTGTCATTTCCCATTTTACATTATTCATTAATATATTCTGATTAATCGTTTGATTTTAAGAAATATATTGTTACTTTTGCATCCCCGTAATATACCTCGGGATTAAAAAATTAAAAACATAATTAATAACAATGAATCAGTACGAAACTGTTATCGTTCTAACCCCGTTGTTATCTGAAGACGCAGCGAAAGAGGCATTAGCTAAATTCAAAGCAGTTCTTACTGATAACGGAGCCGAAATTATCCAGGAGGATAATTGGGGTTTGAGAAAATTAGCGTATCCAATTGACAAAAAGTCAAATGGTTTCTTCAACTTAACTGAATACAAAGCTTCAGGTGATTTGATCGCAAAATTAGAGCTTCAATTAAAACGCGATGAGCGTGTGTTACGTTTCTTAACTATCCGTTTAGACAGACACGCTGTTGCTTACAATGAGAAAAAGCGTAGTGGTGCTTTTAACAAAAAAACTAAGGAGGTTGCAGCGTAATGGCAAGAGAACAAATTCAATACGTAACTGCCCCTAAAGTAGAGGATAACCGTAAAAAATATTGCCGTTTCAAGAAAAACGGAATTAAATATATCGATTACAAGGATGCAAACTTCTTGTTGAAATTCATTAACGATCAAGGTAAATTATTACCAAGACGCCTTACTGGTACTTCGTTAAAATTCCAACGTAAAGTGGCTCAGGCTGTTAAACGTGCCCGTCACATCGGTTTGTTACCTTTCGTTGCTGATCAATTAAAATAGGAGGCTAGAGATATGGAAATTATTTTAAAACAAGATATTAAAGGCCTTGGTGAGAAAGATGATGTAGTTACAGTAAAGCCAGGTTTTGGCCGTAACTATTTAATCCCTCAAGGATTTGCTGCATTAGCTACTTCTTCTGCTAAAAAAGTATTGGCAGAAAACTTAAAGCAAGCTGCTTTTAAACAAGATAAAATTAAGAAAGATGCTGAAGGTGTTGCTGAGCGTTTAACTGCTGTTAAACTTTCAATTGGCGCTAAAGCTGGCGAAAGCGGAAAAATCTTCGGAGCGGTTAACACCATCCAGATTGCTGAAGCATTAAAAGCTCAAGGCTTTGATGTAGACCGTCGTCGTATTACTTTCGAAACTGAACCAAAATTTGTTGGCGAATATGTTGCTAACTTAAACTTACACAAAGAAGTTAAAGTTCAGGTTCCTTTCGAAGTAGTTGCTGAATAAGCATTCTTTAAGAATCATAAAAAAAGTCCTTTCAGTTTTCTGAAAGGACTTTTTTTATGAAATAGATTTGAGACGTGAGACATGCGAAATGCAAACTAAATCTCACATCTAATGTCTCAAATCTCAGATCTTTCCTATCCCTTCGGAGTGGTTGGTCTGATTTCTACCTTGCTTGGCAGTGTTCTTGCCGGCATGGCTAATAAATCTACCAGCAGTTTGCCCATATCTTCTGGCTGAATTTTCCAGGCATCTGCCTCGGCATCAGGATTGTGATCGTTAAAATGACTGGCTACCGAACCCGGCATAATGGTACTTACTTTTACACCATATTTTCTTAAATCTAACATTACCGCCTGAGTAAAACCGGTTAAACCAAATTTACTGGCATTATAAGCCGAGCCTCCGGCAAAAAAGTTAGTGCCTGCCAGACTAGAAATGGTGAAAATATGCCCTTTCGTTTTTTTGATCTCTTCTACAGTAGCTTTAATGCTGTAAAAAACACCGGTTAAATTGGTATCGATGATTTCGTTCCATGAATTAATATCCAGCTCATCAATTGGTGCGAAATGCCCCACACCTGCATTGGCAATCAGTACATCAAGCTGTCCCCATTTCTGAATAATCAGGTCTACTGCTTCCTGCTGCGATTTAAAATCTTTAACATCCGCTTCAATGGCCAAAACATCGCCATGCGCTACTAAACCGGCAGCGGCCTGATTGGCTGCGTCAATCGTTCTGCTGGTGATGGCTACTTTATAACCGTCTTTTAAAAGGGCTTCGGCAACACCGAGCCCAATTCCTTTACTTCCTCCTGTAATTAGTGCAACTTTCATGTTCTCTTAACGTATATCTGTCAAAAATGTTTACTTAGATTTTGAGCTGGCAGGGATGGGGAGCTGTTTAATTTCGATATCTTTAAAATCAACAGGCTGACCTTCGCTTTGCAAGGCGATAAATCCCGATTTAAGCGCTTTGCCATCTATTTTAATTTTGGGGTCGAAACGGTTAGCTACGCCTCCGCCTATTTGTGGTTTGCTGTACTGCAGCACGGTATCGCCATTAATAATATGTGTAACCAGCGAATCGCCCAATACAATTAGCTCTGCCGATACCCACTGGTCGCCATCGTAAGTTTTCGATCTCGAATCTAAACAGTGCCCGGCGTACATTTTACCATTGTAGAAAATTTCGGTACCTGGTGAGCACATGTTACCGGTAGGGCGTGGCCTGCCATCGCTCAAACCACCTAAAAACTGCATTTCAATTGAAATTGGCCAATCCTGCTCTTTAGGCATGGTTTTCGGATCCTGCGAATGGAACATCACACCGCTATTGCGTAAAGTGTAGCCTGGTGCGCCTTTTTGCAGCTCACCAACCATACGGTATTTTAACTTTAGGTGATAGTATGAAAAAGGTGTTTTGTAGTAAAGGTGACCAAACTGATCATTAAAATCGCCATATTGATCGTAACGTACTTTTATAATGCCATCTTCTACGCGGAAAGTGTTTCCGAAGTTCACATTGTAATCGTGGTGGTGGATTTTAACATTCCAGTCTTTAATGTCTTTCCCGTTGAAAAGTGAAATCCACTTTCCATTGCCAGTGGTGTTTTTTGTAGTGCTGCAACCCCATAAAAGGACCAACATAAAAAGGTATCCGATTTTCTTCATCTGTGTAAATTTGAAACCCCAAAATACAGAAAATCGGAGCATTTAATTTTATTTCAGTATTTAATTTACAAATCGGCCGTTGGTTAATAATTCTTTCCGCTTGCATTTTCCTTTTCCATCGCTTTAATTACCTTTGCGCTATGGCGAAAACCCGGACAACCAGAGCGAAAAGTAAAGCAAAACACCCGCTTTTAAAGAAGATTACCAATATTGCATCGAAGGTATTTTTATACTTCCTGCTGGTTTCTGTTTTGTGGGTAATTGCGCTACGTTTTATTAATCCGCCAATTACCTTATTGATGGTTTTGCGTAACATTGAACGCAAAGCTGATGGAAAGCCTTTTAAAACCGAGAAAAAATGGGTTGATTTCGATGATATCTCAGATAACATGAAACGAGCTGCGGTATCGGCCGAGGATCAGTTGTTTTTAAAACATATTGGTTTTGATATGAAGGCCATCGAAAAAGCATTTGCCAGCAATGCCAAAGGCAAAAAAGTAAAAGGTGGCAGTACTATTTCGCAACAAACAGCAAAAAATGTTTTTTTGTGGCCAGGCCGTTCGTGGATCAGAAAAGGCTTTGAGGCTTACTTTACCTTATTAATTGAACTCTTCTGGAGCAAAGAACGTATTCTTGAGGTTTACCTCAATGTAATTGAAATGGGAGATGGTATTTACGGTGCTGAAGCTGCAGCGCAGGAATACTACGGTAAATCCTGCACCAAATTAACCAAAAAACAAGCCGCCTTAATTGCCTCTTGTTTCCCTAATCCATTGCGGTGGACACCTAAAAATGCAACACCATACATCAGGCACCGCCAATATTTAATTTTAAGAAATATGAACAGGCTGGGACCACTTGATTTTTAGTCAACAGTCTTTAGTCCTTAGTCTTCAGTCTATTTTTATTAATAGATAAGGGGACTCGGGACTAAAGACTTATGACTAATCATGATCCTTATTCCATCTGATTTTAATCCCGCCTTTTTCATCATCAACTGCTTTCAGGTGTAAAACAATACCACGCATGCGGGCCTCGCGCTTTTCCTGTTTGGTCAGGTTTTCATCCCCTTTGGGGTTTCTGAGTGGGATATCCATCGCTACATTGGTACCCGGACCCAGGGCATAAGTTCCCTTTACGTTAAAGTTCAGTGCGCTCGAGCTTACCTGCATCGGACTGATTTCTACTTTATCGCCATTGATATTTAAAGTACCATCGAGGTTTTTAATTTCTACGTTGGATAAATTCCGGTTGGCAAAGGCAAACTTGCCTACTTTAACCATGGGTTCGAAATTAACCAGGGCGGCATTATTAAGGTTAAATACCACTTTTCCGTTGATAGAACGGGGCAAGATTTTACCAGTATGCGAAATACGACCAGAAATATTCACCAAAGAAGACAAATAGCCTTTCAGGTTTTTATTGGTAATGGTATTCTGCCCAAAATTATCAAAAGAGTAAAAGAAATCTTTAACGCTTACATGGCTGATTTTTGAATTGATTTTAAAGCTGTTTGAAGCGGCCTGCTGGATAATATTTCCATTAAGCGATAATTGACCACCTGCATGCGCTACGCTGATTTTATTGAAGAATATACCTCCGCCACGTAAAGAAATATCAGCATCGAGGTTTTTGGCCATAAACTTCTCATAAATAGCTTTATTCACGGTAAGGCGGATATTCATTTGCGAAAGTTCTAATACGTTACTCAGTTCTTTCGAAACCACCTGCTTATTACCGCTTGATTTTGTTTTTTTAGCATTGCGCGGGCCTAAAAAAGGTAAAAACTCTTTTAAATAGAGTTGCGGACTGTTCATTTTAAGATTTACCAATATTTTTTCGGGGGCGGTATAATACAAATTGGCAAAGTTGGCAATGTCGCAGTTTACATTTAACTCGCTCTTACCCAGTTGGAAATGTCCGTTGCGGATGGATAAGTTATTTTGATTGAAATTGATATTCAAGGCACTTTTTACGAGGTGCAGATTACGCGGAATGTAAAGGATATCGGCATCGGCGATCTTTATTTCGCCTGAAACTACTGGTTTGGTAAACCTGAAGTTATCAATATCTGCCTGGCAGTACAGTCTTAAATCAGCTGTTCCGTTCTTGAACTCAAAATCGTTGGTTCCTAATGAATTGTTAAGGTTTGAAAGCGGAAACTGTGAGGTAACAAGTCCTGTTGCAATGGGGCGTGATAAGTTGTTAACCGTAAAGGTATCGATTTTTAGCGGTGCGTTGAAATACTTTGCAGTAAGCTTATGAAACTTGATAGCCGAGTTTTCATCGCCAATAATACCGCCAACAGTATCACGGTTAGTAAACGAGCCATCAAAATTACAAGCGGTTAATTTACCTGCCGGAATAGAAACCACATTATCCCTTACGGTTATCCCAACTTTAATCAGTGGGTCTCCGTATTTACCAGACCCATCGTCGATAATATTTCCCCTGATATCAATTGGTTTTTCTATGCCAAATTTTAGGAGTTTAGAAGAGATATTAGGTGCAAGTAGCAAAGCAACATTTCTAAACAAAATATCATCAACTGCAATACTAATGGCAAAGGCCGATTTATCCAATTCTATTTGGGCACCAATTTTAAAGGGATGACCGCCAATGTTTAAAATTTCTGGGTCTAAAATTACAGCATCCAACTTACGGCTGTAGTGAGCCGATAGGGTACCATCTAGAGTTTTATCTTTTAAAAAACTGCCTTTTCGGGTATTGAAAGCAAAGCTGTTAACTTTTGTTTTCAGTTTGATTTTGCCCGTCCAGCCGCTATCAGGGTATTCCATGCGCCCTTGTACTTGGTCGATATTGAAGTTAAAAAGCTTGTGGCGCTTTTTGTTATCAAGTACAAGATCTACCTTGTTAAAATCTATTTTTTTAATCTCCAGTGCAGAAGATTTAGGCGATGATTTCTTATCACTGCCTGCTTTGCTTTTAAAAATACTGGTATTGCTGTAGCCGGTAGAATCGGTATAAATGTATATGGCGGCATTATTAATGGCAATTTGCCTGATATTAACATTGCCCACAATAAGCGAAAGCACATTTAAGGATACATCAATATCCTGCGCTTTTAAAAGATCGTGTTTATGTTGTGCCCACAAGCTATCTCTCAGCAATACGCCATTTAACGATACCGAAACACCAGGGAAGCTTTTCAGCAGGGTAGGTTCCATGCTGGTTGCGGTTATTTCACCATTAAGGTTTTTGTTCAGCTGCGACAGGATAGAAGTAAGCACTTCTTTCTTATTGCGGCTAATGTAAAATGCGCCGGCAAGCCAGGTTAAAATAACCAGCACCACCAGAACAGCTAATATCTTTAAAGAAATTTTGAGCCAGCGTTTCATACACATTATTTTGGTTTAACCAATATAATGCTTTTTGGCTGCTAATTGTTTGGCAGTTAACGAAAATTAACTAACAATAGAGTTATAAGTTTTAAGAATTCTGATCAAAATTTTTAAAGCAGGTGTGAAAAAACCGTAGAGTGCCAGCTATTTTTAAATGGAACTTCCCATTTGCTATCCAATTCGGCCAGTGTTTGTACCATGTTGTTGAAAACAATCGTTTCAGGGGTAACCTGTTTAATGTTTACCAGCGTTTCGAAGTCTTCTTTACCCTGAACCTTCACTTCATCGTCAACCCGGTAGGCGATGTTAAAACGGTTAAAAAGATCAACATGGTATTCAGTTTCAATCTCTTTGATTAGTCTAACCGAGCTATCAATAGAACATCCTGTAACACCAGCCTGGCTTTCATCAACGGTAAGGATAATAAAAAAGCCATAACGGATTTCGGCCTTTGCAAGCAATTCGTTGCCATGGGCTTTCCATTGGTTGGTAAAAGCAGCTAATTTATTCAGGATCTGGTTTTCTTCAACGGAAGTAAACTTACGATCGCTTTGGTAGATCCAAACTCTTGATTGTGGAGAAAAACTCATATACAAATTTATGATTTTAATTAATTTGCTGTGTTTAAAACGCTGGCCATATGAAAAAGTTTACACTTTGCTTGAAAATGTCGTTTATTTCGGCGCTTTGTGTGTTTTTTTATGCTTTTTCCAATCCCGACCCCTTAGAGCAATACGCTGGTTTCCTGCAAAAAACATTCACCGATCACTACGATTCGGCGCAGGAAAGTAATCAGATTAAACGCTATGAGCTAAATGTTACTAACAATGGCTTTTGCCGTTACAAACGTTACTTTAATAACGGAAAAACGGAGTATTTCGCATTTAAGTTGTCGAAATTTAAAGATATGGATTATTATGGTAATACGGCGAGCGGTAAACTGTATCTGCATACTAAAGGCGATGATGTGATTGTACAGACGTATAAAGACAGGGGAGGCGATGTAGATTCGATGGCCACGCAGATTATTATTCCGCTTAAAAATATGGAGGCAGAAGATTTAAACCAGATTCGGGATAATTTGGAACAGATTGTTAAAATACCTGCTCAACCTGCAAAAGAAGTAGCGAAAGTGGAGGAGTAGGAAACGATTACTTAGGGATTAATTGCAAATGATACGCAATGATCCTTCGACAGGCTCAGGATGACAACCCATTGTTATAAATCGCTTTAATAAAAAAGTCTCAGCAATGTGCCAAGACTTAAATTTCTTAATTGACTTATACTTATATGGTTAATTCAAAGCTACAAACCATTCGCTCTTGCGGTGATCTCAGCAATATCCAATACTTTAACTTCCTGTTCTTTATCTTTCAGTTTCACCCCGTCACTAAGCATGGTCATGCAAAAAGGGCAACCTGCTGCAATAACTTGTGGATTGGTTTGTAAAGCTTCGTCAATACGCTCAACGTTAATATCTTTGTTGCCTTTTTCGGGCTCTTTAAACATTTGTGCACCACCTGCTCCACAACATAAGCCATTGCTTTTACAACGCTTCATTTCTACCAGCTGGGCATCTAAAACCTCGAGTGCTTTACGTGGTGCTTCGTAAATGCCATTGGCACGGCCCAGGTAACACGGATCGTGGTAAGTGATTTTTTTACCTTTAAAGCTTTCTCCGCCTTCGGCTTTGAGCTTACCTTCATTAATTAAATCCTGGATAAGTTGCGTATGGTGAATTACCTCGTAAGTGCCACCGAGCCCCGGATATTCATTTTTGATGGTATTGAAACAGTGCGGGCAGCCTGTTACAATTTTTTTGATATTATAGGCATTCAAAACCTCAATATTGGTCATGGCCTGCATCTGGAATAAAAATTCGTTACCTGCACGTTTAGCCGGATCGCCTGTACAGCTTTCTTCGGTGCCCAAAACAGCATATTTAATGCCTACATGATGTAAGATTTTGCAGATATCGCGGGTTATTTTTTGAGCGCGCTCATCGTAACTTCCGGCGCATCCAACCCAAAATAAAATTTCCGGTTCTTCACCAGCAGCCATTAGTTCGGCCATTGTAGGTACTTTAAATTCCATTTTTTTAGTATCTAGTATCAAGTATCAAGACTTGATGTAATTATTGTTTTAATTCAACTGAAAACTGTTAACTGCTAACTCTCTTGCGCCCAGTTAAAGCGGTCGGCCGGAGAGTATTTCCATGGAGCCTGGTTGTTTTCAATGTTGCCCATCATGGCATTGATGCTTGCAGGTGCCTGCGATTCTTCCATTACGGCATAGCGACGCAGTTCTACAATAATCTGCAATGGATCGATATTCACCGGGCAAGCTTCGGTACAGGCATTACAACTGGTACAGGCCCAGATTTCTTCCCTGCTGATATAATCATCCAGTAAAGATTTACCATCCTGATGTTCAGCGCCATGTTTATCGATGTTTTGACCAACTTCGGTAATACGGTCGCGGGTATCCATCATAATTTTACGTGGCGATAAAAGCTTGCCTGTAATATTTGCCGGACAAACTGAAGTACACCTTCCGCATTCGGTACAAGTATAGGCATTCATTAAGTTTACCCAGGTCAAATCTGTCACATCTTTTGCTCCAAATTTCCCCGGTTCACTTTCTGCTGGTACAAAAGAAGGATCGAGCATGGCTTTAACTTCGTTGGTTACCGATGCCATGTTGGTAAATTCGCCTTTCGGCTCCAGATTAGAGAAATAAGTATTTGGAAAGGCAAAAAGAATGTGGAAATGCTTAGAATAGGGTAGGTAATTCAGGAAAGCTAAAATGCCAATAATATGGAACCACCAGCAGCTGCGCTCAATAATTACCAATGCACTTTCGGTAGAAGGCAACAGATTAATTAAATACTGGCTTACCGGAAATGCACCTGCCTGTACATAGTGGCCTACACCCAGGCTTTGTAATTTTGCATCGGCTGCATTCATCAGTAAAAAGGCGCTCATTAACAATATCTCGGTAATGAGGATATAATTGGCATCTGACTTTGGCCAACTTTTCATTTCTACGCCGCTGAAACGCTTCAGTTTTAAAACATTTCTGCGGATCAGGAAAATGGCGCAGGATACCCACACAGTAAGTGCAAGGATCTCGAAGGATGCAATTAAAAAGTTGTACAGGCCGCCCAGACCATTGAAAATGCGGTGTGTACCGAAAATCCCATCGATCATGATTTCGAGCACCTCAATGTTGATGATGACGAAACCAATGTATACGAAGAAATGCAGGAAAGCCGGAATAGGACGTACCACCATTTTCGATTGGCCAAAAGCTACACGTAACATCGTTATCCAGCGTTTTGCAGGCTGATCGTTGCGGTTAACTGCTTTCCCCAACCGGATATTACGGATAATTTTACGGAGGTTAATTGTAAACAGCGCAATTGCTGCAAGTGTAAGTACTAGAAAAAGGATCTGTGCTACCATGCAATTATTAGATTGTTAACGCTAAATTAGGATATTAATCTAAATAAATTACTATGCATGCATAAAAAAATAGATAAAATTGTTTGTTTGTATTCATTCTAAGCAGTTATTGAGGCCGGTTTTTAGATGTGTGAAAAATTAATTCACTGATAATCAGTTGAGCAGTGAAATAATCGAAAAAAAGTTTTGCTTTTGAAAAAAGAACACTACATTTGCAATCCCAAACGGATGGTGCCATAGCTCAGTCGGTAGAGCAAAGGACTGAAAATCCTTGTGTCCCTGGTTCGAATCCAGGTGGCACCACTTCCAAAAGCCTTTCAGAAATGAGAGGCTTTTTTTGGTTTTAAGCATTTTTAGCAGAATCGTGTTAGCTCGATATACCTGAAATAGCTTAAGTAGTTCTTAATATCCGGCGAATATCTGAGCCCGTGCAAACTTCATCATTTTTTTAGATCAGCATTAAAATCTTTAAATCTACAGGAAAGTGAAGTAAGGGTAAGTTTGCTTAATAAAATGAAAATATTTTTTTCGGCGCATCTTGTTGCCTATCAAAAAGATGTGACTTCATGGTGCCGTTTCGAAGAAAAAAACTGAAATCCTTTTTTGGAATTGTGAAAAAGAACACTACATTTGCATTCCCAAACGGAGGGTGCCATAGCTCAGTCGGTAGAGCAAAGGACTGAAAATCCTTGTGTCCCTGGTTCGAATCCAGGTGGCACCACTTCTAAAAGTCTCGATGAAAATCGAGACTTTTTTGTTTTAAAGCTGTTTATGTTTCTACATGATATTCGCTTTCCGACATGGCTTTTACCTTTTTTAAAGCTGCTGGCCAGGTTTCGTTAAAATAATCCTTCCAGTCATCGATAATGTTCATCTCAATGATCAGTTCGGTGCACCCGTCTTTTTCTTTCAAAGTGTAGTTTTCCAGCGATTCGCCCCAATCATGTAATTCTTCTTTGCCATCTTTTATCTCGCCTATATGCTTAATAGACATAAATTCGTTGGGGATATTCTCGGCAATAACTGCTACCATTCCCGATCCTTTGCCATCTCCGAATACCGCTCTGCTTCCTTTTTTCCAGTCGGTTTCTACGCTCGATCCTTCTGCAAAAACCGAAGTCCATTTCGGGTAGCTTTCTACACCAAATAATACATCCCAAACCTTTTCGGCACTGGCGTTAATACTGGTTTTAAATTCAATCTTTTCCATGATTTTGATTTTAATTGTTTTCCATTATTACTTGATTAAACAAATTTGTTAAGTATTTGATTGATTTTTAAGGTGTAAAGGCGACAATTTGTGGGGGCAGAAGAGCTTAATTTTTTAAGTGGACAGTTGATCGCTTGATTTTAGCATATGGAGCAATAAACCAATTGATTGTGGCAAATCTGATTTTAACATATTTTCACTATAATAATCTCAGAATTAAGTAATTTAATCGGTAGATTTACGTAATTCAACGATACATGCACCTGGTTGCACAATATTTTGGATTATATTTAGTTGTTGCATGGTGGGTTTTCAGTTAACAGTTCTCAGTAAAGCGTTTTTCGGGACTGTTTTCGGGCTTGACCATAAAACAATAAAACAACTTTATTGCATCCCTTTACGTATATACAACACCATGTTACCAACTTCCATGAGAAATAATAAATTTAACAGGCTGTTACTTTTGGGCTTTTTGGGCCTTATGGCGACTGCTGCCTGTAAAAAGAGCAGTGTTACACCCGATGAGCCGGTTACGCCGACCGAAGTTACACCTCCAGGCACCCGCGAAGAGCTGACTAAGGATTCGATCTTTTTATATGCCAAAGAGCTGTATTACTGGAATACCTCTTTGCCCACTTACGAGACGTTTAAGCCGCGCAGCTTTAGCTCAAACGAGGCCGAGCTATATGCGGTAACCCAATATTCGAACGATCCTACAACGGGGAAACCTTACGAGTACGTAAGCGGTTCTGCAGAGCCAAAATATTCGTTTTTTGATTACACGGCAGCTACTACCGGAAAAACTGGAGCTTTAAAGGCGGATGTGAATGGTTCGGCAAACGATTATGGTTTTTCTATAAATTACAGCTCTACCGACGATTTGAGAGTGAAATATGTATATCCCAATTCTCCGGCAGCGCTGCAAGGGTTAACCCGTGGCTGCAGGATAACGAGCGTAAACGGCCGTACCAGTCTTACCTACAGCACTGCCAATGTAAGCTTCTTGTACGATGCTATTTTTGGAACTAATCCCAGTGTAAGCATCAGTTTTACTGATTTAAACAATAATACTAAAAGCGTGGTGATCACCAGCGCTTCTTATACAGTCAACCCAATTTTATATACGCATGTGTACACTGTTGGGGCTAAAAAGGTAGGGTATATTGTTTTTAACAGTTTTACCAACAATGCAACCGCTGGCTTAAACAGCGCTTTTGCGAATTTTGCCACACAAGGGGTAAGTGAGCTTATTGTCGATCTACGTTATAACGGTGGCGGGTATGTATCTACTGCAACGCAAATTATTAACCTGGCCGCACCAATTGCGCAAAACGGTAACATCATGTTTACCTCGTATTACAACAGCTATTTACAAAATATTACTACCGCGCAGCGTAAAGCTTCTATTTTGGCTCATCAGCCTTTATTAGATGACGCAGGTAAATTGCAGACTTTTACCTCGGGAGTTAACGGAAAATATGCTACATACGCCGATTTAAATTACTCGGCAAGCTCTGCCGATAATATCGAGCGTTTTGCAAAATCAGGTAACCTGGCATTAAGCCGGATTTATTTTATTGTAACCGGCTCTACAGCTTCCGCAAGTGAGTTAACCATTAATAGCTTAAAGCCGGTAATAGATGTAAAACTGATTGGTAAAACGACTTATGGTAAACCAGTGGGTTTCTTTCCGATCAGGATTGATAAACTGGATATGTATATTCCCGAATTTGAAACCAAGAACCAGGCCGGTGTTGGCGGATATTATTCTGGTTTAACTGTTGATAAAGATGCTTATGAAGACTATAAAAAGGATTGGGGTGATGAAACCGAAACTTATTTATATTATGCATTGGCCTATGCCAACACAGGTGCTTTCCCACTTACGGCACCAAAAACTGCCAGTTTAAAAACAAGCACTTTGCCGCTATCTTCAACCTTATCAACCGAAGAGATTAAATCTGTTGATATGCGGTTAGATCCGAATGGGTTTAAAGGAATGATTATGACCCCACACAGGAAAATGTAAAAGATTGATTCGATAAATAAAAAAAGCGCGGTTAACTTAAATGATTAACCGCGCTTTTTTTTTGTATGCTAAAAAGCTACAACAATATCTTACTGCTGATATCTTTATTGATGGTAATATAACCCGGATATTTAAATGGTGTGTTGCCTAACATAAAAGTCGGCTTAATTTTAATGGTTAATAAACCCAGTTTTTCATCTTTAGCTGATGATCCTTTTTGTGCAGCTTTTACAATGTCGTTAAATATATTGCCGTTTGATACCAGGCCATAAATATTGCTTACCAGTTGCACCGGAACAGTTACGGTTTGGCCTTGTGCAATGCTTACCGTTTGATTAACCAAGCCTTCGGCTAAATCGGTATTGTTTACCAGGATTTTATATTCGAACTGGTTTATGGCTGCCAGGTTGCTGGATGGATTGCTGATTTCTAAATTTAGGTTGGCCTTTAAAGGGATATCTTTGCGCAATAAACCCAATGCTACGCCCGGCAGGCTGCCAAGACTAAAACTTTGCTGGTCCATTAATTTCTTTACATCGGTGCCCGCAATAGATACCTGCTGAACGCCTGTAATTTTGTAGGTGCAGTTTTCCAGCGCTTTTATTTGCTGCGCCTGTTTATTAATGCCACAACCGAATACGGTGGTTACAAACAGGCAAATCATTAGTATGTTTTTCATGTTAATCATAACGCCAAAATAATAAAACTATTTTATTTGGCTTAATTGTTGAAACGGTTAAATGAGTTAACTGTTTTCTTCCCCTATACAAAGAGCCAGTTACCTGATTTTTATACTGCATGTGAATTAACCCTATTTACAGTAATTTTGAAAGAAAAACAGTTATGTCCATTACAGTGAGGAAAATTGTTGCAGAAGATGATGCGGCTGCGGCAGAAATGATCAGAACAATTTTGCGCGAATTTAAGATAGACCGTCCGGGTACGGTTTATACTGATCCGACAACCGATCACTTATCCAAATTATTTGAGCACCCTGAATCGGCTTACTGGATTGCCGAAGAAGATGGAGAAATATTAGGTGGCTGTGGCATTTATCCCACCTCAGGTTTACCCGAAGGTTGTGTAGAACTGGTGAAACTTTATACTGCGGCATCGGCCAGGGGAAAAGGGATAGGTAAAATGCTGATGCAAAAAAGTATCGAATCGGCACAGCATTTTGGCTACAATGAAGTTTACCTCGAATCATTCCCTGAGTTAACCACGGCCATCAGTATGTATAAAAAAGCAGGCTTTATAACCCTTCCAGCTCCTCTGGGCAATTCAGGTCACTTTGCCTGTAATGTTTGGATGCTCTTGGTACTGTAGGTTGGTTAATCGTTGAAACTGGTTAATCGGTTAATTGTTTGCAACTTTATAATAGGTTAATTGTTGGAACTGGTTAATCGGTTAACTGTCTTGCAACTCTATAATTGATTAATTGTTGAAACTGGTTAACTGTAGATACTCATACAATTAACCAGTTAACCGATTTGTACAGTTAACCAAATACATCAGTTAACCAACTAATTAGTTGCCTCCCACACGGTTTTCTTCCTCACGGGTACCTGTACTTCTGTTGCGTGCGGTTTTAATTTTCATATTACCGAATTTGTAAGTGAAACTCAGGTTTACCCTCCGACTTTCCCACTCATTTTTCCAGTAGGTTTTAATGTTATTGTATTCGAGGTTAGCCCTGAAGGCACTGGTGTTAAAAATATCATTCACTTTTAAGGCCAGCGTTGCATTCTTGTTCCAGAATAATTTTTTTGCGCCGATATTGAGCTGATAGCTGCCCAGGCTGTGAAAAAGACCCGAAACAGATGGCGAATCGTAATAAGCATAAGTGGTTAAGCTATAATTTTTAGGCAAGGTAATGGTGTTGTCCATCATTACCGACCAGTTCCACGAAAAAGCATTAAAGCCATTGCCCTGCACAGCAGATTGTGTGCGGTTAAAACCAGCCGAAACTTCGGTATTGTTGTTCCACCATTTGGTGATATCAATCGGGCTTCCGGTTGCCATGTAAAAATTGGTGGTACGGTTCAGGTTTTCTGGTCTCGAAATACTTTCTTTAGTTGCATCGTTCTGATAAACCACTTCCCACATCGATCCGTTATTTACCGAATAACTTAAAGTTAACACCCTAAAACTTTTGAGCGAATAATTCAATTGGAAACTATTGGCATAAGAAGGTTGCAGCAAGGGATTACCCTGTAAAGCAGTATAAGGATCGCTGTAAAAAGTAAATGGATTTAAACTTCGATACGATGGTCGGTTGATGCTTTTGCGGTAAGCAGCGGTAACCAGGTTGTTCGAATCAATTTTGAAGGATACAAAAACGGTTGGGAAAAGCTTCCAGTACTTTCTGTCAATTAAAGTGCTGGTGCCCGATGATGTACCCTTACCCAGTGTTTGCTCTGCACGAAGGCCTGCCTTAATCTGGATGTTTTTAAAGCTTTGATCTAAAGAAAGGTAAGCCGCATTAATGTTCTCGCGGTATAAGAACTGGTTGGTACGACGGGGATCGTTAATCCATCCTGCTGTTTTTAAGGAGTCGAAACGCACATCGCTTTCCGATTTTACCCAGCTGCTTTTCCAGCCCGTTTCCATTTTTAAGGTTTTGTTAAAGTTTAGGGTATAATCGGCTTTTACCGAATAGATAGCAACATTACCCATGCCCATATTGCGTAAATCGATAGGGTTGCCCATTACGTTATCATTTACATCAAAATAGGTGTTGGTGAACGTTTCGTTTTTGCTGTTATCGTACCGAACGTAATCGGCATCGAAACCAAGCTCGCCACCCAGACTATCGGTTTTATAGCGGTAGTTCAGGTTAAAGGCATGGTTCTTCTCTGTATTGGATTGTGGATTAAACATTTCGGTAGACCCCATTTTTGCCCCTGTAGCACTGTAATTAATAGAGTTGCTGTTTACTTTGGTTTCTTCGGGTGCAGTAAATCCCTTAACCATTACGCCTAAGGTATGTTTATCATTGATAAAATAATCGGCACCGGTAGAGTAATTAAGGCTATTGGTAATGGGATGCCAGAAATTAAGCTGGTTATATTGTTCGGCGCCAATGGTGCGGTTTAAGGTTAAGCGGTTGTAAGAATTATAATGTCCGGCGTTTAGGCGCAGGTAGGTACTCACTTTACCGATATTGTAATTGAGGTTGGTACCGGCGTTCACTTTCTCGTACCTGCCGTAGCCACCGCCAAGGTTCATGTTGCCGTTAAAACCCTGCATGCTGTTTCTTTTCAGTTTAATATTGATAATTCCTGCAGTACCTGCCGCATCAAAAGAAGCAGGTGGGTTCGAAATCAGTTCGATTTTACTCAGTACCGTTGCAGGCAGCGATTTCAGATAGGTGGTTAATTCCTGACCGCTCATGTAGCTCATCTTGCCATCAATCATCACATTAATGCCGCTTTTACCTTTCAGCACAATATTATCGTCCTTATCCAGCTTTACGCCCGGCGACCGGCTGATGACTTCCAATGCATTGTCGCCGGCAGTATTCATCTGTTCTACATTTACAATAACGCGATCGGCTTTTTGGTCGATAACCGGCATTTTGGAAATGATATTCACCTCTTTTAAGTTCTGGCTGTGATCGGCTAAAATAAGTGCAGGGATCCGAACAGCAGCTGCCTTTACTTCAAAAGGAGCCGATTGGTTTTTTTGGTAACCCATCATCAGTGTCTTAATCAGATAACGGCCCGCTTTAACATTGCTAAATTCGTATACACCTTGCTGATTGGTGGCCTGTAACGCAACTGAAGCCGAATCGGGCAGGTGGATCAGGGCAACTGAGGCATAATCTAATGGCTTATTGCTTTTGTCGGTTATTGTTCCCGATATTTTGTTGTTTTGTGCCCAGGCTGTTTGAATGCCTGAAATCAGTACTATAAAAAGAGCAGTTTTAAATATGCGGTTCATCATGGGGTTTGTTTTATAATTTGATGTTCCAAAGATGCAGTGGCTGCTGTGGCCAGCAAATTATATCATCCCAACCACCCAAAATATTATCCCAACGGGTTTTAGCAACTGAAACAGCTTTCGTACTAAAAAAACAGGGTTTGGGATAAATATTTACTGGTTTGGCATAAGAAAATAGGTGGTTAAAAATGCTTTGTATAGTTTTAGGGCATGAAAACATTAAAAACGGTTACACTACATATACTTTGCTGGGTACTGGTTCTGGGTTATTTTTACGGTGGCTCGCTCATACAAGGCATTACTTTAAGAGAATCGGCCTTTAGTATCTCCATGAACTTTATACAGATCATTGAATTTTACATTTGCTACCTGTGGGTATATCCGCATTTTTTGAAAAAAGGTAAAACCCCTCAGTTAATTGGGGGCATTGTACTTACCATTGCCATATTTATTGCTTTAAGATATCTGATTGAAGAAGTTCTGTATTTAAAATGGTTCGGTATTCATAACTATGCAGATGGTACAACAGCCTGGCACTACATTTCTGATAACATTTACTGGAGTTTAGCCTATATAGTGGTGCCCGCTGCGGTTTATGGTATCGAACAGAGTTTTAAATCTGAACAGGTAAACCGGAAACTTAAAGAAGAAGTGGTTAAAGCTGAACTTTCCTTTCTCAAATCGCAGATTAATCCGCATTTTTTGTACAATACTTTAAATTATGTGTATTCGCTGGCTATTCCCGTATCGGATAAACTGGCCAACGCGGTTTTACGTTTATCTGATTTGATGCGCTATACCTTAAACGATAGCCCGGATGGAAAAGTGAGCTTAGATAAAGAGGTAGGCTATTTGGAAAGTTATGTCGAACTGTTTAAAATGCGTTTCGAGCCCAATTTCTTTGTGAGTTTTAGCACAGAGGGGATTAGCGATCAGAAAATTGCTTCGTTGATCTTAATTCCTTTTGTTGAAAATGCTTTTAAACACGGGGTGGTAAACGATGAAAAGCAACCCGTGCGCATTAAACTTAAAGTGCAACAAAAACGCCTGAGTTTTGAGGTGAGCAATAAGATTAGTCATGCGCAAAAAGACCATAGCAGTGGGGTGGGCATGGTAAATGTACACCGCAGATTAGATCTCATTTACCCTGACCAACACGAATTGCTGATTTCTAATAACGGCAATACCTATAAAAGTACCTTGATTTTGAATCTCTAGCAGATAATTAGTATCATTGAAATTATTACCTAAACCCTAAGCCCAACATGATCCGTTGCCTTGCTGTTGATGATGAATCTTACGCCTCAGATATTATTGCGTCCTTTATCAATAAAACCCCTTTTCTTGAATTGGTTGGAACCACTTCCAATGCCTTTGAGGCGCTGAATATGGTGCAGGAAGGTAAGGTTGATCTGGTTTTTCTTGATATCCAGATGCCTGAATTAACCGGGATCCAGTTTTTAAAGATTTGTGGAGGCAAATGCAAAGTGATTTTAACTACAGCATATCCCGAATATGCGTTGGAGGGCTTTGAACTCGATGTGGTTGATTACCTGCTTAAGCCCATTTCTTACGAGCGGTTTTATAAAGCAGCCTCAAAAGCGCAGCAAATTATAAATCCGGTACCAGTGGTTCAACCTGAAATGATACAACAGGTGGCGCCAGGCAACGACTTTATTTTTATCAAAGGCGATACCAAGAATAAATTTATCAAAGTAAACTACGATGATATTTTATACATAGAAGGACTTAAAAACTATGTTTCGGTGTACACTGCCACACAGCGGATTATTACCTACCAGGCCCTGCGCGAGCTGGAAACACAATTGCCCAAACCACCCTTTTACCGCATCCATAAATCGTACATCATTTCGATCGAGAAGATTAAAATGATTGATGGTAATACGGTTTTTATTAATAATGAAGCCATTCCTGTTGGCGAAACCTATAAAGAAGAGTTTTTTAAGGTGATCAGGGAAGGGAAGAAGGGGTAGGTTAACTGTATAAATCGGTTAACTGGTTAATTGTTATGATGAACTTACAGTTAACCAGTTTCAGCAATTAACCGATTAACCAATTACGATTGTTCCATTGCTAAATTGTTCGATTGTAGGGATTGACCTCCAATTCAGTATTTCCACCTTAATTTTCTTAATCTCTTAATGGTAAAAATCTTTAAAGATTATCTCCAGGTGACCAGTTTAAACAATTAACCGATTAACCCCAGGAAGTGTGCATAAAATCTCCCGATTATTTCTTTCTATTTTTTTAAGTTTGCTGCACAAAGATTAAATAGAACATGAGCATGCAAGAAACCAATTCGCTAAACCAGGTTGCCGAATTCCACACTACTTTTAAACACCCTATTCTCGAAAATCCGGTTATCCCTTCAAAGCAAAGGGCTAATTTGCGTATTTCGCTTTTGGCTGAGGAGTTAAAAGAATTGCAGGAAGCGGTAGAAAATGATGATTTGGTAGAAGTTGCCGATGCATTGTGCGATTTGCAGTACGTTTTGGCCGGTGCAATTCATGAATTTGGTTTGGGTGGAAAGTTTAAAACGTTATTTGACGAGGTACACCGCTCAAACATGAGTAAAGCCTGCAAAACCATCGAAGAGGCCGAAAATACCATTCAGTTCTATTTAGATAAAGACGGAACAGAATCTTATTACAAAGAAATCGACGGATTATTTCTAGTATTCCGCAAATCAGACGATAAAACGTTGAAATCCATCAACTATTCGCCTGCTGATTTAAAATCACATTTAATTTATTAAGCTTTGAAAAGGCTAAAGCAGCTAATTGGCGATTTGAAGCAGCAACAGGGTAATCCCGATGCTGCTTTAATGCGCGAGTTTATTTTTTACTCGCCTAAAATGCCGCTACGCCTGCATCAGGAGCAGCTTATCGCCGAATCGAAGCAATTTAGTCTGCCCGTTTTCGATACCTATTTTACCCGTTCCGAAATCAGCATCAATTGTTTTAGCTGGGGCAAAGGTAAAAGGAAAGTGTTGCTTACCCATGGCTGGGCTTCAAAAGCACTCGATTTTTACGAGCTTATTTTAGCCCTTTTAAAAAATGATGACCTGGAAGTGATCGCTTTTGATGCGCCGGGCAATGGGAGTTCTGTTTCGGAATTTTCGAACCTGATGCTCTATGCCGATTCGGTAAAATCAATTGCACTTAATTACGCACAGCCCGATGTGCTCATTGGTCACTCGCTGGGCGGAATGGCCAATGTTATTGCCGTGCAGGAGCTGGCTATACAACCACAATTGCTGGTTAGCATTGCTCCTTTAATCCGCCTGAAAGAGAATTTTGAGCAAAGTCTCGATTCGGTCAACATTGCCAGCCAAGACCAGGAAATTTTCTTTGCCAATTTTGAAAAAGAGTTCCCGGTTTCGGCCAGTTATTTTAACCTGAGCAGTTTATATAAGTTAAAAAACGAAACCAATCACTTTCTGGCTTTCGATCCCGAAGACCATATTTCGCCCTATCCGTTTCTGAAAGAATTTCTAGATAAATACCCTGCTATCACCTCCAAATCATTCGAAAATGTAGGGCATTATAAAATCCTTAAATCGGTTGAAGTAATCGAAGATATTACAAAACAGATTCAAGCTTTAAGTTAATTTTTCTGTTTTTACTTTCATTAGTGCCACCTATGGTGTGATGGTTTCAAAGTAACTTTGATTTGACGCCACCCATGGTGGGAAGGTTTCAAAGTAGCTTTTATTTGTTGCCACCTACGGTGGGAAGGTTTCAAAGTAAAAATAAGCTGAATTACCTAAAATAAGGGCCTTTAAATTAATCTTATCTGTCTTGAATAGTGCTGTCAGCTGTTTCCAGCTGACAGTCTTGTACACTCAGTTCCTTTGTGGTTATTAAACAAAATTATTTAAGATCTTAGCTGTTCTAAGGTGTCTTAGGTGGTGAAAAAAAACTTTGTGCTTTCAGGTTTACCATCTGACAGTTCTCAAATATTGCTTTTAATCCAATTGGTTTCACGAACTCCATCTACATATTATCTCCCGCTGATTTCGCGGATCATCGCAGAGATTGAATAATCTTTCTTGAATATCCTCATATGTCTTAAATGGTGAAAAAATGTTCTACCCTTTTTAAATCCATAACAGTGCATGACAGTTAAAATTGTGGTATATTCTATTTTAGAGCAACCAAATATTAATTAACAGCATGCAGGCAATTTTAGGTGTTATTTTTCATTTCTTCGGTGGTTTCGCCTCCGGAAGTTTTTACATTCCTTATAAAAAAGTTAAAGGTTGGGCCTGGGAAAGCTACTGGATCGTTGGCGGGATATTTTCCTGGCTGATTGTTCCACCGCTGGCAGCTTATTTAACTATCCCGAATTTTAGCGCGATCATCAGCAGTACCAATGGCAGCATTTTATGGCTCACTTATTTTTTTGGTGTGCTTTGGGGTATTGGTGGCCTTACTTACGGCTTAGGTGTTCGTTACCTGGGCGTATCGCTGGGGAGCAGTATCATTCTGGGATTATGCATGGTTTTAGGCTCTATTTTGCCATCCATCTATTTCGATTTTTTTCCGCAAGCCGGTAAAGATACTTTCACCATGTTTTTGCAAACCGATTGGGGGCGCATGGTTTTACTGGGCTTACTGGTATGTGTGCTGGGGATTGTGATTTGCGGCAGGGCCGGAATGATGAAGGAAAAGGAAATGAAAACGGATATTACCGATCCGCACGGTATGGAGGTAAAAACCGAATATAAATTTGGTTTGGGTTTATTTGTAGGGATCGTTTCAGGCGTGTTAAGTGCTTGTTTCAATTTTGGTATCGAAGCGGGTAAACCCATGGCCGATGCTGCCAATGCCATCTGGAAAGCCGCTAACCCAGCTGAAACAGGCAATTTTCTTTTTCAAAACAACGTTACTTATGTAATTGTGCTTTGGGGCGGACTTACCACTAATTTTATCTGGTGTATGGTGCTTAATGCCCGCAACAAATCATTTGGCGACTATACCAATAAAACAACTCCGCTCTTAAAAAATTATATTTTCTCAGCCCTGGCTGGTACCACCTGGTTCCTGCAGTTCTTCTTTTACGGAATGGGCGAGAGTAAAATGGGTAACGGTGCCAGCTCGTGGATTTTACACATGGCCTTTATCATCTTAATTGCAAACGTTTGGGGGCTGATATTAAAAGAATGGAAAGGCGTATCGCGCAAAACACTGGTAACGGTTTTGGTGGGCATTGTAACCATCATTCTTTCAGTGCTCATTGTGGGTTATGGCAACTCAATAAAAGGTTAATCAAATAGAAAAATTTAAATAGAATAATATAATGTCAATCGATACGAAAAGTTATAAGCATGTAAGCTACTTGTGGGATGAAGAAGAAGCTGCAAAACTGGCTGGTGATGAAGTTGCTTTGTTAATCTACCGCTCAAATTTATTGGGTGCCGATTTACGCCTTACCAATTACGGAGGTGGCAATACTTCTTGTAAACTGTTGGAAAAAGATCCGCTAACCGGCCTTGAAACCGAGGTGATGTGGGTAAAAGGTTCGGGTGGTGATTTAGGTACTTTAAAGAAAAGTGGTTTAGCTGCATTATATGTAGACCGTTTACGCAGCCTGAAAAACATTTACCGCGGGGTGGCTTACGAAGATGAAATGGTTGAATTGTTTAATCACTGCATTTTTGATTTAAGCTCTAAGGCACCGTCAATTGATACACCTTTACATGGTTTCTTACCTTTCAAACATATCGATCACCTGCACCCTGATGCCGCCATTGCCATTGCAGCAGCAAAAGATGGTAAACGCATTACGCAGGAATTGTTTAATGGTACCATTGGTTGGGTTGAGTGGAAAAAACCAGGTTTTGAGCTGGGTTTACAGTTAAAGCAGTGCTTAGACGAAAACCCGGGTATCCGCGGCATTATGTTAGGTTCGCACGGGTTATTTACCTGGGGCGATACCGCTTACGAAAGTTATTTAAATACTTTAGAAGTAATCGAAATTTGTTCAGATTACCTTAGCCAGAACTATGGTAAAAAAGGCCCTGTTTTTGGCGGGCAGAAAATAGAAAGTGCCGAAGCAGATAATCGTAAAAAACAAGCTGCTGCATTGGCGCCGGTTTTACGTGGTTTATGTTCTTCAAAGCAGCACATGATTGGTCATTTTACCGATGATGCACGTGTATTGGAGTTTATCAATTCGAACGATTTGGGCCGTTTAGCCCCAATGGGAACCAGTTGTCCCGATCACTTTTTGCGCACTAAAATCAGTCCGCTGGTTTTAGATTTAGCCAGCGATGCCGATTTATCGGATGTTAAGGCATTGAAAGAAACTTTGGAGCCTGCTTTCGAAGCTTACAGAGCCATGTATACCGATTATTATGAAACCTGTAAGCATCCAAACAGTCCGGCCATTCGCGATACCAACCCTGTTGTAATTTTATACCCGGGTATTGGTATGTTTACTTTCTCAAAAGATAAACAAACGGCAAGGGTTGCGGCAGAATTTTACATCAATGCCATTAATGTAATGAAAGGTGCTGAAGCTGTTTCTGAGTATACTTCTTTACCGCACCAGGAAGCTTTCAATATCGAATACTGGTTGCTGGAAGAAGCCAAATTACAGCGTATGCCTAAACCTAAACCGCTTACCGGTAAAATTGCTTTAATTACAGGCAGTGCTGGTGGTATTGGTAAAGCCATTGCTAAAAAATTCGTGTCAGAAGGTGGTGTGGTTATTTTAAACGATATGAATGCCGAGCGTTTAGAAGAAGCAGGTAAAGAATTTGCGGCGCAGTTTGGTAAAGATTCGTACAGTACAGCCATTCTGGATGTAACCAGCGAAGCAGACATTAAAAATGCTTTTGATGCCGCTGCACTGGCATTTGGCGGGGTAGATATTATTGTAAACAACGCAGGTTTATCGATCTCTAAAACCATTGCCGACCATACCGAGAAAGACTGGGATCTTTTATATGATGTTTTGGTAAAAGGGCAATTTTTTATCACCCAGGCTGCAACAAATACGATGCAAAAGCAAAATATCGGTGGCGATATTATTAATATTGTAAGTAAGAATGCTTTAGTTAGCGGACCAAATAATGCAGGTTACGGCAGTGCAAAAGCAGCGCAGTTACATTTAAGCAGATTAAACGCTGCTGAGTTAGGTGCCGATAATATCCGCGTAAATGTGGTTAATCCTGATGCGGTAATCAGCGATAGCAATATCTGGGCTGGTGGATGGGCCGAAGGTCGTGCCAAAGCTTATGGTATTACTGTAGCCGAGTTGCCTGCTTATTACGCAAAACGTACTTTGTTAAACCAGATTATATTACCGGATGATATTGCTAATGCTTGCTTTGCCTTTGTTGGTGGCTTGTTGCAAAAATCAACCGGCAATGTGCTTAATGTAGATGGCGGTGTAGCCATGGCATTTGTAAGATAATAAAAATGTAACCACAGATAAAAAGGATGAACACAGATGAAATTTGATCTATCGGTTGGTGTCCTCACCAATCGATATAAATGCAGCAATACAAATCTGTGTTTATCTGTGTGCATCTGTGGTTAAACAAAAAATAGTGGTCAGTGTGGGCACTGACCACGGCTATTTTAAATTCAGTTTTAGTAAGTTGTTTCATCGGTCTGTGTTTAGGCACAGATCGAAAATGACTTTAAATTTTTGTTATCGTCCTCGTTTTTAACGAGGATGAACGAGAAAGGCGATTGTATCGCCAAAATAATTAACCTAATAAAACCAAATATCCTCATGAATATCGGGCAGAACCAAATAGAAAAACACAACGACTCATTGTTAACCGCACATCAGCGTAAGCTTGCTTTTTTAAAAGAAGACTGGGCACACGTTGATCTTGAAGCTGTAATTCAAAAACTGGTCGATTTTCAGATTGCCATTCCAAGCTGGGCCTTGGGAACAGGTGGTACACGTTTCGGTCGTTTTGCCATTACCGGTGGAGAGCCACGTACCATTGAAGAAAAAATTGAAGATGTGGGTTTATTGCATGCCTTGAATGGTGCAAGTGGAGCAATTTCACTTCATATTCCATGGGATATTCCTCAAAATGCCGGAGAATTAAAAAAACTGGCTGCGGGTTATGGCCTGAAGTTCGATGCCATGAACTCCAATACCTTTCAGGATCAGGCAGGTTCGGCACACAGTTACAAATTTGGTTCCTTACAAAATGTAAATAAAGCCATTCGCAAACAGGCGATTGAGCACAATATAGAAGTAATTAAACACGGTATCGCATTGGGTTCCGATGCTTTAACCGTTTGGCTAGCCGATGGATCTTGTTTCCCTGGTCAGCTTAACTTCCGCAAGGCCTTCGAAAATACATTGGAAAGCTTACAGGAAATTTATTCGGCCCTGCCTGATGACTGGAAAATGTTTGTGGAGTACAAAGCTTTTGAGCCTAACTTTTATTCAACTACAGTAGGCGATTGGGGGCAGTCGTTATTGTATGCCAGCAAACTGGGCAAAAAAGCCTATACACTAGTTGATTTGGGTCACCACCTGCCCAATGCCAATATCGAGCAAATTGTAGCTTTGTTGTTGATGGAAGGAAAATTGGGTGGTTTCCACTTCAACGATTCTAAATATGGCGATGATGATTTAACCGCCGGAAGCATTAAACCTTACCAGCTATTCCTGATTTTTAATGAGCTGGTTGAAGGAATGGATGCAAAAGGCATGAACCATGCTAAAGATCTGGGCTGGATGATCGATGCTTCGCACAATGTCAAAGATCCTTTAGAAGACCTGCTGCAATCGGTCGAAGCCATTATGATTGCTTATGCACAGGCACTTTTGGTAGATAGAAAAGCATTAAATGCAGCACAGGATAATAACGATGTAGCAAAAGCACAGGAGATTTTACAACATACTTTCCGTAGCGATTTAAGGGCATTGGTTGCCGAGGCGCGCTTAAGAGCCGGAGCGGCATTATCGCCAATTGGTTTATACCGCGATTTAGATGTGCGTAATCATTTAGTTAATCACCGTGGAAAAACTGTTGCTACAGGTTTGTAAAGAGGAGAATAGAAATGCCAAAACCGGTTATTGCCATATTTGATGTAGGGAAAACGAATAAAAAACTCTTTTTGATCGACGAAAATTACCAGATCGTTTACGAGCGTTCAGCCCGTTTTGTAGAAACTGTTGATGAAGATGGCGAAGTTTGCGAAAACCTGGAAAGTCTGCGCTCATCTGTGTACGATTCCCTGCATCAGGTTTTGCAGTTAAAAGAGTTTGATGTTAAAGCTATTAATTTTTCTACCTATGGTGCCAGTTTTGTGTACCTCGATGAAAATGGTGAGCCTTTAACACCACTTTATAATTATTTAAAAGCCTATCCCGAAGCGCTTAAGCAGCGCTTTTACACTACGTACGGGGGGGAGGATAAGATTTCTTTAGAAACCGCTTCACCAGTTCTGGGCAGTTTAAATTCGGGTATGCAGTTGTACCGTTTAAAACACGAAAAGCCTGCGTTATTTGATAAAGTAAAATGGGCTTTGCATTTGCCTCAATACCTGAGTTATCTGATTACAGGTAAAGCTGTGGCCGATATTACCAGCATTGGCTGTCATACCCAGCTGTGGGATTTTAACAAAAACCAGTACCACAATTGGGTATCGACAGAAAAGATCGATGGCAAGTTTGGCGCATTTACACCCGCCGACTCGAGCCTGAAAACAGATTTTGAAGGCAGCAGCATCAAAGTGGGGGTAGGTCTGCACGATAGTTCAGCTGCTTTAATTCCGTATCTGGCTAATTTCAATACCCCTTTTGTACTCATTTCTACCGGTACCTGGTGCATTAGTTTAAATCCTTTTAACCAGGAACCTCTAACAGCCGAAGAACTGAAACAAGATTGTCTGTGTTACATGCACTATAAAGGCAAAGCGGTTAAAGCTTCGCGTATTTTTGCAGGTTACGAGCATGAGGTGCAGCTTAAACGTATTGCCGAGCATTTTGATCGGGCAGCTTACCTGTTTAAGCATTTGAAGTTTAATCCTTCTATGATTTTGAAACTGGCCAATAAGATTCCGGAGAATAAGGAGGCGCAGACGGGATTTTTGGCGAATTCGGCATTTCCAGATCGCGATCTGAATATTTTTCAAACGGCCGAAGAAGCTTACCACCAGCTTATTTTTGATCTGGTAAAACAGCAGCTCTATTCGTTAAAATTGATTTTAAACCCAGGCGTAAAACGGATTTTTGTTGACGGGGGATTTGGTAAAAATGCCATTTACATGCATTTGTTGGCTACCGCTATTCCGGATATAGAAGTATATGCTTCTTCAGTTTCGCAGGCTACCGCTATTGGAACGGCTTTAGCCATTAACGATGCCTGGAACGAAAATCCGGTACCTACGGATATGATTCAGTTAAAATACTATTCAGCCATACAACGTACACTGGATTTTTAGGAATTTCCTTATATTAGAAATCCTAATACCCTAACCATTTTGAAACCAGAAGATCTAATACCTTATCTCAATGTTGATGAATACTCGTCGACACCAAAATACAAACAGCTAACCAACGCCATTTTGGCGGCAATAGAAAGTGGTAAATTGCTTAAAAACAGTTTGCTGCCTTCTATTAACGAGCTCAGTTTTAGTTTGGAAATGTCGCGCGATACAGCAGAGAAGGGTTACCGGAACTTACGGAAACTGGGGGTGGTAGATTCGGTACCGGGGAAGGGCTATTTTATCATTAACACCGATTTTTCGCGGAAACTTAAAATCTGCCTGCTGTTTAATAAGCTCAGTACGCATAAAAAGATCATCTACGATTCTTTTACCAAAACCATAGGCGAACGGGCGGCTATTGATTTTTACATTTATAACAACGATTATGCGCTGTTTAAAAAGATGATTGTGGCCAAGCGCGATGAATATTCGCACTTTGTAATTATTCCGCACTTTCTGGAAGGGGGAGAAAATGCACATGAAATCATCAACACCATTCCCAAAGAAAAACTGGTAATTTTGGACAAACTGTTACCAGGGGTAACCGGAAATTATGCTGCAGCCTACGAAAACTTTGCACAGGATATTTACGCAGCTTTGGAGCAGGCCTTAGACCGCCTTTCCAACTACCGCACTTTAAAGATTATTTTCCCCCGAAACAGCTATTTTCCACACGAAATACTTACTGGTTTCTACCGTTTTTGCCAGCAATATGCTTTCGATCATAAAGTGATCCATAATATTAAAGATGAAGAAATAAATCCGGGTGAGGTTTACATTAACCTGATGGAAGATGACCTGGTGATGCTGATTGAACGTTTGATTGCACAAAAGCTCAAAATTGGCAAAGATGTAGGGGTAATTTCTTACAACGAAACGCCATTAAAAAGAATCATTTTAGACGGAATAACCACCATTTCTACTGATTTCAGCGAGTTAGGTGCTCAGGCAGCAGAGTTTGTATTGAGTGGCAAAACAGAAAGGGTGGAGGTGCCTTTTTATCTGAATTTGAGGAAATCGCTTTAGCTTGTAGTTGATCCGTCATCTCGACTGAAGCGTAGCGAAATGGAGAGACCTTTAATAGATTTCTCGACTTCGTTGCACTTCGCGCGAACTGACGATATTTAATTGTGCATAAAAACCCTTAAACGAACTTTACCCCAAAGCGAATAATCATTACTTTTATCGTTTAGCTTTTTTAAATGAATGAAACGGTAACTACACAGCTGCGATCAGAAGAAAACCCTTACGATTATATTTTAAGGGATTTTAATCTCAAAGATCTCAGCGAAATTGTTATCCTCAAACATTTGGGCGGGCTGGTACGTACCGATGTAAAAGGTTTTTATCATTTGCACCCCGAACAGATCGAAATTGATTTTGCTGCGTTTAGTCAGGGAGAAGCAGTTGAACCTTTTCCTGTGGTGATGGTGCTGCAGCAAAATAATTCGGTAAAGCTTTCGTGTCGCTGCGCTACGCCAAAAAACAAACTCTGTACACACCAGGCTCAGGTTTTATACAATATTCTTCAACGCAAAGCGCTGCGTATTTTTTTCGATGCTAACCTACGCAGAGAAAAATTGATTAAAATAGCCATCGATTATGGGCTGGAAAAGGAAGCAAATCCCGATCTGCTTTTTAACCTGACCTATCAGCAGGATGAGGTTGAAATTAAACCCAAAATGGAAGCCTTGCAGCCTTTTAATAAAGAAGCTCAGCAAAACCTGGCCGACCTGCTGTTACCCCAAACGAAGTCAGAAATTAAGGCTTGGGATAAAGGTGATTTAAGTAAAATGATCCTGGTATTGGGGCAGCACCGCTATTACAACCATTTAACCATCGAGCTTTTTGAAGCAGCCATTACCAAGACCGGAAAGGTTAAAAATCCATTAAAAGGTATTCATCCGGCAGATTTAATTTTTAAAACAGAAGATACCGATCTGCTGAAATTTTTTAGCGGCATTACCACCTTTCAGCAAAACTACAATACCGACCAAAGCGAGGTAGAAATCGAAGCTTTAAAAGCAATTGTTAAAAATCCGGCTAAAATTCCGGTTTATTTGCAGGATGTGCAACAATCGTCGGTTATTCAGCCGTCCAGCATCTCGGCAGTTGATGTGCAACCACTCAATGTCGATTTAAGGCTTGCGGTAAACCAGCGCGAGGATTATTATGAAATAACGGGGCGTTTAATTATCGAAGGTAAATCGTACGAATTGGATAACCTGCAATTGGTGCACCAGTACTTCATTAAGCTCAAAAATCAGCTTTATCTGATTGGCAGACTTGATTTTTTAAGGGTGATCGGATTTTTTAAAAAACAAAGTAATCGGTTAATCTTACACAAAAGTAAATATCCCGAATTTCAGAAAGCCATTCTGATTCAACTGGAAGGCAGTATACATGTCGATTATTCTTATTTAAAGCCTGCCACCAAAAGCCAGATCGAAGAGAAAGGTTTCGACCTCGAAAACGAACAATTAATTTATTTGTCCGAATCCGAAGATTTTATCCTGTTAACCCCCGTAATGCGCTACGGAAATTTAGAAATTCCGGTTTTATCTAAAAAGCAAATTCAGGCGCAGGATAAATTTGGTAATGTTTTTAAGCTTAACCGCGATGAAAAAGCTGAACTTCAGTTCGTTTCTAACATCATCAGGTCGCACCCCTACTTTTACGAACAAATTGAAAACGATTTCCTCTTTGAGCAGAATAAATATGATTCCTTTTATCTGCACCGGAAAAGATTTTTAGAAGAAGCCTGGTTTTTAGATGCCTTTGAAATCTGGCGGAATAAGGGAATTCAGGTTTTAGGCTTCAATCAGTTGAAAAACAATAAGCTAAGCGAATTTAAACCGGAGATAAATATTGAGGTAATTAGCGGACTGGATTGGTTTGAAACAAAGGTAGAGGTAAAATTTGCCCGGCAGGTGGTGCCCTTAAAGCATTTGCATAAATCCATTCGCAATAAGAGCAGGTTTGTCAAGCTCGATGATGGCACCGAAGGTATTTTGCCACAAGAATGGGTAGAGAAGTTTGCATCCTATTTTAATGCAGGCGAAATTACCGAAGATGCGATCCTGACGCCGAAAATAAAATTTGCCACAGTAAATGAATTGTATGAAGATGCCCTATTGGATGGCGAAGTTAAAAATGAGTTGCAGCTTTATAAACAGAAGTTCGAAGGCGCAAATGCAATTGAAGAAGTAGAAGTGCCCTCAGCTTTACAGGCAACCTTGCGCCATTATCAGAAAGATGGACTGAACTGGCTTAACTTTTTAGATGATTTTAATTTTGGTTCGTGCCTGGCCGATGATATGGGACTGGGTAAAACCATACAGATTTTAGCCTTTATTTTATCGCAGCGCGAAAAAGTGAAACACAATACCAACCTGGTTGTGGTTCCGGCTTCGCTGATTTTTAACTGGAAAGCCGAGGTAGAAAAGTTTGCACCATCTATACAGGTTAAAACCATTTATGCCGGCGAAAGGAGCAAAACCACCGAAGATTTTGACCAGTATGAAATCATTTTAACCTCTTATGGCACCTTGCTTTCTGATGTTCGCTTTTTAAAAGATTATCGTTTCAATTACATCTTTTTAGATGAATCTCAGCTCATTAAAAACCCCGAGTCGCAGCGTTATAAAGCAGTGAGGATGCTGCAATCGCGCAACAAAGTGGCCATTACAGGTACGCCCGTTGAGAACAATACCTTCGATTTGTACGGACAGTTGTCTTTTGCCTGCCCCGGCCTGTTTGGCAGCAAGCAACAGTTTGCCGATTTATATTCTACCCCGATTGATCAGTTTAAAGATAGCCGTAGGGCAGATGAACTTCAAAGAAAGATTAGGCCATTCATTTTACGCCGGACTAAGGAGCAGGTAGCGAAAGAACTTCCGGATAAAACGGAAATTATACTGTACTGCGAAATGGGCGAGGAGCAACGCGAAGTATATGAGGCGAATAAAAAGGAAATCCAGGATTATATTTTGGGTAAACAGGAAGATGAACTGCCTAAAAGCTCAATGCATGTATTGAAAAGCATTACCACGCTGAGGCAAATTTGTAATTCGGCAGCTTTGCTGGCTGATGGAAAATCTTATCTGCAGGCCTCTTCCAAAATTGATGTCTTGCTGGAGCAGATTGAAAATAAAGCCGGTAAACATAAAATTCTGGTTTTCTCGCAGTTTGTAACCATGCTCGATTTGATTAAAAAAGAACTCGACAAGCGGCATATTGGTTATGCTTATCTCACCGGCCAGACAAGGAACAGGGAAGAGGTGGTGACTTCGTTTCAGCAAAATAAAGATATTCCAGTTTTTCTGATTAGCCTTAAGGCCGGGGGAACGGGACTGAATTTAACAGAGGCAGATTATGTTTACCTGGTTGATCCATGGTGGAACCCCGCAGTAGAGAACCAGGCCATTGACCGTGCTTACCGCATTGGCCAGCATAAAAACGTAATGGCAGTGCGGCTTATTTGCCCCGATACAATTGAAGAAAAAATTATGAAGCTGCAGGCCACTAAAAAGGATTTGGTCAGTAACCTGATCCAAACCGAGGGTAGTTTTTTCAAAAATTTAACCAAAAAAGAGTTGTTGGGATTGCTGAGTTAGAAGGTTTTGCTATTGGTTTACAGAGATAATTTAGATAGCCCCAGAATGACGCCCGTCATTTCGAGCGGAGTGCAACGTAGTCGAGAACCCGAAGGCTCAGCGAAGCTAAATCTATCAAGATAGATCTCTCCATTACGCTGCGCTTCAGTCGAGATGACGATTTCTATTTTGGACTTTGACTAGTTAGATCCCCACCTCGAAATCGTAATCCAAATACTTCGGCACATTCAAACTCTCTACAATTTTCCAGTTTTTCTTTTCGGCAATAAACTCAGGTATAGCTAACCCCGATGCTTTGGCCGCTTCCATATAAAAATCCATTTTCGCGGAGTGTGTAGGCGAGCAGGCATGATAAATGCGGCCAAAGGCTTGTTTTTCCAATAACCGGATAGCAATACCAACTGCATCTGTTTGATGGATGAGATTTACCGGTGCTAAACCATTGGGTACGCCGGTTTTGCCTGCAAAGAACCTTCCCGGGTTACGGTCGGGACCAATTAATCCTGCAAAGCGGATAATGGTAGAATTAGGGCATCCAGCGCTTAAAATTTCTTCAGCAGCTACCACAACCTTGCCCGAATCGGTATCCGGACAAGTTGTGCTTTCTTCGTTTACCAACTGGTTTTCATCTGCAAAAACACTCGTTGAACTGATGAGTACAATTTGGGCTGTTTTGCCTTTGGCAGCCGCTATAATCGACTTAATTTTTGCAGGATAATCCTGCAGCTCGGTTGAGTTTCTTTTTGGCGGGATACAAATAAACAAGGCATCACATTCAAAAAAGGAAGGATCTGCTTCAATTTTTGCTGTTGTGAAATTAACCAGATAAGGCACAATTTGTGCATCGACCAATGTAGTAAGTTTAATTTCGGTAGTGGTTGAACCATTAACTGAATAGCCGCGGGCAACCAGTGCTTTGGCAAACGCAAAGCCAAACCAGCCACAACCTAAAACCGAAACCTTTTTAATTGCCTTTTGATGCACTTTAGAACCTGAAATCATAGTGCCTAAAGATAGCTTTCTGCCGGTAATTTATTTGTCAATTCTGTTCTTGTACAAGGTTTTCGATAAGGCTAAAATGCCATCGTGGTAACTGGTTGGTTTAAAGTTAAAAGCTTTTTCAAATTTTGTGGAATCGAAATGGTAATCGTGATCGTACTGGTAATACATTTCAACAGTGCCCGCTACTACTTTTTTAAATAAGCCAACCAAACGGAGCATCAGTTTATTAATTACCGAATAACGGGCTTTAGTGCCGTAAATTTGCGCGGCCATTTCAATAAAAGCTTTTCCTTTTAAAGGAGCTGCGGTTGGTAAATGCCAGATCTGGTTGCCCGAATCGGGTGTTTGGCCCAAGAGAAAGAGCGCTTTGCCGGCATCCGGAATGTAAGTAAAGCTATGTAAGGTATTGGGATTTCCTATCCACTGGCCGCTGGTATTTTTGGCATATTTGTCCAGTATCATCATATCGAAGAAACTGTTCATAGAATCGGTGCCATAAAAATCGGCTGCACGGGCTATGGTTGCATTAATGTGGCCTGCTTTGCTCTCATCCATTAATTGCTGAGCTATTTTTGCCCTCACTTCGCCTTTCAGGCTGCAAGGATGGTAAGGCGTATTCTCCGTCATCGGCCCTTTTACCAGCCCATACATGTAAACATTGTCGAAAAAGATTAATCGTGCTCCCGTTTGCTTACAGGCATTAATCACATTTTGAATAATAACGGGCCACTGTTGCTGCCATATTTGGGCATCATAAACTAAACCGGCGCACAAATAAATGATGCTCGAGCCTGCTGTTGCGGCAAGTACTTCCTGTTCGTTCAACAAATCAGCCTTTTGCCAGCTTACATTGGGATTGTTGGTCGCTACCGGTTTACGGCTTACCAGCCTAAGGGTTTGGTTATGGGCAATTAATTCCTGGGTTAATGCGTTTGCTGTTGGCCCGCCGGCGCCTAATATCGTGTGCATAGCTTTTCTTTTTTGATTGACTCAAAGTTAGCTGTGCTTTGATGCAGAAAACGTTAACAAAAGATAATGAATACAAAAAGTATAAGAATAGGCTTAGTGCTGTAATAAGGTTCTTTTACGAATGCGCGAAAGTGAAACAGGCGTAATGCCCAGAAAATTGGCAATAAAATGCTGCGGAACCCGCTGAAAAATATCGCCGGCCGTCTTCTCGAGTGCAGTATAACGCTCTTCGGGACTTTGTGTTATAAAAGCGGTAACCCGGTCTTCGTAACAACAGATGTAATATTCGGCTATTAAACGACCAAAACGTTCCATTTTTAAGGCCAGTAGCGGGTGGTTTAACATCTGCTGCAAATGCTGGTAAGAAATCATTACCAGTTCGGTTTCTTCAAGGGCTTGAATGTAATTGCGGTTTGGGGTCCGTTTAACAAAACTTTTGTAAGCGCTCATCAATTCATTTTCAAAGCTAAAGTATCCGGTAATCTCCTGACCGTCTTTGATATGGTAATAGCGTACAGCCCCACGGGTAATAAAGGCCATATAGTCGCACACCTTTCCTTCGACGGCAAAATGTTCCTTTTTGTTTAGACTCGAAAAACTGAGGTAAGTGGTAAAGATTTCCCACTCTGTATCGCTAAAGGTTACAAATTGGGTAATACCGATTCTAAATGCTTTAAGTTGAGACTGTTTATCCATACCAGAGGTGAAATTCTGATTAAAGATACAGATTTGCAGGCAATAGTATTAACCCTTACCGAGGTTATAACAAGCCCTGCAGCGGGGTTCGTAGCTTTCTTTTTCGCCAAGCAATACGGTAGCTTCGTCGGCAGCCGTGCGGTAGCTGTATAAAGCAGGGTTGCCACAGCAAACACAAACTGCATTTACCTTTGTTACATGTTCGGCAATGGCCATTAGCGCTGGCATGGGGCCAAAAGGCCTGCCGGTAAAATCCATATCCAAACCTGCAACGATTACGCGGATACCTCTGAGGGCTAATTTATTGCAGACATCAGGCAATTCATCATCAAAAAACTGGGCTTCATCAATGCCTACCACCTGGGTATTGGTACCCAGTAATAAAATGGCCGAGGCACTATCAACAGGTGTTGAATTAATCGAGTTTAAATCGTGCGAAACCACAGCTGTTTCATGGTAACGGGTATCAGTTCTGGGCTTAAAGATTTCGACATTCAATTTAGCAATCTGGGCTCTTTTTAGCCGGCGAATCAGTTCTTCTGTTTTGCCCGAAAACATGGAGCCGCATACCACTTCAATACTTCCCGAAAATTCGCCCCTTCTTCTAAAATTTTGTTCGCTAAATAACATGCCTTATTTTTTATTCCCCAGTATCAGCCCGATAATTTTTAAACCGAACAAATATGAGAATTATGTGTTATTTTTGAAGAGATAGTTACCAACATAAATCGATCAGAAATTCGTTTTAACTTTATGATGAACCAACAAGATATTTTCAAAAAGATAGGCAGTATTTTAACAGAGTTGAATGAGCAATACCAGTTTTTAGCTCAAAATCCTCAGCAACTGAATGATTTGGAACTCGAACTTTTCCTGGCCAATGCACATTTCCTTTCCGATCACGTTAATATCGTAAAAAAACTAAATACCATCATTGAAGATAAAACACCTGAACCGGGCAATCACCCGCGTTTAGCTGAACAAAATACAATTATTCTGCCCGAAGCCCCTAAAAGCTATGCAGAAGATGATGAGTGCTTCGATCCGCAGGAACTGGAAGAAGTAGCTACTGCAGAAGAAGAGGAAGCACGCGTTGATATTAAGCCTGCACAGGAGATTATAGATGAGGAAGCCGCTGAAGTTGAAAAAGCCGTTGAGCTAGAAAAAACAGCTTCAACAATCAATAACGATTTCTTTAAACCAGATCAGGACGATCATACTTTTGAATTTGTGCTGGGCACGCATGATGAAAATGCACAGTTTGATTACGAGTTAAAACCTGCTGAAGAAATCTTTGACCGGCCTTTAAGTAAAGAGGAAGCCGAAATTCTGGCTCAAAAGAAAAGAATACACGAAAAAGAAAGAGCATTACCCGCTGATGAAACTCCTTTGCCTGCCGAAGAAGATGAAATTGGTCCTGAACCTTTTTTAATTGATCATGAAGTGGAAGAAGAAGTAGTAGCGGCTGTTACACCTACACCGAAAGAAGAACCGGTAGCTGTCGCCACGAAGCCTATCGAGGCACTTAAGGATGTAAAACTGGATGAGCCTGTCATTTCGCCGCCTGTTGAGCATGAAAGACCATTGTTTACACCAGAGGCTGTTCCGGTAAAACCAACACCAGAGCCTGTGGCAGCAAAACCTGTTCAAAGTTTAAATGAGTTATTGGCGCAAACAAATGGCAAAAACGAGGAGACTGTAAAAGCACCAATAGCCGATTTAAAACAGGCGATTAGCTTAAACGAAAAATTGCTTTTCATCAAAGATCTTTTTAACGGCTATAACCTGGCTTACTCTGAAGCGATTGATATTGTAAATAAAATGAACAGTTTTGAAGCTGCTGACGGCTTCCTGCAAAATAACTATGCTGCAAAGAATAACTGGGCCAGTAAGCAGGGCACGGTTGATCAGTTCTACGAATTGTTGAACAGAAGGTTTAGCAGGTAAGGCGTTTAGCGGTAAGCGTTTGGCGGTCTTGATCGTCCGCGTTTGTAACGCGGATGCATGAACCCGGCATTTGCAATGCCTCTTGCCACTTAAATAAAACCCGTCCTGTTCGAATCGAGCTTTAAGATAAATTGCTGGATGGTAAAATCAGTAGATTGTCCGCGTTTGTAACGCGGATGTATGAGCTTGGCATTTGTAATGCCTCTTGATGCTTAAATAAATCTCATTCTGTTCGAGTCGAGCTTTAAGATAAGTTGCAGGATGGTAAAATCTAAAGATCGTCCGCGTTTGTAACGCGATGCCAGAACCCGGCATTTGCAATGCCTCTTGCTCCTTAAATAAAACCCGTCCTGTTCGAATCGAGCTTTAAGATAAATTGCTGGATGGTAAAATCAGTAGATCGTCCGCGTTTGTAACGCGGATGCCGGAACATGGCATTTGCAATGCCTCTTGCTCCTTAAATAAAACCCATTCTGTTCGAATCTAGCTTTAGAAAGATAAACAGCAGGATAGTAAAACTCCAAAGCGACGATCCTCCGTAGCTAATTAAAGGTAAGGGAATCCCAATAACCGGAATAATACCTATCGTCATCCCGATATTGATAAATACGTGGAAAAACAGGATACAGGCCACGCTGTAACCATAAACCCGCGAAAATGTAGAACGTTGTCGCTCTGCCAGATTAATTAATCTGAGCAGTAAAAAGATGTACAAGCCAATTACAACTGAACAACCTAAAAAACCCCACTCTTCGCCAATGGTGGAAAAGATAAAGTCGGTACTTTGCTCAGGTACATAGCCATATTTGGTTTGTGTACCCTGTAAAAAGCCACGTCCTGTTGCCTGCCCCGAGCCAATGGCAATCTGCGACTGGATTACATTATAGCCCGCACCCTTATTATCTGTTTTAAGACCGAGCATCAGCTCGATACGGCTGCGCTGGTGCGGTGCCAGTACTTTTTCGTAAGCAATTTTAACCACAAAAAGATAGGCAATGGCGATTAAGGTTACTAAAACGGTAGAAATAATTATTTTTTGTTTTCTCCTGTTATTGTAGATAAACAGTCCTCCAATAGCAGTAAGTACAAGAATTATCAGGTAGGTGGGAACTAAGAAATCGGCAACAAACAGCACGATCATGCCCAGGAAAATCAACAGAAAATAACCCGACAAGCCTTCGCGGTACAACGGGAACATAAAAGCCAGGAAAACCAGTGCCGAACCTGTATCAGGTTGCAACATGATCAGTAACAATGGTGCCAAAACAATTAATCCCGCAATAACAATCGATTTAATGTCTCTGAATTTTGGATTAAAAGTACTTACATAACGTGCCAAAAGCAGTGCTGTGCCAAATTTGGCAAACTCTGAAGGTTGCAGCCTGAAAGAGCCTATTGGTATCCAGGCCTGATTACCACCAACATTTCTGCCGACAAATAGCACCGCTACCAAAAGCAGTAAAGTTATGCCATAGATAAAAGGAGCGAAAACATTAAACAGTCGCCCATCGAACAAAAGTATTGATAGGCCCAGCACTAAACCGGTAATAATATAGATTAACTGTTTCCCATAAAGGGCACCAATATCAAATGCAGCTGATTTTTCGGGTGGTACCGAAGCAAAAATATTGGTAAAACCAACCGCGCATAACGCGATGTAGATTAAAACGGTAATCCAGTCTACATTAAAAAAGAAGCGGTTTCCTCCCTGTTGCTGCATCGTTAATTGTTTTTTACAGGTTTATCAATTAGAACTGGCCTGGTTAATTTTGCTGGTGTTGTCGCCGTCGGTTTGAGTACGTTAGGTTTTATTTTCAAACTGTCTTTTATCCGTTTAACTGAGTCGGCTTTCTTAATTTTTAGACTATCAAGCTTAGTCAGTTTAATTTTTTTTGTTTTATCAATAATCGCAGGGAGCAAGTTTGTTTCTGCGAATGCTTTTACCGTATAACCATTTGATTTTGGCTTGATCGAATCTGTTAGGTATTTTTCTACTATAAAACTGGATATTGGTGCAGCATAAGATCCGCCGTAGCCACCATTTTCTACAATTACTGCAATGGCAATTTTAGGGTTATTCATCGGGGCAAATCCGATAAAAACAGAGTGGTTCTTACCATGCGGATTTTGTACTGTTCCGGTTTTTCCACACATCAGGATATTGGGAATCTGCGATTCTTTCGCGGTTCCCCATGGACTGTTTACCGCATCCCGCATCCCTTCAATTACAGGAGTAAAATATTGGGCATCAACGCCTACATAGTTTTTAACCACATATTCTTTTTTAACTACATTTTTATCGCCAATTCCTTTAATCAGGTGTGGTTTCATGTAATAACCGCGGTTAGCAATAGCAGCCATTACGTTGGCCATTTGCAGCGGGGTAGAGGTAATTTCCCCCTGACCAATTGCCTGAGAAATTACAGTAGTGTATCCCCAGCGTTTACCATATATCTTATCGTAATGATCGGCGGTATAAAATATTCCTTTCTTTTCAAAAGGCATATCAATCCCAAGCTTTTGGCCAAATCCCCATTTAGAAATTTGCTCGTGCCAGTGTGCATAAGTCTGGCGCTGGTTTTTCATCCCATTTTTAGTGATGATACTCTGAAAAACGTGACAGAAATAAGTATTACATGATCTGGCAATACCACGCTGCATATTGATGGTACCATCAACGTGTTCGCATTTTACCTTATGATTGCCGGCCATATAGTAGCCTGGGCAGAAAAACTGTGTACTTGGATCAATGGCTCCATCCTGCAAGGCCACTAATGCATCGACAGGTTTAAATGACGATCCAGGTGAATACTGACCAGCGATAGGACGCACAATCTGTGGCCGGTAAGGGTTTGCAATCAGGCTCATGTAGTTTTTTCCCCAGTCTTTACCCACCAGTTGATTCGGGTCATAACCAGGGCTACTCACAAAAGCCAGTATCTCGCCCGTAGCGGGTTCAATGGCTACAATAGCACCTACTTTATTTTTCATCAACTCTTCGCCTAGGCGCTGAATTCTGATATCTATTGATGAAATTAGCCGATCGCCAGAAACTGCATTAATATCATATTTACCATTGGCATAACTGCCTTGCGCTACATTATGTACATCATATAAAGTATTTACTACGCCCTTTTCGCCACGTAGAAAATCTTCATAGGATCTTTCCAAACCGCTTTTTCCAATAAAATCACCGGGTTTATAATATCCTTCCGATTTTTCAATATCATCCGGACTTACTTCTTTTACGTAGCCAAAAAGCTGTCCGGCAATGCTATCAGGGTAATGCCTGATGGTTCTGTCCTGGGTTGCAAAGCCCGGAAAGCGATACATAATTTCCTGTAAGCGGGCATAGGATTGAACTGAAATTTGCCTTTCAAAAAATGTGGACTGATATGGTGATTGCGCTCTGGCTTTTTTTAGCTTTTTGCGTACATCGTTAACTGTTATTTCGAGTGCATTGGCCAAGGCAAGGGTATCGAATTCCTTTACTTCGTTGGGGATCACCATTAAATCGTACACCGGTTCATTTTGAACAATCACCTTCATGTTACGATCTAAAATAGCACCACGAGCCGGGAACTTAAATTTCTTTTTTAATACGTTACTCTCGGCAGAAATAAAGGCTTTGTCGCTAATGATCTGGATATAGAAAAGCTTGCCCAATAAGATAAGGGCAATCACGATAAATAATCCCTGAACGATATATTTCCGGTTAAATAACTGATCCATTAGCGTGGTGTTCTTCTATAGAATATAAACTCTACCAATAAAATAATAAGCAGTGTAAAGATACAACTTAAGCCGCATCTCATTAAGGTATAACCAATTTCGGTTAGCCTGAATGTTTCTAAGAAGAACAACACCAGATGGTGTGTGATAACGCAGAGAAAAGCATAAAGTGAAAACCATTGGAAACCCATGTAACTTAACGATGGTTCAGGGTCGTCAATTGCGTCGCGGTTTAAACTGATGGATATAAATGAAATCCTGACAAATGCCAGCACTACACAAGCGGTTGCGTGCACGCCCATGGTATCGTAAAATGCATCGAGTGTTAAGCCCGTTGCAAAGGCCAATCCGTACAATAAAATGTTAGGGATACCAAAAGGCAGAAGCAGCAAAAACAATACGTAGATAAATGGGGTGGACAGATTGTAAAAGCCCATATTCTTGAGCAGAAAGATCTGCACAAAAAGCAGTAAAAACCACCTGATCACATTTACAATTATGATTCTACTATTCATTGGGCTTAGCTAGGCTTTCTAAAGCTTTTTGCTCTTCAGCAAGTTTATCTTTAACCACATATACATATTGCAATGTGCTAAAATCTGTAAATAAATTCAATTCTCCCGATAAGAAATTGTCGTTGGTAGCCACATTGGGTTTGCTAATTTTGCCTACTAAGATCCCTGCAGGAAATGAGCCATAGCCCGAGGTAACAACCGTATCGCCCACATACATTTTGATGTGGTTGGGTACTTCTTTAACGAAGGCTTTTCTGATATCGAAATTGCCATCACCCCAAACTAAAGAGCCAAGGGCATGATTCTTCTTTAGCATAACACTAATTCGGGTATCTTTATGCAATAGCGATTGGATGGTGGCTAAATGTGCCGAAACATCGCGGATGAAACCAACTACCCCCTTTTGTGGAGCAATTACAGCCATACCACTTTTAATGCCATCAACAGTACCCTTATTAATGGTCATTACATTGTTGCGAAGGGTAATCGAGTTTTTAACCACCTTAGCCGCCAGGTACGAATACTGCTGATTGGTAACGGTATCAATAACTTTAACAACTTTAGCGCTATCAACGGTAGTTAAACCCAATAAGCGGGTTTTAAGTTTGGCATTTTCTGCTGCAAGGCTATCGTTTACCATTCCCAGGTTTAAATAGCGTTTAAAAACATTAAGCCTTTCGTATGCGGTACCTACTACTTCGTTTGAAGAATTTAAGGTTACGCTACGCTGGTAGGCATTGTTTTTCACCGTTAGGTAAATCCCTATCGTAAAAAAGATAATAAACAGGAAAAATGCGTTGTATCTGCTGATGAAAATCCAAAGGTTACGCATTGCTCATGGGATATGAGACTTAAGATGTGAGATGTGAGATGGAATAACTAGTCTCCAGTCTCAAATCTCATATCTCAAATCCAGGTTATTGCATCAAGAATTTATATCCGCCAATATTTTTTAAGGCGATACCAGTACCGCGAACTACTGCACGAAGCGGATCTTCTGCCACGTGTACCGGTAATTTTGTTTTTGCGGCCACACGTTTGTCTAATCCTCTTAATAAGGCACCACCACCTGTTAAATAAATACCGGTTTGGTAAATATCTGCAGAAAGTTCAGGAGGGGTAATCTCTAATGCTTTTAAAATCGCTTCTTCAATTTTAGAGATCGATTTATCCAGACAGTGTGCAATTTCGGTATAAGAAACTGTAATTTGTTTAGGTACACCGGTCATTAAATCACGGCCCTGAACAGCAAAGTCAGAAGGTGCATCCTGTAACTCAGGTAAAGCAGCACCAACTTCGATTTTAATTTTCTCAGCAGTACGGTCACCAATCATAATGTTGTGCTGGCGACGGATGTAGTTTACAATATCAGAGTCGAAGTTATCTCCGGCCACACGGATAGATTGATCGCAAACAATACCTGATAAAGCGATTACCGCAATCTCGGTAGTACCACCACCGATATCGATAATCATATTACCCATAGGTTCTTCTACATCGATACCAATACCTACAGCAGCAGCCATTGGTTCGTGTATTAAATAAACTTCTTTAGCACCAGCAATCTCGGCCGAGTCACGTACTGCACGTTTTTCTACCTCAGTAATACCCGAAGGGATACAGATTACCATTCGTAAAGATGGGAACATCCAGCCTTTACCACCGTTAAGCATGCGGATCATACCTTTAATCATGGCTTCAGCAGCGTTGAAATCGGCAATTACACCATCCTTTAGCGGACGAACGGTTTTAATATTATCGTGGGTTTTACCCTCCATTTGCATGGCCTGACGACCAATTGCAATAACTTTGTTTGTAGTGCGGTCAAAAGCAACAATTGATGGCTCATCTACCACCACTTTGTCGTTATGTATAATTAGGGTATTCGCAGTGCCCAAATCAATGGCAACTTCTTGCGTAAACCAGTTAAATAATCCCATGTATGAGGTATGTTTCTTTAATTTTAATAAATGTATACTATTCCTAATGTAAAAATAGCTTTTTTATTGTTTTAACTTCTATTTTCTTTAAGCATTAAATTGTTTTTTAGGCAATTAAAATGTTTTAGGTAATTAAAGTTTAAATAAATTCAAAAGACTAACGCTTATGCCGGGTGCTTTAAGCTTTAGTCTTTCAGCTTTATGCTTATATTAGTGTTTAAAGTGTCTTACGCCAGTGGTAACCATTGCAATACCTTTCTCGTTTGCTTTTGCAACAGAATCGGCATCTTTAATCGAACCTCCTGGTTGTAAAACTGCGGTAATTCCGGCATCGGCAGCAATTTCAACACAATCAGGGAAAGGGAAGAAGGCATCAGAAGCCATTGCAGCACCTTTAACGCTGAAACCGAATGAGGCCGCTTTTTCGATCGCTTGTCTTAAAGCATCCACACGTGAGGTTTGGCCAACACCACTTGCAATTAACACATCATCTTTAACCAAAACAATGGTGTTCGATTTAGTGTGTTTTACAATTTTATTGGCGAAATATAAATCTTTTAATTCTTGTGCAGTAGGTGCTTTATCGGTAACGGTTGTCATTTGCTCCGGACCTTCGATAATTAAATCTTTATCCTGCTCAATTACACCGTTTAATAAGGTTTTAAATTGTTTTTTGCTCAAATCAACCTCGTTGCGTTTTAAAATTACACGGTTTTTCTTTTTGCTGAATAACTCAACAGCTTCTGGTTGGTAGGCAGGTGCAATTAATACTTCAAAAAACAGGTTGTTAATTTCTTCAGCCGTAGCTAAATCAACTTCAACGTTGGTAATTAAAACACCGCCGAAAGCAGAAACCGGATCGCAGGCTAAGGCATCAATCCAGGCTTGTTTTACAGTTGGGCGTGAGGCAATGCCGCAAGCATTAGTATGTTTTAAGATCGCAAAGGTTGGATCCTGGAATTCGTCAATTAAGGCAACAGCGGCATCCACATCAACCAAATTGTTGTAAGAAAGTTCTTTACCGTTTAATTTGGTAAACATGGCTTCTAAATCACCATAAAATACAGCGCCTTGGTGCGGGTTTTCGCCATAACGCAAAGTTTTAGCTTCGGTTACGCTTTGTTTAAAAACATCAAGTGGCTCTTCCTGGTTAAAATAGTTAAAAATTGCCGTATCGTAGTGCGAAGAAGTATGGAAAGCAGTTTTAGCAAACGATTTACGTTGTGCTAAAGTAGTTTCGCCATTTTGCGCTTCTAATTGTGCCTGTAAAGTAGGGTAGTCGTTTTTCGATGCAATGATAACCACATCGTTAAAGTTTTTCGCCGCTGCACGGATTAATGAAATACCACCGATATCAATTTTCTCGATAATCTCTTCTGGTGTTCCGCCTGCTTTAACGGTTTCTTCAAATGGGTATAAATCAACAATTACCAGATCAATTTCCGGAATTTCATATTCAGCAATCTGCTCCTGGTCGCCAGTTAAAGCCCTGCGGTTTAAAATACCGCCAAATACTTTTGGGTGTAAAGTTTTAACACGTCCGCCTAAAATAGAAGGATATCCTGTTAAATCCTCAACCGCTGTAACCGGAAGGTTTAAATCTTTGATAAATTGTTCGGTACCACCTGTTGAGAATAACTGTACTCCCTGTGCGGCTAACAATTTTACCAATGGTTCTAAACCATCTTTATAATATACTGAAATTAAAGCGTTTTTAATCTTAATTGGCTGACTCATTTTACTGTAAATTTTGAGCCGCAAAGGTAGTAAAACAGGATTGTTTTTTTATTATGTTTTATTGGTAAAAAATTACCTGCCGGATTAAAAAAACAAAAAGAATATTTTGATCTGTTAAATGGTGTTAAATTGCTAGTTATAAATGTTTAAGTAGCCGTCGATAGGATGATTTTAAGCAATAAAGCAAAAATCTGTTTTTAAGGTTGACAGTTGAGTTTAAAACTGGCTTACACTATTATATGTATATGCTTTGCATTATAAGTATAAGGTATAACAAAAAATAGCCGCATATAGTCAGGCTAATGCAGTTGAACAATACCAGTTATAATTTGTGGATGATGGTTATTTGCTGATTTTCTTTACAATGCTTTCAACAATACGCGGGTAATGCTGGTGCTCCAGTTGTTGCCCCTTAAATTTAACCATTTCCAAACTGTCGTTTTTATCGATCTTATAACGGGCCTGATAAATGTACTCGCCCTCATCGTAATTTTCGTTGACGTAATGAATGGTGATGCCGCCTTCGGGTTCGCCTGCAGCAATTACAGCATTGTGTACATGGTCGCCGTACATGCCTTTACCTCCAAATTTGGGTAAAATAGCTGGGTGTATATTAACGATGCGGCCAGGGTAGGCGTGGATTAAGCTTTTAGGAATTAACCAAAGGAAGCCTGCAAGCACAATGAAATCTATTTCCAGATTCTTGAGCAGTTCTATTACCTCATCGGTTTTATAAAACTCATTTTTGTCAAAAATGTGGGTAGGGATTTCAAAATTATCAGCTCTTTGTAATACATAGGCTTCGGCATTATTGGTTAGTACCAAAGAAATTTCTATCTCATTACTCCGCTTGAAATGCTCCATCAGTTTTTGGGCATTAGAACCAGAACCTGATGCAAAGATGGCTATTCGTTTTTTCACTCAAAAAGGGTTTTGCCCAAAAATAGTATTTTTAGGGCTGTTTTCTTAATCGAAATTAATTTTTATTGTAAGCGCTTAAAGTATTATTAATGAATAAATTTAGTGTATTTTTGCGCTTCGGTAAGCGGGCTGAATTTTAGTGAATAAAAAAGTTAAAAGTGTTTTGTATTTTTAAAACATTAATTCTATATTTGCAACCCGAATTATAGGAAACGATTAAGAAAAATAAAAGGCTAAATAGAAATGGCAAATCATAAATCTTCATTAAAAAGAATTAGAGCAAACGCAACAAAACGTTTACGTAACAGATATCAGGCAAAAACTACACGTACTTTCATCAAAAGATTACGTGCTGCAGAAGACAAAAAATCTGCATCTGATTTATTGCCTAAAGTAATCTCTATGTTAGATCGTTTAGCTAAAAAGAACATCATCCACAAAAACAAAGCGGCTAACAACAAATCAAAATTAACGAAATTCGTTAACGGTTTAAAATAAGCCAATTTTTTTACGATATTAGTAAAAGGCATCCCAACCAAAAGTTGGGATGCCTTTTTTTTGTCGAAAAAAATGGAAAACAACAAACAAAAGTTAGGCATTAAATTATGGGCAGAGGCCGACCGGCCACGCGAAAGGCTTTTGCAACATGGCAGAAGGTATTTAACAGATGCCGAATTAATTGCCATTCTAATCGGTTCTGGCAATAAGAACGAAACGGCCCTTGATCTCAGCAAACGGATTCTGGCTTTTTACGATAACAATTTAGTCCGGCTGGGCAAGGCTTCTATTCAGGAACTATCCAGGTTTAAGGGAATTGGTGAAGCAAAAGCACTTACGATTATCGCTGCACTGGAATTGGGTTTGCGCCGCAAAGAGACCGACGATGAACAGATTGTGCAGGTCACTACGGCCAGGCAGGCCTATAATTATATGCACCAGACTTTCGAAGATCTTCATTACGAAGAATTTTGGATATTGCTCTTAAACAGGTCAAATCATGTAATTGGCAAATTTCAAATCAGCAAGGGTGGGCAGGCCGGAACCATCGCCGATCCGAAAATCATCTTTAAAATCGCCCTGGAAAATAATGCAGCAAATATCATATTGGCCCACAACCATCCGTCAGGTAATTTAAAGCCAAGCGATAGCGACAATAAACTTACGCGCGATCTTGTTGCATCGGGCCGAATGCTTGGTCTTTTTGTGGTCGATCACATTATTTTTGCCCGTAACAATTATTATAGTTACAGGGATGAAGATTTAATTTAAAAATATATTAACTGGGTAAAGTAGAATTAATCTTAAATTGTTATCATCGCAGCTTATTAAATTTATGCGCCGGAATGGCGACAGTGATTAAGCACAATTATACACAAATGAAAAGATTATTAGTTCTTCCTATTGCCCTGTTGCTAACAGTGGCAGCTTTTGCCCAGAAAAAGGGTACACCTGTTAATATTATAACCTATAATATTCGTTTAAATGTTGCATCTGATGGGGTAAATGCCTGGCCTAACCGTAAAGATAATGTTAAAGCCCTGGTGAAATTTCACGATGCCGATATCCTTTGCGTTCAGGAAGCCTTGCCCGAGCAATTTGATGCTCTACTGGAAGATTCAAATTTTGATGTGGTAGGTGTTGGTCGTGATGACGGCAAAAGAAAAGGGGAATTCTCTGCAGTTTATTATGATAAAGACCGTTTTACTAAAAAAGATGGCGGAACTTTCTGGTTATCAGAAACACCTGATGTTCCATCGAAAGGCTGGGATGCTGCGCTTAACCGGGTATGTAGCTGGGTAAGGTTATATGATAAACTGAATAAAAAAGAGTTTTTGGTTTTTAATACCCATTACGATCACATTGGAGTTCAGGCCAGAATTGAATCGGCCAAATTATTAAAGCAAAAAATACAGCAAATTGCCCCGACCTTGCCGGTTGTTTTTACGGGAGATTTAAATGTGACACCAGAAACTGAAGCCATTGCGACGATTAAATCCTTCCTGATTGATGCAAAAGAAGTTTCAACCGAAAAACCTTACGGGCCAACCGGTACTTTTAATGCTTTTCACTTTGATAGTGATTTGAAAGACCGTATCGATTACATTTTCGTAAACAAAGGATTTAAAGTGCAGAAGTTTGCGGTATTATCAGATAGTAAGGACAAAAGATATTACTCAGATCATTTGCCTGTTTTTGCCAGGCTTTGGTTTTAGGGGGATTTAGAGTTGTCGACTTTTAATAGCAAACTGGCAATTAAAGTCGACAACTCTCCAAAAGTAGATTATGATGTCGGGTCTATGTTGACATGGACCATGTAGCATGAATGCCAGGTCCATCATACCTCTTCCATTTTCCATCATTTATTCCGGTTTGGTTTTCTCCTTTTGGCTTTAAATAATATCTTTGCGTTTTAATAAATTGATTATCCTTTGGGCTTGTTCCAATACCCGATACTCACTACTTGATTCTCTAAAATGAAAATATCATATAACTGGTTAAAACAATTTGTACAAATAGACAAAACTCCTCAGGAACTTTCTTTAATCCTTACCAATGTAGGTTTGGAGGTAGAAAGTGTAGAAAAAGTGCAGCCTGTTGTGGGCGGCTTAGAGGGTTTGGTTATTGGCGAAGTATTAACCTGTGTGCAGCATCCTAATGCCGACCGTTTGCGGGTAACAACTGTAAATGTTGGCGGAAATGAAAATCTTCAGATTGTTTGTGGCGCACCTAATGTAGCTGCCGGACAAAAAGTAGTTGTGGCTACAGTTGGTACAACCGTTTATCCTTTAGAAGGCGAACCTTTTAAAATCAAAGAATCAAAAATCAGGGGAGAACTTTCGCAGGGGATGATCTGTGCTGAAGATGAAATTGGTTTGGGTAAATCGCACGATGGAATTATGGTTTTAGCTGAAGATACCGAAGTGGGAATCAAGGCTAAAGATCATTTCAAAATGGACGATGATTATGTTTTCGAAATCGGGTTAACACCTAACCGTGCCGATGCAGCTTCGCATTTAGGTGTAGCCAGAGATTTGGCCGCTTATTTCAGAAGCGAATACGAAATTCCTGATCTTACTGCTTTTAAAACAGACAACGAAAGCCTGGTTATTCCGGTTGAGGTTGAAGATTTGGAAGCTTGTCCGCGTTACAGCAGTGTTACCATTTCTGGTGTAACCGTTACTGAATCGCCTGAGTGGTTAAAAGATAAACTGAAAGTAATTGGCCTGCGTCCGATTAATAATGTGGTAGATATTACCAATTATGTATTGCATGGCTTAGGTCAGCCGCTACATGCTTTTGATGCTGATAAAATTGCTGGTGGAAAAGTGATTGTTAAAAAAGTTACCGAAGCTACACCTTTTGTAACGCTTGATGATGTTGAACGCAAATTAAGTGCAGACGATTTAATGATCTGCAATGCAGAAGCGCCAATGTGTATTGCAGGTGTTTTCGGTGGCAAAACTTCGGGTGTAGACACAGAAACTAAAAATATCTTTTTAGAGAGTGCTTACTTTAATGCGGTTTCTGTCCGTAAAACAGCTAAAAGACACGGATTAAAAACCGATGCTTCTTTCCGTTTTGAGCGTGGTACCGATCCTGAAATTACCGTTACTGCTTTAAAATATGCTGCTTTATTGATTAAAGAACTGGCAGGTGGCGAAATTTCTTCTTCAGTTTCTGATATTTATCCAAAACACATTCGTCCGTTTGAGTTCGAGGTAAGTTATACCAATATCAATAAGTTGATCGGGGCAAATATCCCTTCGGCAGAAATTAAACATATTATTACTGCCCTGGGCATTTCGGCTACCAGCACTTCTGATGATACCCTGGCTTTAAGAGTACCTTCGTTTAAAGTAGATGTAACGCGTGAGTGCGATATCACCGAAGAGGTTTTGCGTATTTATGGATATAATAATATAGAGATCCCGGCTAAGGTAAATGCCTCTTTATCTTATAGTATTAAGCCAGAGAAAGAGAATACACACAATACTGTTGCCGATATGCTTAGTGCTAACGGTTATGCAGAAATTATGTGTAACTCGTTAACCAAGTCGGCCTATTCGAAAAACATAGAGGAAGCCGTGTTTATTTTAAATCCGCTCAGCAGCGATTTAAATGTAATGCGTCAGAATTTGTTGATGCCTGCATTAGAAAGTGTAGCTTACAACCAGAACCGTAAAAATGCAGATGTGAAGTTTTACGAATTTGGTAAAACCTATCACCTGATCAACGGACAGTATGTAGAGCGTCCACGGTTATTGTTGTTGATTTCAGGTGCAAAACAAGGCGAGCAATGGAACCAGAATTCGAAACCGGCTACATTTTACAATTTAAAATCGGCTGTTGATGCCATTATTGCGCGTTTAGGCATTTCGACTTACCAAAGCGATGCCTTAACGAATGAAGATTTTGCTTATGGGATTAAGTATTTCCGTGGCGATAAAACATTGGTAAGTTTCGGAGCAGTTTCAAAAGCCGATCGTAAGGTGGCTGATGTAAATGCAGAAGTTTTCTATGCTGATTTTGACTGGGCGGTTATACTGGATATCGTTAAGAAAAATAAAATCGTTCACAAAGATGTTGCAAAATATCCGCAGGTACGCCGCGATCTTTCTTTATTAATCGATCAGCAGGTTACTTTCGATACTTTAAAAGGTATTGCCTTTAAAACCGATAAGAAGCTGATTAAAGAAGTTGGCGTTTTTGACGTGTATGTGGGCGATAAATTGCCAAATGGTAAAAAATCTTATGCATTAAATTTCATTTTACAGGATGAGGAGCAGACCTTAACCGATAAGCAGATTGAAAATACCATGCAGAAATTAATCGCGAATTTAACTGCACAAGCTGGCGCAGAAATTAGGAAATAAAATATAAATTCGTATTTTTAGAAATAAATTCATGGCTTCTGTTGCAGATCAATTAGATAAAGTATTACAAAAAACGGCTCAGGTATTGGAGTTATGTAATGCGCTACAGGAAGAAAATGATTTATTAAAGCTTGAAAATCAATCGTTAAAAGTTGCGGTCGATACGGCGAAAGGCAAAAATGTAGAACTTGAAGAGAAATTAAGGGTTACAAAACTGGCCAAAAGTATTGAGGGAGCAAGTGAGAAATCGCTTGACATTAAACAAAAAATTAACGATTTTGTGCGGGAGATTGATAAAAGTATCGCATTATTGAAAAAATAAATGATGCGGGGAAATCAGAAACTAAGCTAAACAAATGGGAGAAATCTCGATTAAAATAACCATTTCCGACCGTATTTATCCACTGAAGGTAAATATGGAAGAGGAAGAGATTGTGAGACGGGCGGCAAAAATGATCAATGAGCGCATAAAAGATTATCAGGATAATTATGCGGTTAGAGATAAGCAGGACCTTCTTTCTATGGCTGTGCTACATTATGCAACGGCTGTATTAAGAACAGAAAATAAAGTACAAAACCAGGATACTGCTGTTGCCGATAAAGTCGAAGAATTGGATGTTTTACTCAATAATTTCTTTGCAAAATAGGATCGTTCTTTAAACATTTCGTCATGCTGAACTTGTTTCAGCATCTCTAAAAGGTTCCTGGAATCCGATAGTTGTCGGGATCAGGATGACGGAGCGTTATATATATTAGCACAAAAATATAGCCGCAGCTAGTTTTTGAGTTTCAAATTTTATAAAACTTAACACTTCAATATCTATAGGGTTAAGAGGGCGTATTTCATTTGCTTTGCACCTGAAAATGGCTTAAACCCTAATTATGCTTAGTTGAGGTTTAAAATGTATGAGACTTTAAAAATTAGTTGCGGTTTTTTTTTACTTAAAAAACAAAATGGAAATAGTTGAAATATTAGGATACGTGTTTGCCGTAATTGCAGGTATCGCTATCGGAGTAGTGGTGGGAAGATTCCTCCTGCGTAACTTACTGAAACAGCAGGAAGTGGCTGCTCAGAACAAGGTAAAGAAGATTTTAAAAGATGCAGAAAATAATGCCGAAATCTTAAAAAAGAACAAATTACTCGAAGCCAAAGAGAAATTTTTACAGTTAAAAGCGGAACACGAGCAAGAAGTAAACGCTAAAAACAACACCATAAACCAGCGCGAAAACACCATCAAGCAAAAAGAGCAATCGGTGAACCAGCGTATGGAAAACTTCAATAAGAAAGAACAGGAGCTCGACAGGCAAAAAAGTAACCTCGAAAAGCAAACCGATCTTGCCCTTAAAAAGCAAGACGAAGTTGAAGTGTTGAAAAATCAGCACCTTAAGCAATTGGAAACTATTGCTGGTCTTTCAGCCGAAGAAGCAAAAGAACAATTGGTAGAAAACCTGAAACAAGAGGCCCGTACACAGGCCATGATGCAGGTGAAAGATATTGTGGATGAAGCCAAATTAACAGCAAGTAAAGAAGCTAAAAAGGTAGTAATCCAAACCATTCAACGTACAGCTACAGAGGCTGCCATTGAGAATTCAGTTTCTATTTTCCACATCGAAAGCGATGAAATTAAAGGTCGCGTAATTGGTAGGGAAGGTAGAAACATCCGCGCACTCGAAGCAGCTACAGGTATCGAAATTATTGTTGACGATACGCCTGAGGCCATTATCTTATCTGGTTTCGATCCAGTAAGAAGAGAGATTGCCCGTTTGGCTTTACACCGTTTGGTAACCGATGGTCGTATTCACCCGGCCCGTATTGAAGAAATTGTAGCCAAAACCAAAAAGCAAATCGAAGATGAGATTGTAGAGATTGGCGAGCGTACCGTAATTGATTTGGGTATTCATGGTTTACACCCTGAGCTGATCAGAATGGTTGGCCGTATGCGTTACCGTTCGTCTTACGGTCAGAATTTGTTGCACCACTCTCGTGAGGTAGCTAATTTCTGTGCTACCATGGCTGCTGAGCTTGGCTTAAATGCAAAAATGGCTAAACGTGCCGGTTTATTACACGATATTGGTAAAGTGCCTGATGATAACCCTGAATTGCCACACGCGATTTTAGGTATGCAACTGGCAGAAAAATATAAAGAACACCCTGAAATTTGCAATGCCATTGGTGCACACCACGATGAAATCGAAATGACATCGATGATCTCACCAATTATCCAGGCTTGTGATGCCATTTCAGGTGCACGCCCTGGTGCCCGTAGGGAAGTAGTTGAAAGCTACATTAAACGTCTGAAAGATTTAGAAGAACTGGCTTTATCTTATCCGGGTGTAGAAAAAACTTTCGCCATACAGGCAGGTAGAGAGTTACGTGTAATTGTAGAAAGCGAACGCATTACCGATGCACAGGCCGAATTACTGGCAGCTGATATTTCTACGCGTATTCAAACCGAAATGACTTATCCGGGTCAAATCAAAGTTACTGTAATCAGGGAAACCCGTTCTGTAGCTTTTGCGAAATAGATAAACCGTCATCCTGAACTTGTTTCAGGATCTCATTAAATGAAGAGATGCTGAATTAAATTCAGCATGACGATAAACAAACAAAATATAAAGCGATGGATATTCCGTCGCTTTTTTTTATTTTTACATAATGAGCAAGCAAACCATACCCTTAACACCTAAACGTCCGGTTGATGTACTTTTCGATAAATATGCCGAAAGTCATCAAAATCCTACCAATAAAATGGTGCACTGGATTTGCGTACCCTTAATTGTATTCAGTTTGCTTGGGCTGGTGTGGCAAATCCCTTTTCCGCATATCGGTTTTTTAGGGAGTTACAATGGTTTTTTTAACTGGGCCTCTTTTCTGCTGGCCTTCAGCTTATATTATTATTTTACCTTATCACCTGTATTGTTCTTCTTAATGATCTGGGTTGTGGGCATTATGAGCTATTTCATTGTTAAAATAGAGCAGGCTGTTGGCCTGGGTAGTGGAACTGCTTATGGCATTTATGCAGCAATATTTGTAGCCGCCTGGATAGGCCAGTTTATCGGGCATAAAATTGAAGGAAAAAAACCATCCTTTCTGGATGACGTTAAATTCCTGTTAATCGGCCCGATTTGGTTATTGCACTTCATTTGCAAGAAAACCGGTATTAAATATTAAACTGAGCGCGGTTAACATTAAATTAACCTTTAAATAAACTAAGCTTAATTAACATCTAACATATAGCTAACATTGTGGTAATAGCTTTGCCTAAAATTAAATAAAGGCAAATTGGACTTAATCACAATTTTTAGAAGAACGGCACTGACGGTGCTGGTTTTATTTCTGGGCATAACAGCTTATGCACAAACAGGCAAAATTTCGGGTGTCGTATCAGATAAAAAAACAGGCGAAACACTAATTGGTGTAACTGTTAAAATTAAAGGTACTACCAAAGGTGTATCAACAGATGTTGATGGTAAGTATATTTTACAAGCCATGGCCAATGGTAAATATACACTTGAATTTTCTTACGTAGGATACCAAACCAAAGAAGTATCAGATGTAGAGGTAAAAGGCCCATCAGTTACCAGTTTAAATATTGTACTTAACGAAGCCGGCGGACAAAACCTGCAGGAGGTTGTAGTAAGAGCAAGCTTTAAACAAGAATCGGTTAACTCTTTATATGCACAGCAAAAAAACAGTGCTTTAATTTCTGATGGTATTTCGAGCGACCAGATTAAAAAATCGCCGGATAGAAATACCTCCGATATCCTAAAAAGGGTAAGCGGTGCTACGGTTCAGGATAACAAATTTGTGGTTGTGAGGGGATTGAGCGATAGGTATAACAACGCAACCCTTGATGGTGCATCATTACCAAGTACCGAGCCCAACCGTAAAGCATTTTCATTTGATATTGTTCCTTCGAACCTTGTTGATAACCTGATTGTAAGTAAAACGGCTACACCAGATTTACCTGCCGATTTTACCGGTGGCGCCATCCAGATTATGACGAAAGACATTCCGGATAACAACTTTATCAGTTTTGGTGTTGGTGCTGGTTATAATACAGCTTCAACCTTTAAGGATTTTAAGAGTGGGGTTAGAAATGCCAGCGATTATTTTGGTTTTGATAATGGTGATAAGGCATTACCAGGTAATTTCCCGTCACGCAATAAAATCCTTGCCGGATTAACACCTGCTCAGGATGTTGCAGCAATGAACAGCCTCTCATCTAACTGGAAAACTTATAACAACACTGCGCTTCCTACTCAAAATTATCAGTTTACTTTAGGTAGGGTTAAAGATTTTAAAGAGAGCAATAACAGGTTTGGTGCATTATTTTCAGTGACGTATAGAAATTCACAAACCATTTATAATGATGTTATCCGTGATTATGTAAACTACGATTATCATGATAATGCTTATAAATTCTCTACTAACTTAGGTGCAATTGCCAATTTTGCTTATACCTACGGTAAAAGTAAGATTACCTTCAAGAACATCTACAACAGAACTTATGACGACCAGTATTTAGACAGACAAGGTTACAATAAGGATAGGGGAAGAGATATCAAGTTTTATGCGTTCGATTTAATGCAGAAATCTTTGTTCAAGTCTACCCTTGAAGGTACACACCCACTTGGTGAGAATAATTCAAAAATCAATTGGTCGTTAAGTTATGCCAATATTTTGAACGATCAACCAGATCAAAAGAAAATCTCTTATCAGAGAGATCCAAGCCTTGCAGGTAAAGAGGGATATGTATATGTTGCTCAAACAGACAATATTAATAAAGAAAATTCGAGGTTATTCTCAAAATTGAACGAAGATAACTTTAGCGGAGGTTTAAACTATACCCTACCGGTAAAAATGTTTAGCCAAACTTCTACTTTCAAAGCTGGTTTAAGTTCTATTTACCGCAAACGTAGTTTCGATGCAAGATTTATCGGGTTACAGGCCAGCCAAAGCTCTCCGTTAAAAGATGAAGTACAGAGAAGATCTCTTACTACATTATATGGTAAAGATGCGATCAATGGTGGTGCTTATTATTTAAATGATATTTCGCTGGATGCCGATAGCTACAACGCACACTCGATGACCAATGCCGGTTATTTAATGCTGGATAACAAATTTGGTGAAAAATCGAGATTGGTATGGGGACTTAGGGTTGAACAGTTTAACGTGGTTTTGGATGCTAAAGTACCTACACCGCAAACTTCTGTTAATGATAACTATGTTGACTTTTTACCATCTGCAAACTATACGTATAGCCTGACGCCAAAAATAAATTTAAGGGCTTCTTATTACCGTACACTTGCCAGACCAGAATTTAGGGAATTGGCTTCAGCATCGGTTTATGACTACGAACTTTTGGCTTTACAACAAGGTAATCCAGGCTTAAAAGAGGCAAAAATCGATAATGGGGATATTCGTTTTGAATTTTATCCTCAGGCAGGACAGATCATTTCAGTTTCGGCATTCTATAAAAAATTCCACAATGCCATCGAATCTTTCAATAGTGATGGTGGTTCTTCAAGAATTATAACCTATATCAATTCTGATCAGGTTAATGTTTATGGAGTGGAATTGGAATTCCGTAAATCACTGGATTTTATTGCCAAAACTGATTTCTTAAAGAACACTACCTTTTATACGAATCTTTCGCTTATTAAATCAAAAGTTGAAACGAATAATACTGGTTTAAATCTGAAAGATGTTAAAAGACCAATGGTTGGCCAGGCACCTTATATTATCAATGCAGGTTTACAGCATAGTTTCCTGGATAACAAGTTAAACTTTAATGCACTTTACAACAGGGTAGGACGCAGGCTTAATGTTGCTGGTGGTGTACTTTTCCCGGCAATATGGGAAGCGCCTAGGAATGTTGTGGATTTGCAGTTGGCCTTAAAAGTGATTAAAAACAAAGGTGAAATCAAATTTAACGCGGGTGATATCTTAAATAACCGCATTACACAATACTACGATAACGATCTTGATAAAAAATACGACCGCTCGAAGGGTGATGAAACGATCAGTAGTTATAAGCCTGGAAGCAACTACTCACTTTCTTTCTCATACACATTTTAATGTTAAGAAAAGGTTTCGTTAGCCCGAGTGATGGTAACAATATGTTAAAACTGTATTAATCTACGGATTACAATTGGATAATAATTTTATAAAAAAAAGTTAAGTAAAAGGAAGATGAAAAAACAATTATTACTTTGCGCAATGAGCGTAATGGTTTTCTTGGCAAGTTGTTCTAAAAACACTGTCGATGAAGATATTAACCCGCCGGTAGCTGCAAACACAGTAGAAGTTTCTGGTGATGTAACAGCAAGTACAACCTGGAGCGCAGATAAAATTTACCTGTTAAAAGGTAATGTTTTTGTAACCAACAATGCTACTTTAACCATTCAGCCTGGTACAATTATTAAAGGTGATAAAGCTACTAAAGGTGCTTTGGTTATTACAAGAGGTGCTAAAATCAACGCAACTGGTACAGTAGACAAACCAATTGTATTTACTTCAAGTGTAGCCGCTGGTGCACGTAAAGAAGGCGATTGGGGTGGTGTGATCCTTTTGGGTAAAGCTCAGAACAACTTAGGTACATCTGTGCCAATCGAAGGTATTTCTGATGCAACAGATAAAGGTAAGCATGGTGGTACTGATAATGCTGATAACTCAGGCGTGATGAAATATGTACGTATTGAGTATGCAGGTATTGCTTTAAGCCCTGATAACGAGATCAACGGTTTAACTTTCGGTTCAGTTGGTTCAGGTACACAAATCGATTATATCGAGGTTTACCGTTCAGGTGACGATGCTTTCGAATGGTTTGGTGGTGCAGTTAACTGTGCGCACTTATTGGCTATCGATAGCTGGGATGATGATTTTGATACCGATAACGGTTTCTCAGGTAAAGTTCAGTTTGGTTTAGCACAACGTTTGGCTGTAACTGCTGACGTTTCTGGATCAAACGGTTTCGAATCAGATAACAATGCTGCAGGTGATAACGCAGCGCCTCAAACTTCTGCTATTTTCTCTAACATGACTATTTTAGGCCCTGTAGGTTCTGGTGGTAGCAGCATCAATGCTAACTTCCAGCACGGTGCTCAAATCCGTCGTAACTCTGCAATGAGCTTAGTTAACTCTATCATTGTTGGTTATACTGAAGGTGTTTTTTATGACGATGCTGCTGGTTCTGCCGGAGCAAATGCATCAAGCAATCTTTCTAGCGGAAAATCATTATTTGCAAACAACCTGATCTACAATAGCAATAGCAAAGGAAATCAGATTAAAGCTTCTAATGCAACAGCTTTAGGTGTTATCAGCCCATTATTACAAGCTGCTACAGCATTAAATACTTTTGATCCTGCTGCTTTAGCTTCAAGTATCATTACTGATCCTTACAAATATTCTGCTGACCTGGTTGCAACTGCAAGAGTTGGAACGCCAAACTTTACTGTAGTAGCAAATTCTGCAGCAGCAACCGGCGCTTCATTCACCAATGCTAAATTAACATCAGGTTTTACAGCTGTAGCTTACAGAGGTGCTTTTGGTGCCGATAACTGGGCTGCTGGTTGGGCTCATTTTGATCCTCAATCATTACCTTACACTACTCCAGGTGCTGTTAAATAAGCCGAGTTAAAAAACTAATATTAAGAAAGGCCGGATTGATTCCGGCCTTTTTTATTGATACACTTTTGGGTGAAAATATATACAGTGACCCTGTTGTTATATGCTTTTAACTTAACGATATATGTTCCGAGCTTATAATTATAGGTTATTTTTCAAACGATATATGTTCCGAGCATATAATTATAGGTTATTTTTCAAATGATATATGTTCCGAGCATATAATTATAGGTTATTTTTCAAATGATATATGTTCCGAGCATATAATTATAGGTTATTTTTCAAATGATATATGTTCTGAACATATAATTATAGGTTATTTTTCAAATGATATATGTTCCGAGCATATAATTATAGGTTATTTTTCAAATGATATATGTTC
>NZ_JSYN01000002.1 GCF_000812965.1 Pedobacter kyungheensis
GGCTTTTTCAGCCGACGAAGCCTGCCTGTAGCAGGCAGGCAATCTTGCAACGATGGCTAATAGCGAGCGTATTAAGATTGCTTCGTCGTTCCTCCTCGCAATGACGATTGTTTTATATATCTGTCAATGTTAGTTTGCCGAAGGATTAACCTTAATATATTTTGAGGTGTTTCGATTACTTGTCCCGATTTTCATCGGGAGGCTCAACATGACAATTCCTATAAGAACTTCGTGATCAGCACCACTATATATCTCTTAATAATAAGAAGTATTCAGGTTAACATTGGCTTTCTCCGCGGCTTCAATAATCGAATAATCAGAAAGGATTAATGCCTGGCCTTTTTTAACACAAACATCGTGTTCGAAATGAACCGAAGGTTTCCCATCGGCTGTACGGATAGCCCAGTTGTCTTTATCCAGAAATACATCTTTCGTACCCATGTTAATCATAGGTTCGATAGCCATTACCAGGTTTTCTTTTAACATGGTGCCACTGCCTTTACGACCGTAATTTGCAACTTGCGGGTCTTCGTGCATACTCTGGCCCAGGCCATGCCCAACCAGATCCCTCACTACGCCATAACCTTGTTTTTCGTTATAGTTTTGAATGGCAAAGCCAATATCGCCCAAACGTTTGCCCACCACGGCTTCTTTAATACCTTCGAATAACGATTCTTTTGTGGTTTTCACCAGTTTTAAAACTTCAGGACTTGCATCGCCAATTACAAAAGTGTAGGCATGATCACCGTGCCAGCCATTTTTAATGGTACCCACATCCACTGAAATGATATCGCCATCACGTAGCTCTTCTTTGCCCGGAATACCATGTACTACCACATCGTTAATCGAGGTGATAATATGTGCAGGAAAACCATTGTAGTTATAAAAAGAAGGAACAGCGCCATGATCTAAAATAAACTCATTGGCCATTTTATCTATTTCCAGTGTTTTCATACCGGCTTTTAAAACTTTAGCAACTTCTGTAAGGGTTTGGCTCACCAATAAGGCACTGATCTGCATCAGCTCTACCTGTTCGTTTGTTTTATATAAAATCATGTGCGGCAAAGTTAATAATATCATTTGGTGTTGCGAACCTTCGTGTTAAAACTTTACTCCGCCCTGAAACTGTGTGTTTCGACAGAGATTTCTGGAATTTTATCTACCTTTTAAAGAAACAGGCATTGCGTTTTGCTCAGTCATGATTGTCTCATTCAGCAACAGAAAGCGGTGAAATAAAGCGAAATTGATGGTTTTTCTACCTTTTTGTTTACAATTTTCATCTTTTTTAAGGCAATAATATTCCAGTTTTGATTTAACCAAATTAGAGCTAACCTATACCAATCTTATTGGACAAAACAAGCGTGGGCAGATCAGGAAAAAGGATGTATTTAATAACATTCAGATTAAGGTGCAGGTAAAGTTCGGGTTTCAGGCTGCTAAAACAGATAACCTAAATAAAAACTCAAAAATTATGAAAAAAACCTTAATGCTATTCGCCCTGATGCTGGCTTTTGTGGTAATTAAACCTGCCGCTACAAAAGCACAAACTCCTACACAAGAGTATTACCACGAAATTACCAACGAGCTGGGTACTTTTAAAATTTGGTTATTCATTACCGAAAATGATGGTATCGACCATGCTTATATTATGGATCCGGAATTTAATACCTGGCCGGTAACCATTAGCTGGAAAGTATATGCTGGTGGTTACGGTGTAAACAGTGCGCATGTAACAGAATTCAAAGGTTCATTTGGTGCCTACAACATCGAGTGGGCGGGTCCTTTTGAGCCGGAAGAGAATTATCTACCTGTGATCACGACCCCTTAATAATACCCGTATCGCCCTGTTTACACAATATCTTAATCAAAAAATAAATTAACCATGAAGAAAACTATAGTAATCTTTTCTCTTTTGCTAAGCTTTTTTGCAATCAATAGTCAGGTAAAAGCACAATGCGTTCAACCACCGGCACAGATTTTAACTACCGCTTACGATCAATCGCAGTATTATGTAACCGTTACCTTAAACCCAACAACGGGTGCGCAATCGGTGTTGATTGAAGATCCGGGCAATACAGCTAACAATGCATATGTAACGATCGACAGTACTTATGGCGGTTGTTCAATGTCTGCTTATGAGGTATATGGCTCGTTTATCATATTCGATATTCCTACCCAAAGTTATAAAAGATACAGCGTATCGTTAACCGCACAAACTGGTTTCGATGGTACTAATGCTGAACAGGGGATGTATACCATAGGAGCGTATTTTCAATAAAATAACAGTATAAAAAATAGATTAGTTTGAGTTAGTACCCAGCCTTACTGCTTGTTGGTCAATGCAGGCAGTAAACCGGTTGGGATGAGGGAGCACATTTTAAATCAAGATTAAAACTATGAATTAAAACAACTAAATAATCCATAACCTAAACCACTTAAACAATGAAAAACACCAAAAAAATTTGTCTGGCCCTGCTTTTAACTGCCTCTGGCGGCATGTTGATGAGCGGATGCAAAAAAGCGCCTGTTGCCGAACCACAAACAACAACGCTGGCAAAACCAAACACATTGGCACTAGGCTCGGGAACCACTCCGCCGAGTTTTGTTACCAATACCAAAAATTTAAACATTGTAATGTTTGTGCCAACCGATAATCCGGCGCTATCCGATTACAAAACCAGATTAACCGATTTAATGGTTCATTTTCAGAACTGGTTTCATACCGAAATGCAAAGGTATGGCTACGACAAGTACATGGGCTTGCCTAAAATTGACTCGACCGGGTTGGTGAGGTTTATTGAAATCCCGGCCGCTGGCCCGCAGGCAGATTACCCTTATTCTTCAAGTGTATCGGCAACTAAAATCCTGAACGAAATTGCCGCTTATAAAGCTACGCATGCTTCAGAATTTTCAAATTCGAGCCACACACTGATTCTATTACCCAACCGTACCGATGGTGGCGACCAGCCTTTTTACGGTTACGGCCGAAACTGTTTTGCGGTTGATAATGCAAATATGGCGGTAGATAAAATTCCTAATGCGAGCTCTAATTTACTGGGTGGCATGCTGCACGAACTGGGCCATGGTTTAAACTTACCGCATGACCATGCCAAATATGCTTCTGAGCAACCTACTTTAGGTACTTCCTTAATGGGATCGGGTAATGTAACCTTCAGTAAAGGCCAACCAACCTTTTTAACCGAAGTTGATGCCGCTATCTTAAACCGCAATGAGATTTTTCAAAATCCATTGCCAACTGAAACACCTTATGAAAGTGCTACCACTACCATTAATGCCAATGCAAGTTTCAACAGCACTACACAGGCCTTTAATTTAAGCGGAAGTTTTACCAGCAATAAAGAGGTAACCGATATTTTGGTTTATATGGACCCGAACGTAAATAACGAAGGAACCGGCACAAACAAAGATTATAATGCGGTAACCTGGAGGTTTGCGCCCGGAACCGGAAATACTATTGCCGGAAGTATTCCGCTAAGCGAACTTTACTACAAAACCAACGAGCCTTACGAGTTAAAAGCCAAACTCCTGCTAAAAAATGGAAACGTAATTACACAAACCTATTCTTTCTCATTTTTAAATGGCGTGCCGCAAATCGGGGCTAATGGTTCGGCTAAGTTCTGCCAGAACTCAAATTACGGCGGTTATGCCATATCATTACCTGTTGGTCAATATACAACTGCCGATTTAATCAGCCGTGGCATAAGCAATAATGATGTATCGTCTGTTAATTTGGGCTTAGGAGTGAAAGTGATTATGTACGATGGTGATAACTTTACCGGAAGCAGCATTGAGCTCACTTCTTCGAGTACTTACGTTTCGACCTTTAACGATAAGGCATCTTCTATTAAAGTAATCGCCCTCTAAACTAAGCCGATATGAAAAAGATATATCCCTTAAGCTTGCTTAGCTTCGCTTTTTTACTGTCGGTTACCGCTTGTAAAAAGCCAAATACAGAGACCGATAGCCAGACATTTTCGTTAAAGAACAAGGCTATGGCTTCTGGTCCGGTATCGGGCATGGTTGCGCCGCTAACACAAACCTATACCGAAAACGTAGGCAGCCAGGCTGTGGCAAACAGGTTAATCCAGTCTAACCACAACGAAATGCTATCAACCGGTTACTATGTTGCTGCTAACGATTCTATATACGTTACCGTTGCGCAGGTAAGCGGTTCCCGTTTGCCGCAGTTGGTATTGGGAACGCCATTCAGAGATAATGTTCGGCCGGTGCGTACTTATTACACGCTGCAAGTCGGCTTAAACAAAATTAAAGCTGATCAGTACGGCGGTATGGCCTGGGTAAAATATGTAAGCAGCGCAACGCCCGCTGCTTCTGCCAGTCTGAGTTTTGGCAAAGGTTTTAAACCTGTGCCTTATTTTAAGAAAAATGTAACCAGCCATGCCGATTGGTTAACCATGCTCGATAGTTTGAGTAATGTACCCGATGTTATTATCGAAACCGATCGTGCCCTGGTAGTTGCCCGTAGAGACGATGCCATTACCTACAAAACCGATGATCAGCAGTTGTTGAGCACCAAAATTGATCAGATTGTCGATGCAGAAGATGCTTTCAGTGGCATAGATGGTTCTACAAGCCTGCATACCAAAGGTCCATACAAATATCTCATTACCGTTAGAGATCCGGCAAATTCAGGCGATTACATGGCTGCGGGGATTGGTATTTTCTACATCCGTTCTTTAACTTACCGTATCCTGCAAAATACCAATGTAGGTGGCGTTTCCGGTTGGGGATTATGGCACGAAATCGGCCACATTCACCAGCAGGGGCCATGGACCTGGACGGGTTTGACCGAAGTGACGGTTAACTTGTATGCGATGGCTGCCGAACGTTATTTTGCGGTTACACCATCGCGCATGAACCGCGATGGCAAATGGACATCGGTTGATAATTATTTTGCCATTCCGCAGGCCAGCCGTAATTTTAATGGCACCGTTGCCAATGCCAACGATACACGCCTGGGTATGTTTTATCAGCTATGGCTGGCTTATGGCGATAGTTTTTATATTACCCTGCACAAGCAAACCCGTACCGAAAATCCTTCGCTAACAACTGATGCAGCTAAAATGCGTTATTTTATGTTGAAAGCCTGTAACATCAGTGGTAAGGATTTGAGCGACTTTTTTAAGAAATGGGGGCTACCCGTAACGCAGTCGGTTTATGATGAAATAACAGCCCTGGGATTACCGGCGCCGGCAACAGATTTGACTACATTAAGAGACTAAATTTTAATACCTTACACTCCGGGAGTATTTTCTTCCGGAGTGTAAAAAAATACGAATGAAAAAAATATCCCTGTTTACCTTACTGATTGCTGGCCTGGCCACAAAGCTGTTTGCGCAATCAGCACCTTTAGATCAGTTTAAAGCCGATAAGTTCGGTATGTTTCTGCATTGGGGGCTGTATGCCCAAACTGCCGGCGACTGGAAAAACCATGCGGTAAAAGGAGGTGAACATTTTATGCTGTACGAGCGTATTCCCGTAAACGAATATGCAACCATTGCCAACCAATTCAATCCGGTTAAATTCGATGCCGATGCCTGGGTAAAACAGGCTAAAGATGCCGGAATGAAATATGTTGTTTTTACTGCTAAACATCACGATGGCTTTGCCATGTACAATTCGGCCAGCAGCGATTACAATATCGTAAAACGTAGTCCGTTTAAACGCGATCCCATTGCCGAACTGGCCAAAGCCTGTAAAAAATACCAGCTCATGCTCTGTTTGTATTACTCGCTGGGCAGAGACTGGCAAGATCCCGATGTGCCGACCAACTGGCCTGTAAAAGCCGGTAGAAGTAACACCTGGGATTACCCGAACGAAGATGCCAAGGTATTTAACCGTTATTTCGAAAGAAAGGTTAAACCACAAATTACCGAACTCTTAAGCAATTACGGCCCTATTGGCGTGCTTTGGTTCGATACGCCAGAGTTAATCAGTAAAACCGAAAGTGCCGAACTGAAAGCACTGGTACATCAATTACAACCCAATTGTTTGGTTAATAACCGTATTGGGAATGGGCTGGGCGATTTTTCGATTTCAGAACAATCGTTAACGCCATCGTCTAAAAAAGCCTGGGAATCTTGCTTAACCATTGGCAAAAACTGGGGTTATAACCGGCACGACAGCACCTGGAAATCGCCCGAAGTATTGGTGCGCCACCTGGTAGAAGTGGTAGCCAATGGCGGTAACCTGTTATTAAACATTGGGCCTAAGGGTGATGGTACCTTTCCCGATTGGGCTACGGCCAGATTAAAAGCAATAGGTAGCTGGATGAAAATTAATCAGGAAGCCATTTATGGTACACAGCCCTGGCTTGTGGTTAAAGAAAGTAACACCACATCAGAAGAAAATACCAGCATTGAAGCCAGTAAAAGCGCTACCAAAGATGCTGTTTTTGATGGCACACCACAATCTGTTGCACCAGATGTATATTACACCGCGAAAGATAAACTGATTTATGTGTTTTTAAGGAGCTGGCAAACACCGCAGGTGGTATTGAAGCAAATTAATAACCAAAACACCGCTATAAAAGACATTAACCTATTGGGCAGTAAGAAGAAAATTAAATGGAGCAGCAGCAAACAGGAGTTGAAACTGGATTTACCTGCTGATTTTAAAGCCACAACCAATGTTCCGGTTTATGTATTAAAAATAACAACCAACTAATGAAATTACTTGTTCTGGCCCTATCGTTATTTACAACTGTTGTCTTTGCCCAGGCACCTGGCAACGTTATCCCTATGCCCGATAAATATGTTAAAGGCGAAGGTATTTTTGTGTTAAACAGTAACAGTACCATCAGCTATAACAATAATCAGTTAAAAACAATTGCCTACTATTTTCAAAATGAGCTGTTGAGTCAAAAAGGCATTACCATACAGCAGCAAGCTAAAGGTGCGAGCATTGCACTGGTGCTGAAACCAGGCACGAAAAATGCCGATTCGAGTGCTTACCAGCTGAGTGTAAAGCCTAACCAGGTTACCATTTCGGCAAGTCACCCGAACGGAGTTTTTTATGGTGTAATTTCATTATTGCAAATGGCGCTAACGGCTAAAAATAACCAGATTGAGGCTGCCGAAATTACTGATGCCGCTGCTTATGGCTGGCGTGGCTTAATGCTCGATGAATCGCGCCACTTTTTTGGTAAACAAAAGGTGAAATCGATTTTAAACTGGATGGCCTTTTACAAACTAAACACCTTCCACTGGCATTTAACCGATGAGCCCGGCTGGCGTTTAGAAATTAAGAAATATCCTAACCTGGCACTTATTGGCGGAATAGGCGATTTTTTAAATCCCGGTTTGCCAGCTCAGTTTTATACCCAGGCCGATATTAAAGAAATTGTAGCTTATGCTGCTGAACGCTATATTAAGGTAATCCCTGAGATAGATATGCCCGGTCATGCCACTGCTGCCAACAAGGCTTATCCCGAATATTCAGGCGGTGGTTCGGCAGGTCATCCCGAATTTACTTTTAACCCCGGTTTAGAAAAAACATACAGTTACCTAACCGATATCCTGAAAGAAACCAATGTGCTTTTCCCTGCCGGAATGATTCACCTCGGAGGAGATGAAGTGAGTTATGGCAATGAAAAATGGAAAAGCAATCCCGATATTTTAAAACTGCGCGAGCAGAAAAACCTTAAAAACGATATTGAAGTAGAACAATATTTCATGAAACGGATGGCCGATTCGCTTTACAACCTTCGTGCTAAAGCTATTTTTTGGGATGAAATGGTTGATGTGGGCGTACCCAGGGAAAAAACAATTATTTTCTGGTGGCGGCACGATAAACCAGGTCAGCTGCGTAGTGCATTAAATAAAGGCTATCAAACCGTGTTGTGCCCGCGCTTGCCGCTTTATTTCGATTTCGTGCAGGATAGTACCCATCAGTATGGTCGCAAATGGAACAAGTTGTATAATCCGGTTGAGCAGGTATACCAGTTCGATGCCCGTTCTTTTTCCAAAGATGCAAAAGAACAACCACTCATTTTAGGTATTCAGGCCGATCTTTGGACCGAAACCGTAGATGGTGATGCCCGTTTGGATTATCTGCTCTTTCCACGCATTGCGGCTTTAGCCGAAGCCGCCTGGACCAAAAACAATCGTAAAGATTTTGCCGCCTTTAGCAATAGCTTAAAGCCACATTTAACACTTTACGGTCAGGCAGGTTTGTACTATTACAATCCTTTAAAGCCCTTGCAAAACCCCGAATTACCTGTAAAAAGGAAGAAACCCTTAAATTATAAAGATTAAACACACAAAAATATACATGAAGAATACGTTAAGATGCGCATTAATTGCTGTTGCAGCAGTGGCTGGCATAAGCCAGGCAAATGCACAGTGGACAGGCCCAAAAAAGAAACGCGATACCCTGATTGAAGTGAAATATGGTTCGCTTACACCACGCAACCGTACCGATGCGGATATGCAGGCCTTTCGCAGTTATGGTTTAGGGCAGTTTATCCACTGGGGCATTTATTCTATTGCCGGTAACGAATGGAATGGCGTAAGTGCGAGGGGTGGGGCAGCAGCTTCAGAATGGATCCGCTCATGGGGTGGTCCAACTGCGCCTAAAGACTGGACCAAAACTTACGATAATTTATACAAACAGTTCAATCCTAAAAACTTTGATGCCAAACGCTGGGCTAAACAGGCTAAAGAAATGGGAGCGAAGTATGTAATTTTTACTACCAAGCACCATGATGGTTTTGCCCTTTGGCCAACCAAATATTCAGATTATAATGTTTCGGCTTCGCCTTATAAAAAAGATATTGTAAAGCAGATTGTAGACGCTTATACGGCCGAAGGTATAGATGTTTACCTGTATTTTTCGATTTTAGAATGGAACAATCCGAACTATATGGGTAAGGCTCCTCAAACAGATGAAGAAAAGGCCAGATTTGATAAATTTTTGCAATATACCCGCAATCAGCTCCTGGAACTGGAAAGCAATTATCCAAAAATTAAAGGCTTCTGGTTCGATGGTACCTGGGATGCATCATGGAAAAGTGCTTATCAGTTTACCTATAACTTAGAAAAAGAACTGCGCGAAAAACATCCGGGTTTAATTATCGGTTCCCGTTTCCGCAATGATGAGCATGGTTCGCGCCATTTCGATTCGAACGGTGTTATTTTGGGCGATTATGAGCAGGGATGGGAACGTAAGCTTCCTGCCGAATTTGAATGGTTAAACGGCAACGATTGGGATGCAGTGATGACTATTCCGCCAAATGGCTGGGGTTATATGAAAGATTGGTCGGGCATTTATACCAAAACTACCGACGATTTGCTCGATATGTTAATGCATTCGGTATCGATGAACGGTAATTTCGTATTAAACTTTGGTCCGGATGGTAACGGGAATATGCATCCCGAAGAAGATAAAATAGCCGCAGAAATAGGTAAATGGGTAAAAGAAAATGCCGAGGCCGTTTATGGGGTACGTCATGCCGCTTTAACGCCTTCCAAACTGGGCTATTTTACCCAAAAAGCAGATCAGCTGTATTTAACCATTTTCAATCAACCGGTAAATGGCATTGTGCGCATTGCTGTGCCTAAAAATGCTACACAGGTTCCGGGCAGTGCAGCACTGTTGGTTGGTGGAAAAAGTTTAACCTTAAAACAATCAGATATGGGTATCGACCTGGATAAGAATACTTATTATGATGTACTTCTTCCAAAAGATTTTCAACCCAGCCAGGCATTTGTAATCAAGATGAAATTGGTTGCGCCAAAAGCTAAAACAACGAAATTAATGGATGCCAAAATGTAATTGGTCATCTTCTTTTGATATGCTCAGTGAGCTGAAAACTTAATTAATGTAATTTAAATGGAGACAAAGTGGTAATATAATTTGGTTTATTAGGATATCCAATACAATTACCTGATACTGGACGTACGTAGGATTGGTGATCTAATGTGCAACAGTATAAACATTTTGATTAGTTAGTTAATAATTGCGTAGCGATGGATGTTGCTGCGCAATCTTTTTTTTATAGCCTGTTGTTCTTGCTTGCAAATAGGATAAAGGAGCATTGTGATTGTATTGCCATGCATTACAAATGCATATTTCGCTCATTCTTTTTTGCAAAGGAAGACGATTAAGAGGAAACCTAGCTTGCTGTTTAAATGTTTTATATGCTGATGACTGACCAATTGTCAGATGTAGGCTAACAATTCGATCTGTACACTGACCAATTGTCTGTATACATGCAGCAATTGACTTTGGTACGCTCGCAAACGGCAGTGGAAGCCATACATAGCGTACTGATAGGTTTACATTTGATGCTGGTGCGCTCGCAAACGACACTGGAAGCTAAACATAGCGCACTAATGGGGTTACAATTGATGCTGTTTAGCTCGCAAACGAGCATAGAAGGCAAACATAGTCTACTGGTGGGCTAACACTTGAACCCGCACTCATTATTGTCCTCGTTTGCAACGAGGATACATGAGATTAGCGATTGCATCGCTATATTAAAATACACAGTTCTCTCGTTCTCGTTATTCCAAAGGAATCACTTTGTGACAAACGAGAACTATTAAACAGTGTTGTTCTTTGTCGTACATGTCCGAAAACATCGCATCAACCAAAGGCAGGCTAAAACAGATGGGGTATTGGTCTTATCATAACCAATGCAACGGAATGGATAAGCATTATCAAACGCTAAGGCAAGGCATAATCACTACCATAAGCAGACACCCTGGATGATTTAACTTCTTCATCCTTTCTGAGAATTAATCCGGTCTTTCTGAATATAAAACTTATCATCGTGTTGTTGTCAACCTTAATAAGTTTATAAATATTCCTTTTCTTTTTAATAACCGCTTTCATAATTGATTAGTTTGCGAAAGTAATATCTGTCTAATTGTTAGCTTGTTAAGTTTATCGCAAATATAGAAACGAAAGTTATACCGAATTGCTAATTTATGTAAAATCTTATCATTATTGTCTTCGTTTGTAACGAGGATACATGAGATTAGCGATTGCATCGCTATATTAAAATGCAACTATTGATTTGTGATGTTATTAATATTCAATTAAAACTGGTAGCCTCCTTTTAACAATTTCGTAATCCTAATTAATTAAACCGGTAATAACAGCTTTTCATCTTTGTATTACATTTCTGAAAGTAGAAGCAATAGCAATTCAACGGGCTATTGTTTGGACATATAAGCAAGCTTTCCGGAGAGATAAATTAAGCGAAATATTATGAGACTGATTTCTTGCGCCGCTTTGTTAATGGTTATTCCGGCAGTAGCCTTACTGATGAAAGCAGAAGACTTTACCGCTAATAAACCGACTAATACAGATGCACCTCAGCTTAAAAATAACAGCAAAGTTTTAAGTGTAGCACACTTATCTGCAACACAGGCAACAGTAAAAGATGATGCCCCGAAAGATGCAGCGTTCAAAACCGATTGCAGTCCACGCTTTGATGGGAGTAGCTATTTCACAAACATTCCTTTGTTGACCAAGCCATAACTATTTGTTCATCTGTTCAATGGTTCATGAGCTATGTAACCATTAGGCTACCCATAACCAACCGTCATTTCGAGCGGCCCCGATAGCTATCGGGGGCAACGGAGTCGAGAAATCTGTCTTGATAGATTTCTCCGTTTCGCCACCCGAGAAAACCGGTTGGCTTCAGTCGAAATGACGATCCTATTAGTGGAGCCATCATTGATAAAGAGCAGGGCGGAGTCGAGAACCACACAGTACTCGACACAACTAAATCTAGCTATTTGATGCAAAAAATAATTCCTTCAGCTAAACTAAATCAACTGAAGGAATTACTTAAGGCCTCAACTCCAAACTCCAAACTCCCAACTCCAAACTCAGAACTAACTATTTGCCTTCCCACCAGTTGAGTGGAAACTGAATCTCATCAACCGAACTGGCAATCATATCAGGTTTAAAAGCATAATGCCCTAAGGTATCTTTGGTTGATATGCCCGAAAGCACCAAGATCGTTTTATAACCCATCTGCACACCGCCTTGGATATCCGTTTCCATCGTATCGCCAATCACGGTAGTTTCGCTGGTTTCCAGGCCTAAAAATTTACGTGCCGAACGCATCATTACCGGGCTTGGTTTACCCGTAACAAAAGCCTTCCTACCGGTAGCTTCTTCAATCATAGCGGTAGTTGCAGCAATCCCTAAATTATTCCAGCCCGGTTTTTTAGGTGAGGGATCGCGGTTGGTGGTAATAAATTTAGCTCCAGCCAGAATCATATCTACCGCACGTTGTACCATTTCGAGTGTGAAATTTCTTCCTTCGCCCAAAACCACAAACTCAGGATCGGTATTTACCAATGTAATACCATGATCGTGTAAACTGCTCAATAAACCACCCTCGCCCAAAACGTATGCTGTACCGTTAGGGCTTTGGTCAGAAAGAAATTTACCCGTAGCCATCGCGCTGGTATATACATGGCTTTCCTCAACCTTTATACCCAATCCTTTCAGTTTGCGTACCACTTCGAGTTGGGTTCGCTGACTGTTGTTGGTCATAAATGCAAAGGGAATATCTTCATCAATTAAATGTTTAATAAATTTATCTGCACCAAATATCAATGCCTCCCCGCTGTAAATCACCCCGTCCATATCTATCAATAAGCCTTGTTTCATGTTTTTTCGTCGATTTAATGTTCAGCTGCAAACATAATATTTTCTTGTTCAATCCAGGTTAAGAGAAAAGTATTTCAACAGTCAGATATTATTTTTATCCGGATACCATCTTATTAAATACGATATTGAAATCAATTTATAACAAGAGGTGTAGCGTTATATTGTGCGGTACCGTTTTAACAAAAAAATAAATTATGAAAAACGCTTTCAAAATAACCATTGCTTTTCTATTCCTTATTTGGGGCTTTTATGCTTGTAAAAAGAAATCCGAGATTACCATAGACGATCAAAATTTAACCGAATGCCTTCAGGGAAATTGCACATATGAATATGTTAATAATAGCATAATCGTTAATCAGCCGATGACAGTTATGCCAGGCCAGTACCGGGTTTTTTCGGCTAAGAAAGAGAATGGCTTTAGCACCACTACAATATACTTTCAGGCGCCAATGCAGGGAGATAGTTTTTTATTAACCGAAGCCGATATTCTTGCCGGGAAAGTAAAACATTTCTTTTCTTGTGCTAGTTGCGATTATTATAAATCAACTCCAATAGCTGGAACTGTTAAAGGAATTAAGGTAAAGCGTACAAATACAGCATCCGAAAAATGGTTGTTGGATGCCACTATTGTTTTAGCAGCCGAAAATTCTAAGATACCTGTAGATACCGTTTACATTAAGCAGTATTTTAATTTAGCAGTAAAATAAAAAACAACGCCTTAGTAATGATTAATCAATAAGCCTTGTTTCATGTTTTTTGTCGATTTAATATTTAGTTGCAAACTCCATATTTTCTTGTTCAATCTACGTTAAGCGCATGTGTTTGAAAGGGTTTATTTGATGTTTAAACCCCACTGAACCATTTTTTTGTACATTTAATTGATTTAACATAAACTTAATATAGCTGTTGTAGCGGATAGCCTGCTGCGCACGTCTAGGTAAGAAAACAAAATCATGAAAAACGCTTTCAAGACAACAGCTTTTATTTTATTGGTGTTAAGTACTTTAACGGCCTGCAAAAAGAAAACCGATACACCACTGGATTTTACCATTGATGAGCAAAATTTAACCGAATGCCCGCAGGGGGCGAGTTGCAGTTTTATGTATGCTGATAATGCAGCGATGAGTGGTGACAATTTAATTTTAACCAAAGGGCAATACCGCATATTTTGGGTAAGGAGCCAGGGCGATGGCCGTACTTATTGGCTTTACATGCAGGCGCCAATGCAAGGTGAGCGGTTTTCATTAACTGACGAGGATGTTAAAGCGGGTAAGGTAAAATATGTTTCGTATTGCCCGGCATGCTTCGGTATTGAGTTTAAAGCATTAAAAGGAACGGTTAAAGGGGCTAGGGTGGCCAAAACAAATGCTTCGCCAGAGAAATGGCTCATAGAAGCTACTGTCGGAATTGGTGCAGCAGGTGCAACAGAACCTGCATCAACTATTGCCATTAAACAGTATTATTTTTCGGCGACAGAATAACGTTAACCTGTTTTAAATGTACATCGGTGCCATTTTACGCCAGTAGTGGGGGCGGTGTGCATTGCTCTCCCAGGTATGAAACTGGTTCGGGATACCTTTTTCCCATAATAAGGTACTGAGGTGCTGGTTGCCGCTTAAAAAAGGATCGGTTTCGCCAACTGCCAGTATAATTTCCATATTTCTTACAGCCGTTAATAAGCGGTCGTCGTTAAGGTTGGCAATGTATTGCGCCGGCATATTAAAATACACTTCGTCATTATGGAATCCGCTGAGCAAATCCTTAAAGTCGCCTATGTTGTCGGTTAAATCGTATCTGCCGCTTATGCCAACAGCTTTTTTAAACAACCAGGGGTATTTCATAGCCAGATTAATGGCATGGTAAGCGCCCATGCTGCAACCTGCAGTTTCTACATAACCGCTGTTGTTTTGTTGCCCGATAAAGGGCATTACTTCATCTAAAATATACTTTTCGTATTGCAGGTGACGGTCTATGCGTACCGATGGGAATACACCGTCGTTATAAAAGCTTTCGCCATCAATACTATCTAAACAAAATACCTGAATTTCGCCATTTTCGATCTGTTGGCTTAAGGAGCCGATAATCCCCCAGTTTTCGTAATCATAAAACCTGGCCATCCGGGTGGGGAAAAAGATTACTGCCCTTCCGCTGTGGCCAAAAAACAAAAGTTCCATATCTCTTTGTAAGCTATGGCTGAACCATTTATGGTATTCCCTTTTCATTAATTTAAATCTTTGAGGGAAAAATAGGGCTTCGATATTATCAGGATATTAATTAATGGTAATGATTAACCTAATTTCTCATTAACGATCTGCGTCCACAGGCGATAACCCGCTTCGCTGAGGTGGAGGCCATCATGGTCGTAAAATATGGGATCTGGATTACCTTCTTTTGTGAGCATCCTTTTAAAAACATCAATAAATTTCCAGTTTCCGTTATGCTTAATAATTTCGCTTTCAATCAGGTTATTGGTGTACCTGAACTGATCGGCCATGTGCCAGCGGGTTAAACTGGGTTTTAAGGAAATAAAATAACAGGGCAGATCATTAAACCGGCTGTTCGCCTTGGCCATCAGCTGCTGAAAAAAGATAAATATTTCTTCAGGGTGCCGGCCATCTCCGAGATCATTATCACCGGCATAAACAACCAGTGCCTTTGGCCGGTAATTGGTCATGATCCTTTCGAAAAACCAGACACAGGCCGCTAAAGTAGAGCCGCCAAAGCCCAGGTTAGTTACCTTGCTGGTCGGAAAATCATCTTCAAGGCTATGCCATAAACGTATGGACGAGCTGCCATAGAATACAATGCCAGGATGTTCCCGGTCCAGCCAATGTGTTTTTTCCAATTGCTTAACCTCTTCTTCGTACCAGTACATATCGCTAAAGATAAAAAGATATGCAATCCGAAGAACTGCCGGTTAGGTTAAGTTTATGTAAACAGGTTATTTGTTTACTGGTTTATTAGTCATACTTATAGCTCATCCGCCATTTCGAGCGGAGCTTAGCGAGTCGAGAACCCGAAGGCTCAGCGAAGCTAAATCTGTATGGATTAGATTTCTCCCTGCCCGATGCAGGCGGGCATTTCGCCACCGGCGAAAAACCAGCTGGCTTTAGTCGAAATGACGATTTAATTATGGGATTGTCGTTAGTAGCGGAGCTTAGCGGAGTTGAGGACCCGAAGGCTCAGCGAAACTAAATCTAATTACTCAAGGTGGAGGCAAACACAGTTTGCTAATTGGTTATTGGTAATTGAACATTGAGTATTGGTTATTGCTAATTGCCAATTAAAAATCAATACCCTTCCTACCCACCTCTGCTGATTGGGAAACAACTTAATAAGCATACAGACTACTCGCTGTAGTTTCTCTTGTTTGCATACACGTGGTACCAGATGTACAGTAACCAGATTAATATTACGGTGCTATAAACCAATTCGGGATCAAAAGTAGCATCCGTTGTTAATAAAGCAATTGAAGAGATCAGGGCAGTCAGGAAAATATAAAAGATATTTTTCATAACGTACTGATTTAATGAATTTTGTATGGTAAATCTAATAAAAAATCTTCAATTGATCAAGTAATTATCTTTTTTATTTTGTATTTAAATGACTTTTAGGTGTTTTTTACTGGATTTTGAAATGTAAATCAGTTGGATTGCTGCTTTACGATGATTATATTGTGTTGTTTGTGTGATTTTTATGTTAATTTTTAATTAACCCTGATAAATTAAGCGTGTATCTGAATATTTCTGCTCGTCTATAATGCTTTATTGTTTTTGATTTTGCTGTCCTCGTGTTTAGAATTGTTTAACATAAAGTAGCGTAGAAAGCAATAATTTCTGATTTTTTTTATGAGAATGATTATAATAAGTGCTGTTTAGCGTGAGTAATTCAAAGAAAAGTTAATTATAACAAAATTTTGGCAAGAGTTAATTTGTATTTTTTGTAAGTTTACCCGACACTAACCAAAAAAAGACAATAACAAACACACACAATGATCAAATTCTCTTTAAGTTTAATTTACTTATCTATTATTTTCCTGGGTTTTAAAAACCTTTTTAGTGAACCCGAGAAACCCCGTTTAGCGCCTCCGGGATTAACCATTACTAATTTTGCAGGACCAGATATTACGCCAAGTCCGGCATGTTTGGCCGTTGCACCAACCGGCGAAGTATTTGTTGGCGTAGATATGATTGGCTCTTTGGGTAAAGATGCCGGCAAAGGTCGTATTCTTAAACTCGTTGATAAAAATAACGATGGTAAAATGGATGGCCATACCGATTTTGCCGATGTAGATAATCCACGCGGTATCATTGTTCAGGGCGACCAGGTATTTGTATTGCATACCACTTTCTCTAAAGAAACCGGTAAAGCTACAGGTATGAATTTGGTTGTTTTTGAAGATAAAGATGGCGATGGTAAAGCCGATGGACCTGAAAAACCATTAATCGAGCACATCAGCAATGAAAAATACATTCGCGAACGCGGTACCGACCATGCTACCAACGGCATTAGAATGGGTATCGATGGCTGGATTTATATCTCAGTAGGCGATTTTGGTTTCCATGATGCCATAGACCGCTCGGGCAAAAAAATGACCATGCTTGGTGGCGGTATCGTACGTGTACGTCCTGATGGAACCGAAATGGAAGTATTTACACATGGTACCCGTAACGTATACGATGTAGCTATCGATCCTTATATGAACGTATTTACCCGCGAAAATACCAATGATGGTGGCGGATGGAATGTACGTTTTTCACATCACATTCAGTCGGGCGAATACGGTTACCCGGTTTTATTCCAGCATTTTACCGACGAAATTATTCCTGCCCTTGCCGATTTAGGTGGTGGTTCAGGTACAGGTGCATTATTTATGAATGAACCAAACTGGCCTGCACAATACAACAACGTGCCGATGATGGCCGACTGGGGAAGAAGTATGTTGTACATCCACAGGGTTACTGCTGATGGACCAACTTTTACCCAAAAAGACGAAGAGTTTATCAAACTTCCTCAAATTACCGATTTAGATGTAGATGGATCCGGAAGACTTTACCTTTCTGCATGGGATGGGGCAGGTTATTCAGGTAGTCCGGATAAAGGTTATATTGTTCGTGTAGTACCAACCGATTGGAGCTATAAGGCATTCCCTGATGTAAAAAAGTTATCTGTTAAAAAACTAACAGATTTACTTAAATCGAACAGTTCGGTAGGCCGCCTTGCAGCTTCGCAGGAATTGGTTGCCCGCAATAATAAACAAGCCACTGAGGTTGCTTTAAAAATTGCTGCTGATCAGGCTTTACCACTCGATGTTCGTGTTGCGGGGATCTACACTTATGCACAGTTAGCCAAAGAAAACGCTACTACTGAGCTGGTAGCATTAACAAAAGATAATGCAGTAAAAGAATTTGCGTTAAAAGCATTAACTGATCGTAAAATTTATCTGGCCAATGTGCCAATTGAGCCATTTTTACAGGGGCTTCAGGATGCTTCTCCACGTGTACATGCCGTTTCTATTATCGGTTTAAACCGTTTGGGTAAGGTAGACGAAGCTGCAAAAGTGCTTTTGGCTACCAAGGTTCCGGCATCGTTTACCGCACCTGCAAAAGGCATAGAAGGACCTCACGCTACACCTAATTCAGCTATCATTTTACCTCACCTGGCAGTTAGGGCTTTAGTATCGTTACAAGCAACGGATGCGATGGTAGCTGCTATTAAAACCGAAAATGCCGACCTTGCTTTATGGGCATTACGTTATATGCACAATGCAAAAGCCGTAAACGGATTAATCGATAATTATAAAACAGCTCAGGATGAAAAACTGAAAAAACAGATTTTAATTACTTTAGCACGTTTATATAAGGAAGAAATTGCTTACGATGCGAGCTGGTGGTGGGGAACACGTCCGGATTCGCATGGTCCGTATTTTAAAGCGGTTACCTGGTCAGAATCGCCGGTAATTGAGAAATTTTTAAAAGAAGAAGCGCTTAAACAAGGTGCCAGCGGAAAACAGTTTTTTGTTGATCTAAATGAGCGTAACCGCATGGATATTGCTGAATTTGCCGTAGAGGAAAAAGTTGCAGCAGTTGAAGAGCCTAAAATTGATCTGGAAAAAATTAAAAATCAAAAAGGACAGGTAGGTAAATCATCAATTGAAGATGTATTGCTTGCCATTAATAAATTACAAGGTAACCCTGTGAAAGGAAGAACCATTTTTAACAATCAGGGCTGTATTGCTTGCCACAGTTTAAATAAAACTGATAAAATGAAAGGTCCTTTTATGGGGCAAATCGGTTCAATTATGAACCGTGAGCAAATTGCCGAGTCGATTTTAAAGCCAAATGCTTCTATTTCACAAGGATTTGCTTCGGTAATGATTACTGCAAAAGGCGATAAAACCTATATGGGCTTCGTTCAGGAAGAAACTGCTGCCAAAGTGGTTTTGCGTAATATTGCCGGTGAAGTTTTTACCATCAAAGCAGGCGATATTCTTTCGCGTAAAGAGTTGGAAACCTCGATGATGCCGGAAGGTCTGGCCAATTCGTTATCTTATGAAGAACTGGCTTCGCTGGTTAGCTTCCTATCTGAACAGAAAAAATAAACACACTGAATGAAGAAACGATCATTCAAAACAGGTTTTTGCTTTATAGCCATGCTCTTTTACTGGAGCATGGCTATTGGGCAAACCAATAGTATCGATTCTACATTTAAAATGCCCGCTCATCCGAGGCTACTAATCTCATCCGAACTCGAAAAGCAAATTACACAGGAGATTAACCGCGATGCCGGTTTAATGAAAATCCATCAGGCTGTAATTACCGGAGCAGATAAAATGCTTAGCCTGCCAGGGCTAAACCGGATTATGACTGGGAAAAGACTCCTAGATGTATCGCGTGAAGCACTTAAAAGAATTTATTACCTTTCTTATAGCTACCGGTTAACCCACGATAAAAAATACCTGCAAAGTGCAACACAGCAAATGCTTGCTGTTTCGGCATTTACAGACTGGAACCCCTCGCATTTTCTTGATGTTGGAGAAATGACTATGGCGATGGCCATCGGTTACGATTGGCTGTACAATGATTTGGATCCCGAAACACGACGTACAATTGCACAAGCCATTTTGGAAAAGGGTATAAAACCTTCAATGGATAAGCGCTACAATAACTGGCTCAACATTACCAATAACTGGAACCAGGTGTGCAATTCGGGAATTACTTTTGGTGCCATTGCCACTTTTGATGAACACCCTGCACTTTCAGCCCAACTGGTAAACCGGGCTATAAAAAGTGTGGTATTGCCCATGAAACAATACGCACCCGATGGGGCTTATCCTGAAGGGTATGCTTACTGGGAATACGGTACCTCTTTTAATGTTATGCTAATTAGTGCTTTAGAAAGTGTATTTAAACAAGATTTTGGCTTAAGTAAGGCTCCGGGTTTTCTGCAAACGGCGGCATACATGGTCAATATGACCGGGCCTTCCGGTAAACCTTTTAATTATTCAGATAGCAGGGCCGTAGCAGAATTCAATCCCGCGCTTTTTTGGTTTGCTTCGAAGTCAAAGTCACCCTCATTGCTCTGGGTAAGTAAAACACAACTCCTCAACCCTAAATTATTAAACAACCGCTTACTGCCTTCGGCCATTTTATGGGCGAAAGATATATCATTAAAGGGTGTTCGCGAACCCCAATCACAATTTTGGCTGGGCAATGGCCCTACACCGGTAGCTTTAATGCGAAGTTCATGGACCGATTCTTTAGCTACATTTATAGGCTTCAAAGGAGGTTCTCCGGCTACCAGTCATGCTCATATGGATGTAGGTTCCTTTGTTATAGAATCGCAGGGCGTACGTTGGGCTATGGATTTAGGCATGCAGGAGTATGAGTCATTAGAATCGAAGGGGATTGATTTATGGAACAGTAAACAAGATGCACAGCGCTGGAAAATATTCAGATATAACAATCTTGCGCATAATACCCTCTCTGTTGACAGCGCTTTTCAACTGGTAAATGGAAAAGGAGTATTTCTCAGCAGTTCTGACCAAAGTAATTTTATGAATGCTGTGGTTGATATGCATACACTCTACGCCAATAAACTAAAAAAAGCAGTACGAGGAGTAGCTTTGATTGATAAAAAGACAGTGCTGATTCGCGATGAGGTAGAAACAGGTAACCAGGAGGTAACTTTACGTTGGTCGATGGTTACACCTGCTGTGGTAAAAGTATTAAATGCAAATACTATAGAACTAACCAGTGAGGGTAAAAAATGCTATTTGCATATAGAAACCAAAGCTAAAATCAATATAAAGCAATGGCCATCGGTTCCGGTTACCAATTACGACGCTCCAAACCCGGGAACTGTAATTGTAGGTTTTACGGTTGAAATACCTGCCAACAGCAGCAAAGCGATATCGGTTTTTTTAACTTCTGAAAAACTCAAGACAGGAGGAACCAAAACCATTTCACTGGCCAAATGGCCAAAAAGCTAATTATTCTGTCTTCACTCATAAATTCTTGTAAATCGAAATACTTATTCAAGTTAGTTGTGATGGGCTTTAATTGTCTTAATGTTATTTACACGCAATTTTTCTGATAATAATTGCGCTTTAAGTTTAGGATTAAAAAAACAAAACTTACATTTAACGATTAAATCTATATAGTTAATCAACAAAACAAATTTTAGTGGGGCAAACAATAATGATGGAGGACCATTTTTTTGAGCATATTTTTAAAAATCCCCTCGAACAGCCAAACATTCCACCAAACGAAGTCATCTCGAATTGGGCAGAAAAGCTGATTAAGGTCATTTTTCCCGAAAACACAGGGGAGGAATTCGCTGATATTTCGGCACTGAAACAATATGTGTCAGGCCTGGAGCTCGAGCTTTTTATGATTATCTCGGCAAGTTGTAAACTGAAAAACAGCGAATGCAAAAATGTAGCCGGTGAGTTTTTTGCCGGACTACCTGAGTTATACCGCATCCTTAACACCGATATTTCTGCCATTTATGAGGGCGATCCGGCTGCGCAAAGCAGGTTTGAAGTGATCAGAACGTATCCTGGCTTTTATGCCATTTGTTTTTACCGCATTGCGCATCTTTTGTATAATTTTGGCATTCCACTCGTTCCACGCATACTTACCGAGCATGCACATTCAAAAACCGGCATCGATATTCATCCGGCGGCCAGCATAGGAGAATATTTCTACATCGATCATGGAACAGGTATTGTAATTGGCGAAACCAGTATCATCGGGCGTTATGTGAAATTTTATCAGGGTGTAACCCTCGGTGCTTTGAGTGTTAAGAAGGTACTGGCGGGGAGCAAAAGGCATCCAACAGTAGAAGATCGTGTAGTTATTTATTCGGGAGCAACTATTTTAGGTGGCGATACCGTTATCGGGCACGATAGTATAGTAGGCGGGAATGTTTGGCTTACTGAAAGCATTGAGCCATTTTCTACCGCTTATCATTCGCCAATAATTACCATCAGAAACCATAAAGAAACAAGTTAAAACAGCATAATATGGCAGGAATAATCGATCTCATTGGTAATACCCCAATGGCCGAACTCCAAAAACTTAATATTAACCCTGCAGTAAGGGTATTTGCCAAACTGGAAGGCAATAATCCAGGAGGGAGTGTAAAAGACAGGGCCTCATTAAACATGATCAGAAGCGCAATAGAACGCGGACAGGTAACTCCGGAAACCAAACTGGTAGAGGCTACCAGCGGAAATACGGGCATTGCACTGGCCATGATAGCAAGCTTATATGGTTTAGAGATAGAACTGGTAATGCCCGCCAATTCGACAAGGGAACGTAAAGTAACCATGGAAGCCTTTGGTGCTAAGGTAACGCTGCTGGAGAGTATAGAAGAGTGCCGCGATTACGCGGAGGCCAAAGGAGTTACGCCCGGACACTTCTTATTAAACCAGTTTGCCAATCCGGATAATTATATGGCGCATTATAAAGCCACCGGCCCTGAAATTTGGCTCGATACCGAAGGTGAGATTACCCATTTTGTAAGCTCGATGGGTACTACAGGTACCATTATGGGCTGTTCGAGATATTTTAAAGAAAAAAACAGCAATATTCAGATTGTAGGTTGTCAGCCAACTGAAGGATCATCTATCCCGGGCATCAGGCGTTGGCCGGAAGAATATTTACCTAAAATATTCGAGCCAGAAAGGGTAGACCGTGTAATGGACATTGCGCAGGCAGAAGCTACAGAAATGTCGCGTAGAATGGCTAAAGAAGAAGGACTTTTTGCGGGCATGAGCTCAGGTGGAGCCTGTGCAGCAGCATTAAAACTGGCATCAGAGCTGGAATCAGGAACAATTGTTTTTATTGCCTGCGACAGGGGAGACCGTTATCTGAGCAGCGACCTTTTTGGATAATACACAGATTAATATCGAAAGTAAGCCAGGATTAAGTATTCTAATCCTGGCTTACTTTTTTTGTGAGCAACATTTTTACCCGGTTTACCATAGCGATCATTTCGAATGGTTTTTCGATATAATCATCCCAATGGACAGCAATATGTGGATTGGTGATAAAATTCATCTGCGACGACATTAGCAGGATGGGGATATGCGCATGAACAGATAGTTTTAATTCGGTGCAAATAGAACGCCCATCTGTTAATCCGAGCAAAGCATCAACTAAAATAATATCAGGCTTAAAATCCGATACCAGAGTGTGTAAATTTTGTGGGCCTGAAAGCGCCAATACTTCATATCCTTCAAACTCGAAAATCATTTTAATTGCATCAAGCGTTGCCGGGTAGTTTTCTAAGATGATGATTTTTGGCATGTAAGGGATATATTTTAGGGATAACGGAGGTTACCGGTCTTTCGTTTTTCTATCAACAGATCAATTAATTTAGAATCGGAGCGGGTTAAGCTATCAAGAGAACTGCGCAAACTTTGATTTACAAGACTTAAATTGGTAAACATGAGTCGCAGTTTCTCGTTCTCATCTCGCAGTTCCATCAGTTCGTTGGCAATAGTTCCAAAATCCCTTATCCAGGTATCAAAACATTCTTTATTAATATCTAATTCAGCATAGATGATTTCTGGTTCTTTTCCATTATAAAATTCTTGTATGCTTTCAATAATTTTAGCGGGTGTGGCACTTGGTTTCATAGTTTAGTTTACTTGCTGGCTTCTGGAAGGCTGGACCGTCCCCTGTCCAGGCCCACCAAAGCGCAGCATCTGTTTTAAAATCTTTATTAAGCAGATTGGGACAAAGAAATAACGCATTTAAAAGTTATCAAAATTATTATCTACTCACTCTTACGCGGTATTTTTAACGTGCTGTTTTTCAGTTATATAAAATGGATGTCTTAATAGGGTTTCATCTGTGGATATGGTTTTGAATTGATTAGCGTTTATTTAATAAACCATGCCGGTAGTCGTGTAACAAATCATCCCGGATAAGACCGTTGCTACCGACATGGTAAAAGTTGGGTACTTTCAGACATAAACAAGGGTTTGTTTGGTCATAAACAGCATCGCGCCGCCAGTACGCCATTTGAATTTATACAAAGAAGATGCGGTAGGTACATTTTTAAGCTACTCATTTCTACGCACGGTATATTAAGTTGTTGTTGTTTAGCGATTTAATGAAAGTTCGCAGTCTGTGTAACATGGCAATGATGTTGGTTCGTCTGCTAATACTTTTGTATGTTATTTAGGACGTTCTGGCCAAATCGAGTATCCAGCTTTGCAGATTTGCATCGGCATCGATACCTAATTTCTTACGTACACGGTATTTACGGCTCTCCACAGCCCGGACACTCAGGCGGCAGGCACGGGCAATTTCTTTGGTATCGAAACACAAACGGATGTAGGCACACAGTTCCAGTTCGGCTACCAGTAGCTGTGGCGAAAGACGTAATAATTCCTGTATAAAAGCGGCCTCGCTTTCGCGGAACCTTTCCATAAAAGCCGGATCTCTGGTTTGTGCCAGGGTAGTTAGTTCTTTAAGTGATAAATGGACAACAGGAGCCAGCTTTTTTTCGTCGAGCTGTTTTTTATAACCTTCCATTTGTTCTTGCAAAAGAATTTGCTGCCGGCGAAAGTGTGCGTTATGGCGCGAAAGGAGGCGTAACCTTTGTCCGAAAAGCCCTAAACTGATTAATATACCTTCAATTATTGCCGCAAAAGTAAGCAGGTTAAACGTATAAGACTGAAAGGGGATGATAGCCATCAGGCTGAGCACAAGATAAATAGAAACCAATGCTACAGGAATCCAGCCCAGTACATAAAAACTAATAAACGGGGCGGTTTTGGCATAACCGCGGATTACAATAACTTTTATACTGCTAAATAAAAACAGTAGTGAGGTTATCAGAAACAGCAGTTGCGTAAGCGCATTGGTAATGCTTCTGGCATCCCATAGCGAGCAGATTAAAACCAGGCCCCAGGCAATGTTGAGTATCTTAAAAACCTGATATAGAAAAGGAAGTTGTCTTTTTAACTTTAAAAAGTAAGTGTTGAATAAAATGGTGCAGATGTAACCCAGGGCAATAAAAAAATGGGCATGTAAAAAAATAAACCTGGCTACGGGCAGGCCAAGCATTAAACCATAGCCCTGCAGGTAGCAAACCATCGTAATAAAAAATAACAATATTACGCGCGCCATGTACAGGGCAAAAAGCTTGCTCCTGGTCATTACAAACATAAACAAGTGAAAAATCAGGATCATGAGTGCTATGCCCATATAGATAAGCTGTGCGCTATAATCTTTGGTTAGGGCGCGGTTTAATACAGGCTCGGTAATTAATTTTAAGGGTACCAGCAAGGTATTCATGGTTTGCATCCTGATGTAAATTTCGCTTACCGGTGTTTGGGTATGTTGTAATGGAAAGATATATCCGGTACCCAGTACTGCATCATTTTGTTTTAAACCAAGCATCCCAGAGTGCACATGCTGCACATTACCCAAAGTATCACGGTAAAATAAACAAAGCGTATCAATACTGGCGTAATCAATAAACAGGTAGGGCGTAGTTTCGGGTTTTCGGCTAAAACGTAATTTCATCCACCATACATGGCCATCGGTTCCGCCATTAAAAACAGGCGACTTTCCTGCAGTAAATTTTTTTAGGTTAAATTTTTCTACCGTTTCGAAAGGGGTTTTCCCCGTAGTATCGCACCAATAATAGGCCGATTTCCCTAAATTGATGAAGTTTTGCCCCTCAACCTGTACAACCGGTTGTGCGTTACATAGGGCGCTTACTGTACAGAAAGCAACAACAATAAATATGGCCCTCATTAATTAAACCATTGCAAAACACTCGGGATGATCTGTTACAGGGGAGAAATTATAGCTTTATAATAAAAAATCCAAATTTTATCTGAAAAAAGAATAATACCGCATATATCCGGCACTTGACTGATTCGTCCAAAATTGCATCATGTGTAAAACTTAAGCCTGAAAATTATTCATCAGGTTGAATTTAATTTTATATTTGCTAATTAATTTAGTATTATGTCGGTAAGTGTTAACATTACCTCAAAAGGTATTCAGAAAGTATTAAAAAACTATAATGAGAAACAAGCCATTGCTGAGTACATCTGGAATGGTTTTGATGCAAATGCCGATACCATCCGCATAGATTATGTGGCCAATGCACTTGGTCATTTAGAAAGTCTGGATATTGCCGATAACGGCTACGGCATAAATTTCGATCGTTTGCAAAAGAAATTCGATCCGTTTTTTGAGTCGGAAAAAGCCATCCAGATTATCGCCCCAAAGCATACTTCTAAAATGCATGGACGTAATGGTGTAGGCAGGCTTACCTTTTTTACTTTCGCCCATAATGCCACCTGGCGCACTACCTACAAGGCCGAAAATGGATTCAGGCATGGTGAAATATACATCAGTACCGGAGGGTTGAACAGCTATAGTCATGATTTTACTGCAGCTCCAACCCCAAATGCCCAAACAGGCACCGTAGTTTCTTTTGCGAATCTGCGCATTGGGCAGCAGGAGCTTGAAGAAACCGTACTGCCTTTTCTGATTAACGAGTTTTGTTGGTTTATTGAGTTGAACAAGCATAAAAACTATTCGGTTATTGTAAATGGTAAGGCGCTTAATTTTAGCGATAACATTAAAAGCCAGGAAGAGTTTAATGTTTTTTATGCAGATACTGCCGTAAATTTTAAGATTAAATACGTGCATTGGAAAGATAACCTGCACCGTGAATTGTCTAAATACTATTTTCTGGCAGGTGGAGAGGAAATTTATAAAGATTACACCACACTCAATAAAAAAAGCGACGATTATTTCCACAGCATTTATATTGACAGTGATTTTTTTAGGGATTTTGATTTTAAGAGTTTCGAAAATGAAGGACAGGTAGCCATATTTGGTGCTGCAAAGTCATCGGCCGAATACCGTTTTCTGATCAAAGAACTTACCGAATACCTGAAAAGCAAGCGTAAACCTTTTTTAAAAGAATATGCCAACCGTTTAATTGATGCTTACGAGCAGGAAGATATATTCCCAACTTATCCAACAGAAAGGGAAAAACAGGAGCGTAAACCTGAATTGATTAATTTGATTAAAGCCATTTATGAAGCTGAACCAAAATTATTTGGCGGCTTAAACACCGGCCAAAAAAGAACATTGGTGCGGTTAATGGATTTATTATTGGCATCCAATCAGCGCGATCTGGTTTTTGACCTTTTTAATGGGATGATTGAACTGGAAGCCGAGGAAAAAGATGAACTTTTAAGCATCATAAAAAAAATGGAACCCTACAGAAATTAATTGGTTAATTTATTGTAGGTTAGCCGAAATTGAACCACAACCAAATATGAAGAAAATACTGGTATGCCTAGCTTTATTATTAATTAGTACATCGTTTTTATTTGCGCAGAACGAAAAACGTAACCTGAATATTGTTTTTATTGGTAACAGTATAACCCAGGGCGTACAATTGGCTAATTCGGTAGAAGCTCCGCCGGCTAATGCGGTTGCTGATCTGCTTAAGCAAAAAGGAATAGGCGAGGTTCATTTCAGTAACCAGGGGCACAGTGGCTACACTACTTTAGATTTTTTGCCTGCAACACGCACTTTTACCCAAATAGAAGAGGCTGCAAATGCCTTTACCGATAAGAAAGCCTTACTTATCTTTTCTGTTAAGCTGGGTACTAACGATAGTGCGATACAAGGACCTCATGGTTCGCCGGTATCTGCCGATCGTTATATTGAAAATGTAAAAATAATTGTAGACAAATTATTGGCCGGTTTCCCTAACGCTATAGTGATATTGCAGCATCCGATATGGTATAGTCCAAATACCTATAATGGCTCCAAATATCTGCAGGAAGGTTTAACGCGTTTGCAAAGTTATATTCCAAAAATTGATAGTTTGGTTAAAAGCTACGAGCAAAGCCAACCTAAACATGTTTTTGTGGGCGATAAAAAGGCATTTACTTATTTTAAGAAACACCATTTAACTGAGTTGATCCCAGAGAAAGGGCAGGCGGGTACTTTTTATCTGCATCCGAACAAAACAGGGGCGGCATCACTAGGCCATTTTTGGGCTGATGCTATTGGTAAAATTGTAAGGAAGCATTTTTTGGTTAAATAAAATTAAGAGATTACAAAAGTTGTAATTATTGGACTTTGTAATCTCTTTCTTTAAAAATATTCTTTTTTAATCTCCTTTGAAGGACATTTTTCAGATCATTAACATCATTTAAACCCGTATAAGAATTGGTTAACACCAATCTGTCTTTTAAGTGCCTGGGTAGGTCATTTAACGATTTGTCATCGTCAATTATGACAATCTTGCTAGAGTCAATTTTATTGGAATTTATCCAGTCAAGTATTTCGGTTTTCCGATTACTTTTAGGGTCAAATGATAATTTATCGCTATTTAATATCGAGAGAAATTTAAAATCCATTCCTCTCTTTTCAAATATTTCTTTCCACTTATCTTCATTATATCTATATCTATGTGATGTAGAAAGGATTACTTCGTCTATTGTTTTGTATATAACTGAGTTAAGGATGTCAACTGCTATAGTGTTGAATTTATAAAATCCATCTTCTTCCAATTCCACTTTTTTATGCGGATTAGCATGCACCATTACACCGTCTATATCAAGGAAAAAAATCATTCTTATTTTCTTTATTATAACTTTCTATGAAATTTTTGTCTTTTATAAATTTTCGTTTATCATAAAGATATTCATCCCAATCTTTTGTTTCATCTATTTCAACCTCTTTATACAATATAACTTCATCACACAGAGAGCTGGTCCAAATTATATATTCAATTTCAATCCCAGCTAATAAATAAGTTATATATCTATGGTTGCCATCAATTACTATGCCTTTATCATTACAAATTTTTATTCCACCTAAATTTTTATATCCCATTTTAACGCGCCTATACATCCTTTTTATAATAGCAAAACAAAGTTTCTTTTGAGATGTATTATAGCGAGTTGGGGTAATATTTATAAAATCTTTTAGAACATCAGCAGTAAGTTCTTCAAATTCTTCCAAGCGTTATAGTTAATTTACGACTAACAAAGATATGAAAAATAACTGTAGTAACTATATTGGTTGTCAGTTGGTTGGATGTGATTTTAGATTACGCGATTAGGCCGTTTCTGGGCTGATGCCATTGGTAAAATTGTAAGGAATAACTTTTAAGCAGGTTAACCTAAAAGTCAAGCAAATCTTTAGGATGGATATCTAACCCTTTGGCCAGCTCAATAATGGTGGTAAGCTGTACATCAAATTTGCCGTTTTCGATTTTAGAAATATTGCTGTCGTCAATTTCGCAATTCCGGGCCATTGCACGTAAGCTCAAGCCTTTACTGGTTCTGATTTTCTTCAAATTGAAACCGAAATTATTCTGAATGCTTGAGCCTTCTTTCTTGATCATTGAGGTTAAATAGTTAAGGGCTCAAAGTCTCCAACTTATTTAAATTTTTTGCGGTTATATGTTACCGTATTTTAATTTGTTTTATTATATTTGGTTTAGTAGCGGGTTATTAATCATGACAGGTTCACGGTCATTTTTACCCTTAATCACCTATATATCATATGAGGCAGGAACCAAATGTATTTTATTATATATTTACCTTTTTTAAGGGAGTTTCCCCTGTTCTGCACTTACTCAAAAATCATCCCTTATCCCATGTTGCTATCCCACAGAAATGCCCTTTTAACTGGTTGTATGCATTAAAGCCTAAAAATCCTGTTTAGTTCATACCCACGCCCTGTAGCAACAGTTCAATTATTCCGTAAGATTATAATTGGCAAAGCTGTTGCCTATGGTGTTTTTTCCACAGATTTTCGATTACAATAAAAAGGTTTAACCGCTTCCATAGATCAGGGATGTTTTATTGGTTTGCGGATGACGATTTCTGCTGCTTCTACAAGTGGCGGGATGGGATCGTTTGGCCTAAAGTTAAAACTATTTTCAACTAAACAAACATGCGGAAAAATGTATTTTTTAACGTACTGATATTACTATGCCTAAAAGAAAGAAAATTTACGGCACCTTTCCTTCAACAGGAACGTTATGTGTGCCATTGCACGAATCAGCAAAAATCAGACACAGGCTTAAGTTTCTTATCAGCTTTGGCAAAAAGCGAAATGATTCTTGAGCATTTAAAGCGGAAGAGTCTGCTAAGAATCGAAACACCATAAAATCTATCCTATGAGCATTACCTGACAGATATGTAGTTACCAATTTCAATAAACTAATTGCTTACGCTGGCGATGGTGCAAGTTTCTGGCTGAACGATATAAATGGATAAATATCCATCGACTATGGGTAAATGTCCATCGTTTAAACTTAGCTAAAGGTGTAGTAACTTTCAATAAAATTAGTAGTGTTTTGAATAAGGAAGGTATCGATTATAACAAAGCGGGTGCAGTTTTTAATGAAGCGTGTACGGTTTTTAATAAAGCGGGTGCTGTTTTTAACAAAGCGGGTGCAGTTTTTAATAAAGCGGGTGCTGTTTTTAATAAAGCGGGTGCGGTTTTTAATGTAGCTGGTATGGTTTTTAATAAAGCGGGTGCAGTTTTTAATAAAGCAAGTGGGCCTCTGAATAAGTTGTGGGTAATATTAATTGGGTAGATGATATAAAGTTATTGATAATGGTTAAAGCCATCTTTTGGAATGCAAGCCTTAACAAACAATTTGCCAAAGTCGGTTAGAAAAATTCGTGAATGTTTTATGTAACCAGTTTGAACACCAGTACTATCTTCTGGATACTCTTCTCTGAATACAGGCCCAGTCATTAAATTTAAACTTTCTAGATGTGAATAGTACATATGAAAGTTTTCATTAAACATAAATTGATTTAAAGGGATAGAAGATTTGGTGATTTGATAATTTGAAAATTTTTTAAGTTTCGCATCGAAATCTTGATGCGAGGTTATATCGATTTCCTTATCTCGCAATAAAAAGAGGAAATGAGCTTCATCAGGTGAGAGTTGGTCAATTATGTGAAAAAATGCAGGGTGAGCTTCATTTATTCTCTCCTTATCTATAGCCCTTGATAATAAATTAAGATATAAATCAGTTAAATAATTATCTTCCTCCAAGTACTTTATTCTATCAAGTACAGGTCCAGCTATCGATGCAGGTGCCTCAATTTGGTTTTCTTCTTTAACATTGCCTCTTACTTTTTCTAAATATTTTATTAGCCTATCTTGATATGCAGCCGCCAGCTGAATGGGCGCGGTAAATAACCTGAAAGCTTTAACAACATCTACGGCCACCTTACTAACTTCTTGCAGTGGTTGCGAAGCAACATCTTCATAAATTTTCTTAACCGTTTCGGCACCAAGTATATTAGCTAGTTTTTCAAGATTGGCCATAATTTATTAAAGTAATAATTTATCTAAAGGTAATATTTTGATAAAGAAAATAATAAAAATTACTTAGAGTTATATTAATAGCTATAGCTTTTCCTTATCATGACTTGAACTTTGTTTGCTAGCTCCTAATTCAATAAAAAAACAGGCTATCCATTACAGATAGCCTATCGTTCAAATAGGGGGGCATGAGCCCAATACCTTACATTTTTAGCCTTTTAAACGGGATGCCAAGGATATATTTTTTTTCAGGGTGATCATTCTTTAAGGATGCTTTAATATAAGTTTTCACACCTTGTACGGTATCTATTAAGTTATTTTGGGAATCATAAAAGATATTAAATCTGTTTCTCCGCGCATCATCAATATCCGGTTTTATTAAGGCAACATTATTAACGCTGCTTTGCATTTTTTCGAGTTGGGTTTGAAGTGAGGCGATACTAAGATCTTCTTCAGCAGGTTTATAGACTTGACTAGTACTCAATACATCAATATATTGTTTTAGATGCTCAATTCTATTGTCGTAAGATGTTTTTGCTTGCGATGGAAGTTTTGTTCCATCAGCAGCTGCATTGGATGAAGTAGACTTTTTAACTACTCCTCTTAATTTATCAGCCAAAGTTTTTGCTGTATTAAGCTCAGAAGGATTATCTGTTGCAACTTTTACATAATTATAACTTCTGGTAATTAGGTTATTAAGCTGCTTAAAGATAAGTTCTTGATCATCTACAGCTTTGCTGTAAACAGGAGATACTTTGCTTAAAATTCGATTAGTTTCCTCCACTTCTTTTGCGAGCTTTTCTAAAGCTTCAATTTTAAAATGATCTTTTGGTGGTTGGTAAGCAGGCCCTAAGGTTTTTAAACGAATAATCAAATCGTTTAAATTTGCTGCATTTTTGGTGTAACCACTTTCGGTACCAGACATAACTATTCTACTTTAAATTAAACAATACAGTAATAAAAATAGGGATGGGTACTTAGCAGCTCTAGCTATGTAATATTACGAATTAACTTTGATAAATAAAATAATTCATCTGGTTATTTGTGTGGTTAGTTCACAAATTGTAGATCAACATCAATTTCAACTTGCTATTTCAATATTATATAATCATTTTTATGGTTACACTTGGTTTGCACAAGAGTTTATGAAGCTTATTTATTCTAAAAATGGTTTGGCGTAGTTAATATGAGCGAGCAGCAGGGAGACATTGCGTCTGGTTATTCCATTTCTATATATGCTTTAAGCGAAAAAGCCCTTACTGTAGTGTTTGGCAACACCATAAGCGAACGCCTGTGGCGCCAGGTAAGCAGTTTTAACCAGCTTTTAAAGCAAAATCCTTTTCCGGGTTTAATAACCACCGTACCTGCATACAGTACCTTAACCGTGTTTTTCGATCTTATCCAGGTTGCACAGTCCGATTTGCCGGGTAAAACATGTTACGAAAAGGTATCGGGTTATTTAAAACAACTGAGCCATAGTGCACCCGGTTTAGCTGTGCAGGCGGGCAAGCATGTGGTTATTCCGGTATGTTATGGAGGCGATTTTGGTCCGGATATTTTAACCGTGGCGCAAAATAATGATCTTACCGAAAAAGAAGTAATTGCTTTGCACAGCAGCGCCGTTTACAGCGTTTATATGATGGGCTTTGTACCCGGTTTTGCCTACATGGGCGGTATGTCACAAAGTTTATCAACGCCCAGAAAAGAAGTACCGCAGGCTGCAATACCCGCAGGCTCCGTGGGTATAGCCGGTTTACAAACCGGTATTTACCCCATAGCCATACCCGGTGGCTGGCAAATTATTGGCAGAACGCCTTTGCAAATGTTTAACGCAGCGCGCCAAAACCCTGCACTTTTACAAGGTGGCGATACGGTTACGTTTAAAGCCATTACTATCGACGAATTTAATGCTTACCCTGTTTAAAAAATGGAGATAAGCATCATTAAAGCCGGCCTGCTTACTACAGTGCAAGATTGCGGAAGGTACCAGCACCTGGCCGAGGCCATACCCGTTTCGGGCGCAATGGACCAGCTGGCACATCGCCTGGCCAATAAAGCAGTGGGCAATAACGATAATCTGGCCACGCTCGAGTTTACTTATGCCAATGCTTCCTTTAAAGCGCTTAGCCCTATTTTAATTGCTTACTCTGGCGATGGTGCATTACTTACCTATAATGGCGAGGTAATGCCTGCCGAAAAACCTTTGTTTTTTGCAGCAGGGGCAACGCTTACTTTTATCCATAATCCACATGGTGTGCGTACCTATCTGGCTGTAGCCGGTGGCTGGGAAGTGCCCGAAGTATTGGGCAGTAAAAGCACTTATCTGCCGGTTAAATTTGGTGGTTTCGAGGGCCGGAAACTGGCAGCGGGCGATGTATTGCGCAGTAGCGAAGCCATTAGTACCGTTGCTGCGGCCATTATGCAGCAGCTCAGCAGCAAGGCTTTAATTTATCCGAACTGGCGCATCTCGCGCGAAAGTTTGTTGCCGCTTGACCGCAAAACCATCAGGGTAGTGCTGGCTAACGAGTTTAGCTGGTTTGATGCCAGCTCGATTATTGCCTTTTTAACCAAACCTTACCAAATTGCTTTAAGGAGCGATAGGATGGGCTACCACTTATCGGGCAAAGCCATGGTGCGCAAAACCAAAAAAGAATTGCTCAGCACCGCTGTAACACCCGGCATTATACAGGTAACCGGAAATGGCGATCTGGTAATATTGATGGCCGATTGCCAAACCACCGGAGGTTACCCGCGCATTGCGCATGTTGCCGCTGTAGATTTGCCTTTATGTGCGCAATTAAAACCCGGCGATGAAATTAGTTTTACCGAAATTTCGAGCGATGAAGCAGAAGAGCTGTATCTTCAACAAGAGCATGATTTGTTATTGATTACCAATGCTATAAATATTAAGTACACCAATACCATATGAAAAAAATAGATCTGAATTGCGATATGGGCGAAGCATTTGGAAATTATCCCATGCCCAACGATGCTGAGCTGATGGATTACATCTCGTCGGCCAATATTGCCTGCGGTTTTCATGCCGGCGATGCTGCCGTAATGCAGCAAACTGTAGCCCTGGCCATCCAAAAAGGGGTAGCCATAGGGGCTCATCCGGGTTTGCCCGATTTGCAGGGCTTTGGTCGCAGGGAAATGAAAATTTCGCCACAGGAAGCCTACCAGCTTACTTTATACCAGATTGGGGCTTTGCATGCTTTTGTAAAGGCAGCAGGGGCGCATTTAAATCACGTAAAAGCACACGGTGCATTATATAACATGGCGGCTAAAGATGCTGCCCTGGCTAAAGCTATTGTACAGGCTGTGTATGATTTCGACCCGAAATTGATTTTGTATGCACTTTCGGGGAGTGAAATGATTACCGAAGCCAAAAATAAAGGCCTGGCAACAGCATCCGAAGTATTTGCCGACCGCAGTTATCAGGATAATGGATCGTTAACGCCCCGTACAGTGTCCGGCGCACTAATTACCGATGAAGACGCTGCATTAAAACAGGTTGTTGGCTTTGCATTAAAGCAAGAGGTGCAAAGTATTAGCGGTAAAACCATTGCTGTTGATGCCGAAACCATTTGCATACATGGCGATGGGGCACATGCTGTAGCTTTTGCAAAGCGCATTGCCGAAAAGTTAAAATCGGAAGGGATTTTGGTTAAAGCACCTCAATATGAAAAATAAATACAATTGGAGTGTGCTGCTGGGGGCAGCTTTTTTAATGGCATCGTCGGCTATTGGCCCCGGATTTTTAACACAAACGGCGGTTTTTACGCAACAGTTGGGCGCCAGTTTTGCTTTTGTAATCCTGCTTTCCATTGTACTCGATGCCATTGCACAGCTCAATATCTGGCGCATTATCGCGGTTGCCGATAAGCCTGCACAAGATATTGCCAATAAGGTTTTTCCCGGGCTCGGGTATTTTATCTCCTTTCTGGTTTTTTTAGGGGGCTTGGCCTTTAATATCGGTAACATTGCAGGTGCAGGTTTGGGTTTAAATGTGCTGTTCGGTATAAGTGTGGGGCAGGGCGCTGTAATTAGTGCCATAATGGCCATTGGTATTTTTATTTATCGCGAAGCCGGTAAAGCCATGGATCTCTTTGCCAAATGCATGGGGCTGATTAAAATCCTGCTGGCCCTGTTTATTGCCTACACCAGCTCGCCACCTCTGGCCGAAGCCGCTTTAAGGTCGGTTAACCCTACGCAGTTTAGTTTTACAGCAGTTTTAACCATTGTAGGTGGCACAGTAGGCGGTTACATCACCTTTTCGGGGGCGCACCGTTTATTAGATGCCCGCCAAACCGGTATAGCCAATCTCGGCGCTGTAAATAAAGGCGCTTTAAGTGCAATAGGCCTGGCATCGGTAATGCGCTTGTTGCTGTTTATAGCTGCTTTAGGTGTGGTGAGTAAAGGTTTTACTTTAGATGCAGGCAACCCGGCAGCATCTGTATTTAAACTGGCCAGTGGCGAAATTGGTTACAAAATATTTGGTGTGGTGATATGGGCTGCGGGCATTTCATCTGTTGTGGGATCGGCTTATACCTCTATATCTTTTATCAAAAGTTTTCACCCTTTGATTCTTAAATTTAACCGCGCCATTATTATTGGCTTTATAACCGTTAGCTGTGTTATTTTTATCCTCATTGGTAAACCGGTTAAAGTATTGCTAACTGTGGGTGCTATAAATGGCTTTATTTTGCCTATAGCGCTGGGTGTAATGCTTGTTGCTGCCTACCGGACTAAGATTATTGCCAGCTATAAACAACCGCTATGGCTTACCCTTACCGGTTGGGGTGTAGTGCTCACTATGGTTTGGATGAGCTACGGCACCATACTACAAATGATTAACGGAGAATAAATTCATGATGAAGATTAACCCTAAATATTTTTTTACTTTTTTAATGCTCAGTCAGGCGGCTTTTGCACAACAAAAGAACCAGACTGTTCCGGTTCAACCCGGGGTATCGCTGGCACTGGCCACGCACAGAAGCACAACCATTAGTAGCATTCAATACCAGGTTCATTTTAGTATTCCTGATGAGCTAAACGCTTCCATTCAATCGACAGAAAATATTGATTTTAAATTGAATAAGGCAGGAGAGGTGCAGATCGACTTTAAGCAGGATGCCAGTCATTTAAAAGGGCTTAAAGTGAATGGAAAGGCTGTAGCCCTTAACTTTAAGAACGAACATATTGTTATTTCGGCGGCTAATTTAAAAACGGGTAATAACCGCATTGCCATTGATTTTATTGCCGGTAACGAATCGTTAAACCGGAATAAAGATTTTCTGTATGCCCTTTTTGTGCCCGACCATGCGCGTACCGTTTTTCCCTGCTTCGATCAACCCGACTTAAAAGCTAACTTTTTACTTTCGTTAACCGTTCCAACAGATTGGAAAGTAATGGCTAATGCAAGTAAAAAAGATTCGGTGCTGAACGGAAATGCAATTACCTATCACTTTAATAACTCTGATAAACTGCCAACTTACCTGTTTTCGTTTACAGCCGGAAAATATACCTACCTGAGCCGTAAAGTAAAAAACCGCAACATGGAGTTTTTGCACCGTGAAACAGATTCAGCTAAAATTAAACTCAGTGTCGATTCGGTGTTTATCGGGCATAGCGATGCACTCGACTTTTTAGAAGATTGGACGGCGATTAAATATCCTTTTCAAAAAATAGGTTTTGCAGCCATTCCCGATTTTCAGTTTGGTGGTATGGAACATCCGGGTGAGGTACAATACAAATCGTCGGCCTTGTTTTTAGATCAGGGCGCTACTAAAGATCAGTTTATTTCGCGTTCAAATCTCATCTCGCACGAAACGGCGCACATGTGGTTTGGCGATTTGGTTACCATGAAATGGTTTAACGATGTTTGGATGAAAGAAGTGTTTGCCAATTTTATGGCCGATAAGGTTACCGAAAAGTTAATGGGCAAAAGCACCTTCGATTTAAAGTTTCTGCAAGACCATTACCCCGCAGCTTATGGGGTAGACCGTACATTGGGTGCCAATCCCATCCGCCAGCAGCTGGATAACCTGCAGGAAGCAGGCTCGATGTATGGCAACATCATTTACCATAAAGCACCGGTTATGATGCGCCAGCTGGAACAATTAATGGGCAAAACAGCTTTTCAGCAAGGTATACGCGAGTACCTTAAGCGTTACGCCTATAAAAACGCTACCTGGAACGATTTAATTGCCATTTTAAGCAAATACACCAAAAGCGACCTGTACAGCTGGAACAAAGTTTGGGTAAACCAACCCGGCAGACCTATATTTAATTACGAAATTAAGTACGATGGCGATAAGATAAGCAGTTTAATACTGACACAAAAAAGTGAAAATGGTGCGCCGCGCGTATGGCCACAGGCTTTTACAGTAAAGCTGGTATACGCCGACAGCAGCAAAATTTTAAACATTAACGCTGTAAATGCCAGTACGGTTATTAGCGAGGCTAAAGGTCTGGCAAAGCCTGATTATATGCTGTTTAATGCCGATGGTGCGGGCTATGGCCTTTTCCCTGTTGATATGGTCATGATGGAGTATCTGGCCTTAAGCAATCCGCTTGAGCGGGCATCGGCTTATATCAATGCGTACGAAAACATGCTGGCAGGCAACAGCTTTAAGCCTAAACAATTACTCGATTTCTATATGAAGGGCTTGGCCACCGAAAAAAATGAAATGAATTTAAGGTTAATTGCCGGCTACCTGACCAATATTTACTGGACCTTTCTTAAACCGGAAACACGGATGGAGTTGCATAAAGATCTTGAAAACGCTATTTGGACAGCGATGCAGCAGCAAGAGCAGCAAAACCATAAGAAGATTTTATTTAATGCCTATCAGAACGTTTACATTGGGGGCGAAGCAGGAGAAAGGCTGTATCAGATTTGGTTTAAGCAATCGGCACCTGAAGGAGTTAAACTGCAGGAAGACGATTATAGTAGCCTGGCGCTAACCCTGGCACTTAAAACAGATACAGCCAATAACATTTTAAAAACCCAATTATCGCGCACCAGTAATGCGGACCGTAAAAACAGGTTAATGTACCTGATGCCTGCACTCTCGTTAAATGCTGCGGAAAGAGATCAGTTTGCTGAAAGCTTAAAAGTGCGTAAGAACCGCCAAAAAGAAGCCTGGACGACAACAGCACTGGCTTATCTGCATCATCCGTTAAGGCAACAGACCTCCATAAAATACCTGAAACAAAGTTTGGAGCTGTTAGAGGAGATACAGCAAACCGGCGATATATTTTTTCCGCAATCATGGTTGGCTGCAGTATTTTCTAGCTACAACAGTAACGAAGCTTACCTGGTTGTGCAGGATTTTTTGAAATCGCATCCTAACTATAATGTCAAGTTAAAAGACAAGATTTTACAAACTACCGATAACCTGAGGAGGGCACAGCAGATCGTAAACTAAAATGATTTAGCGAAGTAAAATGTTGCTTATTTGTTACATTGTTTTTTAGCGAGAATTTCTACTTTTGTCGCGAGAGCGTTAATTTAGATGGAAAGGGGTGAACATTAATTTGTTTCGCCCTTTTCTTTTTTAAGCTGCTCCGGGAAATAGTCACCAGTTTTAGTTGAAATCGTCGGTTTCGGCATTCAACCCTTCCAACAAGGTTTTTAATAAAGTTTCTCTTTTATCATTAATGGATGCATCATCCTGAACGTGAACGGTAAGATCTGTGTTTTCTGTAGCTTGAGTATACATAAGGATAGTTTTGTTAATGTCTGTTTATTTAACGCTCATTTTCCGGTATAGTTTGTAACTTTTTTATTCGATGAAATATTTTATCTGCTTAACCCGCTGTTAAAGAAGATTTAATTTAAAACGGGCAAACTTTGATCGCTTATTTCGGTTATATTTAATCAAAACAAATAGGCGGTTATAAACAACCTTTTTACCTTAAGCAACAAAACAATGCAATATTACGATGCCATTATTATTGGCGCCGGGCAAGCAGGGGTTCCTTTAGCTAAAAAACTGGCTGAAGCAGGAAAGAAAACGGCGCTGATTGAAAAAAGATATGTAGGCGGTACCTGTATTAACGACGGTTGTACCCCAACAAAAGCCATGGTGGCTTCTGCACGGGCGGTGTATCAGGCCAAAAATGCCCCGGCGCTCGGTGTTGAAACCGGCAATATCAAAGTTGATTTCAAAAAAATAATCCAACGTAAAGATGATATTGTCAACAGTTTCAGGTCTTCTTCAGAAAAAGGCATCAGTAAAACCAAAGGCCTTAAACTGATTTTCGGCACGGCGAAGTTTAGTGGTCAGAAAGAAATCACGGTTTCACTCACCGATGGTGGAACAGAAACATTAACGGCCGACTGGATCTTTATTAATACCGGAGCGAAAACGGCGCTTCCGGATATTGAAGGGCTACAGGACGTAAATTATCTTACCTCTACCACCATATTAGAACTGGATAAATTGCCAGAAGAACTGATTATTATTGGTGGAAATTATATTGGTCTGGAGTTTGGCCAAATGTTTAGCCGGTTTGGGTCTAAAGTAACCATACTCGAAAAGTCGGCCAGTATCCTGGCTAAAGAAGATAGTGATATCGCTGCAGCATTAACCGGAATTTTAGAGGCTGAAGACATCGGGATTTTAACCGATGTAAGCATCAATAAGGTCGTACATCATCAAAATCAAATCAAGGTATCCATAACCGCTGAAAAAGATAGAAAAGTTGTTAGCGGAAGCCATTTACTCGTTGCCGCAGGACGGATTCCGCAAACCGCTGATTTAGGACTCGAAAATTGTGGTGTAGAAATCGATGATCGCGGGCATATTCTGGTCAATGAAAAACTGGAGACAAACGTAAGTGGCATTTATGCTCTTGGCGATGTAAAAGGCGGTCCGGCCTTTACCCATATTGCTTACAACGATTATACCATTGTGTACCGTAACCTGATAGAAAGAACCAAATACGCTATTGCCGATAGACCAGTACCTTATTGCATGTTTACCGATCCGCAACTTGGGCGGATTGGCCTTTCAGAAAAGGAGGCTAAGGAGAAAAAGTTAAATTATAAGACAGCTGTATTGCCCATGGAATACGTTGCCCGTGGAATTGAAACCGGCGATACCCGTGGGCTAATGAAAGCCGTAGTAGATGTGGATAGCAAAAAGATACTGGGAGCTGCGGTGCTGGCCAGTGAAGGCGGCGAAATCATGTCGGTTTTGCAGCTGGCAATGGAAGGTGGCATCACTTACGATAGGATCAGGTATTGTGTATTTGCACATCCTACCTATGCTGAATCGCTGAATAACCTGTTCATGAAAATTGATTGAGGGCTATGATCGAACTAAAAGCGGTAAGTAAAAAGTTTAACCATACCCATGCGGTTAACGAGGTTTCGTTTAAAGTAAACGAAGCCGAAACCCTGGTATTATTGGGAACAAGTGGCTGCGGTAAAACCACTACCTTAAAGATGATCAATCGTTTAATCACACCCGATGCCGGTGAAATTTATATAGGAGGCGAAGCCATTGCCAATCAGGATGGAGATGCACTCCGCAAAAAAATAGGTTATGTAATGCAACATATCGGTCTTTTTCCACATTATACCATTGCCGAAAATATTGCTGTAGTACCCAAATTGTTAAAATGGCCCAAAGCTAAAATTGAAGAGCGCATCCACGGATTGATGGAAAAACTACATTTACCTGCACATACGCTAAATATGTTGCCTAACCAGTTAAGTGGAGGGCAGCAACAGCGTGTTGGTTTGGCCAGGGCTTTAGTTGCCGATCCGGCGGTACTGTTAATGGATGAACCCTTTGGGGCGCTAGATAATGTAACCCGCACCAGTATTCAGCAAGAATTTAAAGCGTTAGACGAATTGAAACGGAAAACCATTGTGATGGTTACCCATGATGTTCAGGAGGCTTTTGAACTGGCCGATCGCATTTGTTTAATGGATAAAGGCAAGGTGGTACAATTGGGTACGCCAAAAGAACTGCTGTATCAGCCTGTAAACGATTTTGCAAAGAAATTTTTAGCCGGTCAGCAATTAACACTCGAGTTTAAAATAACCAAATTGAGCGATATCTGGTCTTTCCTGCCCAATGCCGCTGCTGCTGAAGAAAAATCGGAGGTGGCAGATGTAAGTGTTTGGGAAGCAATGGAGTTATTAAGATCAACAGGAAAGGATAGACTGCTGGCGGTGGATGAACACGGGAAGATAAAAGCACTCAGTTTTGAACAGCTAACTAAAGGATTTAACCAATATCAAAACCTGCAGGCACATGGGTGAGCAACAGCAAACTTTATGGCAGTTTATGAGTGGACAGTCTGACAAACTGTTTACCCAAACCTTACAGCATGTTGGTTTAACTTTTATTTCCTTATTGCTTGCCATTGCTGTAGGATTGCCCTTAGGCATATTAATTGCCCGGAAAAGAAAATTGTCGGGTCTGGTATTGGGCATTGCTGGTGTACTGCAAACTATTCCAAGTATTGCTTTGTTAGGGTTTATGATCCCTGTTTTGGGTATTGGTGCTAAACCGGCCATTGTAGCGCTGCTCATTTATGCGTTATTGCCCATTATCAGAAATACCTATACAGGCATTACCGGGATTGATGAATATGTAAAAGAAGCTGCTAAAGCCATGGGAATGAGTGCCAGTCAAATCCTTTTTAAGGTAGAGCTACCTTTAGCCATGCCGGTTATCCTGGCGGGTATCCGTACCGCAACAGTTATTAATGTTGGTGTAGCCACCCTGGCTTCTTTTATTGCGGCGGGCGGACTTGGTGAGTTCATTTTTGGTGGTATTTCATTAAACAATACCAATATGATTCTGGCAGGCGCTATCCCTGCAGCATTACTGGCAATTATTTTAGATCTGCTACTATCTGTTATTCAAAAAATGGATTTTAAAAGGCTACGCAGGGCAGTTTACATTTTGCCTGTGCTGATTTTGATACTCGGAGGCTTTTATATTTTGCCCTCGGCTTATGGCTCAAGTCTTACAGCCGGTTTTACACCAGAATTTATGGGCCGGCAGGATGGAGATCTGGGTTTGAAATCGGCCTATGGTTTAAAAATCCACACCATTGTAATCAGTGATGCGGTGATGTACAAGGCTGCCTTTTCTAAAGAACTCGATGTAATTAGCGGCTACTCAACCGATGGCCGACTGAAAGCTTTCGACCTGCGCATTTTAAAAGATGATAAAGGCATTTTTCCACCTTATTACGCTGCACCTATTGTGCGGGAGTCAGCATTGCAGCAATTTCCACAATTGGAGGCTACATTAAACCTACTGGCCAACAAAATTACCGATTCGGCAATGACTGACTTAAATTACCGGACCGATTACCTTCATCAATCGCCTGAGCGGGTGGCTAAAGATTTTTTAATCAGCCAGGGGTTGTACAAAGCCTCCCGAAACGGAAACCGGGGCACAGTTCGGATCGGATCTAAAATTTTTGGCGAACAATATATTCTCGCCGAAATGTACAGCATGCTGATCAAAGGCAATACCGATTACAACGTATCAACCAAAACCGGACTTGGTGGAACAAAAATCTGTTTTGATGCTTTAACGAACGATCAGATCGACCTTTATCCCGAATACACTGGTACAGGTTTATTGGTACTCCTGCAGCCCGATCAGCAAGTTGCTAAAGCAATGGCACACGATAAAGACAAAACATATCAGTATGTATACGGAGAATTTAAAAAGAAATTTAACATTAAATGGCTTAAACCTATAGGTTTTAATAATTCGTATGCTTTAATGATGCGGGATAAACAATCGAAAGCACTGAATATTAATACGATTACCGACCTTAAAAAATATTTAGATCAAAACTAATGGCATTTACAGAAGAATATTTACAGATCAGGAAATACACCGAAAAAATTTGTGAGCCGCTGCAAACTGAAGATTATGTGGTACAACCTGTAGCAGATGTAAGCCCACCCAAGTGGCATTTAGGCCATACTACCTGGTTCTTTGAAACCTTTATATTGATGCCATTTTCGCTTAATTATCAGGTGTATAACACCGAATATAATTATGTTTTTAACAGCTATTATGAAACGGTGGGTAACCGGGTTATCCGTACTGACAGGGGCAATTTAAGCCGGCCAGGCGTACATGATATTTACCAGTACCGGGCCTATGTAGATGAGGCCATGGTGAAGCTCTTAGCGGCGCCTTTAAATTCAGTGCTTGAGGAATTGCTCAGGCTCGGTTTTAACCACGAGCAGCAACATCAGGAATTACTGCTTACCGATATCAAGTACATTTTAGGTAATAATCCGCTTTTTCCGGTGTATGCCGATAAAACAGAAGTTTTAAATGAAGCATTACCGCAGGCAGATTTTATAAGCATTGCGGCAGGAATTTATGAGGTGGGTTACACGGGAGATAGCTTTTGTTTTGATAACGAACTTAGCCGGCATCAGGTTTACCTTCAGCCTTTTGAAATTTGCAGCCAATTGGTAAGTAATGGCGGTTTTATGGAATTTATCGAAGCAGGAGGTTATAGTAATTTTAATTACTGGCATGCAGAAGGATGGGATTGGGTGAAAAATAACCACATTACCAGCCCCATGTACTGGCACCGGATAGAAGGTAAGTGGTTTAACTATACTTTAAAAGGTCTACAACCTGTAAATGTTGATGATCCTGTTAGTCACATCAGTTACTACGAAGCCTATGCTTTTGCCAGCTGGAAAGGGATGCGCCTGCCTACCGAATTTGAGTGGGAAATAGCTGCCAAAAGCTTTAACTGGGGTGAAAGATGGGAGTGGACTGAAAGTGCGTATTTGCCTTACCCCGGCTTTAGTAAGGCACCAGGAGCCATTGGCGAGTACAATGGTAAGTTTATGGTTAACCAAAAAGTACTCCGTGGTGCATCAATCGCAACACCCCCAAATCACTCGCGCATTACGTACCGAAATTTTTTTCACCCCCATTTAAGATGGCAATACACAGGCATTCGTCTGGTTAAATAAAAATATATATGAGCACAGTTACTATCGAAAACGCAACAGACAGTAAATTACAGTTCCTGCACGATACCCTAAATGGCTTGCAGGCTAATCCGAAAAGGTTAGATTCCAAGTATTTTTATGATGCCATAGGCGACCGCATTTTTCAGCAGATTATGCAAATGGAGGAGTATTATTTAACGGCGGCTGAAATGGAAATTATGCAACATCAGTCTGCTGATATCGCACGGGCAATATTGGCTGATGGTTCTCCTTTTGATTTAATAGAACTTGGTGCCGGCGATGCAACCAAATCCATTCACCTGTTAAGATCTTTACTAAATACCCAGGCTACATTTAGCTATTGTCCTGTTGATATTTCTGAACATGTAATTGCCGATTTGCAACAAAATTTGCCTAATAAATTACCTGGATTGGATGTAAAAGGCTTAAACGGCGATTATTTTGATATGCTGAAACAGGCTACTGAACTTTCCGGTCGCAGAAAGGTAGTGCTGTTTATGGGTGCAAATATCGGTAACATGACCATTGCCGATGCCGAACAGTTTTGTAAAACGTTGAAAAGTTTGCTGGCGCCCGGAGATTTACTTATTATCGGCTTTGATCTGAAAAAAAATCCAAAACAGATTTTAGCGGCCTATAATGATAAAGCAGGAATAACAAGCGCTTTTAACCTAAACCTGCTGCGGCGGATTAACAGCGAGCTGGATGCCAATTTCGATACCACTTGTTTTGAGCATTACGCCAGCTACGATCCGGAAACCGGCTCCTGTAAAAGCTACCTTATCAGTTTAACAAAACAGCAGGTAACAATTGGGCAAACGACTATTCAATTTGCCGAAAATGAATACATCATGATGGAGATCTCGCAAAAGTATGCACTAAGCGATATCGACCGGTTGGCCAAATTTTCGGGATTCGAGCTACATCAGCGTTTTTTCGATCAGCACCGGTATTTTGTTGATGCAATCTTTAAAGTAGCCTAAGGCTGGTCTAAAATGCCTAGCAGCAGTTCTAATTCGGCTTCGGTATTGTAAAAATGAAACGAAATCCGGGTTCCTGCTCCACGGGGCGAGCAAATAATTTTAGCGGCCTGTAACTGTGCAACCTTTTTTTCGCCAAGGGGCATGCTGATAATTGTCGACTGGTATTTCCTATCCATCAACCAATCGGCAATCAAGTTACGGCGGTGCAGCTCCAATCTGGCCTTGTTTGATAATGCCTGTACTTTTTGCTCAATGGTATCAAAACCCAAAGCTTCCAGCTGAATCAGGCTTTGGTATAATGTACCGAAATTTAAAGTATCTAAATGGCCCGGTTCAAAATATAACGAAAGGTGATCTCTACCTTGTAAAAAAGGCGCAGTAGGTAAATCAGCAAGTTTATTTTTTTGATAAAGCTGCTCTCTTAACGCATCAGAAAAAAAGACATAACCATTTCCATAACCGCCCAAAAGCCATTTATAACCACTGCCAAGCAAAGCATCTAATCCCGATTTTTCAAAATTAAAGGCAGTAGTTCCGGTAAATTGAGTGCCATCGCCAATAATTAGCAGCTGTGGATAGCGGCTTTTTAGTTGTTGTATCCATGTTTCATCCATCCGAAAACCACTGATGTATTGCACCATGCTAAAAGCCAGTACGGTAGGCTTGAATTTTTCAATGGCCTGAATCAGATGGTCAGCAAGGTCGGCGTCAACTTTAACAATTTGATATTCGAAACCCATGCTGATTACGGGGTAACTAACTGAAGGATATTCCTCCTCAAGCAACAAAAAACGGTGACTTTTATCCAGTCCGTTTAAAAGTGCGTTAAAACCCACCGAAAAATTAGACACTAAATAAGTATTTGCAGCTTTCGCACCAAAACAGCTAGCCAGCTTATTTCTAAGTTGGTCAATTACCTGTGCGTTTTCCATCCTGAAAATGCTGCCACCGGCAATAAAAGCTTCATCGTGTGCCTTTCTCCAGGCAGCAAGCTCAGTTGAGAGTAAGCCGGAATTGGCGGTGTTTAAGTAAGTACAGGTTTCGAGGATCGGAAAAGATAGCTTCATACCCAAAAATAACAGAATTAGCGGTGAAAGAGATAAAATGTCTCACGAAAGTGAAGATTATACAAACCTATGAGAATTTTACTTGTTAAATCTTAGGGCTTTAAATCATAAATATGGAAAATAATACATCGGTTTTAATTATTGAACTTAAAAAACTACTAAATGGCGGTTCTGCACATGTAGGCCTTAAAGCCGCTGTTGCAGATTTACCTTTTAAATTGCTGGGCGAAAAACCCGCTGGTTTGCCTTATAGCATTTGGCAATTGGTCGATCACATTAGGATTGCCCAATGGGATATGCTGGAATTTAGTCGTGATGCTACGCACCAATCGCCAAAATGGCCCGACGAATACTGGCCAAAAGCACTTGCCCCTCAAGATGAACAAACCTGGGTTGCTGCTTTAGCGCAAATTGAAAGCGATAAAGAAGCTTTCATTCAGCTTTTAGAGTCTGCCGATTTATATGCGGAGATTGAGCATGGCGATGGCCAGAGCGTTTTGCGGGAGGCCTTACAAATTGCCGATCACAACGCTTATCATATTGCCGAAATTGTAGTGATACGCCGTTTACTTGGTGCCTGGAAAAGTTAATTGAACAAAAAAAGCGCTCGTTAATGTTTGAACTTAAATAATACAGTTATGTTAAAAAATAGAGAAGCATTCAGCTCGTTTTCTGTAAATGATATACAGGAAGCTAAAGATTTTTACCAGGGCACACTCGGTATCGAAGTCAAAGACAGTCCGATGGGAGTGATCGAGTTACAGATTTCAGGCTCAAATAATGTGCTTATATATCCCAAACCTAATCATATTCCGGCAACTTTTACAGTTTTAAACTTTCCGGTCGATAATATTGATGAAGCGGCTGATGAACTGATTGCTAAAGGGGTGAAATTTGAGCTGTATCAGACTGAACAGATCAAAACAGATGAGAAAGGGATTTCCCGTGGTAATGGTGGGCCAAATATTGCCTGGTTCAGAGATCCCGCAGGCAATATTCTATCGATTCTGGAAACCACAGACTAAAGATATACCTGAATGACTGATTTTTGAATGAAAATCGGCGTATAGCCGGGAACATTCCATTATTCAAAAATCAGTCATTGCATAAAAACTAGGCAACAGTTAACAAATCAAAACACTGGTGCGCAATTTCATATTCTTCGTTGGTGGGGATTACCAGTATTTTTACTTTTGAATCCGCATTGCTGATCTCCTTTAATTCGCCTGCATAAGTTTTGTTTGCTGCTGTATTGAGTGTAAGGCCTAAATACTCAAGGCCGGAGCACACTGCTTCGCGCATCTGACTATCGTTTTCTCCTACACCGGCCGTAAATACCACTGCATCTATACCGTTCAGAACGGCAGCGTAGGCTCCTATAAATTTTTTAATGCGGTAAGCGTATAACTGGAGGGCTAAAATAGCTGCCTGATTGCCTTCATCGGCCATTTTTCTGATATCGCGCATGTCACTGGAGCCACCTACGCCCAAAAGCCCCGATTGTTTGTTCAATAAAGTGCTTAACTGCTCTAGTGTATAACCCGAATGCTCCATCAGGTGAAAAATAACCGATGGATCGATATCGCCCGACCGTGTGCCCATCATTAATCCACTTAGCGGGCCAAAACCCATGCTGGTATCAACCGATTTGCCATTGCTGATTGCGGTAATGCTACAGCCATTACCTAGATGCACGCTGATAATTTTGGTATCTTTTTTATTTAACCATTTTATGGCCTGTTCACTTACATATTTATGGCTGGTGCCATGAAAACCATATACCCTGATGCTATCTTCTTTGTAATACCACTCGGGTATGGCGTAGCGGTAAGCCTGCTCGGGTATAGTTTGGTGAAAGGCTGTATCGAAAACGGCTATTTGTTTAGCTTTAGTAAAGGTTCTCTCAGCTACTTCTATACATTTGTAATTTACAGGGTTATGTAATGGAGCAAGCGAAAACAGTTTTTTAATCTGCTGTTTTACCTCGTCGGTAATTAAAGTGGGTCCGGCAAAATGTTCGCCGCCATGTACCACACGGTGTCCAACTGCGGCAATATCATTGGAACTGGCGATTACCGCAAATTCACCTTCGCTAAGTAAAGCCAATACCTGTTTTAAGCCTTCTCCATGACTGGCAATAAATGCAGCTAGTTCGATGCTATGCTTATTGCCATTGGTATAAACGTTATGTTTAATAAAAGAGCCTTCAATGCCAATGCGTTCGACCAAGCCACTGCAAACCGGGGCTTTTTCAGGCATTTTAAAGAGCTGGTATTTTAAAGAACTGCTTCCTGAGTTAATAACTAAAATATTCATATTAAAGATCCTGGCATTGAATTGCTGTAATTACAACGGTGTTAAAAATATCATCAACCGTGCAGCCACGGCTTAAATCGTTTATAGGCTTATTTAAACCCTGTAGCATTGGCCCAATAGCCAAAGCGCCTGTTTCTCTTTGTACGGCCTTGTAGGTGTTGTTGCCGGTATTTAAATCGGGGAAAATAAGCACACTGGCCCGGCCGGCCACTTCCGATCCCGGTAGTTTTTGCTGACCTACTAAAGGATCAACAGCTGCATCATATTGGATAGGGCCTTCTATTTTTAATTCAGGGTACCTGGCTCTTACAATTGCAGTAGCCTCTCTTACACGTTCTACATCTTCACCTTCGCCTGATGTACCCGACGAGTAAGAAAGCATGGCAATACGGGGCTCAATGCCAAATTTAGCACTGCTTTCAGCCGATGAGATGGCGATTTCTGCAAGTTGTTGTGCTGTAGGGTTGGGGTTAACCGCGCAATCGCCAAATATGGCTACACGCTCAGGTAGGCACATAAAGAAAATAGATGAAACGACCGATACGCCCGGTTTGGTTTTAACAAACTGCAGTGCAGGCCTGATGGTGTGCTGAGTGGTGTGTATTGCACCTGATACCATTCCGTCGGCATCGCCCTTGTAAACCATCATGGTACCGAAGTAGGAAACATCGGTCATCATATCCCTGGCCATTTCGAGATTTACATTTTTGGCTTTACGCAACTCGTGAAGCGTTTCTACGTAATTATTGTATTGAGCCGAATGGATGGGATTGTAAATTTTTAAGATATTGATATCCAGATTGAGGCCAAGCCTTTTGATGCTGTTTCCGATTTCAACCGGATCGCCTAACAGCGTAATGTCTACAATATCCTGTGCAATTAGTTTTTCTACTGCTTTTAAAATCCGTTCGTCATTGCCTTCGGGCAGTACAATGTGTTTTTTGTCGCGTTTGGCCCATTTCACCAGCTGGTATTGGAACATGTGCGGCGTAATGCCCTGGTAAGAGAAGGTGATAATTTTATTATCGAGTGCTTTGCTATCTACGTATTTCTCAAAAAGCTCAATGGCCAGTGCAATTTTCTTTTTGTTGGCGATGGTAATTTTAGAATGGATACTGCCAATAGTGGTGGTAGTTTCGAAAGTTCCTTTCTGTACCGAAATAATTGGGATAATGGTTTGCAAACCTTCTATCAACTTAATAATGGGCTCATCGGGCAAGCTGCCTGCAGTTAATACAATACCGGCAATTTTTGGGTAGTTGGCCGATAAATTGGCTTGTAAAGCGCCAATAATGATATCGCCGCGGTCGCCAGGGGTAACAATAAGTACATTTTCTTTAACATGCCTTAAAAAGTTGGGCAACATCATGGCACCGGTTACAAAATTATCAACCTGGTTGTCGAGCAGTTCCGTACCGAAAAGTATTTCGCCGCCCAATGCCAGTGTAATTTCTTTCATAGTTGGGCTCTGTAATCCGGTTTCAGTTGGGATTACCGCGATAAGCAATTCAGAAGGTAGCTGGTTGCTTAGCGCCTGTTTGATGCGTTCGGCCTCTTCGGGGTTAACCATATTGGCTACTACGCCCAATACCTGTACATCCCTCAATAAAAAGTTGCGGTAAATATTAATGGCACTTTTAAAAAGCTGACTGGCGGTTTTGTTTTTGCCTGATACCACGATAAGTACCGGAGCACCTAAATTTTTAGCCATCAAAGCATTCGATTCGAATTCAAAAGCCATGCCTTCGCCCAAAAAATCACTACCTTCAATTACGGTAAAATCATAATTGTCTTCGAGCTTTTTGTATTTACTGATAATGGTATTGATAATTGTTCCGCTATCTTCTGATTGATGCAGCATTTCCTGCCGTGTAAAAGCAAAAGCATCTTCGTAATTAACAGGCAACGAAAAGTAATCGAGCATGGCCTCTACATGTTCGTCTCTAACATTGGGGTCGTCCTGGGCGATAATGGGTTTAAAATAACCTACTTTCTGGGTTTTTGCCAAAAGCATATTGATCATGCCGAAAGCAATTACCGATTTTCCGGTGTAGGGTTCGGCTGAGGCAATGAAAATATTTTTCGTCATAAGGGAATATCAGGATATAGGTATAACCAATTAGCCCCAATATAGTTGGAAATATTTGTTTTAAAAACTGATGCTCGTCAGGTTTTAAAATCTGCCTTCGAATAATTTAAAATTTTACTTTACGCAGTTATAAATCTGTTTTAGGAAAGTTGTTTCTTTCTGGAAGTAAAATAATCAACTGCAAGTACAACAATCAGGATCAGCAGGCCCCCAAATTCGCGGGTTTCTTCTATCCATGGTTTGGTAGCTTTCATGCTCATGGCTATATTTTCTGCGGCATGGTCATTATACCAGTTGAGTACGCCATATTTATCAAAAAACAGATATACCGCATAAATACTATAGGCTAAAATTCCGCCTAAATATGCTTTCCGGTAATATTTTCCTCGGAAATACATCCAGCATAACCAGGCACCAAAAAGGTAAATCGGCATCCAAACATAAGGATCAGGATCATTGTACTGAAGGCCCGCAGAAACAATAAAAAGGAAGCAGAATAAGAGATTAAAAGCTTTCAATGTGAATTTATTAGATGCTAAAATACATTGTTTTATTTAGAAAATGAGTGTTGCGTTAAGCATTCGATTCGATAAGCAATTTTAAAAGCTTTAGTCTGTGTATTAGCGGGGCATTTACTTTGGCATCAGGATTTAGCCTTAATGGAAGAAAATGGCTTTCCAGGAAATGTTTATAATTGGTAATAATGGTAGCCTCGTTAAGATAGATCGGAACTTGCTGAGGTTCTGCATTGGCAAAAAAATCTTCTAACTGTTTTAATTCTTCCAGGGTCATGCACAAAGTTACCATTATACCGCTGGTACTTAAAAACAAGTTTTACATTAAGTGTTATATGGCTCTGCCTCAGTGTAAATAATTTCCGTTTGCAGCAACATCAACACCGGGAAGTTTTGAATATATTTTAAGTGCTAATATTTTTAGTTTAAATTTGCATATTCCTGCTTAATCAACTTGCAGGCATTAGCTAATGAAGAAAGATATTCCCCTTCCTGAGCCTGTTCAGGATGTTTCTGCATTTAAAAATGAATTTTATAGAAAAGAAACGGCCTGGCATCGCGATTGGAAACTGGCTTTTCCGTCATCTTTCAGGGAGATTGCCTTTTTCGATAAAGCCAATAACAACCTGCATCGTGCCGATATTTTTACGCCGGCAGGGTATACCATCGAATTTCAAAATTCCCCAATTTCTCTTGCTGAACTAAACAGCCGCGAAGCCTTTTATCCAAACTTGATTTGGGTATTAAACGGGAAGAAATTTAAAGGTTTTAAAGTGCTAAAACACCTTCCAGACGTAGATGACCCTAAATTAAAAGACTATGAATTTTGCCATAGCGACCACCTTTCGATGGTTCGGAAGGCAGAGGTAAAAATGGGGAGTTTTTTGCCCAAACCGTTGAATTTTTACCACAATGAGTTGAAGCACATAAAATTTACTTCCAATCTCTATTCTTTTTGCTGGAAACAGCCCCATAGCGTATGGTATAGTGCTACCGCAAAGATCATTGTCGATTTAGGCGGCCATTTTCTGTATGAACTTAAACAAAGGCCACAACTCAACGGGAATTACCCATACTTAAAATTGATTAATCGCAAAACATTTATTGCTCAGCATACCCCACCTGAATATTGATGCTGATGAGCTTGTTTATGTGTTTTTTATTGGTTTAAAAGCAGTTTTTGTTGTTTGATTGGTTACCAGACAAGTGTTTTTTTCTGCTCAAAAAGCTTATTGTGGTTTTGCTACAGTTAAGGTTTGGCTTGAGGCTTGCATAGAGATAATAAAAAGTTAATGCAAACATCTCACTCTATGTTATATACCTTTATTATTATCGATGATGATCAGATCAGTATCGATATTTTGAAAGCTTACCTTTCGCGCATGAAAGAATTTATCATGCTTGCAACGTTTACCGACCCCATAGCGGGAGTAAAGGCTATTCGCGAATATGGTGAAATAGATTTTCTTTTTTTGGATATTGCGATGGAAATTTCTGGAATTGATATCGCCCCGGTAATACGTGAGCAGGTTAGGTATATTGTTTTTGTAACTGCTTACGAAAAATATGCCTTAGATGCTTTCAAAGTACATGGCGATAAATTTTTAGTTAAGCCAATTAATCAGCAGAAAATGCAAGCCGCCATAGCCGACCTGATTAGAAAGGACAAAAGGAAAAAGATTTCATGATCACCTCCGTCTGGTGACGGAGGTGAATGGTATTATTTCATGCTATCACTTATTTTATTGATCATAACCAGATGACTTTGAACAATAGGAGCAGTTTTGGTAGCGAAAGATTTAAGGTCTGCATCTTTTCCGTCTTTCGATTCGTCTTCCATCAATTTTAAAGTCGATTTGTGTCCGTTTACCATCGCATCTACATAGGCTTTATCGAAATCAGCTCCTGTTTTTTTGCTCAGGTCATCCATTTTCTGCTTATGTTCCTCGTCAACTGTACTGGGAAGGGTAATATTTTTTTGTTTTGCTATAGCCATTAATTCGGTATTGGCCATGCCATGGTCTTTCACCATCATGGTAGCAAACTCTTTTACTTTTGCATTACTGCTTTTTTCGAGTGCCATTTTACCAAGTTCTACTTCGGCCATGCCGCCCACAGCTGCCTGTGTGGTGAATTTCGCATCGGCTTCATCTACTGCAATGCCGCCTGTTGCCGCTACATTGGTGGTAGTATCTTTAGCCATGTTTACACTGTCGGCACTTTCTTTAGCATCTTTATTTCCGCCGCTACAAGCCTGGAAAGTTAACGCAGAAGCCGAAATAGCCATCAAATAAATTAAGTTTTTCATATACAATTGTTTTTGTTGTATAAGAAGAACATGCTTTTAACAAAAAGGGTTTAAATATTTTAAAAGAATTTTAAGCGACGTTGTTTTTCTGCTTAGGGTAGGAAGAAGAGAAGTGATCTTATATTGTTCAGATAATCGGTACTCTTTGGATATGGAATTGTTTGCTTAACTGCCTTAATTTCTTAATGTTAAAGGTGATTCAATCATTAAGAAATTAAGGTCATTAAGGATATTGTTTTTTGAGGAAGGTTAAAGAAATGCCATAAAGCTTTTGGTCTTTATTGGCGTGAAACTTTGTTTTAAGCCACTACAGCTTTACTTTTTTTAGCTTTAGGTTCGGCTTTTTCTGGTAATTGAATCGATAAAATCAGGTCGATACTTTCTGAGTTGGTCTCATAATCAGCAGCGATTTTTTCCCATCTTTTTAATTCTCCCTGTAAGTTTTCGATTTCCTTACCCAATGATTCGATTTTATTCTGAATTGATTTTCTAACGTTCGTATTTGCCATAACACAAAATTATAATTTGGCTGCATATCTTTAAACTTCTTTATGCACAGTTGCCCGTTAAAAAATGCTAAAGCTTCACTTTCAGGGAGTTTTGTTGTAATAAAATTATCAACAATGGTTAAGAACCAGGTATTTCGGCAATAGGAAGGTAAAAACCGGCAACATTTATTAATTTTACGTCTATATCCCATTAAATTATGAAGAAAAATAGTAGTTGCGATCTTAAAACTTGCTTTATGTGTCAGCTTACCTTAAAAGAATGGCATACTGCTATTGGTACTCATAAAAAGAACTTTACAGCTAAAAAAGGGGAGGTGATCATAAAAGAAGGCGATCCGGTAAGTGGGGTTTATTTCGTAACTTCAGGTAATGTAAAAGTGCATAAGCATTGGGGCGATAAAGAACTGATTTTACGCTTTGCTAATGATGGTGCGATTATCGGGCACAGGGGAATCAGCAATAACATTTCTACCTATCCGATATCGGCAACTGCTTTAGAGACTACTCAGCTTTGTTTTGTGGATATTGAGTTTTTTAAAGCAACGATAAAAGTAAACCAGGAGTTTGCCTATGGCTTGTTGATGTTTTATGCCGACGAACTGCATACTTCTGAGAAGAAGATGAGAGATCTGGCGTTAATGTCGGTTAAGGGCAGGTTAGCCATGGCCATTTTAAATCTTAAAGATCAATTTGGTTTAGATGAAGCTGGTTTTCTAAAGCTTTCATTAAGCCGGCAGGATTTGGCTGCCTATACGGGTGCTACCTACGAAACGGTTTTCAGGACGATGAATGAACTGCTTGCAGAGCAATTGATTGTGGTATCGGGCAAGCAAATTGGTATTTTAAATGAAGCAGGACTGAAAGATTTGAGTAATAAATAAAGCTTTTGTGATGTTAGGCGTAGTTTTATGTGGCGGACAAAGTTTAAGGATGGGATCCGATAAGGGTTTAATGAGCCATCAGGATAAGCTTTGGGCACAACTAGCCGCTGATAAGCTTGCCTTATTACAAATTCCGGTTGTATTTTCGGTTAATGCAGCACAGCAGGAAACTTATGTTGGTTATTTTGGTGAGGCACAGTTAGTGACCGACCATGCTTTAGTGGATGTTAGAGGTCCTTTGCTCGGTGTACTTTCTGCTCATTTATTAAACCCTAAACAAGATTTATTTGTACTTGCCTGTGATTTGTTGCTGATGGAAAGCAGCTTGCTCGAAAAATTATTGGCTGCCTACCATGCTTATCCATCTTTTGATGCCTTTGTTTTTACGCGAAATGGTCAGCAGGAACCTTTGTGCGGTATTTACTCGGCTAAAGCATTAAAAAAGATTTGGCATTTAGTGCAAACACATCAGCTGACTAAACACAGCATGAAATTTGTGTTGAGTAATTTATTGGTACACGAAATAATTGTAGAGGATAAGGATGACCGTTTTTTTGGAAATTTTAACTCCCATGCAGAAATTAACGGATTGTAATGCGATGATCTTTTACAGCAATTGCAATGCAGCTTGGTCAATCTTGCTAAAGTTAGCTTTATCTTCTTCACAAAGCGGGCAGCAGTAAGTTTCGGGCAAATCTTTAAAGTTTGTTCCAGGCAAAATGCCTTGTCCTTCGTCTCCTACCTTTTCATCATATACAGTTAAGCAGCTGTTGCACTGGTATAAGAAATCGACACCTTTTTTAGCAGGTTCTTCGGTAACCATGTTTTGCTGCCGATCCATTTTAATGGTGTTTAAACGATATTTGTAAAACCTATATACTGCGCGCCGTACCTGTTCTGGCAGCAAAAAACCTGGGTTGCTTCTGCTGAATACTTCGCCTGTACGTTCGTTGGGATTAAAATCTTTGGCACATAAAATATCGTAAACCGGAAACAGTTTTAAACCAAATACATCAATTAAATGACGTTTCCGGATCAATATGCTGCTAAATACTTCACTTTTTTTTCGTGTTTTAATGCCGAAACAAATACCAAAAGTGCGGGTATCATCAATGCTCAGGCTTTTTACCAGAAAGCTTTTGAGTGCCAGGCCTTCGTTGCAATTGTCTTCGACCTGAAAATTGAGTTCATTGGCAGCATGGCGCATGTTCACTTCAAACTCTTCAAGTAAGGTGTTCCACAGGTTTTTGTCTTCCTCATTAATTCCTTTTACAATAATGGTTTTCCACGAGGTGCAGCAAAGTTGCCCCAGTTTAGTGGTAAGACAGAGCTGGCAGAGTTTTTTTAAAAAGGCGATGCTAAACAGCTCGTCGCGGCGATATATTCCCAGCCAGTATTTATTGTTGTAACGGTTTAAGCCTTCGTAATACGGAAGGTTAAATGAAGATAGGGAAGCAGGTTGTGGCGCAGCTTTGATGATAAAATGTTCGTACTTAAGCGCAGTAAATAATTCTTCGCCATTTGCTGATGGGTTGTCGATAAATTTATCCGGATTGTTTTTTATAATGGTTTCTATAGCCTGAGTAACCTGTGCAATGTGGTTGGTGTAACAAAGCTGGTTCCACTCGTATATTACATTTGTTTTGGGGAAACGGATAATTAAGTGCCAGTAATGTTCTGATTGAGAAGAAGCGATCCAGTTGATATTGCCCGTTAACATAGGCGTGAAGCTCTGGTCGTTATCGCAGATATTTACTTTTATGGTTGGTTTAAAGTCGATACTGTCGAGGATATCTTTATACACACCTTCAGTTAGCCATGTTTTGCGGATAAAAATTTCTTCAGCCGGGTAAGAGCTGATGATGTTCGGAAAATTATTGGTATTTTCTTCATAATCGATTTCCAGTTTATCCAGTTCAGCAGTAAAAATAGCTACGTTATAAGTAGTGGTATCAATTAATAGCTGCTGGCGCAAACCAAAGCGCACATATTGAATGCGTGCTTTGCTTGCCGCTACGAGGATATTGTAAAGCTTACCCGGTGAGATAATGCCGCCTGGAAAGTTGATGATGATGGTTTTGTACATGCTCTGCGGTTTAAAATCCAAATTCTATAAAGGCTTTAGGAAAGTTTTTGTTCTCATGCCCGGGCCTGCATAATTTTAAAAGTGCAAATCGCTGTATGTTAGTAATTTTTCGCCATTGGCTAATGGAAAGCTGTAGATTCAGCTCTGCCAGTTTTTCCTGAAGCATGGCTGGGATTTGATTTAAATTAGCCCAGTCGGGTATAGGATCGATAGCCAGTGTTGTGGCCTGATTTCCGGTATATTTGGCAATGAGGCTGATTAAAAACTGATGGTATTTATTGATTTCCTCCTGGGTAGAAACAGGTAGCAAAGCCAATTGTACTCTTTCTTCCGGGTGAAACTTACTCCATTCTGCCAGTTTGAGTTTTATACCTGCTGCATCCATCTTAAAACGGACAATCATCGGGATACAGCGCACATTCGCTTCAATAAAATCTTCTTCGAACTTAAAATATTCGATGCCTTTAACGTTAATAAATTCAGAAGGACCAGGTGTTGCTTTCATCATTGTTTTTGGTTTAATTTGTTCGGACAAAGCGGCTTTAGATTCGGTTTTAAGCACATTTACAAAAGAATCCAGAATAGCTTTAACTTCAGGCCGGCAGCTGCCACAACCCATACCTGCACCTGTGAGTTGGCAAAGTTGCAGGTGGTCTTTACAGCCATCTTTTATTTTGTTAATTAAATTACCTTCGCCCACATTGTTGCAGCTGCAAACGGTTCGGCCAATAATGGGTTCTGTGGTTTTGTCACTTCTCAAAAGCTGGAGTCTTTTTTCGCTCAGTTCCATCTTGTTTTCAATCAGGTTACGGAACTCCAGAAACTCGCCTTTATCGCCAATTAATACGGCGCCAACCAGCTTATCATTGTGTACAATACACTTTTTGTAGTAACGTTTGGCTTTATCGATAAAAACAATTTCTTCGTAGGTGGGATCGTTATTGGGGATTTCGGCAAGGCCCAGTGAGCAAAGTTCGAGGCTGTGCATTTTCAGGATGTTCATTAGCAGGCTTCCCTGATAATACTTGGCAATATCGCCACAAAGAAACCTGGCCACTATTTCGGCCTGTTGTTCTGCAGCGGCCGTAATACCATACATTTGGCCTTTAAATTCAGCAATTTCGCCAATAGCAAAAATATCTGCTTCGTTGGTACGCAGATATTCATCAACCACAACCCCTCTTTTACAGGTTATGCCAGCTTCTTTAATTAATTCGATGTTGGGAACAGTACCAATGGCAGTAACAAAAGATTCGCATTCGAGCATTAGCCCACTTTTTAACCTTACACCAGTAATGCTTTTCTCACCAATAACCCGGTCTATCTCATCGTTGTAAAAGATTTCGATACCTTTGCTAATCAGCTCCTCATGTAACAGCTGACTTCCTAAAGCATCAAGCTGGCGACCCATTAAGCGCGAAATCCTCTGGATAATGGCTACTTTCGATCCTGTTTCGGCCAGCGAGGTTGCAAGTTCAATTCCAAGCAAACCACCACCAACAATTACCACTTTGCCATTTGTTTGGGTAATGTGTTTCTTGAAATTATCGGCATCGGTACGGCTACGCATGGTAAAAATGCCATCCAGTTTAGGCAAATCTTTAAGCACAAAAGCCCTGCTGCCGGTGGCCAGCAGCAATACATCGTAATGGTGTGTTTTTCCGTTACTATCTACAACGGTTTTATCGGCTTTATTTATTTTTTCGATGCTTAGGCCACGGTGTAGCTTAATTCTGTAATCTTCTTCTTCGCTATCGCTCATTTTGATGAGGTTGTGCCAGGGGAGTGTACCGATAATGTAATCGGGGAGTAGTACCCGGTTGTAAAAAGGAAAATTTTCTTTGCTGAAAATTTCGATATCGTCGGTGGTATTTAAAGAACGATAACTTTTAACAAAGCCGCATGCACCTGCACCAGCACCAATTACAATAATCTTTTGTCTTGCTTTTTCGTAAAGTTTCACCTCTACGGCTGTAAATTTAAAATCAGGCTCCTTGCTCAGTGGATCAACCAAATTGTTGGTCAGGTTGTTTACGCGGTTTAAATCGCTTTTTAAAATCAATCCCCAGTGCATAGGCATAAAAACAACGCCAGATTTAATATCGGTAGAATATTTGGCCTTTACGCGTACATTGCCTCGTGAGCTTTGTACCTCGATGATATCGTTATCTTTAATGTTTCGTGATTCGGCATCAACCGGATTTATTTCCAGAAACGACTCGCTGATATGCTGATTTAGTTTGTTAACCTTGCCGGTTTTGCTGCGGGTATGCCATTGGTCTCTGATTCTGCCTGTGGTTAAAATCAGCGGATATTCTGGGCTTAAAGCTTCTGATTGATTGATGTGGCTTACTGCAACAATATTAGCTCTTTTGTCAGGGGTATAAAATTGATGATCGGTAAATAATCTGGCAGTTCCTGCTGAGTTTTTGTTTTTTGGATAAGGCCATTGTACCGCTCTTTTTTCTTTTAAAATCTCATAATTCAGACCGCCGATATCGATGTTAGTGCCTTCGGTAAGTGCTGCATGCTCATCATAAATCGCTGCTGCATTTTTGAAATCGAAGCCATGATAGCCCATTTTTTGCGCAAAGCGACAAATAATCTCCGAATCGGGTAGAGCCTCGCCGGGAGCCTCCGTAATTTTACTGAGATAGGCAATATAACGACCTGCGTTGGTCATAGTACCTTCTTTTTCGGCCCAGGCGGCGGCAGGAAGCACCACATCGGCATATTTTAGTGTTTCTACCTTGTTGCTAATGTCTTGTACTACTACAAATCTGGCATTTTTTAAACCTGCTTCAGCTATGCGTACATCAGGTAAGCTAATTAAGGGGTTGGTACATAGGATCCAAACTGCTTTCAGTTTTCCTGAATTCAGTTCATCGAACATTTCGGTGGCAGTTAAGCCGGGTTTAGCCTGAATGGTGCCCAGTGGGATTTGCCAAAATTTTTCAACTTCGTTACGGTGGTTTTCGTTGGCCAGATTACGGTGTGCAGGTAATAAATTGCTTAAACCACCAACTTCGCGGCCACCCATGGCATTGGGTTGTCCGGTTAATGAAAACGGACCGCTGCCGGGTTTGCCGATGTGACCGGTAATGAGGTTAAGGTTAATTAAGGAAAGGTTTTTATTGGTGCCCACCACGCTCTGGTTAAGTCCCATTGTCCACATCGTAATAAAACCTTTTGTGTTGCCAATATAACTGGCTGCTAAGCGAATATCACTTTCTTCAATTCCGCAAATGGCAGCGGCATCGGCGATTGAAGTTTCAAAAACGGTTTCGTGGTATTTTTCGTACCCATTGGTGCTGTTGATAATAAAGTCTGCATCAACCTTCCCGTCTTCAATCAGGCAGCGGCCAATGGCGTGGTGCAGGGTAATATCCGTTCCGGGATTTAGCTGTAAATGGACATCTGCTAAGGAACAGGTTTGTGTTTTACGTGGATCGCTGACAATGATTTTTAAGTCGGGGTTGTTTTGTTTTGCGGCTTCAACCCGGCGCCACAGGATGGGGTGGCACCATGCCGGGTTTGCGCCTGCAACAAAAATGCAATCGGCAATTTCAATATCATCGTAGCTAATGGGCACAGTATCCTCGCCCAGGCTCATTTTATAACCAACAACCGCACTGCTCATACATAAGCGGCTGTTGGTATCGATGTTATTACTACCGATAAAACCTTTTATTAATTTATTTACTACATAATATTCTTCTGTTAAGCATTGTCCGCTGGCGTAAAAGGCAACACTATCGGGGCCATGTTTTTTAATAAGTGCTTTAAATACGGCTGCAGTTCTATCCAGAGCAGTATCCCAGCTTACCCGTTGTAAGGGCATGTTTTTGTTGTAACGCATTTCGGGATAAAGCAAGCGATCGCTCTTATCGTTTACAGTATAATGCAGGTTCATCCCTTTGCTGCACAACATGCCCTTATTTACGGGGTGGTTTTTGTCACCTTCAACCGTAATTCTTTCATGGATATCTTTATTTACCACAATACCACAACCCACTCCACAATAGCAGCAAGTTGTAGTATTGGTCGACGATATGTTTGTTTCGTTATTCAAATGATAAACAAGGTTATAGGTATTACTGATTGTATTTTTATTTGCCGGTACTCAGTACAAGCTCATCGACTTTTACAGTTTTCTGTGCCATCAATGTTCTGAAAATGAATACAGCAATACCAATAGCTAAAATGACGAAACCAAGCAGGGTAAAGGCGTTGGTGTAGTCAATCAGATCTTTGTGTACGTTTACACCGTTTTCAATGATGTTTTTTGATGCATGGCCGGCTTTTGCCTTAAACATGAAAGCAATTAACATGGCGCCGATATTTCCGCCAGCACCAACAATCCCGGCTACACTGCCTACTGCAAGCGGGTTGATAAACGGAACCAGGCTGTAGGTGGCACCATTTGCCATTTTTAGGCTCAGACCAAATACAAACATCATGAAGATAGCCGTGCCGATATTACCCGATTTGGCAAACCAGATTAATCCGATACCTTCTACGAGTAATAATATGGCCAGTAGCAATGTTTTACCATCAAAACCCCAGGTTTTGCCAATCTTATCGGCAACGATTCCGCCAAGGGGGCGGGCAAAAATGTTAATCCAGCCAAAAATACCTGCAACCATGCCTGCTACAGCTATTGTTGCACCAAATGAATCGGTGAAAAATATAGGTGCAAAATTGTCGACCGTAATTTCTACACCGAAACAAGCTGCATAGGCAATGGTTAAAATCCAGGTACGGTAATCTTTTGCGGCAATTAAGAATGTGTTTTCCGTACTTTTTACATTCTCGTCTTTAATGTTTTTAAAATCTCCCTGCGGGCTATCGAGCGTGTAACGGTTATAGAGGAAAGCGCAAATTAAAAGCATTACCCCCGGGAAAATCATGGCATAACGCCAGCTGTCTTCGGTGCTGCAAAAGCCTAAAGCGGTAAAAGCAGAAGCAATTAATGGCATAAATAAATTGGCCGCACCACCACCTGCATTGCCAAAACCTCCGGCTGTAGCATTGGCAGTTCCTTTAATGTTTGGTGCAAACATAATAGAGGTGTGGAATTGGGTAATTACAAATGATGCGCCGATTACGCCAATAGCCAGGCGGAAAAGCAAGAAAGAGGTGTAAGATTGGCTGGTACCAATTAACAATACCGGGATGGCGCAAAGCACCAGTAGCCAGGTATAAATAAGTTTTGGACCAAATTTATCAATCAGTCTTCCGATTAACAGGCGGGCAATAATGGTGGCCGATACCGATGCAATCTGGATATTGCCAACCTGATCTTTGGTTAAGTGTAATTGCTCGCGGGCGATTTTCATGAGTGGCGCCATTCCGAACCAGGCAAAAAAGCAAAAGAAAAAAGTAAGCCAGGTAATGTGGAAGGTTTTCATCTGTACGCCTTTAAGCGAAAAGATGTTCAGTTTATCTAAAGGTTTGGGGCTAAGGTTAGTTGTCATGATGTTCAGTTTAGCGTGGTCAATTCAATACTTCGGGTTAAAATTTATAGCCAAGTCCAAAACCCGGGTTCCATTCGCCATTTTTTGTGGCTGTTTTGGCGTTATAATATAATGGTACCTGAACAGCAAGATGACGGAAAGCTGCTGTTAAGCCGAAACCGAGGTTAGGGGTTAGTGCCGAGTTTTTGGTAGCGCCAGCGGCAACCTTATCTTCCTTGATTCTTAAACTGGGAAGCATCCCGAGTAAAACTGTGTATGGTTTTTTGCTGAACTTAATGCAGGGCCCTGTACAATTGATAAAAGCGCCATGATCAACGTATCCGGCAGTTAAAATGCCTTCAAATAAAACGACTTTAGTTTGTGCTTTGGCTGAAAAAAAGAACATAGTGAGTACCAGGCAGCTTGTAAAAGCTACACGATTATTAAATTTCATGTTGGTTTGGTTTGAGTTTAAATTAGGTTGTTTTCTCTTAATGGGTTAGTTTAAGATTTTGGGACCGTTCCCACGTAAACTGTTCCGTTTTCTACTTTAACAGGGTATGTTTTAATGGCGCATTCGTCGCCGCTTAAGCATTCACCGGTGTTTAACGAAAACGTTTTTTTATGAAAAGGGCAGGCTACCTTAGGTTCGTCGGTAATTGAGCCAATCATTCCACGGCTTAATGCCATTTGTTTTTTGTGCGGGCACTCATTTTGTGTGGCGTACCACTCATTTCTTCTGGTAAAATAGAATAACGCAATTTGCTCTTCACCGTGTTTTACACATACCCCTCCATTTTCTACTGCGTCTTCAACACGACATGCGGCTAACCAGTTGTTTGTTGATTCTGTCATAAGATTAAGTTTAAATTGAAAATTGTTGGTTAATTATATTTGGTTAGACTATTTTCCATTCAGCGGTTCTTTTTTGTCCGCGCATTTCTACAAATTCGATCGAAGGATCTTTCTCTTCGGGCGCATTAACAAAATGAGAGAAGCGTTTTCTGATCGCCGGGTTCTCTACTGCTTCTTTCCATTCGCATTTGTATGAGCTGATCAGTTTTTCTATTTCATGCTCCCATTGTTTGGCCATGCCTAAGCTATCGTTAACAATTACATTCCGCAGGTAATCGATACCGCCTTCCATTTTATTTAACCAGGTTGCGGTTCTGGTCAATGGATCGGCTGTGCGGATATAGAACATCAGGAACCTATCAATGTATTTAATGCAGGTTTCGCTATCTAAATCGGTTGCCAGCAGGAGGGCGTGCTGCGGTTTGCTGCCGCCGTTGCCACATACATATAAATTCCAGCCTTTTTCGGTGGCAATAATGCCGAAATCTTTACTTTGTGCTTCAGCACATTCTCTGATACAGCCACTAACTGCCGATTTAAATTTGTGTGGGGCGCGAATGCCTCTGTATCTTTCTTCAATGCGAATGGCAAAACTTACGCTGTCGTGCAATCCAAATCTGCACCAGGTGCTCCCTACGCAGCTTTTTACTGTCCTTAATCCTTTTCCGTAAGCATGACCGCTTTCAAAGCCGGCCGCAATCAGTTCTTCCCAGATTACAGGCAGGTCGTTCAGGTGTGCACCAAACAAATCAATACGCTGACCTCCGGTTATTTTGGTGTATAGGTTGTATTTCTTGGCTACTTCGCCAATCACGATTAATTTTTCCGGCGTTATTTCTCCACCCGGTATGCGTGGTACTACTGAATATGAGCCTCCTTTTTGGATATTGGCTAAAAAGCGGTCGTTGCTATCTTGTGCCACATCATTTCCTTTTTTAAGGATCATTTCGTTCCAAAGACTGGCCAGAATTGATGATACCAATGGCTTACATACCTCGCAACCATCGTTTTCGCCTAAAGCGGTGAGTACCTCGTCGTAGCTTTTCAATTCATGGATATGGATAAGATCGTAAAGCTCCTGTCTGCTGTAGTTGAAGTGCTCGCAGATTACATTTTTAATGTATTTACCTTGCGATTTTAGGGTGTGGTTCAATAAATCTTTCACCATCGGCATGCAGCCACCACAACCTGTACCTGCTTTGGTGCATTTTTTTACATCATCTATGTTTTCGCATCCGCCATCGGTAACCGAAGCGCAAATGTCGCCTTTGCTTACACCTTCGCAGCTGCAGATCAGTGCACTATCAGGCAAGCTGGTAATGCCAGCACCCGCAGGTTCGCTTCCGCCACGTGCGCCCAGGATAAGTTCTTCCGGGTCTTCGGGTAACGCGATTTTATTGATTGCGGTTTGCAAGAGCATGTTGTATGCTGATGCATCTCCGATTAATATACCTCCCAGAAGGTATTGTCCGTCGTTACTTACATTGATTCGTTTGTAAACACCTTTATGCTTGTTTTCGAAAATAATGGTGCGGCAATCCGGTTCGGTAATAAAGTTATCGCCAAAGCTGGCTACATCAATACCAATGAGTTTCAGTTTGGTACTCATGTCAAAACTGCTGAAGCTTTTATTCCCTGCGCAGAGGTTGGTGGCTAAAACTTCGGCCATTTCATAGCCTGGTGCTACCAATCCGTAAATCATTCCTTCAAACAAGGCGCATTCGCCGATCGCAAATATGGCCGGGTCGCTGGTTTGCATTTTCTCGTCAACTACAATGCCTCCCCGTGCACCAACTTCAATTCCACAGGCTTTTGCCAATTCGTCTCTCGGTTTAATACCCGCCGAAATTACCAGCATGTCGGCCTCTAATGAAGTATCGTCGCTAAATTTTAATGCTGTAATCTTACCTTCGCCTTCGATATTGGAGGTATTCTTATTTAAGTGGATCTGTAAACCAAGGTCAGTTAATTTCGATTTTAACATATCACTGCCTGCGGCATCAATTTGCCTGGGCATTAAGCGCGGTGCAAATTCAATGATATTGGTTTTGTCGATTCCTAAATCTATCAGTGCTTTTGCAGCTTCCAGGCCAAGTAGTCCGCCGCCTATAACAGAAGCTGTTTTTGCTTTTTTTGCATATGCGCTAATCAGGTCGAGATCTTCGATTGTGCGGTACACAAAAACACCTTCTTTTTCTATGCCCGGAATATTCGGAACAAAGGCGCCCGAGCCTGTTGCGAAAACCAATATGTCATAAGTGTAATCTAAACCATTGCCAGTATATACCTTTTGTTGTTCGCGATCTATTTTAACTACAGGGTTATTTAAAAAGAGGGTAATATTTTGTTCCTGGTACCAGTTTTCGGTAGAAAGCGAAAGATCATCAGCAGTTTTACCATTAAAGTATTCGCTCAGGTGAACCCTGTCGTAGGCTCTGCGTGGTTCTTCTCCAAAAACGATAAGATTAAAGGAAGATGTTTTTGATCTCAGTTTCTCGCAGAACTTATATCCCACCATTCCATTTCCGATTACGATTATTTGTGGTTCTTTCATAAATCTTGAAGGTATATTGTGTTTATGGTATATTTTTTTTAGTTGTTTGGTTGTTTTGTCGTGTTTTTACAGGTTTTTTATGTTTAAAATATATAATATTTAATAATTATATGATTTTTGATATTCAAATATAGGTTAAAAATGATTTAAAAGTTGTTTTATTGTGATTTTTATCATAAAATATTTAATTTTTTAGTAAATTTTAATTAATTTTATGATTAAATAGTTAAAACATTAAAATTATGAATCAAAAAACGGGAGATTTTGGAGTTTTTATAATGGGTGGAGGCCCTGGTGATCCTGAATTGATCACTATGAAAGCATTTAATGTGTTAAAAAGAGCAGAAGTTATACTATATGATAACTTAAGTAATGAAAAATTGCTTGATATCGCGCCAAAAACATGTAAAATGATCTATGTTGGTAAACAACCTTATCAGGAATATACTCCACAGGAGAAAATAAATGAATTAATTGTAGAAAATGCACATCAATATCAGGTAGTAGTACGTTTAAAGGGTGGTGATCCCTTTATTTTTGGTCGTGGTTTTGAAGAATTGATTTATGCAGAAGCCCGTGGCATCAAATGTCACTATATTCCGGGGATAAGCAGTATGCAGGGCGCAGGTTTTATCGATGTTCCTTTAACGCATCGGGGTATTAGCGAAAGTGTTTGGATATTAACCGGAACTAAGAAAGACGGAAGTTTGACGGAAGATTTGAAATGCGCGATGAAAAGTTCTGCTACTGTAGTGATTTATATGGGCATGAAAAAGGTGGCCGAAATTTCTAAAGCGTATTGCGATGCAGGTTTAGGTACTATGCCGGCGGCAATTATTCAGCATGCCACTCTTCCGCATCAGAAACAGGTAGTGTGTTTGGCTAATAATTTACAGGAAGCTGCCGAAGAAGCTGGTTTAACCTATCCTGCTATTATTATTATCGGTAATGTAGTACAGGCAAAAGCTTATGCTGCTTTGCATCAGTCTGATTTGTTGTCGGCCTAGGTAGAGAGGATCAAGGTTTCTGTTTAAGGTGATTTCAATCTTGAGGAAAACTTGTTGTATAGAGTAAATGTATATTTGTTTGTCCTGCCGGACGGGCTTTCTTTTTGGTGTCAAAAAGAAACAAAAAACATCGGCTGAAAATTTTTCTTTTAAAAGTTAGTGCTTAGGCATAATCAATGCAATCCGAAAAATTTGTTAGGCCGAATTTAAGTAGAACGAAGATACCGTACTTTGGCCAAGTTGGATGCTTCAGTAAAGCCTCTAGTTGTAAAGTATGATAGTGTAGAGGATTCAAAGTCTTAATTTTCTTAACTGCTTAATGGTTTCGAAATAAGCTTAATTGTTCTTATTTGGCTTTTATGGTTATAGCTGATGACTCATGGCTGATAGCTTGATATACAAAAGCTTAGTTGTTTAATGGTTTCAAAATGAGCATAAAAAAGCCCGCAAAGTTTAGCTTGCAGGCCCGATCATTAACATTAATTTGGGTTAATTTAATATCAATTCTATTACTGGTATTTCGAAGTTTGGTTTTTTCTTCGGTAATTTTAAAACCAGGCTGTTGCCTTTCGATTTTTCAGCATCAACCTGAAGTTCTGAGTTATCATGTAAAAACTGAGCATACTTAACTTTGTCTTTGTATCCTTCTAAAGCAATGTTGCCTGTATTAGGGTATTCGAACAGGTGGACATATAAACGCTTCGTATCTTTGTTATAAGTAAGTCTTGTACCTTCGGCTGCTTTAAAATCTGATGGTGCAAAAGTGCAGTGGTATATCGATTTTGAGTTGGCGTGCATCCATATGCCCAAGCTATCTAATGCTGTTTCAGCTCTGTAATCAAATTCGCCACGCGCAGTTGGCCCTACATTTAACAATAAATTGCCACCATTGGCTACCGATGTGATTAATAAATCCAATAATTTTCTGTTGCTTTTCCACGTATTTTCATCGCGGTGGTAACCCCACGATCCGGAGAAGGTTTGGCAGGTTTCCCATACTTTGCCACGGTATTTTTCCAATTCTTTCGGACCTACCTGCTCAGGAGTTTCAAAATCGGTACCGTCTTCATAATCATTTAAATCTAAACGATTGTCTACAATAATACCCGGCTGCAATTTTCTGATTTGTTTAAGCAATTCAACTGATCCCCAGTCGTCTTTACCTTTGCCATATTTGCCAGGGTAAGAAAAATCAGCCCAAAGGATATCTATTTTACCATATTTAGTCAGGAGTTCGGTTACCTGATTATATAAGTATTTGCGGTATTTGGCCATGTCTCTGCCTTTGTTTAAGGCTGCATATGCCTCTTCCGAGTCTTTTGCTGGTCTTAGCGGGTGAACATTATCGATTGTGAAATCGGGATGATGCCAGTCAATCAACGAATAGTAAAAACCGACTTTAATTCCTTCAGCACGGAAAGCGTCAACAAATTCTCTTACCAGATCTCTTTTTGCCTGTGTATTGGTGGCTTTATAATCGGTGTATTTGCTGTCAAAAAGTGTAAAGCCTTCGTGGTGCTTGGTGGTTAAAACGGCATATTTCATACCTGCAGCTTTTGCTTCTTTAGCCCATTGTTTAGGGTTAAACAAATCGGGATTAAACTGATCGAAATATTTTTGATAGTTTTCATTGGTGATGTGCTCATAGTTTCTCACCCATTCGTGGCGGGCAGGTAGTGCATATAAGCCCCAGTGAATGAACATGCCAAAACGGGCATCTGTCCACCATTCCATTCTTTTGGTTTTTTCGGCAGCGGTTTCATTGCCAAGCCGTTTTTGTGCTGAGCCCGTTAAGGCCAGGTTAAGCGATAATAAAGTGAGTAAAATTGTTTTTTTCATTGTGTGATTTGGTTAGGAATGTGAAAAACTAATTTAAAGAGGTATAGCTGATCAAAATAATCGGATTTGAGCAAATGATTAAGCTAAATTACCCTACTGCTGACAAATAGGAGACTGGTAGGATTAAATGAAATTTTGATTGTAAAACTTTGGGCTTTGTATGCTTGTTTGTTTTAAAAGATACATTAAAACAGATAATAGGGCTATGAAAACTCAAAAAACACCTGCAAAACAAAATAAGCAACCCGGTATAGAAGCTAAAATGGATCCCCAACCTGAGGTAATTAAAGAAAATTATAAAGCGGCAGGAAAGCTTGAAAATAGAGTGGCTTTAATAACCGGTGGCGATAGCGGTATTGGGCGTGCGGTTGCCGTACATTTTGCCGCAGAGGGTGCAGATATTGCCATTGTATATTTAAATGAAGATGTTGATGCCAAAGCAACCCAAAAAATGGTTGAAACTGCAGGCAAAAGCTGTCTTTTAATAAAAGGGGATGTAAAGAAACCCGCATTTTGTAAAAAGGCAGTTGATGCAGTAATTAAAAAGTTTGGTAAGATAAATATCCTGGTTAATAATGCAGCTATTCAGGTGCCGCAAAAAGATCCCAATAAAATTGATAACAAACAGCTCGATGAAACTTTCCGCACCAATATATATGGCTATTTTTATTTTGCCAACGAAGTTCTGGAACATTTCGGAGCTGGTGATACCATTATTAATACTACTTCGGTTACAGCTTACCGTTCCTCACCAAACCTGATCGATTATTCATCAACCAAAGGCGCTATTACTTCTTTTACCCGTTCGCTGGCTACCAATCTGGCTAAAAGTGGTATCAGGGTTAATGCAGTGGCTCCCGGCCCGGTTTGGACGCCACTCATTGTATCAACATTTGATAAAGAAAAAATTAAATCGTTCGGGATCGAAACTGCAATGGAAAGGGCAGGGCAACCGTCAGAGCTTGGACCGGCTTATGTGTTTCTGGCTTCTGATGATGCTTCTTACATTACCGGGCAGGTAATACATGTAAACGGTGGCGAAGTGGTTAATGGTTAATTCTGTATCTTAGCTAAAAACTACATGGCATCACTTGCTCCTAAAGATTGGCGTTTTAAACTTCATGAGATTATTTACGAATCAAATACTCCGGCAGGCAAAGCTTTTGATGTTGGGCTTTTAATTGCTATTTTCTCCAGTATTATAGTCGTGATGCTCGATAGTGTAGCCAGCATCCATCAGCACTACGGCAAGCTTTTTAATGTGATGGAGTGGATTTTTGCTGCGCTCTTTACTCTCGAATATATTTTGAGGCTTATCAGTATCCGCAAACCGCTCAGGTATGTATTTAGTCCGTTGGGAATTATTGATATGATTGCGTTATTGCCATCTTATCTAAGTATTTTCTTTGCAGGTGCGCAATCTTTGCTCGTGTTTAGGGCGTTACGTTTATTGCGGGTTTTCAGGATTTTTAAACTTGGACATTTTTTAACTGAAATTAATTTTTTAACCCAGGCTTTAAAAAATAGCGTCCGCAAGATCAGCATTTTCCTGCTTACAGTTTTAACCATTACCGTTATCCTTGGTTCGGTAATGTATCTGGTAGAAAAACGCGAAAATGGCTTTTCTAATATTCCTGAAAGCATATACTGGGCCATTGTTACCATTACAACAGTAGGTTATGGCGATATTTCGCCCATTACCCCATTAGGCAAATTTGTGGCTTCTGTTGTGATGTTGATTGGTTATGCCATTATTGCTGTACCTACAGGTATTATAACGCATGATATTGCGATGGCTGCAAAGCATAAAAAAGAATTGCCCGAATCGTGCCCCAGTTGCAGCAGGGAAGGGCATGATAGCGATGCCTTGTTTTGTAAATATTGCGGAGCATCGTTATTCAGATAAAAAAAATGCCAGATTGTTTATGGTCTGGCATTGCTTAACTGGATTTGTTTCATAACAGCTCATCGTCATCTTCATCGTAAGCGTCGGGGTCGTTATTCAGTTCTCCGATGTCCGATTCGTTATAGCCGTAATTGTCTTCCTCCTCTTCTTCATCGTCATCATCCTCTTCATCATCCGGACCTTTAATTTTTTCATTTAATTGCGTGCCTTCGCCGTCGGCAAATTGCACCTCATCCTCAGTATATTCATCATCTTCCGTTTCGGGAGTTAGGTGCCCTTCAGCAGCATTTCCCTGCGACCGGTTGATCTGAAACTGTTCGATATTTTGAATTTCTTCTTTCGGTTGGTTGTTTTCCTGGTTTTTCATGGCAAGTTCTTTTATGTTAAGAACAGATAGACAGGGGATTAAGTTTATAGAAAATAAAAAAATAAACACTCAGAGTTGTTCCGTTTTATCTGGCTTACTATACTAAAGGATAGCGCTATCCTTTGGTATAGTAATAATTTTTTGATAGCTGGTGTATATAATTTTGCCAGTAATAAATAATAAAGACAAAAAATGAAAATATTAAATTTAATATCAAGTCCAAGGGGCGAAGCATCTTCCAGTATTAAATTAGGGAATGCCATTGTAGAAAAACTAACAGCTGCTAATCCTGATAGCATTGTTATTACGCACAACCTCACCAGCAAGCCATTTCCACATCTGGAAGAAGTGCACATCAATTCTTTTTTTACACCGGCAGAAAATCATACTCCTGAATTTGAAGAAGCAATAAAACATTCTAATGAGGCTATTGCCGAACTGAAGGCTGCAGATGTGATTGTAATTGGCGTGCCGTTATATAATTTTGGTATTCCATCTACATTGAAAACCTGGATAGATCATATTGCACGAGCAGGCCAAACTTTCAGTTATTCGGAAAATGGCCCCGAAGGTTTAGTAAAGGGTAAAAAAGTTTACCTGGCGATTTCTTCTGGTGGCGTGTATTCGGAAGGACCGATGAAAGCTTATGATTTCACAGAATCGTACCTGAGATCGGTATTGGGGTTTTTAGGTATGGTAGATATCGTTGCGTATAGGGCAGAAGGATTAAGTGTACCTGACTTGAAAGATGAAGCTTTGAGTAAAGCCATTGAAACTATTGCACTTTAAAAAAAAATATTTCTACAGCGGAAACTCAGCGCTGTAGAAATTATTCCTTAATTAACCAGATGTTTCTCAATCCTGCCAGCAAAATCGTTCAGATCAAAGGGTTTATTGATAAAGTCTTCTGCATCGCATTTGGCCTTAATGGTGTTTAAGTGGTTGTTGGCCGACATCATCATTACCGGGATATTGTGCGTTTTAATATTTCGTTTTAAAGTATTGCAGATATCCAGTCCGTTGCCATCTGGTAACATCACATCTAAAATCACCATATCTGGCAGGTGCTTGTTCATCTGTAGCCAGAAATCGCTGGTGTTGGGGCAGGTTTTTACTTCGTAAAGTTCTTCAATCAGCAGAAACTCAATAATCTCCCTGATATTCGGGTTGTCTTCTACAACATAAATGCACTTTTTCATAATTCCTCCTTTTAAATTAGATAACGAGTCTAATTATCAGATGTTTAAAATAGTTGTGCACATTTGCCAGGTTATCAACGTAGGTAATACACTTGTCATGCCTGTATCTAATTTTTATTTTGACCAGAAAAAATGTGAGAATAAATTTTGATGCTAATTTTTTTAGTATAAATTTGCTTTTGGAGAAACCGAAAATACGTTAAGCGTTATATTTAAACGCAGCGTTGGGTGTGTAATTATTTTAAACAAAAAGCTTATGGCTTCGTTTGTTAGCTGATATATTTATTTTTTATGACCGTTACCGTTTTAGCCATATTTGAAACAGATTTCAAGCCTGATCTTTCTTTAGGGAAAATTATGAATGAAAGATTAAAGATAGCTGCAGCCGATTTACAGGATATTCATTTACAGTCGTTAAATAGTATTGGGCAACGCAGTGATGATGTTGTGGTTTACATGAGTTACAACCCCAAATATAAAATCAGATGGCGTGTGGTAAATGATGTGCCTGAAGATGTTGAGCAATTTGTTGGGCAGGTTTGCGGCGATTTAGGCTATATTCATTGGAAAACCGCTACCATTAATGTTTTTAAGGGAAGTGAGTAATAGGCTAAAATAACTTTATTTTAGTTTTATAACTATTTTTTGTAATCGTCTGTTAAAGAGTGTCTTTTGGTTTTGGGTTTTAATATTTTTATATTTGTACGTTATGTTGAATAAGACAATAGATCAGGAAATGCCAAAGAATACTTTAAACCCTATCATTAAAATGATAGAGGATAAAAAAAGTATCGTAAAAGCCATTAGAGCCGGTAAGGATTTATCTAAGTTAAAAGGCATTAATCTTGTCAGCCCCATATAAACTTACTAATGCAGGTAAAGGAACTTATTTATTTACTTGCGACAATGGAACCGAATACACCTGCTTTTTTATCGCACTTCCTATTACTGATAAGGATGGCAACAATCATTTGATTTATAGTTTTGGATTTGATAGAAGCGGGAAGTTTGTATCAACCAATTTTACTAATCGTTTTGATGTAAGAATAAAATTGACAATAGTTTATATAATCAAAGAGTTCTTTAAGCTAAATGAAGATAATGCTGTTCTTTATTTTTGTTACCCTGATGATCAGTTGGCCAGGCATAGAAGTATAGCTTTTAGTAAGTGGTACAATGAAGAATTGTCCGGCGAAATTGTTCATTTGAAAAAGGATACAGTATATAACAATGAAATCCTTTACGGTGCTATGCTGATTCTTAAAGTAAATCCATTTTATGAGCTGCTTGTTAATGCAGTAGATAAGTATATAGCTGAGATAAATGATCAGAAATAATCCCAATAACTTCGATTATTTTTTTGATGAACAGTCTACAATAAAAAAAAACGAGTTGCCATTATGGTAACTCGTTTTTTTTATAATTAATGAAGCCGAATTTAAACTAAAAATCCGCCACCCAATAAGTCATTTCCTTCGTAGAACACTGCCGATTGGCCTGGTGCAATGGCTGATACATTGTGGTCGAACACTACACGCATTTTATCTTTCTCCTGTACAATTGTACTTAGCATACCTGCATCTTTATAGCGTATTTTGGTAATGATATCGCTCATCGGCTCTTCAATACTCGCATATTTAATCAGGTTAATATTTCGAACCATCGCTTCGCGACGCTCCAGTTCTTCCGCTTTGCCCAAAACTACCGTATTGCTTTCGGGCAGGATTTGGGTAACAAACATGGGTTCGCCAAAAGCAACGCCAAGACCTTTACGTTGGCCAATGGTATAAAAAGGATAGCCTTTGTGTTGGCCTACCACCATGCCATTGCTCAGAATGAAATTACCACCCGCTACGCGATCTTCTAAATCTTCTACTTTATGTTTTAAGAAAGCCCTGTAATCGTTATCCGGAACGAAACAAATTTCGTAGCTCTCCGATTTTTTAGCCAGTTCTTCCTGCCCCATATCTAAAGCCATTTGTCTGATTTCAGCCTTTGCGAAGCTGCCCAAAGGGAATTTAGTACGCGATAGGTTTTCTTGCGAAACACCCCATAGCACGTATGATTGGTCTTTATTTTCGTCTTTTCCTTTCGAAATTACATAACGGCCGCTATCTTGCTGGCGGATATTGGCATAATGCCCGGTTGCAATAAATTCGCAGTCGAGTTTATTGGCCCGCTTTAATAATGCTTCCCATTTAATGTGGGTGTTGCACAGTACGCAAGGGTTAGGGGTTCTTCCGGCCAGGTATTCATCTACAAAATTATCGATTACATAATCGCCAAATTCATCTCTGATATCCAGTATATAATGCGGAAAACCATAATTTACAGCAAGCGTACGGGCATCATTAATGCTATCTAAAGAGCAACAGCCGGTTTCTTTGCTGCTACCGCCGGAGCTGGCATAGTCCCAGGTCTTCATGGTTAATCCAATCACCTCGTAACCTTGCTCATGCAACATTACAGCCGCTACCGAACTATCAACCCCGCCACTCATGGCTACCAGAATTCTACCGTGTTTACTCATTTCAAAAATATAGGATGCAAAAATAAGGTTTATTTAGCTGAAATTGATTAAAGGAAGTCAGTTACTTGTAAAAAGCGACAAACCTGTAAGGTTTGCATTGTTCTATTGCTTAATTGTTAGGATCACCCCAGTTAACCAATTTAAACAATTAACCGGTTAACCAATAATTAGTGAATGTTAAATTGCTTGATTGTTGGGATCACACCAGTTAACCGATTTAAACAATTAACCAGTTAACCAAAAAGCCGGAAATGTTCAATTGCTAAATTCTTTGATTGTTAGGATGACGCCAGTAAACAAAAAATGTATTTTTTGCTTTACTTAAACGTTTTAGTTATGTTATTTGTCGATATTTGCAGATAAATTTCTACCTTAGAATTTTAAAGAAAACAAGCTAATCTCAAAAAAGATATGATTAAAAAAATTATGCTGCCCTGTCTTTTGTTGTCGGGCATGGTTGCCTCGGCACAGCAGAACCTGGTGCAGTATGTTAAGCCCATTATTGGCACTTCAAAAATGGGGCATACCTATCCGGGTGCAACGGTTCCTTTTGGTGCGGTGCAATTAAGTCCTGAAACCGATACCTTATCGTATGAAGTAAATGGTAAGTATAATGGCGATGTGTACAAATACTGCGCAGGTTATAAATATGAAGACAAAACCATTACAGGTTTTAGTCATACGCATTTTAGCGGTACTGGACACTCTGACTTGGGCGATTTTTTAATCATGCCGACACAAGGCAAGCTGCAATTGAATCCAGGTACAGCCTCAAATCCGAAAAGCGGCTACCGCTCGGCTTTCTCACACGCAAATGAAGTGGCCGAAGCAGGTTATTATAAGGTTAAACTCGATGATGATAATATCCTGGCCGAATTGACTTCTACCACGCGCGTAGGGATGCATCAGTACACTTTCCCTAAATCAGATCAATCGCACATTATATTAGATTTGATGGCCGGAATTTATAATTATGAAGAAAAAACCGTTTGGACTTACGTTCGTGTGGTAAACGATACGTTGATTACCGGTTACCGCCAGACCAACGGCTGGGCCAGAACCAGAACGGTTTATTTTGCCATGAGTTTTTCTAAGCCGTTTAAAAGCTACGGACGCAAAAGTTACGATGCCAAACAAGCTTACCGCGGATTTTGGGGTAAATTTAACCAGGAGCAAAACTTCCCTGAAATTGCCGGTAAGAAGTTAAAAATGTTCTTCGATTTCGATACCCAGGAAGGAGAAAAGGTTAAAATTAAATTTGCGCTATCGCCCGTTAGTCAGGAAAATGCTTTGCAAAACATGCGTGCTGAGATTTCGGGCTGGGATTTCGAAAAAGTAAAAGCACAAGCCCAGGCCAGCTGGAATAAGGAGTTGAACAAAGTGCAGGTAACGACTTCGAATGATAATAAATTCAATTTCTACACTGCTTTATACCATGCTTATATCAATCCAACTACTTATACTGATGTTAACGGCGAATATAAAGGTTTAGATCAGGGCGTACACAAAGCTGATGGTTTTACCAATTACACGACTTTCTCACTTTGGGATACCTACCGCGCTTTGCATCCGTTTTTTAACATTACCCAGCCTGGCCGTAGTAACGATATGGTAAAATCGATGCTGGCACATTATGATCAGAGCAGTTTGCACATGTTACCAATCTGGTCGCACTATGCCAACGATAACTGGTGTATGAGCGGTTACCATAGCGTTTCGGTTATTTCTGATGCCATTATTAAAGGTACTTATACCGGCGATGCCAATAAAGCACTGGATGCTTGCGTAGCTACAGCTAAACACCGCGATTACGAAGGCATCGGTTATTATATGGATAAAGGCTATATTCCTGCCGAAAAATCGGGTATTTCTGTTTCCAACAACCTGGAGTATTCTTACGATGACTGGTCTATAGCTCAATTAGCTAAAAAGTTAAACCGGATGGATGTTTATGATGAATTTATCAAGCGTTCTAACAACTGGAAAAACAATTACGACAGTGCAACAGGTTTTATGCGCCCTAAACTGGCCGATGGTACCTTTAAAAAACAATTCGATCCGAAAGATACCGAAGGACAGGGCTTCATTGAAGGAAACAGCTGGAACTACAGTTTCTTCGTGCCGCAAGATCCGGCTACACTGATTGAAATGATGGGCGGTAAAAAGAAATTTGCAACACGTTTGGATACCTTATTTACCATGCACTTGCCAGATGAGTTTTTTGCGCATACCGAAGATATTACCCGCGAAGGTATTATTGGTGGTTATGTGCATGGGAATGAACCTGCTCACCACATTGTTTATTTGTACAACTGGGCCGATCAGCCCTGGAAAACACAAGCACAAGTTCGCCACATTTTAAACATGCAATACAAACCAACTGCCGATGGCCTTGGTGGAAATGACGATTGCGGACAAATGAGCGCCTGGTATATGTTCTCTTCACTAGGGTTTTATCCGGTAGCACCAGGTTCTGATGTTTATTCGTTAGGTAGTCCGTTGGTTAACCACGCGGTTATCAATTTAGAAAATGGCAAGACCTTCACCGTTGAAGCGATTAAACAAAGTGATAAAAATGTTTATGTAGAAAAGGTTTTATTGAATGGTAAAGAAATTACCGACCATAAAATTAAGCACGCAGATATTACCAATGGCGGAAAGCTTACTTTCTACATGAGCGCAAAACCGAAAAAGTAATTACTCATCCCTATATAAATGTTGAACCGTTGGCTATGTATTTAGCCAGCGGTTTTTTTGTAGACATTACATCTAAAGCAAAATCACAATGCTTCCTGCAACGATAAGTCCGCCGCCAATAAGTGTTTTAGCATCAATGGGTTCTTTTAATATCAAAAATGCAAGCCCCATGGCAATAGCTACGCTAAGTTTGTCAATGGGCGCTACTTTAGAAACATCTCCGGTTTCGAGTGCTTTGAAATAGAAAATCCACGATAGACCGGTGGCCAGTCCGGATAATCCTAAGAATATAAGGTTGTTTTTGCTCAGGGTTTTGAGTTGGGTAATTTCGCCGGTAGCCAGAACAATTCCCCAGGCAATGAATAGAATTACGATTGTTCTGATTGCCGTTGCAACATTTCCATTTACTCCTTTAAGACCAATTTTGGCCAGTATAGCTGTTGCTGCCGCGAATAGGGCTGATAGTATGGCGTAAAATTTCCACATAATTTACGGGTGTTTAATTGCAAATATGCTTAGCATACATCAATTATCCAATGCTATATCAACCCGGTAGCTGGAAATTTGTTTGATAACTATATGATTGGAATAGTTTTGTTAGCCTGTGCAAAGCGCTGATTAAAAAAGATAGGTGAGCGGGGCAAATGAAACAGTTATTAAAAAAATCGTCATTGCGTCGGCTGTAAAAGCCTTTCCGCAATAACGACACTTGTAAATATTAAGCATTCACCTCTTCAAAATTCGTAGCTGTAGCTAGAAATTTCCAGTTGGCCATGTCTCGTTGTACATCAGCTATTTTAGCTTCTGCAACCTGATAGGCATCCGGTCCGAGGAATAAATGTAATGGCGGGGTTTCGCTTTTTGAAGCTTCAATCATCACTTCAGCAGCTTTAGCCGGGTCGCCGGGCTGTTGGTTGTTGATGTCGTTCTGGTGCATAGCCTGCGAATCACGTACTTCTTTATAAGCATCAATCGGCGAGGCTGGTACAGCAAGTGAGCCTGCATTTAGGAATGCTGTCCTGAAATAACCCGGCTCTACTACTGTTGCTTTAATGCCATGCGATTTTACTTCAGCAGCAAGCGATTCGGTAAAACCGGCTACTGCAAACTTCGTAGCGCAATAAATTCCAAAGCCTGGGAAGTTTCCGGAGAAACCACCAATCGATGAAATATTAAAGATATGTCCTGATTGTTGTTTACGCATTTGTGGCAATACTTTTCTAATCACATTCAGCGAACCGAAAACGTTGATGTCAAAATTTTCGCGCGATTCTTTATCGCTTAACTCTTCCAGTGCGCCCAGCATCCCGTAGCCTGCATTGTTAACCACCACATCTACACGGCCAAATTTGGTAATGGTTTGGCTAATGGCCGCTTCTACACTGCTTTCGTTTATTAAATCTACGGCTAAGGGTAAAAAGTTTTCGTGTTCACCTACGGCATTGGCTAAATCGCCTAAATTGCGGGAGGTTGCTGCAACCTGGTATCCGCTGCCTAATAATTTTTTTGCTAAGGTTAGTCCCAGACCTTTTGATGCGCCTGTTACAAACCATACTTTTTGGTTGTTCATCATCTTTTTCTAAAATTTAAATGTGGTTTACTGGTCGAAATCGGTTGAGATCGAAATTGGTTTCCAGTCATTAATTTCTTTGCTTAGTGCTTCAAGTTTGGTCGTAGCACGGTCAAATGCATCTTTGCCCAATAGTAAATGTAATGGTGGGTTAGGCATACTGGCCAGCGAAATCATGGCTGCAGCTGCTTTTTCGGGGTCGCCAATTTGCTGGCCATCCATTTTTAAATAACGGGCATGAATTTCCCTTACCCCTTCATAATCGGCAATAGGGTTAGCTGCCAGGTTAAGCGAATCGGCGGTTAAGAAACTTGTTCTAAATGCTCCCGGAGCAACTACAGTAACTTTTATGCCAAAATCTTTCAGGTCTTCAGCTAATATTTCTGAGAGAGAAATTACTGCAGCTTTCGCAGCAGCATAAATCGCCCAGCCCGATGCACCGGTAATGCCGGCAATTGAAGAAATATTGATGATATGTCCGGAGCGTTGTGCCCTTAAATAAGGCGAAACTTTCCTGATTACATTTAAGGTGCCGAAAACATTTACATCAAAACTGTTGCGTGTTTCTGCATCGCTGAGTTCTTCTATACTGCCACCAATACCATAACCTGCATTGTTGATAATCACATCAATGCGTTCGAATTGGGTGATGGTTTCTTTGATCGCTTTTTCTACGCTTTGTTCGTCTGAGAGATTAACCGCAAGAGGAAGAAATTTTTTCGAATCGGTAGCTACTGCCCGCTTAAGTTCGTCAATATTTCTCGAGGTGGCGGCAACATACTGGCCAGCTTTTAACAATTGATGAACCAAACTTAATCCTAAGCCTTTAGAAGCTCCGGTAATAAACCAAACTTTTTTCTTGTCCATAATTTTATCTTTTTTTGTTTAGACAAAGTTACAGACAAGAGGTGCTCTACTTATTACATGATTCAAACCGATGATTACGAAATTCAAACAATTCGGTAAGAAGTAGGGGTGTGGTTGGTTAATTTTTTGAAAAAGTTATTGAAATGGGTAGGTTCTTCAAAGCCCAGGCAGTAGCCAATCTCAGAAATGTTCCAGTCAGTATGCTTTAATAAAGCTTTGGCCTCGCTCAGTAAGCGTTCGGTAATGTAATGGGTAGTGGTTTTGCCGGTAGTTTCTTTAATGGCACGGTTCAGATGATTAACATGTACCGAAAGTTGCGAAGCATAATCTTTTGCTGAACGCATGGTGAACCTTTGCGTCGTATTTTCGATTGGGAACTGGCGTTCGAGCAACTCCGTAAATACTGAGGTAATCCGGCTGTTCGCGTCTACATGCCTGAACAAAGCTTCGGAAGGCTGTGTTTTTAAAGCAAAATGCGTGATCTCGGTAATATAGTTCCTCAACAGATCGTATTTATACACATAATCCGTATTGATCTCTTCAAGCATTTTTGCAAAAATACCTTCTACATGCGCTTCCTGTGCTTCGTTTAAAATGTAAGCGGGTTTGCCTCCGGGGATAAACATAGGTAAATCGCCAATGTTCCCGCGGATTTTTTCCTTAAAAAAAGATTCAGTAAAAATGCAGAAGAAGCCTGTAACATCACTTTTCTGGCCGCTGGCCAGCTCCCAGGTATAGGGAACAAGCGGATTGAAAAATATCAGGGCCGTGCCGTTTATCTCTACACTTTTATCGGCGTAGTGATATACGTTGTGACCGCGGATGAGTGAGACTTTGTAATAATCGCGGCGGTTATAGCTCATCGGCCTGGCGTCTTCTTTCAGGCAGTCTTCCAGCTTAAAAACATTAAAATGCCCTACGCCGTTCTGCAAGTTTTCGGGTAGGAAACTAAATTTATTTTTATAAAAATCTTCAATACTTTCTGGTTTGCTCATGAAATCAAAGTTACAAAATTCAAACGTTAAAATGGAAATCTGGTTTTAAGCTTATTATGCATTTCTGATTTATAGATGTAACCTTCTGCAAAAAAGATTTTTCGCTGACAAATAAATATACCAATCGGTATATATTTGTCGTGTCAATTGAAAGGGATTGATAATAGTTTTTGCAAATGAGAGGGAACTGACTCGTTTAATGCAATTATTAAATCTTAGTGAGTCATTTTTTTTGATCAGAAATATACCGATTGGTATATTAATAGGAAAATGGAAGACTAATTTGATTGAAGCCAGTTAATTGATAAAATAATAGCGTTACGCTCATGTGATGAGCATTGGTTTAATCTTAAAATCTTAAAAAAAATATAAAATGAAAACTTCACAAAATACTGTTTTATTAATCGGCGGTACTGCCGGAATCGGTTTAGAAATTGCAAAACAATTAACCGCCTTAAATAACCATGTAATTGTTACCGGAAGAAACCCCGAGCGTTTAGATGCAGTTGCTGCATCGTTAAACAATGTTACCACCATATTATCGGATGTAAGCAAGGCTGAAGATGTAGATGCTTTGGTTGCACGTATTAAAGCCGATTTTCCGCAGTTAAACATCGTAATTAATAATGCTGGCAGGGCCATTCTATACAATCTGGCCGATGATAATGAAGATGCTTATGCCAATGCAGCCGATGAAATGCTGACCAATTATTTATCGATCATCAGGGTTAACCAGAAATTATTGCCTGTACTTACCAAACAAGAATCGGCAGCTATTGTAAATGTTTCTTCTATTGTAGCTTATGTGCCAGGCGTTACTTTGCCAACTTATGCGGCCAGTAAAGCAGCCCTGCATTCGTACTCTACTTCGTTAAGATTAAGTTTGGAAGGATCGCCGGTTAAGGTGTTTGAATTGATGCCACCACTGGTTGATACCGAATTTTCAAAAGAAATTGGTGGCCATAACGGTATAAAACCAGGTGTTGTAGCCGACGAACTGTTAGCTGCTTTGGCCAATGATGAATATGAGATCAGGGTAGGCGATACCGCGAAAATATATGAATTGTTTAGACAATCGCCGGCCGATGCCTTAAATGTGATGAATGCCAATAGAAAAGCCTGGATTGAGTCTGTTTAATGGATAACTAAAAGAATTAGGGCTTTACATTTATCATATCAATTTTAGCTGCAGGAATAGTACTTTTGCCGCTATAAGTGTAAATCACAGATTTGCGCTTGCCCTTAATGGTGCATAAGCCGATTTAAAGGCATTGACTAAAAATAATTAACATGAAAAGAGTAGTAGTAACAGGTTTGGGTGCAATAACCCCGCTTGGAAATACGGTAGAAAGCTTTTGGCAAGAGATTTTAGCTGGAAAAAGTGGTGTTGGTCCGATTACAAAATTCGATGCTTCGAAGTTTAAAACGCAGTTTGCCAGCGAAGTAAAAGACTTTAATGCAGAAACCTTTCTGGATAAAAAGGAAATTAAAAAATACGACGTTTTTACGCAGTATGCCATTGCATCAAGCGATCAAGCCATAACCGATTCGGGATTGGATTTTAGCACCATGACCGATGACCAGCTGGCTGAAGTTGGGGTAATCTGGGCAACAGGAAATGGTGGTATCGGTACTTTTGAAGCGCAACTGGAAGAATTTCACGCCGGCGATGGTACACCAAGGTTTAGCCCGTTTTTTATTCCTAAAATGATTGTTGATATTGCCGCAGGGGTAATTTCGATCAGGCATCGTTTACGCGGTCCGAATTATTGTACCGTTTCGGCTTGTGCGTCTTCTAATACGGCTATTATTAATGCTTTTGATACCATTCGTTTGGGTAAGGCAGCTATTATGATCGCCGGTGGTTCCGAAGCAGCCATTACCAAATCATCGGTTGGTGGATTTAATGCTGCCCAGGCCTTATCAAAAAATAATGATGATCCGCAAGGTGCTTCACGACCTTTCGATGTAGATCGTGATGGATTTGTGATGGGAGAAGGTGCCGGAGCACTGATTTTAGAAGAATTGGAGCATGCCGTTAGTCGCGGTGCACATATTTATGCTGAAATTGTAGGTGGTGGTATGGCCGGAGATGCTTACCATTTAACAGGAACGCCTCCTGATGGGGTTGGTGCCGGCCTGGGTATGACCAGCGCTTTAAAAGATGCTGGTATTACTCCTGATCAGATTGATTACATTAACGCGCATGCTACTTCAACCGGTTTGGGCGATTTGAGTGAATTACAGGCGATAAACCGTGTTTTTAAGGATTTACCTGTAGTTATTGGTGCAACTAAATCGATGACTGGTCACTTATTGGGTGCTGCTGGTGCGATTGAGAGTGTAATTAGTATTCTGGCCATTAGAGATGGCATTATTCCGCCAACCATCAATACGAAAAACCTGGATGAAAACATTCCTAAAGGCTTAAATATTGTATTGGGCGAGCCAATTAAAAAGGAAATCAATTATGTGTTAAATAACACATTTGGTTTCGGAGGCCATACCGCCAGTACCATATTTAAAAAGTACAAAGCTTAATGGCTTTTCGATTATAAAGTAAAATGCCTGGTTAATCGCCGGGCATTTTTGTTACTAGTATTCTGCCACGGAGCCATGGAAAAACACGGAGGATTTTATGATATTCCAGGTAGATTTAGCTGCGCTGAACCTTCGGGTTCTTGGCTTTGCTTCGCTATCAACGACAGCTCAAATATAGGATCGTCATTTCGACTGGAGCCAGCCGGGTTTTCACGGTGGCGAAACGGAGAAATCTCTTCAAGTTAGATTTAGCTTCGCTGAGCCTTCGGGTTCTCGACTACGTTGCCCCCGATAGCTATCGGGGCCGCTCGAGATGACGGGAACTAATGAACCATTGACCAATAAACCAATGAACCTCTCTATTTATCCATCAACAAATTAACCAGTTCTTTCAGTTCTTCAACTTCTTTTTCCAGTTTCTCAATGCGGTTTTCCAACTTAGTCGAATCAAATTGCGCCACAGCTGTTGTTTCGGTTTCCGGTTCTGTGGCAATTTCTGCCTGTTCTCCAAGCAGATGAACAAAACGGGCTTCTTTTTGTCCTGTTCTTTTGGGCAGTTGTTTCACAAAAGCCGGTTCTTCTTCAGATAGTTTTTGCAGCTGTGTTAAAACTTCTTCTATGCTCTCAAATTCATACAACCTGCCCGAATTACTGTTTATTTCACCCGGTGTTAAAGGGCCACGTAACAACAAAAGGCAAATAATGGCCAGTTCGGAAGGTACCAATGGGTAAACGATGGCCAGGTTGTGTTTATATTTAGTTGCACGACTGGAGCCACCTGTTGCTGTCGAAATTAAACCCTTAATTTTAAGCTGGTTCAGGGTTAAGGTAACTGTTTCTTCATCGTAATTAACTACCGGATTTCTGGAGCTTTTTTGATTACAGGCCGCTGTTAAACTGTTCAGCGTCATAGGATAATAATCGGGGGTAGTCCGGCTTTTTTCAATTAATGCGCCTAAAACACGTTGTTCTTCTGCAGATAAATCGGGTAGTGGTTTTACGTTGTCCATGTTATAAAAATATAAATTGAATGAATATTTTGAAAATTATTTTGCTATAGCTTAATTTATAGGTGATTAGGGGATGGAAAGCTGTTTTTGGGCATTGCTGAAATAGAAATGCAACATTATGGCATATCCTGAAATGAAGCCGGCATGACGAATGCTAAAGCTTAATCATCTAGCTTTGAAAAAAATAAAACATATGATAGCTGCAAAAGGATACGCTGTTCACAGCCAAACTGATAAACTGGCTCCATGGAATTTCGAAAGAAGAAACGTTGGACCAAAGGATGTATTAATCGAAATTTTATTCAGCGGAATTTGCCATTCCGATATTCACCAGGTGCGGAGCGAGTGGGGGCCTGCACGTTACCCAATGGTTCCGGGGCACGAAATTGTTGGCCGCATAACCGAAGTAGGTGCAGAGGTTTCTAAATTTAAAGTAGGCGATTTGGCTGGTATTGGCTGTATGGTTGATAGCTGTAAAGAATGTCCTACCTGCAAGGGTGGTCAGCAGCAGTTTTGCGAAAAAGGCGAAACCGTATGGACTTACAACAGTGTAGAACGCGATAAAACCACACCAACTTATGGAGGCTACTCAAACAAAATTGTTTGTACCGAAGAATTTGTGGTGCATGTATCAGATAAACTTCCACTGGCGGGGGTAGCACCTTTACTTTGTGCCGGAATTACAACTTATTCGCCAATTAAAAGATGGGGCATTACCAAAGGGCATAAAGTAGCTATTTTAGGGCTGGGTGGTTTAGGGCACATGGCGGTTAAATTTGCCGTTGCTTTTGGTGCCGAAGTTACGGTTTTAAGTACTTCGCCTTCAAAAGAAGCTGATGCAAGGAAACTAGGCGCCCATAATTTCGTGGTAACCAAAGATGCTGAGCAATTGGCTCAATACACCAAACATTTCGATTTTATCATTGATTCGGTTTCGGCACCACACAATTACGAGATGTACTTTAAACTGCTAAAGGTTAATGGCGTGCACATTTGCGTTGGTTTACCAGCTGAGCCAATTAAATTTCCGGGTTCGGCCTTAATGCATGGCAACAGGGCTTTAACGGCTTCGAGCATTGGTGGCATTGAAGAAACACAGGAAATGCTCGATTTCTGTGCTGCGCATGATATCGTTTCAGAGGTAGAGGTAATTAACATTAACTACGTAAACGAAGCTTACGAACGGGTATTGAACAGTGATGTGAAGTACAGGTTTGTAATTGATATGGATACATTAAAATAGTTCAAACAAAAAAAGCGGATCAAACGATCCGCTTTTTTTGTTTAAAATGAGTTGTCGTCATCTAAGGTTTTGGAAGGTCCTTCGACAGGCTCAGGATGACAAACGCTAATATTATTTCGCATTAGCTTTACCTGAATAAGTAGCCGCTAATTTTAATGCATTATATGCGTTAACAATACCACCGCTGATGCAAAGATCAGAGAATGGAACTGAAACCTTCTCGGCACCAGGCTCTTCGCCTTTAGCATAAGTTACATTGTGGTTTACTTTGGTAACCGATTTAACAATGATTTCTTTTACCTGCGCAGCAGTTAGCTTTGGATAGTAAGAACGGATCAAACCTGCTAAACCTGCAACCACAGGCGAAGCCATACTGGTACCATCTAAGTTTTTGTATTTAGATCCCGGTACAGTAGAGTAGATGTGCACACCTGGTGCAAATACATCAACCTGGGTTTTACCAAAGTTAGAGAAACTTGCTTTTAACGTCTCGTCATCAGTTGGGCCTGAAGCACCTACTGTAATCCACGATGCGATGGTTTTTTCATCCAGATCTTTGTGGTTAGGGTAGTTGTTTTCTACATCGATATCCTTGTTTTCGTTACCAGCAGCCTGTACAATTAATACATCTTTTGAAGCTGCATATTTCATGGCTTCGTTAACAATGGCCTTATTCCAGCTGTAGGCTTTACCAAAGCTCATGTTAATTACCTTGGCACCATTATCAACCGCATAACGGATGCCGTTTGCCACGTCTTTATCGCGCTCATCGCCATTTGGTGTACAACGCACGCCCATAATGGCAACATTATCTGCAACGCCCCAAATACCAATTTTATTGGTTCTGTCGGCAGCAATAATACCTGCAACGTGCGATCCGTGCATGGCATCCGGACCAGCTACATCATTATTGCCGTAAAATTTCTCGTTTACATCATCCGGATTATCGCCAACAATATCTCGTGGGTTATAATCAAGGTTCAGGTTATATTCTGCCTGACGGGTGTAATAATCAAAACCTTCTTTAATCTGATCTTCGTAAAAATCTTTAAAGCTGCCTTCTTCCAGTTGTTTAACCAATACACTCTGTATACGGCCTTCAATTGGCGTACTTGGTTTAAAGTTTTTAAAGTCTTCTGCTGTTGGATTTTCTTTACCGATTTTTTTAACCACAGCATCAAGTGCGTTTTTAAATCCGCTTATTCCTGCCAGGTTAGCTTTGGCTTCTCCCAGTTGTTTTTCGAGGTCTGCTCTTTCTGCTTTAAACGTTTCCCAGTCTTTTTTATCTTTTTCTGCAACGTTGGCATCAGTTGTATTGGCAAAACGGGCCATATCACGACGCACCAAACGGGTTAACTCTAAAGTTTCAAAGTTTACTGATCCTTTAGGGCCACCAATAAAGTTCCAGCCGTTAATATCGTCGGCATAACCGTTTTTATCGTCGTCTTTGCCATTGCCTGCAATTTCCTTTTTGTTTACCCACATGATACGTTTTAAGTCTTCATGTGTAGCCTCAACTCCGCCATCGTTAACGGCAACAATTACCTTAACCGATTTTTTGCCTTTTAAAAGTTCTTTATATGCTTTTTCGGTACTGATACCGAATGTACTGTCACTTTTAAGATCAAGATTTTGCCAGTTTGCCTTTTGTGCATGTACCAGAGTCGGTACGGCACTTACGAGCGCAGCACCTAATAGCGCGCTGAAAATTCTACTTTTATTCATTCTATATTTTTGAATTAAACGCCGAAAGTTAATTTTAATTTTTCTATTAGAGAAAATCTACTAAAAAATAATGTTTTCAGCACATTCTTAATTAAAAAAATCCTGAAGAATTTCTTCAGGATTTATATTTTGAAAGGAAGTTTAAGACAATAGATTACTTCATATTTGAAACAATTTTTTTCGCCATTGCTGTGTGCGATTCGATAATCGCCAGATTCTCCGTTGCCCAGGTTTTTAAAGCTGCATCGGTACTTTCCATTCCCTGCTTAAACAGGGCAACCGTTTTATCATGGTCTGTCACCATCATATTCATATAGTGTTTATCAAATGCATCACCGGTCATTTTTTTCATCTCGGCCAAATGCATCTCATCTTCAGCGGGTAAGCCATCAGGAGTAATTACTTTTTTATCTATTGCCAAAGCTTTTAACGAAGCATTAGCTTTGGTGTGGTCGGTTAGCATTTTTGCTGCAAAATCTTTTACCTGCTGACTTTTCGCATTGGTTTCGGCAATTTTAGCTGCTTCAACTTCCATAATGCCGCCTACAGCTGCCTTTCTTAGAAAAGTTGCGCCAGCTTCGTCTACACCAGATTCCGTACTTTCAGAGCCGGTTACGTGCGTTCCGTTAACCATGCTGGTATCGCCAGTAACACTGTCCTTGGTGGTTGACGATTTTTTATCGGCCGTTTGGCAAGCCTGGAAACTGAGCGCTACAGCAAAAATGGCGGGTACTAGAAAGATCTTTTTCATTGTTTTTCAATATTGGTATCTATTGAAAACAAGGGCATTTTGAAAAGGTTTTTTTTAATCTATTTGGGTTCGCTGTAAATATTGGGGATGACGATACCCATTTGCCTTTCTGGATTTTCGATTGCTGCAAATCCAAACTGCTCGTATAAGCCATGCGCATCTAAGGTTGCCAGCTGATAACGACGCAATCCCTGCAAATCAGGGTGGAAGATCATAAATGACATGAGCTTTTTAGATAATCCCTGGCCACGGTAGTTTTCTTCAACATAAACATCGCAAAGCCAGGCAAAAGTAGCCTTATCAGTTACCCAGCGGGCAAAACCCACTTGTTCCTGGTTTTTGTAGATACCAAAGCAAAGCGAATTTTCAATCGAACGTTTTACCGTTTCGAAAGGAATATTTTTAGCCCAATACGACTCTGTACTTAAATAATGATGGATGGCCTCAATATCTAAAAGCTCCTTTTTATCTGAAAATATGAATCCGTTTTCGCTGATTTCCATTTTTATTAGTTAATCTTAAGTGTTGGTTAATCGGTTAATTGTTTACCTGTATATTGTTCATTGGTTCAGTTGTCATTAGTTCATTCGTAAGAATTTACTAAAACAGTTAACCAATTAACCAGTTTAAACAGTTAACCTTAATTACGCATATTAATATACTGCAATGGCTGGCCAAAGTCTTCGCCTCTGCAAAGACTGATTACAGCTTGCAAATCATCGATTTTTTTAGCCGTAACCCTTACCTGATCGTCCATAATTGCCGGCTGTACCTTTAAACCGCTGGCTTTGATTTTAGCGACTACTTTTTTAGCGGCTTCTTTATCCAAACCTTCTTTTATACTGATTTCTTTTCTGATCATATTGCCCGAAGCCGCTTGTTCGTCGCCGAAATCAAGACTTTTGGGATCGAGGTTTTGTTTCATCATGCGCGAAATAATCGAACCCTCAATCGCTTTTAAACGCATATCATCTTCAGTGACGATGGTTATCACATTGGTTTTTTTATCCAGATCGATGGTACTTTTCGATCCGTTAAAATCGTATCGGTTAAGGATTTCTTTTTTTGCATTGTTAACCGCATTGTCGAGTGTTTGCGCATCAACTTTACTTACTATATCAAAAGAAGGCATGGTTTTAGCTTTAAAGTAAAAAAATAAGTAGATTTAGTAGAAATTATTCTGTCCTCACAAAAAAACGAAAAATAATATGAAAACCACTAAGCCGAAGTCTCAAAAAAAAGTCACCAAAAAGGAAGTTAAGAAACAGCTGGAGCAATCTATAACCGACAAATTTTTGGAGGTAATCAAAAGTTTAGGCCATGATGTATCAGAAATCAGTGTGGAGGTGGGCAAAGCAAGTAAACGCGTTGCGAAAAAGCTAACCAAGAAATTTACGATTGTAAAGGCCGAGGTTGGGCAAAAAATAGATGATTTGGTACATGCCTCGAAAGAGAAAGCTAAAGAAGTTAAAAAACCGGTAGCTAAAACACTCAGTAAATCAGAAAAAACAGCTGAAAAGGTAGTGAAAAAGGCTGTATCTAAAGCTAAACCAGTGGTACAGAGTGTAAAAGTTGCTGCCATTGCTACCGAAGAAAAGGCCGAAAAAGTACTGGCAAAACCAGCAGCTGCAGTTAAAGAGGTGGTTGCTAAGGCAGCACCAGCGGTTAAAAAGGCTGTGCCGGCAAGTAAAGTGCCTGCAAAAACGGTAAGCGCACCTAAAGCCGAAAAAGCTGATCCGGTTAAGAAAACAACAACAAAAGCGGTCGCACCAGTTAAGAAAACAGCTAAAACACCAGTCAAAAAATAAATTTGTTAACGTTAATACGTCAATTAATTAACATCGATTTAACAAATTAATATGCAGTTTTGAACATCCCTGTTTTGGCAGGGATTTTTTATTTTTTTAAATGAGTAAGAAGAAGATCCCGTTTTTTAACCGCGAAATTAGCTGGCTTTATTTTAATGAGCGCGTGCTGCAGGAAGCAGCCGATGAAACTGTGCCACTAATTGAACGCATTAAGTTTTTATCGATCTTTTCGTCAAATTTAGAAGAGTTTTACCGCGTTCGTGTGGCTACCATGAGCCGTTTAACCAATCTGAACGATAAAGCCAAGGCACTTTTGGGATTTAACCCGAAGAAAATCCTGAACGAGATTAAAAATATAGTTGTTAAGCAGGAACGTAAATTCGACCAGCTTTTTCAGGCTACCTTAATTAACGAACTGGCACAAAACCGGATTTTCATTTTAAATGATACCCAGCTCAACGTAAGTCGCGGCGAGTTTGTTAAAAATCATTTCAGGGATAAAATCTTATCCAATCTGGTGCCCATTATGCTGGATATGGATAAACCTTTTCCGGAAATGAAGGACAGGTTTTTGTATTTCTTCGTAAAGTTATCGAAAAAAGACACCAAGATGAGGGAAAAATATGCCCTGATCGAAATTCCACCCAGTTTACCACGTTTCCTTGTACTGCCTGAAACGAACGATTTAAAATTTATCATCATGGCTGAGGATATTATCCGCTACTGCCTGGATGATATCTTCTATATTTTTACTTACGATAGTTTAGAAGCTTACTCCATTCAGCTAACCCGCGATGCCGAGCTGGATATTGATAATAATGTGAGCGATAAGTTTATCGAAGATCTTAAAAACAGTCTCGAGAAACGTAAAAAAGGTAAGCCAATGCGTTTATTATACGATTCGGCTATGCCTTTAAATATGCTTACTGTTTTGGTAAATAAACTTAAACTGGAAGCCGAGAGTTTAATTCCGGGTAACCGTTACCACAAATTCGGAGATTTTATTGCTTTTCCGAATGTAGGTAAAAAGGAATTGGAGTATACACCTAATGTGCCGCTAAAAGTGCACGATTTGCACCGTACACAAAGTGTTTTCGCTAAAGTGGCGCAAAAAGATTATCTGGTTAACCTGCCATATCAGTCTTACGATTATATCATTTTGTTTCTTCGTGAAGCGGCTATCGATCCGAAAGTAACCGAAATACAGATTACGCTCTATCGTTTGGCCGAAAACTCAAAGGTTATTAATGCTTTAATTAATGCCGCCAAAAATGGCAAAGCTGTTTCAGTTGTGCTGGAGTTAAAAGCCCGTTTTGATGAGCAGGCCAATATTTTCTGGACTACCCGTTTAATGGAAGAAGGTGTGAAAGTAAATTACGGTCTTACCGATTATAAAGTACACTCTAAAATCTGTTTAATAAAGCGCATTGAAAAAGATAAACCCGTGTATTACGCCAATCTGGCCACTGGTAACTTTAACGAAAAAACAGCAGGCTTATATTGCGACCACAGTATTTTTACCGCCAGAAAAGAGATTACCAACGATTTGGTGAAGCTTTTTGATGCGCTGAACAAAAGAACGGTAACAGGTGGCTTTAAGCATTTGATTGTTTCGCCTTTAGAAAGCCGGTCGAAGCTGGTGAATTTCATTAACCGCGAAATTAGAAACGCCAAAGCCGGTAAAATGGCTTATATCTTATTGAAAGTAAATAGTTTGGCCGATGAAGGTATTATTGCCAAGCTTTACGACGCCAGTAATGCAGGCGTTAAAATTCAGTTGATTGTTAGGGGTATTTGTTGCTTAATTCCTGGTGTTAAGGGATTTAGCGAAAACATTACGGCTATCAGCATTATAGATAAGTTTTTAGAGCACGCCCGTGTTTACATTTTCGGTAACAACGGTAAAAACGATATGTATTTATCGTCGGCCGATTTGATGAGCCGGAATTTTGAGCACCGGGTTGAGGTGGGGTTCCCTGTTTTAGATCACGATGTTAAGCAGGAAATACAGGATATTATTGACCTGCAATTGCAGGATAATACCAAATCGAGACAGATTAATGCCCTGAACAACAATAAATACCATAAAAACAGATTAAGTAAAAAAATAAGAGCGCAGGTAGATATCTACAACTATTTAAAAACCAAGCATCAATCATAATGTTAAGATACGCAGCTATAGATATTGGTTCGAACGCCGTGAGGTTACTCATTGCCGATATCAGCAAACAGGACGGAAAATACAAATACAAGAAAAATACACTCATCCGTGTGCCGTTAAGGTTGGGCGATGATGCCTTTCTGGATCAGCATATTTCGGAGAAAAAATCGGCAGATCTGGTAAAAACCATGACGGCTTTTAAAAATCTGATGGATGTTTATCATGTTTCTGAATACCTGGCCTGCGCTACTTCGGCTATGCGCGAAGCCAACAACGGGCAGGATATTGTAAAGCTGATTAAAGCACAAACTGATGTAACGCTCGAAATTATTGAGGGGCAGCGCGAAGCCAATATTATCTATGCCAACCACATTGAAGAAGAGCTGGATGAGAATAAAACTTACCTGTATATTGATGTGGGTGGTGGTAGTACCGAATTATCTGTTTTTGTAAAAGGTGTGCCAGAGGCTTCAAGGTCTTTTAATATCGGTACCATCAGGATGTTGGATAACCAGGATAAAGAAGAAACCTGGGATGAAATGAAAGACTGGGTAAAAGAACATACCAAAGCATACAAGCATTTGGCTGGTATTGGAACGGGTGGAAACATCAATAAGCTTTTCCGAATGTCTGACGAGAAAGAAAATGCACCTTTATCATTGCAAAAGCTTAATGCGATGTACAATAAGTTAACCAGCTACTCATTAAAAGAGCGGATTAACACGCTGGGCTTAAATCCCGATCGCGCCGACGTAATTATTCCGGCCTGCGAAATTTATTTAACCCTGATGAAATGGACGGGAATTAAACAAATTTACGTACCTAAAGTGGGCCTTGCCGATGGTATTATTAAACTTTTAATTGAAGAAAAGCTGGATTAAGTGGGTTGTTAATTCTTAGTTCGTGCAGACACGAACCAAGGTTTACTAAGGCTTTCTCATTAACGTGGTGTCAGATGTTACCAGCTGACACTTAGGAGTGTTTGGTGAATCACCAAACACTTTTTTTATAGGGTTTATGAATTAATTGGTTGGTGTGTACCAACCAAGGGTAGAAATTTATTTTTTGTTAAACTGTCGGATGGTAACATCCGACAGCACTAAAAAGAACTTAGCTTATCATCGCCATTTTCAAAAATCCTTTCACTTCTTCATTTACATCTGCTTCAAAATAGATTCTTAAATGATGGTTAAATTGATTAGTGCCAGGCACCTGAGCTATTTTAGTGAAGCACAGATTATCTGCAAAGGGCTGATTAAATGGAATAACTACATGAATAAAATTTTTGCCCAGTTGAGTAATGTAGGCAAAACTCTTTTGGCTTTCAATGGCAATCATTGATTTGGTATGCCGTAGGTTAATCGGCCCCAATTCGCTCAGTTGAGCTATAAAAAAACGGAATAACCGTAAGGTATATTCCGTTTTTCCGTTTAAAAAGTCTGATAATTGTTGCTCGTCAGACATGGTAATTTAATCTTCTAATAATTTGGTAGCTGCCTCGTCTGTAAACCAGGTTAATTTACCTTCAATAGGGTTAATCAGCTGCGAAGGGTAAGTGTTTACATCTTTCTGCTCGTCGCCAATTACATGCTTTAAAGCCTCTGCTTTGTTCTCTCCAAAAACCAAAAAGGCTACATTATCGGCTTTATTAATTAATGGCGCAGTAAAACTGATCCGGTAGGTATTTAATTTCTCTACAAATACCGAAGCTACATTTACTTCTTCATCTTTAACCAAAGTGGTATGCGGGAAAATAGAAGCGGTATGTGCATCATCACCCATACCCAGCAATATCAGATCGAAAGCAATATCATCGCCGTTAAAATGCTTGTCAATTGCTTTTTTATATTCTATAGCTGCCTTTTCTGGTGCCAAAGTAGTATCAACATAAAAAATGTGATCTTCTTTAATACCCAGCGGATCTAAGATCGTTTTTTTAGCCATTAATCCGTTGTAATTATCATCGGTGGCTGGTACATTGCGCTCATCGCCAAAAAAGAAATAAACCTTTTCCCAGTCGATTCTGTGCTGGCACTCGGTAGCCAAAAAATGGTACAAAGCTTTCGGTGAGCTTCCTCCGGTTAAAACAAAGTTAAAGCGGTCGTTTTCTTCGATCGACATTTCTGCGATTTTGATTACGTAGTCGGCTAAATCCTGGTTTAACTCTTCGAGGGTTTTGTATATCAATAAATTCATTTTTATGTGTTAATCGTCATTGCGAGGTACGAAGCAATCCTACAACGTTAGCTATTCAAAATCCATAGCATTAAGATTGCTTCGTGCCTCGCAATGACGGGATAAATTTTAATCCTTATTCTTTAATGGCAGGTTAAACCAGTGGAAACCATCTCTAGCAATTAACGCCTCAGCTTCCTCAGGTCCCCAGCTATCGGCAGGGTAGTTAGGGAAGTTGATTGATTTTTTGCTCTCCCAGGTGTTCAGGATTGGCATTACCAGTTCCCATGCTGCCTCTACCTGGTCGCCGCGCATAAATAGGGTTTGATCGCCCATCATGGCATCCAGCAATAAAGTCTCGTAAGCTTCAGGGGTATCGCCTTCGTAAGTTCCTTTGTAATCGAAAACCATATCAACCGGGTTAAGCACCATATCCAGTCCAGGACGTTTAGCCTGTACTTGCATGCGGATACTCATTTCTGGCTGAATACTGATTACCAAACGGTTTTGCTGCCAGTTTTCGGTTACGCCTGATGAGAAAATCTGATGCGGTACATCTCTGAACTGGATGGTAATTAACGATGAAGTTTGGTTTAAGCGTTTTCCTGTTCTTAAATAGAAAGGAATGCCCTGCCATCTCCAGTTATCGATATGGAATTTAACTGCAGCGAAAGTTTCGGTATTAGAATGTGCATCAACACCTTTTTCCTGACGGTATCCCGGAACTTCTTTACCTTCAACCCAACCTTTACTGTATTGGCCACGAACGGTATGAAAACGGATATCTTCTGCAGAAAAAGGACGCATAGCCCTTAAAACCTCCACTTTACGGTTTCTGATTTCATCAGCATCAAAATTAATTGGCGCTTCCATTCCAACCAAACAAAGCAATTGCAGCAAGTGATTCTGGATCATATCTCTCAAAGCACCAGAACCTTCGTAATAACCTCCACGATCGCCCACGCCCAATTGTTCGGTTACCGAAATCTGTACGTGGTCGATGTAAGACCTGTTCCAAAGCGGCTCAAACAAGGCATTGGCAAAACGGAAAGCCATCATGTTCTGTACGGTTTCTTTACCCAGGTAATGGTCGATACGATAGATTTGCTTTTCGGTAAAAATGGTGCTCAATAAAGTATTCAGCTCCTTTGCCGATTCTAGATCGTGACCGAAAGGTTTCTCGATTACGATACGGCTGTTATCTTCGTCTTGTGTAAGTTTATATTTTTGTAAACACTCAGCAATAATCGGGAAGAAGTTTGGCGCAACAGCAAGATAAAAAATTACCTGTGTGTTTGGTCCATATTCTTTCTGGTATTTTTCTACCGCATCTTTCAGGTTTTCGAAGGTTTTAGGCTGCGCAAAATCGGTAGGGCAGTAGTGGATGGTATTTCCAAAAGCATCCCATTTTTCCTTTTTTACTTTTCCGCTACGCGAAAATTGGTTTACAGCATCTTCTAAAGCAGCTTTGTAGCTGTCGTCGGTAAATTCGGTTCTACCAGTACCAATAATGGCAAACTTTTCTGGCATGTAACCCTCCATAAATAAATTGTATAGGGCAGGTGCTAATTTCCTTTTGTTCAAATCACCTGTTCCGCCAAATATTACAAATATGGTCGGGTTTAATGCGGTTTTGGTTTTCATTTTTTGTCTTTATTCGTAAGTGTACTCGGTTATGATAATTTGTTCCAGTCAGCGTGGAAAACACCTTCTTTATCAATACGTTCGAAAGTGTGTGCACCAAAGAAATCTCTTTGTGCCTGTATTAAATTAGAAGGCATACGGCCTGTGGTAATGGTATCGAAATAAGTAAGTGTAGAAGCAAATGCCGGGATACCTAAGCCTGAGTTAATACAAGCCGATATGGTTTTGCGTGTTCCAGCCAAAGTAGCTTTAATGATTTGCTGAATGCCTGCATCACCAAAAAGGTGTTCTAAAGCATTATTGTTATCGTAAGCTTTATAAATATCAGCTAAGAAAGTTGCCCTGATGATACAGCCACCGCGCCAGATTTTGGCAATTTCCTGTAACTGCAAATCGTACTGGTATTCTTTTGAAGCCTGTACCAATAAGTGCATGCCTTGAGCATAAGCGCTAATCATGGCGAAATAGAAAGCATCTTCTAATTCATCAACAGAAACCTCAATTTTAGTATCTTTTTTACCAAATGCTTCTTCGAGCGATACCCTTAATTTTTTAAATTTAGATAAATCGCGGTTCGAAACAGCTTCGTTAATGGTTGGTACCGGTAACTGAAGTTCCATAGAAACTTCGGAGGTCCATTTTCCTGTTCCTTTTGAACGTGCTTCGTCTTTAATCTGATCTAAAAGATCGTTTTGTGTTTCGGTATCTTTAAACAGGAAGATTTCAGCTGTGATTTCTAATAAGAATGACTGCAATCTGCCTTCATTCCATTTTTTGAAAACTTTGTAAATTTCTTCATTCGAGTAGCCTAAACCATTTTTAAGAATGCCATATACTTCGGCAATAAGTTGCATAATGGCATACTCGATACCATTGTGTACCATTTTAACAAAGTGACCTGAAGCACCCGGACCTATGTAGGTTACGCATGGATCGGTACCCACTTTAGCGGCTACGGCATCAAAAACATCTTTAACTACGTTGTAAGCCTGTTTATCGCCACCTGGCATCATACTCGGACCGAAACGTGCACCTTCTTCGCCACCAGAAATACCCATGCCAAAGAAATGTAAACCATCTTTTTCCAGTTCATCTACACGGCGGTTGGTATCGGTAAAATGCGAGTTTCCGCTATCGATTATGATATCGCCTTTGCTTAAAAGTGGTTTCAATTCGGCAATAACGCTGTCTACAATCGGGCCTGCAGGTACCAATAAAATCAGGGTACGCGGAGTTTGTAAGCTCGAAATAAAGCTTTCAATATCGTTAAAGCCCTCTAATTGATGTGCTTTACCTTCTTCTTCAAGCTTGGCAATCATTTTGGTGTCTTTATCATAACCGGTTACCGAGAAGCCTTTATCAGCCATGTTTAATAAAAGGTTGCGGCCCATGGTGCCTAAACCAATCATTCCCAATTTATATTTTTTCGAATCGTTATTTGCCATTTTTTATTTTTTTGAATGCACCCAAAAATAGGGTTTACAAATTAATATTGCAGATTTTGTTGTTAAAAGATTGTAATAAAGATTTAATAATTATGCCACATTATTTTTTAGGCTCAACTGTAAAAATATTGTACTTATCGGCCAGTTTCCAGAGTTTTGCACCGCCTTTAATGCCGTCGCGATTGGTTACAATTTTAATGTTGCTTTCGAGTTTAAAATCGATTTGTTTCGAATTACCGCCGCCGATGTATAATGTATCGTAATTAAATACTGTCTTATAGGTTTCAATTACTTTTTTAAGCCTTTTATTCCAGCGTTCGGCACCAATTTTTTCGAAGGCTTTATTGCCGATGTAATCGTCGTAATCTTCTTCTTTATTAATAGGAAAGTGCGCCAGCTCTAAGTGGGGCAACAACTCGCCATCAAATAACAAAGCTGTACCGAATCCTGTACCTACAGTGAAAACAATTTCAAAGCCTTTACCGGCTACTACGCCTAAACCTTGCTGATCAGCATCGTTAACCAAACGCACCGGATGCCCCAGTATGTTGGCTACGCGTTGAGCCAGATCAACATCTTCCCATTTGTTTTTGGCCAGGTTAGGGGCTGTTTTTACTATGCCATTTTTTATATAACCCGGAAAACCAATCGAAATGCGGTTGTATGTTTTTGGAAAAGGTTTAACCAGTTCTGCTATGCCGTTAACAATATCCTTAGGCGTAGCCTCGGGTGGCGTTTTGCTTTTTACATATTCATTAAGCATGTTGCCATTTTCATCTAAAAGCACCGATTTAATACTTGTGCCGCCAATATCAATAGATAATACATTGTTATTCTCAACTTTTTTCTGTGTAGTCATGGTATGTATTTATGGGATCGAAGTTCTGTAAATAATTTAAAAACGCAAACTATAAATAGATATAGTGGTAATCAGTATGTAATAAAATAAATCTATTAAATCTATGTATTTAGTAGAATATGATTAAGTTTGCAGCGTTAACCTTAAAAAATATTCAAACTGTTATGACGGTAAACTATCTCGCATTTGCTATTCCTGCGTTTTTTATTTTCGTTTTTATTGAATTTAAAATTGCCCGACACCAAAAAAAGGCAAAGATTTTTAAATATGAAAGTACCGTAGCAAATTTTAGTGTGGGTATTGCCGAACGTTTGTTGAATTTATTTATTGCTGCCAGTTTTTATCAGGTTTATCAGTGGGTATATGCTAATTATGCCATTTTTAATATTTCTACGGCCTGGTATGTATGGGTTTTATTACTGCTCTCTACCGATTTGGTTTGGTACTGGTACCACAGGTTGGGGCACGAAATTAATTTTTTATGGGCAGCACACATTGTACATCATCAAAGCGAAGAATTTAATCTTTCGGCAGCGGCACGGATTACCACCATTCAGGCTGTTTTCCGAAATGTTTTTTGGTGCGTATTACCATTAATCGGTTTTCATCCCAATATGATTATTACCATATTGCTGGCTCACGGGGCGTATTCTTTTTTTACGCATACCCAGCTCATAGGTAAGATTGGCTGGTTAGAAAATGTATTAATTACCCCTTCCTTACATGGCGTGCATCATGCTTCTGACGAGAAATACCTCGATAAAAATTATGGCGATGTTTTTGTGTTTTGGGATAAACTTTTCGGGACTTTTCAGGCTGAAGAGGAAGCTCCAAAATATGGATTAACACATCCTATTAAAAGCTATAGCTTTTTGTGGCAACATTTTCACTATTATTTAGAAATAGGAGAGGCTTATCGCCGGGCAAATGGCTTTAAGGACAAATGGAAAGCGGTTTTTGGCAGCCCGGCCCTGATGGACCAAAATATCAGACCGGTACTGGAAAAGCGTTACTTTCAGGATAAAAAACAACCTACCGGTAAGCCTCAGTTTAAAATCTATTTAAACGTACAGCTGATTCTCGTGGTTGGCTTATTAACTTTTACTACCATGTATTATGCTTTTCTTACAACCGTAAACAAAGCCGCTATTTTAAGTTTTATTCTTTTAACGCTTATCAATATCGGTGCATTGCTGGAGCAGCGCCGGTGGATATATTACCTGGAGTGTTTTAGGCTTATGGTACTTTTTGCTTTTTTCTTTTACCAGTTTAACATTTTGGAACTATTAATTTTTCCGGTTGTGGGATTAATTATTCTGGAGCGTATTTTTTCACTGAATAAGCTGTATAAGAAATATGTTTTTAAATACGAATCCAACCAAATTAATACATAGCTAACCTAAACGCAAAGTTTTCTTAATATTTCCCTAATGTTGGCAGTCTAATTTTGCTGCCAGCATGAAGGATACATACATAAGCAAAAGTGATGAAGAATTAGTTTCTTTGTTAATTAGTGAAGATAGCCTTGCGCTTGAAACCTTATTTAACAGGTATTACCCTGCCTTGTGTAAGTTTACTTCTATTTATATACGCGATTACAACAAAGCCGAAGAGCTTATTGCTGATTTGTTTATGAAACTTTGGAACAAGCGGAATGAGTTGCAGGTTAAATCCATTAAAAAATATCTTTTCGCATCGGCCAAAAATCTTTCTTTTAACGAAATACAAAGGGTAAAGCTTAATACACTGAGCTTAAATGAGCATGAAGATAGCTTAAACTACCCCGATACTTATTTAAACCCGCACGATCTGCTGGCCAGTCGCGAATCGTATACCGAAATAATGGACTTAATTCATTTATTGCCCGGTCGCCAGCGTGAAGTACTTTTAATGAGCCGGATAGAGCTGCTTGAGAAAAATATGATTGCCGAAATACTGAATATTTCAGTAAGGACTGTAGAAACATTACTGTACCAGGCTGTAAAAAATTTCAGGTATCTGGCTACCGACAGATCGGCTATTTAAAGCCATTTATTTACTTGATGTTACCATTTTGCGTGTGTTAACATTTTCTTAATCATAACTTAACTTTTTTCACTACGTATTCTTGCTGTTTATGCTGTCTTACCTGTAGAACAGCAATTAAATGGACCAACACTATTATAAATTAATTGAAGATTACAGCAAGAAAACCATCCGCAGTGAAGATCTTACCGATCTGCTGATCTGGGTTGACAGCAGTCAGCAGAATCAGCAGATTTTCAGGGAAACCTTACAGGCTTTTGAAACAGCTGATCAGTTTCTGCACAAGCCTGCCAACAAACAAAAAAGCTGGGCGGCGATTCAGCAACACCTGGCTAAAAGTACACCTGCACCAGTTGCTGTGGTTAGGAAAATAAATTACCGTCGCTATATCAGCATAGCTGCAGCTGCAATTATCATATCGCTGCTCCCGGTTATCTATTATCATGCGCTTCGCCCTAAACCCGCGGTTCAGGTTGCATACCATGAAATTTATAACCCAAAAGGACAAAAAAGGCTGGTGTCTATGCCTGATGGATCTAATATTTATTTGAATGGAGATAGTAAGATCCGTTATGCGCAGAATTTTAATACCGGCAAAAGGATTGTTTACCTGGAGGGCGAAGCTTTTTTTGATGTTCAGCACCGCGATAAGCAGCCCTTTGTGGTTTACACCGGAAAGGTGAGTACCACGGTGCTGGGTACCTCATTTAACATTAATGCCTACCGATCTGCAAAAACCATCAGTATTACTGTTCAAACAGGTAAAGTTGGGGTGATTGTTAAAAATAACGGCAAGGCAGAACCGGTTAAGTTTCTTTTGCCTAACCAACAACTTAATATTATAAAAGATAACGGACAGGCCACCAGGCAAGTTGTAAATGCAGCTGATTTTGATAGCTGGCGCGAATACAAACTGTTTTTTTACAACCAGCCCCTTAGCCAGATCGCGGATGTAATTGCTCGCGAATATGATGTTGAGGTACTGATCAAAAGCGAAACACTGAAAGCCATGAAACTTACTGCAAAATTCAATAAAACAGGGGTGAACCAGGTGATGGAAGTAATCGCCAGACTCTCAGGCGCAAAATATAAAATCTATGAAAATAAGGTAATTATTTATGAACAATAAATTATGAAAATAGATATGGTATAAAGGTTACAAAATTAAAATGGCCCGAAATGCTGGACACATTCCGGACCCGGAAAACTGTTTAAACTCATTTGAAAAAGTAAAACTTAGTAAAGATATGAAAATTAATACCGGGTGGATGAAAAACATTCATCAGTATCACTCCAAAATGATTGTATTGATGGCTTTTATTGCCATTAATATGCTCTTGATTATAAATAATGCAAATGCCCAATCGGATAAGAAAATATTCTTTGAAGCAGACGGAATTACCTTAAAAAAAGCTTTTGAAAATATAGAAAAGCTGAGTGGAAATACTATTGCATACAATAATACCCAATTAAACGACCAAAAGAAGGTTTATGTGGCTCGCGGACAGCGTCCGGTAAACGAGATAATGGACCTGCTTTTAAAAGGATTACCTTTTAGCTATAAAATAAACGCTAATGGCAGTATTGTGATTACAGCAAAAAGTTTGGTTTCAGGCAAGCTAACCGGTGTTGTGGTAGATGAAAATAATGAACCGGTACCTGCAGCTACCATAAAAGTGGTTGAGTTAAATTTGCAGGCACAAACCAATAACAACGGGGAGTTTAACCTTAACGTGGCTGCCGGTACCTATACTGTTGAAGCCAGGTTTATTTCGTACGAGATAGCCAGGAAACAACAGGTAAAAGTAACTAACGGTACGATTACCAAACTTCGTTTTCAGCTTAAAGCTGCCGATAACTCACTAAATGAGGTGGTTGTGACTGCTTTAGGTATTAAAAGACAGGAAAAAGCACTGGGTTATGCCGTAACTAAAATAGACAGTACACAGTTAACCGATGCAGTATCTACCAACTGGACAGATGCACTTTCGGGTAAAGTTGCGGGCTTGAACCTCATCAGATCGAACAGTGGTCCTGCAGGATCAAATAAAATTATTTTAAGGGGGGAAAATAACCTTACCGGCGATAACGAAGCACTGATTGTATTGGATGGAGTAGTAATTAACAACAGTGGTGGTAGAAGAACGGCAAACAGTTCTGATGGCGTTTATGGTACTGGTAGTGATAACATGCCTGCAGATTACGGTAGTTCTATCAATGATATCAATCCCGAAGACATTGAAAGTGTAACGGTATTAAAAGGGCCGGGCGCTGCCGCGTTATACGGCCAGCGTGGTGCCAACGGAGCCATTATAATTACCACCAAATCGGGTAGTGCAAAACATAAAAAAGTAAACATCAAATTTACATCGAACGGATCGTTTGAAGAGGTAAACCGCTGGCCAGATATGCAGTATGAATATGGTCAGGGTTTAGATGGAGCAGCCTATTACTCTTATGGTACAACTGCAGACGGAGCGAGTACAAGCGGAACCAGCTCTGCTTACGGGCCTCGTTTTGATGGACAGATGTTTTTTCAGTACGATCCGGTTACACAAACAACAGGAAAAACCAGAACACCATGGGTACCATATAAAAACGAAATCAGAGACTTTTTTGCCACTGGTGAAAATTTAACCAACTCTTTAAGTTTAGATGGTCGTTTTAAAAACACAACTGCCCGGGTTTCAATTACGAACCAGAACAATACCTGGATTGTGCCTAAAACAGGGATTGAGCGTACTACGCTTACCTTATCTACCAATACAGATGTAACCTCGAAATTAAAAATCGCGACCAAAATTAATTACGGTAACCGTTTTAGCGATAACTTACCTGGTGCAGGTTATGGTAACCAATCGTTAATGTACTGGTTTATTTTCTGGCAGCCGAATGCGAGTTTAGACTGGATTAAAAATTACTGGGTTAATGGTAAAGAGAATTTATCAATTAAATATCCTTTTAGTTCATTTCCTGAGAATCCTTATGCTGTGGTTAATGAGTTTATTAACAGAACCGGACGTAATAACGTAACGGCAAACGTTCAGGCCAGTTATCAGTTTACCAAAGAGCTAAGTTTGTTACTGAGATCGAGTATCGATTATTCTTCAGAGCAACGTGCGCAGGAGCGTCCATATGATGCAGGTAGCCGTTTACCTCAGGGATCTATTCGTAAGCAGGATATTCATGCACAGGAGACCAACATCGATTTCTTATTGCGTTATGATAAAAAAATCAATAAAGATTTTAGCATCAATGCTACTTTTGGCGGGAGTCAGTTGAGAAACAAGTACGATAAATCTGATTTACGTGCCGATGGTCTTAAAATTCCTAATGATTACGAATTAACCAATAATTTATATCCGTTAATTTCTATTCCTGACACCAGCAGGTACCGCATTAACAGTTTTTACGGTGTATTATCTACCAATTATAAAAACTATCTGTATGTAGACATTACCGGCCGTAAAGACTGGAGTAGTGTATTGGCAACAGCTACCAGAACTGATAATGTTGGTTTTTTCTATCCTTCAATCAGCTCGAGCTTTGTACTTTCAGAGTTTTTCAAACTCCCTAAATTCGTAAGCTTTGCCAAATTACGGGCATCAGTTTCGCAGGTAGGTAGCGGCGGTACTACACCTTACAGAACAGCATATACCTATTCGTTAGCCGCAAATGGTACCTATCCTGATAGCTCGCTTGTTAACCCAACCATTTTGCCTAACGAGAACTTAAAACCGCTTAAAACCACAACTTATGAGGTGGGTACAGAAGTGAGCTTATTTAAAGGCAGATTAGGTTTTGATGTGGCCGTATATGCAGGTAACACCAAAAATCAGATTTTAACCCGTATCATCGACCGTTCTACCGGTTACAATCAGGCTTTAATTAACGCAGGTCAGGTTAACAATACCGGAGTTGAGGTTGCCCTTAACGGAACGCCGATAGCGGTTAAAGGCGGCTTTAAATGGACGCTGAACGCCACTTTTGCTTCTAACTCGAACGTAATTAAAGCTTTAACTGACAGCTCGATCATTTTACGTACCGGTCCTGTAGCAGGCGGACAAATTGTAGCTAAAGTTGGTGGAAGTATGGGCGATTTGTATGGCAGGGGCTATGTGCGCGATCCTCAGGGAAATGTGGTGTACGATGCCGCAACCGGTTTTGCTAAAATTACAGATGGAGTAGTTTATTTAGGTAATACCATGCCAAAATATAAATTCAGTATCGGTAGTAATTTCGCCTATCGCAACTTTAGCCTGAACGTGTTATTCGATGCCCAGGTTGGTGCGGTTGCACACTCACTGCTAAACTACAAAATGGTTGAACAGGGTAAATTAACCAGTACTTTACCTGGAAGATACAATGGTATTATTGGTAACGGCGTGGTTCAACTGGCTGATGGCTCTTACGTACCGAATACTACAGTTGCTTACGATATTGATGAGTATTACCGTTCGCACATGGGGGCTGATAATGCCGAAGGAAGCACATTCAGTACCGATTTTATCAAATTCAGGGAAGCTTCTTTAAATTACAGGTTTAACCCTAAGTTTTTAAGAAAATTAGGGTTTTCATCGGCAACTTTCGGAGTGTACGGACGTAACCTTTTCATCTGGTCGCCATGGCCAATGTTCGATCCTGAGTTTGGTACACTTAGCGGTTCTGATATTGTTACCGGTTTCGAAATCGGTCAGTTCCCTTCAACCAGAACTTATGGTTTCAATTTATCAATTGGTATATAATCTTTTAAAAAAAAAATGAAAAAGAATCTATATAAAAGTATTGCGGTACTAGGTGTTTTGATGACAACACTTTCTGCCTGCGATAAAGATTTTCAGGAAGTTAATATCGATCCGATCAATATTCTTTCTACCACGCCAGATAAGCTGCTTGCACCGGCACTGGTAAATACGCTTACTCCGGGTATGATCCGTAACCGTAACTTCAATAACGAATTGATGCAGGTAACCGTAAGTATCAGTGATGGCGATGGTACGGTTTTCAGATATGAATACAGAAATACCTATTCTGATTATTTGTGGAATGCCTGGTATGTACAGTTAACCAATTTTAAAGATGTATACAAACTGGCCGGAAAGCCTGGAATGGAAAATAAATCATACCAGGGTATTTCATTGGTATGCCAATCGTGGGTATATTCAATGCTCTCAGATACTTATGGCGATATTCCTTACTTCCATTCTAATGAAGGTAGTACTGGTGTTTTAGAGCCGGTTTTTGACAAACAGCAGGATATTTACCTGGATATTTTTAAGAAACTGGAAGAAGCCAATACGTTATTGGCTGAAGGAAAAGCGATAACCCCATCCAGCGACCCAATTTTTAACGGTGATATTGCCAAATGGCGTAAATTCTGTAACTCTTTATACCTGCGTTTACTGTTGAGGGTATCGGGCAAAGCCGAAGTTTCAGCCCAGGTAATTGCTAAAATCAAAGAAATAGTAGATACCAATCCGGTTAATTATCCTATTATGACTGCCAATACAGAATCTGCCACTTTAAAATGGACAGGTTTAACCGGAACAGATCCTTTTGTAAATCCTTATGTTAACGGGATAAGGGTGCAGGATTTCAGATCACCAGCTATCGGAAGTTTCTTTATCGATCATTTGAGAGATTGGGCCGACCCTCGAATTGATATCTCTACGGCTAATGGTTATGCCAATAATGGTATTAACAGATTAGGTATTGCGCAAGGAAGTACAGGAGGATTTAAAGGTGTGCCAAGTGGCTATCTTGTTGGATCAGGGGTGGTAAAAGAATCGTATTTCTATTCTTACGATCAAACGAGCTCGAGTGTGGCTATTGCTGCCAGATCATTGCAACAATCGGCATTAACAGGTATTTTAATGAACTATGCTGAACTACAGTTTATACTTGCTGAGGCGGCAGTAAAAGGCTGGATTAATGGCTCAGCAGAAACTTATTACAACACTGGTATTGCCAATGCCATTAACTATTGGGTGCCATCGTTCCCAACAACAATTTCATCTTCTAAATTTACCGATTATGTAACCAATGCCGATATCGACTGGAACAATACGCTATCAACTGACGAAAAAATGGAACAAATCCATCTTCAGAAATATTACGCTTTGTTTTTAGTAGATATGCAACAATGGTTCGAATACAGAAGAACCGGTCACCCTGTTTTACCTAAAGGGCCGGGTTTAAGAAATGGTGGTGTAATGCCAGCAAGAATGGTGTATCCGGTTTACGTGCAATCTGCAAACCCAACCAATTATCAAAAAGCAGTAGCTGGGCAAGGTGCTGATGTGATTTCTACACAGGTTTGGTGGCAAAAACCATAATTAAGGATCATTAATACAATTAAAATGAAAAAGATAATATTTTATAGTCTAATTTTATTAGCAGTTCCGTTGTTTTGGCTGGGCTGTAAAAAATCAAATTATCCAGGTGGTACCATCAGTTCGTATATTCCGATATTTGATTTAAGGAGCCTTTACAAAGGTTCTGATGTTACCTTAAGTACAGATAATATGTTTGGCTCTACAAGTCTGGCTGCGGTGGTAATTTCCGATCACTCAGGTAAAAACCTGCCTGCTGGTTTACTCATTGTGCAAGATAAACGTAGATTATCGGAACTAAGGGGGATTGCTATTCCGATAGGTGCCGATGCAGCTAAATATGTTCCCGGCGATTCGGTTACCATTAATATTGAAGGCGGGGTATTAAAGCGTGTGGATGGAATCCTTCAGGTTACCGGTATTTCTCCAAATAAAATAGAGAAAAAAGCATCTAAACTGATTATTCCACCCAATAAAGTACCAAGTTCGTTTATTCTGGCCAATCCTGATAAATATGAAAGTACGCTGGTCGCTATTGTAAAAGGAGGTTTCGATCCGCTACCCGCGCCAACAGATGTTTTACAAGGCGATAAAATGGTTAACGATGGTTTTGATAATATTACTTTACATACCGAGGCCAGTGCAACTTTTGCAGACAGGACATTACCGATCAGCGCCAATTTTTATGGCATTGTTTTTAATACTGTTGGTGCCAACGGGCAGTTAAAGCCACAACACCGTTTGCGTACAGCAGCTGATATAGCCATTTTAAGCTCTACAATTGAAATTCCTGATGCCATTATCACCGGTTGGATTGCAGATCCGATGGGTACTGATGCGAACAACGAATATATTCAGTTTTTGGCCACCAGAGACATTAATTTCGCGACCACACCTTTTTCTGTAGTTACAACCAATAATGCAGGAGCGTCTACACCTCAAATTTATCCAACATCGGGTTGGGCACTGGGCGATTTAAGAACTTATAAGTTTAACCTCACCAGTGGTACGGTTTCGAAAGGGCAGTTCTTTTATGTGGGTGGATCTAATAAATTGATCAACAGTACCGGCTCTACCAGTATTGCTGCTTCAAAATGGATCAGGTCGTTTAATTATTCGACAACAAATGGTGATGGGTTTGGTACTAAAACCAGCAACTTGCTGGCCAACAGTGGTAATGCTTATGGGATTGCCATCTTCCAGGGAACTACAGTTGATGTAAATACTAAACCTATTGATGTGGTATTTGTGGCAACAGGAGGTCAGTTATATCAGGCTGGCCCACCAGAAGCAGGTTATCGTATTGCCAATACCGATTTTTACGATGTCATTAACCCGATAACTTTGGCTCCACAACCATTTTACAGAGCTGGATCAAACACATTGAATTTTGCGTACCACCCTAATGCTGTAGCCGATCAGGGTTACTATTATAAATTGGGTGGAATATACAGTGTTACCTTAGGTAAGTGGGTTAAGGCCCGCTCTGCAAACTATTTACAGCTGAGTAAAACTTCTACCATTGCTGCTATAGAACAGGAACATTATGTGCAAACAGTAGACGGTTCAGGTAATGCTGTAAAAACAGATACCATACCTCCAACCAGAATTAAATAAACTATAAAACAAAGCACAAAGAAAACCATTCCGGTTTTCTTTGTGCTTTAACCCTAAATCATCCCAATTTTTTCTTTATTCATGAACAGAAGATCTTTTATACAAAAAGGTGGGTTATTGGCTACAACTTTATTTGTGAGCCTAAAAAGCCATTCTTTTTCTTTTTTAGCAGGCGATAAAAAAATTACAGGCAAGATTACCAGCAAAGGTAAAGCTGTGGCCAATGTGGTTGTCTCTGACGGATACAGCGTGGTGCAAACCGATAAGAATGGAATTTATAACTTGGAGGTACACGAACTTGCCCGCTTTATCTGGATCAGCACACCTGCTGGCTACGAATTTACAACCGATAGCTTTCTGGCTAAATATTACGAAAAACCTGAAGCCAATACCCAGTTGAATTTCGAACTGAAAAAAATGAAGGTCGATGATAACAGGCATAACTTTATTGTTTGGGCCGATCCACAGGTGAAAAGTAAAAAAGATGTGGCTCAAATGATGGCAACTTCAGTACCTGATACTAAGAAGGCAATAAAAGCAATGGGTAATATTCCAGTGCATGGTATTACGGTTGGCGATATTGTGTGGGATAACCATGAACTCTTTGCCGATTATAACCAGGCTGTGGTTGAAATGGGTATTCCGTTTTTTCAGTGCCTGGGTAACCACGATATGGATTACCGTATGGGAGATGATGAAACTTCTGACCGCACTTTTCAGGCACATTACGGGCCAACCTATTATTCATTCAACCGCGGTAAAGCGCATTATGTGGTTTTAGATGATGTACGTTATTTGGGTGTAGAGCGCACTTACGATGGTTTTATTTCGCAAACGCAATTAGATTGGCTAGCCAAAGATTTAATGTTTGTACCGAAAGATGCGTTGTTAATCATCAATACGCATATTCCAATCCACAATTCGGTAAAGAATAACGGCGATTTTTATGCCCTGCTTAAAGATTTTAAAAATGTGCATATCATGTCAGGTCATACCCATTTTAATAAAAACGTTATCAAAGATGGTGTTTTTGAACATAACCACGGTACCGTTTGCGGTGGTTGGTGGACTGGTCCGATTTGTGGCGATGGAACACCGCGTGGTTATGGTATTTACGAGGTTAGCGGAACAGATTTAAAGTGGTACTACAAGTCAACTGATCAGGACCGTAAAGTACAGGTAAGCATTGATGTAGAAACACTAACCAACCAGAAAAGATTGATTGCCAATGTATGGAATTATGATCCGGAATGGAAAGTAGAATACTTTTTAGATGGAAAAGCGATGGGTGCCTTGGCGCAACAGGATGGTTTTGATCCTTTAGCCGTAAAATTGTATAAAGGCGATAAACTACCTAATCCACGTCCGTTTGTAGAACCTATTGCAACCAATCATTTATTTATGGCGCATTTTGGCCCCGAAGTTAAAAATGTGAAAGTGGTAGCTACCGATCGCTTTGGCGAAAAATTTGAAGCAGAAATTAATGCTTAAAGCGGTTTGGTTTGCTATCTGATGTTACCATCTGATAGTGATTGAAAAATTAATGTAGATTTAATTAAGCGTGTTAGATGGTAAGGCCTGATACCATTATCTTGTAGATTAAATGAACAGCGTCGGAATGTTATACATCCAACGCCACTATAAAATCCCTTTTTGGATATGAAACTTAAAAAAACAGCAATCTTTATTCTTTTATCTGCATTCGCGGTGAAGTCGAATGGTCAAGAAGTTAAATTTCCTGCATTTAGTGCAGAAGCGCATCGCGGTGGACGTGGTTTAATGCCTGAGAACACCATCGCGGCAATGCTGAATGCCATGAAGATTGAAGGCATAACCACCTTGGAAATGGATACCCACATTTCGAAAGATGGGAAAGTTGTGGTAACGCATGATGATTATTTAAGTCCGGCGTTTATGCTTACACCTGAAGGAAAAGAAATTCCGGAAGCAGATGCGCGTAAATATCCGATTTTTAGTATGAATTACGATGAAATTAAGAAATTCGACATCGGAAGTAAATATTACGGGCTTTTTCCGCAACAGAAAAAAGAAAAAACGCAGCTGCCTTTGCTGGGCGATTTAATTGATGCTGTTCAGCGCGATATAAAAGCCAATAAACGCAAACAGTTCTTTTATAATATCGAAACCAAATGCAGCGAAAAGGGAGATGGGTTAACCAATCCAGATCCCGAAACTTTTGTTAAGCTTTTAATGGAGGTGATTAACAAGAAGAAAATTACCCCTTTTGTCGTTATCCAATCGTTTGATAAACGCACCATTCAGCTTATACACCAGAAATATCCTGAGGTTAAAACATCTTTCCTTGTAGCCAATAAAAAAACTTACGAAGAAAATATTGCCGATTTAGGTTTTAAGCCATTTATTTTAAGTCCGGTGTGGCAAATGGTTACCGAAGAGCTGGTAACAAAAGCCCATGCCGATGGGGTTAAAATTATTCCGTGGACAGCCAATACCCTGGCAGATATCCAAAAGTTGAAAGCTCTAAATGTAGATGGCATTATTTCTGATTACCCGGATGTTTTAGTACAGGCAAAGTAGTATTTTAGGCTTTTATAATCATTAGTATGAGAACATTTTTAAACAAGTTACTGGCTTTTGCTTTTGCACTTGTACTGCTAAATTTCAAACCGGTACATGCGCAGGTAGTAAAATGGGACAGCACTTATCGCCCGGGTAAATATGTTGAGCTGGTAGCGAAATTTAAAGCTGATCCGAAATCGAAAAAGGATTTTGTTTTTCTGGGCAATAGCATTACAGCTGGTACCGATTGGGCTAAATTATTGGATTTGCCACAAGCAAAAAACAGGGGCATTTCGGGTGATATTACTTTTGGGGTGCTGGAACGCTTGCAGGATGTAATTGATGGTAAACCTGCCAAAGTTTTTGTGCTAATTGGTATTAACGATATCTCGCGAAATATTCCCGACAGTATTATTTTAAGGAATTACAAAACTATCATCAGCAGAATCAGAAAGGGCTCAAAGAAAACGCATATCTATTTCAATACCCTTTTACCGGTAAACAGTGCCTTCGAAAAGTTTAAAAACCATTACGGTAAAGATGAGCACATTTTGTGGCTGAATGAGGAGATCAGGAAATTTGCTTCAAAAAATGTAACGGTTATCGATCTCTACCCGAATTTTACCGATCAGGATAAGCATTTAAGAGCCGAATTAACCAAAGATGGTTTGCATTTAATTCCGGCAGGCTATCAGGTTTGGGCCGATTTCCTTAAAAAGAGTGGCTTTTTAACTGAACGTTAATTTTTTAGACCTCGCAGGTTTTTTAAACCTGCGAGGTCTTTGTTCTTTAAAATAGCTTAATGAAGTCCTTCGACAGGCTCAGGATGACAAATTTGTGTTTAGTTTTTTAAGCTTTTAAAACGAAATACACTCGCCAGCCATAGCTACCTGTTCCTGATTAATCTCGATTAAGTGAGGTACATAGCCTAGTTTTTTTACCTGACTATACTGCAGGATATATCTTTCCGTTTCGGCATTTTCATCGCCATTAAAAATGATTCCTTTAACCGGAATATCGTACTGTTTTAGCAGATTGAGCGATAATAAGGTATGATTGATGCTGCCCAGATAATTTTGTGAAACCAGTATCACTTCAGCATCCAGTTTTTTAATTAAATTGATAATCAGCTCGGTTTCGTTTAAAGGGACCATTAAACCACCTGCGCCTTCAATAATCAGGTTGTTCGTCGTTTCAGGCATGTTAATCTGATTAAGGTCGATTTCAATTCCATCCAGCCTGGCCGATAAGTGCGGCGAAAGAGGTTGTGTTAAGCGGTAACTTTCGGTATGAATAACTGTTTTAGTATTGGTAATTAAGCTGCCAATGGTTAAACTGTCGCTTATATCAAGATCTCCCGACTGGATAGGTTTCCAATAATCGGCCTGGAGTTTTTCGGTTACAATAGCACTAATCAGTGTTTTGCCAATGCCGGTTCCAATGCCGGTAATAAAGTATTTAGCCATTAAGTTGAAATTCGTTTAAGTGATTAACCAATGACGTAATTTCCTCATCGGTATTAAAAGTGTGGAGGCAGATGCGTAAGCGCTCTTTACCCAATGCCACAGTTGGGCTTAAAATTGCCCTTACATCAAATCCTGCTTGCTGTAAAGTTGTTGCAGCTTGTTTAGCCTGCTCGTTTGATGGAAATAAAATACCCTGTATAGCGCTTTCGCTATCTAAAGCCTGTATGTTCTTAGCTTTAATTAGCTTCCTGAAAAGCGCAATTTTTTGATGAATGATAGTGCAATCTGTTTTACCTAGTAGCTGATAAGCTGCATTTACCGTTATGATGTTATGAATCGGTGCTGCGGTAGTATAAATAAACGACCGTGCAAAATTGATCAGGTAATGGCGCAGGTTTTGGCTACCCAGTACTATCGCGCCATGCGCACCTATAGCTTTACCAAAAGTAACAACAGTTGCAAATACCTGATTGGTAAGGTTGAGCTGATGCACCAAACCTTTACCCATTTCTCCAAAAATGCCGGTAGCGTGTGCTTCATCAACAATTAAATTAGCCCCGTACTTTTCGCATAATACCGCTATTGCCGTTAGGGGGGCAGTATCGCCATCCATTGAATAAACACTTTCTACAACCACAAAGATGCTTCCCTGTGCGGTTTTAAGCCTTGTTTCTAATGCATTTATATCGTTGTGTGCAAATTTGTAGCGTGTAGCATGACTTAAGCGGCAACCATCTATAATACTGGCATGAACCAGTTCATCCGTAATAATGGTATTGCCACGCTGTGGGATGCTTGATAAAAGACCGACATTGGCATCGTAACCCGAATTAAAGATTAAGCCGCTTGCCGCACCGTGGAAACTGGCAATGAAATGTTCGGTTTCTTCTATATAGGTCGTGTTGCCACTTAGTAGGCGCGAGCCTCCAGAACCATTTTTATAGCGCGGTACTTGTTGGGTTAAAGCTGAAACAAGTTGTTGCAATTCGGCAGATTGGGCAAAACCCAGATAATCATTTGAACAAAAATCGACAGGAGGGAGGCTGGTAGACAAGTTTCTGATCGAAAGATTATCTTTCCGTTCCTGAAGTTTGCTGTTAAGGAATTGCTCAATTTTATGCATTGGCCAAAAATACAGAAAGCGTGCTGAATAATCAGAACGCTTTCTAAAATATGACGAATTAGCTTTTTGGTTAAAGCCAATGTAATGAATTAGCCTTGTGTTGGCGGGTTAGAAACCACCGGAGCTTTATCTTTTCTGTGCTGACCCATTCCTTTTCTCATTTTTCCTGCTTTTTCTTTGGCTTCTGCACGGAAAGCATCCATTTTGGTTTTTTGATCGGCAGTTAACACCGCATCTATTTTAGCTTTTTGTGCATCCATAGCTGCTTTGCGATCTTTCATTTTACCTTTCATATCGCCCTTGTCTGCATTTCTCCAGGTATCCATGGTTTTTGCATTTTCCAGTTGGATGGCATAAATTTTCGACTTCTGATCGGCAGTTAAGCTCAGCTCTTTTTCCATTTTGGCTGTTACTTTTTCCGCACGCTGTTCAGCTGTCATTTTAGGCATTTGTCTTCTGGCCCTTTTTGTAGTGTCTTGTTGAGCAAATGCAGCTGTTAGACCCATCACTGCAATTGCTATTGTTAAAATTGCTCTTTTCATGTTTAATTTTTTTATGTGTTTGTTAAATCAATAGATATAAAAAAAGGTAAACGGTTTAATCGGAGCCTGTTAAAAAATGTTAATTCTTATTCAATTGCGAAATTGATTTCTGCATTTGGGCCATCATTTGGGTTAAGGTTTCCATTGTTGGATCTGGTGCAGGTTCCGGTAATGCAGTAGAAATATAGGCTTTTGCTTTCCAGATTTCTAAAATATCTTCTGCGGCAATGGTATAAGCATCGTACACCTTATTGTCGGAAATTAATTTCAGGTCTTTGTTCTCTTTAAAACGGTTACCGGCTCTTTTATATACTACGCCTTCATTTTTGCTGATAATGACATAGGTTTCACCTGTTTTTACTTCGTTCCAGTTATCTAAATATTCGCCGATAATTACGCTGCCTGGCTGCACAGGTAACATACTATCGCCCATAATTTCGAAAGCACGGAAAGTACCTTGTCTTAAAGCAGGTATAGGCAACTGGAATTTAGGCAGGTCGCTGATATATTGTGGATCTGAAAAACCATTCAGGTAACCAGCGCTTGCTTTAACGGGTACTAATTCTATATTCTCGCGGTCGTGCTGATCGACAGAAATACTTAGTACCCTCAGGTTAGAACCCTGGCTTTTTGGCTTCGGTTTCCAGCTGTCCGATATTTTTTCATTGATGAATTCGTCAATGGTTAAGTCAAAATATTCTGCTATTTTTTTTAGTAATTCATATTTAGGCTCAGCACGGTCTTCCTCGTAGGCGCCGATTAAAGATCTTTTGATTTCCATAATATCAGCGAAATTTTGCTGTGTATGGCCTTTTTTCTTCCTGAGGTACTTTAAATTATTTGAAATATTTGACATAAAAATAAATTTTAAAATAAATTTGGAATTACTAAAATAGTTAGTAATTTTATGCTCATAAAGTTAGTAATATTATTTTGAATTGCAAGAAGATATACTAAATAGTTTAGTTTTAATTTTTAAATACAAGATCATGAAAAAGTTTGTTTATATCGTTACCGACAGAAATCGCACCAGTATGCACGTAGGCATGAGTTCTGATTTGATTAAGACATTGGATTTCTACAAACAGATGCCAAACTTATTCTTTGATAATGGAATGCAATTAACCCGTTTAGTTTATTTTGAAGAGTTTAAATCTGAAGCCCAGGCTTTAGCCCGTTTTAAAACCATTAGCAGATTTACCCGCATGCAAAAGGAACGTTTGGTGCGCTCATGTAATCCTGATTGGATTGATTTAACCATCGGGCTTGATTTTGAAAACATCCTTTTACACCGCAACATCACCAACCAGGTGAAGTTATCATTCAATAGCTTATCTTAACAAAAACATACCCTACAAAAAAAAGCGATCAGTTACCCGATCGCTTTTTTTATGCCAATGATTTTTGACTATGATTACCAGCCTGGTGCAAAGGTTAAACCAAATACACCAGCTTTAACATCTTTACGCTGAAAAGGAATGGCGTAATAAGGTTCTAATACAAAATAACCAAAAACGTTTACCCGTAACGATACACCAACACTTAATGCAGGCACACGCTCATTGGTGGTTTGGTATGAACCAATAACAGCTCCGCTATCATCTTTTACAGGAACATCGGTATAAGTGGGCTCACTTTTAAAAACCACTTTAGTATCGTTTGTCCAGGCTACGCCGGCATCAAAGAAAAGGTTTAAATCAGAGAATAAAAATTTAGAAGGAACCGCTGCCAGTTTTTTAGGTCCGGTAAAAGGTAAACGTACTTCGAAGTTAACTACAGCGATTTTACTTCCGCTTAGCTGGTTAATATCAAAAGATTCTGAAGCTCTTGCTGATGTTGTTTTGTAAATCGAGTTAGATTCGTAACCCCTGATGAGGTATGGATAACCCAGGTACATTGGGTAAAGTTTATCAGCATCTTTACCGATTCTTAACGTATTATAACTTCTTACGGCAAAGGTAACCGGTTTAGCTCTCCAATATTTGCGTAAATCGGCAGTTACACCAGCAAAATTGTAAGTACCTAAAAACTTCTCTCCACTTACGCGATACCTGAAACCATCAAGCGGGGCTGTTAATCCAAAAATGGAATTGTCGCCTACAAAACCTGCGTTTAACTGGAACAGGGTAAAGGCATTAAACGGAATACCATAATCTAAGGATGCCTGTTCGTTTGATATTTTTGTACGGTCAGATCCTACAAAAAATCCGTTAGGGTTGTAGTAATTGCTGTAGCGGTCTACACGATAGCTGTAATGCGAAAAGGCACCTCCGAGCTCAAAACGATGAATTTTGCTAAAAGGATAGGCACCAAAAACCTGTATCTGATCTTCGAATGTTCTGATGATATCGGTACGGTAATTAATGGCATCAGTTGTTTGATTGGTACCGGTAGGCACTTTTTCAAAGCCGTAAGAACTAAAACCAGAAACGTAAGGGATGTGCGAAACAGCAACTCCCCAGTTAATTCTGCTTTTTTGATTAATATAACCTACTAAACCTCCAAAATCATAAATTTCTCCGTTTACCGAAAGGTTGGCAATAATCTGGTTGGTACCCAATATATCGCTAAACATACCTACTATACCTCCCGAAACACCAGTTCCGAAACGGCTGGTAGATACGCCAACTCCGCTGTTTGCCAGATAATCTAACCTGAATTTCGGTCTGTAAGGAACTACTTTCATTGAATCGGCCACCGTTTTTTCGAAACGATCGAAATTGTTCAGGTTTGAATTAATGATGTTTACACCAATGTTTTCCATCGGCGGTAAAATCGCTGCATCGAAATTTTCTTCCTGATTGCCAATGCGTTTGGCTTTAAAGCTGCTCAACTTCGCATTATAAAGCGTGTAGCGTTGATAACGGTAATAACTGTAAACAATATCATCGGTTGCCGATACCGAAATGGCCGGCGAAAATTCGGTGATGCCACTGATTCCGGTAAAGTAATCAGTTAACTGGTCTACAGTATTATCGGCAAAGTTGTATTTGTATAAATTCCTGAAACCATCTCTGTTTGATAAGAAATAGATGTTCTGGCTGTTTGAAGAGAATTGTGCATTCAGGTTATTAGCGCCCGGAAATACATTCAGATTGGTAACCGTTTTGGCTGCAATATCGTAAACAGCCAGATTGATTGGAAGCACTGCATTTACTGTATTGGCCTGAATGGCGGCGCGATCTGATGAAAATACCAATTTTTTACCGTCAGGAGAGTAGCTCGGTGCGTAATCAGAATAAACATCATCGGTAATTTGGGTAACTGTTTTGGTATCCAGATTATAAGAGAAGATGTCGCTCTGGCCTTCAACCATACCAGAGAATGCCACATCCTTTCCGTTAGGTGCCCAGGTTAAATTACCAAATTGCTGTACTTTGCCCATGGCTGTTTGCGATACGGTAGAGCCGGTTGCTACATCTACAACCATCATCTGGTTTTTACCATGACTGAAAATACTAAAGGCAAACTGTTTACTGTCTGGCGACCATGCTCCGGCCGATTCTATAAAGTTGAAATCATCAATGTGGCCATTAGAAATCTGACTGGTTAATTTTCTGATAATCCTGCCGGTTTTGGCATCTGCAAGGAACAAATCGATACCGAAGAGATCTTTTTCCGACATAAAAGCCAGGTATTTACCATCGGGGCTCAAGGCAGGGGCAACGTTCATGTTCCCGGCATTTTTATTGTCGATAATTTTGGTTCCGGTAATTTTAATCTGCGAGCTGTCAGCCTTTAACATTGGCTTGTAGTGTGCATCAATTGAGTTTTTCCACAAACCTGATAAGGTTTTGTCATCGTAACCAAAAGTATATTTAATGGCATTCTCGTAACCATATTTTGCTGTGTTCTTAAATAGCGGAACAATTGTGGTATCGCCATACTGTGAACCAATGTAGGTCCAGAAAGCCTGGCCATAACGGTACGGAAAGTATTTATTGGAGTTGGTTAAGTCTTTTAATGAAGGAATATCGCGGTTTAACATGGCATCGCGCATCCACATCGAAGTAAAGGCATCTTTTTTACCGATTGAAAGGTACTCGGCCATCCCTTCAACCATCCAAAGTGGCGTTTGACCCACATTTTCGAGACTGATTGAATCTTTTTCCAGTAAAATATGATATTGAAAAGCGTGTACCAACTCGTGACCTAGAACGTGTCTGGTTTGACTGTTCAGCTCCATAACCGGCATAATTACACGGTTTTTTAAAGCTTCGGTAACCCCGCCGGTACCAATTCCAATTTCTCCATTTAATGCGGTAGTTTGTTGAAAATCAGGATGGTTGTTGTATAAAATAATTGGGTTTTTCTTTAAGAAAGTATCTCTGAAAACCTCCTGATGCATTTTATACCAGGTTTCTGCATCTTGCGAGAAACGTTTCAGGAGCTTTGGGTTTTTAATGTAGTAGTAAATTTCGAAGTGCGGGGTTTGCAAAACCTCAAAATCCAGTTTTTTATATCTGACCTTATTTTGGCCAAAATACTGGGCTTTAACAGAAAGTGAAAGAATAAGCAGGAGCGATAGTACAGCATATCGCTTTAATAAAGTAGAGCCTATTTTCATACGTGTAGTTTTAGTATCGATGTTCAGTAATTTACGAAAATGGAATGGTATGAGATTCGAAAAATAAAAATAGCAATTGTTTAAAAGACTATTTAAATTTTAACATTTTTTTAAAGTTTTTCGGCTAACCAATTGCTTTTGGTTAGCCGAAAATTTATATGGGGAAATTCCCTTAGTTGTTGTTATTATTCTCGTTCTTTTTCTTTTCACGCTCTTCCTGGCGTTGCTTTCTTCTCAGTTCGCGTTCTTCCTTTTTGGTTAAAGGTACGGTTGCGGCAGGTGGGGTTTGAACTGGTTCTTGTTTCTTTTCCTCTTTTTTCACCTCAGGTTCAACTACCACAGGGGTTGCCGTTTCAGGTGTTTCGGGAACTGCAAAATCAGTCGAATCAACCACTACGCTGTCGGTTGAAGTAGTGTCTCTAACAATTTGCGGGCTAGGGCAGTTGTAGGTGCGGGTAATATCAACTGTGGCTTTAGGGAAAGCACCGTAAGTATATCCAGTGGATGGATCGAGGTAAACTTTTTCCATAAATTTGGCAAAAATAGGTAAGGCCGTTCTCGAGCCTTCTCCCTGTTCGCCATTTTTAAAGTGTGCAGTACGTTCATCACAACCTACCCAAACACCAGTTACCAAATCTTTGGTTAAGCCCATGTACCAGGCATCAACATAATCAGATGAAGTTCCGGTTTTACCACCAATCTGGTTGTTTTTCTTAAACAGGTTTGGCCATTCCCAAAGGGCCTGAGAAGTTCCTCCGGGTTCTTCCATTCCCCCACGGAACATGTAGGTCATTAACCAGGCTATTTCTTCGCTTAAAACCCTTTTGGTTTTTGGCTTAAATTCGTCAATTAAGTTGTTATCCTGATCGGTAATTTTTTCAACTAAAATTGGCTCGGTTCTCACGCCTTTATTCATGAAAGTAGCATAAGCCTTTACCATTTCGTAAACCGTAACATCATTTGAGCCTAAGCTTACCGAAGGCACTGATTCTAAATGACTATCGATACCACATTCGTGCGCATATTTTACCACGTTATCCCAGCCAACCTTTTCGGTAACCTGTGCGGTAATGGTATTTACCGATCTGGCCATGGCCCATCTTAAACTCATTTCGCGGTAAGTAACGCTGTAATCGGCATTTTTAGGTTCCCAGTATTTGGTTTGTCCTTTGTCCTGGTAGGCAATTTTAACTGGTTTATCGGTAAACTTGTCGCAAGGGCTCATACCTTGTTCTAAAGCTGTAAGGTAGGCGAAAGGTTTAAAAGTTGATCCGGCCTGACGTTTGGCCTGGTTTACGTGATCGTATTTGAAAAATTTATGATCGATGCCGCCTACCCAAACTTTAATTTTTCCGCTGGCAGGTTCCATGGTCATCATACCGGTATTCATGATTTTTCCATAATAGCGGATCGAATCTAAGGTAGAAAACAAGGTATCACGGTCGCCTTTGTAGGTGAAAATCTGCATCCTTTTCTTTTTATTGAAATAGGCCAGTACAGAATCAGGATTATTTGGAAATTTCTTTTGTAAAAGTGCATAGACAGGCAGATTTTTCATTGCCCTATCCGGATAATCTACTTTTTGCTTTTCAGAATCGTACCACGGATCTTCGTTACCCCACACACTGTAAAACCTGCGCTGTAAAATCCGCATTTGGTCTGCAACGGCTTCTTCAGCGTACTTTTGAAGTTTAGAATCGATGGTCGTATAGATTTTTAAACCATCTTCGTATAAATCGTAACCGTTATCGGTACACCATTTTTCGAGATATTTGGCCACGGCAGCCCTTAAATAAGAATCGCCATCGCTGCCATCCTGCATTTTACCTTCTTTGAGTTTAATGGGTTCTTTAGCTAGCTGGATTAAACTGTCTTTGCTCAGGTAATTGTATTTGTTCATCTGGGCGAGTACCACATTTCTTCTCTCCAGTGCTTTTGCCGGGTTTTTAGTTGGATTGTATAGCGTAGTTCCTTTTAGCATACCAACCAGCATCGCCGCATCAGTTGTGCTTAGGTCTTTAGCTTCTTTATCGAAATAAATCCTGCTGGCTGTTTTTATGCCATAAGTATTGTTACCGAAAGAAACGGTATTGAGGTACATTGTAATGATGTCGTTCTTCGAATAATTAGATTCGAGCTTTACAGCTGTCATCCATTCCTTTAATTTTACAATCAAAGTACGCACCAGCGGTATTTTTACCAATAAACCCTGCGATTTGTTGTAACGCGTACGGTACAGGTTTTTGGCCAGCTGTTGTGTAATGGTACTGGCTCCGCCATCTTTACCTAAGCCAACAACTGCACGCCCCACGGCCTGCACATCAATTCCCCAATGTTTGTAAAAACGTACATCTTCTGTTGCCACGAGTGCATGTATTACACCTGGTGCAATTTCTTCGTAATTTACCGGGGTTCTGTTCTCTTTAAAGTATCTGCCAATTAATTTTCCGTCGGCAGTATAAAGCTCTGAACCCACACGTAGGGTGGGCGCTTTGATGTCGCGTACACTGGGAGAATAGCCAAACAGCCACAAAAAATTAAGTTGGAGCGCAGAAAAGAAAATTATTACAAAAAATAAAACTATGGAAGAATAACGTAAGTACTTGTTTTTTATCTCTTTAAACATATTGGTTAAGATGATCTTATAGTAAATGCTAAGGCGCTAAATATAAAAAAACTCTGTATGCAAATTAACGTATTTAATTTACTTATTTTTTAGTTCTATATTTAAATTATTGATGCACCTGTTTATTTAAAATACGTATAGGTATGAAAAACGAATTTAAGGGATTAATTGTACAAGGAGACAAGAAATTTTCATTAAAAAATCATAAAACCGACTTCACCGGAGGCTACAATAAGGAAAAAGCGAAGGATGCTTTGGTAAATTCGAAAATAGAATTAAGCCATTTACAGGAAAAATTATATGCTGCAGGAAAACATTCGGTTCTGATTATTTTTCAGGCCATGGATGCAGCCGGAAAAGACAGCGCGATAGAACACGTAATGAGTGGATTAAACCCACAGGGTTGCCAGGTGTACAGTTTTAAAGTGCCTACTACAGAAGAATACCAGCACGATTTTTTGTGGCGGCATTATAAGGCTTTACCAGAACGTGGCCGTATCGGAATCCACAACCGTTCGCATTACGAAAATGTACTGGTGTGTAAAGTACACCCAGAATATGTTTTAAGCGAGGATATTCCGGGGATTACCGATGTGAAAAAGATCAATAAAGATTTTTGGAAACAACGCTATCAAAGCATTAGAAATTTTGAACAACATTTAACGGCCAACGGTACCGTGATTCTGAAATTCTTTTTAAATGTAAGCAAGGATGAGCAGAAGCAGCGCTTTTTGGATCGGATAGAAGACCCTACCAAAAACTGGAAATTCTCTTCGGGCGATATTAAAGAAAGGGCATTGTGGGATAAATACATGGAAGCTTACGAGGACGCCATAAATGAGACCAGTACTGCTGAATCGCCATGGCATGTTATTCCGGCCGATAAAAAATGGTTTGCACGTTTGGCCATCAGCGAAATTATTGAAGACAGATTGAAAAACCTGGACTTAAAATTTCCGGTATTGGGAGAGGAAGAAAACTTAAAACTTACTGAAACGAAAAATGCTTTATTAGCGGAATAAAATAAAAAAATGCAGGTCTATAAGCCGGGTTCTGTGTCTCGGTTGCCCAAGATTTCTATCATTTATCCACTATAAACGTTGCCGTTTATCTCTAACGACCTACCCACTAACATCGGACGGGCAGCCCTACGTGCGTTAGCCTATTTGGTCTTTCAACTCCCGGGGTTTACAATCCGCTGCAGTCGCCTGCAGCGCTCGTGCGCTCTTACCACACGTTTTCACCCTTACCCCGACCTAAGCCAGGGCGGTATATTTTCTGTTGCACTAATCCGTAATTCAGGTTTTCATTCCTGAACCCCTTTCCGTTAGAAAGCGAGATGCCCTGCGTTGCCCGGACTTTCCTCTCTCCCGGTAAACCGGGACAGCGATAGAACAACCTGCATTTTGCGCAAAGATGTGGTTTTTTAGGCAGAAAGGAGCAATGAAGTAGAAGTTTTTGTATTTACAGCTGATCTTTCCAGATTTCGGTTTCCCACCTCGCCATACGAACACTTATTCATTCGCATTCGCATATATTTCTTTCAATACTTTATCCGAGAACCTAAAATTTGTTTGCTGTATCTTCTCAAAAATTGGCTTTATGGAAATGATAAGTCCGACGTTTTTTGCCTTTAAAATGATTCCTAATGTTCCCGTAAATAATAGGTTTAGCCTTTTTGCCATTTTTCTGCCTTTGTTATCGTCGAGGATAAGAAGCGATGGTGCTGATTCAATTGCTAAAGTAATGGCACTTGCTTCTCCGGCATCAATATCTAAAGAATTTTGAAAGGTGGTATTTTTAGGTGATTTGATTTCAACCCAATCGGGTAAAGGAGAACCAAATTCTGCAGCAATAGTAGCTGTAGTGGTGATTTTAGTGAAAAGTAACTTTAAAAGATTTAGTTCTCCGATTTTTTCAAGCAAAATGAAGCAGCTCGTATCAGCAATGACTATTTCATATTTTTTCTGCATCACTTAACATTTCAGAAGCAGGATAGTTCAATAGGGAAACGCCATAATCAGTAAGTAATTCTGAGAAGGTACGCTTTGATAAACCAGCCATGGCAGCTGCTTGCCCAAGTGATAATTTCCCAGATTCAAATAGCTTTGCAGCAATGAAACGCACGGTATCGTGTTCATGCTCACCTAGACTATCCGGAACTTGCAGTGTTATCGTTGTCATGATTTAAATATACGAAATATTATTTACTTGCAATTCTGCAATTGCTTCGAAACCTCGGTATAAGGTACAAATCCTTGCTTATTACCGAAAGAATTGGTGATGTAGACCATTACCTGAGCCACATCAATATCGGCCAGTTCGGGGAAGGCAGGCATTTTTTCTTTGTATTCCTTACCATGAATAACCAGAGTTTCGTTGGCACCGTTTTTAATGAAACAAGCTAAACGGTTTTTGTTGGTTTTTAAGAAAACCGAATCGGTTAAAGGAGGGGCAAGTTCACCTAATCCTTCGCCGTTCTCTCCATGACAGTTCTGGCACCTGCTTTTGTAAATGTCTTTTCCGTTCGACATGTAATTTTGCAGATCGATGGTTTCCTGGTTTTGACAGGATACGATGATGGCGATAACAGCAAATAAAAAAATGGAGTTAATGATGTACTTGCGCATGTATTTTAGTTATTAACCACAGATAAGAACAGATGAACACCGATTTAAATATTTATCTGTGTTTATTCTGTATATCTGTGGTTGAAAATAAGGTTTGTATTTACAACTGTAGCCAAAAAAAACATTTTCGTGCTAATCCGTGCTTAAAGTCAATGTTCTACTTTTTGTATTCTGCCAGTAAAACCGGGATGTCTTTCTTTAATTGCTCAACCTGGTCTTCTTTGGTGCCATCGTAAGCGCCACGAATCCGACGGTCTTTGTCGATTAAAACCAGATACCCCTGGTGAATGTAGCCATCTTTAGCCGTGCTGTCTTCACCAACCGCCACCAGGTAATTTTTTTCGGCCAAAGTATAAACACTGTCTTTGGTACCATAGAGAAACTGCCATTTCGGACCATCAACGCCTAGTTTTTTTGCGTATTTTTTTAAGGCTGAAGGTTTGTCGTATTTAAAATCAATAGTGTGCGAAACAAACATCACATCGGGGTTGCTTTTAAAATCGTTGTAAACCGTCATTAAGTTGCGGTGCATGGTAGGGCAGATGGTGGTGCAGGAAGTGAAAAAGAAATCGGCCACATATATTTTTCCGTCTGTTGCTTTATTGGTTGTTAAAACACTATCCTGGTTTAAGAAAGCCCAGTTGGGAATGGTTTGATAAACTGTATCAATTTTTTCTACCCCGGCGGCATCTTTAACTACTTCTGCATGGCGTTCGCCATAAAAAGGTAGTTTTTTTTCTTGCTTACAGGCGGTAAATATAGAAACGAACAACAGGCTGGCTGCTGCATAAGAAATGATTTTATTCATGTTTTGAATTTAAAAATGTAAATATACGATCTTAGTTTGCTTGAGATATCGTCATGCTGAATTTAATTCAGCATCTCTTTAAGGTGAGGCCCTGAACCGATAGCTATCGGTTCAGGGTGACGAAGAGGTTTATTTCTTTACAAACTTGGCCGGTTCTGCAATAAACTTCTGCTTACAGCTTTCTGAACAGAAATAGTAAGCTTCTTTATTGTAAACGGTAGTTTTTGCTGTGGCTGATTTTATCTTCATTTTACAAACAGGATCGATCACTACTTTTTTAGCCGAATCAATCACGTTTGCTTTTTGTTTGGTGATGATTGGATTCGCATTTATTTTCAAGACAAATGTGCTTAATCCCATCAGGATAATTGCTATACTTAATTTTTTCATATCTATTGTTTTATGGAAAGTCCGAAGTCGGAAGTCAGAAGTAAATGTGCATATTCTTGCTTACCAGCTTACACCATATCTTCTGTCTCCGGTCTCCCGACCTCTGACTATTTAATATTGTAAACTTTTAAAACTGAATCTGATTCGCGGGTAACCTTAATGTAACCATCTTCTACATCACGGATTTTAATCATCTGCGATTTGTAATAATCCAGGTCTTCCTGTTCGGTTTTGCCTTTAAAATCATCTTTAAAAAAATGCATCCAATCCATCATTTTTTCATCTGCAGCATTTAAACGGGCAATTACATCACTTACTTGCTGTTTGGCAGCAGTAGAATCAGGTGATTTTTTTAGTTTATCGGAAAGCAGCAGGGTATCGAGCTTCATTTTGTTTTTTACCACTTTTTCTCCGTCAACCATCAGCTTATCGTGGATATTTAAAACTTCTTTACGTACTGCTTCGGCATTGGGTTCCGTTTTGCAGGAACTGAAAAGGATAGCTAAAACGCCGATTGCGGTTGTGATTTGTCTTTTCATATTTTTAAAAATTATAAGTAATGCCAACATAAGCCTTGCCGGCGCTCATCGGGTGATCGGTTTCAGCTTCCCAGATATTTTTCTGTACACCTATATTTAAGGCAATGTTTTTGTAGAAAATATCGGCACCTACACCACCCATTAAATTATTCATTACATGTTCGCCGGTTTTTTGCCCTTTGTATTTTTCGCCCGCCGAATATTCGTAAAAGAACTGTGCCGAAGGCATGAATTGCCAATCTTTGCCGATACTTTGTTTGTAAAAAATATTCAGGAAACTGGTTGTACTATTGGCAATTCCCTCATCTCGGCTGTTGGTGCCATTCACTTTATATGAGGTGTTTAAACTTGCACCAAATTTACCTAATCCAACCAGGTAGTTCAGGTAAATAAAACCATCGGTACTACCGGTTCCGGCTTGCATAAGCGAAGAATAACGGATACCAGCCGTGTTTTTGAAATCGTTTTTTCCGGTAGGTAATTTAATTCCAGCACCTGCAATAAGCTGCTGTTTAAAATCAGCATCCAGTTTTTGCATTAGATGATAACCTGCATAGACATTGATATCGCCCACACCACCAATGGTTGAGGTGTAGCCGTTATAACGTTCGCTGTTAGAAACATAAGGCAAAATGGCATTCACTTCTAATCGGTTGCCGATAAAATATTTGCCTCTTATTTCAAGTGAACGATATAATTCATAATCACCAGGGTTACCCGCATGCCCGGTAATTGGCGCGTCCTGACTTCTGGCTGGAATAAAGAATTTTCCGCCGTTCGGAAACAAGGAATGTGATTGCCCTTCGTAACCGTTAAATGAGCGGTAGCGGTACAAGAGGCTGATGCTGTTTCGGTTATAGTAGGGGGTAATGCCCATAAAACAACCGCAAATATCGCAGGCAAAAGCCTTACTGCTGAGCAGTATGAAAGCCAAAATGAATAATTTACGATTCGCTAAATAATGTATTTTTGATAAACTCATGATCGGTTAATGTTTTTAAAAATGCTTTAATCTGCTCTTTCTGAGCACTATTTAAAGGAATGCCGCTTTTTAAGGAAGCATCCAGATTTTCAGCTGCTTTTACCCCCGAATCGTAGTGGTTTAACACTTCATCCAGACTGTAAAAACGACCATCGTGCATGTACGGACTAGTATATTCGATATTGCGTAAAGTGGGCACGCGGAATTTGCCAAAATCAGCTTGTAGGCTAGTAATGTGCGACCGGCCTTCATCGGCACTCAATAAATCTAAACCGTTGCTGCGATAAGAAAAATCGGTAAAAAAAGGCTCGGCATGGCAAGAACTGCACTTTTCTTTAAAAAGCGTATAACCAGCCTGCTCAGAAGCTGTAAAAACAGCCCCATTTTCTTTGCGCATTACCTGGTCATATTTCGAATTGGCCGAAACCAGTATAGCAGTAAACTGCGTAATCGATTTTAAAATCAGTTGCGAATTGATTTCGGTTGAACCAAAAGCCTGTTTAAACATATCGGGGTATGGCGCTGTAGCTTTTAAAAAAGCAACGATGGTTTGAATATCGGTACCCATTTCGCAGGCATCGGTAATGGCATTTAAGGGCGAAGTTTCGATGTTTTTTACGCCACCATCCCAAAAGAAGGCTTTTTGCCAGGCCAAATTAACCAAAGGAGGGGTATTGCGTTTACCCTGGCAGTTGTTTACACCATGACTCACCTTATGATCTAGTTGGGTAAAAGCAGCAAATTGCTGATGGCAACTTCCACACGAAACGCTTTTGTCGGCCGATAAGCGGGCATCGTAAAACAGCTTTTTACCCAGCGCAAAACCAGCATTACTTAGTTTATTATCTTCGAAATTATATGCTGGTGCAGGAAAATTTGATGGAACTGTAAAGGCAATTTTTGTTTCTTGCTGGCTTACCTCATCCTCATTTTTACTGCAGGCATACATCAACGCAATGCTTAAGGCAAGCATTGCGAAGACTGCTATTTTCCTCAGCATTTAATTGTGGATATGGTCTAAACGAAACAACCCGTTAGCATAATTATTGGCCACAATTACCGAATTTGGTCCACCCATGGTAAAATTCAGCGTAGCGAAACTTACATCGGTTTTACCGGTAAATAGCGCAGCGGCATTTACGATAAAGTGCATATTGGGTTTGCCGTCAGTCCTGATGCGCAAAGGGTTAGCTGCATTAATTTCTGTCGCAAAGGTTCTGATGGTATTGTTGGGGTCAACCACACCTCCAATGTGGAAAGTTAGTGCATTGTTAGCCGCTGTAGATTGTGGCGAAGTACCTTCGAGTTTTACAAAAATATAACCACTGTTCCAGGTCCAGAACATGCCATTTGCCGGATCTAAAGCACCTGTTTGGGCACCGGCAAAGTTACGGGCGTAATCTACACCAATAGTATATTCGATTTTGGTATAATCGCCGGTTGGTACATCTTTTAAAGTAATATTGGTCGATTCGGCTTTTGAAGCATCGATTAAAAAGTAGCTTTCCCGAATCAGGTAGCTGCTGCCATCGGCTTTGCTTAATTTGATGTTGCTAACATAGTATTTAAATACGTTGATTTTGAAATCTTCGCCTTTAGCGTTTTTATATGTGGTTGTATTTAAGGTTAAAGGGCTTCCGTTTACCTGGTTATCGAACTCGATTGTGAAAGTAGATTTGGTTTCGGCAGTGATTTCGTTGTTGTCTTTTTTGCAGGAAGTTAAAAGCAGGGCAGGACACAATAATGCCAATAAGTATGTTGTGATTTTCATTTTAAGAAAATGGAATAAGTAAAAAAAATGGGAATTATGAACGTAATCGTCATGCTGATCCGATAACTATCGGACTTATTCTGCGTCTCAAAAAATTAAATTAATTGAGAGACACTGAAATAAATTCAGGGTGACGTACGTACTTGAATTAAATTACTTAAACCGTTTTCGGCGGATGAAAAATGGAGATAGAAAGATCTTTAGCTGGTTTTTCCAGATAACCACTTTCTGCTTTAATAACAAAGAAAGGAATAGTATGGTTAAGTACTACAATTTTAAACTGAGGTTCAGCTTCAACAACACGTTTCAGGTTTTCCTGCGCCTGTTTATTCTTACCATCTAAATCTTTAAGCTTTTTAGCAAGGAAACATTGCCCATCGCAATGTAGCTCAGGATGAGCCTTGTTGATACAAAATACACTGGTAATGTATTCTTTGTTCATCTGATAACCCGAGTACACAATTAGCTGCATGTAACAATTGGAAATTGTACAGATCACTAAAAGATATATCAGAATTCTTTTGAACATGCGTATTGAGCTGCAAATGTACAAACGAAATTGAAAGCCACAAAGAAAAAATATGAAACTATAGCAAGGGCTAAGATTTAATGTTTGTTTTAAACTACATAACCATTATCTATTCCAGGCTTTCTGACGAAGTTCTTCTGAATTAATATCGTAATCACTCCATATTCCTTTAGAAAGCGTGAACTCAGCTGTCCGGACTGATTTTTCAGGGTCAGTTATCCTTAACTCAGCATCAATATCCCACGACTTTAAAAAGTTTAATAACGCATCAATTTTGCGTTGTTCTACATTATCTTTTAAAATTATCGCTGTCATGATGATCCTTTTTGTAATTGTAAATATAAGCAATCTATTTTTATTGGTGTGTTGACTTCTTGTAATTCTATAGTTTACGTATCAGTTAAGGTGCAATTATTTTCTGCCACGGATTCACTGAGACCACCGAAAATCCTCCAGTCATTTTCTAAGTGGTTTTCTGTGTTAATCCGTGCTTGCGTGGCTGAAATAAAATTATTGGATTAGGCATAAAAAAACACAGATGAATCACCTTCATCTGTGTTTATCTCTATTTATTAAAGGATAAAATTATGCCTGTAAATCAGTCATTACTGCCTTAATTTTGTCACCTAATTCAGTATTTACTTTTTCGAAATCTTTTCTATCTGCTAAAGGTGCATTAACACTGCAATAGAACTTAATTTTGGGTTCGGTACCACTCGGACGGGCAGAAACAATGCTTCCATCGGCAGTAATAAATTGTAAAACATCAGAAGTCGGATAATCCAGTTTGGTTACCTTTCCGGTGGCCAAATCCGTTTCCTGACTTAATTCGTAATCTTTCAATACTGAAACCGGTGAACCACCCAAGCTTGCCGGAGGATTCTCTCTGAACTTCACCATCATGGCTTTAATTTCTTCAGCACCGGTTTTACCTTTTTTGGTTAACGATACCAGGTCTTCTTTATACAAGCCGTATTCTACATACATATCCAGTAAAGCATTGTATAAGCTGGCACCTTTATCTTTGTAATAAGCGGTCATTTCGGCAATAAATGCAGCAGAAACCACCGCATCTTTATCACGTACCAGATCTCCAATCAGGTAACCGTAGCTTTCTTCGCCACCACCAATAAAGTATTTTTTGCCTTCCAGTTCGGTCATTAACTGGCCGATGTATTTAAAGCCGGTTAAAGTATTGTAGTAGGTTACGTTTTTCTTTTTTGCAATTTCTTCAATCAGGTTAGAAGTAACAATTGTTTTTACAATAAACTGATTGCCGTCCAGTTTTCCGCTTTCCTGCCAGGCCGATAATAAATAGTTGATTAACAGGCATCCGGTTTGGTTACCGTTTAACAACACCCACTCACCGTTATTGTCCTTTACTGCAATACCCACACGGTCAGCATCAGGATCTGTTGCCAGAACTAAATCAGCATCAATCTCTTTTGCCTTGTTCATGGCTAAAGTAAGCGCTTCTTTTTCTTCAGGGTTTGGATAAACTACCGTAGGGAAATTACCGTCCGGTTTGCTTTGTTCTTCAACAATGGTAACATTGGTGAAACCGAATTGCTCAAGTGCTTTAGGCACCAGGGTAATACCTGTACCGTGAATAGGAGAGAACACAATTTTTAAATCGTGCTGTCTTTTAATCGCCTCTGGCGAAATAGATAAAGCAGTAATGCCATCGAGGTAAAGTTTATCTACATCTTCCCCAATTAACTGGATATTGGCATCTACACGGTCAAATTTAACCTCGTCGATATTTTTGATTTTGTTTACTTCATCAATAACCAGTTTATCATCAGGAGAGGTAAACTGACCTCCATCTGCACCATAAGCTTTATAACCATTATATTCTTTAGGATTGTGTGATGCCGTTAGCATTACACCGCTTTTGCAACCAAAATGGCGCACTGCGAAAGATAACTCGGGCGTTGGTCTTAATGCCGAAAAGAAATAAACGTGGATGCCGTTTGCCGAGAAAACATCGGCTGTAATTTTGGCAAAATAATCAGAATTATTGCGGCTATCGTGCGCAATGGCAACTTTAATCTTCTCGTTAGGATATTTATTGTTTAGGTAATTGGCTAATCCTTGTGTGGCGGTACCAATCGTATATTTATTAATGCGGTTTGAGCCTGCACCCATAATACCGCGTAAACCACCTGTACCAAACTCTAAACTTTTATAAAAGGCATCGGTTAATTCTGTTGTGGCATTGTTATCAACAAGCGCCTGAATTTCGGCCTTGGTATTCTCATCATAATTTCCGCTTAACCATTGATTAATTGTGGCTTGCGTTGCTTGATCAATTGCTTGCATTGAGCTGTTTTTTAAATTTAATATCTGGTGTTGAACAAATTTTAATGCATGAAGTTTGGTTAAAAACCAATTAATTTTCATCCATCCAAATTTTATTTTGTTGAGGGTGTTGCTTTTAAGCTGCTTTTGCTTATTTTCACGCCCCGATACAATAATAAAGAAATTCCGGTATTAAAGTGGGCCGACTGTAACTTTTTTAAAATAGTTTTAAAACTTGTAAAGTTATCGCCCTTTTTTCGCTGGAAAAAACAACAAAGAACTAGATGAAAATATTAAAATTTGGGGGTACTTCTGTAGGTAGTCCCGAGCGCATGACGAAATTATTGGATATCATTAATCCAAATGAAGAGCAGATTGTGGTTTTATCAGCAGTGTCTGGTACCACAAACAGTTTAGTAGAAATTGCAAATCATTTTTTAGCTGGCGATAAGAAGAAGGGTAGCGAGTGCGTCGAAAACCTTTACCAAAAATATAAAACCTTTGTAATAGAACTTTTGCCTGCTGCCGAATTTCAGGAGCAGGGAAATGAGGTGATTGATTATCACTTTGGCTTTTTAGCTGGCCTGGCTAACGACCTCTTTACTTCGATTGAAGAAAAGGTTGTTCTGGCACAAGGTGAATTGTTATCTACTACTTTATATCACATCTATTTAAAATCTATCGGTGTACCATCGGTATTATTGCCTGCTTTAGATTTTATGAAAACGGATGAGGATAATGAACCTGATATTCCTTTTACTACCAAACACTTAATGCCACTTTTAGAGCAGCATAAAGATAATAAGCTGTTTATTACACAAGGTTACATTTGCCGCAACAGTTTTGGCGAGGTAGATAACCTGCGTCGTGGCGGAAGTGATTATACAGCATCATTATTAGGTGCAGCAATTCTGGCTGAAGAAGTTCAAATCTGGACGGATATTGATGGTATGCACAACAACGATCCGCGTATTGTTAAAGGTACCAAACCAATTGCGCAGTTATCGTTTGATGAGGCTGCTGAGTTAGCTTACTTCGGCGCTAAAATTTTACACCCGCAGTCGGTTTTCCCGGCTCAGAAATATAAAATTCCGGTTCGTTTGTTAAATACCATGGAGCCAGCAGCTGCAGGTACTTTAATTACGCACGATAGCGAAAAAGGCAAAATCAAGTCAATTGCAGCCAAAGATGGTATTACGGCAATCCGTATCCAATCCAGTCGCATGTTATTGGCCTATGGTTTCCTGCGCAGGGTTTTCGAAGTATTTGAAAGATATAAAACGCCAATTGATATGATTACCACTTCGGAGGTTGCCGTATCGTTAACCATTGATGAAACGGCTCATTTACCACAAATTATCGAAGAACTGGAAAGTTTCGGAACGGTAGAAGTAGATAGGGACCATAGCATCGTTTGTGTTGTAGGCGACTTCGGCTCTGAAAAGCATGGCTTTGCCAGCAGGGTTTTAGAAGGTTTAAAACACATTCCAATCCGCATGATTTCTTACGGTGGTAGCAATTACAACGTTTCGCTTTTAATTTTAAGCGAATATAAAACCGAAGCTTTAAGAAGCTTGCACAACCGTTTATTCGAATAACAGAAAAAACGCGCCGGTTATTACCAGCAGTCCGATGAGGCAGTGAACCGCTAAGAAAGCTGCTGGTAATAATCCGTTTTTATACTTTTTGTAGGAGTTAAATAAACCCAGCGAAAGGATAAGGACAATAAAAAGGGCTGCTGCTATTTTCATTTTCTGATAAATAAAAGGAAAAGTACAATCAGCAGTAATACGATAAAAAACCGGATTTTGCCGTTGTATTGTTTATGGGTAATTCTTCCGTGCTTTAAATCGAGGTAGTTACCAATATATACCAGCCCAAAGAATAGAATTAAAATTATAATAAGGAATTTGAACATGTTCGCCGATAAAGATATATCAAAGTTTAACAATATAGAAACACCTTTTTACTATTATGATACTGAGTTGTTGCAGAAAACTTTGCGCACCTGCGCAGATGCTGCTGCTCCATACGGGTTTCATATCCATTACGCGCTAAAGGCCAACTTCAATGCTGTTTTGTTAGAACAGATTAAGGGAATTGGTTTCGGTGCCGACTGTGTAAGTGCAGGCGAGGTGAGAAGGGCAGTAGAAGTAGGCTTTGAGGCCGGTAAAATTGTATTTGCCGGTGTGGGTAAATCAGATAAAGAGATAAATGAAGCACTTGATCTGGATATTTTCTGCTTTAACGTAGAATCGATACAGGAATTAGAAGTGTTGAATGAATTGGCGGCCAAAAAAGGCAAGACGGCTCAGGTTGCTATCCGCATTAACCCTAATGTAGATGCGCATACACACCATAACATTACCACAGGTTTAGATGAAAATAAATTCGGGATCAACTCATGGGATTTACCTGAGTGTGCCGAAACTTTAAAAGCTTCTGCAAATCTGAAATTTATTGGTATTCACTTTCATATCGGTTCGCAGATTACTAACCTGGATGTTTACAAAAATCTTTGCGTGCGCGTTAACGAATTTGCAACCTGGTTTGAAGATAAGGGCTTTAATTTAAAGGTTTTAAATGTTGGCGGTGGTCTAGGTATTGATTATCATAATCCTGATAACCAGATTCCTGATTTTGAAGCTTATTTTAAAATTTTTAACGAATTTTTGGAAGTAAAAGCCGGTCAGGAAGTACATTTTGAATTGGGCAGGGCATTGGTTGGGCAATCAGCTTCGTTAATCACCCGTGCTTTGTACATCAAAAAAGGTAAGAAAAAGAACTTTGTGGTATTAGATGCAGGTATGACTGAGTTAATGCGTCCGGCATTGTATCAGGCGTATCATAAGATTGAAAATTTGTCTCAAATCTCAAATCTCAAATCTCAAATCTCAATTAGGTATGATATAGTAGGCCCAATTTGCGAAAGTACCGATTGTTTTGGTAAGGAAGTTGAACAACCAGAATCATTCAGAGGCGATATTTTTGCTATTCGCAGCGCAGGTGCGTATGGAGAGGTTATGGCTTCGAAGTACAATTTGCGCGATGCCATTAGATCAGTTTACAGCACTGAGATATAAAAAATAAGTTTATCATACTGAGCTTGTCGAAGTGCTTTTAGCATTTGTTTATGCTAGTCCTTCGACAGGCTCAGGATGACAATTCAGGGTTAGATTAAATCCGCTTTCTAAGTAAAAAATAGCCAACCCAGGCTAAAATCACTGTTAGGGTGGTTATGGATAGCAAGTTAATCCAGATAACAGGCACATCTTTAGGAACATACTTTTCCAGTTTATAATTTTCAATATCTGTATTTTTAAGCTCGTCATCAGTAAAAATGGCCGGGTAAAAATGCAACCGGATTGTTTCATGATATTTCCTAACGGCCTGCTGAAAATTAAGATGACTATCCAGATCGGTACCTGCAAGCTCATTAACGCCCAATTGTAATTGGATGCTAGGGATAAAGAGCGCAACTGTTTCTGTAAAGTTTTGTCGCGAAGCCAGCTTTTTTTCAATTAATACACGACTTCCCAAAGCAGCATCGTCGCCCATTTGCTGCATGCCATAATACCAGTACCAGCTAAAAGTTTTCTCTTCCGGAAAAGGATATTTTTTCAGTTGCGGATAATGCTTAAAAAAGGGCGCCATGGTTACCGACTTAGCCATATCCCACTTTTCATGGTAGCCTTCGCGCTGGTTAATTACATTTTGCAAGGCCTCAGGTATCGGATATTTTTTGGTTAACAGAAGATTTAAACTTGCCGGTACGACAATGCACAGCAACACCCAAATGGCGATCAGTGCCGATGCATTAAAATTTGATGATTTATGGAGTGAAATAACGACGAAAGCAACCGCAAACCAGAATGCCAGGTAAAGCAGTATCAAAACCATTAAAGCTGCAAAGGTACCGTCAAAGGGAAGCTTCAGGTAAATAGCAGCTACAAACATGAGTAAGAATGCTAGTGCAAAAATCACCATAAGCCTCACTAAAATCTTGCGCCAGATAATTGTGAAAGTTTTATCGGTTTGCGCTTTTAGCAAGGGCCAGATACCACTTTCTTTTTGTTCGGACAGCAGGTTATAACTGAAGGCTATAATGACCAGCGGAAACAGAAAAATAAAAACAAAACTGAGATCCATTTTACCCAGCAGCAGGCTTAGCGGATTACTTAAATCGGTATCATACAGCTGACCTTCCAGACCGAGCATAGTTACCGATATGAGGTAAGGATTAACATCTCGCTGTCCGTTGGCAAAAGCTGCCCATGCGTCTGGTGTATTGGCCAAAGAAAACTTGTTGTGATAGAAAAACAAGCCAATATCATTACCAAAATGTGCTATGTTTTGCCTGGTTTGTTGCTTTTGTAAACTTGCAGCTTTTGTAATTACCTGTTCCTGTTTTTCGATAAATGTTTTGCCGAAATACAAGCCTGCAAAACCCATTAAAATTAACAGGATGATGCCCATCCAGGTAGCACTGTTTCTGAAAAACAGCTTGAACTCTAGTATATAAATGCTTTTATTCATTTGTAGGAGGTGTTTAATTTTGGTTTGGGATTGTTTTAACCCAGCGGGCTGTGCATTGGATCATGATGATTACTAATGTTAACCAGCATAATAGCGAAGCAAGCGCCAGTAGTTCACTTTTAAGTACGGTACCTAAGTGGCTAAACCGGTAATTGAAATCGGGCTGTTGTGCCCAGTTAGACCGGCTTATGGCCAGTGGTTTAGCGGTTTCGCCCGGTGCGATGTTGCTGATTTTATCGATCTGCAACTTGTTCATTTTTTGTGCCAACCCGTAACGATAGGTTTCTGCCTGATTTTGAAAATCGACAAAGGTTTTAAAATCCGAAGCGGTAAGCGCCATGGATACGTTTTTGAGCGATAAATAAGGATTTAGAAAGCCAGAGAGCACAGTGAGGCGGTTCTGCTTTTCGAAAGTCGCGTTCAGCTGTCGCTGGTGGTTACTGTATATTTTCGAACTGATCTTTTCACCTTCTGCCATAATATAGCCTCCGTAATTGAAAGGCAGTTTTTTTACATCATTTACTTTGTAGGCTTTAAGTAACGAATCTTTAATGGAGGCGTAGTGCACATCGTCGGGGTTGTGACTATCGCCTTGCCTGCTGATATCGGCTGCAATGGCATCAGCAAATTCTATTTTAGAAGGCGAGGGGTGGATTTTATCGCCAATGGCTTGTGTAATCCGCGGCATAATTACCATAAAGAAAATCCAGCAGGCCAATAAAGTGGTTAATGCAGCTTTCGAACTTTGGTGGTAAGCTGATACCAAAACCGTAATGGCCGAAACGATGAAAAAATATACCGAGTAACATAAAATCAGCATCAGCAGCCGCAAGCTCGAATCGGGATTAATTTCCCAATTGCTTAAAGAAGCCCACAATAAAATGGTGAGCAATATGAGCGGTAAAAAAATAGAAAGGCAAACACTGATAATACCCAGTGTTTTGCCCCAAAGCAGCTGTTTCCAGCTCACATTCTGGCAAAGTAAAATCTTCAAAGTGCCCGATTCGCGCTCGGCAGAAATACTGTTATAGCCTAAAAAGAAAATGAGCAGCGGAACCAATAGCTGCAGTACCATGGCTACGCTGATTTCGCCGAAACGTAACATGCCGTTTGCAAAACTGGCTTCGCTAAAATTAACGGTATTTTGTTTATGGGCTTCTAAAAAGATACTTACCCCTGCAAAGCTTTCAATACCGAAATCAAAAAAGCTGAGCTCATGTTTTTCGCGGAAGGCCAGGTATCCATAATGTGCCATCCGGTGCGGATGTTTATCGGGTTTGGCAAGCCATTGTGCCCTAACCAGTGCTTTATAATGCAGTCTTTGGTTTTGCTGCGATTTGTAATTTTGCCAACCTACATAAGTGGCCAGACAAAGTGATACGCCCAATAAAATCAGGAGCGCCAGGGTGGCTTTGTTGCTAAATGCAGTTTTAAAGGTTTGTTTGGCAATAGTGGTAATAATATTCGACATTATATGCGGTAGGTTACATTAAACATGATATTTCTGGGGGTGCCCGGGAAAAGGCGCAAATAGTTTTGGGCGCCAACCCAATAGGTTTTATTCAAGATATTATTCAGATTTGCAGCCAACTGGACTCTGCTGCCTACTGGCGAATAATAAAGAGCTGCATCCAACAGGGTATAGGCCGGCAATTCAAAATCTCTGATGTACAGCGGAAGTTTAGTGCCACTGTACTGTACGCCTGCGCCAAAACCAAGACCTTTTAATTTTATGGTTTCGAGATTGTAACGCGTCCATAAGCTGGCACTGTGTTTTGGGGTATTTTGTACCCTTTGACCAATTAATGCCGGATTAAAATCATCTTGAATAATGGCATCGATATAGCTGTAGCCTGCATTAAATTGCCAGTTGGCACTAATAAAACCAGAAGCTTCAAATTCGAAACCCCTGCTTCGCTGCGCACCACGTTCAATTAAACGGTTTACATCTAAGGGATCGTTGGCATTCATCAACAGGTTTTTCTGATTGATTTCAAAAAACGCCACATTTATCATTAAACGCTTGTTAAGCCATTCTGATTTGGCACCAATTTCTTTAAGATCGCTTTCTAAAGGTTTGAAATTACTGCCTGCAGGTGGCGGTACTATCACCAGGCTCGAAGTGTTGCCTTGTGGCTGGTAGCCCTGTAGATAGGTGCCGTAAATATTAATGTTCGGATTAACCGCATAGGTAATTCCAGCTCTTGGTAAAAGTTTGTGTTGGGCTATTTTCTTTTCAGTAGCCAGTTTGTAATTGCTGTAATCTTCGTACCACTCTTGTCTTAAGCCTAGCGTAAGTGTTACTTTGCCATAGGTAAGCTGATCTTGCAGATACACGCCATTAACCAGATAGTAAGATGGGGGTATCTCTGTTTTAGTGAAAGTATAATCGCTTAAGTTCTTGAGGGTATAAGCCGGATTGGCCAGGTTAAAATGCTCTACGTTAGGTACTGGTGCATTAATCCCATTTACGGTTTTAAAAAGGTACAGGTCTTTTTTCGCCGGATCGTAGCGCGTTGCAATGGTGCCATCTTTTAACCGGTAACCCTGAGCCGAATTTTCTCCACCACCTCTCAGCTTTTGGGTGTTTATTCGGTCGTAGCCAATTACCAGTTTATGACCGATATGGAATGTATTGGCATTAATACTAAAATAAGTACTCAAATTATCAGTGCCCCATTTTTGCTGCCGCTGTACTGCGCGCATAGCGGCTAAAGTTGGGATAGCCTGATTATTTTCATCTACCCCAAAGGCATTGGTTGTTCTGTGCTCCAGCAGATCTTCATTCCAATTCTGCTTCATGTAGGCGGCATTGAAAACAATATTTTCGGTCAGTTTATGCGAAAAACTCGTCATCAACATCAAATCTTGCGTGTTAAAGCGATCGTTGCTGGCGCCCATGTTAAAAGTAATTGGCGTACTGTTTAAGTCTGTTTGGCCAGCAATAGCACCAAAAATAGCCTGGCCACGATCTAAGCGCGAGTTGCTGTTGTTCATCACCACCTCAACATTTAAACTGGTACGATCTGATGGCCGGTAGGAGAATGAAGGTGCAATCATATATCCTTTCCGGTATTGCAAATCTCTAAAGCTTTTACTGTCTTCGTAACCAATATTTAAGCGGTAAAGCAAAGTTTTAGCTGCGTTTAATGGCCCGGTAAAATCGAACGCGCCGCGGATGGTACTAAAACTTCCGGCTGAAATGCTCACTTCTTTGCGGTCTTCGGTCAGCGGTTTTTTGGTTACCAGGTTAATACTGCCACCGGGATCTACACTTGAAAATGTAGCACTGGCCGGACCTTTTATCACTTCAATCCGTTCGAGGTTATTGGTTAAGGGCTGATTAAAATAATACTGGCGTGTACGCATGCCATTAATAATTGCCCCTTCCTCGTTTTGGTTAATACCCCTGATGGCGAATTGGTTGTAATAACTGCTTTGCGATACACCGGTTACATTTTTAACCGCATCAGCCAGCACAGCAGCCTGCCTGTCGGCCATTAATTCTTTCGAAACGGATGAAATGGCTTGTGGTATATCTTTATTGACTGTGGCAGTTTTAGTGGCCGAAAAGGAATAATCTCCATAATACTTTCGGGCATTGGTTCCTACAATTTCAACAGTCTGGAGTTCTTCATTGGAGGGGGCCAAAATAACAGGATCCAGAACTAAATCACTGCTAATAAGGTAAGTTTTAGTAAAACCGGCGTAACCTACAGCGCTCGCATTAAAGGTATAACTACCTGCTTTAGGTAAAATTATAGCAAAGTTACCGAGCGAATCGGTACTGGTATGTAGAAGGTCTTTGCCGCTTTTTAATTTAATATTGGCCTTATAAATGGCCTGGTTGCTGGCATCGCTTACTTTTCCGCTTACTTTAATCTGTGCCATAACCTGTAGGCTGGTCAGTAATATGCAAACGAAAATAAAGCTGATCCGAAAAATATGATATATCAATTTCATGATTCTTAGTTAAATGGTTTGGAGGTACAATTTTTGAAGATCGGCAGCGCTGATATCGCTGGCCTGTAGGGTATGGATTAATTCACCCTGTTTCATAATGCCGATGTGCGAGCCCACACTTACGGCGTTAAAAATGTCGTGTGTAGCCATTAGGATGGATTTGCCTTCTGCGGCCAGCTGTTTTACCAGTTGCGTAAAATCTTCAGTTGCTTTAGGATCGAGGCCACTGGTAGGTTCATCCATGAAAATGATCTTTGCATTTTTTGCCAGGGCGATGGCAATCCCCACTTTCTGACGCATGCCCTTACTAAAGCCAGATAACTGTTTCTGGTGTGCGCTGGTTGCTAAGCCGCATTGGCTCAGGAAATGAGTTAGCAATTCTTTTTCATAACTGAAACCTGCGAGTTTCGAAAAATAATCGAGATTTTCTAAAGCAGACAGATGACCATAAAGCATCACCACTTCGGGTATATAGGCCAGTTGTTTGCGGCGATCGTTGTCGTAGGGCGAAACTTCTATATTATCGATCAGGATTTTCCCTTCAGTTGGCGTAATAAAACCTAAAAACAGGTTAATTGTGGTGGTTTTTCCGGCGCCGTTCTGGCCAAGTAAGCAGTACACTTCGCCTGGATTAACGGTTAAATTCAATTGGTTAAGGGCACGAAAAGATTGATAATTCTTGGATAAAGAAATAGCTTGAAGCATAAAAATAGGGGTATAGGTGCAGGCCATGTGGCAGCACATTAAAAGAAATGAATAATTAAGTAAGGGATTGCCTTTCTACGGGGTTTTAGGCCATCGAAGCTGGTGGACCTTTATTGCTACAGGATAATATAAAGCCGGCAGGATGCTTCAATATATAGTTGTCGGTCGTAACTATGGGTTTAACCAAAGGCAACGCCAATACAATAGGAGCGGGGAGATTAAAGAAATGCGATTGATGTTTGAGCACTTCGCAAAGATTACATTTTACCTTTGCAGTACTCAATTGTTTAGACTGACTGGTGTACTGGCTTTTGGTAATGCTTTTTTCAACTCCGTGGTGGTGCAGGGCTTCAATCAGAATGGCGTTCAAAAATATAACCAAAAGCAATAATGCCCTTAAACGGGAAAATAAATGATTATGGTATGGGGTATATGGCGACATGAACGCAACAAAGTTACATTTAAAAAGAGTATAAATGCAGCTTTGTTGCGAAAATATTTTAATAAAAGCCGGTATTTGCCACTTTTAATGAGTTTATTTCTTTTTTGAAGCAATAAATACGAAAACACCCGCTACTAAAATAATACCACCTGCATAAGGCGGCCAGTTAACCGATTTTTCTTTATCGGCCGATACCTGAATAGGGCCGGCATCGATTATTTTTTCTTTTTTGGTATAGGTAAAGCCTGTCCATATCAGCATGGCAGCGCCTAACACAATTAAAATAAATCCTACAGTTTTGTTCATGATATTTTTTATTTCAGAACAGCTGCAGATCAATTATGTTTTACCTGAATGAATAACCGAGACTTATTTTTTGTGCGTAATTTGCATTATCGGCCATTTCATAAGAAAGAGAAAAGCGATGTATGTAAAGGAAATAATTAAAAACCCAGCCCATTGAATTTTTTCCGCGGAGTTCATCATAAGCTTTAACCCCCGATCTGAAACTGTCGGCAAAATTAGGTGTACCGCCAATAAAAAGCCTGAAGGCATGTCTGATATCGTGGTTTTGTCTTGCCCGCCACATTACTTCTGTAGACAATCCTGTTGTCCAGAGCACTTTTCGGTTTGTAACCGCAACATAATCGGGAAGGGGAGCGTTGTAAACCTCTTGCCTGAAGCGGGCATAATCCCCACCTTCGAAACTAATCGCATTTTCGAAGTTAAGATATCTGAAATCGGTATTTTGATTGGCAGAAGTATGCTGAAGTCCGGTAGAAAATCTGAGGCCTAATCCAGCTGCTGATTTTTTAAAACCCTGTAGATAATTCTTTAAATCATCTGTACTGTTATTTTCTCTATAAGAAGCATTTCCTGCATATCCGTAGATTCCGTAAGAAATGTTCCATTCTTTGAAGGTATTTGATCTGCTGATATTGGCCATCCCAAATTCAAAACTGGGACCTGAAATTCGAGAGGCGGCTCCGGCATAACTTGCTGAAACAGTGGTTAAAGTTTTAACCGAATCGGCACCCATTGCTTTTGGGATATAGCCCATGTTATTACCCATAATCGCTGGGGTAAAAAGAGATGTACAGGAACTTAGGGCAGCAAGGAAAATTAAAGAAGTTAGAGCGGTAATTTTAGACTTCATGTTTTTATCAGGGTTTATTCGTCAAAGAAATCAATCAATCCACCCAAAAAATATTCTTGTATTCCTTCGGTAAAGTCGGTGTAGTCTTCATCAGGGATGTTGGTTTGCTTAAACTCTAATGAGGTTCCCTTTTTATCTTCGTGCAGTTTAATGGTTACAATTGAAGCTTCATTTTCTTCGCCAAAATACCATTGCTGCACAATTTGTTTTCCATATACAAATTCGATGTTTTTGCCGGTAATATCACCATCCCAGAAAGAAAATTCGGTGCCCGGTACTTCTTCAAACTCTACTTCAGCGCCAGTCCATAATTTTATACTGGTTTCTTTGGTAAGGGCTAAATAAACTTCTTCTGGTGGGGCAGGGATGTAGGTGTATTTTTTAAAGTCTTTCATTTTCTACTGTATCTAGTGTTTCTTGCTGTTCAATCATTTCTTGCTTTTTTAAATTCTCGAGCCTAAAATTTTCATTTAAATCCTGAATTACTGCCGTTCTCCATGCGGATGCCGGATAAGCAAACACAAAGGTACTTTTTACCCGACTAGATTTTATAAAATAGGCGACCCAAATGCCAGAAATAATTATTTTTCTGATCAACGTGGTAACATCCGAATTGGTAAAGAGTTGATTACCTATGTGGTTGCCCATTGAAAACAGAAAAATGAAATCTAATATCGCTACGGTAATACCGGCAATTTTAAATCCGATGTAATATTTTGGAAATTCTTTCCGGCGTTCAAAAAATAAAATTATAAGCAGCAAGCTAAATGTAATCAGGCACATGTTTAATGCCGTTTCAATAAGCAGGCAAAGCTGGTATACAAAGGTAGTAAAGCGACTATAACGTTCAAGATTATCCCAGGTACTTTGACTAAACGTATCCATGTTAATCATCGTAAATAAGGAGAAAAATGGTAAGCCAACTAAACCAATACCCGCTAAAATAAGCCACCCGTTAATTTTCGGCGCTTCCTTTATTTCCTCAAGATCAAATGATTTTTTACGTGTATAAAGAAATACACACGCAACCATTGTAATCATAAAAACCAGTACACATAAAGTTACCATCCAGTAATTTAAATCTGAATCATCTCCAGCTTCATCTGCGCCCGTCCAAAATAAACTGTAACTCAGTTTATCCATGATGTTGGCTCGATCCTTAATGTATTGCTTAATATCTGTAGCGGATAGCTCATCAGTTAAGTTCTGATAGACATAGGTAATTGTTAGGGTATCTGATTCTGATTTTACAGAATAATTGAATTTATAACCAGGCCTGTCAATATTAAATGCTTTGTCTTTGAGGTCCCAGGTATCAGCGGAAACAATTTTTAACTTTTGGTTGATATTGAAGGGGTAAGCCAGTTCCATGGGTACATTACGCCACTGTTTTAGCTTTCGTAAGTCGTTACTAACCAGGTCTCCGTAAAAATAAACATCAAATCTATGTGGAATGGAGTCGTCTTTTACCCACATGTTTTCAATTTCATAACTTTCAGTTAAGTATATGATATTTTTAACTTCATCATCTTTAACTGTAAGGCTTTTTACTGTTTTTACGCCCGGATATAATTTGCCGTAATAACTTAAATAATCTTTTTCCAGTTTATCAGTTCCATCGCTGTTTAAAGTTGTTCTGATTTGATCGGCACAATTGTGTGTATAAATCGTTTTGATTTCCAGGGTTGCTTTTTTGCCTTGGGCAGTGTCTGGCAAATTGATCAGCGATGTTGCATCAATCTTGCCTTTAGGATTACTTTTAACCCATTCAAGTTTATCGTTGCCGGGTTTTAAAACCAAAACATTGGCCGAGTAAGGAAAATAGTTGTCGGTTATTGGCCCACGCTGATCAGACATCGTCGCATCGATCCAGATTTTCTTTTGGTTAAACTCTACCATTACCACAACATGGTCAAAAGCACCCGTGGAGGGAAGTCTTTCTATTGTTTTATCGCGGAGGTATGTGTTGATTAAAACCGGATAAGCTGGTATCCCCATGTTTTTGAGTAAGTAAACCAGTAAAAGTGATTTATCTTTACAATCGCCATAACGTTGCTTTAAAACTTTTTCCGGAGAGTTTGGACGATGGGAATATTGGCCCATTTCTATCCCCATATATCTGATTTGGTCTTGTACAAATCGGGTAGCGAGCTGTAAATATTGCTCGGGATCGTTTTTGGCTCTGGCTTTTAATTCTTTAATCTTAGCGTTAAGTATGGCAGAATTTTTCAGGTCGTAAGTGTTTAAACGAATAGACCAGTCTACAATATCTTTCCAGCTTTGGTATTCGCTAATTTGAACACGGCCATAAGGGTTATACCACTCAGGTTCGTAATCGTATGTAGTGAAGGTTTTAGAAACCTGACTTTGCCATTGGTATACTTTTAGGTCTCCTTTTTCAAGCATTTTCAATGGAGGAACATAATTGAAGTTCTTGAGCTGGATATTGCGTTTTTTATTAAAAAGTACGCTTACATAAACATTGGAGATCTGACTTCCACCCTCAAAATAAATCAGATTGCTGTAGCGCGAATCAAAAACCGGATTTTTGCCTTTTACCGTGTAAGAAAACTCAATTCTGTCACCTTTGCGTACATCATCTAAAATGAGAAAAGCATTAAATGTACCGCTGTAAATAAACTTGCTGAGTTCCTTCTCATTCTGGATGATTTTAAAATTATGGGCATTAAGTTTATCAATAGGCTTATTGTCTCTCCAGATGATAATCTTATGAAAAAGAAGTTGTTGATAGGAGGGATCGTAGGTAACCGATATTTCTGAGCCATTTTGAACACCTGTGTCTGAAATAATTTCACGGATATCGTGTTCATACTCCTCCGAGGTTTCTATATTGGTTTGTTGCTCATAAAGAAATAAGTACCAGCCATCCTGAACGTCTTTTGCAGCTGGTCGTTTATCAACAGTTTTAACTTTTTGCAGCCATTGCGGTTCCGTTCTGGAAACGAAAAAGTTATTTTGCTGAGCAAATGCTGTACTGATCCAAAAAGTTAAAACAAATAAAATAAGTTTTTTGAGGGCGTTTTTGTTGAGCATATTTTTTTAATCGTTTTACTTAAAAGCATTTATGCCGGTAACATCCATACCGGTAATCAGCAGGTGAATATCGTGGGTACCTTCATAGGTAACCACCGATTCGAGGTTCATCATGTGTCGCATGATCGAATATTCGCCGGTAATACCCATTCCGCCCAGCATTTGGCGTGCATTGCGGGCAATATCGAGGGCAATTTCTACACTGTTTCTTTTAGCCATCGAGATTTGTTCGGCTGTAGCACGGTTTTCGCTTTTTAATGTACCTAAACGCCAAACCAGAAGCTGTCCTTTGGTAATTTCGGTTACCATTTCGGCCAGCTTTTTTTGTTGTAGCTGGAAACCGCCAATCGGTTTGCCAAACTGTACGCGTTCTTTCGAATAGCGTAAAGCGGTATCGTAACAATCCATAGCAGCACCTAATGCACCCCAGGCAATGCCATAGCGGGCTTGGTTTAAACAGCCTAATGGACCTTTTAATCCGCTTATTTCCGGAAAAACATTTTCTTTGGGGATTTGGATATTATCAAAAACCAGTTCACCCGTAGCAGATGCCCTTAAGCTCCATTTATTATGCGTTTCGGGAGTTGAAAAGCCTTCCATGCCACGTTCTACTACCATTCCTCTGATTTTACCCGCTTCATCTTTGGCCCATACCACTGCAATATCAGCAAAAGGTGCATTACTGATCCACATTTTGGCTCCGTTTAAAATGTAATGGCTGCCAGCATCCTTAATATTGGTTACCATACCACCAGGGTTCGATCCATGATCGGGCTCAGTTAAACCAAAGCAGCCCATTATTTCGCCACTGGCCAGTTTAGGTAAATATTTTTTACGCTGTTCTTCGGTACCATAGGCATAAATCGGGTACATCACCAGCGAGCCTTGTACCGATGCCGTTGAGCGGATGCCCGAATCGCCACGCTCAATTTCCTGCATTAAAATCCCATAAGCAGTGTAATCTAAACCTGCACCACCATATTCAACTGGTATAGTCGGGCCAAAAGCACCAATTTCGGCCAGCCCTTTTATCAAATGTTTGGGGAACTCGGCTCTTTGTGCATAATCTTCAATAATGGGACTTACCTCTTTTTTTACCCATTCGCGTGCAGTTGCACGAATCAGTTTATGTTCATCGGTTAACAATTCATCCAATAAATAATAGTCTGGTGCTTCGTATAAGTCTTTTTTTGCTGATTTGCTCATGGTTGTATACTAATCTGGTTAAGCAATAGGGTTCATTTCAAAGGTAACAATTTACGGCAATGGGCATTATATTCGTGAATAAAAATTTAATTTTGCAACATACAAAACATAGATGGGCCATATCAAACAAACCGTAGCTTTAAAAGATGTAAAATGCTTTGCCTTGCACGGATACTATCCGGAAGAGCAATTGACTGGAAATCATTTTATTATAGATTTAACAACCAAATTTACACCTTTGGGCTTTGATGATGAACTGACACAGACCGTTAATTACGAAGATCTGAACAGCATCATCAGAACGGAGATGAAAAATACCCAAAAGCTATTGGAAACTGTTTTGAATAACATCATCGCTAAGGTGATTGAAATCTATCCTTTTGTAGAGAAGATCGATGTGAGCATGAAAAAACTCAATCCGCCAATGCCCGGCCAAATAGGCCATTCTTTTGTTCAACTTAGTTACTCAGCCACCAATTAAAATGAATTTTACCAAAATAAATACCGAAATTTTAGCAGAAATCACCTCAGCAATTGGTGCCGATAAGGTTTTTACTGATGCAGAGAGTTTAGCGAACTACAGTCATGATGAAACCGAAGATTTGCGTTACCAGCCCGAGGTTGTAGTAAAACCCACTACACCAGAGGAAATTTCGGCCTTGTTAAAGATCTGTAATGCACATCACGTGCCGGTAACACCCCGCGGTGGGGGTACAGGGTTAAGTGGCGCTGCTTTACCCATCTATGGAGGGGTTTCTTTATCGATGGAGAAGTTTAAAGCCATTTTAGAAATTGATACCGAAAATCTGCAGGCGACTGTTGAACCAGGTGTAATTACCGAAGAATTTATTAACGCCGTTGCCGAAAAAGGTTTGCTGTATCCGGTTGATCCGAGCAGTAAAGGATCTTGTTTTATTGGTGGTAACGTAGCGCATGGCTCAGGCGGACCACGTGTAGTGAAATATGGCACCATCCGCGAGTATATTTTAAACCTGGAAGTGGTTTTGCCTAACGGCGATATTATCTGGACGGGTGCCAACACCCTTAAATATGCTTCAGGCTATAATTTAACCCAGCTAATGATTGGCTCAGAAGGCACTTTAGGTGTGGTAACTAAAATCGTAACCAAGTTATTGCCTAAACCTTCGCAATCGGTATTGATGATGGGCTCTTTTAGTACCAATGAAGATGCCTGTGCGGCCGTTTCGGCTATTTTCAGGGCTGGAGTAACCCCATCTGCTTTGGAGTTTATGGAGCGAAAAGGAGTGGAGTGGGTAATTAAATTCGACGATATTAAGTTTGATTTAAAAGATGATGTTGCAGCTTTGCTGATGATTGAATTTGATGGCGATGATTTAGATGATATTTTTAAGAATTGCGAAAAAACCAACATCGTTTTAGAAGAACACAAATGTACGGAGGTTTTATTTGCAGATACGGCTGGTCAGAAAGAAGAACTTTGGCGCATGCGCAGAACCATGGCCGAATCGGTAAAATCGAATTCGGTTTATAAAGAAGAAGATACAGTTGTGCCGCGTGCTGCTTTGCCTAAACTGGTAAACGGCATTAAAGAAATTGGCAGCAAATACGGTTTCGAAAGCGTTTGTTACGGGCATGCCGGTGATGGAAACCTACATGTAAACATTATTAAAGCCGGAATGAGTGATGAGGACTGGAAAAACAAACTCAAATTTGGTATCGCCGAAATTTTTGAACTCACCACAGCTTTAGGTGGTACATTATCTGGCGAGCACGGAATTGGTTTGGTACAAAAGGAATTTATGCCAATCAAGTACTCCGAAATCCATTTAAATTTAATGCGTGGAATTAAGCAGGTTTTTGATCCTAAGGGGATTTTAAATCCTGGGAAGATTATGCCCGAACCCCCAACCCCTAAAGGGGAGTAGCATGTTTATGCTATGCCCCCTTCAGGGGGTTAGGGGGCTAATTGCTCAAAATCCAGCATTTTCTGTTTTTCTGCTTCAGGGATTGTTGTTGGCCGTTGGGTTGCATAATCAATGGCAATGCAAACGGTTTTTCCTTTGCTGCAAATAATTTCTTCATTTCCTTTTACTTTAACGATCTGGTATTCCAGGTCGAAACTTGTATCGCCAATTCTGGATGTTTTAACATGGATGGCAACCTGATCGTGCATCACAATAGGTAAAATATAATTCAGCTCGGCATGGGCAATTACAATTCCGGTTTGTTTCCAATCCCATTTAATAATTTCTTCCCAATATTGACTACGGGCCATTTCCAGGTAGGTAAAGTATACCGCATTATTAACGTGACCCATCATATCGAAGTCGATAAAGCGCAATGGAATCTTAGTTCTGTAGTTAAATTTGTCGGAAAAACTGTTTAAAACTGACGTTTTGTCTTTTGTTTTGCTTTGTCTTTGCCAAAATGTCTTAAAAATCATAAAAAATCGCTTTGGTATGTAAGTTGAATAAGGTGTATTATCAAATTAAAAAAATAAAAAATTAGAGATATGACACTTGTAAATTTTAACAACAGAACCCGTAACACAGCTCCTTACTTTAACAATGTTTTCGATTCATTGTTTAGCGATGCGATCACTAAAAATAAAGCAGTTGATAAATCGCCTAATGTAAATATTCATGAAAATGAAACCGCTTATGTGATTGAGTTGGCTGCACCTGGATTGAAAAAAGAAGATTTTCAGATCAATTTAAAAAAAGATACCCTTTCTGTTTGGGCAGAAGTTAAAAAAGACGAAACCCAGGTAGCTAAAGATTTTACCCGTAAAGAGTTTGATTACAGCTCATTTGCAAGATCATTCAATTTACCAGATACTGCCGATGGCGATAAAATTACTGCCGAATATAAAGACGGTATTTTAAATATCAACATCAGCAAAAAAGACGATGCTAAATTACAACACAAAGAAATTGTAGTATCGTAATCAAAAATATTCTCGAAAGAGGGTTTTTCATAATAGTTTAAGTTTAGGTTTTATAAGGTTAATGCTGGATGGCATTAACCTTATTTTTTTCAAAACTGCTATCGTACACCAATAAGTTAAATCCAGTATTTAGATTGATTTTAAGTTACAGACTTAAAATTAGCTTAATCTCAATTTTTTGTACTTTTGCGGCATGGAGAGAGAAATTCTGGATACGAAGCGTAAAGCACTTAAAATAAACCTTGACCCCCGAATTTATGGCACTTTTGCCGAAATTGGTGCAGGTCAGGAAGTTTCGCGAAACTTTTTTAATGCCGGTGCTGCATCCGGAACAGTTGCCAAAACCATGTCGGCTTACGATATGACTTTTAGTGATGCCATTTACGGTGCCGAAGCCAATGGCCGTTACGTAAGTCAGAACCGGCTTTTACAAATGCTCGATCACGAGTTTGGTTTATTAAACGAACGTTTATCGGGCGAAAAATATGAAAGCCGTACTTTTTTTGCTTTTGCCGATACCGTAACCACCTTAAATTATAAACGTACCAACGAACCGCATGGCTGGGTAGGTATCTGTTTTCAGAGTGAACCGGGAGGTTTACCAAACGAAATCTTTTTTCACGTACGTTTGCTTGATACCGATGTAAACATGCAGCAACGTGTTTTGGGCATTATTGGGGTAAACCTGGTTTATGCCGCGTTTTACCATTATCAGGATCCTAAATTAATGGTCGAATCGCTGGCCGATAACTTAACCATCGATTCGGTAGAAATTGATTTGATTTCGGTTAAAGGTCCTGCTTTTGAAGGGGTTGACAATATCTTGCTTAATCTGTACATGATTATGAAAGATTTCTCTGCTGCAGCAATTTTTGACGCCGATGCGCATCCGCGTCAGGCGAAAGATTTGTTGTATAAAAAAGATATCATGATTTTGCGGACCAAATACGGTCAGAAATCATTACCTAACTTTAGCTTATTCAATAAAGCTACCGATCAGTTTAAGCGCACCAATAAAGTAGAAGAAGGCAACCTGGCGGTAATGATAGAGGTTTTACTCACCAACGTACTTACAGAGGCACACGAAACTCCTGATGATATCGACCTGGCTGCGGTAGCTAAACGTACCCAGGAAATGTGCGATACCGGAAACATCGTTATTGTATCGAACTTTACCCGTCATAACCGTTTAGCTAAATATCTGGCCCGTTGTAAACCGAAAAGCGTGGGTTTAGCTACCAACATCAACAACTTAAAATTTGTGTTTAACTCGTCGAATTTTAAAGGCGATAACTATTCGGGGCAGTTGTTGAGCTACGTAAACGATATGTTTAACACCAATGTGCGTTTGTTTGCTTATCCTTTCTTAGATAAAAAGACCAATCAGGTAATTAATACTACCAATATGCCGGTTACGCCTGAGGCCAAGCCATTGTTCGATTTCTTATTGATAAACGGCTATATTACGGATATTGAAGATTACGCCGAGAACGAAGTGAAAACCGTTTAACATGGTTTGATAGAACTAATTTAAATGCTGGGTTTATCCCGGCATTTTTTGTAAGGGTTTTATCGGGATGTTACGTTTTTAACGTTATTTGTCACCATAATGACCTAAAGCAGAGATGATGGTAACGGTTATAATCTCGTCTTTCTATTTTATAAATTAAACGATCTTTTTAATTGATTCTCCGAGACCAAAGTCCTGATAGTTCAAACTTTAACTTTTCAGGATTTCCTACGCCCGTTTCAGGATGAACATAGAGCTCGGCAATAATTTTTTCGATTTTTTTTATCGAAGCCTTATCTCCGGATTTTTGGATGGTTAATAAATTTTTTTGAGCCCTCTCGGAAATGATTACTTTATATTGTCCCATATAGATTTATTAGGGTCAAGTGTAATGTAGTTTCCTTTCTTTACTTCTGCGATGCTTTGTTTTACCTTAGCTACAAACTCAGGGTTATACGGACTTTCATCTTCCTTTACAAAAGAAACATTTAAAGCTTTAAGAACGGCTTCTATGGCTGCTTCCTGCTTTTTGTTTTTTGGATGTGCGATTATAGTCATAACAGATTTTTATACTCAAAAATACGAAATTATTCGATCAAATTTAATGATAACCGTATCTGAGAAATGGGATATTCATGTCGTACACTAAACACTTACTTTATACACTATAAATGCTTTCATTTTAATAATTTTTCAATTACCGTTTTATAGCTATCGCTTACGGGCAGCTCTTTTTCTCCAATAAATACAGCGTTTTTGCGGATAGCGGTTATCTTATTGGTGTTGATTATAAAAGATTTATGGATCCGTTCAAAATAGGCAGGCAGTTGCTCTTCTATGTTTTTCATGGGCATGCGTACTATAGCAGCTTTCGTGCTGGCAGAAAGATGGATCTGAATGTAATCTTTTAAACCTTCTATATAGATAATCTCTTCAAAAGTAACTTTCATCAGGCTATAGCCCACATTAACAAACATATAATCCTGTTTTGGTGCAGATGTGTGTGCAACTGCATGTTTAAGCTCGTATAAATCCTTTGCTTTGTTGCAGGCTTTCATAAAACGCTCAAGCGAAACCGGTTTCATTAAATAATCTATCACATCAAGGGCAAAACCATCAAGTGCATATTGTTTGTAAGCGGTTACGATAATCACCATCGGTTTTTTAACCAGGCTTTGCAAAAACTGTAATCCGGTAATTCCGGGCATCTGGATGTCGATAAAAATCAGGTCGATGGCTTGTTCCTGCATAATTTTATTCGCCGCAAAGGCATCATCACAACTGGCTACAAGCTCCAGAAAGGGAATGCGGCTGATATTGTCTGCAAGTAATTGCAAAGCCAGTGGTTCATCATCTATAGCCAGGCACTTAATCATACCGTTAATTTTAAAGTTAAATTTACATCAAACCAGCCATCTTTTTTCTCAATTTTAAGCTCATGTGCTTTGCCGTATAACAGGTTCAGTCGCCTGCATACATTGGCCAGTCCAATACCCGATGCACTGTCTTTCACTTCATTTCCATATTCATTAAATTTATTTTTTACAGAGAAGGTGAGTACCTCATTTTCGGTTTTTAAATCAACGATCAACTCTGGTTTATCAATCATGCCAACGCCATGTTTAAAGGCATTTTCTATAAACGGGATCAATAACATAGGCTCTATTTCATCAAACTCACTTTCTATCACAATGTTTGTTTCAATGGCTACTTTTTTTCCAAAACGTTGTTTCTGAAGATCGATATAGGCCTGCAGGTACTCGGTTTCAGTTTTGATCGATACTTTTTCTTCGTCGGTTTCGTAAAGCATATATTGCATCAGGCCTGATAATTTCATTACTGTAGGCTCCAGTTCGTTACTTTTTAACCTTACCAGCGCTACAATATTGTTAAGCACATTAAAAATAAAATGCGGACTGATTTGAGAACGCAGAAATGAAAGCTCGGTTTTCATGTTTTCCTGTTCGCGCTGTAAAGATCGCTTTTCTTCGCTGATGCGATCAGAGATCATGGTATAAGCCGTGCTTGCGGCAATGGTTAACAGAAAGGTGGGCGTGTTAAACCATAAGGTACGCCCCAGATTAAAGTTAAAATCGGGTAGCAGTAGCCTGAAAAAAATGGAATGCAAGGTAATGGCCAGCAGTAAACAGCCCAAAAATGATAAGCCGTAAAGCAAATATTTTTTCGGGTAAAAGAATTGGGGAATCAAAAAAGCACTGTTCAGGTAAAATATGGCAATCCAGTAAAAATAACTGATAAAATTAAGTTTGATGAACTGCATTTCCTCGTAACTGCTTAAAGGGCGGGGCGGACGGCTGCGGTTTACGTTGATGATGTAAGGCAAGGTGATTAAAACCATCCATACCAGCACATGCAGGGTGATTTTGATCCACTTTTTGGAGAAATTAATCGTCATTATTTTTTGTTTTGTGCTTTGCATCACTAAGATATTATTTATTATGTTTTTTAAGGCGCTTTCAGTACTTTGAATATAATCAAGGTGATATTTTTAAATTTTTAAGCACCCGGATCACTACGAAATATTGTTATTCATACCTTAATGCATCGATAGGATCGAGGTTAGATGCTTTTTTTGCAGGATAATAACCAAAAAAGACTCCTGTAACTGCACATACCACGAAAGAAATAACGATTGAAGATTCAGCTATTAAAATGGGCCAGTTTAGAAAGTAAGAAATAAGAAATGCTGACGTTACACCCAGCAATACCCCGATAACACCACCGGTAACACTGATTAAAATGGCTTCTATCAAAAATTGCATCAGCACATCCTGTCCACGTGCCCCGATCGACATGCGCAAACCGATCTCCCTGGTACGTTCGGTAACTGAAACGTACATGATGTTCATGATGCCGATACCACCAATAAACAATGAAATACCGGCAATTGCCGTTAAAAGAACAGTGAGCATGCTGCTGGTAGAACTGATGGTATTAATCAACTCAGCCTGGGTACGTACCTGAAAATCGTCACCTTCGGCAGGGGTTAAACGGTGACTTTCCCTCACAGCGTCAGAAATTTCGGTTGTGGCTGCCGCACTGGCTGCTTCTGAAGTGGCCGAGGCATAGATGCTCTGCAGGTAAGTGGTTGCCGTAATCCTTTTTTGTACGGTGGTGTAAGGCGCCAGGATAATGTCGTCCTGATCCTGCCCAAAATTACTCTGACCTTTAGGTTCCAGCACACCGATTACCTGAAAGGGAATGTTCTTAAAACGGATAATCTGACCTATAGGATTACTACCGTCAGGGAACAAATTGTCTATTACCGTTTTACCCAATAAACATACTTTGGCAAACCTTTTTACGTCGGTATCCGAAAAAAGAATCCCATCCTGAAGTTTTAACTGACGGATGTTAAGGTAATCGGGACTTACACCGGTAATGGTTGTAGGCCAGTTATAGCCACCTTTAATGGCTTGTCCGCTGGTAGAAACCACAGGCGATAAGCCATTGATGTTTTTCGATTGGAGCTTTTGGATAGCGGTAATATCTTCCATCTTAAGGGTTTGGATACTGCTTCCCTGTAACCTTACGCCACCAGGCTCGTTACTTTGTGGCATAATGGTAATCATATTGGAACCCATTCCGGATAATGATGACCGGATACTTTGTTTAGACCCTTCGCCAATGGCCATCATGGCAATTACCGCTGCCACACCAATGATAATGCCGAGCATGGTAAGAAAAGCGCGGAGCTTATTTCTTTTTAAAGCCCTGAAGGCTATTTTTAATAAATTGATAATGCTCATGTCCTTTAATTTTAATAATCGTCCGTTTCAGGCAAACCGGCCAGTGCCTCTTTAGCCGAACGCTGATTTAGATTGATGCTGTCTTTCTGGATTTTACCGTCACGAAGCATAATGGTTCTGGTGCTAAAGGCCGCTATGTCGGGTTCGTGGGTAACAAAAACAATGGTTTTTCCTTCTGCATTGAGTTCCTGCATCAGCGCCATAATTTCATAAGAGGTACGGGTATCCAGGTTTCCCGTGGCTTCGTCGGCCAGGATCATCACGGGCTGGTTAACCAATGCCCTTGCGATGGCTACGCGCTGTTGTTGCCCGCCAGAAAGCTGACTAGGGGTGTGATCAAAGCGCTCGGCCAGTTTTACCGATTCAAGTGATTTGATTGCCCTTTCTTTCCTTTCTTCGGCAGATATCGTTTTATTATAAAAAAGTGGCAATTCTACATTTTCAAGCGCCGAAGTTCTTGGCAGCAGGTTATAGGCCTGAAATACAAAGCCAATTTTTGTATTCCGAAGGCCTGCCAGTTCATCACGGTTTAAGCTTTTCACATCAACACCATCAAGCTGATAACTGCCATCACTTGGCTTATCCAGACAGCCCAGTATATTGAGAAGGGTTGTTTTTCCCGATCCGCTGCTGCCCATTATGGTTACAAACTCGCCTGCTTTAATGTCGAATGTAATTCCTTTTAAGGCTTTTACCGTCTGATCGCCCATTACGAATTCGCGTTTGAGATCCTGAATATTTAATATTTTCTTTTCCATTATTTCCTCCTGTTTCCGCCCGGACGTTTAGGCATAAAAGGACTTGACTGGGCCTGGCTTACCGTGCCAGCTTGCCCTTTGCCTGCGTGTTCTGCATTTGTAACCACTAAATCTGCTGTTGATAAACCTGATAGCACTTCTACGTGGGTATTATCGTTAATGCCGGTTTTAATTTTCTTTTGTACCAGCTCATGCGCTCCTTTTTGCACCCAAACATAGGCTTCATCAGCACCAGCCGGTTTCTTTTCGGGATTAATCCAGCTGAGGTGGTATTTGCCGGCCAACGTACTATCTGGCGCAAATTTGATGGCCTTTGTTGGGATAAGCAGGGCATTGTTTACCTCTTTAGCATAGATGGTAATGTTTGCCGTCATACCCGGTTTTAATTTATTGGCATCGTTTGAAGTATTAATAATGGTTTTATAGGTAACCACATTGGATGAAATGGAAGGACTTAACCTGATTTCCTGTATGGTTCCTTTAAAGGTATCATTAAGGAAGGCATCTACCGTAAAAGTAGCCCTTTCGCCTTTAGAAATATCACCAACATCAGCCTCATCAACAGAAGCTTCCACCTGCATTTTGGTCAGGTCTTTTGCAATACTGAAAATGGTTGGTGTACTGAAGCTTGCGGCAACTGTTGTACCTTCACTCACACTTCTCGAAAGCACAGTGCCATCAATAGGTGAATAAATACTGGCCAGCGAGAGGTTTTTTTGTGCTGACGCGAGTTGCGCCCTGATACTGTTTACCGAGGCTTTAGAAGCAGTATAGGTATACAATGCATTGTCGTAATCCGCTTTGCTTATAGCGCCAACTTTATAAAGGTTACTTTGGCGGCTAAAATTACCCTCCTGGTAAATTAATGCGCTTTGGGCACTTACCAGGTTGGCCTGGTATTGGTTTACTGTGGCTTCGAACAGGGTTTTATCGAGTTCGGCCAGTAGCTGCCCTTTTTTAACTTTCGAGTTGAAATTGGCATAAAGTGTTTTAATGGTGCCCGATACCTGTGTACCTACGGCTACAGTATCAACCGGCTGCACTTTGCCTGTGGCGGTAACGTTTTCGGAAATGTAACCCATTTTAGGCCTTTCTGACTCGAGCACAACAACCTGCTCTTTTTTGCGCAGCGCGAAGTACCATACCGCAAATAATGCGATGGCAATGCCGATGATGATAAATATGGTTTTCTTTTTCATGATTGAAATATTAAATAGACCAGGCAACAGCCTTGTCGTATACATTAATTGTTAATCGGGATTCCGGTGTAAAAATTATAGATCCTGGTATATAAACTTGCGGTGTATTTTGCCTGTACAAAAGACTGTAATGCCTGTACATATAAATTTTTCTGCTGAAGGTTTTCTACAATGTTGTTGGTGCCTTCTTTTAAAGCCGCGTTCGAAATCCTTAGCGCTTCACTCGTGTAGTTAAACTGTTCTTTTGCCGCGGCATATTGGCTGTTTGCGTTTTGAACATTAATGTAGGCCCGTTCTACATTCTGTGTGAGTGTGGTTTTAGTATCCTGTAAAGCTAAACGTGCCTGCTCGATGCCAATGTTGGCTTTTGCCACATTTGTTTTGGTTACTTTCCGATCGAAAATAGGAATGGAAAGCGTTAAACCAAGGTTTTGGTAAAAGCTATTGTTTAACTGGTAACCATAATTGCCGGGATTATTATTGTTGTAACCCGTATTTAACGATCCTCCTAAACTTAAGGTAGGGCGTAATGTTGATTTAGCCTTGGCCAGTTCGGTATTTTGCAGCTGTATGTTCAGTTCGCTGCTTTTTATTTCCGGACGGGTACGCAGGGCTTTATCCTGCGCTGTTGCGAGATTATCTAAAGCAGGAGCAACCGTAACGGTATCGGTTGTACTGATGTCGAATGCTGTTGCGGTTGGTAACTGAAGCAGCTGCTTTAAAGTTAAAACATTCTGTTGCAGCGTGTTTTCGGCGGTAACCAAAGTGTATTTATCGTTAGCATAGGTAGCCTGTAATTGTAAAAGATCTTTTTTGGCAATGGTTCCAACCTTAAACTGCTGTTCAGCTTGTTTTACCTGAGCTTCGCTGGTACTGAGCAAATCTTTTAAGTAAGTGATGTTTTCTCTGGCCAGTAGTATGTTCAGGTAGGCCTGGGTAATAGAAATGGTAATGTCGTTTTTGGCTGCTTCTACCGATAGATTGGCGGTCTGCAAACTCAGGGTTTTAGCCTTGATATCGTTCTTTAAATAACTGCCATTGTATAGCGTAATATCTGAACTTAAACCAAAACCACTGGTGTTTTGTAAGCCAGATTTATAGTTGGTAATGGCCTGCGATACATTTCCATTTAGGTTGGGTAATACAGCAGCTTTTGAGGCAATTAAATTCTGTCCGGCTGTTTGTGCATCAAGTTTTAAGGTATTGATGTTGATGTTTTTTTCTTTCGCATAATCTATACAGGCTTTAAGATCCCACACCTGGGGTAAATCCTGGGCGCGGGCAGTGCAGGCCGCGATCAGCAAAGCGAGTATGACCGTATATTGGAGGTATCTGCTCATGGCGAATAAATTTTATGTTCTGATAACTGAACACAAAAATATATCCGTTTAAGGCCTTAATCTGGTAATTGCGACGAATGGAAAAGATGTTGAGACGAATAATCTATACTTTGAGATCACTGCTTTTTGGCAGCTTAATACAGGTTGTACCTTTTTAAACACAGCCTAAACTACATGCGGTAAAACCAGCGTTAAACTGTCCTTAATACTGTACCTGTTTCGTTCACGGTCAGATTATGTTTTGCTCCGCATTTCAGCGCAAAATTATTCCGTTGGTGCCCTACGGGAAAATCGAAAGCGACAGGGTAGGCGTATTCTTTTACTTTTTCGAGCACAGTATCATAAACGCTTTTGCCAAACTCTTCGCCGGCATCATCGGGCTTAACTTTAAATCCACCTATTATTAAGCCTTTCAGATTTTTAAGTTTACCACTGCGTTTTAAATTCCACAACATTCTATCGATACTATAAAGGTACTCGCCTGTATCTTCTATGAAAAGGATTTTGTCTTTGGTATCTAAATCCGAGCCGCTGCCGGCAAGGGTTTCTATAATACTCAGGTTACCTCCAACCAATATACCATCGGTTTTTCCGAACCGGTTGTTGCTGTTTGCAGCCGCGGTATAACCCATCTCTTGGCCAATTAAGGCGTTTTTGATGGAGAGGATGGTTTCAATCTGTATTGGTTCTGCTTTGGCCCAGTCGTCCGGGAAACTGTTGCACATTTTGGAATGGATAGAAGCAATACCAAAATTTTTGGCCAGGTGGCAGTGAAGTACGGTGATATCGCTGAAACCAATTATCCACTTGGGGTTTCTTTTAAAGGCCGAAAAATCAAGCTGATCGATAATGCGGACAAAACCATAGCCTCCGCGGGCACACATAATGGCTTTTATGTTCGGGTCGTTTAACATTTGCTGAAAATCTGCCAGTCTTTCTTCGTCGGTACCCCCATAGGTAAAATCGCGTTTGCCAATGGTTTCGCCTACTTTGATGTTAAAACCCCAGCTTTGCATTTGTAAAACCGATGGCTGGATCTGCTCCGGTGTAATGTATCCTGCCGGACTGGTAACGCCGATTGTATCGCCGGGTTTTAGATAGGGAGGGATTTTAAAAGCTAAACTTTCACTTTCGATGCTATGAGCTAAAGTTTTAAATGCAGGGAGTACAGTTGTTGCTGCAATAAATGAAGAAAGGAAATGTTTTCTGTTCATCTAAAATGGGAAGTAGAAATTGCGATGGCTAAATATAGGATTTAAAATTCTGGCATAAAAGAAAAGGGATTTATATCCATAAATCCCTTTTTTAAACCAAACAAATTAATCTGTAAAAGATTAGTATAATGTGAATTATATAAATAACCACGAGCAGGCTAAAAGGTTTTAAGATTTTTGAAATAAAGGATTTTATGGCATTTTACAACAGGCTGCTGTACAATAGCCCTGATGGGAGCGGAAATACTTTTTGGCACGGTTGGATAATTTGTGCTTGAATGGACCTGCCAAAAAGATTGGAGTGGACAGCAGGAAGGCATGAAGCGATAAGCATTGCAGTTGCGCTTTAAAATCAGCACGAAAGAAAGGATTTACAAATTGGGGTTAAAAAGTTAAGGCTACCCCTCGCGGGTAGCCTTTGCTAACAACAAAACAAATATAAGATAACCAAATCTTAACTGACCTGAGCAGGATCAGTGTAAAGTGCTATGAAATACACTTAGCGGCCTAGTAATGGATTCGAACCATTATAAAAAGTTTATGAAACTCCAACCTTCCAATCGGTCAACTGGCCGTATTTATTAAACTGGTTTTAAGGTTAAAAAATCTTTGAGTGCCAAAACCTGTTCGGTATTAATCTCATCTTCATCGGACTGAGCGGGTGTTTCATTTTGTGTTGCTTCAAGCGGTTGCGCTAAAGCAGGGTACTCATCAATGGCCGGATATTGAAAATAGATTGACATGTTTTTGCGTTTAATTGTTTAACCTCATACATTCGTTAATGATTAATGTTGAGCAAATATATAAATAAGCATATAATATCTATAGATTTAGTAGTGTTTATTTTGAAATATGTTGTAAGCTATTGATTGTTAGTTTTTTAATTTTATAATATTTTTATTGCTGTTGGAGGAAGCCAGCTTTTTATCCTGAAATAAGCTTAAAAATAATTTCAATAAGAGCCGCACACGGCCAGATTTCGGATGCGATTTAAAAGCCTTTGCATTCAGTTTCGTTAAAAGCTAATTATTTTAAGGATATTTGCATTTTCAACCATTAAAATAGTATCCGTGTCTTTAGATAAATTAAAACTTAGCAAACCACTTGTAGCGGCCATGACTGATGCAGGATTTTTAACACCAAAGGAAATCCAGGCCAGAACAATGTCGAGAATTTTAGGTGGCCAGGATGTTATAGCGGTAGGGCCAGAGGGAGCAGGCAAAACAACAACCTATGTTTTAGCTACTTTAATGAAATTGAAATATGCCTTTGAAGAAGCACCAAGGGCATTGATTTTGGTTCCGGATATTGAACACGTAGATCATGTGCTGGAGCAATTTAAATTATTGAACCGCAACAGTACTTTCAGGATTTTGGGGATTGATAGCCGTGGTGTTATTGAAACGCAAATGAACGAGATTACAGATGGCTGTGATATTATTGTTGCAGTACCTGATCGTGCCCGTGCCTTGTATTTAAAACTGGCACTAAATACCAATAAAATACAATTATTTATTGTAGATAATGCCGAACTTATTGTTAAAAAAGGTTTGCAGCTACCGGTTGTCGAATTAGCCAACAGCGCTTACAAATCTCAGCATGTAGTGTTTACAGAAGTGTTGCACGATAAACTAAACCACATGATTGCCCCTTTCATGAAAGATTCGGCAGCTACCATTGAAGTGGAAGAGATTGGCGAGAAACAGGCAGAAGTTTACCAGCAGATGTTGTATCAGGTACCTAATTTCAGAACCAAGCTTAACCTGTTAACGCTCTTGTTGAATGATGCTGAAGTTTTTGATAAGGTGGTAGTTTTCGTTAATACCCGTTTAACTGCTCAAACGGTTTACAAAAACTTTAACCACAAAAAAGAAGGCGAAATTTCTATTTACCGCTCGTTATTTTTTGATGATAAGGGTTACGATGATATTGAAGATTTTAAAGCGAATGCCGAAGCCAGGGTTCTAATTGTAGCAAACGAAAATCTGGGCGAACTGGATATTCAAGGCATTCCGTTTATTTTACACTTCGAATTGCCTGAGCAAAAGGAAACTTTAATTCAGCGTATTGTAAAGCATGGCGATGATGATGTAGTGGCGATTACTTTTTCAACCGATATCGAACTGATTGAAGTAAGAAAGATAGAACAGGCGATTGGACAAAAATTAGAAGTAATGGAGTTGCCTGAAGGTTTAAAAGTAGTGGATGCAGCCAGTAAACCCAAGAAAAAGAAAGGCGAGGAAGATGAAGATACAAGTGAGCGTGGTGCCGCTTTTCACGAAAAGAAAGCCAGTAACCAGAAAAATTACAATTATAGCGCTGGTGCCAAAGCTAAAATGACTTATAAAAACAAAAAAGGATTATCTTAAAAATCGTTTCGTCATGCAGATCCGATAGCTATCGGATTTGTTTCAGTAACTCTTAATTGCAAATTATTAAACTAATAGATCCTGAGACGTATTTCTATAAAAACAAAAAAGCTCCTCAGAACTAAATCTGAGGAGCTTTTTTGTTAACCGTTATTTACGGCTTAGTATAAAGTAAACTCTACACGACGGTTTTGTTGACGGCCAGTTGCAGTTTTGTTGCTTGCAATCGGTTGGTCAGGTCCGTAACCTGTAGCTTCGATTCTTGATGCATTTGCTCCTTGAGAAACTAAGTAAGCTTTTACCGATTCTGCTCTATCTTTAGATAAACGTAAGTTTAATTCTCTACCACCAGTGTTATCGGTATGGCCCGCAAGTTTTAAGCTGAAGTTTTTCTCTACCAATAGTGCGGCAACGCGGTTTAAGGTAGCAAATGATTTAGAACGGATGGTTGATTTACCTAAATCGAATTCTAAGTTAGAAATGGCATCTTTAACTACTTTACGGTCAGCATCAGTAACCACAACCTTAGTTTCTTTAATTACTTCACGTTGTACTTTAATCGGACAACCTGAACCATCAACTACAGTACCTGAAGCTGTTCCAGGGCACTTGTCGAATTTGTTTGCTACACCATCGTTATCATCATCGCCCATATCCTTAGCATATTGCTCTCTATCTCTTGCTGCATTTTGCTCAGCTGTTGATAATGCTCTTCTTAATTCAGCACTTTCTTCTGCCGTTTGCTTGTTTAAGTTTGCCAATGAGCTATAGTTTTGCAACTGAGGTTTTGATTTATCGCCGATGGCAAATTCCAGACCTGCATGTGCATAAGCAAAACGATCGTTTGTAGCACCATTAAAACCATCAAATTTAGCTGATTTTACGAAGTTAACATCGTAGCCTAAATCTACATTGATCCCTTTAGCTACGCCTAATTTTAAACCTGCTCCAACTGGTACAAACCAACCTTCTCTGTAAGAACCGGCATCAACCGTATTTGGAGAGGTTGTAGCACCCGACGACATATAACCTGCACCAGCTTTTAAGTAAGGTGTTAAAATACCATTTTCCTGGTTAATGCTGATGTTGGCTACATTCCACACCGCAGATAAAGCACCTGACCACTGAATGTTTGTTTTATAACCAGTATTTGCTATAAAACCACCTGCACCATTCGATGCTCTAAGCTCTTCTACTTTTCCTGCTAAGAAATCAGCCTGGATACCCAATTGCGGTAAAATTTGTTTTTTAACATAACCACCATAACCGATATGCTCAACAGGCGTTTCGAACTGGTGATTCGAATTGCCAAAAATAGTTCTTGGGGTTAACAAACCTCCGTGTACACCTACCGACCAGGTACGGAACTGGGTAGGAGAGAAACGGCCGGTAGCCGCAGGGGTTTCTTGTGCAAATAATTGTGATGATAATCCTAGTAAGGCAATCAACATTGTTGATTTTGTAATTCTCGTATTCATATTTTTCAATTTTGTAAATATTAGTCCTTAACAGTTTTTATTTCGTACTGTTTTGTTGTGACTAAGAAAAAATCTTGCCAAAAGACCAGTTTTTTACACAAATACCCTATTTATCAGAAGATTAGGGGGTGAAAATTATTTCACGAAAAAGTTACGCAACAATAGCTATTATGCGCTTTTTTGTATAGTATTGTATACAACATCGTTGTTTTGCCCGGGAATATTATTGCAGGAATTTTATTTATCTGAAGGATTTTTCTTCTTGTTTAACAACATTTCTATTGTTTTTTCAAGCCTGCTGGTACGTGTTTTTTCCTGTTTTGCAGTTAAAATCCAAAGTACATATTCCTTTTTATGAGAATAAGCAAGCGTATTGAAATAAGCATAAGCTTCAGTATGGGCGGCCAAAAGTATTTGTAAATCTTCAGGCAGTTTCACCGTTTTGCTTACTGGATCGATGTACTCACCAAATTCGTTCGTTTTGATATGATCGTTCCGCATACCGGAAGGTTTTACTTCAGAAATAAACTTTAACCGGAGTGCCGTCCAGGTTTCATTTACAGCTGCCGAAGCACATGGCGTTAAGCCAAAACTGCTCAGTTCTTCCCAGCTTTTCATTAGTTCGAGATCTGATGGTATTTTTGAAGTTTTTTTGGGGTAAAATACCCAGCAGATCGTTTTGGTATCCATTTGCCCTATATTATCTTTAATTTGGGCGTTGAGCTGTGCTTTACTGGTCGAAAAAGTAATCAGTGCACTAAAATCAGCTTTATCCTGGTATTGCATCAGCACATCTGCCGGGATATCTCCAAATATAGCTGCTGCATTTTCGGGCGCATCAACTATTTTAACTTTAAAGCCGGGCTTAACCTGAAGTTTTTTTAAGAATGAATTTTCCATTTTGGTTTATTAAACAGTCCGATTCCCAATATTGAAGACAATAAGATCCTTAGGCAAACTTAGCGCGCTTCTCGTCCTTTTCTTCGTGTACTTTGCGGTTAAAAGAAACTACAATCTCAATTTAGCAAAGAAATCCCAGAATACAATCCCTGCCGAAATCACAATATTAAACGAATGTTTGGTGCCAAACTGAGGAATTTCAATGCATTCATCAATCCTGGCCATTACCTCATCGCTAACGCCGTCCACTTCATTGCCGAATATTAAAGCATATTTTTTATTGGGATCGGGATGGAAAGTGTTCAGCATGGTGCTGTTTTCGGCCTGCTCAATAGCCACTATTTCGTAACCCAGTTCGCGCAGGGCATCAACGGCTTGTACCGTATCAGCGTAATGAATCCAATCTACCGACTGTGTGGCACCCAAAGCTGTTTTTTCGATTTCGCGATGGGGTGGTTGAGCTGTAATGCCACAAAGTATTACTTTTTCGAGAGCAAAACCATCTGCTGTGCGGAATATCGAACCCACATTGTGCATACTGCGCACATTATCTAAAACCACTACCACAGGTAACTTTTCCTGTGCTTTAAACTCCTCAATATCCGGACGGTTTAACTCGTCTAATTTTAATTTTCTCATTTTTGAATTGATTACACAGATTTATGAATTGCACCGATGACGGGAACTCAAAATCTATGTTTATAATTTAGTTGGTCCGCTGCCAATTTCGCTGATATAAATGGCCGCCGGGTAACCAACCTGGTCTACATAATAATCGGTTAAATGTTTCGCAAAATCTTCTTCAAAACCTTTCTCCAGCAAGGCAATGGCACAGCCACCGAAACCGGCACCGGTCATGCGGGCACCAATTACGTGCGGATAGCCAGTACAAAAATCTACTACTGCATCAAGCTCTTTTCCGCTTACTTCGTACAGGGTTCTTAGTGATTGGTGTGACGCGTACATCAGGCGGCCAAATTCTTCGAGATTGCCGCCATTTAATGCTTTTGCAGCTAAATGCACCCGGTCGTTTTCTTTAACCACGTGCGTAGCACGGTTTAAAACTACCTCATCTTTAATCAGGTGACTGTGTAAGGCCAGTTTTTCTGCAGTGAGCTCACAAAGGTTGTGCAGCGTAATTTCGGTATTTAAAAGTCTTAAAGCTTCCTGGCACTCGGCTACGCGCTCATTATATTTCGAGTCGGCAAGCTCACGTGGTTTATTGGTGTTGATGATGGCCAGTACATAATTGCCCAGGTTAACATCAACCAGCTTATATTTTAAGGTTTCGCAATCTAAAACTATGGCTTTATCTTTTTCGCCAAAAGCTACGGCAAACTGGTCCATAATGCCCGAATTCAAACCAATGAAATCATTTTCAACTCTTTTAGCCATTTTTACCAGTTCGAGTTGCTGGTAACCCAGATTAAAGAAGTTATTGAGTGCGTAAGCCGTGGCAATTTCTATAGATGCTGAAGAGGAGAGACCTGAGCCAATTGGAATGTTACCATAAAAGAGGAAGTCGAGCCCGCTAATTTCTTTACCATCCTGAATCATTTCGTTAAGGATACCAATTGGATAATTTGCCCATACGCCGCCATTTTTAGCATTAGGCTGGTTGTCAACTTCTGTTTCAATATCGAAGTTCAGGCTTTTAAACCTGAATTTATTATCGTTATTTCTGGCAATGGCTACCCAGGTGCCTAAGGTAATGGCGCAAGGCATAACCAGGCCACCATTGTAATCGATATGCTCGCCAATCAGATTAACCCGGCCAGGCGTAAAATAAAGTGCATCGGCTTTTTTATGGTAATGCCCGGCAAATTTTTCCTCAAGATTAATGTTCATTTGACTAAAAATATTTATAAAAAGCGAGTAATAATAGTATGTTTGTTTACAAAACAAAAGCCCTAAGTTACAATTTATGAGCGTTCAGCAAATACCAACCGGAAAAATTATTGATGGCGAAGAAGTTATCGCAATCGAACTAACCAATAGTAAAGGCACTTACGTTAAAATATTTAATTACGGTGCAATCATCAGCAAGTTTGTAGTTAAAAATGCAAATGGCGAAATGCAGGATATTGTATTGGGTTTCGATGATATTGAAGGATACCTTGACCCGGCCTACCTGGCTAATTACCCTTATTTTGGAGCAGTAGTTGGCCGTTATGCTAACCGCATTAAAAACGGCCGTTTTACCATTGATGGGGAAACGTACCAATTGGCTCAAAATGCAGGTACCGATACGCTACATGGAGGTATTACCGGCTTCGATAAAAAAGTTTGGGATGTGATTGATATTGTAGACGGACCACAATCGGCTGTTACTTTGCAATACGAAAGTCCGGGTGGTGAAGAAAACTTTCCGGGAAACCTGATTGTAGATTTAACCTTCGAACTGACCGAAAATGATGAACTGATTCTGAGTTTCGAAGCAGAGACCGATCAGGCTACAGCCATTAACTTAACTCACCATGGTTACTTTAATTTAGCACCAAAGGGCGGAAATATTAAAAACCATAAATTACAAATCTTCTCATCTAACTATCTGGAGCAGGATGATAATTATTCGGTAACCGGTAAATTGATTCCTGTTAAAGATACTGCACATGATTTTACGCAGTTAAAAGAAATTGGCCGCGACTGGAACGAAGACGAAGGCTATGATCAGACTTTTGTGCTCGATAAAATTTATGGTGACTTATCGCTGGCTTCGAAAACAATTGAGGATGAAAGTGGTTTAACTTTAAATGTATATACTACCGAGCCAGTAGCGCATTTATATACAGCTAAATATTTAGATGTGAAAAATGGCAAAGAGGGTCGTGATTACGAAAGTTACAGTGCTTTTTGCGTAGAAACGCAGCACCATCCAAACGGAATTAATATTCCGGAATTTCCAAGTACAGTGTTAAGGCCAGAGGATTTATATACACAAACAACAGTTTACAAGGTTTCATTAAACAGATAAAATATGTTTACCATTTCAGACATCCAGACAGCAGCTGCAAAGATTAAAACCGGCGCAGATTTTCCTCAGTTTATTAAAGAAATTAAGGCTATGGGGGTTAAACGGAATGATGTATATGTAAACAATGGCTTATCTATTTATTTTGACGATGAAGATAATGCACAGCAGGAGAGTCCGGAGGATTATCCTGCTTTAATTATTAACGAAGCATCTTCTGCTGGAAAACTGGAGCATGCTTTGAAAATACATCAGCAAGGCGAAACTGATTTTATTACTTTCTGTAAGCAGGCTGCCGATGCAGGTGTAGAAAAATGGATTATTGATACAGAAGAAATGACCTGTACCTACTTAGATAGCGCCGGGAATGAACTGGTTAAAGAAGAAATACCTGAAGTGTAAGTGTCTATATGAGTGGGTTGGTATTATGTATGAACATCCATCCACTCAATCTTTCAAAATACATTAATTAAATCCGCTCTAATACCATCTTAATCGCATCTTCAACTACTTTATCGGGGTTGCTGCTGAATTCGAATTTTACCCTGCTGGCTAAAATGGCATTTACCGAAAGTGCTTTGTGGCCTAAAACCTTTGCTAAAGCATAAATTCCGGCAGTTTCCATTTCTAAATTGGTAATACGGTGCTGGTTGCTGTTAAAGCTGTTAATTAAACTGATGAAATCGGGTATTGAATTTTTGGCGCGTACCATTCTGCCTTGCGGGGCATAAAATCCGGGTGCAGTGATGGTGATGCCATGGTGCATATCTTTGCCTATCGTATTGAGTAAAACATCATTGGCGGCTGTTAAATAAGGATTTATATTTTTCAGATGACCAAAATGTGCTTTCAGGTCGTCCATTAAGCTGCGTTCATCGCCGGTAAGTTCATGGTAGTAGTAATTCATGAGTGCATCCATGCCCAGGCCATAAGATGAAGCCAGGATTGTACCCACAGGGATATCGGGCTGAACTGTTCCCGAAGTGCCGACGCGAATAATATTTAATGAAGTGAGGTGCTTTTTAACCTCGCGGCTTTCGAAATCAATATTTACGAGTGCATCGAGTTCGTTAAAAACAATATCAATATTATCGGTACCAATACCTGTTGAAAGTACCGTAACGCGTTTTTTGCCCACATAGCCTGTATGCGTTATAAATTCGCGCTTACCTTTTTTTAACTCAATTTTATCGAAATATTTACTTACTTCGCCAACCCGGTCAGGGTCGCCAACAGTAATTACGTGGTCGGCAACATCACCTGGCAATAAATTTAAGTGGTAAATACTGCCATCCGGATTGATAATTAAGTCGCTTTCAGCTATTTTCATGGTATCATCGGTTAGTTTAAACTATACAATTCAGCAAAAAATTGTTGATTTGAACAAATTCCTATTTCAGCGGATACAGATTCACAGATTGGATCTAATCTGTGAATCTGTGGCTTATAATAAATTTCAATCCTATGGATTTTCAATTCATAATGATTTAATGGCTAAACAGTTTGCAGGTATTTTAATTTAACACCTGCTATTTTATCAAATTTACCTAAAATCTGGTTTAACTGGTTTTTCCTGATTTCGAATTTCAATACGCATTGCGTGTCGAATTGTTGTGCCAAAACATCAATATGCTCTTCTTTCACCAGTTTCATTACATCGTTCATTTGAAGATAATCAAAATTAGCTTCATAAACATCATTTACGGTTTTGTTTATGATTTTTGATGCTTTAAGTGCTTCAATACTAGCAGTTTTATATGCGTTAATTAAACCCGGAACACCCAATAATGTTCCGCCGAAATAGCGCACTACAACCATTAAAATATTGGTTACATCTTCTGAAAGCAGGTAGTTAAGTATAGGTCTGCCAGCAGTACCTGATGGTTCACCATCATCATTTATGCGGAATACTGAGCGATCGGGCGTGAGCCGGTAAGCATAGCAAAAGTGCCTGGCCTTGGCATGCTCAGCTCTTAATGCAGTGATAATGGGTTTTACTTCCTCTTCCGAACGGATAGGATAAGCATAGGCAATAAATTTACTGCCTTTATCCCGAAATATGCCTTCTGAAGCACTTTCGATTGTTTTATAAGTATCATCGAACAGCATTTTGTGATAGTGTTATGCAAACAACCGCGGCAATAGCCATGATTATTCCGATGTAATTTACCTTTGTTAATTTTTCTTTAAATACCAGAACGCCGATCAAGGTGCCAACAATAATAACCCCCAGGTTCATTGCTGCGAATACAGTAGAAGGGGTTTGCGCCAGTGCCTGATGTGCTTTCAGGTAAAAGAGGATGTTGCCGAAATTAAAGAAGCCTAAAATCAGTCCGCAGGCCAGGTTAACCAGTTGCAGCTTTATTTTTCCTGAAATCGTCATTACAGTAACAATGATTAACGAAACCACAAAAGCCATACAGAAAACAGTAAACAGCGAGGTGGTATAAGGTAATGCTTTGTATAAGGCAATTTGCTTAAAGAGTACATCAATTGCTCCGAAACCAATAAATACCATTACCGGGAAGATCAGATTTCCTGTTTTTTGATCAGGATTGCTTTTCCGTAAAAACGTAAGGAAGATGGCTACAAAACCGATGGCGAGGCCAATTATTTTTAAATCGTTAAAATCTTCTTTAAAAATAAAATATGCTGCCAGTATGGGTATAAATAGCGACAAACGCTGAGCAATATCGGTTTTAACAATGCCCAGGCTTTTAACCGAAGCTGCAAGAAACAAGAATATAGTCGGTAAGAGTATAGCCAGTGCCGTGTAGATGGACCATGGAGCCGTACTGTTTAGTAAATTAATATCAGGTTTGAAAAAGAAAAAACAAAGCGTTAAGGCGGCAAAATAGTTTACTGTAACGGCTTGTATGATGCTGATTTGATACCTTTTAGCCAGTTTTAATAATATGGCTACGGTAACACTACAGCAAATGCTTAAAATAATGTAGATCATTTATTTAGGTCGTTTATATAGATAGAAAGTTTATCGTTTCCAACTTGAACCTGCTCTTGCAGATTGCCATTAATTACAGGTGAAGCAATGCCTTCAGTCCAGCTGGTTGAGGAAGTAAAAACACGGGCTTCATCCCAGAGACCGGCATCTAAAAATTGTTTTAAAATTTGTGCACCACCTTCTATAATTACCGACTGTATATCCATTAAATAAAGTTGAAAAGCAATCTTCTGCGGGAGATAGAAATGCATGTCTTCCATTTGAATATAGTGGATATTGCCAACTACATCGGTTTTAACTTCGTTAAAAATAATGGTTTTGGCTTCGTCGTTATAAAGGTGATTGCTTTGCGGAACCTGCAGGTTTTTATCAATAAGCAAACGTATTGGGTTTTTCCCCGGCCATTCTCTTGAGGTTAACCGTGGATTATCGATAATAGCCGTTTGTTTGCCGATCAGGATAGCATCTTCTTCAGTACGCCATTGGTGCGCCAAACGTTTGGCTAAAGCACCGCTAATCCATTTCTGATGGCCATCGTTTGTGGCGAAATAACCATTGGCTGTTTCTGCCCATTTTAAAATAACGTAAGGTCGTTGTTGTTGTATGCGGGTGAAAAATCTGCGGTTGAAATAACGGCATTCAGCATCTAAAACACCACTTACTACTGCTATACCCGCGTTTTTAAGTTTTGCTATTCCTTTGCCATCTACGCCCGAAAAAGGATCGCGGTTACCGATTACAACCTTTTTAAGCTGATGTTTTACCAATAAATCGGCACAAGGCGGAGTTTTGCCAAAGTGCGCACAAGGTTCTAAATTTACATAAGCAGTGGCTTGTTTCAACAGACTTTCTGCCTGTTCGCCATATTTATCGAACACTGCTTTTACTGCATTGGGTTCGGCATGTGCCTGACCATATTGCTGGTGATAGCCTTCGCCAATAATTTGGTTATTAGCCACAATTACACAACCAACCATCGGGTTTGGACTAACCTGACCACTGCCTAAAGCAGCCAATTCCAGGCAGCGTTTGATGTAAAATTCGTCGCTCATGGTGGCAAAAATAGTAAAAAAATGAGTGATGGAATGCTCAAAACAGAATTGATATCGTCCTAAATAAGTAATTTTGCTGCCATTAAAATTCAGGCGGAGGCAGCAATCTGTTTGTTGATGAACCTGTCTGCTAAAATAAATTTTGTGAATGAAAATCGAAGAATTAGAAGCAATTTATCAGTCGGAACTCGAAACTTTGTATGATGGTGAAGAAGCTAAAGCCTTGTTTAGCCTTGCTGCAGAGCATGTTTTAGCCTTGTCGCCAACCCGTTTGCGGATGGACCGTGATACTGATGTTACTTTTATCCACGAACAGCAATTGTTGAGTATCCTTAACGATTTACAGTTGGGAAAGCCCATACAGTATATTTTAGGTGAGGCGCATTTCTATGGCCTCGTATTTAAGGTTAACGAACATGTGCTCATTCCAAGGCCTGAAACTGAAGAGCTGGTTGATTGGGTTATAGCAGATAACAATTCGCAGTTTGCAGTTAGCGACATTAAAATTTTAGATATTGGAACAGGTTCGGGTTGTATTCCGGTTACGCTTAAAAAGCACCTGCCGCAAGCAAAGGTATCAACTTTAGATGTTTCGGGCGAAGCAATAGCAGTTGCCAGACAAAATGCTATGCAAAATGGTGTGGAAGTAGATTTTATAGAAGCAGATATATTAAGTTTTAAAAGTGAATTAAAATTTGATGTAATTGTTAGTAACCCGCCTTATATCAGGTTGTTAGAGCTGGCAGAAATGCACGAAAATGTTTTGGCAAATGAACCACACCTGGCGCTTTTTGTAAGTGATGAAGACCCGTTGATTTTCTACGAAGCTATAGCCAGTTTTGCGCAAACTAACCTCAATCCAGGTGGAAAGCTGTACTTCGAAATTAACGAATATTTGGGTAAAGAAACAGTTGATATGTTGGATACTAAAGGATTTAAAAATATTGAGTTACGAAAAGATATGCAGGGAAAGAATAGAATGGTACGCTGCGATTTAAGTGCCTAAGATCTGGGGTGAAATTGAGTAATAACTTCTCTTAAATAATCACGGTCAATATGGGTATAAATTTCGGTAGTGGTAATGCTCGAGTGACCCAACATTTCCTGTACAGCACGTAAATCGGCACCACCTTCAATTAAATGCGTGGCAAAAGAATGCCTTAAAGTATGTGGACTAATGGTTTTCTTCAAGCCCGTACCTACAGCCAGGCTTTTGATTAAATTAAATATCGATATCCTTGAAAGCTTTGCACCAAAGCGGTTTAAAAAGATAAAGTCTTCATGGCCTTTTTTAATGTTGGCATGTACACGGACTTCGTTAATGTAGATTTCCATCAGCTTCAATGCTTCACTTCCAATAGGAATTAAACGTTCTTTATTCCCTTTACCAATTACTTTTATAAATTCGATTTGTGGAAAAATATTGGATATTTTTAAATCTGTTAACTCGCTAACCCTAAGTCCGCAACCATATAATACTTCAATTATTGCTTTATTACGCATACCCTCAGGTTTAGAGGCATCGATAGCAGCAATTAGCGCATTGATTTCGTATATATTCAGGGTATCGGGCAGTTTCCGGCTAAGCTTAGGGGCTTCAATTAATGCGGTTGGATCGTTAGTAATTACTTCTTCGAGCATTAAATAAGTGAAAAAAGCCTTTAAGCCCGATATTACCCTGGCCTGTGTACTGGCTTGCATACCGAGCTCGTTTAACCACGAAATGAAAGATTTAATATCCGTTGCATGGATATCGCTAAGCTGTGGCGCTTCATTCAGCGATTGATAGTATTGTGCCAGTTTTTCAATATCGCCCAGATAGGCATCAACAGAATGTACTGCCAAAGATCGCTCGAGCTTTAAATACGACTTAAAACCTTTAATATATGATTGCCAAAGCATGCTTTTATTTGAGATTTTTTATAACATTGCAAGGTTACAACATTTAACGTTACAACAGAACATGAAAATACAAATTATTAACGGCCCCAACTTAAATCTTTTAGGCGTACGCGAACCTTCTATTTACGGCAATACCAGCATCGAAGATTATATTAAAGAACTGAAAACAGCGTATCCGGCTATCGAAATCGATTATTTTCAAAGCAATGTAGAAGGCGAATTGATTAATAAATTGCATGAAATTGGTTTTAGTTATGATGGTATTATCCTAAACGCGGGTGGTTATACGCACACATCTGTTGCCATTGCAGATGCTATTGCTGCCATTAAAACGCCGGTTGTAGAGGTACATATTTCGAATATTTATGCACGCGAAGAATACCGCCATGTATCTTTAACCGGTAAGAACTGCCAGGGCGTATTAACCGGTTTTGGAATGAAAGGTTACCGCCTTGCATTGGAAAGTCTTTTAAACTAATCAAAAATAATATGTTTAAATATCTAATATTAACTGCTCTTCTCTTTACAAGTCTGTTTGCACAGGCTCAGGAAACTACTACCCAAAAGACTATCCTTAACGAACAATCGGTTATACGGGGCGAAGACGGGATGGTTTATCCCTACAATGCCTGGAAAAAGCTGATGCAATCGGGTAAATATGGGATAAAGGATAGAAAAACCTTTACCGACAGAGGCGAAAAGGAATACCTGATTTATGAACTCTCTGCCGACCAGAAAGCAGCTTATATGAATAGAATGCCCAGGCCGCGCGAAAGCGAATCTTTTAAAGAAGGTGAGTTGTTTAATGGCTTTAAGGCCAGCGATATAGATGGCAATAAATATAACCTGAAAGATAGTACCGGAAGGGTTTATGTAATTAATTTCTGGTTTATCAATTGCCCTCCCTGTAAGGCCGAAATTCCGCATTTGAATGAGATTGTGGCGAAATATAAAGACAACAAGGATGTAGTTTTTCTTGCGATAGCTCTGGATGAAAAGTATGAGCTTAAGCCTTTTCTAAAAACAACACCCTTTGATTATCACATTATCAGCGGCGGGCGTTCTATTGCCAGCAAATATGGCGTAAAAGGCTATCCTACGCACGTGGTGATTGATAAAAAGGGCTATATTAAATTCAGCACGCTGGGGCTTGGGGCAAGTACGGTAAACTGGGTGGAAAAATCGATTGAAGAATCTTTAAAATAGTTGATGTTTTTTACTGCATTGATATATGCTTAGCACTATGCTCCATGCTTTTTTATTGGAGCTTTTTTCACCACCGAGGTCACAAAGCTTTACACAGAGTAACAGGGAGTTTTATGATATTTAACATTAACCAGAATAGTAATATACTTAACTCTGTGCGCTTCGTGCCCTGCTCAGTGTGCTCTGTGGTTAAAATAAGCCTGAGAAGTATTTGATTTTCCGGATAAAAAAAGCCCAGACTACACTGTTGTTAAATACACCCTGATGTGTGGCATAAGGTTTTTGAAATGCCCGTCGCTTTTTATTCGTTTTAACAAGCGATTTTAAGAAATGCCAGTGTCCTTTACTTACCGCCATGGTAAATTTGGGCTTTCCGCTCAGTAAGAAGTGCCACCAGGCCACAAAATCAATGCACATCCTGATAAAAATCCTGAAAACAGCGTCGCCTGCAGGCAAGTTTTTTTGCATAATAATCAGGTTATTCCTGAAATTAAGATAAGTTTTAAACGGATTTTCAGTTTGTAAAGTGCCACCACCCACATGGTAAACTTCAGCATCCGGACAATACATCACTTTGTAATTCAGGTTTTTTAGGCGCCAGCACAGATCAATTTCTTCCATGTGTGCAAAAAGGTCGGCATCTAATCCGCCAGCCTCTTTCCAGCATTTACTTTTAATGAAAAAGGCAGCACCGCTTGCCCAGAAAACTTCCCTGGCATCATTGTACTGACCATTATCCTGTTCGTATACATTAAATAACCTGCCTCTGCAAAACGGAAAGGCATAAATATCAAGATAACCACCAGCTGCCCCAGCGTATTCGAACTGGTTTTTGTCGTTGTACCATTTAATTTTTGGCTGTGCAGCAGCAATTGTAGCATCGCTTTCCATTAAATCAATCACTGGTTGAATCCAGTTGGGCGTAACTTCTACATCCGAGTTGAGCAAAATGAAATAATCGGCGTCAACGCGTTCCAATACCTTGTTGTAACCACCAGCAAAGCCATAATTAATTTCGTTATGGATAATTTTAACACTGGGGAATTTTTCCTGCACAAATGAAACAGAATCATCTGTTGAGGCATTATCGCCTACAATAATTTGTAGGTTATCGTACTTGCTCTGTAAAATTCCGGGTAAAAATTGTTCTAAATATGCTTTTCCATTCCAGTTTAAAATTACAACGGCTACTGAAGGACTCATTCTTTTTATTTCGGGGTTAAATTTCCGTTTTATGGCTGTTAGGCCAAATCATCTGTTTGTTTATATCGATAAATTTAAAAATAGGAGCTATTTGCTATACTTTTTTCTGAGGCCATGGCACAATAAAGCAGATAATGTAGTAATCTTGCAGAAAAAAGCAGTGGGGGAACAATTGCTATAGCCGGGTATATAAAAATACACCAGGATGTGAATTTCCTCTTTTAATCATTATTTTTAAACGTTTCAGCTACAAACATAAATTTTCAAATGCAGAATACAGCTATACTTCCATTATTTTATCTCCCGCCAGTTGGTTATTTTAGTTTATTGCAAAAGTTAGGGGGCGATTTTTTAATAGAAAAACACGAACATTTAACCAAGCAAACGTACCGGAACCGGGCCAGCATTTATTCGCCAAATGGAAAGCTCGATCTGACCGTTCCGGTGGTTAAAGGTTCGAAAACGCATACCAAAATGAAAGATGTGCGCATTAGCTACGATTTTAAATGGCAGCGTTTACATTGGCTTAGTTTAGAAGGCTGCTACCGAAGTTCGGCTTATTTTGAATATTATGAAGATGAATTATCGCGCTTTTATCATGAAAAATTTGAGTTTTTGTTTGATTATAACCTCGAATTGGTAGAATGGCTGAATAAAAAACTCAAACTGCCCCTTGTAATGAATACCACCTCAGAATATTGTGATACTGTGCCTTCTGAGCTTGATTTTAGGGGAATGATGAGCCCGAAAAAGGAAGAAGATATTGTAAATAACAAGCCATATTATCAGGTTTTTGAAGACAGGCATCAATTTTTACCCAACTTAAGCATCGTTGATTTGTTATTCAATCAAGGCCCGCAGGCCCGGTTATATTTATAATTATGGGTAAAAACAAACCACGTAACAGGCATAAGCACTACAAAGTGCCAGCACCGGGCACCAGTCCGGGCTTATACGCCATTGATGAAGATGCTTTAAAGCCAATTATCGTGCTGCATACTTATAATGAGAAAAGTTATAAGAAAGTAGAGTTGGATAATATCAATAACATTGATAAGCTGATTGAAAGCAAAGATTTTAATTACTGGTTTGATATTAAGGGATTGGGCGACCCCGCGATATTCGAAACTTTATATTCGAAATACGATATCAGTCGTTTGGTTTTGGAAGATATTACCAGTTCTTACCAGCGCCCGAAATTAGATGAATACGACAACGATAAATATATTTTCTCGGTTAGCCGGCACCTGTATTTAAATGATGAGGGTGTTTTAAATAACGATCAGATCTCATTTATCCTTTCTGAACGGACTTTAATTACTTTTCAGGAAACTTATGCTGATTGTTTTGAGCCTGTACGCAAACGTTTGGAAGTAGGTAAGGGAAATATCAGGATAGGCGGGAGTAGTTATCTCATGTATGCCATTATGGATGTGATTGTAGATAACTATTTTGCACTTTTAAACTTCTGGGGCGAGGAGCTGGATGCGATTGAAGACCGCCTTTTCGATAATCCGGATAAGCGGATCATGTACGATACACAGGGGATTAAACGCTCGCTGATTACCATCAGAAAGGTAGCCTGGCCAGAGCGTGATAAACTGAACGATATTATCAGAACTGATAGTCCATTAATTTCTGACCTGACCAAAACCTATATGAAAGATGCTTACGATCACTGCATCCAGATTATTGATTTTATCGAATCGCTAAAGGAGATTGCTTCTGCCAATATTGATATGAACCTGTCGATTATCAGTAACCGCATGAACGAGATTATGAAAGTGCTGACAATCATCTCCTCTATTTTTATTCCGCTAACCTTTATTGCAGGTATTTACGGCATGAACTTTAGTCGAGAAGATCCGGCTACAGGCAAGGTATTGCCCGATAATATGCCCGAACTATACAGTCCGCACGGTTATACATGGACGTGGATTGTGATGCTGGTAATTGCCTTGCTGCAAGTGATTTATTTTTGGCGCAAGGGTTGGTTTAAATAATTTTTTATTTTTAAAATGTACCAATTTTTGGTAACTTTAATCATATTTTAATATAAAAACTATGGGACGAAATACATCAATGGCTTTAGGAGATCATTTTGAAAATTTTGTTGATGAAAGAATTTCTGAAGGAAGATTTAAGAATGCAAGTGAAGTTATTCGCGCAGGGTTAAGATTATTGGAAGAAGAAGAAAATAAGATTAAAATTTTGAGAGAAGCACTTCAGGTTGGAATTGATAGTGGTGTGGTAAAAGATTTTGATCCGAAAAAACATCTTGAAATGTTAAAAGCCAAAAAGAGAAAAAATGGCTAAGTTCTCACTTAGTCATAAAGCACTTGAAGATTTAAGTGAAATTTGGAATTATACTTATGATGTTTGGTCTGAAAAACAAGCAGACAAATATTATAAACTGCTAATGGGATTCTGCGATCAGATTGTTGAAAGACCAGAGATTGGAAGGAATTACAAGGAAACAAATCAGGATATATTTGGAATCAAAGCTGGTGAACATATCATTTTCTATCGAATAATGGAAAACAGAGAAATTGAAATAGCCAGGATTTTACATGCTAAGATGGATTTAGAAGGTAAAATGTCAGAATTTTAATTATGCTGAATGATTGACTTAATAGTCGATTTTTGCAATATACATTTTTAATAATTGTAGCTTTAGGGCGTTTTAGGTTAGGCAACAAATGCAGTCATTCGAAATAGATAAAAGCGACGTACTGAAGGTTAAAAATGCAATTTTAGCCGGTGATGAGGTTTTGATGGAGGTTTTGGCAGAATACCATGCCTCAGAAATTGCGATTTTATTTGAGCGGTTAGATAAATCAGAACAGCAGCATATCATTAATTTGTTGCCAGCTGAAACAGCATCCGAAATTATTTCGGAAATGGACGAAGAGTCACATCCCGAGGATTTGCTTTTTCAACTGCATCCGGATAAGCGTACTGAAATTGTTGAGGAGCTTGATTACGATGATGCTACCGACATTATTTCGCAGCTCGAAGACCACGAGCAGAAAGAAATTCTCGAAGATCTGGAAGATGACCATGCTTCCGAAATCAGGAACCTGTTAACCTACGACGAGAAAACAGCGGGGGGATTAATGAACACGGAGCTGATCTGTGTAAACATTAACCTTACTAAAAAAGATGCTATCGATGAAATTATCCGCCAGAGCGAAGAAATGGAAGAGTTTTATACCATTTACGTGGTTGATGATGAAGCGATTTTTAAAGGCATCGTATCGCTAAAAGATATCATCAAGGCTAAGCACAATGCCCAGATAACCGAACTGGTAAAGGTTGATGCCGTTTATGTGCACCCCGATACCGATCAGGAAGAGGTGGCTAATTTGATTTCGCAATATAATTTAACCAGTATTCCGGTAATAGATGATCACCAGAAACTACTGGGAAGAGTAACTTTCGATGACGTAATCGATGTAATGGAGGCCGAGAGTACCGAAGATATCCTTAAAATTTCGGGGGTATCGGAAGATGAGGAACTGAGCGGTAACTGGGTTGAGGCGGTAAAATCGCGTTTACCCTGGCTCATCATTAATCTGGGTACCGCTTTTCTAGCCTCTTCGGTAGTGCGGTATTTCGATCCAACCATTAAATTAATCCCTTCACTAGCCGCCTATATGACCATTATTGCCGGAATGGGTGGAAATGCCGCTACGCAAGCACTTGCGGTAACCGTAAGGCGTATTTCGCTTTACGATTTGACCGATAAGCAGGCTTACCGCACTGTTTTAAAAGAGTTCACGGTAGGTTTAATCAATGGTGCTGCTAACGGTTTAATCGTATTTATTTTTGCTTTCTTTTTTGATGGAAATCCAATGTTGGGTCTGGTTATCTTCCTGGCAATGACCGGGAACCTGATTATTGCAGGTATCACCGGGGCCGGTATCCCGTTAATTTTAAAAAGGGTAGGTATCGATCCTGCCATTGCATCATCTATAATTATTACTACTTTTACCGATGTTTTTGGCTTCCTGTTAATTCTAGGTTTAGCCAGCAAACTTTTACTATAGCTTAAACAAATCCTGATCCGAATGCAAACGACAAGACACGATTGGACAAAAGAAGAAATATACGAAATTTACAATAGACCATTTTTAGATCTGGTTTACGAAGCAGCAAGCATACATCGCGCAAATAAAGATTACAATGAGGTTCAGGTAAGCTCATTGATTTCGATTAAAACCGGAGGCTGTAAGGAAGATTGTTCTTACTGCCCGCAGGCCGCCCGTTACCATACCGATGTAGAAGTACAGCCCATGATGCAGGTAAGCCAGGTAGTGAGTGCTGCTGTTAAAGCAAAAGAGGGTGGTGCATCACGTTTATGTATGGGCGCTGCATGGCGCGAAGTGCGCGATAACCGCGATTTTGATCGTGTTATTGATATGGTTAAAGCTGTTAATGATATGGATATGGAAGTGTGCTGTACATTGGGTATGCTTACAGAAGATCAGGCACAGCGTTTAGCTGATGCCGGTTTATATGCTTATAACCACAATCTGGATACCTCTGAAGATGATTACAAACGTATTATATCTACCAGAACTTACGACGACCGTTTAAATACCATTAATAATGTACGTAAAGCTAAATTAACAGTATGTAGTGGTGGAATTATTGGTTTAGGCGAAACCGTTGAAGATCGCGTTTCGATGCTGCAGACCTTATCTAACATGGAAACTCATCCAGAGTCTGTTCCGGTTAATGCTTTGGTACCAGTTAAAGGAACACCTTTAGAAAACCAGCCGCGTGTACCCATTTGGGATATGGTAAGAATGATTGCCACTGCACGTATTGTAATGCCAAATTCAGTAGTACGTTTATCGGCTGGAAGAAATGAAATGAGCACTTTAGAGCAGGCTTTCTGTTTCATGGCGGGTGCAAGCTCTATCTTTGCCGGCGATAAATTGTTAACTACGCCTAACCCGGCTTTTGTTGATGATATGGCCATGTTTGAGTTATTGGGATTAAAAACCCGCGATGCTTTCAAAAATGGTCGTCCGGCGAATACTTTGGTTAAAGAAGAAGCAGTTTAATTTATTTTCATGATGTCAGATGTTACTATCTGGTATGATTTAAATATTCATCAATAGGCTGTTATCATTCGATATAAAAAAAAGGTCTCGATTTTTAATCGGGATCTTTTTTTTGGAAAAAAACATTTAAATGTTCCTTTTAAGGGATTGTCATTGCCAGCTTGACTGACATTTTTAATGCAGTAAATAGGTCATTGAGATATGTTTGACTTTTAAGTTATTTTCTTGAGCACTAAGTGTTTCCAGGTTCCTTTGCTAATGACAACCCCAGTAGTAAGATCGTCATTTCGACTGTAGCCAGCCGGTTTCTCCGGCGGCGAAACGGAGAAATCTATCTATACAGATTTAGCTTCGCTGAGCCTTCGGGTTCTCGACTCCGTTGCACTCCGCTCGAAATGACGATCTCTTAAAGCTGATCCTATCATTCTAACTCCTGTGTTTTTTCTAAAACTGACTTCTCGAAATAACGGTTATTCTATACATTTATCAAAGAACCTACACCGCAGTTACCCTAACTTCTATATTTCCTCGGGTAGCCTTAGAATACGGACATGTTTTGTGCGCTTTTTCGGCCAGTAACTGCGCTTCTTCGTGCGATATTCCGGGAATATGTACATCCAGATCGGCAGAAAGTGCAAATGCGTTTCCATCTTTATTAAACGAAACGAGCACTTTCACATTGGCTTCGCTCACATCTACGCCTTCGCGTTCGGCAATTGAACCTAAGGCTCCTAAATAACACGGCCCCCATGCTGCGGCGAATAATTCTTCGGGGTTGGTTGCCCCACCTTGCCCGCCTAACTCTTTTGGTCTTCTTAAATCAAAGTCTAATATTCCATCAGCCGATTTAATGTGACCGTCTCTTCCTCCTGTAGCTGTTACTTCAGCTGTATACAATTTTTCCATCATTTTCTCTTAGTTGATTTAGAGATAACAATGCCTTTGCAGTCTTTGTTTTTATATGTTGTCTATGTAGTTAGTACTTATTTTTTGGTAAAAAATAATCTTCACCAAATGTTTTTTGCTGATTCATGTAAAAAAATAAATCATTGAAATAAAATTTCATCGCTAAAGTTCGCAGTTAAGCAGGTTTTGAGAATGTTGTATATCTCCTTTTTAATGCGTAAATGCTTTGTATACAGTGGTTTGTTTTGTGTTAGGTGGTTTCTCGTAGAAAGATACTTGCAAAAGTAAATTTTAGCCATTTCTGGTTTCGTGTAAAAAACAATGACTTTAAACTGACATGATGTTTATGGTTATACTAAAACAATATTTTTATGGAGTAACTATTTAAAATCGTCCCAAGTTTGATTTATAGGTTGTTTTTGGTGTTGTTCATAGCTAGTTTTGTTATGACAACCGAATCTTATGCGCAATCCTGTCCGGAGAATATCGGTTTTGAAAATGGCAATTTTCAGAACTGGAAACTATTTACCGGCGTGTTAAGCATGGAGAACAATCAAACTTCTTTTACCCTAAACGAAGTTGCTAAACCGGCAACCGGAAGGCATACCATTATCAGTAAAAAAAATCTGGTTGATGCTTACGGAGGCTTTAGCCTGATTCCACCTTCAGGTGGTAATTTTGTAGCTAAAATAGGCGATAACGGTACCGGAAGCCAGGTAGATGGTATTTCTTACCTGATGACTGTGCCTGCAGACCGGCCAGACTTTACCTTAACTTATCAGTACGCCGTAGTATTAGAAGATCCGGATCATGAACCTTACGAGCAACCACGCTTTATTGCCCGCGTAAAAGACGTAGAAAAAGACGAATATATTCCTTGCGTATCTTTCGAGTACGTGGCTACTTCATCGTTACCGGGCTTCAAAAAAGCGGAGGGATACGAAAGTGTAATTTATAAAGATTGGTCGCCGGTTACCATTAACTTGTCTGGTTATCAGGGTAAGCAATTACTAATAGAATTTATCAGTACCGATTGTGCCAGGGGAGGTCATTTTGGTTATGCTTATGTAGACATTAACAATGTTTGTGGCGGCCCGATAGCAGGCAGTACCTACTGCAAAAGTGCCGATGCCTTAAATATATCAGGACCAAGTGGCTTTCAGGATTATTACTGGTACAATGCCGACCGATCTGTTAAATATGGCACCGGACAATCCATCAGCATTAAACCAAAGCCAGCCGATGGATCGAAGATTGTTTTAGATCTGGTTCCATATGCAGGTTTCGGTTGTCCAAGTACCATCAGTACCGTAATAAAAGGTGTTGATTATGATTTGAAGGTTTTAAACAAGGATGTGGTTTGCCAGAACAGTGAAATCGATCTGCTTAGCGAAAAGTATATTTTAAACAAATCAGCTGATTTTACGTACCTGGCTTACGAAGATAAAGACCTGACCAAACAAATTGGGTCTTTGGTTAAAATAACAGGCAACAAGACCTTTTACATTAAGGCAACGAATAATAAAGGTTGTGAAAGCATAGTACCAATCGATATTGCAGTATATGAAGTAGCCAACATTACGGTAAACAATCCGGCTGCGGTTTGTTATTCGGAAAGTGTCGATATTACGAAGAACGAATTGGTTGTGGGCGAAATGGCGGGTATTACCAAAACCTATTATACTGATGAAGCTGCAACACAGGTATTAGCCGATCCGCAACATATTAAAGTTTCGGGCAGGTATTTTATTCAATTTTCAAATCAGTTTGGATGTAGTAAGATTGTTCCGGTAGAGGTTACCATTCAGGAGAAACCCATACTTAAAATTACCAATCCAAAAGCGGTATGCCAGGGCAGCCAGATAGATCTTACAGCCATAAATAATTTTGAGGGCAGCGATGCTACATTCCAATATAGCTTTTATGAAGATGAGGCTTTAACCAAAATTTTAAGTAATCCCTCGAAAATTGATAAATCAGGCACTTACCATGTAAAAGCAGTTAGTGCAGCAGGTTGTATCGTTAGCGGCCAAATAGCGGTAACCATAAGTAATCCTCCGGTATTTACGATTAACCAGCCTGCTACGGCCTGCTATCCCGATAAAGTAGATTTAACCAATCCGGCATTGTATACCGAAGCTAATGGCCATTTTACTTATACCTTTTTTAACGATGAAACGCTGAGCAGTCCGCTTACATCGCCCAAAGCAATTGCCAAACCAGGCACATACTATGTAAAAGCCACCAACGAAAGTGGTTGCTTTAGTAGTGCCAAAATTGTGGTAAAGTATAACGAAGCACCAAAACTCGTTTTAAACGCACCAAGAGCCGTTTTTGATAATGAATTTATAGACTTAACGGTACCTGAAATTACCCGCGGAAGCAGCCCGTTTGTAAAAGTTACTTATTTTGAAGATCAGTACCTGAAACATCCCTTGCAAAACCCTGCCAGGGTAAACAGGGCAGGAGTTTATTATGTGGCCATACAAAGTGCAAATGGCTGCACCAGCAGCGCTCCGATTACCGTAACTGTTTTGCCACAGCCTAAAATTATCGTACCAACTGCTTTTACACCTCAAAAAGAAACCAATAACCGTTTGTATCCTTTCCTGGTAAATGTTAAGCAGCTAACCAGTTTCAGAGTTTACAACAAATGGGGCATTTTGGTTTATGAGAGCGCGGTTTTAGCCAATGGCGGTTGGGATGGACAGTTTAAGAGTAAAATGCAACCTTTAGAAACATTTTCGTGGTTTGCAGAAGGCATTGATCTGTTCGGTGGGAAAATTCAATCAACAGGAAAAACGATTCTGATATTATGATGTACAAAGCCCTGATAACTTTTCTTTTGTGTTTGGCTACTGTATGTTGTTCGGCACAAGACCCTAAATTTTCGCAGTACTTTGCTGCGCCACTGTCACTCAATCCGGCTTTTACAGGTTTTTTTGATGGCGATTACCGGATTGCGGTTAATACCCGGCAGCAATGGGGCAATCTCGGCGATCCTTATAATACTTACAGTGTTTCGGGCGATATAAAATTGCTTGAAGATGAGAATTTTACCAATAATTATTTTAGTATCGGTGTAAGCGGCTTGTTTGATGAATCGTTAAACAAAGCTTTAAAATCACAATATCTCAGTGCCAGTGTTTCCTATTACCAGTATTTTGACGAGGAACACCGATTCAAATTCGGACTGGCACCACAAGTTGCCTATGTGTCTAAATACCTCGATTATAACAAACTTACCTTTGCTTCGCAATACGATGGTGGTGGTTTCGATAGTTCCATGCCCAATTATCTCGATTTAAAAAACGATAAAACAGCTTATTTCGATGTGAACATCGGGCTTAACTTTTCGGCAAATTTCGATAGGTTGAGCATTGCCGGTGGTTATGCGCAATATCATTTAACAAAGCCTAAAGATGCCTTGCTCAACAGCAGCCGCGAGTTTGTTGCCGCCCGCCGTACCGTTAATCTGGGCATGGTTTATTTGCTTAACGATTATGCGGATTTAAACATTACTGGGCTTTACAACGTGCAGAATAAAAATAAAGATGCGATTTTGGGCACGGTACTGGGTTTAAAACCTGGCGAAGAAACCAAAGTAAAACTCAACTTAGGGCTTTGGTATAAATTTAATGAAGCTTCTTTTTTCCCTTACGTGGGGGCAGCCGTTGGCAATATTAGTGCTGGTATAAACTATACGGTGTATGGCAGTAAATTATTAAATGCCACACCACGCACTTACGAATTATCTTTTATATACCGGCATAATAACTTTAAAGGGTTTAAAGTGCCTTGCCCCAGATTTTAATGTATGAAAACCTTAATATGCTTACTGTTTGGCCTCGTGCTGGCCAACACTGCTTATAGCCAGAAAAAGAATATCGATTACCAGTATTTCCGCGAGGGTAAAACCTATTATGCCTTTAGTCTTTTTAGTGATGCTGTGAAGGCACCGGGCAATTTGATGCTTGATTTTACCACCAAAGCTAAGTTCAGTAAGATCGAAAAAATATCGCTTAAAGCAGGAGGGGTTGAGGTAAAACTTAAATTCGGTGTTAGAACAGATTTAATCCAATCAGACAATCCGGAGCAAAAAGCTTATCCTGTTATTTTCAATGCAAGTGATATTATAGCTAAAAATCTGAGTTGTGATGGTCAGATTACTTTTAAACTGGACAACGGAGAAACCTATACACTACCTTTTAATGCCTGCCTGATTAAATAAGGCTTACAGCTTTATTTTAACCGATAGCTTATAAATGTCGTATGCTACTTTCTGGATCAGATCGAACTGTTCTGGTACCAGATCTTCGCCTTTTTTTGCGCTTAAGCCATTGTCATTCAATCTAATTAGTGGTACATTGTCGATAGTGCTTGTACCTTGCAAGAGATTTTCAATTGCTGTATCCAACAAGTAATTGGTATTGTTGGCTATAGGTTTTAAGTGATCAAAACTTTCAAAAATAAACTCGTGCTCTTTATTGTAAAGCGAAAGCGTAGCTACATACGAAGACAGCAGGTGACTTAAAGCCGTAAACTGGTGTACTTCTTTAATAAAAAGCTGCTTGCTTTTGGGTTCAGAAAACATCCTCTGGAACAAAGAAGCCAGGTTAGCCGTACTCACATACACTTCTTTACGCGCCAGTTTATAATCGGTGCGGTTGTAGCTCTTTTCAAAATACAATTTTTTTACCTGATCGTAATACGTCTTGTTTGCTTTTAAAATATCGACCATGGCCTCCTTCAGGTTTTCGTACTCCCAGGTAGGGAAAAGCGAATAACTGGCCAATAGAGCAATACCCGAGCCGATAAAAGTATCGTAAATCCGTTCTTTGGCCAGGGCTATAGATCCCATACCTAAAAAATCGAAGAGAATGAGGATATAGGGCGTCATGAAAAGTACGCTTACTACATAATTTTTACGCTGAAAACTGTAGCAGCCAATCATGCAAATCAAAAGGATCACAAATAAGGTATTGCGGTCGTGGATATAGGTAAGCACACCCATCCCCACAAATGCACCCACCGTGGTACCAATTAAACGCTGGTAATTGCGTTCTTTGGTTAAACTAAAGCCTGGTTTGGAAATCACCAGGATGGTGAGTAAAATCCAGTAACTGTGCGAGAAATCTAAGGCCAGCGATACCACAAAGCCCAGAAGCATAACCACAGTAACGCGTAGCGAATGCCTGAAAGTAGAAGAGCTGTAGGTTAAGTTCTCTGTAAACAGTTTAAAATCGAACTTCTGGCGGGTAATAAATTTTTCGGTATCTACCTCTGCCTGACGAATATCTTTACTATTCCTGACTTTAAAATAACTGAAAATGGTTTTAACACGCGAAAGGATATTCTCGATATTTACCTCAATATTTTTCAGCGCTATAATACCCAGTGTATTGTATTCCTGATTTTGGTTATTCTTTTCCAGGTGGTTGATTTTGATTTTTAAACGCTCTATTTCAATGAGCAGACGCTTGGAAACAACCGGTGTACCACCACTTTTCAATGCAAAGGCAATATCATCTAAAGCATAAGAAATGCGTTTTATGGCCATTTCATAATCAGACAGGATCCCGGCCTTATCAAACTGATCGTGCAATTGCTGATAGTTGTAATAGGTTGACATTACCTGCTCAAAAAGATCGACCATATCTACAAAAACCAATAACAAAAAGCGACCTTCCGGTGTCGAATCGCGCACAATTTCGCGCGTTCTGAAAAGCAACTCCCTAACGGCATCCTGCTTTTCGTGCACCGATACCTGGAGTTGTAACAGGTCGGCATACGTTTTTTCGTAGTTATTGTTCTGGTGGTAAAATTTGGCTTTTTCCCTTAAAAATTCGGCAACCTCAATAATCGAATCGCTTAACGATTGCTGAACCAGGCGGAAAGGGCGCAGGCGATAAACCAGATAACTTAAGCCTGTATACCATAAACTTCCGGCCAAAACCAATGCCGAATGAAGCATTACTTCCTGCCATGGCCTGATATCATCAATACTGAGTACCATGATCAACAAAACTGCCGTACCCACAGAAGCTGCACGAAGGCCGTAGATGTAAAACATCGAAAATATAAAACTCGATATAGCCAGTAAAAAGCCAATAAAATAATGGTTTTTGTTGGTGAGCCCGGTAATAATTGAAAAGGTAAAAATGAGTGCCGTGGTAATCAGCATGGCATTTCTCCGGTGTACCATTGGCCCCGGACTATCAACTACGCTTACACATAAAGCACCCAGTGATAAAGTCATGCCATATTTAAGCATGCCAAATTGTGCAAATATTAAAGAAGGGAGCAGTACACCAATGGTAATGCGCAGGCCGTCGGCAAAATACGTACTCAGCAAAAAGTCTTGTATGTTTCGGATGGGTTGCCTGATCTGCATACTACAAAAATAACATAATAGCTATTCTTTTTGTTGAGATTAAAATTAAGTTTTTTGGTTTTTTTATGATTTTAAGCAGAAAAAATGCAAGATTTTGATATTCAGTTGGATAGCTTTTGTGTATAACCGAAAATGCGGCAAATGTTAATAACCTAAAAATAAGTGCTTTTGCAGCCTGAAATATAAGTTTTATATAGTTTTAAATTGTTGATAAACAGGATATTCAGGTTGAAAACTTTGTGTATAAAAACCATTGTTTTTTCTTGACAGATAATGGATTAACACCTAAATTAGATTATATCAAATACGAAGTACTTTGAATTCTGATAAAACAATCCAAAAGAAATAAAGAACCGAGAGGTGACAGATTTCGGATAGTTTACAAGGTAACGGTTAGTTTCAGAAAGGGTTAAACCGAGTAAGAATATACATTGCCATCGAGAGATTGGCCAATGAGAAAACCGCACAGACCTAACAGAGATTATTGAAAGCTAAGAAGTTTACGGACAGAAGAGCTGGAAATAAATTTTCACGAATCGTAAAAGTTGCAAAACCTAACGGTAACGGAAAAATCAAGGTAACAAGTGTTAGATGCTTTAAAAATAGCTATGGCTGCTTTTAAAGTTAGAAAACGGGGAACTTAATCGAAAGAAGAAAGTCCCCGTTTTTGTTTTTTATGCCCTTTGTAAGGGCAGGTTTTGAAACCTTACCTTACTTTTGGGTAAATTGATACACTTTACCAGCCTGGGTATTAAAACTATACTTAAAATCTTTACCCGATTTTTCTTCACTCATCCCTTTTGCATTAAGCTGATTTGGACTTCTTACGATACATTTTTCGCCTGATAACGATTTAATTGATAAAGCCACAACTTTACCATCTTTCCATTGCAGGTTGGTGATTTCGAAATTACCACGGCCCTTTAAACCTTTAATTTCGCCGCTTTTCCATTGATCTGGTAAAGCAGGTAAGAACTGTAATTCGTCGGCCTGGCTTTGCAGCAACATTTCAGATATGCCGGCCGTATAACCAAAGTTTCCATCAATCTGGAAAGGCGGATGTGCACAAAACAGATTCGCATAAATACCACCACCTTTGTTGTAATCGGTACCCGAACCGCCTACAGGTGTGATAAAGTTCTGTAAAATCTTGTAAGCATGATTTCCATCCTGTAAACGTGCCCAAAAGTTCATTTTCCAGGCCATCGACCATCCGGTTGATTCATCGCCACGGGCAGTTAAGCTTACTTTAGCGGCCTGAGCCAGTTCAGGTGTTTTAATGGTACTGATTTCTCTGCCCGGGTGCAAACCAAAAAGATGCGAAATGTGCCTGTGCTGATCTTTCGGGTCGTCGCGGTCGGTTTCCCACTCTTGCAATTGCCCCCATTTACCAATTTTTGGCTTCAATAAATGCGCTTTTAAATCGGCGATGTGTTTTTTATAATCCTGATCAATGCCTAAAATATCAGCCGATTCGATGTAATTGGTAAATAAATCGTAAATGATCTGGTGATCGTGTGTTACCCCATCTTCGGTAGGGCCATGCTCCGGCGACCAACCCATAGGGGCAACCAAAGTACCATCCGGGCGTCTTTTAAGGTGATCATCCCAGAATTCGGCAATTTCTTTAATAATCGGGTAAGCAAAGTTTTTCAGGTAAGTTTTATCCTGTGTAAAGGCATAATGTTCCCAAAGGGCTTGCGCATACCAGGCGCTTCCAGGGGTATTCCACAAGAAGCTCATCCCGCCAAAAATATTGTTCTCGGTTTTTACGGTCCAGCCGCGGGTATTGGGATATTGCTTGCGGGTATGCATGGCACTTACCTCGCGCATGCTGTTAATGTAATCGAGATAAGGAATCTGGCACTCTGAAAGGTTGGTTGGTTCTGCCAGCCAGTAATTCATCTGAATATTGATGTTGGAATGGTAATCGCTTCCCCATGGTGGGGTATTGCTCTCGTTCCAAAGGCCCTGAAGGTTAGCTGGTAAGCCTCCTGCCCTTGAAGAACTGATTAATAAATACCTGCCGTATTGAAAAATTAAAGCTTCGAGCGCCGGATCTGCAACTTTTTTATAATTGATCAGTCTTTGATAGGTTGGCAGCTTTTGGTTAGCTGCATCGCTGGTGCCCAGGTTAATAGAAAGGCGGCTGTATAAGCGGCTGTAATCTTCGGTGTGTGCCTTTAAAAGGTTATCGTAACTTTTGGCTTTAACCGCATTTAAAACACGTTCGATTTTAGGAGCGGGTTCTTCGCCTTTCCATTTTTGTTCGCGCTTGTTGAGGTAATTGGTAGCGGCAGTAAAAAGGATGGTAAAGCCATCAGTAGCTGTTATTTTTAATTTTTCATTATCGCCATCTTTTACCGTTTCGAGCTTTCCATTTTCTATTTTAACCAGCGCAGTAGCTTGATAAGTCATGCCATTGGGTAGTTTACCTGTAAACTGAATGGTATTTCCGTTGGCTGTTATTGTACCCTGATGTGCATTTTTCAAGCTAATAACAGCTGAATATGCCTTTTTCTGACTAGCTGTAAAACGCAACGCCATTACTTTATCCGGAAAACTGCAAAAATACTCGCGTTTAAATTGTGTACCATTTTGTGTATAGTTAATGGTATGAACTGCCCTGGTGATATCGAGTTTGCGGGTGTAGTTCTCAAATTGCCCGCCCTTGGCTTCAAAATCAATAAACAGATCGCCAAAAGCCTGGTACATGCCCCGGTCGTTTTCATCGCCAGTCCATAATGTGTTATCGTTAAACTGAATGTGTTCCTGTTCAACACCGCCAAAAATCATCCCGCCAATGCGGCCATTGCCGATAGGATAGGCTTCTGTCATCCATTTTTTTGCAGGTTTATTATCCCACATGGTGAAAGCTGAATTTTCTTTGTTTTGGGCCAAAAGCCGGTTGGTGAAACAGAGGAGGAGTAGGCACGAAAGAAAAGTGCAAACAAGGTTTTGCCTGTAATTAAAAAGCATGGTGGTTATTTGATTAGTGTGTAAACCAAAGATATATAAAATAGCATAGGAGGCATGAAAAGCCAGCCGATAAAGCATCCCGATATTTGGCATATTATTCAGCTATTTAAGCATAAGGCCTTATAATTTACTTGGTAACTATTGTGATATTTTGTTGATGGACCTTATAGATTTTCTATATTTGGTACAACACACTAAAACGTTTTATGTAAAATGAAATCCCTAACCAAATCTTTAAACATTTTCTTATTGCTGAGTATGCTGGGTGCGTATCAAACCCAGGCTCAAACCAAAACCAAATTAACCCAATATGTAAATACCTTTATTGGTACAGCACCTTTAACCGATCCTAAAATACTGGGTTACGAATTACCACAAGGCTGGCGATCGTGGGCAGGTCTAACTTTCCCGGGCAGTTCATTGCCCAATGCCATGGTGCAATTGAGCCCGATAACTGAATTTGGCTCGGGTGCAGGTTACGAATATGAAGACGATACCATTTACGGTTTTGCGCACACCAATAAAGGCCACTGGAACCTCTGTAATTTGCCTATTTTACCTTTATCTAAACCAACCGGTAAATTTGGATCAAAGTTTTCGCACCAGAAAGAGAGCGCTGCACCAGGTTTTTATCAGGTTTATCTGGATGATTACCAGGTAAATGTTAGGCTTACCTCGACTTTAAGATGTGGTTTTCACGAATATACTTACAAGGACAATAGCGACAGACAGATCCTTTTTAGCATGGGTAAAGCCAATAGTGGCGTGAATACCTGGAATATTGCACAAGATGGCCCATCGGCTATACAAGGCTTTCAGGGAGGTGAGAATGTTTATTTCTACGCAATATTAAATGGCAAGATTGATAAACTGGATATTACCGATGAAGGCAAACGTTCGGGTTATGCGATTGTACACCTGGCTGATGGAGGTAAAGAACCCGTAACTTTAAAAATAGGTTTATCTTTTGTGAGTGTAGCCAATGCCAAACAAAACCTGGAGCAGGAAGTTGGCCAGAAAACCTTTGCGCAAATCCGTAACGAAGCCACCAGTACCTGGGAGAACTTGTTATCGAATATTGAAGTAAAAGGAGGTACCAGCAAGCAAAAACAAATGTTATACTCCAGCTTATACCGTTCGTTTTTATGGCCGGCCTTGCGCAGCGATGTAAATGGCGAATACAAAGACGCCAAACGTCAGATCGTAAAAAGCAATTTCAGGTATTATACGGAGCCTTCATTGTGGGATACTTACCGTAACAAGGATGTATTGTTAGGATTAATTACGCCTAAAGTAACTTTAGATGTAATTAAATCGATGAAAGATGTGGGCGAGAAAACAGGTTTTATCCCTACTTTTTTTCATGGCGACCACGGAGCTTCATCTATAGCAGGTGCCTATTTAAGAGGTATTGATGATTTTGATATCCAGGCTACTTATCAGATTTTATTGCGGAATGCCAATGTTGCGGGTGGCGCCAGGCCATTTATTAAAGAATACATTGAAAAGGGCTATATTTCTGATCCGGATGTGAAGAATCCACATGTAGAAACCAAAGCCAAAGCAGGCGTTTCTAAAACACTCGAATATGCTTATGATGATTACTCGCTGGCGCAAATTGCACAGAAACTGGGCGATACGGCCAATTACCGCATTTTAATGGCGCGATCTAAAAACTATAAAAACATGTTCGATCCCGCTACCCGTTTTATGCGCGGCAGGTTAGAAAATGGCGACTGGATTACGCCGTTTAACCCGCAATACCCATACTACGAATACATGTACCGCGAAGCCAATGCCTGGCAGGTTTCTTTTTATGCACCGCATGATATGCCGGGCTTAATTGCAGTATATGGCGGAGCTGCTGGTTTTGAATCGAAATTAGATTCGTTGTTTACCGTACCATGGAACCCGAAATACATTGCGCGTAACGTAGAAACCATGATTGGCCAGTACTGTCAAGGTAACCAGCCCGACCATGAGGCACCATTTGCCTATACTTTTATTGGCAAGCCGGAAAAATCGCAAAAGATAATCGACAAGATTTTAAATGAATTGTATGGCATAGGCAACGATGGATTAGCCTTATCGGGTATGGATGATGCAGGCGAAATGTCGGCCTGGTATGTATTCACTGCTTTAGGTATCTATCCCTTTTCGGCTACTGATCCTAAATATATTGTAACCGCACCTTTGTTTGATGAAGTGAAATGGAAAACCAGTAGCGGGAAAACCTTAACCATTAGTAAACCCGGAAAGGGAAGAGGCATTAGCCAGATTAAGGTTGATGGTAAAACAAACGAGGGGTATTTTATTTCGCACGATTTATTTAAAAACGGTGGTAAAGTAGTGATTGAAACGAGATAATAATTACTTCACTAATTTAAAAGCCACAGATTTGCAGATTAATTGCTCTTTTTAATCTGTAAATCTGTGGCCAATAGAGTAACAAATCCTTTCTAAACTGTTAAAATATAGCTGCAAGCCTGTAAAATAGAAGCTTTTGCAATTTTATACGTACTTTTGTGTACCAAACAGGTTAAAGATTTAATGAACAAAAGCACGGAGGTTGGCCCGGAAACTATTTCCTTATTAAAATCTGGAAACAGGCCGGCTTTTGACGAAATTTATCACCACTACAGCAGCAATCTTTACCTGCGGATTCTAAAAATGGTAAAAGTGCAGGAAGTAGCAGATGAACTTTTGCAAGATGTATTTTTAAAAGTTTGGCTAAAACGCGACCTCATTGACGAGAACCAGCCCATTAAGGCCTGGATTTACAAAATTGCCCAAAACTGCATTTACGATCATTACCGTTTGCTGGCCAAAGATGCCAAAATGCGACAATATCTGATTGATCATTATTCGGAGTTGTACAACGAAACCGAAGAATATTTGCTTAATAAAGAGCGGAGGGCAGTGCTAAATCTGGCTTTGGACCGGTTACCGGAAAAAAGAAAACAGATTTTTATGCTTTGCCGCATAGAGGGGAAGAGTTACGAAGAAGCCGCATCCATATTAAACATCAGTCCCTCAACGGTAAGCAACCAACTGGTAAAAGCTACCAAAAGTATGAGGGATTACGTGTTTTTCCATTCGAAGGAGTTCATGATTTTCGCAATTGCACTGCATTTAAATAAATAATTTATTTTTTTTATTTCTGGAGTAGTGTGTTTCTGCTTTTGCTGCGTATACCTAACAAAGCAAGATGAAAATAACTCCGCAAATAGAAGACCTTTACATCCGTTTTTTAAGCAACGAAATAACCGAAGCTGAACTTAATCAGCTGCTCGATTATTTTAATGTGGCCGACAGTGCCGATTTGGAATTGCTTATTGAAGCGGAGTTACTAGATGTCGATGATGAGTACGATGGGAACGAAAACCTGGACAGGCATTTAAACAATATACATCATATTATTTCGGCTAGTATTGATGCTGCTGACGAAAAACCAAGAACAGTAAGGCTGCAGCCAGCATTTAAATCGCTGCTTAAAATCGCTGCAAGTATTTTAGTGGTACTGTCTATCGGTTACCTGGGCTATACTTATTTATTTAAAAAGGCTGATATTTTGCCTGGCAGAAGTTTGGCAACCCTTAAATTGAGCAACGGCCATGAAATTAACCTTGATACTTTAGCCAACCAGGCCATTGCAACGATTAATGGTGTGCAAATTACCAAACTTGCAGGCGATCGTATTGTATATACGCATGTAAATACCGTTTCAGACACCAACAGTTATTTACAAACCATTACAACCCCATTGGGCGGAAAATATAAAGTTACGCTGACTGATGGTACACAAGTAGTTTTAAACTCAGGTTCTACCTTAACTTTCCCAATTGGGTTTAACCAGTCTGAAAGAAGGGTTACTTTAAGCGGAGAGGCTTATTTTGAAGTAAGCAAAGATGCTGAACATCCTTTTATAGTTTCATCCGGAAGGGAAAGAATTACGGTATTGGGAACGAAATTTAACATTTCGGCTTACCCTGACGATGATTTTATCAGCACCGCTTTATTAGAAGGCAAGGTAAACTGCCTGGATGTTAACACCAATGCTAACCTGATTTTACATCCGGGTGAAGCAGCTTTAATCCAAAACAACCAGTTAAGCAAATCAACAGTTGATGTTTCTGATATGGCCGCCTGGCAGCAGGGATTTTTCGCTTTCGAAAATGAAGAACTTGCTGTGGTTATGAAACGCCTTAGCCGCTGGTACCAGCTGGATGTAGATTATACATCAATCCCCGAAAAACGCATTTATGCCCGTATAAACATGCAGGAAAACCTGACTACTGTACTCGACATGTTATCGACAACCAGTGGCCTTAAATTTAAGATCGAAGGAAGGAGGGTAACCGTAATGAAGTAAGCTTTACGCCAAAACATCTCTACCGCCTTATCAACAACCACTAACAAACTTTAAAGAATTTTAAATTGAAATCATCCCTTCAACTTAATAGGGTTATGGCTTTTGTAATGCTGTTTTTGCTTACATTTGGCCTTAAAACCACGCAGGCACAAACTGCAACTTATACTTTTTCTTTCAATAATGCGCCCATAAACGGGGTAATTGCAGAAATTGCCAAAAAAAGTAATTACCAGTTTATTTTCGATGCCGAATACCTTAAAAAGGCTAAACCGGTTACGGCTAAAATTAGTACCAACTCCTTAAAAACGGTACTCGAAACGGTTTTCAAAGATCAACCTTTCGATTATGAAATTAATAACAATACGATTGTTTTAAAAGCCTCAAATGCTTTTACCGAAGAGGAATATATTTTACATGGAATGGTAACCGATAGTTTGGGGTCGCCATTACCAGGTGCTTCAATAAAGTTAAAAGGCACCAATAAGTATACCACCAGCGATGGCAATGGCCATTTCAACATTAATTTAACCAACGAGTACAATACCCTCGAAATTGCTTATGTAGGTTATCTGTCTAAAACACAGCGTTTAGACCGTACAGCTGCCTTAAAGGTAGTAACCGTTCGGTTAAGTGCCAATGCTTCTTTACTGGCAGAGGTGGTAGTAAATGGTTTTCAAACACTTCCTCTTGAAAGAAATGCCGGAGCATTTGCTGTTGTAGACAATAAAAAACTCAACGAGCAGATCAATACCAATATCCTGGCCGCTTTAGAAGGTCGTGTGGCTGGTTTGGCTTATGATAAAAATCCGTTTGGATTAGGTGCCGATAAGCAGGTTATTCGTGGAAGAGGAACTTTTTCCATTAACACAACTGGCGTTAGAACCGATCCTTTAATTGTTATTGATGGATTACCTTCTGAAACTGCCCTTGAAGATATTAATCCTTATGACATCGAATCGGTAACGGTCTTAAAAGATGCTGCTGCTTCGTCTATTTACGGTTCAAGATCTGCTAATGGTGTTATTGTATTAACCACAAAAAAAGGAAACGGGCCTGTTAAAATTTCATTAAATACCGATTTCTTTATCGATACCAAACCCAGATTTAATTCAATGCATTATGCCTCCACTTCAGATATTTTAGATTTGGAAACTGACGTGTACAATAAAGAACGCGCCCGTTATACCACAACCGAATCTATGTTTAATGCTTACGGTACAGTGGCTAATGGATCAGTTAAATATTACAGTCCGCTTTACCAATTGTACCGCGACAGAGATGCAGGTAAGCTTACTGAAGATCAGGTTAACCAACAATTGGCCAATTGGAGAAATGCCGATTATTATGCACAATACCGTGATAATGTATGGCAAAATGCATTTCGTCAGCGTTATAACCTTTCATTTAGTTCTTCAAGCGCAAAATCAAATACCTACGCTTCAGTAAATTTAGATAATTCTGCTCAAAAGGTAATCAACAACAATGATCAAAAGCTGAACATTTATTTTAAAAATACCTATAACGTAAATAAATGGTTAACTACCACACTAGGTTTTAACGGCGCTTACACCAAATCAGTTTCAACAGATGGATCTTATGATGCTTACACGGGAATTCAGCCTCGTTATGCTTCTATCGTTAACCCTGATGGCAGCCTGGTATATGCCGATTATGTGAATTTACCTGATGGTATTGCCGGATCTGCTGTAAACGGGGCAGTTGTGGCTGCGCTTAAAAATAATGCACAGTATCGTTCCTATCGTTTTAATATACTCGAATCCTTAAATGAAGGACAGATTAATGAAACCAAAATTGCATTGAGAGGCTTTGCCAATGTGCAGGCCAAATTAATGGAAGGCCTTAGTTTGTCAAGTCAGTTGCAGTTCGAAAATACATCCACCAAGTCAGATCAGTATTATGATGTAAATTCGTACAAGATGCGTTCGGCATATAATTCGCTTGTTGGCTACACATCAACAACAAATGTTTATACTTTCGGACTCCCTACCGGCGGAAGATACGGACAATTAGAAAAAAGTAACAACAGCTATACTTTCAGGAACCAATTGAGTTTCGATCGCACTTTTGATAAAGGAAAACATGCCATTTCGGCTATTGCCGGTTTCGAGATGCGCCAAACATTTTCACCTCGTGGTATTGAAGACCTGAGATATGGTTACGATCCGATTACGCTTACCTCTACTTTGATTAACACGCAAGCGGTTAGTCAAACCGGCTTACCAAGTTACATATTTGGAGGGAACAGAACGTTATCCGTTTTAGGAAGGACACAAACGGAAATCAAGCACAGAAATCTTTCAACTTATGCCAATGCCGGTTATACCTATTTAAATAAATATAACATTACGGGTAGTATCAGAGTAGATCAGGCTGATTTTTTTGGGGTAGATCCCGAATATAAAAACCGTCCGTTGTGGTCTGTTGGTGCGAGCTGGAATGCCAGTAACGAAGATTTTATTCAGGAACAGAAATGGATTAACCTTTTAAAACTTAGGGCTACTTACGGGGTTAATGGTAATCAGAACTCGGAAAGTCCTAAATACTTAACCGCCAGAAGAAAAAGTGATAACCTTTTTCCATCGTTACAATACATTGATATCGTTTCATTACCCAACCCTAAACTACGTTGGGAAAAAACCCAAACCTATAACGGTGGTATTGATTACGCATTTTTATCTAACCGCTTAAGGGGAAGTATTGATGTTTACTATAAAAAGAGCACCGATCTTATTGTTAATGTCGAATTAGATCCTACCGTAGGTGCGGCATCAAGAGCCATTAATAACGGTACATTAATTAATCGTGGTATCGAATTCACACTTGGAGGCGATTGGTTAAGGGCAGGTGACCTGACTTTAAGTTCGACCTTTATTCTTGGTTTTAACAGAAACCGGATTGGCAAGGTAAACAGTGCAATTTCGCAGGCTGGTAATTATGTTGCCTCACCAGCATTATATTACATAGAAGGTACTGCTTATAACACTTTATATGCCTACCGATATGGAGGTATGGTAAATGGTTACCCATACTTTTTAGATGAGAATGGAAAGGCCAGTATTGATTTTGATGCCAGTGGAAACCCTATTGTTTCAAGCATAAAAAGTTTCAACAATTTTGGAAGTTTGGTAAACATGGGTACCATAACCCCAACTTACACGGGTTCATTTTCACAACGTATTTCTTATAAAAACTTCGAACTGGGTGCTTTACTGGTATTTTCGGGAGGTAACGTTATTAGAAGAGATGTAACGAATATCAATGCTTACGATGTAACCGATGAGAACATTACCCAGCGTTTCAAAAATGGAAATACACCTGCTGTTCCCCGTTTACTGGTAGATTACCCTGAAAATTTAATCAACAGTGCCGGTACCATTAATACCATGTGGCAAGCAGCTGATGTAAATGTAGTGAAAGGTGATTACATCAAACTGAGAAACATTTCTTTATCCTATAATTTGCCCAAAGGCATGATCGGGAAATTCAAACTTCCGTCAGCCAGATTTACTGCACAAGTAAATAATTTATGGTACGCCAGCGCTGCCGGAGATGATATCGATCCGGAATCTTTCTCAGGACTTACAGGTACCAGAACACTTGAAAATCCTAAATCATTTGTGTTTGGCTTAAATCTAACCTTTTAATAAGATGAAAAAGAATATAACTATTATCGCGTTCCTGGCCGTTATTTTAATGGGAGGATGTAAAAAATATACAGATCTTACTCCAACAGGTTCATTACTGGTAGAAAACGCTCAAGATTACTACGAGCTGGTATCTTATCCTAACCGTGCTTATCTCATCAGTAATTTTCAGTATCTGGTAGATGATATGTGGATGAAAGAATCGAATTTTATCGGTGTTACACCCAATATCAATACCGTACATTTTAGTTTTAACGAGAATATCGATCGTGTTTCGATGATTACCTCATCTAATTTTTACGATCGCTCATACGTTTATATTAACCGCTGGAACACCATTATCTCATTAGTTGATGGAAGTAAAGGAGACGATAACGTAAAAGCCTTAGCTAAGGCCGAGGCTAAAGTTTTAAGGGCATTTGATCACTTTCTGCTGGTAAATGTTTATGCCAAAGCCTATAACGCAGCAACTGCAGCAACCGATGGCGGGATTTGTATCATGGATAAATATGATTTAGAGGCACAACCTGTTAAATCATCAGTAGCGGAAGTGTATAATTTCATTCAAAAGGATATCGATGATGCGCTTCCATACCTTCAGGCACAACCAGCAGATCCTTATCATCCATCACTGGCCTTTGCCTGGGCACTAAAAGCCAAAGTACATTTATTTAAAAAGGAAATTGCACAGGCTAAACAAGCTTGCGAAAAGTCGCTTGGTTACAATAACCAGATTTTTGATCTGGTTAACTATACTACAAAACAAGGTGGTCCGTCAGTTACACCAATCATTGCACCAAATAATCCTGAAGTACTAAGTTATATGTATATCCAGGGGTATAATGAAACCAATTTTGGTTATACCTGGATAATCAGCCCGGAATTGAGAGAGTTATTTGGTACTAATGATGCACGTTTTAATATGTTTTTTAATACCACAAGCGCGAGCTTTCTTGATATTGGATCAAACTCAGCATATTACAGCATTTTTTACACCAGATTCTTTTACCCAACCGTTGGTTTAAAAACTACCGAAGTATATTTAATGCAAGCCGAGTGTTTGGCCAGGGAAGGCGATTTAGCCGGCGCCATGGCAGTGGTGAATAAACTCCGCGAAAAACGCATCCTTTCGGGCGACATTATCCTTCCGGTACCTGCAACCCGAAAAGAAACCATGGATATTATTATCAATGAACGCAGAAAAGAATTGTTTTTAGGCTTTAACCGCTTTATGGATTTAAAACGCTTAAACACTGAACCTGAATACGCAAAAACAGTAGTGCGTAAGTATCCATTGGTGAACAAAACAGTTCCGCAACAAACCTATACACTGTTGCCTACATCCAGGTTGTATATTATTCCTTTTCCACTTAACATACTTAAGAAAAATCCAAACTTAACTCTAAATACCGACGAAAAGCTCCCGTTTTAAGATGAATATTAAAAAGATTATTTTTCCGATGGCATGCATGCTTTCAGTAGCTGCCTATGGACAAAAAGTACAGGTAAAAACCGACAGTACCACCAAGAAAGCCCCGGTTGATTACAGCAAACTCATTCCAGAAAGTGCTTCAAGCCAAAACGGATTGTTTGATGTAAAACGCGTAGACCAGAAATGGTTTTTCGAAGTGCCGGATAGCATGCTTAACCGCTATATTTTAGTGATAACCCGCTATGTGAGTACCCCGCAGGGTATGGGCAGTTTTGGGGGAGAGCAGGCAAACGAACAAACCGTTTATTTTGAGAAAGGCAATAACAACAACCTTTTGCTGAGATCAGTTTTGTATCGCCAGGATGCAAAAAACAGCGAAACATCCATTTACAAAGCCGTAATGCAATCGCAGGAAAACCCGATTGTGGCTGCATTTGATATTAAAGCTAAAAACCCTAAAACCGGCAATGCAGTAATTGAGGTGACCGATTTCTTTAAAAAAGATAACCCCATTGTATCGATCGCTGCTAATGAAAAATCGGAGAAAAAACTCGGTAGTGTAGCCGATGACCGTTCGTTTATTGAAAAGATTAATACTTATCCGATTAATATTGAGGTTAAAACCACCAAAACCTATACATCCTCAGCCGGAAACATCCCTTCAGGAGCCTTAACCGGTGCCGTAACGGTACGCTTAAACACCTCTTTTGTGCTTTTGCCTAAGGTAGCCATGCGCAAACGTTTTGCCGATGAGCGCGTAGGTTATTTCAACAACAAATACATTTTGTTTGATGAAGACAGACAGCATGCTGATGCGAAGTACTTTATCGAAAGATACCGCCTGGAGCCTAAGGATGCCGATTTGGAGAAGTACAAAAAAGGCAAACTGGTTGAACCTAAAAAACAGATTGTTTATTACATCGATCCGGCTACGCCGAAAAAATGGCGACCGTATTTAATTGCTGGTATAAACGACTGGCAGAAAGCTTTTGAAAAAGCTGGTTTTAAAAATGCCATTGTAGGTAAAGAATGGCCTGAAGCCGATACCACCATGAGTTTAGAGGATGCCCGTTTCTCTGTAATCAGGTATTATGCTTCTGAAACACCTAATGCTTATGGTCCGAGAATTAGCGACCCACGCAGTGGCGAAATTATTGAAAGCCATGTAGGCTGGTACCACAATGTGATGAAACTGGTACAAAGCTGGTATATGATTCAGGCTGGTGCGTTGGATGAAAGGGCACGAAAAATGAATTTTGATGATGAATTAATGGGGCAGTTAATCCGCTTTGTTTCTTCGCACGAAATTGGCCATACTATTGGTTTAAAACACAACATGGGCGCCAGCAGCCAAACCCCGGTTGAAAAATTAAGGGATAAAAAATGGGTAGAAGCCAACGGCCATACTGTTTCGATTATGGATTATGCCCGCTTTAACTATGTAGCACAACCCGAAGATCATATTGCACCTGAAGGCATTTATCCGCGCATTGGTGCCTACGATAAGTGGGCCATTAACTGGGGTTACCGCTATTACGACCAGGTTAAGGATGAGTATGCAGAAGAAAAGATTACCAAAAAAATGATTCTCGATTCGCTTACAGCCAACCCTAAACTTTGGTTTGGCGGCGAAGGAAAAGATGAAGATCCGCGGAGTCAAACAGAAGATCTTGGCAATGATGCCATTGCTGCGAGCGATTACGGCATTAAAAACCTGAAAAGGGTAGTGCCTAACCTGGTAAAATGGACTTATGAACCCGGCGACCTTTATAACAATTTGAGTGATATGCACAAAGGAGTTGTACGCCAGTTTAGCCGCTACCTTTACCATGTAATGAAAAACATTGGTAACAGCTATGTAACCAAAAGAAGTACCGATGAAGCTGGTTTAGTATATACAGAAGTACCGAAAAAACGCGTAAAAGCAGTTGTTGATTATGTAGGCCGTCAGTTGTTCGATGCACCAATCTGGTTATATCCAACAGCGATTACCAGCCGGATTGCAACCAAGCCTATGGATGATATAATCGATCAGCAAAACCAGATGCTGAACATGTTTTTAAGTCAGGGTTTAATTTACAACTTAAGCCAGAAAGCTTTGAATTCTGCTGATCCATATACAGTAAAGGAGTATTTAAACGACTTGAAAAATACCACCTGGATTAAATTCAGTGGGGTTGAAGCCAGTGATGTTTTCCGCAGGAGCTTACAGCGTTCGTACTTAGAAAAGTTGAACATGCTCATTAATCCGAAAGATATTACTGATGGCAAGGCCATGACTACTGCACAGCGCAGCGATGTACGTTTAGAAGCCATTGCACATTTAAACGATATTAAAGAAACCATTAAAGTACTTGTTGCACAAACCAGCGGAATTAACCAGCTACACCTGAAAGATATGCTTCAGGAAATCGAGAAAATAAATAAAAAATCAAATACAAATGCCTAATATGAAACGTTCACTTATTATTTTGCTCAGCTCTACCTTATGGTTAGGCTACACAGCAAAAGCACAGGTACTCACTTCGCTGCAAGAAGTTGGAACCCCAGAGCTGGCTCAGAAACGCGAAGCCTTAAAAGAATCGGTAATGACCAGCTACCTGGGCATTAAAAACAGCCTGGTTAAATCAGACTCGCTGGGTGCCGTAAAGTTTGCCACCGAACTGATCGCCAATTTAAACCAGTTTAAGTTTAAAAAACTTTCGCTGGAGAAAATGAACGAGGCCACCACTACGCGTAAAGAAATGATTGAGCTGGCACAGTCTATCGCAGCTACCAAATCAATCAACAAACAACGTAGTGAAATGGATAAGCTATCGGTTAAGATGTGGTCGGTTATAGAAAGGTTTAAACCTGAAAAAACGAGTTTATATAAACAGGTTTGCCCCATGACAGGTACTACCTGGATTAGTGATGATATAGCGATTCAAAACCCGTATTATCCTAAAAATATGCTTACCTGTGGCGAGGTTAAAGCCAGCATCTAAAGAAAGAAAATATTTAGTTAATGATAAAAGCGGCAATCTGGATAGATGCCGCTTTTTTATTGATTAATTGAGACAGAAGAACGGGCAAACATTTGCCCGCTTTTTTTTAATTGTAAAGCCCAATCTCGGCTAATGCGGCAAACTGTAATCCGTCATGCGCGTTATTGGCTATTACTTTGAGGTATCTGAATGTTTTGCTGCTGCCAAAAGCAAAATATTGTGCACCCGTAGCGTTTTGTGCGGTATAGTTGTTAACTGCGGTAAAGGTTACATTATCCGTACTGGTTAACACCTGAAAGTCTTTAACGGCGCGTGCCAGACTATTTCTTTGTACTAAGCTTAAACCTTTTGCAGTTTTAGATGAGCCCAAATCGATTACAATCTGGTGCGGATAACTGGTTGCTGTACTGGTCCAGCGTGAGTGCCAGTAAGTGCTGAAACTGCCATCAATTAATGTAGCAGCCCTGCCGTTGGTAGCACCTTCGCCACTAGTTTCTTCCGAGCTGAAAGAATTGATCGTCCAGCCGGTTTTGCTTAATTCGTTTAGCGGGGCAACATTGTCTTGTAAGGTTGAAGGATCGGTAGTTGGAGCAGGTAAGCCCAAAGCCGCCATATCCGTATAAATTTGGGTGGTAGCAGCGGCGGTCGATAAATTCAAACCCCATTTCGTAAAGAAATTACTCAAATTTTTACCCGATATGTTACAGGCTTTCAGCATGAAATAACGTAGTTTATCATCGTCATTTGATAATGTTGGGTTTTCTACACGCATATTTTTTGATAAGGTACGGTAAAAGTTATCGCCATAAGCCAAAGTCAGCTGCTGGAACATGGCTAACCTGATCCAGACATCCGTTAAAGGGTTGGCATAGCTGGTCGATCCGTTAAAATCTTTGGTGCCATCGGCCTTGCCTAAATAGGTGAAAACTTTTGGCCAGGTGCCATCGTTTACGAGCCTGTTGATAGAAGGGGTAAGCGTACGCTGTACATATAAACTGTAAAGGTTAACGGTAACTTCGCCAAGGGTGCCCCAACGCCACATCATCTGGTGCTGGTGACCCAGCTCGTGCCACATGCCCCAACCATTGGTGCCTACACTGTTTAAAGTTAGTATGGCGTTTACATCAGAGGTGATATAAGCCGTGCGGTAATCGTAAGCAAAGAAATAATAGGCAGGGTCTTCATGCTGGGTAAGCAGGTAAGTATGCACATTTTTGGCATGCGCAGGCAACGAATTGTCTAAGCCGTTCAAATCATCTTCAAGGGCAATAACTTGCGTAATTTTGTTTAATATGGCCGCCTGATCTTCTGTCTGGTATTGTATCGCCTTGGTACGCGAAACCACAATAAAACAGTTCGATCCTTCCAGAACCACATCAGGTGTAGTGTAGGTTTGTAGCTGGTTAATCCAGTCGGAATTGGTGCTCACCCCAAGCTTGAAATAAGGTGCAAACTGATAGCCGCTGTTAAAGGTTATTTTAGCGGTCGAACCGGTAGTAGCGTTGGTATATCTGATCCATAATAAACCGCCAACCGCATTGGTAATCGTATTGGTACCTGCGGTAAGTTGTACAACAGTAGGTTGGGTGTTCCAGGTGCCATATCTGGAGTAAGTTCCAATCAGTAATTTAGGTAAACGTGTTCCGGCGGTTTGCTCTACCGTAATATCCAGCGTAGCATTTGGGGCCATGTATAAACCAGTAGCCGTAAAATCTGTTAGCTGATATCCGTTCTTTAAGCGGTCTCTTTCAATTGAAGCGCTGATCTTTTCGGTAACATTAAAAATGTTGGTTTGTGTTGCCGATTCTACTGTTGCACCACTTTTTGGGATCTGGTTTGTTGCCACTTCTTCGGGTAACAGCGTTGCTTTTTTACAGGCAGAAAGGCCCATTACGGCCAGGGCAGTAAAGAGTAAAAGTTTCCTTTTCATGATTAGGTTTTTGTAGGTTAGGTTATTAAAATCCCGTAACTAAAAATAGCTGCCGGAGTTAATTGGTTTATTAGTTGGGTTTAAATAACCTTCAGACAGCACAAATCGGGGTATTAATGCACAGCTATTTAAAATATTCGGTTACAACAGTTGTTTTTTGCTTAATGTAATGTCTTGTAAATCAATCTGACACAAACTGAAAGTCTTTCTACAACGTCAATCGAATGTATAAATATTTACAAGTAGATAAAAGAAAAAAGATTGCGCAACCGTTTGATCATCTTTAACAAATAGCCTTGTTTTTGTCTGTAGACAAGTGGCAGAGCAGCAGTGATGATTTGTTTTTCATTTAAACAGGTTCATTTTAAAAAACTGAAAGCCTGAAGATTGGGAATGGAGATGATTCCTCAGGTAGCCGCATGTAAATTAAGTGGGAAAATATAAGTTAAATTTCAATAGATCAAACGTTTGCGCGATGATGGGTGAAAAAATAACTTTTATTTATTTCTAAAGTTATGCTTAATATTGATTTAAAGAATATCGATTTTATAAACCAAATACAACATAATTTATTAATTACGAGCTGTTTAACCTGCAGCAGGTAATTTTAAATTTGCCATTCTATTGTTGATGAATAATTATACCGAACTCCATGATCTGGAACTCATTCAATTGGCAAAAGAAAGAGACAGGCATGCCTTTTCGCATATTTACGAAAGGTATTGGGGAGTGCTTTTTATTCATGCCAGAAAAATACTGGGCAATGAGGAAGAAGCAAAAGATATTGTTCAGAACCTGTTTTTTAGTTTATACAATAATATCAATCAAATCGATTTTAAAACTTCGCTTTCTTCCTATTTGTATCGCTCGGTAAAAAACCAGGTATTAGATTATATTAAACACCAGAAAATTGTAGACAGATACCTCGAATCTTTTAATGCTTTTGCAGAACAGGGCGTGGCTGTAACCGATCAGGAAATCAGGAGGAAAGAACTCGAAAAAATTATAGAAGCCGGTATGGAAGCCCTTCCCGGCAAAATGAAAGAAGTATTTCTGTTGAGCCGGCTTGAAAACATGTCGCACAAAGAAATTGCCGATAAATTAGGCATTACCCAACATACCATTAAAAGCCAGATTAGTAATGCCATTCGCATTTTACGCGCAAAAATTGGTGCGCTGAATGTGTTCTTTTAATCAAATCAAAAATATTTCTTTTTCTTCTCATACCAGCACTCCTTTCAATCGTCTTAGTTTAAGAAGCCTATTTGAAATGAACCTAAACGAATCAACATTTAAAGCGCTGCTGCAAAAATACCAGGATGGCACCTGTACGCCAGAGGAACTCAATACCCTCGAAAACTGGTATCTGGCAGAGGCTCAAAAGCCAGTTCCTGATTATAACGAATCAACGCTAACGGAAACTAAAACAGCGATCTGGAAAGCTTTTTCAGAGCGGGAAGGGTTTAATGCGCCCATTGCTGTTCCTGAGAGAAAGACCTATAAATTGTATAGAAACCTCAGCATTGCAGCAGCCCTGGTGATCGCATTCGCTGCAGGATTTTATTTTTATACCCGCAATGAGGCGAAAAATTACCGTTTTGTAAAACGGGAGGATGCACCTGTTGTACCTGGCAGTAACCGGGCCTTACTTACGCTTGCCGATGGTACTAAAGTGGCCCTTGATGACTACCGCAATGGTGAGCTGGCTCAAAAATCGGGTATTCAAATCGTTAAACTGGCTGATGGACAATTGCTTTACCGCATTCCGAAAGCAACACAAAAAACAGGACTCGATCATCTTTTCAATACCATACAAACACCCAATGGCGGTCAATATCAGCTTATACTCGAAGATGGTACCAAAGTTTGGCTAAATGCCGCTTCATCTTTACGCTACCCTATGGCCTTTACCAAAAACGAAAGAGTGGTTCAGCTTCAGGGCGAAGCCTATTTTGAAGTGGCTAAAGACAAAAAAAGAAAGTTTTTAGTTAAAACCGCTCTACAGGAAGTAACCGTATTGGGTACCCATTTTAACATCAATGCCTATCCTGAAGAAAATAGCATAAAAACGACCCTGCTGGAGGGCAGTGTTCAGGTTACACCAAACGGCAAAGGAGTTCCGGTACTTTTAAAACCCGGACAGGCCTCACAGTTTACCGGCGATCTGTTTGTGGTAAAAACAGTTGATACAGAAGAAGCTGTAGCCTGGAAAAACGGCTATTTCGTGTTCGATAACGAAGATCTTAAAACCGCCATCAGAAAAGTGGCCAGATGGTACGATCTTGAGGTAGTTTACGCAGGACAGTTTGACACTGCAGAAATAAGTGGTTCTGTTTCGCGGTTCGACAATATTGATCAGGTACTTCAGGTACTCCGGTTAACCACTAAGCTAAATTTTAAAGTTGAAGGAAGGAGGTTAACCGTAAGTCACTAAAAAATTAGCCTATAAATCGAAGGCGCGGCAACGCCTCCGATTACTGATAAAGGCTTAAGCAATACTAATTATCACATAAACCAACTTAACAAACCAAATGTATGAATTTTAAACAGAAAATCTCTGGTAGGGCATTTTGTGCCCATCCCGGAGTAAAACGATACCTTATTATGAGAATCTCTTTGACCATGGTTTTGATGACATCGATCTTTTTGCAGATCAGTATCGGTGCAGATGGTCAGCACATTACTTTAAAGGAAAATAACGTAGCGCTGAAAGATATTTTGAAAAAAATAAAGAAACAAAGCGGCTACACCTTTATTTATATGGGTAATGTTTTTAAAAATGCAAAACCAGTGAGCATCTTAGCCAATAGCCAGAGTATTACCGAGGTACTGGATGATGCCTTTAGAAATCAACCGCTTGAGTACACCGTGAGCAATAAAACCATTATTGTTCAGCAGAAGAATACTGTGTTGCCGCAAAACAGCAACATCATACAGCTTAAAGATGTAAGCGGCAAGGTACTCGACGAAACGGGCAGCCCTTTGCCAGGTGCCAGTGTTAAAGTTAAAGGACAAAATATAAGCACAACAACCGATTTGAATGGAGTATTTACACTGAAAAACATTTCGGCCGATGCCGTGATTACGGTTTCTTTTGTGGGTTACGAACCACAGGATGTAAACCTGAACACAGCGGGGCAACTGGTTATCAAACTTATTCCCGTTTCGGCAAAATTAGGCGATGTGGTAATTGTAGGTTATGGCAGCCAGAAAAAAGCCAACCTTATCGGTTCAGTTTCGCAACTAACCGCCAAAGACATTAACGACAGGCCTGTTTCCTCTTTAAGCAACGCGCTTACAGGTCAACTACCCGGCATTACCGTAATACAACGCAGTGGCCAGCCGGGTGTGGGTACCGGAAATATCCAGATCAGGGGCGTAGGTTCTTTCGGGGCAAACGCAGGTGCGTTGATATTGGTTGATGGAATTCCTGTAAACTCGTTCAATGATATCGATCCTAATGATGTAGCTAATATTTCGATCCTCAAAGATGCTTCAACAGCTGCAATATATGGTTCGAGGGCGGCAAATGGTGTGATTTTGGTAACTACCAAAACAGGTGCCAGCAGTGACGGTAAAATTAAAATCGCCTACAACGGATACACCGGTACGCAACGTGCTACGGCTTACCCTGAATTTGTTGATTCGTGGGAATATGCCACTTTAATTAACGAGGCGCAGCCCGGTGCTTACACTGCGGCGCAAATCCAGAAATATAAAGATGGTTCCGATCCGGATAATTACCCTAATGAAAATTATATCAACGAAGTATTTAAAAAATCAACCTTTCAAACCGGTCATAATTTGTCTCTTTCAAATAGTCTGGGCAATACACAATACTTACTTTCAACCGGATATCTATACCAAAACGGAATTGTAGCCAAAAATAACTATAACCGATACAACATCAGGTTTAACATGACTAACCAGTTTAACAGCAAACTGAAATTAACTACCCGTTTATCTGGCGCTCAATATATAAACAACGAACCGGCACCACCTGCTACTTTAGACTGGACAGATATGTTAACCAATATCAGTCAGGTGATTCGCGTACCGGCGATATACGTGAATAAATTAAGCAATGGTGATTATGGATTGGGTGTGGTGGCAAAAGGAACCCCGGTTTCTTATTCTGATAACGAATCGTTTTTTAAAAGCAAACAAACCGATCTTTTGGCCAATTTGCGCCTGGATTGGGAGGTGGTTAATAACCTAAAACTTTCTGCAATTGGCGGCTATACCCAGTTAACAGGTAATTCGCAACGTTTTTTAGCCAACCAACGCTTAAATAGCACGGTTACGTTAGGCCCCGGAAGTTTAAGTCAGGCCAGCCAGAATAGCAGCTATAAAACCTTTCAACAGCTTGCAGAATATAAGGTAAAGATCAAAAACCACGAGATAGGAATTCTTGCCGGCCATTCTTACGAATATAATAAAACGGATACCCTTACAGCCAACAGGACAGGTTACAACAGCAATACCTTAACCGAAATTAATGCCGGTGATGCCAGTACCCAGAAAAATACCGGTACTGCGGCAGAGTATGCACTCGATTCTTATTTCGGCAGGGTAAATTACAATTACGATAACCGTTACCTGGCCGAATTTACCGTGCGTTACGATGGTTCATCGAGGTTTCCCGATGCTTCTAAATACGCTACCTTTCCGGCAGGAGCCATTGGCTGGCGCATTTCGGAAGAACCGTTTTTAAAAGATAAAATTACCTGGTTAACTGATCTTAAAATTAAAGCTTCATACGGTACATTGGGTAACCAGAGCATTGGTAACTATGCCTATCAGAATGTACTCAATGCTGGGTATAATTATCCTTTTGGTGGCACTTTATCAACAGGCGTAGCCAATACCAGATTAGTTGATCCAACCATTAAATGGGAATCAACCAGAACCAAAGATGTAGGTGTTGAAGGTAGTTTATTTGGAGGAAAGCTTGGTTTCAGTGCTGCGTATTTCGATCGCTATACTTACGATATCCTGGTTAGTCCGGCTTCCAGTGTATCAACTGTGCTTGGCTTTGGTGTAGGCGTGCAAAACTCCGGCCGTTTAAGCAACCGGGGTTGGGAGTTTACTTTAGATTACAAGAATAACATCGGCAGTTTTAATTACGGCATAAACGGGAACTTTTCCATCATCCGCAATAAGGTACTCGATTTAGGTGTAGGTAACATTACTCAGCCTAACGGAATGGTCGGAAACGGTTCAACCTTGTTTAATGGCTTTCCAATGGATTTGTATTACGGGTATCAAACCGATGGCCTGTTTGTTGATGCTGCCGATATAGCTGCCTATGCCAATCAGAAAAGTATTAATCCGAACGTTAAACCCGGCGATATCCGTTACCGCGATATCAGCGGCCCCAACGGTGTGCCCGATGGTAAAGTTGATGCCACTTACGATCGTACTGTTTTGGGTAGCAGAATCCCTAAATACACTTATGGTGTAAACCTTTCGGCGAGTTATAAGAAATTCGATTTATCGATTCTGTTGCAGGGCATAGGTGGTGCCAGTGGTTATCTGGATGGTTATGCTGGCTGGGCTTTTTACCAGAATGGAAATATCCAGCGTTACCAGGCCGATTCGCATTGGTCGGCGGCCAATCCTGATCCTAATGCCAAATACCCGCGTTTAGAAACCATTTCGAATACCGGAACAGCAAACACCTTAACCTCTTCGTTCTGGATGCTGGATGGCAGTTATTTGAAAGTAAGAAACATACAACTGGGTTATAAATTTAACTCACCTACATTAAAAGCCAGGGGAATTGAAACGTTGAGGATTTACGCTACGGCTCAAAACCCTTTAACTTTCAGCAAATACCCTAAAGGCTGGGATCCCGAAACCATTACCAGTGGTTCTTATTATCCGATTATGGCCGTATATACCCTGGGTTTAAACGTTAATTTTTAATGATTACTAAAGATGAAAATATTATATAAAGCTATATTACCAGCCTTAACTGTACTCTTACTGATGGTATCGTGCAGGAAAGAGCTGGACAGGGCACCTTTGGATCAGTTTTCTAGCCAAACTTTCTGGGAAACCGAACAAAATACCATGCTGGCCTTAACGGGTGTTTACCGGGGCAATATCCAGATGTCGGTAAATCCTACCAGTGCCGAGTTTTCGGCTACCGATTGGTGGTCGTACCATGGTTTGCTTTACCTCGAATTTGCTACGGATAATGCTTACGACAGGAGGGGAGACAACTCGGGTTTTAATACCCTTACCAATGGCACCTTAACCGCAACTAATAGTTACCTGGCCAATTACTGGAGTTTAAGTTACCGCCGCATAGCAAGGTGTAATTACTTTTTAGAGAATATTGCTAAAGCACCGATCGATGCGGCTAAAATTGCCCGGATGAGTGCCGAAACAAGGTTTATACGCGCTTGTCAGTACTTTTACCTTTCGCAATATTTTGGTGCAGTGCCTTTGGTAGAAAAAACGCTTACCCTTACCGAAGCCAATACCGTAAGTAAAAGCTCTAAAGATCAGGTTCAGGCTTATGCCGAAGCCGAATTTAAAGCCATTGTATCTGCACTGCCTAAACAAAACGCTATGCCTGCATCTGAACGTGGAAGAGCTACGCAACAGGCTGCACTGGCCTTTTTGGGTCGCACCTACCTGGCAGAGCAAAAATTTACAGAGGCGGCAAGTACCTACAAGCAACTTATCGATTTGAACGAAAACATCATCGATCCAAATTACGAGAGCTTGTTTAATGGTACCAACGAAACCAGTAAAGAGATTATTTTTGCCACGCAATACATTCAGGATTTAGCCCCAAATGCCATGATGCAGCATAACTATCCGGCAAAACTGGGTGGTTACGTTTTACACTGTCCGCTGGGAAGTCTGGTAGAATCGTACGAATTTACTGATGGTACACCTTTCTCTTATACCGACGCCAGATACAGCGCAACCAATGTAGGCCTTAACCGCGATCCACGCCTTAAGTATACGGTATTATACAACGGACAGAATTTCAAAAACATTGTGTATACCAGCAATCCGGATGATGCCAGTTCTCCAGATCAGTTAACCACCACCAAACAAGCCACCCGTACCGGTTATGCGCTTAAAAAGTTTAACAGTGAAGCATTTAGTGGTGGCGATTTGCAAAATTCTGGTGTCGATTTGCCGATTATTAGGTATGCTGAGGTGTTGTTAAGCTATTTAGAGGCTAAGCTCGAATCTGGTGCAGCTATTGATCAGGCTTTACTGGATGAAACCATCAATAAAGTGCGTGGCCGTGCCAGCGTAAACATGCCTAAAGTAACCGAAACCAATCCTTCGGCTTTACGTACTATTTTGCGTCGCGAAAGAAGAAACGAACTGGCTTTAGAAGGTATTCGTTACTGGGATTTGTTGCGCTGGAAAAACATTGGGCAGGTGCTTAACGGCGATTTTTACGGAGCAGCTTTCCCAGGTGCAACCAATCTGCGCAAAAAAGGAACTACGGTAGATCCTTACAGCCGCTGGTTTGTAACTTCGAAAGCTTTCCGCGTGGGACAAGATGAGCTTTGGCCGGTTCCACAAAATGAGGTGAATATTAATCCTAAACTTAAATAAATGAAAATTCCATTTCTGATTTTATTGACTTTTTTCGGCTTGCAAAGCTTCGCGCAAAAAAAGCCCAATGTGATTTTAATCTGCGCTGATGATTTAGGCTATGGCGACCTGAGCTGTTATGGAGCTACAAAGCTACATACGCCTAATCTTGACAAACTTGCTGCAAGCGGCATCCGTTTTACCAACGGACATTCGACTTCGGCAACCTGTACGCCTGCACGTTATGCCTTAATGACCGGCGAATACCCATGGCGTAAAAAAGGCACCGGTATCTTGCCCGGTGATGCGGCACTGATTATCCCTACCGATCGCAAAACCTTACCAAAAGTTTTTAAGGAGGCTGGCTATCAGACAGCGATCGTAGGCAAATGGCACCTGGGTTTGGGCGAGCAGGTAGAAAAAAACTGGAACGGGGAAGTTAAACCCGGTCCCAATGAAGTTGGTTTTGGTTATTCGTTTATTTTTCCGGCTACTGCAGACCGCGTACCAACAGTCTTTTTACAAGATCATAAGGTAGTTGCACTAGATAAAGATGATCCGATTGATGTAAATTACAAGCAGAAAATTGGCAACGAGCCTACCGGAAAGGAAAACCCCGAGTTGTTAAAAATGAAGAGTTCGCCAGGGCAGGGACATGATAACACCATCGTAAACGGTATAGGTCGCATTGGTTTTATGACAGGAGGCAAACTGGCCAGGTGGACAGATGAAGAGCTTTCGTTTACCTTTCTGGCCAAGGCAAAACAATTTATTGCTGAGAAAAAGCAGTCGCCTTTTTTCCTTTATTTTGCTTTAACCGAGCCACATGTACCGCGTATGCCGGCAACGATGTTTAAAGATAAAAGCGGTTTAGGGGCACGGGGTGATGCTATTTTGCAGTTAGACTGGACGGTAGGTGAGATTATGAAAGAACTGCAAAACCAGGGTATTGCCCAAAACACCATGATTGTTTTTACCAGCGATAATGGTCCGGTACTTGATGATGGCTACCAGGATGGCGCAGTAACCCGCTTGAACGGACATACCCCTGCCGGAACGCTTAGAGGTGGTAAATACAGTGCGCTTGAAGCCGGTACGCGTGTTCCCTTTATCATTAACTGGCCGGCAGGAATTAAACCAGCCGTTTCTGATGCATTGGTATCGCAAATTGATTTTATCCAGTCTTTTGCTGCTTTATTGCAAACTAAAGTGCCGGCTGGCACCGCAAGTGACAGCGAAAACCAACTGGCTGCTTTCCTGGGTAAAAATAAAACCGGCCGTTCGGTATATGTAGAACAGGGTGGAGCACTTTCGATCATTAAAGACAACTGGAAATATATTACACCTGAAAAAGGACCTGCGTATGCCAAACTGGTAGGTATAGAAACCGGTAATCTGGAAACACCTCAGCTTTATGATTTGAGTAAGGATAAAGAAGAGAAACATAACCTGGCCGATACTTATCCTGATAAGGTAAAAGCACTTGCTGCTTTACTGGCAGAGATTAAAGCGAAGTAGTACGCTACATTTTGATGTGAATAGCATCGTCTCATAAGGCAGGCAATCCGTAATTGGATTGCCTGCTTTTTTTGTTTTAGAGTGTTTATAAGCTTATCCTCCTGAGCGGAGTCGAAGGACTTTAGTTATTCCTTGCTATGATCCGTCATTCCCGCGCAGGCGGGAACCACGAAGTGCTCAGCGAAGCTAATCTTAAAACATAACATCGCGATCGCTTTACGATTCCCAGTCAAGCTGGGAATGACGGGTTAACTATGGGGATATTGTTAATTAAAATGCTCCCCGTCATGGCTTATTTACAAATGGGGTACGCATTAGTGTCAGATGGTAACATCTGACAACACAAAACATAGCAATCGCTTTACGATGCCCAGTCAAGCTGGGAATGACGGGTTAAGCTTAAGGCGCTTCGACTCCGCTCAGCGTGACTAACTATGGGGATCAAATCTGTGCGTTCCGTGCATCCGTGGCTAAAATTTAACGTAGAGAGATTCTTCCCTACGCTCAGCATGACAAAAGCAAAAAAGGCTGCTCCGATTTTGGAGCAGCCTGTACAAATAAGGATTTGACTTGAATTCTATGCTTAATTATACTGAAAGAAGATATCTCCTAGTTCCAGCCACCACCCAGTGCATGATAAATATCTACCACTGCGTTTAATTGTTGTTTTTTTGTTTCAATCAATTCGAGTTTCGATTGTAATGCATCGCGTTGAGTCATTAAAACCTCGAAATAATCGGCTCTTGCTGCTTTAAATAAATCGTTCGAAATATCAATCGATTGGGTTAATGCCGTTACCTGTTTCGATTTCAGATCGTAGCTTTTTTGCAGGTTACTGATTTTCGACATTTGATTGGCTACCTCAATATATCCATTCAAAATGGTTTTTTCGTAATCGTATACCGCCTGTAACTGTTTAGCATTAGCAGTTAAATACTCCGCTTTTATGGCGTTACGGTTAATCAGCGGTCCGGCCAGATCGCCGGCCAAAGAGTAAATTAACGATTCAGGCGTTCTCAATAAATAAGATGGATTGAAAGCCTGGTAACCAATAGTGGCCGAAATACCCAGCGAAGGGTAAAACTGTGCTTTGGCCACTTTAACATCCAGTTTAGCGGCTGCCAGTTCATATTCGGCCTGCTTAATATCCGGACGGTTAGCCAATAATTGCGCTGGCAAGCCCGTTTGCACTGTTGCCGGCACTAAATCGGTAAAATTAGCTTTATCCCTGATAATAGATTGCGGGAAACGGCCCAACAAGAAGTTAATCTTATTTTCGGTTTCAGTAATGTTCTGCTGAATATCGAACTCCAGGCTTTTGGAGCTTAATACTTCGGCCTCGAATTTACGCACAGCCAGTTCGGTAACCCGGGTAGCTTGTTTCTGGATTTTCATTAACTCCAATGCATTGCTTTGCAGCTCGATGTTCTTTTTAACAATCTCCAGTTGATTATCGGCAGCGAGCAGCTCGTAATAAGAGTTGGCCACTTCGGCAATTAAATTGGTGATTACAAAGTTCTTTCCTTCAACAGTAGACAAGTAATGGCTAATGGCAGCTTTTTTAGAGTTGCGCAGCTTATGCCAGATATCGGCTTCCCAGTTAGCCTGTAAGCCAAACTTATAATCAGGCAATATTTCTGGTACTTCTTTGCCCGGGGTAATTTCTGTTGAGGCATCGCCTGCACCAGAACTGGTATAACGACCCACCTTTTCCAGTCCAGCCCCTACACCATAGGTTACATTCGGTAAAAGCTCTCCTTTTCTGGCTTTGATTTCGTTTTTGGCAATCTCAATATCCTGTAAGGTGATGTTTAACTCCTGGTTGTTTTTAAGTGCAGTATCAATCAGGTTTACCAGGTTAGGATCGGTAAAAAACTTACGCCATTGTATGGTGGCTGTGCTAACCGTATCCTGCGCGCCATTGTTAAAGGCGGCAGGTACATTTTTATTTTCGGCACGTTGGGCTACTTCTGGTAGCTTACAGGCAGTGTATGCAGCGCATAGCAATACCAATCCAAGGCCTTTATATATATTTTTCCTAAACATTATTTTCAATTTCTTCAGTTAACGGATGTTCTTCTTCAATTTTAATCAGCTTGTGCTTGGCTGCAATTGTTCCGAATATGTAGTATAAACCTGGTATGACGATTACCCCAAAGATGGTTCCGAATAACATACCTCCAGCTGCAGCCGAACCAATGGTACGGTTACCGATTTTACCCGGTCCGCTGGCAATCATTAAAGGAATTAAACCTGCAATAAAGGCAAAAGAAGTCATTAAGATCGGACGGAAACGCACCGTAGCACCTTCCATAGCAGCCTTAAATACCGATGCCCCCTGCGCGTGCCGCTGCGTAGCAAACTCTACAATCAGTACAGCATTTTTACCCAGCAAACCGATCAGCATTACCATCGCTACCTGCGCATAAATGTTATTTTCTAATCCCAATAATTTAAGGAAAACAAATGCGCCGAAAATACCTGCTGGTAAAGAAAGGATTACCGAAAGCGGTAAAATGAAACTTTCGTACTGAGCAGCCAATACCAGGTACACAAATCCTAAACAAATTAAGAAGATGTAAATGGCTTCATTACCGCGCGATACCTCATCTTTAGAAATACCGGCCCAATCGATACCAAATCCCCTTGGCAGGGTTTTCTTGGCAACCTCTGTAATGGCTTTAATGGCTTCGCCTGAGCTGTAGCCGGGTGCCGACTGACCACTAATCTCAGAAGCATTGTACATGTTGTGCCTTGTAATCTCAGAAAGCCCGTAAACCCTTTGCATTTTGATAAAGGCCGAGAATGGTACCATTTCATCACGGTCGTTTTTCACCGATAACTTCAGGATATCTTCTGGCAGGGCCCGGTATTGTGGTAAAGCCTGCACAATTACCTTATACTGTCTGTCGTACTTAATAAAACTGGTTTCGTAATTACTACCCACAAATGTTGATAGCGTATTCATGGCATTATCAATACTCACTCCTTTTTGCTGGGCAATATCATTATCTACGTTAAGCATGTATTGCGGGAAACTGGCACTGTAGAAAGTAAATACCGATGATAGTTCTTTACGTTTGTTCAGTTCCTTTACAAAATCGTTGGCTACGGTTTCCATTTTTTTATAGTCGCCGCTACCTGCTTTATCCAGTAAACGAAGTTCAAAACCACCTGCTGCTCCGTAACCAGGCACTGCTGGTGGCTGGAAAAATTCGATCGTTGCACCCGGAATGGATTTTGATTTTTGTTCAAGCTCCTCAATAATTTCTACTGCCGAGTGTTTACGTTCGCTCCAGTCTTTTAGGTTAATTAAACAGGTACCCGAGTTAGAACCCGTACCTTCGGTTAAGATTTCGTAACCAGCCAGTGAGGAAACCGACTTAACACCGTCGATATCTTCGCACATTTTCTGCAGTTTTTCTGCAATCTGGTCGGTACGCTCCAAGGTAGATCCCGGAGGGGTTTGGATAATGGCGTATACCATTCCCTGATCTTCATTCGGAATAAAGCCTGAGGGTACACTGCCGCTTAAGCCCCAAACACCCAAACAAAAAGCAATTAATACACCGAATGTTAAGATTCTGCGACTCACCACTTTGGTTAATATAAACTCATACTTGCCCGACAGCTTGGCAAAACCATTATTAAAGCCATCTAAAAAGCGATCAATCATGGTTTTCTTACCGTTTTTACCATGATTGTTTTTAAGCATAATGGCACACAATGCCGGTGTAAGCGTTAAAGCCACAATACCCGACAGGATAATTGCCGTAGCCATGGTAATAGAGAACTGGCGGTAAAAAATACCTACCGGCCCCGACATAAATGCAACCGGAATAAATACTGACGCCATTAAGAAGGTGATGGCAATAATTGCCCCGCCAATTTCTTTCATGGCCTGTTGTGTAGCCTTTAGTACCGATAGCCTCCGGTCGTGCTCCATTTTGGCGTGTACCGCCTCAATTACTACAATGGCATCATCTACCACCACCCCAATGGCGAGCACCAGGGCAAATAAGGTAATTAAGTTGAGCGTAATGCCAAAGAACTGCATGAACACGAAAGTACCAATTAACGATACAGGAACAGCAATAGCCGGAATTAAAGTCGAACGCCAGTCGCCAAGGAACAGGAACACTACCAAGCCTACCAAAATAAAGGCTTCAACCAGTGTGTGGATTACCTTTTCGATAGATGCATCAAGGAATTTGGAAACGTCGTAACTGATTTCGTAATCTAAACCTTTAGGAAATGAACTGGCCTTAATCTCAGCCATTTTGGCTTTGACATCTTTAATAACCTGCGTAGCATTACTACCGTACGATTGCTTTAAAACGATCGCGGCAGACGCTTTTCCGTTTAAGGTAGAATATAAATTATAGGCTGAAGCACTAAAATCAACATCGGCTACATCTTTCAGGCGGAGTAACTCGCCATTGGCACTTGCCCGTAAAATAACATTCTCGTAACCTTCTTTGGTATTAAAACGACCCGAATATTTCAATACATATTCAAAAGCCTGCGAACGTTTACCCGAACTCTCACCAGTTTTACCCGGCGAAGCTTCCAAACTTTGCTCATCAAGCGCTTTCATTACCTCATCAACAGAAATTTTATACGCTTGCATGCGATCGGGTTTTAACCAGATCCGCATTGCATAATCCCTGTCGCCCAAAATATCTGCAAAACCTACACCATCAACCCTTTTCAGCTCCGAAAGCAAGTTGATATCGGCATAGTTATACAAGAAATTCTGGTTCATTTTAGGGTCTTTACTGTACAGGTTGATGTACATTAACATGTTAGACTCCTCGCGGGTAATTTTAACCCCTTCGCGCACAACCAGCGGCGGCAGTTTATTGGTAACCGCGGCTACCCGGTTTTGCACGTTAAGCGAAGCCTGATTGGGATCGGTCCCCAGGTTAAATACCACCTGAATAGAAGCCTCACCATCATTACCGGCATCAGATGCAATATATTTCATTCCGGGAACCCCGTTAAGCGCGCGCTCTAAAGGGATAACCACCGATTTAATTAAGAGCTCGTTATTGGCTCCCGGATACTCGGCCGTAATATTTACTTTAGGCGGCGAAATAGACGGGAATTGCGTAACAGGCAGGTAGCTAATGGCCAATACCCCCAAAAACACAATAACAAGTGATATTACGATAGAAAGGACTGGCCTTTGTATGAATTTACTAAACATAAAATAAGTATGGAGGATTTAGATTATTCTGTTTTCAGTCTCAATTGTTTAATCACATCCTGAGGCTGCTGGAATTTGAAAGCGATCTTATCGTCGTCTTTAACTTTCTGTACACCTTCAAGCAGGATTTTATCACCTACATCAATGCCATCGCCAACAATGTACAAATCGGGTAAATCGCCGGCGATAGTAATTGCTTTAGAGTGCACTTTATTGTTTTTATCGATTACAAAAACATAGGTTTTATCCTGGATATCGTAAGTTGCTTTTTGCGGAATAACCAAGGCATTTTTTAAAGGCACAACCATTTGTATTTTACCGGTTTCGCCGTTTCTAAGCAGGTTATCAGAATTATTGAACCTGGCCCTGAAAGCAATGTTGCCGGTTTCGTTATCAAACTCACTTTCAATCAATTCTACTTTACCTTTGGCTTTAAGCAACTCGTTATTGGCCAATAAAAGACTCACTTCCTGCTGTCCTTTTACCTTTGCAGCACTTTGATAGTTAAGGTATTCAGGCTCAGAAACGTTGAAATAGGCAAACACCTGGCTGTTATCTGAAAGGCTGGTTAATAAGGCACCCTCATCAACCAAACTACCCAATTTTAAAGGAATACGGTCGATGGTACCATCAAAAGGTGCCCTGATTTCGGTATTGGATAAATGAAATTTAGCCAATGCGGTTTCGGCATTTGCAGATTGCAATTTTGCCTTAGCCATAGCCAGCTCATTTTTCGAAACAATATTTTTATCAGAAAGTAATTTGGTGTTTTCGAGCTCAATTTGAGCAGATTTTGTTTCTGCCTGCGCTTTAGCCAGTTCAGACTGTGCGGCTTTAGGCATAATCCGGAACAAAAGCTGACCAGCTTTAACATGCTGACCTTCATCTACGTAAATATTCTGCAGGTAGCCCTTTTCCTGAGCCCTTACTTCGATATTCCGCACCGATTTGATTTGCGAAACATATTCTTTGGTAAACGAAGTATCCATTCTTACCGGACTGGTTACCGCGTAAGTAGCTACTTCCTCTTTTTCTTCTTTTTTGGATGTACACGCTGTTACGTAAAGCAAAGCACTCAAAGCGAGGCACATTACATTTCTCTTCATCTTGTTTTTTTGACTAGTTATCTGATTTATTTTTTTTCATTAGTTTTCCTTTGCCAACCGCTTCATCATTTACAAATACCGTTAAACGGCATGATGCAGGTTCAATAATTCAGGGTTACGCAGTGATTTAATTCGTTAGCGAAATAAATACAGATTTATGAAGTTTAAATGAAGTTGAAATTAAGGTTTAAAGCGGTCAGGGTTAACTTTTAAAGCAAAAAGAACCCATTATGACTATAAACATGAAGTTTTGGGGTAGTTTTAGTGAAAACAGGATGAAATAGAGTTAATTTTCGTACTACAATGCGGTGATTAGCCAAAAAAGCAATTAAATTTAAATTTTTGAAATTCTTGTGTTCAGGAATTTATTAAGCTAAGATGACATAAACTTAACCTATTGACTGAACGGTAACTGTTGATGCTTTCGGGATTAGGTATATGATAAATGTCTTAGTTTCGAGAATTTAGTTTTAGAAAAAACACAGAAGTTGAAATGACAAGATCTTTTTTAACGGGATCGTCATTGCGAAGCCAATTTTTCATTGGATGAAGCAATCTTAAAGCGGTCGCTATAAACTCATTTTGTAAGATTGCTTCGTCGTTCCTCCTCGCAATGACGAATTTCTATTAGATCTGTCATCGGTAGCGGAGTACAACAAAGTTCCAGGTTTTATTAGAACGATTTTAGGTAGAAATTTAAAACTAAGGGCAATTATTCAGCTTTGCTTAGTATGCGTTCAATTTCGCGCAGCATTTCATCGGCCAGCTTTTGTTTTGCGCCAATTTTAGAAAGGTATGCATCGGCGAACAGCGCATCGAGCTCTTCCATAATAAAGCTGTATCTGGCCTTTAATTCCATTAAATCTATTTGTAACGACATTGAAAGCTCCTGCATAGCTCAAAACTATGAAATGGAGCTTGTAATCGCAAGCATTGTGGAAATCTGGAAAGAAATGTTTTTAGCATCCAAATAATTATTAAAGTAAAAAAAAGAAGTGCCTCCGGAAAACCGAAGACACTAACTAACCAACCTTTTCCCATAAAGGTTTTGTTTTTCGGGCATACTGATTACGTTGTAAAACGGATGCCCTTATATTTATTGCCAGCCTGGATTTTGTTTAATATCCGGATTAAGCACCATCTGATCTGTCGGAATTGGCGAAAGGTAATCGCGCAGCAAATTGAATTTGTATCCTGTAGCCAGGTTTGTTTTAAATAGCTCGATATATCCATTTTCATCAACCGGGTAGCTAGTTAGGTACTTTGAATCTACCACGCCGGTCCACTGGGCCAGTTTAGCGCCTTTTGGTTTCCAGCCCACAATCAACTCATCGGCAGCAGCCCATCTGAATATATCATCTTTACGGTAGCCTTCGCAAGCCAATTCTACCCTTCTCTCGCGTCTTACTTCGTTAATAACAGGGCTCAAAGCAGGAAACTCCCATTTTGGATCGGCGGTAATGGCTGCCAGTAACATATTGGGCATACCTACCCTTGCGCGGAGTTTGTTTACGCTAAGATCGAGGTCGTTTTGGGAAATGGTGCCCAATTCTGCTTTAGCTTCGGCATAAATGAGCAATGCCTCTGCAAAACGGAAAATGATATAGCCTGATGTTCCACGGTCCTGTTGCTGGTTATAATCAGGATCATGGCCTTTATAAACCTGATAACCGGTAGCTGGTTTCTGTTCGTTCGGTGCTGAAAAAGTTGGCACATCAAAAATATTTGGTGCTGCACCGTTAGGCCTGTTGTTGGTTACAATATGATTGCCATCATTAATGTAGATGGTTTGCGCCATGCGTGGATCGCGGTTTTTAACTACATTTAATAAGGTTGCATCGCCCTGGTATAAAGCATTTCCAGTAATAGGATTACCATCAGTACAAAGGTAATAATCGACCAGGTTTTTGGTTAAGCCCCTTCCGGCACCTGTATTGGTGTATCTGTGCCAGTAATGTCCGCCATTAATATTCAAATCATACTGCCGCCATAACATCACCTCCGTGTTTGAGCTGTAGTTAACCTGATTAAATATGCGCCAATAGCCATCTGTACCGGGGGTAGCCACTAAAGCATAACCACCTGGGTTGGCAATCAAATCGGCTGAAACTGTTGCCGCTTTTTGCAGAAATTTAGTTCCGTCGGAACCGTTAACACCAAAAGCTGTACCTGCATGGTACTTTTCCCAGGTACCTTCAAAAAGTGCTATGCGTGCCTGAAACAACTGCGCAACCTGTTTATTCACCCTGGAAGCTTGTGCTGATGCCTTTGAAGGCAGATATTGTACTGCGCGATCGAGGTCGTTCATGATAGAATCGACAATCACAGCTCTTGACAATCTTGGTGTTTTAAGTTCACCCGAAGTAATATCGAGAGGTTTATTCACCCAGGGCAAATCGCCAAACTGGCGCAACTTGCTAAAATAGAACCATGCCCTAAAAAACAAAGCTTCGCCTACGTAGGTTTTTTGATTATCCCAGCTGGCATTCACTTTATTGTAATTTACCATAAAGTAGTTGATGTTTCTAAGCGTACTCCAATCGCCGTAGGCCCATCCTCCACCCGAGCTGGGTATGGTACGCACGCCGTTCATATTGCCGTTTACCGACATGGTAATCATATTGTCGCTACCATCATCAGCATCCAAACCGTATGGGCCAATTGTACCAAAAGCTCCTATTGTTGAGGGAAATGCGGTATAAAAGTTATTTACATATAACTGTAAATCGTTTTGTGTTTTCCAGAATTCGGCCTCACTAATGCTTGTTTCTGGTGTTCTATCTAAAAAATCCTTTTTACAGGCAGCCAGAAACAGCGCCAGCATAAGGATTGTGATATATATTCTGTTTTGCATGATTGTATCCTTTAATATTTTTGTTGGTTAAAAAGTAACATTCAATCCTGCAGAGTAATTTCTCTGCATTGGGTACACCTTTCCTGATGACAAGAAAAGTTCAGGATCAAGCGCTTTGGTAAACTTCGTAATGGTAGCCAGGTTTTCTACACTGAGGTAAAATCTTACACGGCCCAGTTTCAGTTTTTCGACCAGGTTTTTGTTCAGGGTATAGCCTAATTGTACGTTCTTAATCCTTAAATACGCACCATTTTGCAGGTACCTGGTTTGGGTCTGCTGGTTTTTATTGTTTTCAATGCTCATGTAATATTTCGGATAATAGCCGTCTGGTGTTTGTGGTGTCCACCGGTCTAAATGAGTGGTAAACAACGAACTCTGCCATTCATCTCCTACAATTCCCCAGAAATAGTTGCCGCCAATGGCTACATCTCTTTTTCCTACGCCCTGTACAAAAATCATGGCATCAAAACCTTTCCAGCTGGCATCAGCCGTAACACCATAACTGTATCTCGGAGTTGAATTTCCGATTACCTTACGATCGCCAGGATTGGATACAGTGGAAGCTCCGGGACTAATGATCCCATCGCCGTTAAGGTCAGCATAGCGAACATCGCCAGGTGTTAAAGGTCCATTGTAAATCAGGTTTTGTGAAGGTGCAGCGGCAATTTCTGCAGCACTCTGGAAAAGGCCAACAGTTTCGTAACCCCATATTTCGCCCATATCCAATCCTTCGTACCAGGTATTTAAAAGCCCTGTTGGATTAGGATAACGGGTAACTTTAGCCGTATAATCGCTTAATACCCCTTTCAAACCATAACTAACAGATCCAATTTTATCTCTCCAGGCCAATGAAAGTTCCCAACCCTTTGTTTTAATGGCTGAGTTGTTTACACTTGGTGGGGTTGTACCCAAAACAGCAGGTAGTGCTGCTGAAGGACCGGCAAAATCAGTGGCTTTTCTGATATACCAATCGAACGAAGCACTTAACCGGTTGTTGAAAAAGGTTGCATCGGCACCAAAATCTAATGTAGAACTGGTAATCCAGGTTAACTGATCGTTAACCAAAGCCGGCAATGTTACTGACGCTTGTTGGGTACCTCCAAATAACCAGCTGGTAGCTGTTGGTCTGGAAGTACCTAAGCTTGGATAAAACGGATAATAATTGGTATCTAAAAATACCTGATCACCAAGTTGACCGTAAGAGCCCCTGAACTTTAAGGTGTTTACATATTTTTTAACTGGCTCAAAAAACGATTCTTTATCAATATTCCAGCCTGCCGAAACACCCGGATAAAGTTTCCAGCGTACATCTTCCAAAAAGCGCGAAGTTCCATCGTATCTGGCATTAAGTTCTAAGAGATACTTTTCTTTGTAATTGTAGTTAATTCTTCCGAAAGCACCCTGTGAGCTAAGTTTACGAACCAAATCAGATATGGATGGTGTTGTACCGTAGGCTGTAGAAAGCGATGGAATATTATCTGAATAAAGATTGCTATTGCTGGCCGAATAGGACTGAAAACCTACATAATCACTTACGTAACCACCCAGGATGCTAAAATAATGATCCTGAAACTGCTTCTCATATTTCGAAAATACGTTAACTACTTCGTGCTGATTACGTTCGTTGTAACGGCCGAAAGAGTTTGGTGTAGTTCCTCCTACCGTTTTCTGAGAACCATCAGGCAAAAAGGTGTATAAAGTTTTTAAATGCGAAGTTTGGTCGTAATACTGTGCATCAAAAGTATAGTTAGCAGTTGCGGTCCAACCTTTAGCCAGTTTAAAGTTAAGTTCTCCGCTTAACAATCCCTGATCGGTAATCTGGTTGTTCCGTCCACCTTCTTCATGAAGCAGGATGTTGCTCTCATCCGAATACCTGCCATCAGGATTATATACGGCAACTGTAGGGAATTTTCGGGCAATCTGATGCATATAAGCCTGGTCGCCCCCGCCTGTCTGGCCCGGATACAAATTTGGTGAATTAAACAGTTGACGGGAGAAGGTAGTGCGTAAATTAAAAGTAAGCCAGCTGGTTACATCAGAACTCAGATTAGCCCGCAGGTTATAACGTTTGTAACTGTCATTTCCATAATTATACATACCGTTCCTGTCGTTATACCCTGCCCCAACAAAATAGGTTGACGAGTTAGAACCACCATTTACACTCATATTGTGCTGCTGGCTAAAAGCATGGTCTTTATAATAAATTTTGAACCAGTCGTTATTGGCATTTCCGGCATTCCACGAAAAATATTCGTTGGTATTCGGCGCAGGGTTTTTAATGGTTTCGGTAGTAAGTATGCCTGCCTGATAATCTTTAATGCGCTGAATAGTTGGTCCATCAAAAAACGCCGCTCTTTGTGCATTGGCAAAAGCTTCGTTATAAATGGTGGCAAAATCGAGCGAATTAACCATTTTAGGTAAATTAATAACCTCTGATATGGAAAGGTTATTGTTATAGGAAATGGTTGGCGCTGAGGATTTGTTACCCTTTTTGGTACTGATGAGTATTACTCCATAAGGCGCGCTGGATCCATAAATTGCAGCAGATGCCGCATCTTTCAAAACACTTATATTCTCTATATCATCAGGGTTTATGCTGTTGATATCGACACCCTGAACACCATCTACAACAATTAGCGGCCCGCCAGAAGTTCCCAATCCGGTATAACCACGAATGTTTAAACTTTGGGTAGCGTTAGGAGCCCCACCGGCCGTAGTTGCGCCGATATTCAGGTTAGCTACCTGGCCCTGAAGTGCCTGACTGATTCTGGTAATTGGCCTGTTTTGCAAATCTTTGCCACTTACCTGCGCAACAGCACCGGTAAGCCTGGTTTTAGACTGGCTACCGTAAGCTACTACCACTACATCGTTGAGTTCGGATGATTTGGCACTTAAACGGATTGTCATCTCAGATGAAGTTACGCTAACCTCTTTCTCCTGATAACCTATATAGCTTACCAAAAGTATTGCTCCACGGTCAACTCCAGCTAGCACAAACTTACCATCTGAACCTGAAATGGTTTGCTTATTACCGTTTTTAAGCCTGATACTCGCGCCGGGCAAGGGAACATCATTTTCGTCAACCACCAATCCCTTTAAGTCGATAAATGCCCTGGCCGATTCAATGATGGGTTGTACCGCTGGCACTTTTGTACGGATTACAACAACTCCATTTTCGATAACATAAGACAAAGGCTGTCCTTCAAGACACTTCTCGAGCACAGTTTGTAAACTCGCATTTCTAAAGCTGAGCTCAGTTAACATTAAATTTTTGGCTTTTTTTGCCGACCATACCACACTATAACCGGTTTGCTTATTGATTTCGTTAAGCACCTGTTTGAGTGAAGCACTCTTTTTTTGGTAATTGATGTTCTGTGCAAATCCGGTTGCACCAACCTGCATAATCGTTACGAAGAGCAACACCGCTGCTAATTTCATAGCTAAACTTAATTTAAAGGCGTAGCCCGGGGGCATACAAAAATTTTTAGTATAATTTTTATACATTTGATTGTTCTGTTTATTCGACAAAGTGACAGCGGTCGGATGCTTTGATCACTTTGCGAAACGTTTAAGAAATAGTTAACTCAATTGTTTTTTGACATTAGAACGTTTTCGGGAGCAGTGAGATGCTCCCGGATTTCTAAAGACTGCACTTTAAGTCTGGTATTTTTTCATCTTCATTTGGTTAGTTGGTTTAATAGTTAATTGGTTTTATTGGGTTACATCTTCATGCTAACGGGCATGATCGGATTTGGTATAATTCATGACCGTAATCTTTTTGTCGCGGATTGTAAAATAAACTTCATGGGTCATTTCGAGCATTTTAAGTATGCCTGAAAGATTTCCCGAACGGCTGGTTACCACACCAAATTCGAGTTCTTTTAAAGCCGGATTGTCAAATTCGACATCTACATCATACCACCGCGATACCTTTTTCATAATTACATCGAGGCGTTCTTCTTCAAACCTGAAATAGCCGTTTTTCCAGGCCATTACTGTTTCAACATCAGCTGGCTGTACTTTAACCTGGCCGCCCTTAATTACCGATTGTTCATTGGGTTGGAGCAGCACATGGTTTACATCTACACTACCCTCGAGTAAAGTTGTTACCTTTTCATCTTCATCGCTATAGGCGTTAATGTTGAAATGCGTACCATAAACCGTTACCGTTTGCTGGTTAGAAACTACGCGAAACTGGCGGGTTTTATCTTTAGCCACTTCAAAATAGCCTTCGCCATGAAGTTCTACTTTACGTTCGCCGAGTTTTTTAAAACTTGTTGGAAATTTTAATGATGAGGCCGAATTGAGCCATATTTTTGTACCATCGGGCAGGTTTACCTGATACTGACCTCCCCTTGGTGTACTGATGGTATTATAAGCGATTTCGTTAGTATTATTTTCAGCATCTACTACCTGATATTGGAGCTGACCATCCCTGTTTTTGGTAATAATGGCACCGTCGTGCCGGCTTTGTGCTCCAACAGCTAAATCGGATAGTGCAAGTACCTTGCCATTGGCTAAGGTAAGTATTGCCTTATTTTTTCCGGCGGGTATATCTTGCCTCTTCAACACGATCATTGCGGCTTCATCCTTTGCAAAAGGGCGGATAAGCAAATAGAGTCCGGAAATAAATAAAGCGCCAATTAAAGCAGCAGCAACCAATTTTGGCCATAACTGCATTTTTTTATTTACGCCGATTCTTTTGTTGATTTCAGCCAGCATGCGGTTACGATGTACGGATTCGTTTACGGCAAATTCTTCGGGTATAGTGAGTTTCTGATTTTCCTCCCGATTGTACCAGGAAGCAAAGCGAACCTCCTCTTCTTGCGTAATGGTTCCATCGAGCCATTTAGAAGCGAGGGCTTTATAATCATTTTCATTGTGTTCGAGATCGTTCATCTTCAATAGGTTTATACTTACATGTACCCTATGTGTGATGAATCCCTTAGTCGAATATTAAAATATTTTATTTTTTTATAACAAAGTCGTTAAAAAATGATTCAGACCAGCTTTTAAAGTCTTAAGTGCCTTTCCGAGATGAGCTTCTACCGTTTTTTCGGCAATATTGAGGGTTGTGGCAATTTCTTTTTGGGGCATTCCGCGTTCGCGGCTCATTTTGTACACCAGCTGACATTTATCGGGCAAAACAGCAACCAGCTCGGCCAGTTTATCTTTGAGTTCGAGAAAACTTAGCCAGTCTTCTGTTGAGGCATCCGTTAGCATTCTACTGTCAAGGCTATCTCGGTATTTTTGTTCGTTTCTTTTTTTGTCGAGCAGTTTAATTACGCGGTATTTGATACACACAGCCAGGTAAGCATTTAACGAACCCGTAACTTGCAATTCGGTTTTGCGCTGCCAAAGTGAAACAAAAATGCTCTGTACAATTTCTTCAGCTTCGTCTAAATCGTTTATTTTACGCGCAGCAATTTCGAACATCCTTTTCCAGTACCGGTTATAAATTTCGGTAAATGCAGTATGGTTTCCTTCCCTCAAGCAAGATAACAATTGTTCGTCGTTAAAATTTCTATAATCGCGCATAGCAATAACCTCATTAAAGGGACGATTATCTGGTTAGCCTGTAGTTGAGCTAGCCGGATGTAATAGGTTTATTACAATTATAAAAAAATTTAACAATCAATTTCAAACAATAATTTCACGCAAACGTTTGTTCAAAGAAAATAATTTCGCAATCAAGACAAAAAACAATATTTTCAACCAAATCGGGAGTAAAAACGACTATAACCTGCAGTAGTGGCAGAAGTTTCTTCGCCCCCAATTAAGAAGCATATAAAAATCTATCCTTTAAGAATGTAAAGCAGATTTACTGCGGTTTTACCCCCCTATCATTACATTAAATGCGCCCAGCATAATACTTCCACCATGTGCGGTTTGATCGCCCATTCTGGCCGCTGGCATGCCGCCAATCATAACCGTGGCAGATCCCTTAACAATACTATCGGGTGGGCCGACACAAACCAGCATATCGCCTACTCTGGCAGCAGGTAAACCTCCAATGAGTACAGTAGGTTCGCCTGGCCCTACAATCGGCCCGCCAACATGAGGTATAGGCACTGGCCCTGGTGTGGTCATGGGGCATTCGTGAAAATCAGTTAATCTTGCTGCTGGTGGCATATTGCTGTTCTTTTAAGTTAGTTAATCATGATCATGGCACTCTTAAGTGTCAATTCCATTCCGCTTTCTATTTTGGTAACCTCCGATCCTCCGGCAGAAAACTGCATTTCGGCCTGTTGTTTAATGTTCATGCCGCTTATGCTCACATCTCCCCCGCTGGCCTTAACAGATACCCCTTGACCGCCTGCTATGGTTACCATCTGATCAGCCTCAATACTGATACTTTTAGGGCTTTTGAGACTAATTCCACTTGCCGACATGGTAACGTTATTGTTGTTTTCATCGCGAATGGAAATTTCTTTGTCTTTATCGTTAAAAACGATGGTGTTCTGCGCAGGAGTAGCAATGGTTAGCACCTTGTTTTCATCGTCAAATCTGATACTGATATTGGATTTGGAAACAAAGGCTTTAATCGCATTTGTTTCGTTCGGGTTAAGCCCCGTAGCGGGCATTTGTTTTGAACTGCTATACATGCTACCGAGTATTACCGGGCTGCGTGGATCGTCATTTAAAAAGCCCAGTACCACCTCATCTCCTACTTCGGGCATAAAAAATGCGCCGGCACCACTGGTAGCATAAAAATTAGCCAGCCTGGCCCAGATTCCCTGACCTTGCTGATTAAAAACAGGCACATCGACCAGAATGCGGTACTGCGATTCAGGATCATTGTAAATTTGCTTCACCGTACCATTAAATAAGCCCCGACTGGCGCTCAAAATCCCTGATTCGATGTTTCGATCAGGTTTTTCGATCAACCATTCCGGAGAAAGTCCTACTGAAACCGATGTGATCCAGTTGCCATCAGCAATATTATGGGTAACGCCCGAAATAATGTAATCGCCATTAAACCTCACGCCAATTCCGTTTAAGGTAATAAACCTACCCGGATCGACGAGTGAAGTGCCTTGAAATTTGGCTTCGCCCCTGATCTTAGCAAAATCAGCCTGTAACATACGGGCTTTTGCCCAATTGTTAAGCGCCTCGTTTTCCATCCGGGTGGTGGTTTGCAACTGGTATTCGTCTGGGCTGGCTACCTGTGCCAATTTACCCGATGAAATATTACCCGGACCATTATAATGGCCATTTGCTGTTGCAGTATTAATACTTTGTGTGCTATAATCCCAGCTACAGGCTTTTACACTTTCAAGCTGGGTTAAAGCATCCATATTTGCACTAAATGAAATCAATCCGTCACCATAGCGAGCTGTTATTACCGGATTGGCATTAGAATCAGGGGCTTTAACCGATACGACGCCGTTTAATGCAGTAACAATAAACCCGTTCATTCCAGCGAGTGATACCATGAAATCCCAATCGCTTAAATTATATTGTACCTGGCTCGGCCAAACGAAACTGGTTTTGCTTACATCGGCATTTAATGCTCCATAATTACCAATAAGGGTATTCATAATATCGCTATCTTTCTGCTGCAAGAAAGTATTGTTCTTTTTGCCAATCGTCATTTTTACGGCTTCATCCCTGCATTCAACCTCAAGTGCCGAACCAATAAGATCATCAATACGAATAGATTGACCAGTAATAATTCCTGTAAAAACTACAGCATTAACATCATCATACCCCGCTTCGATGGTGATTGGGTTGCCAGGCAAAAAAACGGCTGATGAACTGGCATCAAATGTTCCCTGATCAGCATCGCCATCAAGGATGGTAATTTTTGCGCTGGAAATGTGGTTTACTTTTTTTTCTATTTGTATGGAAAGTACCCGTAAACTATCGGGAATGAGGTTACCTGAAACTTTAACACTGCAGGTAGTTAAACCACCTGAAAGATTTGTTGATGCTGACATTTACTGAGGGATGATTGCTTTAATTAAATGATTAAACCAAATATCAGCAAAAGAAATAAAAAAGGTATGCTTAGGGTTCAACGTATTTTCACCCTTTTTCAAAGTATAGTATCTAAAAACAACCAAATATTGTAAGTTGGCTTATCGATTTAAGAAAACATTAAATTACGCTTTAACTGATGCCGTTTACACCTGTAGGGTCATAAAATGAAAAAATGGTGAAGGAAATTTAAATTACGGGGTAAGTATTGATTTTATGTAACAAACTTGTTATATTCACGAATTCGGAATCAGAATTGATTATCCGGATGCAGATTAATTTATTATTCATATCATACACACCATTAAACGAGCCATGAGAAAAGGGATTGTTACACACATCGATATACTGTTGGGAAAGGGTTTTATCGAAGACGAGAATCAGCAGGATATTTCTTTTCCGCTGAACTATACCCACCACGCAATTCGGACGGGTAGTAGGGTTGAATTTGAAATTGCCCTCGGCACTGATGGTTTGTTTGCCACTGATGTTCAATCTATTGCTTTGAACGAAGCGGTTATGACGGGTTAAACCGGTTTTATTTTCTCTTTAAAGGGTTACTTTGTTGCCACTGTTTTTTAATCTCAGCTGCACCTAACGCATAATCATACATTTTTAAGGAAGCCATAAACCCACTGTAATTCTCGCCTTCATCTGAAGCACCGATAATAAATTTAGCCTGCCTAATTGCCGAGCTTAGTGTCATATTTTGCTGGTTATCCAACACGCCATCAACATAAATTTTTTCTACCATCCCATCGAAAGTAAGCAACAGATGATGCCATTGATTGGCTTCTGGTAGCCTGTTAAATTTCATATCAAAATGATAATCGAGGTGGCCGGCTGCACCATAACCTGCACTGTTATAATACATGGCATTGTAGGAGTTGGCTAAGCGAACAGCATTTCTGTTGCACCACGACATTAAACATTCGCCTGCTTTATCCACTTCAGGGTTTTTAACCCAGGTTGCCACTGTGTACGAACCATTCCAGGCCAGCTGTTGTGGAACTGGCTGATCGGAAACTAAATAGCCTTGGCCAAATTTTAGTGAATTTACGCCATGTTCGTCCTGCTGAACAGTTACTGTTCCTTCACTTTTAAAAATACCGCCTAAAGTACCTGAATTTTTCAGAGTAGTAAATGGTTTATTTGCCGGAACCTGGGTTAAATCCAGACTAAGGAGCAATGCGCCTTTGCTGTTAATGGCCGGACTGTTTACCGAATGCTTATTGCTCAGAGCCAATGGAATTTCGAAAAGTGTATCGTAAACTTTTATATTCCAAACGGCGGCATACAAGCCCTGTTTTTCGGTACCTGTTACGGTTAATTTAATATAGCGTGCTTTTGCATCATGATCATCAATCATCGGGCTACCCGGTGTGCGGTTAGCTGACCGATTTGCAAACACCTTCCAGCTTTTACCATCAATGGAGTACCGCAAGATATACTGATAATAAAATGTTGGAAATTCAAACTGTGTAAACACCCTTTTCACCTGCTTTGCTTCGCCAAGGTCGATAGTTAAATCCTGTGGAAACCGGTTACTTGCAGCCTTCCAGAGGGTGGCATTGTTATTATCGGTTGCCAGCGTTGCCTGATAGGTATAATCAATATTCTGCCCCACCAAATGATAAGCGGATGATGCAGTAGCCGGTTTATTTAATGCAATATTTACCGGAACCTTTTGTTTGGAAGGATTGATATAGCCCGTATTTTTCGGCTCGACAGCTTTAATGGTCGAGTCATTTTCAAAAACCATTTTATCGATGCATACCTGCCTTGAAAGCCCGCCACGTGTCATCGGGTAATCGTGTTTGTGGTAAACGATGTAATAATCTTCACCATCCTGTAACACAGAGTGATGCCCCGGTCCATGCACACTTTTATCAGCATTGGTACTCAGAACCGGATTATTTGCTCCCGGAGTAAAGGGGCCATAAGGTGTATTGGCATAAGCATAGCGCACATTATAGGTTTCATCGTGGCAGGAAGCCCCAGAATACATCAAAATGTACTTGTTTCCCTTTTTCATCATGTAAGCGGCCTCAAAAGGTCCGGGTGTTTGCGTTAAAGGGATATTTTTCGGCTGCTTCATTTCTTTCATGCTTTGCGCATCCAGCTCGCCTACGGCATAGCCACCATTATAATGTACCCATGTACCCCAATAGCCGTAAATTTTACCGTCGGTATCGGTAAAAAACTGTGCATCTAACGAAGGGAAACCTGGTCTGGGATAGTTATGGGCTATAACAGGTTTATCATTTTCGTTTAGCTTTTTCCAGGGGCCAATAGGTGTATCTGATACGTAACCGTAAATATTACAGCCCATTTCGCAATTACCAAAGTAAAGATAATAGCGGCCATTTTGCTCAACAATATCGGGTGCCCAAAAATTAACTAATGGAATGGTGCTAAACGATGGTACATCCATGGTATAATTGTACCAGTTCTCAAAATCTTTACTATACCACACTGTTGGCGCACCCGAAGCCAGCATAATGTTATCGGTAGTGGAATAGATATAATAGGTATCGCCAAACTTTTTAATGGTTGGATCGGCAAAATAACCGGGCAACAACGGATTTAATTTGGTATTAACTGCATGAGGTGCCCTTTCCTGCGCCTCCGTTTTTTGCCAGCCTTTTACCAGCGCAAGTGCTATTAAAAATACAATATTTAAAAAAGGCAGGTATTTCTTCTTCATTTTACATTTAACTAAATGATTGGATGATGATCAAAGATAGATTTTAAACGTACCTGTAACGTTCATAAATATTAACCTGATGTACCTTAATTTTAACTGCGAAAGTAAGGGAAGTGGTGTTTCAGTTAGGTATTTGGAGCACAAACCCGATGAAGTAAACAGTTAATGTCCATTTGTAATGGTCATTTGTTCAAATGCAATTTCGAGGCTTTCAATGGCTATTTCATTTCCTTCTGATTTAAGGTCGCTACCACTAACTTTGGTTGGAAAGGCATTATTAAGTTGCCACTGCATGGTAATGTTTCCTGTTTCATCTAACAATTTAATCAATACGTTTCTTCTTTTAACCGTATTCATTTTAATTTCAGCATACCAATCCCAAAAAGTATTATCGTTAACAAAAATGCCTTTCTTCATGGTTACATTGCCATGTTTAGCCAAACCCGGCATTTTTTCGACAGAAAATAACGGGTTGTTGGTTTTGCGGTATTCGATAAGCTGACTTTCGGCTTCAAGACCAGATACTTCCTGAAATGAAATGCCTTGTAATGTTGTGCCTAAATCTACCTCAAACCTGAATTTGGGTAGCGGCCATGTTGCGCCCTTTGTGCTTCCATCATCTGCCATAATTATATATTTTAACTTTAATAAATTAACTTTTCTGCATTTGTTGTTGAAAAGTGAGTACGATAAATTCTGCCGGCCGTACTACTGCTACTTTTATAACTACATTCATAAACCCGTTCAAAATATCATCGCCTGTCATGGTAGTTCCCAATCCGCAATCTACCGAAAAAGCATCGGCAGCACTGGTACCCTGCAGTCCACCCTGTTTCCATATTGAGGTTAAGAAACTGCCAATTGTAGCCTTTACTGCTTCCCAGGTATTTTTATCGTTTGGCGAAAAAACATAAGCTTGCGTAGCCATTTTGCATGATTGTTCGATCATAATCATCGTTCTTCTTACGGCAATATAACGCCAATCCTGACTATTCCCATCCAGCGTGCGTGCCCCCCAAACCAAAATACCTATACCATTAAAGAAACGGATAGCATTGATAGATTTACCCGAAACATCTACATTAAGCGAAGCCTGCTGAGTATCTGATAAACGGATAGGCAAATTTACCACCCCTACAATTGAAGTATTGGCCGGAGACTGCCATACCCCTTCCTGGTTATCTACAGTGGTGATTACACCGGCCATGCCACCACTTGGAGGGAGTACGTTTGCCTGCTTCAATACCTGATTGATGATACCCGTATAAAGTTTACTGGCATTTAATAAAGCATTGTTGTATTGCACTATGGTTAACGGTGCCGCACCCTGGTTTTCTATCTGCTGTAAGATTGCAGCACAAACAGGATCAGGATTCTCTGGTGGATTGAGTATTGGCGCCAGTTGTTTAACATCGCCACCGAAAAGGTTGGTATAGTTAATATCGGCATTTTGCATGATTGTGGTACCGATAAAAGGATAATAAGCCACGCCGTAATTTAAGCCTTGCATCCCCGTACTTTGCCTGAAGGTTTCAATAGCAGCGCTATAGTTTAAAGGATCGGGATTACCTGCGCCAATTATATCAAAAATACAAATTGCTGTTTGCATGGCTTCGCTTTGCGCCAGCATACTTTGCATCAGCGTAGCATTTTCTGATACCGGCAACAAAGTTGCTTCAGGGCAAATGTACATGGTGGGCTCCTGCTCACTTTTTAAAAGCTCGAGTCCATGTTGTAACTCACTTAATAAAACATTTGGATTTACAATCTGCTGTCCCACACCAGTGGGCTGACCTGAGGCCTGACCATAAGTACCTACCGAAACAATGTAGGCATCGCCTCCCCCATTCTGGTAAAATAACCTGATGCTGTTATATAGATAATAAATGGTATTGGGATCGGGTAAAACGGAATAATAAGCACTATTAATCAAAATATAATCCTGATCTGCCGGCATGCTTTTTTGCTTTACCAGATAATACTGCGGGTGATATTGTACCGCCGGAATGGCCGGAGGTGCAGGATCAGGGTAACCATAAATGGCCATAAAATCGGCAAAACTGGTAATTTTAGTGGCTACATTGGTATACGATTTACCTTCGTACATGGCCTGTGGCGTATAGCCTATAAATGCCGGAACAGCTGTAGCCACCTGAACTACACTGTTCGGAAAAGCACTTTGCTCAGTAATGTAAACACCAGGAGTTTTAATATTAGATTCGATCATAGTTTATTTATAGTTATACTGATTTGAATAACACCTCAGCAGAAAGCTTATCAGCACGAATATCAGCAAAAAGAAACAGAAAGACAGAAGGAGAATGAAACGTATTTTCACCCTTTTTTACTTTCATTTCAACAATTGGTAATCAAAGACATTAATTATATCACCTTGTTAATATCCTGTAGCCATTAGCTAAAAAAGAAGTATAAAAACATCGGGCTTGTTTTTAATTTTATCAGAAATTTGAAAACAGCCGAAATGCTGCAAAAGGTTATTTTTCACCGATAACGCAATTGCAGGCAATAAGCTGGTTACTCCCCATCTTTCAATTATTATGATGAAATTATATCAGCAACTTTTGTGTTCAGTTTTATTTATCAGCCTGCTAACCCCAATTACTCCCGTTAAAGCACAAAACGGCGATCAGATATTGGATGGAGTTGGCGAAACAGCCATGAGTGCACGCTATAAATTTAACGGCGATACAAAAGACTGGTCGCGCAATAACCTGCATGGCAAACTTTTTGGCACTGGGGCCAAATTTGTAAATGATAGTCAATTCGGGCAGGTGCTATCGCTTTCTGGCGAAGGCAATTCTTTTATTGCCCTGCCGGCAGAAGTGCTCACAGATATGGAATCGATCAGTATTACCGGCTGGGTTTATTTACGATCGAACCAGCGCGGACAACATTTATTTGATTTTGGACAAGATGCTACCAAACATTTTTCGGCATCACCCACAGGCAGCAATGCGCAGGATGGTTTTCAGGCAGCTATTACCACAGCCAAAGGAATAAAAAAGGCAGTATCGACCCAATCCGTGCCACTTAATCAATGGGTAAACCTGGCCATCGTGGTTGATATTCCTTCCAAATCAATCACTACATATATTAATGGTAAAATAGCTAACGAAACTAAAGATATTCCGCTCGATTTAACGACAGTATTCGCACAGACACAGAAAGATAAAAACCTGCTTTACATTAGTAAATCATTACTATCAACCGATCCTTATCTGAATGCCTTGATACATGATTTCAGAATTTACCGTGTTCCGCTAAGCTTCAGACAGGTTGGTAACATTTACCGCAATGCACTTAAAAGCGGCAATGAAAGTACCGTAAACACCACTGCAAAAAAAGAAGACAATCTTCAGCAATTTTCGCCGGCTACGCCGCAACTCTATAATGCTTATTTAACCAAAGTTGCAGATGTAGCTGTGGTTACAACTGTTGGTAATTTACCCCGTTTACCGGCCAATATTGACGGTACTTACCGCGAAGGAAAAACCGGACCAAAAGTACGGGTGATATGGCCTGCTCCTACCGATAACAGCACTGTTTTGAAGGCTGGTCAATATACGATTACCGGGCTGGTACCGGGAACAAACTTAAAAACTACTGCTACTGTTACAGTTAAAGAAGCTGGTAAAGCCGTTTTACCCGCCTTAAAGCTAGAACCCTTTGGTTTAGATCAGGTTACCTTAAAAACCAATATAGAAGGAAAGGGCACCAGTTTTACCAAAAACCGCGATAAATTTATTGAAACACTGGCAAAAACCGATCCCAATTCGTTCCTCTATATGTTCAGGCATGCTTTTGGTCAAAAACAGCCTGAAGGTGCAAAGCCACTTGGCGTTTGGGATAGCGAAGACACGAAATTAAGGGGCCATGCAACAGGCCATTACCTTTCGGCCATTGCACAGGCCTATGCGGGTACGGGATACGATGCGGCACTTCATGAAAATTTCGCCAAAAAAATCGATTACATGGTTAATACCCTTTATGATTTATCGCAGTTATCGGGTAAACCCCAAAAAGAAGGCGGGCCATATGTAACTGATCCGGCTGCTGTGCCCGTAGGACCGGGCAAGACTGCCTTTGATTCTGACCTGAGCGGAGCGGGAATAAGAACAGATTACTGGAACTGGGGTAAAGGATTTATCAGCGCTTACCCACCCGATCAGTTTATTATGCTGGAGCAAGGCGCTAAGTATGGCGGTCAGAAAAACCAGGTTTGGGCACCTTACTACACATTACACAAGATTTTGGCTGGCCTGATAGATATTTACCAGGTAACAGGCAATAAAAAAGCGCTCGAAATTGCCACTAACATGGGCGACTGGGTAAATGCACGCCTGAGCAAGCTGCCACAAGAAACGCTGATTAAAATGTGGAATACCTACATTGCCGGCGAATATGGGGGCATGAACGAATCGATGGCGCATTTGTACCAGATTACCGGAAAAGCCGAATACCTTAAAACTGCCCAACTGTTTGATAATGTTAAGGTATTTTTTGGTGATACCACGCATATTCATGGCCTGGCTAAAAACGTCGATATTTTCCGTGGTTTACATGCCAATCAACATATTCCGCAAATTGTGGGCAGCATCGAAATGTATCGGGCTTCTAACAATCCTGAATACTATAATATTGCTGATAATTTCTGGCATAAAATGATTAGCGATTATATGTACAGCATTGGTGGGGTTGCCGGTGCACGGAATCCGGCAAATGCCGAATGTTTTGTGGCCCAACCGGGTACTTTGTACGAAAATGGCTTTTCGGAAGGCGGCCAGAACGAAACCTGTGCCACTTACAACATGCTAAAATTAACCGGCGATCTTTTCCTTTTCGATCAGCGTGCCGAATTTATGGATTATTACGAACGTGCCTTATACAATGATATACTGGCCTCAGTAGCCGAAAATAGCCCCGCTAATACCTACCATATTCCTTTAAGGCCGGGATCGGTAAAACAATTTGGAAACGCCGATATGACCGGTTTTACCTGCTGTAACGGCACTGCGCTGGAAAGCAGCACTAAGCTCCAGAACTCCATTTATTTTAAGGCTAAAGATGATAAAGCACTCTATGTAAACCTGTTTATTCCTTCTGTTTTAGACTGGACTACCCGCAAAATTAAAATTACACAAACAACCGATTTCCCCAAGGCTGACAATAGTCGCTTAACGATCCAGGGCAGTGGTAAATTCGATGTGAATGTACGGGTACCGGGTTGGGCTAACAAAGGCTTTTTTGTTAAAATAAACGGCATAGCACAAAAAGTTGATACCAAACCTGGCACTTACCTCACTTTAAGCCGCAGCTGGAAAGATGGCGATGTAATTGAGCTGAAGATGCCATTCACCTTTCACCTTGATCCGGTAATGGACCAGCAGAATGTTGCAAGCTTATTCTATGGTCCGGTGTTGCTTGCAGCCCAGGAGCCTGAAGCCAGAAAAGACTGGCGCAAAGTTACACTGGATGCTGCCGATATCAGTAAATCGATAAAAGGGAATCCGGCTACACTGAACTTTACCATTGATGGGGTTAACTTTAAACCATTTTATGATACCTATGGCAGGCACTCGGTTTATCTGGATGTTACGTTAAAGTAGTTCATTGGTCATTGGTTTATTAGTCAATAGTTCATTAGTTAATAGTCCATGGTCGATAGCCTAAACTGCAAACTGATAACTGCAAACTGACAACTGATTATTGGTTTATTAGTCAATAGTTTATTGGTCAATAGTCAATAGTTTTTGGTCGATAGCCCAATCCAACTGCAAATTGAAAACTGCAAATTGAAAATTGATAACTGATAACTGATAACTGATAACTGATAATTTACCAAAATTGTTACACTCCATCCAGATTGCGAAAAAATATAATTTACATCGATTGAAATTAAAATATCGCTTCGTTATAAACTATTTTAGTGAGCCCAGTAAAGGCTGCCAGTACCAACTTTAATTGTGTTTTTGCTATCTTCAACGCTATAACCAACATATAACATGAGCGATAGTAATTATTCAAGAAGAAAGTTTTTAACCCAAGCCTTACTCGCCTCAGCCGCTGTGGCAGCGCCGGGCTTCTTATTTGCAAAGGGGCAACCTATCCCCCGTTTTGCGGCAGGAGAAAAGGTTAACCTGGCCTGTATTGGCATTGGTAACCGTGGTGGCGATATTATCCGCGAGCTCTATAATACCGGATTGGCCAATATTGTTGCTTTATGCGATGTAGATATGGAAGCACCGCACACCTTGCCTATTCTTAAAATGTTTCCAAATGTGCCCCGTTTTAAAGATTTCAGGCAGATGTTCGATAAAATGGGCAACCAGATCGAAGCTGTTTCTATAGGCACACCAGATTTTTCACATTTCCCGATTACCATGATGGCCATAGGCCTGGGCAAACACGTATACGTTGAAAAACCAATGGCTCGCACTTTTAACGAGGTTGAACTGATGATGAAGGCTGCGAAGAAAAACCGTAAAGTGGTTACCCAAATGGGTAATCAGGGACATTCGGAAGCCAATTATTTCCAATATAAAGCATGGGTTGATGCCGGTATTATTAAAGATGTTACCGCCATTACCGCACACATGAATTCGCCACGGCGCTGGCATGGCTGGAACCCTAAAATCACCTCCTTCCCACCTGCAGAAACACCACCATCAACGCTCGACTGGAATGTATGGCAAATGCAAACACAAGGCCATGATTATAACAAAGATTTTGTAAATGGCCAGTGGCGCTGCTGGTTTGATTTTGGTATGGGAGCATTGGGCGACTGGGGAGCACACATTCTTGATACTTCTCACCAGTTTCTCGATTTAGGCCTGCCTTATGAAGTAGATCCGATAAAATTGGAAGGACACAATAATTTCTTTTATCCGATGTCGTCTACCCTATCGTTCAAGTTCCCTAAGCGTGGCAGCATGCCACCTGTTGAAATTAAATGGTATGATGGTATCGATAACCTTCCTCCAATACCTGCAGGTTATGGTGTACAAGGATTAGACCCGAACATCCCGCCACCAAGCAACGGTGCAGCTACCTCTGCCAAGCTAAACCCGGGTAAGATTATTTACGGTAAAGATTTAACTTTTAAAGGTGGTTCGCATGGCAGTACCCTTTCTATTATCCCCGAAGAAAAGGCTAAAGAAATGGCTTCACACTTACCGGTTGTGCCACCAAGTCCGTCAAACCACTTTGCCAATTTCTTAAAAGCTTGTAAGGGTGAAGAGAAAACACGTTCATCTTTCGATATTGCGGGTCCTTTAAGTCAGGTGTTTTGCCTCGGTGTACTGGCCCAGTGGACAGGCGAAAAAATCGTTTTCGACAGGAAGAAAAAAATCATTACCAGCAGTAAAAATGCAAATGATTTATTGGTTGGTCCGCCACCACGCCAGGGATGGGAACAATATTATAAAGTATAACTTTCATACTAAAAATACAAAAGCCTTTAAACCGTAAGATTTAAAGGCTTTTTGATTAGGTCAATACTTTAGTTAATTGTTTAGCGATCTTGCTTCAATGATCAAAAAATAGCCTGTACGCTCACTAATCAACCATTTACCGGCTGTATTAATATATACATCATCATACCTTACACTATAATCGGTAATATTATCTTTTCCATCCGCTTCGCGTACCATTTTAATCTGCGAAAAAGAAGTTCCTGTAGCCTTATCTCCATCTATTTTAACGGTATGCTGCCCGTTAAGTGTAAAATAAGTTTTTACCAGCGCAGCATGCCCATTGAATTCTTTTTCGAGCACATCAGTGCCCGTGGTACTGGCAATTTGTGTACCATTCATATAAACCGTATAAGTTGCATCCTTCGTAAACAATGCCATTACTTCAGCAATCTTTTTTTCGTCGCCCAAATAAGCATAATCATCAATTAAATTCCTTAATTCTTCTTTCGTTTTTAAAATTTCCAGTGTCATGTTTTTTGTATTTATGTTTTAAAATCTATTTGTTATCACCAAAATTACAGTACATTTACTAACTTTTTATTAGTAGTTACCTAAAGGTTAGCAAGTTATTTTTTAGAAGTATTTTTATGACAACACAAAGCGATAATACCGAAGTGAATAAAGAATTTACAGAAGAGTGCACCACAATGCTTGCGGCAGTAAGTGATGCTTTGTATGCAATTGGTGGCAAATGGAAACTCATGATTATCATTGCCATGGCAAGAGGAAATAACCGCTTTACGGAACTTCAACGAAAAGTAAGTGGCATTTCTGCAAGAGTACTCTCCAGTGAGCTCAAAGAACTTGAGCTTAACGGTTTTATAGTAAAAAAAGTAACTTCAGGCTATCCGGTAACCATTGAATATGAATTACTTCCCTATAGCCACACGCTCGAAGAACTGGTTGGTGCAATGACCAGATGGGGCATCCAGCACAGGGTAAAGATTAAAAGTGAGCGTTAATAAGGAGAGATATTTAAATTGAATTTAAAAGATCTCTCCTGCTTGTAAGAAAAGGCAAAGTAAACTATTATAAACCCGCTATTGCCGATTCATTTAATCGTTTATTGTAAACCTTGAGATCAGATATCAATCCGTAAATACCTTTATTGGTATCGCCTACCTGCTTTAAAGGAAATACCAGCGTTTGTATGCGGTTCATTTTATCTTTGGTATTGGTAAAACTGATTTTTTTTCCTTCCATTTTTTGCACCAGCTTTCCGTCTACATAAATCCAGGTACCTTTCTCATTACCGGTGATTACAATTTTATAAGCTTTGCCAGCTTCAAAGTTAAAATCGAAAACATCGGTATAATTCTCGCGACTAAAACCCAGTTTTAAACCATCCTGTTTAAGCAAATACACATTCGCATTATCTGATTTAAACAGGGTCACACTATCAACACTTGCTGTTGGTACTTGCAAAGTAAAGGCAACGCTATACGGATAGCCAATTTCATGTAAAGGCAAAGCAATAGATCTGGCTTGTTTTCTAACCAGTCGATCTTGGTAAACCAGCGAATCTGCCCCAATAACAGGAACTATAGCCCGCATGTTCAGTCCCGGTCCTTCCCCTACATGTGTAGCATTTTGTGTAAAATTATCCCAGTTAGACTGATTGGTTTTACCAGTCCACATTTTCTCTGCCAGCACCTGCATGGCCGGAAAGGTTCTTTGGTGCACATCTTTCATGGTAATTCCATTTCCCACATGGTCATTCCATACAGCAAACATACCGCCTCTGATTTTAGGATGCCCCATCGGAAAGACTACATTGCCAATCTGATTGGGCTCCCAACTATTGTAAAGCCGTTTAACATTCAGAAAATCATAATAATAACCGGCAGCAGGCACAATATAGAGCCATCCATCAGGCGTACTGATCTGATCGTAACCCAAACGCACCATTTCTTTAGGTTCTGCATAACCATTGTACCAGGCATTCATGGTCACATCATCAGCAGTTACAGGCGTTGTGCCCTGAGCATGGGTTAATGCGCCCCAAAGGCGTACCCTTTTGCCAAAGCCTTTTACATACCTGATATAATGATCGGTAAATGCCCTGAAACTTTCAGCCTCCTTTTTGGCATATTCGTCGGTACCGATGTGTACTTCAGCGCCTACAAAAACCGGATCTTTTCCGCCAATATATTCTTTAAAAATATTATCAATCACTTCGTAAGTTTTAGGATTACTGATATCTAAATGATCCATCCCATAAGCCTTACTTCCAATTTCGGGAAACACTTTGGTAAAGGCCAGTGAGTGCGCAGGCACATCAATTTCGGGGATAATGCGTATACCATACAGTTGTGCGGTTTGTTGCAATTCCTTAAAATCGGCTTTGGTATAATAACCATCTTTCGAAGTTAGTGCAGGGTAAGTAGTACTTTCGAGCCTGAATGCTGAATAGGTTTTACTCCAGTCATCGCCAAAAAACTGTTTAAATCCATTATCATTCAAGTGGATATGAAAATCGCCCATTTTATAATAGGCCATCATTTTCACATAGTGCTTCAGGAAATCGAGCGTAAAAAACTTACGGCCTACATCGAGCACAAAACCCCTTACTTCGTATTTAGGGTAATCGTGCGTAACACCTTTAACAATCTGGTTATGTGCCGGATCTTGCTCCAGCAATTGCAAAATGGTTCGGGTAGCCCAAAAAGCACCTTTGTAATACGGGGCATTAATTTGAAGCGTTTGATCGATATTAAGCGTATAACCTTCTTCTCCAAGATTTTGCTCTGCCGCATTAATATGGAGCACAATATCACCTGCTTTAGCTTTTCCAGCACCAATACTTAACGTTTTATAACCGGTTAATTGCTTCAGGTCTTTTAATAAAATTTCAGCTGCCGGTGTTAAAAGCTTTTTAGCTTTCGGGTCAACAATGATTCTGCTGTTTGCCAGCAATTTGAAATGACCACTTCCACCTTTCCACTCCCGCAAAGCAGGAATAACAAAGGGTTGTGCATTTTCTCCGGTTTGGGGGTGATATTTCCCGGGCACTTTAACGGTCTGCTGAAATTCGTAAGCACGGTTATTTTCGGTGTTCCTTAGCCTCAACACCAACTCAACTTCGCAATCGGTTAAGGGCTCATAAACTTTTCCTTTTACATCTATTACCGGTTTTCTGCTCGATCCATAGAGCGAAAGTGTATAGCCATAAGCCGGTTTAGGCAGCACCAGCTGGCGGGTGCCAGGTGCCAATTGACCAGGAATAGACAGACCTGAAATAACTGTTTTAAATGCTGTAGAATCGGCAGCAGTTAATTTTTGTTCTTCCTGGGCCTGCATGCTATTGCCCATAAATAGCGCACAAAGCAGCGCTCCGGTTATCTTTACGGCACTGATTTGCTTGTTTAAACTTGTTGTTAATTTCATAAAATATACTGTTATAAGGTAGAAGGTTTAGTACTGGCTAATCCTTCAATTACAAACCAGGTATAGCTCTCCGGTGCTATGGTAAAAGTCAGGTCAATGGTATAATCTCTGTTTAATTTATAGTTTTTAAAGCTGCCTTCTTTTTCTTTAACCTTTGCCATGTCGGTTAAGCCGGTATAATACAAAGGCACTTTAATGGTTCTTGTTATTTTTTCTTTGGTAGGGTTGTACAACATCATTAACCCTTTTTCTTTCTGATCGGGGTTAACATGTAATATGCCATCCCAATCGCGACCATCGGCACGGCGTAAGTGGATTACATCCGAATTGAGGATATTCCGGTACTTTTTGTACCAGTTAATTACGCTTACAACGGTTTGTTTGGTTTCTTCGGTATCATATAAACGCGGACCACGATAGCAAGCTTGAACACCAGCACCATAATACTGCATCATTAACTGCTCATAATCTTTTAAGTGCTCGGCAAGCGGTTCTAATGTTGCCGCACTGCCTCCACCCTGATATTGTGTAAGTGGCACAAAACCCCAGCCCATCGATGGTGTTTTAATCCAGGTGGCGTCAAAAATATTCTGACGGTTAAGTATTTTCTGGTGATCTCTGGGCAAAGAAAAATTCACCTCGCGATAGCCTAAAGCAATTTTATGGGTACCATCTAAAAAGTACCAATCCGGGGCATTAATGTATACCCCTTTTTCGTTAAGCCAGGTATATAATTCTTTCTGTATTTCCATTTGTTTCCATTGCGAATCATCTAAACCGGTATGCCCCGGGTGTGTGGTTGAAGCGCATACATCACCAGGATAAGGGCCATCATTCTCCCAGATATCGAAACCGGTTTGGGTATAGAAATTTTTAATATTATCGCGATACCAAAGCCCCCATTTACTACCAAAACAAGGTGCATGACCAAAAAAGGCACCTCCTGGCTTGCCGGTCTTAGGGTCAACCACGTCGTCATCCGGACTTATACTTCTGGAGCTAAATAAAGAATATCCCCCGATTTTAATATTTTTACTGTGAGCATAATCGGCTAGGGCTTTCCATTTTTTAAGGTTTGCCTGCGTGGTATCTTCCATGTTTAAGTTACTGCCAAAACTAACAATAAGTGCTTCGTAACCTGTGGCTGCACACTGATCAATAGCGGTACGTACCTGATTTTCATTCTTCGATACCAAATGCATAAATATCGGATTGGCCGAGGTCCATGGGGCTACGGTACGGTACATTTTCCGAACAGCCAGCCCGCGGCTTTCCCTGTCATCCCTGTTCATCAGCAATTCATGCGTGCGAACGGAGTTCAATGTAGCTCCGGGCTTTAATTCAATCCCTTTGGCTTTTTCGGGATAAATTTCTAAAAGTACAGGCGTTTGGTAACGGTAATGTACCTGCGAGGTATAGGTAGAATCGGCTTTCCAGTGTGTGGTTTGATCACTATTGGCATAATTCATCGAATTATTAAAGGCGTAATTGGTTTCAAAATAAATTCCGCTGGGTTTCTTCATAATTTCGAAACTCCCTTCTACCGAACTTTCTTCTTCTACCATGCCCAAAACTTCATTCACCACCTGATCTATTTTAAACAGTTTGGCTCCTTTATTCTCAACCTTTAACGACTTAACCATTAGCGGAATACCATCATAAATTTCATATATCACGTTAACTTCCAGCCCGCTAAGTTCTTCTGCCTGTGGCTTGTATAAAAAGGAAACTGTTTTACCAGTCGCGGGTTTGGCCGCCAGCGACCAAAAACGATTACTGTTCCATTTTATGCGCGGTGTAATGGGCTTAACATCATAGCTAACATATTTAAAATCGGTTGCGCCGGCTTTAAATCCATCAACCCACTCAGGCAGTAAATAGGCTTTTTCTGTTTGCCCGGTTAGTCCGCCTATGTTGTATGTTTTGCCGTTAATGGTTAAACGGGCTTCTTCTCTAACCGATCGTAATAACTGTTGTCCGGTACTTAAATTGGTATAACCAGTGCAAGCCAAGTTGGGCGAAAGCCTGAATACCCTTTTCACGAGTCCGTTTTGTAAAACAAGATCTTTTCCATCGGTACTTTTAATCACCTGGGCTTTGGCAGCTACAGGCTTAACCAGCCAATCCTGCTGTATTGGAATATTTTGCGTAAATGCCCTGGGCATCCCGCTAAAAATTAATGGCGTTAATAATAAAATCGGTAATTTTCTAAGTTTCATTTGTGTTTGATGTGTTTACTAATTGTTTAGTGTATCTAAAATAATAAAGATCGGTGACTATTCTGCAAACCTGTTTGAGACAGGATAAAAAGCTTTGATATATACCTGTTTAAAAGCTTGTTGAAGGCTATGATTCGTACACATGGATGGGATATTTGGTTGATTTCAAATAGCGCTTTTTTATTTGTTTGAATGTTTAATTATTTCATCAAATCATTGAGCGATATTGGCATGATGGAAGATCAAATTAAAAACTTTTTGACCTAATAAACCTGCTAAAAAATGCTAAATACCGATGCTATTTTTGCCTTTTGATGCTTAACTGTATTTGATGATAGATTTTGCAGAAACCAAAAAAGCCCCTAAATCTCAGATTTAAAGGCTTTCTTTTTTAAGCGGTTAAAATTTGTTATTGAATATATACCTCCAAAATTGGAAGCGCAGCTTTAATTGCCAGTTTTAGTTCATCAACTACCTGCGGGAAAGCAGCATCAGAACAGGAGATATTTTGCAGCTGTCCGCTAATCCAGGCCAGATTTTCAAGACCTGCAGAGCTCGACATGCCGTAAAGCCTGTGCGCCAGCGAAATTACGATCTCGCAGTCTTCAATACCGATTTGGCGGTCTAGTTCTTTAAGCGCAGCATGCAACTGATCAATTGTTATTCTGATAATTTTACGGAGCTTTACCGTATCGCCCTTAAAATATAAATCCAGCTTGCTGACATTAAAATGTGATCTCGGTGTATTTCCATCATCATTTTCTTCGCTAAGTGGATCGGCAGGCCGTACCAGCCATTTATCGAGTATAGTTGCAATATGTTCTTCTAAAACCGGTTTGGTAATAAAATCATCCATACCGGCTGCAAGGCTTTTTTCTCTTTCACCCTTTACATTTGCCGCAGTTAAGGCAATTATAGGCACCCTTGTTTCCACTTCTTGCGATCTTATTTTACGGGTACATTCGTATCCATTCATTTCAGGCATCTGGATATCCATAAAAACAAGGTCGAAGGTTTGTTGCAGACAAAGCTCAGCGCCTAAAACGCCATTTTCTACCTCAGTTACCATACTTCCCGGCGATAATTCTTCCAGCAGCGAGCGCGTAAGAAACCTGTTCACGGCATTGTCTTCAATGATCAAAAACCGGTAATTCTGGTTCTGCCTCTGGCTGGCCAAAGCAGCGTAAGGCCTGTTTTGATCAAACGCTTCGCGCGTCCTTATTCTGGTTAAGGCCAGATAAAGATCGTTCATTTTGATCGGTTTGAGCAAACGGTTATCGATGTGCAAATCGTTGCAGGCTTTTATGATCTTTCCATCGTCTGATGAGCTATGCAAAAGAATTAAAGGAATTTCCCCAACATCATCAGAAAAATTCTCCCTGATTTTGGCAGCGGTTTCCAGGCCATCCATATACTGCATGTGGTAATCCAGCAAAACAGCATCGTAGGTTTCTTCACCAGCCAGCAGCTGAAGCGCCTCGAAACCATTTTTAGCATGGTCTGAGCCGATATTTTTCAGCGCAAGCATATCGGTTAATATAGCCCGGTTATTGTCGTTATCATCCACAATCAGCACTTTGCTGATGCTTTCCATGCCCATCCATTCAATCAGCCCTCCCTGCTCTGCACGGAGCTTTACATCAAAATAGAAGGTACTTCCTACGCCCGGCTCACTCTCGAGATTTAGCCGGCTTTCCATCATGTGCAACAATTTATTGGAGATGGTTAAGCCAAGGCCCGTTCCACCGTATTTTTTGGTGGTAGACGAATCTTCCTGAGAAAAAGCTTCGAAAATTTTAGCCTGTTTGGCCTTTGCAATCCCGATACCCGTATCCCGTACAGAAAATCTGATCAGGTGATGATCTTCTTCGCTTTGCAATGATTCTATTTTAAGCTCAATTTCGCCCTCTTTTGTAAATTTGGCTGCGTTGCCCAGCAAATTGATCAATACCTGTTTCAGCCTGATGGCATCAGCCCAGATAAATCTCGGCAGATCGGGATGGAGGTTTAACAGCATCTCCAGATTCTTGGTATGGATCTGATAATTGGTTATATCGCTCGCCTGCCAGGCCAGTTCATAAAGATCGCAGCGGTCTACATCGAGCTCAAACTTACCAGCCTCGATTTTTGAAAAATCAAGTATATCGTTAATGATTCCCAACAGTGAGTTTGCCGATTGATGAACAATTTTCAGGTACTGCTGCTGGGTACCGTTCAACTGTGTTTTTAATACCAGATCTGTAAAACCAATTACCCCATTAAGTGGTGTTCTGATCTCGTGGCTCATGTTGGCCAGGAATTCTGATTTGGCAAAATTGGCAATATCGGCACGTAACCTGGCGGCAGTTAGCTCCTGGCGGTGCTGCACTGCGGCAGATATATCGTGCGTAAAGATCATCATGCCACCGATAGCTTGATCTGCGGTATACCATGGGGTCATTTCCCAGGCAATATGTTGCATATCTTTATTTAACGGATCAATATAAATGTCTTCGTCTTTTTTAATTGTCCGCCCCTTTAAAACCTCCTGATGCACATCTTTACGCTCTTGCGAAAGTTCGGGGAACACTTCGTAATAAGAATAGCCTTTAATGCTGCCTTCAATTTGCGTATAGGCTTTTATCCAGGTACGGCTCGCGATCAAAAACTGCATATTGTTATCAACCATGGCCACTGATGCGGGGGCATTTTCGATAAAAGCCAGCAAAAGTGCTTTTTCGAGCGCCAACTCCTGTTGAATCGCCTCTTTATGGGTAATATCTACCGAAATACCGAGATACCCAACCGTTTCGCCATTGCTGTTCTGAATAGCGGTGATAGATAGTGATACCCGTACCCGCTTTGCGTCTTTGGTGATAAAGGTGAAAATCCTTTCCTTCTCAGGGCTATCTGCACACTGCGCGTAAAAACCAAAACCCGAAACTTCAGTATTGCCGGCAGAACTGAAATCGGCACAAATTTCTTCGACCTCCTTCTCGTCATGAAATATAATCGGGCTTTGTTTGCCAACCATTTCATCGGCTGTATAACCCAGCATCCGTTCTGAGCCTTTATTAAAAACTGTAATTGTTCCTTCAAGATCGGTTGCAATAATACTCACACCAGTAGCTGCAGAGAGCACTTCATCGAGCAATTTCTTCGATTCTATAACTTCAAGTTGCGCACGTTTATGCACATCAATATCCTGCAGGGTGCCATACATCCTCACCGGAACGCCGTTTTCCATTTCAGCTTTACCTATGGCCCTGACCCAAATATCGCGACCTTTGAAATCGGTAATCTGGAGCTCCTCATCATATTCCTTGCCACTGCGCAGACATTCATCAATAACTTGTTGTAATTTATCTCTGTTGGGGCCTGGCGGATAAAAATCAATAGCATTATCTATGGTAGGGATAAAACTTTCAGGTACGTTATGGATTTCGCGGGTTATTTTTGACCAATGGAGTTGCTGATCTTGAAGATTAAGCTCCCAACCCCCGATCCTGGCCAAACTGCTGGTTTCTTCGAGCTGGTTTTTGGTATGGATCAAATCGGCTTCCAGTTTTTTCTGGTCAGTAATATCTACAGCATTACCAACGATGTAAGGTTCGCCCTGGAGATCTTTCTGGAGGATATTAGAATATAGCCATAAGCGTTCCTCGCCGGATTTACGCTTAATAATCATATAACCAGTAGAATGCCCCTTTTCAACTATATCTTTTAAATAGTTGCGTAAATTTGGATGTCTTTCAGCTGGAATAATATCAAAAAGGCTTTTGGTAATCAACTCTGACCTGCGGTATCCGAGCGACCTGGCTCCGGCGGGATTTAGCGAAATCAGGTTTCCTGCTACATCATGGGTACACATTAATCCCTGCGAGCTTTCAAAAAATGCTTTTAATTTCTGCTCGCTCACCTTTAAAGCCTGGTTCTTTTCCATTTCGGCAGTTACATCCCTGCCAATGGCGAATACATCACCATTAATTTCCTCAACCGTAGCCGTCCACTCAATCATCCTGAACCCACCATCTCTTGTCGCTACCTGATGCGTAGGATCATCTCCCTGTACACGATTTTTCAGATTGCTCCAAATGCTGCCAGCTTGTTCTAAACCATCTTCAGGAACAATATCAAGGATTGTTTTATGGAAAAGTTCCTGCTCAGTCCACCCCAATTTTTTATCGAAACTCGGGTTCATCCGCTTAAATTTCAGATTCCGGTCCAGAATACAAATCAGATCGTCTGATTGCTCGAAAAGCAGACCAATATTCCTGTTTTCAGCTCTTTTAAGCCTACCCTGAATGAGTGAGGTAATCCCTTCGGCCAGCATAGCAAGCAACTTTTGCTGAGCAGCTGTGATATTTTTGGGTACCGTATCCATAACCGATAAAGCTCCCAATACAATCCCGTTTTTATCTTTTAACGGATAGGCGAAATAACACCTTATCGTTTTTTCATCTCCCAAATCGGGATGATCTTTAAAACGTTGATCAAGAAAGGTATCCGCTACTAAATAAACTTCACCTGAAATGAGGGGATATTCGCAAAAGCCAGCGATTGCAGCTATTTCTGTTGCAACCAGGCCCTTCACTGCTTTATGCCATAACCGGGTACCATCTGAAAAGGAAATGGATGCGATTTTACATTCGCAAATCAAAGCAGCCATCTCAGCAATCCTGTCAAAATCGCTTTCACGCTCCCTCCCTATGATCTCGTCACTATAGGATTTCCTTAAACGTATGGTTAGATCTTCTTGCATTCCAATAATGTTTTATTTAACGGCACTTATATACCAGGCCTACAGATGGTGGTTACCGCTTAAAGATGTGAAAAAAATAGCAACTGCGCCACAGCGGTTTCCTTTTTATAAGCTGTTTTTCATCATGCATGAATAAACAGCCTGTTCATTTCACAATTATGCTTTGCTGCTATACGTTTTCTTTCTGGAAAAGCGCAGGTATGGTTTTTAAAATCAACCTGATATCGTTCCAGAAACTTTGTTTTAAGGCATAAGTATTATCGAGTACTAGCCGTTCTTCCTCGCTCATTTCGCCCCGGCCTCGTTTTTCAACCTGCCACAAGCCCGTTATTCCGGCTGGTGCGGCAAACCTCAATACATATTTATCGGTGGTGAGTTTCTCTGCTTCATAAATGGGTAATGGCCTGTTTCCTACAATACTCATATCACCTTTTATCACATTCCAAAGTTGCGGCAACTCATCTATACTGGTATTCCGGATAAAATGCCCCACCCTGGTTACCCTCGGATCGTTAGCTATTTTAAAAAAAGCAGATCCGCTCTTTTGCGAGTTGATATACAGGTCATCTTTTTCACACCATTGAGCCCCATCGGCATAAACAGGATACTGGCATTTGCCTAACGCCACACACGAGTTGCAAAGCTGCAATTCTGGCTTCCGGACTTCTTTTTTTTCCTGGTCGAGATCATATTGATTTAAATGTTTCAGGTCTTTTACCTTCTGATCGGCGTTAACATACATCGACCTGAATTTGTAAAACCGAAAAACTTTAAATCCCGTACCACTCCGTAAAGAATAATAAAACACAGGCCCCTTCGATTCTACCCATATCGAAATAGCTACAATTAAAAATAGAGGAAACAGCAAAATCAGGGCTAAGCCGGCAAAAAACACATCGAACAACCGCTTGGCAAATCCGATATGATACACTGGCCGGCTGGTAATTTTAACTTCGCGGTTTAACGAAGTCCAGTGCTGTACCAGGAAGTTTAGCCGTTTTTCAAGACGTTCTTTTTCAACCGGTACCCTAAAAACATCTGAAACTCCTGCTGTTAAAGCCAATATCCTCAAGTTTGCATTGAAATACCTAACCACCAGAAAAAAGGGTGTTGAAGGCATTTGCCTCTTTTTCAAGGTTTCGAGCAAAGAGAGTCCACCGTTTGAAAGGATTTCGCTATTGGAAACAACAGCTGCAACATTTAACTGCTGTTCTGTCCATTCCTGTACAAGCCTTAATCCATTTTCAAAATGAACAATCTGCAGATCGCCAAAATTGCAGGCATCAAAATCAATGTGCTGAAAATCCTTTTCAAAACCTACCAGGGCAATGATCGGGTTATTCATTTGATCAGGCTTCACAGCATTTTCCATTACGAAAGATTTTTACCTGCGCGCCTTAATACCATTTTTATCCTGGCTTCGAGCTCAGCGGGGTTAAAGGGCTTAATTACAAAATCATCTGCCCCCGCATCAAGGCATTTAATCCGTTTATCGGAACTTTCCTCGCCCGACAGGATCATGATGGGCAGAGAATGAAAAAAATCGCTAACTTTTAACTGTTCAATTAGCTCAAGACCGTTCATATTCGGCGTATTCAGGTCAGATATGATAAGGTCAGGTATATTTCCACTTTGCAGAAAAGACAATGCACTCAATCCGTCAGGCCTGATATCGATCTGATAGTTTGCCGCAAGGATTTCCTCGAGTATGGCTTGCATAAATTCGTCGTCCTCAACCAGGAGTAAACGAGTTTTTGGATTATTGATCTGGGTCATTATTGGGATGAATTGTAGTCAATTGATTTTTAATAAAACCAGCCTGGAAAAGATAATAGTAAAACAATTCTAGACGGAAACGGTTTTCACTACGATCACTATGACCAGTTTTACATTCAAAAAAGAACAGCTGATTTTTAAATGCCAGCAGTCTGAATTTGATGATATCAATGTCGTAGTACAATTATAAAAAAAAATCGGATTATTCCCTATTATTTTCATCAACGCTTAAAGAATACATAAAACCCTGTAGACGAGCATCATATTTGACAAAAGTTCAACATTTTTAACCGTACAAAAAACATTTAGCGGATGTACAGGTAACGTTACCGCTGTGTAACTAATTTTTTAATAGATAAATCAGGCTTTTAGATACGAAATTTATCCGGGTACTGTTATAGCGGGTTATTTTTTTATAAATTTAGCCAGTTATAAAATCTATCTTCATGAACGGCTTTTCTTTATCCCTTGAACCTGCTCAACTGAACAGGCTTTTCCCTTATTTTATCTTGCTGGATAGCGATATGAAGATATTACATATTGGCGATAAATTAAAGGATCTTTGTAAAGATTGCCTGAACGAAAACCTGTATGATCATTTTGAACTGGAGGAATTAAATGAAGATGGGCAGCCACCTGTGGGTAAAAGCAGCTACATCAGGCCGCGGCACGGAAATGAGCAAATAAGTGGCAGCTGGGAAAAGTCTGCAGATCAGTCTTCTTTATTTTTTGCAGGCTTAAACTATACTACAGATATTCTGCCAATACCCAATACTTACCATTTCGACCTGATTTTGGGTAATATGGGCTTTGGCTTTATTGAAATGGATGCCGAAGGGCGAATACGCTATGCCAATAGCCGCTTTTGCGACATGTCTGGCTATGATTTGACCAGTATACGCAATCAAATGCCCGATCTGCTGTTTAACAACGATTTTTTCTTAAAAGATGCTGTTCGTCAAGAATCGGAAGATAAGGATGCTGAATTGCATGAGATTGTATTTACTGATGCACAGGGCAATCAAAGATTATGGCTGGCAGGCCGCGCGGTAAATTACAACGAAAGTAACCAAAACATAGGCTGGGCCAGTATTTGTTTTGATGTAAGTGAGCACAAAAATTTTGAACAGGAACTGATTACCGCTAAAAAAGACGCTGAACGGGCGGCCAGTATTAAGGCGATGTTTTTGGCCAATATGAGTCACGAAATCAGAACGCCGATGAATGCCATTATCAGCATGGCAAATCTGCTTTCTAAAACAACACTTACCGACGAACAGGATTATTATCTCCAAACTGTTCAAACGGCTTCTAAAAGTCTTTTGGTTATTATTGATGACATTTTAGACCTTTCTAAAATCGATGCCGGTAAGCTGAACCTTGAGCATATCGGTTTCAGCCTGCCCATGGTATTTAGCGAAGTAATGCAGGTAATTACGCACAAAGCTGTTAAGCGCGGACTTGAAATCGACTACATTCCACCTAAAGATATCGAAATATCGTCAGTGCTGATCGGCGACCCTTACCGGATTACGCAGGTTGTACTTAATTTGATGACCAATGCCATTAAATTTACCGAAAAAGGATCGGTGTTGTTAACGGCTACGGTACTTGAAGATAACGAAACCCATCAGGAAATAGAGGTATTGGTAAAAGATACCGGAATTGGGATGGACCCCGAATTTTTAAGCCGCTTGTTCGATAATTTCAGTCAGGAATATGAATCGGTAACCCGTAAATACGGCGGTACGGGTTTGGGAATGAGCATTTCGCAAAAACTCGTAGCCCAAATGGGAGGCTATTTCAATGTAAAAAGCCAGAAAGGCCTGGGCTCCGAAATTTCTTTTGTAATTAAACTGGAGAAAGGGAAAACTGCAGATATACCGGCAGAAACAAAGGTTGTGCACAACGAAGATTTATTTGCCGGACGCAGAATCCTGATTGTAGATGACAACGAAATGAACCGGCTGGTTGCCAGTACCGTTCTGCTTGGTTATGGTCCGCAGGTAATGATTGCCGATAATGGTGCAATAGCCCTCGACATGTTGGATGAGGAAGTGTATGACATTATTTTAATGGATATACAAATGCCAGTACTTAACGGATACGATACCACCAAAGCCCTCAGAGCACGCGGATACACTGGCGTAATCATTGCGCTAACCGCCTCGGCCATTGAAGGCGAAAGAGAAAAATGTTTAGCCTCCGGTATGGACGATTATATTACCAAACCAATAAACGAGGAGCTTCTGATTAGTGTGATTGACAAGTGGATTCAGAAAAAGGCAGGCCCCGTTGTTGCTCCGGTTAACGATTTACCGCTTTATAGTCTCGATGGTCTACGTGTAATCAGTAAGGGCCGCGAAGATTTTGTAACCAAAATGATCGAAATGTTTTGCGGACAGATGCCTGATTCTTTGAATCAACTCAACCAGGCACACAACGAAGGGGATTTGGAACAGGTATCAAAACTGGCCCATAAACTCAAATCTACCATCGATCATCTGGCCATTTTGCCACTTCAGCGTACCATAAGGGAAATCGAAGCCGTGGACGAGGGCCATGTTTCTGCTGCTAACCTGGCTGAAATGATTAAAGAGGTAAACGATGTACTGAACCAGGTGATAGCAGAATTGACGGAAGAAATTGCCGTCAGGAACAATCAATAAGCCGGTAATCTTAACGTCCCAGAAGGTTTCGGTATATTTTAGCTAAAAAATTGGAAGCCCTTTTGCCCAATAAACGGTTAGACAGTTTGCCCATCAGGCTGTAATCTGAGTCAGCAATCCATGAGGCCGCGAAATGATGCACACAATAAGTATTTGCCGTGGCTTTTATTTTCAGCGTTTTCCAGCTTTTAGGGCTAAAAAATTCGCTGGGATAAATGGTACAATAGCCATCCACCCGTTGAAAGGAATTGTTTAATTGCAGCCCCTTATCTGCTTTCATAAAAGCAGTTATGCTTTCGGTATTGGGTAGGATATCTGGCTTTCCGTTGGGCAGGTAAAAACTCCTGTCATCATAATAAGTTAACAAATCATTAATCCAGCGGCTATCGGGCTCACTTCCCATAATGGCCGATGAAAGCAAAAGATTATCTTCAAAACCCGTAAAAGCCACGTTACTGAGCATGGCTTCATCCAGCGGTTTTAAGAATTCCACATCTGTATCGAGATAAATCCCCCCCATGCTTTTCAAAGCAAATAAGCGGCAAACATCAGCAACAAAAGCAAATTTACGTTCGTTGTAAGCTTCTGCACTATACCGGTAACTGTTGATATCAAAATTTTCTTCGTTCCATTCCACAATGCGGTAATCAGGCAGGTATTTTTGCCATGAAGCCAAACAGCTTGTTACGAGTTCGGGCTTCACGCCTTTACCAAACCAGCAATAGTGGATTATTTTTGGTATCATAACTTTACTTTTTTAAGGATCTTCCGGTAACCATTTGCCAGTGTTGCACGATCAAACTGCATAAACAGGGTAATGATGAGCAAAACGAGGCCGATGCATATACAATTGAGGATAAAGGTAAACCAGGAGTTGACCGTAATCAGGTCAGCTCTTCTCCAGCCATACGTAACCGCAATTAAAAAGGTAAAGCCTGCCAGCCCCCTGATAATTTTTAAAAAGAAATAACTCCTTTTCTCATTGAGGCAGTGGGCAGCATAAATTGGCGTAAAAGTGAGGTGACTAAATACACCGCTTATTGCCGCAGCGGCTGGTATGGCGTATATCCCCAGGCTGCTGTACAGGCAAAGCAATATGACCAGTATAAAATTGAGCACAGCGATAAAAATGCCCCAGATCGATGCAATTCTCAATTTATTGGTAATGATAAAAACATGGTGTACCGTTTCTACAGTGCCGTGAACAATAAAGGGCAGCAAAGTGATTACTGAAAGTAAATGGAGTGCACTCGAATCCTGTGTAGGCAGCCATAACCTGAAAAAATCGCCGCCATAAACAAAAAATACGGCCAAAGGTAACAGCACAACAATAAAAATAGCCTTAAATGAGAGGTTTAGTGTGCTTTTAAGTTTTTCCATATCATCCTGCGCATAGGCTTTTAGCATTTCGGGCAGAAATATGGGTACAACAATCCCCAGCAGGATATAAATGGCATTGGGGATAAACTTGGTAAGCGAAAGAAAGCCCATACCCGAAGCACCAAAAAAGTGGTTGGCAATCAATAAATCCAGCTGGGTATTAATTACGTTTGATAAGGCTATGATAGAATTCCACATACCGAAACCCGCAATAAGTGATAGGGCACTCCAGGAAAAAAAAGACCTGTCAATTACCACTTCGGGCAACAGTTTTTTGGTAAGCCTGTAATTGGCAAAACACATATAAATTGCCGTCAACACGGTTACTACCCCTAAAAAGTAGATTTGCGGCTTAAAGAGATAAAACAGGAACGCAACCGCAGCCAGTTTTAACACATTGGATATGATATTGATGTAAGCCAGCTTATCGAACCGGTTAACTGCAAATGCTGCAACCGAAAAAACGGCAGAAGAGACATTAATGATGAGACTAAAGAGGATAAATACAAACAACAGGCGTACATCATGAAAAAGTGCTGGCGGGATATCGAGAATATTATTGATAAACAGGCAGAATAAGGCACTTAACACGATAAAGCCCAGTGATATGAGCAAATTACCAAACAGGATGGAGTTGAAATAAACATTTACCTCTTTGATGTCCTTTTTTTCGAGACTGATGGTAATATATCTGCTCGACATGGAGTTCAAAGCAGTTGTAATAATACCTGCATACATTACAAAGTTATTAGACAAGGGGAAGAAGCCATAAGCTTCTTTGCCAAGGTGTGCTACAATGTAAGGTGTAAGAAAGAAAGAAATACCTACACCCGAAAGTGCACTAAAAAAATTGGAGACCAGGTTAACTACAAAACGTCTTCTATCCATATCAATAGCTGCCCTAAAGTAACGGTTTTATTTGAATATCGTGAGCGCTAAGCTGTATTTATCGCAAAATTTTAGCTATTTTGGTCACACAAAAAGACTTAACCAGAAAAGATTGGAGCCACTTGTATCAATTGTTACGCCCTGTTATAATTCAGCAGCCTTTATAAAAGAAACACTGGAATCTGTACTTGCCCAGGACTATAAAAACTGGGAAATAATTGTTGTAGATGACCGCTCAAGCGATAACACCTGCCAGATTGTGGAGGTATTTACTAAGAGACACGACTGTATACACCTGATTGCACTCACGCAAAACGGCGGAGTAGCTAACGCCAGAAACATAGGTATGGCCGCCGCAAAGGGAAAATATATTGCATTTCTGGATAGTGACGATATCTGGCTGAAAGACAAGCTTAGCCGGCAGGTAAGCTACATGGAAAAAGAATTACTGCCGCTTACATTTTGTGCCTATAAACGCATTAATGAGCAGGGAAAAGAAATTTCTGGGCAGATACCTGTGCCCGCTTCGGTAAATTATAACGCCCTGCTTGCACATAATGTGGTTATATTTTCGACTTCAATGATGCTGAAAAGTGCCGTTGGCGATTTAAAGTTTAGCCGGGCTGGCCATGAAGACTGGATATTCCTGCTTCAATTGCTAAAACGATGCGGGCAGGGTTATGGCATTAACCATGTACTGGCTTTTTACCGGGTTAGACAAAACTCTGTTTCATCAAACAAACTTAAGGCAATTGGCTATACCTGGAAAATATTCAGGAAAAGCGAAGGCATTGGGTTTCTCCGCTCGGCAGTTTTGCTGGGAAGATATGCTGTTTCTGCAAGCCTGAAAAGATTAAGATGAGCTTTTAACGCGTAATGGCCCAGCCCAAATCCTTACTGTCCTTTGCATGCGTAAAATTCCACCAAAGCCCTTTAAGCACGGCTTTTGCCAGCTTATTCTGTCTGTGTAAAAGGTAACCAAATATCGCTTTTGGGCAGGCGATTAAGGTAAAGTATAGCGAAAACAATAAGGTAGTTATAAAGCCGGTGTTTTTCCTGATAAACAACATGCGGTTTCTCGTCATGAAGTAAACCTTAAGTGGGCTCTCCTTTCCTACGCTAACCGATTCTTTGTGATATACCCTTGTTTTACCGGTAAACCAAATTTCTCTGCCTAAGCGCTTAAATTTCTCGCACCAATCGAGTTCCTCGTAATACAAAAAATAATTTTCGTCCATCAGTCCGGCTTTATTTAAATCGGCTCTACGGCACATCACTGCCGCACCATGGCAAAAGCCTGTTGCATAACTCTTGTTAAACTGACCACGGTCTTGCTCTAATGCACCAATAATTTCATTCCTGCCCGCTATATAATTTAAAGGGGTAAAACCGGCATACTGTACCAGATCTTTCTGATCGAAATAAAGCAACAATGGCGATAGAAGCCCTATTTTTTCATTGGCATTTAATTCGGCCTGCATCGTTTCCAAACAACCCGCAGGTATTTCGGTATCGTTATTTAAGAGCAGGATATAATCGCCTTTGGCTTGTCTGATACCCAGGTTGTTTCCGCCGGCAAAACCCAGGTTTTTAGCAGAGCGGATATATTGCAGGTTCTCAAAATAAGGCTTAAACAGATTTGCATGGTCCTCACTGGCGCCGTTATCTACCAGTATCACCTCAACATCTGCGGCATGGTAAGACCTGCCAACAGACTCAAGCAAGGCTATGGTTACAGCTGTTTGATGGAAATTAACCGTGATAATGGAGGTTAAGGGCATATTTTACCTAAATATTTTTGCTTTATTTTTTGATTAGTTTAAATATTATAAAGTCTTGGATGTTATCAAACCACCTTCTACCGCAATTATGGCTTTGTAAATGTCGCGTGCATTAGCCTCCCAGGTATGGGTAGCCGCAAAGCTAATGCGATCCTGAGCCAGTGCCGGACTATCCTCTGCCAGAGCTTTTTCGGCTAAATGCAGATAATCTTCTTTCGTATCTGCCAGATAAACATGATCTGCAAAGATATCCATCGCTTCGGTTTTGGTAGCCAGCGTGGGTTTACCCATAGCCAGATACTCATCAATTTTACGGGGATAATTACCAATAGTAAGCGGATTAATAACCTGCGGATTGAGGCAAATATCGAAACCTTTGATGTAAGCTGCCAAATCTTCGGGCTTTTTGGGCCCGAGGAAAAAAACGTTGCTTAACTTATGGAGCTCACTCCTGCTAAAATCTTCATCTTGTGGTCCAACAAGTACAATATTCCAGTCTGATCTTTCTTTTGCCAGATGGAGCAGGATTTTTTCGTCAAGCCTTATCGATAACAATGCACCCACATAGCCTAAAACCGGTTTTTTAATTGCTGCAAGATCATCGGGAACTGCTAAAGCTTCTCCATTACTAAAAAGTTGCAAATCGCAACCCTGCCCCACATAAAAAGAATTGGGATTATATTTTCGGCAATAACCTGCCAGATAAACCGAATTGGCTACACACAAATCACTTTTGGCAATCAATTCGGGTTCCATATAACTGCCGTGGCGCTTCCAGTAAGGTGTAGCCACTACATTATCTCTCGAATAATAAACGCTTACAGCAGGTTTTAGTAGCTCTTTTAAATGAAAACTCCTGAAAATATCATTATCGTTAAACAGGATAAAGTTTTTAAAACCCAATTGCTTAACTGCATCCTGAATGGATCTGGAAAACCTGCCATTGTTAATTTTATTTAACCACCTGAACAGTGCACTGACCCTGATCCAGTTTACCGATTCTACTATAACCTGAGGGTAATAAACCCAAAGATTTTCAGACACTTCGGTTAAAGCTTCTTCCTGACCGGCAATGATGCGCAATCTTTTTTTCACCCCTTCGGTATCGCGCTGCAACAGGCTCGTTTTTCTATCCAGTGGTGCATTAACATACAAAACACGATTGTTTTTACTAAACTCAAGTGCTAAATCTTTGCAATTGCTACCAATGGGGGTATCCCAGGGCTGTTGCCCTACAATAATTATATCCCTGTTGTTTGAAATAGCCATTGGTTTATGTTTTTTGTTTTGGTGTTTTTATTCCTTTAATAAACCCAAAAATGCCGGCAATAGTACCGGTAATAATCAGTAGTAATATCGGCATAACTAAGTTTTATTTTCTCCGCTACTTGTATTTTGATGGGGTGTTGCCAAATTGGATTTTTTAACCTTTCCGATGCTAAATAAAGCAATAACCATCCCAATCATGGCCCGGGGGATTTGCCAGATGGCCAGATAAAGTCTTTTATCTCCATAAAACCGCCTGGGGACAGAGATCAGTAATATTATGCAGATGCTGGCAAACAAAGTTAGCCATAATCCTTTTGTTGGCCCAAAGGGGTTGAAAAACGACTGAAGAGCCATCACAAACAGCAAGCCCAGCAATAATATGCGCGGCATTAACATGGTTTGCACGGTTTTATTAAAAAATTCGACGTTCCCCTTAAATAGTTCCTTTAACCCTATTAGTGTGTATGTACGTAAAAACTCTATTTGCGATGCAATCCACCGTGTTCTTTGCGTAGTAAATACACTGGCATTACTCACCTTTTCGTCGTAAACAAAAATGTTGTTTAGGTAAGCTACTTTCACCCTGTCGCCGGCAATCAGGAAATCCATTTTTTTATCTTCACCAACGGTATCCCCTACATTTTTTAACAGGGAGTTAAAATAAGTATAATCAAAAGCCATTCCAGAGCCGATTAAGGCAGGAGAAAGCCCTAGCACTGCCTGCCCCTTGCGGTAGATATGATTATTAACCTCTTCATTACAGGCATCGAGAAAAGCAAAACTGGTATCGAGATTCTTTGCTGTACGGTGCAGCTGGATAGCTTTATATCCTTGCTGAAATGCGCTGTTTACAGCGTTGAGGCAGTCAGTTCCCATTAAATTATCTACATCCAGTACCAGGGCAATATCAAATGCGTGATCTTTAAGTTTTTCCATGGCGTACAAGAGTGCTTTGCCCTTGGTACTTTTCTCAAAAAACACTTCTATTACCTCTGCCCCCATCGCCTTAAGTTGCGCATTGGTTTGTGGCATTAATCCATCAGCAATTACAACAATTTCGAATTCTCCTTCATAATCGTGCGCGAGCGCTGCATGGACGCTTTCTATTATCACCTCATCTGCATGATAGGTAGGAAACAGCACGGCTATTTTTTTATAAGTAGCGGCTGTTTTTGGCGCAGGTTTTAAAGGAAAAAGTCCGGCAAGTGCAAAAAAAGCCAGATACAGGCAATTGAATGAAAGGTAAACTGCCAAAACCCACAAAAGCAGGTGTATCATATTATATATCAGCGCCATCCACTCCTCCTTCTAATAGCTGTTGATCAAGCGCCGGCGCGATGAAAATGAACGACCACGACATAAACATCATTACTGATGAAGGCATCCCATTCATCACTTCATTACCGTAACTGCAAATAAAACAAGCCACTGTGCCGGCAGTAAGGGCAATCATTTTTACCCTCAGCTTCGGATCGCGGATTTTCCAGGCAATTCCGCTACATTTTCCGATAATGTAACTGGTAAGCGCAAACCAGATTACCAGTCCTACCACGCCATACATTACCCAAACTTTTACCCAGTAACTATCAGGCGGGATATTGGCTATGGGCCGATCCGAATTATAAGTGGTACCATTCATCCCACTCATGCCCAATCCAGCGCCAAAAGGCAGATCATCGAGCAAGCTTTTCAATTTATGCTGATTATCCAATCTAACGCCTAATGATGCATCTTTTGGATCGAGTGCGCTCCGTAACCGGTTAACCTGGAAGATGTGATCGCCAATAGTCGTATACTTTAATATGCCAAAACCTGCTGCACAAAATACTATGCCTACAATTAATACTTTGAAATTTTTGTTTAAAAAAAGTGCAGCAAAAAGTCCTGCGGCCAAAGCAAACAAGGCACCCCTGGTACCAGATATGGCCATACCATACAAGAAAACCAATGCAAAAAGGGCAAAAATTACTTTTTTAGCGAAGCCGAAGGGCCCTGTAGCCAGTGTTAAAGCAATAACGGCCATAATTGCTTGCGAAGCACCAAATTGCCCTGCATCAGAATACATCGAAAATACCCTGAGTTTACCGTTAATAATGTGTGTACCTGCATTACCCGCGTTTAACCAGGTTTGTTCTCCCGCTGAAAGCCCGAGATAAAGCTGCTTCATACCATATAAAGTAGCCACAAACGAAAGCAGTAACACTGCCAGGATAAACCTGTTTAAATCGGCCATTCGGTTAAACAACAGAAATACAAATGGCGCAACGAGCAGCCAGCTTAAGGCTGCAAACCTTAACTCGTTAAACCATGCGGTAACACTACCACCGTAAGGATTTAAGAGCTGTAAAAAACTGATCACAAACCAAACAAACGAAATGATAACATGCTCATTTTTAAGTTTATCCCAGTTAAATTTCTTCATGTTAACCAGCATGCTTAGCCAGGTAAGCACCAATATCCCATCAAGTGCAAGACCAACAGGTATATTTAAAAAAGACTTGACTAAAAAGCCGAGGATAAAGCAATAGGTTAAATATACCCAAAAGCCGGTACGTGGATTATGGAAAAGTGCAATCAAAAATGTACCCAGTGCAGCGAAAGCCAATACCAGTAACGGCCCTAAAACCCCAAATGAATAAGTAGAACCAGCCACCAGAACCGAAAGGCATAGGGAGACTATAAAAAAAACAATCTTTTTCTTGTGGTCAACGATATATGCATTTAACTTTTCAAGCATAACTGCTGACTATTTTTGTTTCACCGAGGTAACGATCCAGCCCGCAAAATTTTCATCTCCGTTTAATGTGGCAAGCGCTTTTTTCTGCTTATCGTGCAATGCAGATCCTGCTACAAAAATTGCTGCGTACAATCCTATAAACGACATCCATTCGCGATTATCCACATCGTCTTCCAGAGAATCAAGTGCCACAATAATTAAATCGAAGCGATCTTTAATCGCAGTAAAAATTGATGAAAGTCCTTCGCGGTCTTTTATTTCCAGTAGTGATTGCCCGTTCAGATCGTTACTAACGAAAGTAAAAGGCTTATTTTCAGCAATATCCGCAGCCTGTAATACTGCTTTTAAGGATTGATTTACAGGCACCTTCAACTTTTGCAAAGCTGATACCACCTCCTGATTTCCAATCAATAAGACTTTTTTATTCAGTTGCGCAAAGGCATAGGCTAAATTTAATACGGTAAATGACTGCGATCCTGAAGCACCAAAACCTGTTAAGCCCAATACTTTCTCATTGTGGTCAAAAAGTTGGTTATCAAGCTCGAAACGCAATGCCCTTAGCTGATTCCTAAAAACAGCATATTCACTTTCAGGCTGCTGCCCTGACCAAATTTGAGCGATATTGTCGTTACCCGCCCTGATAAAATCCAGTTCACCGATAAGCTTTGCATTCAGTTCAGACTTTAATTCTGCTCCGTTATTAACCGAATGATCTAAAACAGAGATCAGAAATATGGTACAAAAGCAAATTGCAAAACTGGCAATCGCACTCAGCGCCATGTATATCAGTTTTTTTGATGATTCGGGAAGTGTGGGTATCCCCTCCTGAACGAGTTGCAGGCGCAAACTGACATTTTTATCGAGACTGGTTTGGTTATAACGCGCTAAAATTTCGAGGTATTCTTTTGTGGCTACATCAGCATTGCGTTCGTAGTCTGATACGCCTGCATCAAAAGGCACCATTCCGGTAAATTTAGCGTTCAGCTTGGCCAGTTCCTTATCAATATCGTTTATCCCGGCGGTAGCTCTTTCCACTTCAATGCCCAGTGAGATACGGCGCTGAACAAGACTTTGTTTGGCAATAAGCGGATCACTAACATACTGATCGTTAGACTGAACTAATCTTGAACTCAGCAATACCTGTAATGAATCTACCGTTTTTTTATCAGCAGGCTTATAACCATTACGCAAATAATTATCTTCCGCCGCCTGAACTTTATTTTTTAAGTTAATAATGGCACGGTTATCCTCAATTACTTCTGCACCGAGATATTTATCGCTGGTTCTGCTCGCCAGTTTATCATTTACACTTTTTAATGCGGCTTGCGCTGCCTGTCTGTCAATCAGGGCCTGATTCCGCTTGTTCTCGTTATCGGTAATTTGCTGATAAACAATTTGCGATTGCTTATCGAGATTGAGCACACCGTTACGGATTTTATAGTCTTTTAACTGCTTTATCCGCTCGTTCATTACAGCTTCTTTCTTTTTCAAGAGCGAATCGAGCACTACAATGGCTGTATTTTTGTTCAGGATCTGCTCCAGACTATAGTTGTTAATGAAATCTCTGGAAAGGGTATTCACAACGAAAACCGAAAGCAGCGTATTGTTAGAAGTATAGGCTACCGAAATAAAATCGCTGTTTTGCTCGTGGTTAATATCCAGTTTCTTATTGAGGCTTTTTTCATCATAGCCCATTGAAGTAACCAGCTGGTAGAGCTTTATTTTACCATTGTCAAGCGGTGTAAGTACCTGTTTTTTATTTAACCGATCTTCAAACTGTGCAATCGATTCCTGCCGCTGTGCATCGGTAAGGGCTTTCAGCTCAGCACTCCATGGTTTAAATGTACTTTTTTCATCTTTCAGATCGTGCAAAATCAGGCGGTAAGACAGCAAACTGATATTCTTGGGCATGCGCATGATGTCCATAATCGTAGAAAACTGCTGATTAAGCTTAATGATGATATCTGGTCCGGTATAACTGGCACGATCGGGCGCCAGCTGCCTCGATGGATCGAGCAAACCGGTTGAGAGTTTGGCTTCAGATTTATAATCTTTTGGCAGGTTTCTCAAGACAAAAAAGCTAACAACTATCGTCAAAATGAAGATCGCGATGATAATCCACCTGTATCTGATTACTGTATCTAAGGATTTCTGTATGTTCATTTTGTCTTATTTCACGTTTTTTAATTCTTCACCAATCAGCGCTTCCAACTCTTCCTTAGCTTTTAAGAGATTAAGCTCTGCAAGCAGCCTTTCAGAATTAGCATAGGAAGTTAAGGTTTTGGCTTTGGTGTAATCATCCAGGCTCACCTCTCCTTTTTCGAACTTATATCGAAGGCCATCGCTTGCGGCTTTATTGTCGATATAAGTTTGTGCTTTTACCCGCAAATCGGCACTCTCGCGGAGGTATTCGTAATACGTTTTTTTAACTTCAGACTTGAGCAGGATATCATATTCCTGGGCTTGATAAAATTTCTCATTGTGTTCTTCTTTGGCCTGCCTTACCAATGCCGGTGTGCGAAACAAAATGCCAATGTTAAAATAAATCCCAAATTGTATGCCGTTCAGGGTATAAGGATTTGCGGTATTGTATCTGGCCGCATTGTTAGGACTGTAATTATAAGAAGCCGTAAATGCATCCAGATAGGTTGCTTTTGCCACTCCGATTTTAGCCTTGGCGCTAAGTTCGCTGGCTTTATACATTTTACGCTTGGGGTAATTTTTAAGGGCCAGATCAACGTATTTCTCTAATAACTGGTAGTTGATATCACCGATAAAGCTTTCCTGAGCATTAGCAGTAGAGATCGTATAAAAAAAAATTACAAATAAAAGGATAAGCCGGGTCATTGATTGTGGGATTTAACATTCCCCTCTAAAAGGGTAGTATTTTTTAGGATACACTTCAAATCTAATTAAATAGAATGTTGTTTTCCTAAAAACCGGCATTTTTTTTTGCTTGGCAGCACCTTAAGCCACATTTAGGCCTTGTGTACTGCTTATAAATCAGACAAAGTCAGTGCTAACTACTTGTTATGTTGCACAATTAACTAGCTGCTTTGCGTACGCAATTATTTGTGGTTGAATAATACCATCCCTATTAACTGGTTTTGCATGCGTTAATCTTCTTTAGCCTGGCATGCTGCTCTGCTCCCGTAGCACGCTCCTGTTGGGTATGTAGCCCAGGCGACTACAGCTTTCTGCCACCAGGCAGGCTACGGTTGGTGGTACTTCATTCATGATCCGGTAACGGATCTTATATTTCTGGTTATAACTTAGCTGAATGGTAAGGCTATGTACCACAGATCTTCTTCCTTGTAAGCCCACTAAGTGTATGTCTTGCAGTTCTTTTGCTACCCTGAGCAACCTGCTGTTCATAATCTTAGCCAAAGCCGGATCTTGTTTGAAATCTGTCTCTAAAATAGCAACTACCGTAACCCTCATAGGGCAAAATTACCATCTTCTTAAACATCCGCAAACCCGCCAGAGGTAACGTATTGGAAAAGAGAAAGATTTTATTTTTGCACAATTTAAAGCCCAATAACGACTATTTTCTACCTAAAAAAGGCTCCTTACAGAACTTCATCAGCCTTAGGAAAATACAACCATCTAAATGGAGTAAATAATAAATTCGATTACAAAAAAAAACACAGCCAGAGTTGGTTATTATCCCGAAAGAAATGTTATTTATTGCGATTAAGGTATGCCTCAACTGCAATGCTCACCGCAATACACATCAGGATAAAAATTATACTCCAGAGAATCATCTGTTTTCATTGCTATAGTTGAAGTAAGCCTCTATATTGGCAGAGAAATTAGGCCTGTACAATGCCAGCGAATAAATAATTATCCCGAAAAACAAAGGTATTTTGGTAAGAACCGGATTATATACACAGCAATCCTGGCCCTATCTATTTGTGTCGGGCAAAAAATCTGAACAGCAGACCATGCTTTAAATCTTTTTGTTGGTACATATTATTTCTGTATGTTAGTACATTCAAACAAAATGCCCTATAAACACTATCATGATCATGAATTAGCCGAATTACTCCAATCGGGTGATGAACGGGCGTACGCTGAAATTTACCACCGCTATCATGCTTGTTTATACATTCATGCTTTTAAACGTCTTCAGTTAAGAGAAGAATGCCGGGATCTTATTCATGAGCTTTTCACCATCTTGTGGATTAAACGCAGCGAGATTATTTTTAAAACTACCCTTTCGGGCTATCTTTATGCTGCTGTAAGAAACAGAATTTTTGATCTCCTTGCCAAACAGAAGCTGGAAAAATCTTACGTGCAATCCATCCAGCATTTTGCTGAACATGGATTAGTTACTACCGATTATTTGGCCAGGCAAAACCAGCTAAGGGCTATTATTGATCAGGAGATTGCCAGCCTGCCACCACGTACCCGCCAGATATTTGAAATGAGCAGGAAACATTTCCTCAGTCATCAGGAAATTGCCAAAGCGCTTAATCTTTCTGAACAGACGGTAAAAAGTACCGTAAATAATGCATTAAAAGTATTGCGTGTTAAACTGGGTACCATGATGTCAATCCATCCACCAATTTTTTTTTAAATTTCTTTACCCCCAAGGCTATTCTACTTCGTCTTTATGCTTTGAATGCGGAAGGTACGCTCCTTCCCTGGTAAAGAATAATGCAAAAAGAAGATATAGAAAAGCTTTTACAAAAGAAACAGGCTGGCAATTGTACGCCCGAAGAAATTGCCTTCTTAGAAAGTTGGTATGCGCAATGGAATAAAGACCTTCCACTGGGTTTAAGCGAACAGGAATTACTTGAAGATCTGCTTATTATTAAGCAGATGACTACTACCCTCCCTACGAAAACAAGAACCAGAACGCTAAGTCAAGGCCTGTTAATTGCAGCATCGTTACTGCTGATTTTAAGTGCGGGTTTATTTATTTACTTCCAAAAAGAGCATGCCGCCAGCAATTTAGCTGCGCATGACATTGGTCCAGGTAGCAATAAAGCAACGGTTACCTTAGCAAATGGCAAACAGTTTGACTTAAAAAATCTGAAAGGCGGTGTTGTGGTTGATGCATCTGGTCTTGAATATAATGATGGAACAACTATCAGTGGCGTTAGCCCTTCGGGAGAAACAGCACAGCAACTGGTCGTATCTACTCCCAATGGTGGACAATACCAGATTACACTCTCAGATGGAACTAAAGTCTGGTTAAATGCGGCCTCTTCCTTAAAATTTCTTTCCAATTTTGCCGGCCTGAAAGAACGCCGGGTAGAACTATCCGGAGAGGCTTATTTTCAGGTTAGACATGATGCGAAACAACCTTTCCGCGTAATTACAGCCGGGCAGTTGGCTGAAGACCTCGGAACCTCATTTAATATCAATAGCTATGCTGACGAACCCACTACGAAAACTACACTCGTAGAAGGGAGCATGCAGGTTCGAAGCTCCAAAAATCTGAAGGATAGCAAATTCGTTTTGCTAAGACCCAGCCAGCAAGCCTCAATTAATGCAGCAGGTACTGTAAACTTACTTCAGGTAAATACCGAAGAAGTATTGGGCTGGAAAAACGACAACTTCATTTTCGATGGAGAAGATTTGAGCTCGGCCATGCGTAAGGTTGCAATATGGTACAATGTGGAGGTTGTTTATGCGCCCGGCTTAAAAACAGGTAAAACTCCACTTCTGGATGGGCTGGTATCCAGAAAAAGTAAACTTTCAGAAGTACTGAAATGGATAGAAACCATCGGCGGCGTACATTTTAAAATTGAAGGAAGGAGGGTGATTGTGATGGAATAATTACTTCGCCATGATGCCAAATCACCAGGGGTGCTGCAAACACCCCCGATAATTACCTGGCATTCAGTTAATAAAAATTACTAACCAAAACCTGCAGCTGCCAAACAATTAGACCTGAAGGGCCACTGCACAAACCAAATATAAGAAATGTATAGATTTTATGCCAGTAAAACCGGTATAACGAACTGTTATATCCGTAAAATATGGATGATTATGCGCCTAACCACCATCGTGCTCTTTTTCACGCTAATGCAGGTAAGTGCGGCTACCTTCGGGCAGCGCATAACGCTTAATGAACAGCGGGTATCATTAAAGCGTGCTTTAGAAAAAATCCACAATCAAAGTGGATATAATTTTCTCTTCGACAGAAATGTGCTTGAAGGGATCAACCCCATTTCCGTCACCATTGAAAATGAAGAACTGGAAACCGCAGTAAAAAAAATCCTGCACAACCTCCCCCTAACCTATCTCATTGATGGCAATACCATTTTAATCAAACCAAAAGAAAGTTCCATTCTGGATAAAGCCCTGGATAAACTGAGCAGCATTTTCAGCGATCAGGAAATCCACGGTAAAGTAACCGATGCAAAAGGAAGCCCGATTCCGGGAGCAACGGTAACCATTAAAGGCACTAAAAAAGCAACCTCCACCGATGCGGATGGAAACTTTAAAATCAAGGCAGATAAAAACGATGTGCTCGTGGTTCGCCTGATGGGCTTTGTGGCTAAAGAAGTGCTTGTAGGAGATCAGACCGACATGACGATCAGCATGACAGAAGAAGATAAAACCCTTGATGATGTGGTTGTAGTAGGTTATGGTAAACAAAAAAAGGTAACCATCACCGGAGCAGTCAGCACCATTAACATGGCTGATATGCAAACCCCTAACCGCTCGCTTTCCAATTCTTTAGCAGGTAAAGTAGCCGGTATTATCTCCATGCAAAGAAGCGGCGAACCGGGCTACGATAACGCCTCTTTCACCATCAGGGGTATTGGTACCTTTACCGGTAATACCGAACCCTTAATCATTATTGATGGTGTACAGCGCGATGATGTGAATAGTTCTTTCGGCGGATCTTACAACAATATTGATCCGGAAGACATACAAAGCATTTCCCTGCTTAAAGATGCATCGGCCACCGCAGTATATGGTGCCAGAGGAGCGAACGGTGTTTTGATCATCACAACCAAACGGGGAACTGCAGGTAAACCGCTGATTTCGATCAAAACGGAAGCCTCTATATCCGGCCTTACTAAAACACCAAAAATGCTCGATGGTGTTTCATGGATGAGATTATACAATGAAGCCAATATTAATGATGGCAACCAGGCCGTATATTCGGAAGAAATTATTCAAAAAACCGCTAGCGGATTGGATCCTTACCTCTACCCTAATGTAGACTGGATCAAATCAACTTATAAAGACTGGGCACCAGGTTTCAACTCCAATTTAAATGTTAGCGGAGGCTCTCAAAGCGTAAGGTATTACGTTTCGGCCTCTTTTTACAATCAGGACGGGAGCTACAAGGTGACTAAACAAAATGACTACAACCCCAATTTAAACTTTAAAAGGTACGATTTCCGAACTAACCTGGATATCGACCTGAGTGCCACTACCCTGTTATCAATGAACCTTGATGCCATGCTGGTAAGCAGCAGATATCCGGGTTTATCAGCCAGTAAAATCTGGTACAATGCCTACTTAACCCCTCCTATTGCCTTTCCAATACAATATCCGGATGGTTCATGGGCTGGCCCGTTTAACAACGGAGGAAGCAACCCTCTCAATGAAATCCAAAATTCGGGCTATGCAACAGAGTTCAGACCAACCATACAATCTATTTTCTCTATCAATCAGAAATTAGATAAACTAACACCGGGACTAAGTGCAATGGCCAGGTTCTCTTTTGATTCTTACAGTGAAAACGACAACAGAAGAACGGGTAGAAACAACCTTTTCTTAGCCAGCGGAAGAGACGCTGATGGCAACCTGATCCTGAGCCAATCGAGGGTTGGAGAACAGTTTTTGGGTTACTCACAATCCTCAGCCGCAGAGAAAAAGATGTACCTGGAAACCAATGTTACATATGACCGCAGGTTCGGCAATCATCATGTTGGAGGCTTATTTTTATACAACATGCGCTCAAGAGTGGTAAGCTCGGCCGGAGATGTAATTTCATCTATCCCCTACAAAAACCAGGGCATGGCAGTAAGAGCCACTTATGATTATGCAGATCGTTATATGATCGAATTTGATGCAGGTTATACCGGATCTGAAAACTTTGAGCCCGGTAAAAGGTTTGGTTTTTTCCCTTCAGTTTCCGGGGGCTGGGTAATTTCGAAAGAGCCGTTTTTCAAAAACTTATCTGCTACGTTTAACCTGTTAAAAATCAGAGGTTCACATGGCATTGTAGGAAATGATCAGATTGGAATTAATAATGGTTTAAAAAGGTTTCCTTACCTGAGCCAGTACGGACCAGGCAGATCGATAGGTTTAGGTTTTAACGGTACCATTTTTAACGGTGTTACCGAAAGTGTTTTTGGTGTAGAAAACCTGACCTGGGAAAAAGCTACCAAAGACAACTTAGGTATAGAAATAGGTTTGCTTAACAAACTGAATATCACTGTCGATCTGTATAAAGAAAGAAGAAAAAACATTCTCATTGCCCGGAGTTCGCTTTCAGGCATACTGGGTGTTACCGGAACGGTATTCGCCAATTTGGGCGAAATGAACAACCAGGGGGTTGATGCCAACATGGAATATACCGAGAAAATGGGTAACGTATCGCTTCGTTTATATGGAAATTTCACCTATAACAACAATAAAATTGTAGAAAAAGACGAACCCAGACAGCAATATCCGTATCAGCAGGCCACCGGACAAAAACTAGGCGATAACCTGATGTATATTGCTGAAGGGCTATTTACCTCAACAGAACAAATTGCCAAAAGCGCAAGCCAGTTCGGTGCTACCCCAAAACCGGGCGACATCAAGTACAAAGACGTAAATGGCGATGGGGTGATTAACAGCTTTGACAAGGTATACACTGGTAAATCAGATGTTCCAACCATTCTATACGGTGCAGGTTTTACGGTAGGTTATAAAGGCGTAGACCTTTCACTTTTCTTCCAGGGCATTGCCAATGTAACTTTTATGGCCAATGGTTCGGCTGTAACCGGCGACGGTGCACAGGGTGCCGGGATCGTGCCTTTCACGGGCATGGGGCAATATCCCTCAGGCATGCTGGCCAGTCTGGAAGACAGGTGGACTGTTGATAATCCCCGTCAGGATGCTTATTATCCAAGGCTGGGCATTGCGAATCAAAACAGCAATAACTATCAGCCCAGCACCTGGTGGTCAAAAGACGGCAGTTTCGTGCGCTTAAAACAGGCAACTTTAGGATACAGAATTTCTGATAATTTGCTAAAAAAGGCGGCAATTAAGTCGGTATATTTTTACCTCTCAGGGCAGAATTTACTCACCTTCTCCAAATTTAAATTATGGGATCCGGAGCTTGGAGCCAACGCGGCTGGCTATCCACCGCTGAGAACCTTCGCATTGGGGCTGAAAGTATCGCTTTAACCAGCAGTATCGATCAATTTTTAATATTAAAAAATATTATGATGAAAAGTATATATGTATTCATTATCGCAGCAGGATCATTGTTTTTAACATGCACCCTATCCGCATGCAAACACCTGGATGAAAAACCAGATAACCTGCTCACTTCAGAAATCCTCTGGAGCAACCGGGCAAATGCAGAATCTTATTTATACAACATTTATGGCGCTGTTTTAGAAATCGATTATCCGCATGTTGGCATAAGCGATGAGGCCTCTGTATCTATCCCCAGCACCAACGTAAGGCAAATGGTTGCCGGAAACTGGAGCTCTGTAAACGCCTATTATGATCATTGGGATAATTATTATACCGGTATCCGCTCGTCGTTTATTTTCGAGGCCAATGTTGACAAAGTACCTGAATCGCAACTCAGTACCGCTTTAAAAACGCAATACAAAGCAGAATCGAAATTCTTAAGGGGCTGGTTTTACTGGCAATTGATTAAGCAATACGGTCCGGTGGTTAAATTAACCAGTTCTCTTGCTTTAAATGACGATTTCAATAAGTATCCAAGAAATACTTTTGATCAGTGTAAAGATTATGTAAATCAGTTAATGGATGAAGCTGCGGCTAATTTACCCGTAAACTGGGCTTCATCAAGTGATTATGGCCGCCCTTCAAAAGGAACTTGTCTGGCTGTTAAATCACAACTTGCACTTTGGGCTGCAAGTCCGCTTTGGAATGGAAACCCTGCATTTGCTTCATTAAAGAATCAGGATGGAACTGCCCTGGCTCCAAGCGCATATGATGCCAACAAATGGAAAATTGCTGCAGATGCTGCAAAAGCAGTAATGAACCTGAACGCCTTTCAATTATTTACCAATCTGGATAATGGCGGCAGCAAGTTTGATCCTTATTACTCGGTTCGCGACCTGTTTCTGGCCAACTGGAACAGAGAGATTCTTTTCTCCAGAAATTCATGGAACTATTGGGGTTACACCAAAGCCTCTTCGCCTAACCCTGGCGGGATTAATCTTTACAATGCAACTCAAAATGTTGTGGATGCCTTTTGCATGAATAACGGCCGCACTATCGACGATCCGCAATCGCAGTATAAGGAAACCGGCTTTGCAGAAAATAATGGCGATCAAAGCTGGGGGCATAAAAAAGGGCAATGGAACATGTATGCCAACAGGGAACCACGTTTTTACGCTTATATCCAGTACAATGGCCGTCCGGTATTGCCAGCCCCAACAGTTGATGATAAAAATTATTATTCATCTGCAGGCAACATTGATGGCACAGGCCGCATAGAGTTTTATTATTCGGGTAAAGCCGGAGCCAAAGCCACCGGAATAACCAATAACATTACCGGCTATAATTTTCTTAAAAATGTAAGCCCTGCTGATAATATCAGACAGGATGTAACCAATTACAGGCCTTTTATTATTCTGCGTTATGCCGAAATTCTGCTTAATTATGCAGAGGCTTTAAATGAATATGATCCATCTAATCCTGAGATTGTACAAACGCTAAACCTCGTTAGAACCAGAGCAGGTTTACCTGGTATTGAAACGGCATACCCTGCTGCTGTAGGCAACAAAGAACTCATGAGGAAGTATATCTTAAGAGAAAGACAAGTAGAGCTTTGTTTTGAAGGCGACCGGTATTATACACTTATCAGAAGACTTCTACTCGGTGCCCCGGAAAATCAAACCATTTATACCATGAATGTGAATGAAGATGATGGCGGACAAGGATTTGCGTTTACGCCTTTTTACAAACGCACTTTGTTTCAAAAAAGGGCCTGGGAAAATAAAATGTACCTCTTTCCAATTTCTCAATACCAGCTTGACCGTGACCGGGCTTTGGTACAAAATCCAGGCTGGTAACACAGGTATCATGATGTATTAAAAAAAGATTCCATGAAAAAATTCATTCATATAATTATTGCAGGCCCTTACCTTTTGGGCTGCATACTCCTGCTTTTAGCAGGTTGCAAAAAAGATAAAACAGGCAACTACGACCCTGCCTCGCCAGTTACCATTGCAGATTTTATACCCAAAAAAGGTGGTGGAGGTACCGAAGTGCTCATTACAGGAACTAATTTCACTACTGATCTTTCTAAAATCTCAGTGGTTTTAAATGACCTTCCGCTTAAAGTAATTGGGGCCAGCGCTACACAAATTATGGTTGTGGTGCCCAAAAAATCAAAATCAGGCCCCATAAAAGTGAAGATTGAAAACCAGGAAGTTTTGAGCGGAAGCATATTCAACTATGAATATACACGAACAGTAACCACGCTCGCAGGCTCTGGTAACGCCGCTTTTGCCAACGGAAAAGGTACAGATGCCTCATTTAATTTCTCAGGCCAAAACTGGTACAGAAGCTGCGGCATCGTGGTCGATAATCAGCTTAATGTTTATGTTGCCGATCCAGGTAACCACTGTATCCGTAAAATTGATCCGGTAGGAAATGTAACTACCCTGGCAGGTAACCCGGCCATTTCGGGTTACGCAGATGGTAAGGGCACCGCAGCAAATTTTTCATTGCCTTATGACCTCGCTATTGATGGCAGCGGAAACATATACTCCGCAGACCCCGGTAACTGGGATATTAGAATGATTAGCCCTGATGGACAAGCTAAAACATTAGGTTTTGCCAGTCAGGAACCCTGGAGCATTGCTTTTGATACCAGCAGCGGTAAATTATTTTACGGCAGCTGTGCCAGTCCGGGTAGCATCTACCAAATCGATGCTCAGGGTAGCTCTAAAGCGGTCGTTTCTGACCTTAATTATCCTGCGGGGATTAAATTTGATAAAACAGGTAATTTATTCGTATCTGCGCATGGCGATCAGCTGGTTAGAAAATTTAATGCGGGTACCTGGCAGGGAAGCGTTGTTGCCGGTCAGCAGGATAAAGTAGGTTATGTAAACGGAGCTGCCGGTGCAGCACAATTTGCCTATCCATGGGGTATTGCTATTGATAGTAATGACAATATTTACCTTGCCGGTAACGGAACCGGGGGCGGAAGCACCAGTAATCCCGATCAAAGTATCCGCTTCATCCAGGCTTTAACTTATCAGGTGAGCACCTTTGCAGGAAGTAATGTTGCAGGATATACAGACGGATTTGGAACGCAGGCTTCTTTCAGTGCACCTGGCGGAGTTGCTGTAGACAAAAATGGAACGGTGTATGTGTTGGATAAAAACAATAACAGGATCAGAAAGATCGTTTCAGAATAATTTTTTAAGGACCTAGATTCAACATTACATGAAATTCCACTGTTTTTTAGGCCTTTTATTGGTAGCGCAGCATTTGGTTTGCGCTACCAATACTTTAGCCAATCCCTTTCAAAGCAAATCAACATCCCATCAATATTATGTTGCTACAAACGGTGCTGATACCAATACGGGGAGCATTCGTACACCATTTAAAACCATTTATGCTGCTTTAATTAAAGCGCAACCCGGAGACCAGGTAATTGTTAGAGGCGGGAGATATTACCAGGAAATAAAATTCCCAAGGTCTGGTGAGCCCGGCAAACCGATCAGCCTTAAAAGTTACCCTAAAGAAAAAGCAATTATTGATGGCAGCAGCATCGATGTTACCGGCTGGCAGGCACTTATTACCCTGATTAATACGAGCTGGATTACCATCGATGGATTTGATATTTGCAACCTGCATAGCAACAAAGTTAACACTGACCCTCAGGGCATTTCAATTAGTGGCAGCGGGCGTGATATTGCTATTAAAAACTGTAATATTTACAACATCAAAAACACCACTACACTGGCCCAGGGCCGAAGCGGACATGCCATACTGGTTATTGGAACAGGTAAAACACCAATAGTAAACTTATCAATTACTGACTGTACGGTTCATGATACCCAAACCGGAACAAGCGAAAATGTAACGCTTGCCGGCAACGTAGATGGCTTCGTTTTCAAGCACAATAAAGTTTACGATACCGAGAACATCGGTATCATTGTAGCTGGTGGCGACGGCCTTAATCCGCGTGGCGTTGTAGCAAGCAATTATGCCCGAAATGGCGTGATTAGTGATAATATTTTTCACCACAACACCATGACCCAAACACCTGAAACCTGGGGTCCTGACCGTTATGGTGCCATTTCTATTTATGTTTGCGGAGGTGCCAATACGCTCATCGAAAGAAACATTGTTTATGAAAGTGACCGTGGAATAGGATTGATAAGCGAAAGCAATATCTATCCGACCAAAACTACAATGGTGAGGAACAACCTGGTTTACCACTGTTACCGCACGGGTATTTATATGGGCGATTACCTGAATTATACCATTTCGGGAACTAGAAACTGTTCGGTGATAAACAATACCCTGGTAGAGAACAATCGTGTTTTAGGTGCCTTCGGAGAGATTGAAGGAGAAATCAGACTAACCGAGCACTGCGACAGCAATGTTATTAAGTATAACCGTATTTACGCCGCAGCTAAGGATGTGCTGATCCACAAATACACCTCAAGCGGAAGCCATAATATTATTGACTACAACCAATACTTTAGCAGCGAAAAACCCCAATGGATCTGGAATAGCACCAATAGTAATCCAATTACTGATTTTAATACCTGGAAACAAACCAGCGGTCAGGATACCCATTCTACCTTAAAAATCGTGAGCTCAATTTTTAATACCAACAGCCTAAAACAATGGAAAAAATCCCTACAATCAAAGATATAGCCAGACGACTAAAAATTGACCCTTCAACCGTATCCAGAGCGCTCAGAGGACATCCGAGCATAGGTTTGGTTACCACTATGCGGGTAAATAAAATTGCAGCCGAACTGAATTATCATCCCAATCAAAATGCCATATTTCTGAAGCAGGGAAAAACTTCTACAATTGGTGTGGTGTTGCCAGATATCGCTGAACCGCTTCATTGTGCCGTACTGAGTACTATTGAACGTTATTCTAACAATAAAAATTACAATGTAATTTTTGGCCAATCCTTTAATAAACCTGAGCAGGAAAGAAAAATACTCGAAAATATGATGAATTTAAGGGTAGATGGTATTCTTATTGCGCTGAATAAACCTAAATTACCTTCAGAGCAGATTGATCAGCTAAAAAGGTACAATATTCCTGTTGCCATTTTAGACAACAGGAATATGATTAAGGATAAATCTTACCGGATTATTGAGCAATTGTTTTCGATTTTAGAATTTCAGCAACGACCTGAAATAAAGGCTTAACCCCTTTTTGTGCTTTTAGCTCCATATTTTGCTCAACCCATGCACGCTCCCAGCTAAAAAAGTCGGGAGCCTGCATTTTTTCGCCTTTAAGGTCATGCTGTAAATAATTGATGTATAGCTCCCACCTCGCCAGGTAATAATCTTTCATCAGGCCGCCCCACTCCTTATACGCATAATCATGCAGGTTATCTTCCGCCGGATTGTTTTCTCCCCAATAGGTAATCAGCATCATGGCATTGCGGATGTTTTCTTTTTTCTCCGCAGCTGTTTTCCCAAGCTTTAAAGCCTGAGCCTTATAGGTGTTCAGCTGGTAATACGGATGAGCGCTAAGCAGGTCGTCTGTTAAACGGATCATCTCCCGAAATTGTGCAGAATACTGGTTAAACTGTTCGACATTTTTTTCATGGTAAGCCTTAACCATTTCCTGAAAAACCTGTTCGCCATCGTTGGCAAGCACCTGCCTTAACATATTAATCAGATCAATCTGATAGGTATCAGCATTTTTGAATGCTGGTGCTGCTTTAGCGAATTCGAGCACAGCTTGTTTAAACTTGGTCAGATCATAGGTCCTAACCCGGGTACCCCAGTGCGAAACAGGCTTTGTATCCAGTGCAGGGCGAATGCAGAAAACCGATTCGCTTGCTCCTTCCTGATAACCCGGGATACTTTCATAAATGGTTTCCAGAAAACCCTGCCAGGCCTTGTTAATGTGTGCATCCGATTTTCCATAGCGATACTTAGCGTAGCCAACCAACCAATCTTTAACTTCCACATGTTCATTACGCCAGCCCAATTCAAGCATCAGATCGTACACCGGAGGGTTATTATCAAGCCCCTCGGGCATAATTCCTACACCAGATAAAACATTCTGATATGGGCCTTTGCGTATCCGATCCACCTCATCCGCAAACCGTTGTAATTTGCCGTATAAACCTGGCCTTTCGCCAAAATTATTCACAACACTCCATATAAATGGTGTACCATCATAGCCTTTTCTTTTTTCCCAGTTATTGGTAAACTCGCCAAACAGCTCCTGCACCAGTATGTGCGATTTATCAAGTCCTTCGAGCATTTGCTGCTTTGGATTATCCTGCCAGCCCTGCAGCACCCAGGTTGATCCGGGGAAACTCTTTTGCATTTCCTGCTGGATAGATTTTCCGGCAGCTTTTAAATCAATACCCTCGGTAATACCTCCTTCGTGAAAAGGATCTCCTGCAAAAAAGCGAATATCGTTTCCGTAGGCTTTACGCACTTCGCTATAATATATCGCTGCTATTCTTGAAAAATCATCACGGCCCGGAACCAGAATATCCGGCCGCTTAAATGCGCCCCATGTTTTCTGGTCAATAATTTCTGCCTTACTTTTATCTTTCAAAGAGCTTGGCACCATTCCGTAAAAGCCTTGCAGCACAGGCGATATCCCCAGTGCTTTCATCCTGGCAATCATTTTTTGTTGCAATGCTTTGCGGCCATCGATCTGGCTCTGTGGCATCGGTCCTCCCCATCCCTGTATATTTCCCATTAACCACCAGGCAGTATATGCTGGTCCGACCAGAAAATCATTAATTTCCTTTTCAGAATAGCCAATCTGCTGCAAAGTTTTTTGCCATACCGATTCCATACCGTTCACGGTAAGCATCAGGTTAACGCCATTTAAAGCCATCCAATCCAGCTCGTGTTCCCAATCTTTCCAATCGTAAAAGCTCATGGTATAGTTGTAGGTGCAGTAATTTAAAGCGTAACGGTATTTAGCCGGAGCCTCAACCCGCACCAGCTCCTTCACTTTCGGAGTTGGATATACAGCCGATAAGTTATCGCCCATGTGCGACATCGATCGATTGCAATAGTATTTTAAATACCAGTTCAGGCCAACTGCTGCGGCATTAGGCCCTGAAGCACTAATAATCAATTTATCGCCTGCACTCTTCATCTCAAAACGGTCAAGCTGACTGCTTTTTAAGGGTTTAAAAATAACATGACCAGATAACCAGGGCGTTCTTCGCTTAATCAGCTCCTGCACGGGTGCAAAAGATTGAGCCCAAAGGGCTAAAGGGCTTAATAATAAAATTAAACAAGTAAATTTTCGCATAAAATTGTTCGCTTTTCTATTTCAAAAAGACCGAAGCTAAATAAAATAAACTGCAAAAATCGAAGCAGAATAAGGGCTAAATCTATTCAAAAACCACACAATCGATTGTGCAGTACCATACAATCGATTGTGTAATTTTCACTTATTTTAATTGTACTTTTTGGGTTGGGTCTGAGCCAAATGTTTGCGTTTTATAAATCTGAGCAAAATTTCTTCCGATTCTTATATACTTTGCCTGGGCCATGGTAAATTTGCTCACTTACACTTATTGTTTCTTTTAAAAATTACCTGTAAAGCCTTTATTTTGTCTTAAATAACCCCCATCTGCATGGATATGGTGTATTATTTTTGATTAAAAGAAACAGAACATACATTTACTTTAAATAAGCACCAAAATGAGAAAAATAATTTCCTTTATGCATATATCACTTGATGGTTTTGTTGCAGGCCCTAACGGGGAAATGAACTGGATTAAAGTTGATGAAGAACTTTTTGACCATGTAGGCAAGCGGATTGGCGGAACTGATACGGCCTTATATGGACGGGTAACCTACCAGATGATGGAAGGTTACTGGCCTACTGCAGCAGATGGCCCCGATGCGAGTAAACACGACATTGAACATTCGGCCTGGTATAAAAAGGCACATAAACTCGTTATTTCCGAAACCTTGCAAGGGGCTGATTTAACGGATACAACCATTATCAGCGATAATATTACAGTTCGAATCAATGAAATCAAACAACAGGAAGGTACAGAGATCTTGCTTTTTGGCAGCCCAACAGCAACCCACTCGCTTATTCAGCAAAACCTGATTGATGGCTATTGGTTATTTGTAAATCCGGTTATACTTGGGCAAGGCATTCCGCTGTTTAAAGATATAAAAGACAGGATAAAACTGAACCTGTTGGCTACGCAGCAGTTTTCAAATGGGGTTACTGAATTGAACTATCTGGTAGCTCAATAATAAGATAAGCGCACGACAATTGCCATTACAATTCGTCGTGCGCTTCAAACCTTCCTGTTCCTTCCTTAATATTAATCTTATACACAATAATCTGCTGGTGCACCCCGCTGCTAATGCCATGCGAAACTTCCTGTGAAGGCTTGTACGTAAGCGGCATAATCCTGTGAATGATTCCCTGCATAGCCTGTTGTCTTTCTTCTCCCTGGAGTTCTTCAAAAGTTCCCCATACTACCACACTCTTCCAACTAAAGGTATCTTTGATCTCGTCTACCTGAAAACACACCTCTTTGTTATGGCGTAACATATCTATCTTTTTCCCTGGGCCAGAATGGGCATAAATGGCATTGTTGCGGTACACGTAATTGATAGGTACAACATAAGTTTCACCATCGCTGTAGCAACCCAACCTACCGATTACCTGATTTTCGAGGAGGGCAATCATTTCCCCTTTGTTTAAATCACCTAACATAATATTAGTTTTTAATTGACGTAATCTTATGCTGGAATGAAGTAACGCTATCTTTTTCAAATTTCATTCAAACGTAAACCTATCCCACATATGTACATCAACAAAGTTCATATTAATAGAAGCAAAATAAAATGACGTGGATCATTTATGCTCAGGAGTATTTAACTTTTCTCCCTCTGCAATAACGATTTTATTGATTTCGCTTACCTGTTTAACATCCATTTTTTCAACTGCACGGTCATAGGTCAGTAATCCGTTTACTTCGTGCTCAACATCGGTTGTTTGGGTATAAATTGCCACACTGAGTCCTTTATATTTCATCAATTGCTCAACCTGGTTCATCATTAAAACATATCTGTCGGTTAATGCTGCGCTGGTTGCTTCGTAGGCATAAGCATTATTCTCTACCGGCCACATATGCCCTCTTACAAAAAGGCCAACACCACCATATTCGCCCAATGAGGCTGCCCGCTTATTATCGGGTTTAGAGGCACCATACGGACCAACATAAATATGTGTATCAACAAAATCGCCATTACCCGGATCGCCGGCCGCTTTTTGATAGCCCGGATTATTATTAAAGCCCGAATTTCCGTTAACCAGTCTGGATGGATCGTATTTTTTTACCCAATCTGTAATTTCCGGTACATCAAAAGCACCCCAGTTTTCGTTAAAAGGTACCCAGGCAATAATGGATGGTGAGTTGTAATGTTCGTCCATAATGGCCTTTAGCTCCTTGCGGAAAGCTGTACGCACCTTTGTGGTATCTTCGTGCTGGTACCAGATGGCAGGCATATCCTGCCAAAGCAACATCCCCATTTTATCGGCCCAGTAATAAAACCGTTTTGGCTCAGTTTTCATGTGCTTACGGATGAGGTTAAAGCCTGCTTTCTTCGTAAAATCGATATCAGATTTAAGTGCTTCATCTGTTGGCGCGGTTAAAATTCCATCTGGCCAGTAGCCCTGATCAAGTAAACCCACCTGCATCACAAACTTGCCATTTAGCAGTGGGCGCACCACGCCCGAAACCTTGCCAAGTTTAACATCGCGCATACCAAAATAACTGCTTACTTCATCGATAATTTTTCCATTACCGGCTTTCAAAGTGATTTTTAAATCATATAAAAAAGGATTATCAGGCGACCATAGCTTTGGGTTCGCAATGGGCAGGTAAAAAGTTTTGCCTGCGCTACCCTGAGCCTGTGCAACTATTTTTTTCCCATCGAGCGCCACTGCGGATACTTCTGCTGACAAGGCATCAACAGTAATCTGCAACCTGTTATTTTCCAGATCAGGCAATAATCGTATATTTTTAATGTGTGTTTTATCAACCGGCTCCAGCCATACACTCTGCCAGATACCAGAACTGAAAGTATAATCGCCCCGCGGACCATTTTTTCCCGAAGGCGTTCGCCCATCGTTAGGATCGTAGGCGGCAACAATTAGCTCATTAACACCTCCTTTTAGTAAGGCTGTTATATCTAAAGAGAAGGCATCATAGCCTCCTGCATGTGTACCTGCTTTTTTACCGTTCACAAATACCGTGGCCTGGTAATCTACAGCCTCAAAATTTACCAATACATTTTTTCCGCTCCAGGCTTTCGGTATCTCGAACTTTCGGCGGTACCACATATTGATTTCCTGTTTACGCTCAATCCCCGAAATAACAGATTCGGGGCAATAAGGCACCAGGATTTGCTCGCTTTTCCCTTTAAAATCCAAAGGAGTTTTAGGATCGAGGGCACTCATTTTTTCTTTGCCACCAATATAGTCCCATTTACCATTAAGCGATTGCCATTGGTCACGTACTAACTGCGGACGTGGATATTCCGGAAAGGGGTTTGAACTGCGCATGGCTTCTGCTGTCCATTTCGTTGGCAGTTTTGGCACCTGCGCCGTAACATTTGCATTAAACAATAGCTGGAGCAGCACGAAGGCGCAGAGGTAAATGGGTAAACTTGTTTTTTTCATAACAATTATGGGTTTCTATTTGGTATGGTGAACAAGATACTAAATTTTAAACTAAATCGTTTTATTAACCTATCAGGTATTATCCCCTGCTCAGGTTTATTTATTTGGTGTGGGCACTAAACAAATCAATCATGGCTTGCAATGAACCTTGGGAATGCATGAGTTCGCCATTATCAAGTGATTCTTTAGCCGCCGCACTCGCCCGCTTACGCATCTGCTGTTCGTAATTTTCAATTGCCTGCAATATGCTATCATAATTCTCCGATTGCAGGCATTCGCTCAGTTCGAGTGCATCCTGCATAGCCATGTTAACGCCTTCGCCCGCAAAGGGTGGCATTACATGGGCGGCATCGCCAAGCAATGTGAGATTAGACTTAGCCTGCCATTCCTGATCCAATGGCATACAATAAATGGGGCGTGGCACAATTGGCAACTCCGATTGCTCAAAGAGTTCTTTCCACTCAGCCGACCATTTGCTGTATTTCTGACCAAACCAGGCCAAAAGATTAGCCCGGTTGTTATAATCAACTTCTTCGCTGTATACCCAATCCAGGCCGGCTTTAAAACTGGCATAGAAACCGATCTCAGCACCTGCTTTTTGGCCAAGCAAAAGATTCTCTGTTGCACCAAAGGCCATAATCTTTCCTCCGTTTAGCAAATCATTTATCCATGGTGCATGCTTTGGGGCATCGGCTATATTGCCTTCCAGCATGGTAATACCAGAATAAAAAGGTTTAATATCAGTAAGGTAAGGACGTACTTTAGAATTGGCCCCATCGGCAGCAATTACCAGATCTGCATGAGCTGTAGATCCATCTGCGAAAGTAATATTCCAACCGCCGTTCGTTTCTTCCATGCGCAAAAACTGCTTGCCCCAAACCACAACGCCGATATTAAGTGATTGTAAAAGAATTTGTCTGAGCACACCCCTGTCAATTTCCGGACGAAAGTGTTCGTGCCCAAAATTCTCTTCCAGCTTGTCTTCATGATCGCTAAAGAAAACGTTACAATGCTCGTCCATAATCTGTTTTCTATCTGCTCCAGACATAAAATTGGCCTTGAACTCGGCTAAAAGCCCTGCTTTCCTGAGCGCAGCCAATCCTGATTCTTCATGTAAATCTAAAGGTGATCCCTGTACCCGGGCATCGGGGTTGCTATCGCGTTCGTAAACTTTTACATTAGCTCCCTGCAACTGGAGTAAGCGGGCTAAGGTTAAACCACCGGGCCCTCCGCCTATAATGGCGATCTGTTTATTTTCTAATTTCATATTCGGTAATTTGATGATCCAAAATTACCGCTGCTTTAATACCGATAATAGTATAAATCGGTCGTTTTTATTTTTAGATAGCTCTTTGGGCAGGGCGCCGGCATATTTCTTTATCTCACGGATAAAATGACTCTGGTCTGTAAAATCAAGCTCAGGAAATAGCTTACCTACAGCAATATGTTCTAATGATTTCCGGAAGCGAAGTATATCGCAATAGGCTTTAAGGGGCAGGCCAAATTGCGCGTTGAAATACCGGTTAATCTGTCTGCTGCTCCAGCCAATCTGATCGGCAATTTCATTAACGCTTAGCTCGCCCTGTGAGGCATAAATGAGTTCGAAAAGTTTACGCTTTCGTTCATCTACTTTGCTTCGCAGCAGAGAATGAATTTTTTGTATAGCATGACGGTTAAAAGTTTCCAGATTTTCGAACCACGCTGGTTTGTTATCCCAAAAACCGGCAGGTAGCACTTTTGCCGAATTCAGAATGTCGGCGATGGGTATATCCAGGATATATTCTAATCCAAGTGGAGTAAAGCTCACGGCATAAGCATACATTCCGGCAGGTACAACCCTCATGTCAGAACTTGTTTCAAGCCCCATGAGCAGTACCTGAAATCCTCCCTCGGCAGTGAACATAAAAAACAGGTCAATCCGCCCATCAGGTAAAACCACCAGTTCTTTCTCTGCTGGAGAAAAGTTACCAAACATGCCTATACTTTCTACAAATGCAGCAAGTTCGGTTTCTGGCTTAATGGCGTGGTATTGAAAGGTTGCGGACATTGAAAATTATGGTTGATGTAATTTGGGAATTAATCTATAATGTTTTGACTAATTTTTGCTGGCTTACTGATTTCTTTACCTGTCATCTCTGTTATAGTCTCCTCAATCATGATGCACATGCTGTTCAGGGCCAGGTCGTTTGCATCTGTTCCGAAGGGTTCTTCTATTTCGTCTGCAATGGCTTCAAAAGCAACAAAGGTATAGGCAACAAATACCACAATCAATGGGGTGAACCACCCAAGTGAATCAACCAGTCCGAAAGGTAAAAGAAAGCAGTAAATATAGACCGTACGGTGCAACAATACCCGGTAGCTGTAAGGTATAGGTGTGGAAACGATTCGCTCACAACCTCCCAGAATATCGGAAAGTTTGTCCAGGTTTTCATCAAAACGCGCCTGCAGAATAGTATCCAGATTTCCTTTATCCCTGGCTTTCTGTATCCAGCACGCCATCAGGTTCATAATGACTGCCGGTTTATACTTAGCCTGCTTTACGATCTGGAGCTGATCTTCGGAAAGTCGTTCTTTCAGGTCTTTTTCAGGATCGGTCTCCCTGAGCTGATGCTTTAAGGCAAATACAAATGCGCTTTGAAGCTGTACGAAATCAGTTATCTCATTGCCCTGGCCAGCATGTTGAAGGGTTATTGCCTGACGGGTAAGTGAACGTGTAGTATTGAGTAAGCCACCCCATAACTTGCGTCCTTCCCAAAAGCGGTCATAACTCACATTGTTACGAAAACCAAGAAACAAGGCCAGTACGAAACCAAATAAGGTGAGCGGAGCCGGATTAAGTGGAATCTTGAAATTTAATACTGTTCCATGGAAGTAAACTACGCCAAGCGATAGTATAAAAAGCAATGCCAGACGGGGCAACAACGCCGGAAGCACAGAACCATGCCATACAAAAAGCATCCTGAGCCAATGTTCTTTTTTTCTGATAATCATATCATTTCATCCTTTTGCTAACCTGTGCAAAATTAAAACTATAATTGTTTAGCAAAAAGAATTAATAAACTGAATAAAGGCAAGATCTGGAATTCTGTGGTCAAATTACGTTCTTTTCTCTCTTGAGTATAGTTGCCCTACCTGATGCTTATTGGGTTTTATCACAATAGAGATCTGCAAAATTACGCTTAGCTTTAACAGTTAGCGCCTTTTTGGCAAGGGCAATCACTTCAGCCGCTTTTTCTTTAAGATTAACTACTTTTTTGTTTTCTGTTTCGCGTATGGATTTACCATCTTTGAAATAAAACCGGTATTCGCTCACTTGTGTAGGCCCAGCGGCAGCCCCCCGGCAATCAAATATTTTGCGACCAGTACTCCAGGCTCCCAAAAGCTTTATCAAAATTCTGTTAACCAATTTCAACTCAAAGCGAACAATAAAGCCCATCGTGATTCAGCCACTACAAAACCTTTACAAGCGACAGCATCCCGGCCTCACCAGGCAAGAAACAAAACAATTCTCAATTGAGTTTGCTTCAAAACACCAACATTAGATGGTCTATCGCGGTTCAGTCACTACAAAACCTTTACATGCGGCAGCATCCCAGTCTCACCAGGCAAAAAACAAAACAATCTGGTTTTAGAATTTGCTTCAAAAAGGCACCACCGTAGAATGTTTCGTCTGCGCGAGTACCATTGACGAGCTGACCTGCCCGATATTGGGCAACTTATCAAGCTTCTGCCGCAAAAAAGCATTGTAACTTTGCAGGCTACTGGTCACGACTTTAAGCACAAAATCATCTTCACCTGTGGTATGGCAACATTCGAGCACCTCGGGAAAGGCAGTTACAGCAGCCTGGAATTCCTCAAGAGCAGCCCCGGAATGGGCATTCAGCCTCACACGGACGTAAGCCATCATACAGTCCCGTAGAAGTTCATAGTCGAGCAAGGCCACATAACCACGGATATAGCCGAGCTTTTCAAGCCTCCTGACGCGTTCAATAATTGGTGATTTACTTTTATGCAACCGGCGGCCGATTTCGTTGTAGGTCAACCGGGCTTCTTTTTGCAGTAGTTTTAATATGGCGAGATCCGTTTGGTCTGGATAATACGATTCCATTATAGCTGATTGGGCTAGTTAAATTATTAAACATGTTCATCCGTTATAATGAGCTGCAAATATATTACTTTGTCTGCTTCATTTCCAAATCCCCTAGCAGCTGACCAGGCATACAAAAATGGATTTTTCAAAACTTAATTCCGGACAATCTCCAAAAAAATTAATGCCACAAAATTTAATTCCGAACAACAACAAACAAACAGCCCGATTTACCGAAGATCAACTGCCTTGATCTGTTAATCCAGGATATCCCCAACTTTACCCCATCCAGAAATAGGCTGCCGCATTAGCCATTACCGCGCAGCGCGGAACTTTTGCAGGAAAAGCTCCGCTTATTTTTAGTAAATAGTTTATAGCTTCGAAAGCCGGTCTTTGCCCGGCTTTCGTCTTGTAAAACATTTCAACATGCTGACCTGCTGATACCAAAACATGCTATTAAACCCGTCATGACTATCGGCCCAGGTGACTGATACATAAATAAACAGGATATATAAATTTTGGCGAGGCTATCAAGATAGCGAGCCTATTCGAGGTTCTGAGCTAATTTTGGTTAAGTCTCGGATGAACAGTTTCATTTGCGTTGAAGTGTTAGTCATTGGATGAGCTAAGCTTAATTCCTAAACTCCCACGCCTAATTTACTGATCAGATAACAACCAGTAATCCTGATCGAAGACAAAAACCTTTCGCCCCACCAGGCAAAATATCAAAAACGAAGTAATGTGTTGGACTAGCTACTTCCTATTCACACTCAGGCAAGGACAGCAAGTTATCGCTTGTCACACTATCCGCCGCAGTTTTCACGTACTTTGTACCCTTTCCGGTTTCCGCGGTGATCACCTCTGCCTGATTACCCCAGCGGTCCTTGACATAAGCAGTGCCCATTTTGCTATTGATGTAATCATAAAGCTCTTCCCTGGTGCACCTACCGGAATTACCATTTAACTCATTTACCCAGCCCAAATGCGATATTGCAACATATGGATTTTCGTGATCGCCCTCGTCCTTGTTTATGCACGTTATTCTAATTGCCATTATATATTTGATTTAAAATTAAACGCTTCATTAGGCACACCCTGCCCCCGCTCTTTGCAGAAATAGGCCTTGCAAACCTTTTAATACAGACCTTTTTGCCCGGTGGGAACTAACCTCCCAGCTTTCAGACCGCTACATAATATCAACACGGGAAGTATAGTGCGGCTGGCCATAAAAATTCCCCGGCTGACTAACATCAGCCGGGGATGACTCTAAGGAGCTGTGACATTCAAAAGCAGCACAGCCCATTAACCAAAAAAGCGGCCTCGCGCCACTACAACTAACTGGCCGCCGCGTCCCTAATACGCTGCTTATAGTGCGGGAAACACACTAGCGGCCATGCGGCAATATTCGCTAAAAAATCGACCTCTCGCCTCATGGATCAGTGAATTCGGTAAATCGGGCTGAATTATATAGCTGTTAGCTGTTTCTTATTTTGCGATCGGAGATACACCTAGTGTTGCACGATCATTTATTTTGTCACCCAATAAGGATTATTAAAAAGCATAAGCTTCCCCAGCAGTATATCCAGGCAAAAAATAGGCAGGTTATGAGATTTGCAGCCTTTTACGTAGGGTGGTCAGCATCACTTCAACAGTTTCGTTAAGCCCGTATTTTGGCGCCCATCCCCAATCCGCCCTGGCACGCTGTCCGTCAAGGGATGAGGGAAAGCTCTCTGCGATCTGCTGCCGGAAGTCAGGGAGATAGTGCAGGCGGAAACAATCAATGTGACCACTGATCTTTTCTCCTAACTGGTCGGGGCTGAAACTCATCGAATCCAGGTTGTAAGCGGTACGCACAGTGATGCGCTCTGCCGGAGCCTCCATGAGCTCCATGGCCGCTCTGACTGCATCTGCCATATACATCATGGGCAAGATAGTCCCGGGTTTGAGGAAGCAAATGTAATCTTTGGTGGAAACCGCATGGTGAAACATTTCGACCGGGTAATTCGTCGTTCCTTTACCCGCGGGGTATTGTGGACTGATCAGCCCGGGATAGCGGATGCTGCGAACATCCAGGCCATATTTCTCAAAATAGTACCTGCACCAGTACTCTCCTGCAACTTTGCTCACCCCATACGCTGTCGCGGGATAGCTGGAATTGATCTGCGGTGAGGATAGCTTAGGTGCATCTTTTCCGAATACGGCAATACTGCTTGGCCAAAATACCCGCTTTACGCTGCAAGCAACGCCAATATCAAGTACATTGAGCAGTCCCTCTACTCCGGATTGCCAGCACTGTTCTTTGTTTGTCTCTTCACTTATGGGAAGCAAGGCTGCAAGCAGATAAATCTCGGTGACTTTTTCCTGCCTGCAAAGTACCAACAACCGGGTTTTATCCCGCGCGTCTACCTGCCGGTAAGGATGGATATGATCCCGCACCAGTCTGGCTTCCAGCATGTCCGAGGCCAGTACCTGCTCTCGTCCATATTTCTTTCGCAGCGCTTTAAGCAATTCAGATCCCAGGTGCCCGCAGGCACCAATGACCAGTATCTTTTTCTCTTCCATGGCCAGGCAATCTAAAGCCAGTGAATCTCGTCATTATCCTCATCACCTCTCCTTCGGGAAGGTAGATTAATTTTGCGCAGGATCAGTCCTGCTGAAATCGCCAGTACAGCAATCAGCCCGGCCTGAACAATGGTATCATCTGTCATGTTGTGAACTTGTTTTTGTTTTATTCCTTTCAATCAGGAACTGCTCCCATAAGTAGCGCAGTTTTAAAGCGAGTATTTCTAGTTGTAATCTCATATGCATTCGTATTCGGTACATAAGGTATAGCTCTCCAATGCCCTTCCAGAAAAACGGGCCCCGTGTTTTTAGCAGCAGGCACCAGCCGGCAAGCAGCAGTAGCAACAGGCCGTTTAAGGCAGAACCGCTGAACCCCTCATTCATACATGATCCCTTTTTCCCGCACCAGTGTTTTAAGTTTTTTGATTGCCGATGCAGCGATCTGTTTAATTCTCGATGGGGTAAGGCTGGCCTGTGCGGCCACGACCTCGTAACTGGATTCCATCGGACAATTGATGCCATACAGCTTTTCGAGGATTCCCCGCTCTCTGGCACTTAGCGTGGCCATCAGGGAATCAACCAAAAATTTTTGGTCGGAGCCGCTGGCCAGGTAGTCCGAAGGCAGCAGCTCCTGATCTGCTACCAGCTCGACCAATTCCCGCTCACCCGCTTCCTGACCACTGGGCTGATAAAGCGACAGCGGCATCCTATCAAGGAGCAACTGCTCTTCCATCTGGGTGGCCGGAACGCCAACAGCCTGCGCAAGCTCTTCCACAGTGGCGGCCCGTTCCAGCTGCTGCTCTAAAACCCCCATCTGTTGGTGGGCAAGGGTAATGTTACGAACCTGGTTCATGGGTAACCTGATCATCCTGGAATGCTCTCCCAGCGCCATCATAATGGCCTGCCGTATCCAAAAAACTGCGTAGCTGATAAACTTAAATCCGAGTGTATCGTCGAACTTCCTGGCCGCCGTGATCAACCCCAAGTTTCCTTCGTTGATCAGATCACTCAAAGGCAAGCCCATGCGCTCGTACTTCTTGGCGCAGGTGACCACAAAACGAAGATTCGCAGATACGAGGCGATCCATTGCCGATAAATCCCCCTCCCTTACCCTTCGGCATAACAGCAGCTCCTCTTCCTCACTCAGCAAATCAATCCTGGCAAGGTCGTTGAAATAAAGGTTCAGTGAATGGTATCCACGCGTGGTATAGGAAATTTCAATGCGGAGGGCTTTCATGCCCGGCTTCTTGTTCATGGTCAGTATTTGCGGCCTACAGCAGGTTAGCCCGTTCATTTGGTCGTGATAAAGATCCAAAGTTCGCTCAAGCTGGCCAATTGGAAGACTTAAAAAAGTAAAGCGGGCTGTTTTTATATTAAAGTGGTAGAATTTTATTCCGACTACCTCCCCCGTTAATTTATCCTGCAGAACATTATACCATTTCACGAGCGCCATGAGCTTGGGGATGATCCGAACGTGGCGACCTGTTTTTGAGCGATGTGGCCACTTTTTCACTTTAATTTGACCACCTATTACGCATTAAAGAAGTTATTCGGCTTGTTTTAAGCAGTTTTAATGTGCATTTATTGCGCGAATGACATTGGATATTGGTTAGGCTAACACGCCATTTAAACGATCCACAAATGGAAAACCGCAATGAAGCCGTTGACTATCGATATAAAAAAATACAAAAAAAGACCCGGTTATGCCGGGTCTTTTCTAAGATTGATATGACTGGTGAACTCATCCTGAGATAACTAGATAATGACTCTATAACAGATAAATTCCGTCTATTGATACACCACTTCAAAGCTTCCGTACATAGCCATTTCAGCAGTGTGGGAAACATTCAATTTTAGTTTTAACTGATCGATAAGTTCCTTTGCAAAAATGATGCTCTTGTTGAGATCCTTGATGCCGCGGATTTCTATTCCCCTTTGGAGCATTTTAAATTTCGATGGCTCAAACTTTTCAATGAATTTTTCGAGGTCTTTAGATTGTGCTGTTACATTCATAGATATATTTTTCTAACCTCAACCCGATTCCAGCAGTTTTGTTTTTACCAGCAACCACCTAATTTTTCCACATCGCCCTAAACAACTAATGCTCAGCACGGTTGCTGTTCAGCTCACCGGAAACTTTCCTTTCACCAAACCATTTCGGAAAAAGGAGGTTTAAAAAGTATGGAAGAAAACTTACTTGCAATTGCGTACTTAGAAGAAAAAGAAAAAGCGCTGGAACACCGTAAAATAATTGACCTCGATTTAAAACCGGCACTTAAAGAACTGGAAGATGATAAATCGGAAGCCGGAAAATTAAAAGTACCCGAACTTGAAAAACAAATAGCGGATGAGGAGGAGCGATTCAAAAAAACAATCGAACGCATGCAGGCGGCTTTTACCCCTTTCTACCCTTACCTGGAGCGTATCGGAGCCTCGAAAACAAATCCTTACCTGCTACATTACCATCAGAAAGACTACGGTTTCTATATTGATGACAACAAAAACATACATTATACAACTTATTAACCACGGTAACAGGACCCAAAAACCATATCAAACCTTTCAGAGCGCTTTCACCGTATTACTGAGCAGTGTATGATGGTAGTATTATTTTACGAAACAGCCGTATAAAGCAATGGTTTTTATGGAAAAAGTTGCTGAAAACGGTTTATAACTGGCTCCGGAAAAGAACTGTTAAGACCAAAAGCGCTCTGATAGTAGCCAGGCGGCGTTTTTGCATTGAAGACGGCCCGACACCGGCATTCCGGTCTGCACAGCGCTGCCTGTCTTTTCTAGCGAAGCTGACCATCGGATCCCTGTCCTACCCTCCCCTGTTTTGAATCACACCAATGAAGGATGTAGCTGACCTATGTTAATCCTTACCCTAGCTAAAACATACAAAATCCAGTTACCCGCGCAGAAAAACCAAAAAGAAGCCGGAAAGATCGGGCCAGCCAGACGGCAAAAGGAGGATGATAAAAGTCAAATGGTTTATGTGCATTTTACGATTGAAAGCCAGACAGAACCGGTGAGAAATTATAAATTACAAAACTAATTGGATTTGGGTCCGGTTTAACCAGCAGGATATATGAAGATAAAAAAGATACTTGCCGTAGACGATTCCCCTGAAATACTGGAGCTGTTTAGCTTTTTCTTCCCGCCTATGGAATATCAACTGAAAGTACTCTTGTCTGCTCAGAATATCCAAATGGAAATCGGTAGCTTTTCCCCGGATATTATTCTGCTAGATATCCGGATCGGAACTGAGGATGGCAGAAAAATTTGTAATCAGCTAAAAGCAAACCCCGCTACCGCTTCCATTCCCATTATCATGCTCAGCGCCTTAATCGGTTACTACAGCCCTGCTGAAAGCTGTGACGCTGATGCTTTTATTGCCAAGCCTTTTGATATTGATAAGCTGTCTACCCGCATAAAAACACTTACAGGCCAAACCTAATGAAAATGCTCCTGGAAAGGGTATTACCAATGCCTGGGTGCTCCCCCCTGAAGCAGCAGTAAAGTTAATCAAAAAACCTTTATACCAGGTATACCCGCTTACCAAGCCAGGAGGCCATGATTTTGCTAATGAGCGAATCGACAGCCATCCTAAATAGCTGTTTTTGGTGTATTAACGTTTTTTTTATAAAAAAAAAACAGATATAACCGTCTGCAAAACCCTGGCCAATCGATAGGAAATGCCAAAGACATTTACTACCTTCGTTACATGGAGACGGACAAGGAAAAGGTAATTCGTACTGAAGACCAACGGGAGATGGATAAACTGCTTTTGCGCAGCGCTGAAATGCGTGCACGCCATCAGCTCACCAAAGAAAAAGGCGATGAGCTTAAGGAGCGCACGGATGAGTTTTTAGGCAGTCAGGACCGCCCCGAAAATCGCACGACAGGATAGCAGTTGCCAGTTGTTGACCGTCATTTCACAAATACCCTTAGTGACAATTGATTCAGTTATCAGGGATTTGCCTTGATACCCGTCCATTTTAAGTCGTTTCAGTCCGGTGCAATGGCAAGGAAACTGAAAACACGGATCCTTTCCCCAGCTCACTTTCTACCGAAATCTCACCTTTATGATCTTGATGATGCGGTTTACAATATAAAGTTCCATTCCTAGTCCATTGTATTTTTTCTTGACCTGTTTCTCGCGGAAAAACTTTTCAAATATCAGACCCTTGGTTTCCGCTGACATGCCAATTCCCTGATCGCTTAAAAGCTGATGTCGCCCGCAAGAGAGATATTCGCACCCAGCACAATGACCATCTCAGCATCCAAATGCCTTCCCCCAATCTGCTCCCACCCCTTATCAGTACGCGCGATACTGGCCAACAATGTAGTGTCAGGGTAATAGACGAAATACGGATCACCTTTTTTAAACTGTTTTACTGCAAAAAGACGCGGAGCACGGTAAACATCCTCCAGACTTGTTCTGATCTCACTCATTTATATTCTTAACTATATTTTAAACTGTCCGGGTAAACCATGCCCCGAGAAAAAAACATCACGATAAAGACCATTTCCCCTTCAAGGCATCGCATCGGGAATCACCACAATAATACCGCCTATAATTATCCTGTTCTTATCTGCTGCCTAACGGTTTACTGCAACGGCAAAGCCAAGTGCACCTACGTATTGAAAGGTTGCAAAAGCATTTCCCTTTTCTGTGCGCACCACGCCCGTAAAACTTGTCGGATAATCCCCGACTGATTCCCAGACCGCTTTAGCCGCGTCCGCAAACTGCAACAGGTCTGTATCCTCTTTTACAATAAAGGTCATGCTGTTATCTCCCATCTCTTTACTCCGCTGCGATCCGATAAATTGCGAACGGTAATAATCATTTTCACACTGAAGCTCATCTGTTAGCTTATCCACCATATATTTTCTGTTTTTCCAGCCTCAAAATCAAGGCATCTTACATTGAAACATGGCCCTGCTGCCAAAAGTTTTGGTTGATACATAATTTGGCTAATATCGGGCAATATATCGCCACCGTAATTTAAGCGCAATGGTCTCACCGAAATAATACTGTCCAAAACATTGGGCCCTGAAGCTGAAAATGGCGATAAACGAAACTTTTAACCATATACTTGGTTGTACCCACATGGAAAACATCAACGAACTTATCATACCAGCCGCCCGCAAGGGAGAAATTGAAGTATTAAAAGAACTTATTCTACGCAAAGCCGACCTGGACTTTACGGATGAAAAAGGGTATACGCCACTGATTATCGCCTGTTACAACAACCAGATGGAAGCGGCAAGGCTATTGATCGAAGCCGGAGCCAAAATCGACGCGGCCGATCAGGGCGGCAACACTGCATTGATGGGGGCTGCGTTTAAAGGTTATAAGGACATCGCAAAACTCCTGATCGATAGTGGTGCCTCACTTGATCTAAAACATGGAAACGGTGGAACTGCCCTGATGTTTGCAGCCATGTTCGGCAGGAACGAAGTTTTAGCTTTGCTGATCGGACGCGGCGCCGATCCGACACTGACTGATCACCGTGGCCAGACTGCTATGGATTATGCAGCCTTGCAGGGGAATGAAATGGGAAGCGAAATCATAGGCCGTGCGATGGGAGCCTAATCTAATCCGCTAAAAAGGCCTTAACCAGGCTTTTCCACTGGGGATAAGATAGCCCCAGCTTAGCAGCCAGGCCAACAACCATATTCCTTCCCTTATCGATCAGGTTGCCAGCGCTGGTATTGGCCACCTCGTTACGCCCATGTTCTTCAGCGGAAACCGCATTGCCCTCACGCCTGATGATAAAGGTGGAAGTAGCGGTCTCCTGCAGAAAATGTGCCGTTTCCGGATTGCCGGATACCGGATGGGCGGAAGGCCTTACCCTCATACCAAGCCCCGCTATGCCGTCTTTTTCAAAGCTTTTAATTTCTTCTACCCTCACCCAATCATATCCCATCCCCGCCATGGTAGCCGGCCCTGGTATATCGATGCGGATATAATCCCCCTCCCTAGCCTCCCTATCAACACTTATCCCCGAGGTATCCATCAGCTGGAATGCAGATACCCCGGCAAGCCTGCCCCAGGAATTGACATCCAGTAAACGCCTGCAGGCCCGTTCAAATATCCTATCCGCTTCTTCATTGCTGCGACCACTTCGCTTTTCCACTGTGCCCATATCGCTGCCCTGGTATTGACCGGGAACCAGCATCTCATTCATTCCATCTTTTTCCATAATCGTCAGTTTAAAGTGATGGGGATCAAACGAGATCCCCATCAATATATATCATTAAATTAAGCCGGGATCTTCCTTGGATTTTCCCGCTCCCAAAACCTGTGCGCTGCGATCATCTGTTTGAACAAATCCGTCAGTTTAGCGGTATCCTCCAAAACAACTATCCCTTCCCTCAGTACCGTTTCCCTGGAATACTCAGCAGGCAGTTTTTTATGAAAGTAAGTGGATTCCAGTACCTGCATAGCCATATCATCTGCCGCAATCGCCTTACAATGTTTGAATGCCTCATTTAAAAAATGTACCGCATTGGCCTCTGCCTCCAGTGTAGCCACCGAATTGGTCCCGCCCGGAACATAAACCGCATCATACAAAACCGAAGCGGCGGTAAGAAAACTCTCATCGGGAACAATTTTCTGGTTCTCCTGCGAGATGGTCTCTCCCAGTCTGGGCGCAATAACATGCACCACGGCACCATCTGCTTCCAAAGCATCTTTCACCGCGCTCAAAGCTTTACCATCCACACCATCAGCAGCCAATATGGCTATCTTACGTGTCTTAATACTGTCTTTAACCGTTCCGGCCATACTCAAAGCCTCAGACCTCGGGAGGTCGCCCTCCGGGTTCAGCGAAGCATAATCTTCCCGTTTTCCATCTGCAGGCATACTGTTGTTCAGTTCTTCCAATGGAATTTCCGGGATATGCAGCCCCAACGCATAGGCCACCTCGGCCGCAAGCCCCTTGTCGATCTGCGCCAGCACAGCAAGCATACGTTCCCGAACGGCAACGGCCTTTACCTTGCCCAGTTCGAAACTCAGCGCATCAATAATATGGTTTTTCTCCGGATCGCTCTGTGAATTGAAAAACAGGCGTGCCTGCGAGAAATGGTCAAAAAAGCTCCGGCTCCTGGCCCTGATCTTTTTGGCATCGATCCGCTCATTATAACTGGTAAAACCGCCATCGGCTTCCTTTACCTGCTGTGGATCATTGGCTGCAAGGCCATTCGGGCCATAACTGGTCTTGCCCCTGTTAATGGTCTGGCGCATATAACCATCACGCTGGTTGTTGTGAACCGGAACCACGGGCCTGTTGATCGGGATCTCGTGGAAATTCGGGCCTCCCAACCGGATCAGCTGGGTATCGGTATAGGAAAACAGCCTGCCCTGGAGCAGCGGGTCATTGGTGAAATCAATGCCCGGAACCACATGGCCGACATGAAAAGCTGCCTGTTCGGTCTCCGCAAAAAAGTTATCGGGATTCCGGTTCAGCGTCATTTTACCGATCCTTTGAACAGGTACCAATTCTTCGGGGATCAGTTTGGTGGGATCCAGGATATCAAAGTCAAATTTGAATTCATCTGCCTCTGGTATTACCTGTATACCTAACTCCCATTCCGGAAAAGCACCAGCCTCAATCGCATCCCATAAATCCCTCCTGTGAAAGTCGGGATCTTTGCCGGAAATATTCTGCGCCTCATCCCAGGCCACAGCATGTACGCCCAATAAGGGCTTCCAATGGAACTTCACAAAATTCGATTCCCCCTTCGCATTCACCAAACGAAAGGTATGCACGCCAAAGCCTTCCATCATCCGGTAGGAGCGCGGCAAGGCCCGGTCGCTCATCGCCCACATGATCATATGGGCAGATTCCGGCGTTTGTGATATAAAATCCCAAAATGTATCATGCGCGGAGGCCGCCTGGGGCATCTCATTATCCGGTTCAGGTTTTACCGCATGCACCAGATCGGGGAATTTCATCGCATCCTGTATAAAAAATACCGGCATATTGTTACCCACCAGGTCAAAGTTTCCTTCGCGGGTATAAAACTTCACCGCAAATCCCCTTACATCACGCGCCAGGTCGGTAGAGCCCCTGGATCCCGCTACGGTAGAAAATCGCACAAAAACCGGTGTTTCCTCCCCCGGATCACCTAAAAAAGCTGCGCGGGTAAGCTCCGATAAATCTTCATAAACCTTAAATACCCCATGCGCAGCTGATCCCCTTGCATGTACGATGCGCTCAGGGATACGTTCATGATCAAAGTGGGTGATCTTTTCGCGCAGGATAAAATCCTCCAGCAGGGTTGCCCCCCTGTCACCTGCTTTAAGTGAATTCTGGTCATCATTTATCTTTACGCCATGGTTGGTGGTCATCGACGCACCGCTGGCATCCGCTACAAAATCCTCCAGCTGGACGGTTTTAGTACGTTCCTGCTTTGTAGCTCCGTTTTTTAATTTCGGGTTTTTACTCGCCATATTTCCTTAAATTATGCCTCCTGAGAAGCCTTGTAATTGATATCTTTCTCTGCCAGCTGACCCAGTTTATCAGCGGCACTTTTCTCTTCTTCCAACGTCTGTGCTAAAATCCCCGCCACCTCATCCAGACCCAGCGTCAGGGCGATTTTGTGCAGGCCGCCATAACTGGCGATCTCATAGTGCTCTACTTTCTGCGAGGCGAGGATAATCCCGACATCCCTCGTAGCCGTTCCAGGGGGTGTTTCTTCCACAATCCCCTCTGCTTCTTTGGTCAGGCCTTCCATTGCATCACATTTTTTGGCCACCGCCTTTTCACCCAGCAACCCAAATACCTGCCCGAGCCTTTTCACATGGACTTCTGTGTCAGCCAGGTGAGACTGTATTGCTTTTTTCAGTTCCGGCGAACTTGCAGCGGATATCATTTTAGGCAGCGCTTTAACCAGATGGTTCTCTGCCCAATACAGATCTGAAACGGAGTCTGTGAACAATCCTTTTAAGGCAGGGGATTCCTGCACAGAAGTCTGGGCTGCAAGTTTTGGACTGCTGCCGGTTTGATTTTTTTTCATGTTATGTTCTGTTAAGGTATATATAGATAAAACCCGGTATACTGCCATTAAGTTTTGTCAATTTTCCCCTGTCAGACCGGCAGCAGCATACTCGCCTTACAGCCAGGGAACAGAGGTGTTTTAACACGGGCTGCGAAGATTTAAAAAACTGTAAAGGAAAACCCGTATCAGACCAAACGACAAGTAAATTCAGGACATTTATCTAGATTACATAGATATATGACCATATATGATTTCATTAATCTAACGGAACCGGAGTTCAGCACCTGGGTTCAGCTGTTGTATTTTTAACGTTTTATTGTCGATTTGTACCATCTTAATCCTAAGTTGGGTTGGTATCCTATCTTTTGAAAATACTTGTTTGTTTTATTTTAGATTAGCTTACTTCGGTTTCGATATACATATAATAGCCGCTCGATCTGCCGCTGGCTGATAGCATAGGGTGTAAGCGTTAAATTTTCAGTTTCGCCTGGAAAATGATAAACTAAAATTTCAACCCTTGCACTGCGTGTTCGCCGGATAATAATCTTTTCATCCTGGATTTCTGACCAGCAGTGAAATCCTGTATGGACGGTTTGAATTCCTTCCTTACTGATGATTAACTTGGGACGCCGGATAAGCATATCCCGAATAAAGGTGTACATGGCATACAGCATCCCGGCAATCAATATCCCACCGATCAGGTAGATGAATGAACTCGCCTCTTTTGGCACATACAGGCATATGGCGATCCCCAGGCCGATGAAAACGGTTTGCATAACGAGATTGAAAATTAAATGTCCCCAGGAAATGCCGATAATGGTCTGGGCTGGTACGGCAGGATCGTCGGTAAATTGCGTGTGTTGCGCCTGGCCACTTGGCAAGTCTGTATGAAGCCAACGGCCCAGTAAGGAATCGTCAAAATCCAGGGCAGATAGCCTGGCACTCTTTTTTAGTTCTTTGATGTCGCTGCGTTGGTGTAAGCCCATGCCTGCCAGTCTAGTAATCTTTTTCGCCAGAAGCGAAATGGCAGGTAAATGAATAAAAAAAACGTAAGTAGGGCAATGCCAGCAAACACAAGGAACATGTTTAGTGAATCTTTGTTATAATTTGCAATAATGAGCACAAGGATAATCAGTGTGCCGATAAATATCAGGGTGCCAGTAATGAGTAAAATCCTGGCTGGCAGTGTTTGCTTGCGCCCTTCCTCGATACCTTGCTGTATTGGAATGAATCGTACCATGTTTACCGGGTTCTATAGAACAGGATTTGAAGTACTTTGCCTTTGAAACGGTAAGTGCCTTTGATGCTTTTAGGGCTTGTGGCCTCCTGGTCTATGCCGAGGAGTTTGATGGTAGCTCCGCTATTGGCCCGGAAACTGAGTTCGCCGTTTTCCGCTGGCGTGCCGCTAACTGGGTTGAATATCTGTGTTTTCGCTCGGGGTTGAGCGAGCTTGATTTGGCTGGCTGCCAGATACCCTTCGGCGTAATCAAGCTCAAAACGTAATTTCTGCGCTGCGTTTTTAAAAGATACCATTTGGTATGCTTTGGGTTGCTGCGCCTGCAAACTGATGCAGATGAAAAAACAAATCAATGTAGGGAAATATTTCATGGTTCAGATTAGGGTTTAACGTGATAGGTAGCGCGGCCGCTTCTATTAGGCCCTCGGGTGAGTTCAATATCAAGGTGCTTTTTCATGCCGTTAATTAACCTTTTTAGCAGATCTGCCTGTTGGTGGCTTTGTGCTACGAAAAGGCGTGCGCTGGTTATGTAGTAAGATTTGCCATTTGTAAATTTAATGTGGAAGTAAATCTTGCTTTGTTTGCGAAGATCATAGGCATAGGTGTCAATACATTCGATGCTGGTTTTATCATAACCTACTCCGTTGATCACAATTGATTTTTTGCCCAGGGAGATGGTCAGGTCTTTTGCTTGTGTTTTCAAAAGCAGCATCATAACCAGTATCATGCAGCCGAAGGCAATGGGCAGGCTTCCCCGATAGAGCAGAGGCTGGAGCATAAAGATATCCATTAAACCCGCTACCAAAAATCCCGCTCCTGCGATCAGGTAAATAAATGCTGGTGGCCGGGTCATGACTTCGGTCAGGCTAAATTCCTCGCTAAAGTATCTACGGTGTTTTTGCATAATGGATGATTTTATAAATCACGTAGGCTATGGTAAGCATAAAAAAGAGCCATTGGCCAATGGTAAGGAAAAACAAGCCACCGAGAATGCCATTATTATGGGTATTGCTTTTTTCAAAATAAATCGTCACTTGTTCACCAACAAATCCCCATAGGATACTTTGATCGCTGCCTTCCAATGTTTTGCCCTGATAGCTAAACCGGTAGGTCGCATGGTTGTTGTATTTGCGGTGGTTATTGGTCAGCAGTTTCGCGTTGGTGATTGCATACCGCTCGGGATGGGTGATGTAGATGTTCACCAACTTATTGCCATTAGGAATGCACAGCCATGGCAGGGAGATCAGGATCATTACTGCAAACAGGAAAAATGGACTGCGTAATTGTTTCCTTTTGGGGTTCATGCTAGAGTTAACAAACTCTGGCGAGAGATTGTTTAAGATCCAAAAAGATAATATATTCAAGGTAGTTGCAGTCGTCAGCAGAAAAGCGTGCGGGAAGTACACGGTCGTGCTTAGAATCCTTGCTTTTGCTTAGTGGGATATGTTGATTTTACGGCTGGAGAGGTTTGCTGGGTGCCCCAAGTGACTAACATTTGATGATTTATTGCAATGCAAACCTTGTACAGTAATGAACGATCCTTATTATGGGGGCTCGTTTTCCCAAAATCTATTTCAATCAAAAAAGGGGTTGTTCCGAAAACTCGTACAGTCCCCTTTTCCATCCTTGCCGCTCTAAAACCAAGATTATTTACCTCTCAGGCATCACTATCACAGGCTATTCCTTAGGATACGTATGGAACACTTAAGGTATACCCGATTGGCTTGATTTAAGGCAAGACCATATTCTTCATCACCTTCATCACCTCCACCACGTCCACCAGGCTTACCGTCTCCTCGCCTCTCATCTGACCACCGCTATCATTAGTTTGTTTTTGGGAGTTGGAAACGCTTGTTATCCGGCATGATATCAATGTCAACCAAAGTGCATTATGCAGGACTACCACCTGGTATTCGGGCAATACTAACTTCTGATTTCACGTCTCATGAATAAATAATAGGCCAGTGCGAAACAAGCTACACTGAAGGCAATCATACCGCTGATCTGGGGCCACACGATCATCAGGCTTTCCCTTACCGGAAGTGGTGCCGGGATGGCGCCCGAGAGTTGTTCCATGCTCATTGGCCCCAGACTTCTCACAGATGGCATTAGCAGCGTTGTAGCAGCATCGCTGTAAAGCTGATTGGGGGCTATTCTGAGTATGTTTAGGATTAGCTCGTTATAGCCCATTAGCTGGCTCTGGGTAAGGTAGGCTGGATCGGGCATAAATGCTTTAACGGCTAAATTAACGAGCATGGGATAAAATACGGTGAAGAAAAGCCATATCCCCAGAACGCTCAGTGCCGAGGTTGCCGGCTGTCGAAAAATAATGGAAAAAAGGATAGCCAGGCTTAGATAAAAGCCGATGTAAATAACTGTCGTGAGCGTAAATCCCATGATCCGCAAGACCTCCTGCGGCTCTATCCTAACACCTGTGATAAGCAGTCCACTGCCAATCATGAGTAAGCTTAAGGAGAAAAACAGCGTGGCGGTGATTACTATGGGGCTGTAGATTTTAGCGAGCAAGATATTGTCCCGGTAGATCGGCTGGGCGATGAGCCTGGTGAGCGTGCCTGCATTCATTTCTGTATTTATCGCATCAAAGCCCATGCTGATGCCGAGCAGTGGTGCCAGAAAGCTAAGCAGGATATGGAATGGAGGCATCGATCCATCTCCACCAGTGAGGAGCTTGAGGTATAGGAATGCGTGGTCAGGATCCTGGGTATTGTTGAATACGGTTCTGATATTCGATACTCCGATATACATGGATGCTGCGAAGGTGAAAAAAACAAGTAGCAGTAGTAGCGTAAAGCGCCAACTTCTGATCAGGTCTGTGATTTCTTTAGCTGCCATTACCTTGAAAGGGCTTGGAACTTTTGGTATGATGAGCTTATTCGTGTCTGTCATAGTTGAATTTTTTAAAGGGTTCCTGTTTCACCTTTTGAAGTTTTTGAGTTGCTGTTTTCGAAATATCGCTGGTAGATTTCGTCCAGGCCGTACTCTTTTTTGCTTACGCTGAGGATGTCTTCTCCTGATTCAATAATTGTGCGAATGAGTTTTGGTGTAATATCTTCGGTGGTACGGAACATTAAAACTTCGCCCGATATATCAAACGCGTCAATGGATGCGTTACTTGCAAAGGTACGCTTTAAGTAATCAATGGATTTCGGGATATTTTCAAGCTGGATTACGGTTTCCAGGCCGGTGTTTCCAAAAAGTTCGCGGGATAAATCAGTTAGCGTTCCTTGGGCCAAAAGCTCGCCATCAACAAATATGCCGACCCGGTCACATACCTGTTGGACATGGTGAAGATGGTGTGAGGACAGTAATACAGTGAGCCCTTGCCCGGCGCTCAGGCGCTTAATGAGTTCCAAAAATTCCTTTACACCGGCTGGATCGATACCGAGTGTTGGTTCATCAAGAATAATCACTTCGGGCGATTTAATTAATACCTCTGCAAGGCCCAGACGCTGTTTCATGCCGCGTGAATAAGCAGAAGTTTTTTTGTTCCCTGCATCTTTGAGCCCTACGAGTTCCAAAACTGTGCTGGTCCGCTGACTGATACTGGCCTCATCGAGTCCATTTAGTCTTGCGATATAACGCAGGTTTTCCATTCCGGTCATCTGGGGATAAAAGCCCAGGTGATCTGGCATATATCCTACTTTTCGTTTGATGAGTATGGGATTGCGTGTGGCATCATATCCGCACACAGTTGCGCTACCGCTATCAGGCTCGGTAAGCCCGAGCACCATCAAAATGCTGGTAGTCTTTCCAGCGCCATTGGGACCAAGCAGACCAAATATTTCGCCGCGGTTGATTTCAAGGCTAAGCTTATTGACTGCTTTCTGGGAACCATAATGCTTACTTAGGTCCTGCAGTTTTATTATCGGATCCATCTTGTTATAAGTCAAATTAATGGTAATAAAAAGATGAATTTATCTTCTGCCGTATTTACGGATGAGTGCATATACACATCCCAGGGCAATGAGTATAACCAGCACTCCTATCCAGCCTGATAGCAGGGAAGTCTTGATGAAAATGCGGAATGCAGCCTGACTGGAGACGTTGTTACCAGCGAGGTTAAAGGTAGCAGCATAGTCTCCGGCTATAGTTTTATCAGGTACCCTTAGCAGTACTTTCACCCTCGCGGTTTTGCCGGCTTCGAGTTTTTCGATTTTCGCAGGTTCAAAACTCGTTTCCCATCCGCTGGGTAGCTGCGAGGTGACTTCCAGGTTTTGCAAAGGCAGCGTTCCGGTATTTCGGACTTCAAGTTCGATGTCTTTATGACCTCCTGAGGTCAATTCCTCGCTAAGTCTGCCGCTGGGGGTAGCGAGTATTGCGGCGTAATTCCCTTTCACTACCGCTTCAAGCGCAACTGAAAGGGTTTGCGCCGGGGATACGGCCTTGAAAGGAATGATGTATTTGCCCGCTTTGGCATTACTGGTCGCTGTAATTTCCAGGGCTATCTCCCGGCTTTGGCCTGCCTCCAGGTTCAGGGAAGTAACCGTGCTTCCATCTACCCGGGAACTCATCTGCCATCCTACAGGCAGTTCTGCCTTTAGCTCATACAGCTGCCGTGAGGAGGTGCTGTTATGCAGGGTGAGAGAAAAGCGGAAGGGCTCATTGGTAGCGGATTCGAGGTTAATCAACTTGGCGCTGAGTGCTGCACTCGCTGTTGATTGTTTTTGTTCCTGGGCATTAGCTTTCGCTCCGGTTAGCAAAACCGCTGCTAATGAAATTGTGCTGAATACTCTGTTGAAGTTTGTTTTAAGTAAATTTTTCTGTGACATGATCTAAACCAAAAATTTTAATAATTGCTCTAAAAAATGTTTTCTGATTGTTTATCTGATTAGGATTCAAAACAAAAAAAGCGGACGTTTTTTTCAAAACCTTTTAACATTTTTTAACAATTCTATTTTTTTGAACAGGTCTCATTAATTGCTTTACTACCATGCTTTGAGAACAAGTGCAGATTTCACTAAAACTGTACATTTCGTTTCGCTCCAAACTGGACGCGAATCTGGCTGCCGGATTTTTTGGTAAATCTTCCCTTTCCCTCTGAAAGCTTAGCCCTCTGGCTCCAGATTTTCTTCTTTCCCTGGCTGCTCGGTTTGAATTAGCTCTGGATCCGGATTCAATACTTGTCTCAAGATCAATTACCGGTTAGCTTGCTGAGAGTAACCTGAAATCCTTAAAAAAAATGCGCAGAAGCGTTTAAATCTCATCTGATGTGCAAGATCACACCAGCAGCCTGTTTTGGCTCCGGGCTTTAACATGGCCTGAACTTAGAGATTTTATGGGAAATAGTGAGCGGAGAATTTCTGATCCAAGATCAGTCCGTACAGCTTGGAACGAAACAGCCCGTCAATTTGGAGCGAAATGAGGTGACGCACCTGAAACCACATGTCCATTTCAGGTAACAAAAACACCTCCCCCCAAATCTACACCATTCTGCCAAACACCTCCGCCTGTTGGCAAAGCCACTGGGCATGTCCAGGGCTTAATTCCTTTGCATCCAAACGCCAGAGCCAGTTCCCTTCCACACTGCCCGGACTGTTCATTCTGGAATCCCCACCAAGTCCCAGCACATCCTGAACAGGCAATATGGCTATTTTAGCCTTGGAAGAATAGACCATCCTGGCCACCGCCTCATGTACCTCCTCACCCTTGATCCCCGGACCTATATATAATCCCAACCGCTTTTTCCCTTCCCGCCCCAATTCATTTTCGTACCAGCCTTTTACGGTATTGTTATCATGTGTTCCACTATACACTACGCAGCAGTCATCAGCAAAATTATGCGGGATATTGGGTGATACCAGTAGATCGTCACCGAAGGCAAACTGGACAACCTTCATGCCCGGAAAAGCAAGTTCCTGGCGCAGGGATTCGACATCCGCCGAAATTTCGCCCAGGTCCTCAGCAATAAAAGGAAGGGTGCCAAGTGCTTTCTCAATCGAACGAAAAAACTGCAGACCCGGTCCTTTGACCCATTTGCCACCGCTGGCATCATCATCCCCCGCATCAACTTCCCAAAAAGAAGCAAAGGCCCGGAAATGGTCCAGGCGCACCAGGTCAAAAAGCTCCATATTTTTCTTCAACCTGCGTTTCCACCATGCAAAGCCGTCGGCTTCCATACTTTCCCAGTCAAAAACCGGCATGCCCCAGAGCTGCCCTTTTTCGTTAAAGTAATCCGGCGGCACTCCGGCTATCTTTAGAGGGTTGAGCTCAGTATCGAGTTTGAACATCCCGGGCTGTTTCCAGACCTCAGCCGAATCCCGGTCTACATAAAACGGCAGGTCACCGATGATCCTGATGCCGTTCTCCCCGGCATATTCCTTCAATGCCGTCCACTGCCTGTAAAAGATAAACTGCTGCCACTTAATTTCGCTGATCTCAGCGGCATTGGATTTTGAAAACGATCGCAGGACCTTCTCATCCCTGCTCCGGTAGGTTTCTGGCCAACGGTACCATTCCTCGTTTTCATAATGGTTTTTAATAGCGGTATACAGTGCAAAATCTTCCAGCCATTCATACTCAGCGCTGCAAAACTTCCCGTAAAGCTCCCACAACGGTCCACTGGCGATTTGCCGAAAACGCCCATAAGCCAGCCCCAAAAGTCTGCCCTTTGATCTCTCCACTGCATCAAAATCGATCCGGTTATTTAGGGTCAGCTGAGCATCTGCCAATTCTTCCCCGGTCAACAGCCCATCATCCAGAAGCCCCTCTGGACTGATCAGCAGCACATTGCCGGCAAAGGCGGAACTGCTGGAATAGGGCGAATGCCCATTACCTGCCTTGGTCGGATTTAACGGCAATATCTGCCAATAGCGCTGCCGCGCGCTGGCCAAAAAGCGGACAAAATCCCTTGCCCCCGGCCCCAGATCTCCTATCCCAAAGACAGACGGGAGCGAACTGATGTGCATCAGGATACCTGCAGACCTTTCCGGCTGCTGTTCCTGCAGCGCAAGCAATGCTATCGGCAAGGCTCCAAATAACTGGTTAATCCTGATCCCCCCATGCAGGATATCTTTGGCCCCTTTCTGCTTCCAAAGCAAATCCTGCCACTTCAATGGCAGGCCCTTGGGCAAAACGATCTCGGTATCCAGCCAGTCGAAACCTACCCCTGCAATAGAATCCGTCAAGCCCGCCAGCCCCAACGGAACCGCAACCAAGATACACTGATCTTCAAAGCGCCTTAAAAAAGCGCAGATATGCTGCCGGTATTTCCCCTTCACCGTTAATGGAATATATTTCCCCTGCTCAAAAACTGCAGGGCAATCACTCCTGATTTTCATCAGCACATGGGACAACCAAAGTTTGGTTTTACCCGGATAACGCGCCTCCCAGAGCTTTTTAGGATTCCAACGGTCCAAACCGCCAAGCATTTCCTCCCGCCCTTTAAAATCCACCGGCCTGCGGTTATCCGGATCAACCAGGCTCAAATCCCACAGCTCGCTGCCCTGATAAAAATCGGGTATACCCGGACAGGTAACTTTAAGCAGCAACTGGGACAGGCTGTTGACCACCGCAAAGTCTGCCATCTTTTCCAGGAACCTGGTGATAATCTGATTAGCTTCGCTATCCGGCCTTGTCAGTTGGTCCACAAAGTCTGTTAACCTACTTTCATAGGCTTCATCCGGCTCGGCCCAGCCTGAGCGCTTTTTCGCCTCTCTCAGGGCCTTCTGAACATATTCGTCCATCCGTTTAGCAAGATCATCCGCTTCTTCCCCCGGCATCGGCAAAATCCCCACAACGGTCTGTATCATCAGGTAGATATCGTTGGGATGCAAAGCTTCAACTGAAGGGTCTGTTTTTTTAAGGCGATTGAGCCAGTCCAGAAGTTGTTTCACCACTTTTGCCCAAACAGATGGAATATCGCTGAGCACATTCAGGCGCGCCCTGACATCTTCTCCGCGCTTGGTGTCATGGGTGGCAGTGGCGTTAAGCGATAGTGGCCAAAGACGCTGTCTCTCCAGCATCAGTTCGTGAAAAGCGGAAACCTTTAAACCAAAAGCAGCAGCGGCATCGCCTACCTCGTTATGGCCGATAAACCGGTTATAGGTGAACATCAGCGTATCCTCAATCCCTTTGGCCATGAGCGGCCCGGTAAACTGCATACAGCGCTGGTAGAAACGGGATGTTTTCTTATTCACTACAGTACTGTTTTTGTCCGGTCCGGTCAGAAACAGTTCCTCCAGGAAGCAGGCTGCATTGCGTAAAGCCGGCTGGGAACTGACTGGGGCAATCAATGCCGCAATTTTTTCCCGCTCATCCTTAGGCAAGGGCAAACTATAGGTATAATACCTATAAACGGGCATCCCGATCAGCATTTCCCCGAGAGCCCTTTTCAGGTTTTCCCTGCCAATCTCTTCCAGCTTTTCCGGGTCCACCAGCTTCAGCTCCATTAACAACCCCAACAGGTTATCCAATTCACCCTGCATGTGGCCGTACAAAATATCACCTTTCTTTCCATACACCATGGAGCTGACATCCTGTTTTTTACCCGTAACCTGCTGATAGAGGTCATCGAAGGGTTTAACGGCATTCCGGTCCGTGAACAGGTTGTTCACCATGGCAAGGAAGTCATATCCGGTAGTGCCCTGAGCCGCCCAGGATGAGGGCAACTGCTCGCCTTCTTCCAATATCTTCTCCACGGTAATATATACATCTTCCCCAACATGCTGCCGTAGGTCCTGCAGATAGGCTTCCGGGTCAAAAAGCCCGTCAATGTGATCGATTCTCAATCCCTGGAATAGCCCTTTTTCAACCAGATTAAAAATATAGGCATGATAAGCATCAAAGACTTCCCTTTCCTGGATATTCAGGCAGATCAGGCTATTCACCGTAAAAAAACGCCGATAGTTGATCCTCGATTCAGTTTCCTGCCAATGGCAGGGCCGGTAGTGCTGCATGCCGATCAACTCCTCCAGCAAAGCCGGATCCCGGTTCACTTTCCCCGCACCATGGCTTTCCAAAAAGGCCAGCCCCACATCGTTTACAGGCCAGCAGTTCCCACCGAAATCCAGGCCATATGCACCAGCAGTCTTTTTTACCCGGATAGCACGCTCCGCTACCGCCCCTTCAAGATCAGTGCCCAGAAAAGGCACCATCATCTTTTCACTAAAATCGATATCAAAATACCTCCAAAATGCTGATGTTTCCCCATGCTTTAACACATCCATCAGCCAGCTATTGCCGGGATGAAAGGCCATGTGGTTGGGCACAATGTCCTGCAACCAGCCGATGCCCGCAGCCTTCAATTTCCTGTTCAAGACAATAAGCTGCTTCTCGGTACCGATTTCGGGGTTGATCATCAGCGGATCGGTTACATCATAGCCATGGCTACTGCCGGGCATGGCCTTAAAGATCGGCGAGGCATATAGGGTATCAACGCCAAGGCTTTTCAGGTAGGGTATAATCCGCTCAAGTGATCTGAAATCAAAGTCTTTGTTAAACTGGATACGGTAGGTAGATTTTGGTCTATACATGTTTTGCTGCTAATATTAAAAGTGATTCTGCTTTAACGCTGATGCTTCCATCAGCCGAAACCTGGTTAACAGTATGGCCATATCCTCCCCACACTTCAGCGGATGAATCCACCAGCGTCTCCCAGTCGTGGCGGGGGCTGAGCCGGAAGACCTGCCCGCTGTCCGAAAAATTCATCAGGGCCATGACCTGCACACTATCGTTCCATCTTTTCAGCACCAGGCAGTTCTGCTCCGGCAGCGCTGTTGCTTTAAGCTGGATGCGATCTAAGGATGAAAGCACAGGATGGGTTTTCCGCAGCACGATCAAGGCCCTGTAATAGTTCAGCAACTGCTGCTGCTTAAGGCCGGTCACTGCTGCCCAGTCCAGCCGGGAAGAGATAAAAGTTTTTTCATCCTGTGGATCCGGCGCCTCCCTGGACTGATGGAAAGCGGCAAATTCGGCTTTCCTGCCCTTTCTGACCGCTTCGATAAGCCCAGGATCGGAGTGGCTGATAAAAAACATAAAGGGATGTTCCTCCCCATATTCCTCCCCCATGAAAATGAGTGGGATAAATGGACTGCAGAACACCGCGCCTGCCAGCAGTTTCAGCATTTCCCCACTGACCAGCCTGCTGCTGCGTTCGCCCAGCATGCGGTTGCCAATCTGGTCATGGTTCTGGGAAAAAACGGTAAACTGTTCCCCCGGGTTCCCCGCTGCCGGCGCCCCGAAGGTTTTATCCCGGTGTGGAGAGTATTGCCCATCGTACACGTAGGCATGCGCGTAAGATTTCGCCAGGTGCTCCACACCATTAAAGTCACTATAATACCCCTCCTTGGGCTGTCCTGCCGCCACACGCAGCGCATGATGGAATTCATCCACCCATTGCCCGTCCATCCCGTAGCCATTAACCTGGACAGGATTGATATAGCGGTTATCGTTCAGGTCAAGCTCGGCAAAAAGCTGGTACTGCCTTCCGGTCTTAACAGCAAGCTGTTCAGTATATGATCTGATTGCAATCAGGATATGTACCGCACTAAAATCTTTTATGGCATGCACCGCATCCAGCCTGAGCGCGTCGATATGGAAATCACGGAACCACATCAGGGCATTTTCGATAAAATAATTCCTTACCCCGTCACAGCCCGCATCATCAAAATTGATTGCCTTCCCCCATGGGGTAAGGTATTTGTCCGTAAAATAAGGACCAAAATCACCGAAATAATTACACTCCGGCCCCATGTGGTTATAGACCACATCCAGTATCACCGCGAGCCCCCTGGTATGGCAGGCATCCACCAGCCGCTGCAAATCTTCCGGACCGCCATAGCTGTTCTGCACCGCAAAGGGATATACCCCATCATAACCCCAGTTCCGCTCTCCCGGAAACTGTGCAACAGGCATAATTTCAACGGCTGTAATCCCGAGTGAAACCAGGTAATCAAGTTTAGTTTGAATACCCTTGAAATCACCGCCTGGGCTAAAGGTTCCGACATGCAATTCGTAAACGATATAATCTTTCCGGGGAATCCCCTTCCAGTTCCGATCAGACCATTCAAAGGCCCCTGGATCAAATGCGGTTCCCCTCCCACCAAGTCCGTCCCTGAAATAAAGCGCGGCAGGGTCATTCCGGACAAGCCGGGAGACGCCATCTTTCCCGTGGCCGCCTGCTTTCAGGATTTCAAAGGCATAACTATCTCCTACCTTCATCTGGTCTGTCCGCATGTACCAATACCCGCGTTCCAATTGCTCCATATCCAGCGGAACTGGTAGATGATCCGCTATCAGCATTACCTTGCAGGCAAATGGCGCCCAAATCATAACCTCTGCAATGCCTTCCGCTAAAAAATTCAGGCCGATTTTTCGGCGGCCGATCTCTATTTGCATCATTTACAGTAAAACAGTTTAAATATTCCGGCAGCCGCATTCGGACAGCCATTTAAAGTGATAACAAAGACCATCCCTTAATGGTTAAGCGAAAAACTATTTAAAACCTCTCCGGGTCGACACCAGGTTTATTTTCGCCAGGGTTAATTCACCAATAATCTCGACAATGTGCGCGTTAAGCACTGCCGTCGATCTTACCGGCTCTTCATTTTCAGCCATGAGCAGATTGATTTCTGCAGGCCCTTTGATCGCTGTTCCGCGGATAAGCGAGCCCAAAAAAGCTTTCAGCTCCATCGTTAATTCTTCCATATGGTCTTTCTTTAAAAAGCCATGATCCGGCTAAAAAGTTTTGCCCATTAAAAAAAAACTTAAAATGCATCACCGGTCAAATGCTGTTTTGGCCCTTCGGTTATCCAGAACGCCAGGAACCCGAAACAAAAAACCTATTTTCAGGGTTCCATTAGCATGACAGCCTTTAACATCCAAATTTCCCACAATGGGGAACCCTTCATCTTAAGCATTATGCCAAAGGACGATTATTTTATCATCAGCCACGGAGAAAATATAATCGGAGCGACAAGGCAGGAAGGTTCGGACTGGATTTTGATGCAACGGGATGAAATTGAAGAGTGGCGGTTGGTCGGATGCGATAACCATCCTGCTCAGAACAGCAAACCCATCATACTGGGTGCAGCAGAGATCAACCAGATTGCAGGCGAGATCGAAAACCACATGAAATAATAAAAGCTGCCATCCATCAGATAGTCAGCTTTCCACTAAGCCGGACAGCGCACCTTGACCGCACATTAAACCATGTCATCAACCAATCCCCTGAGGGTTCTTAAATTCCCATAGGCATCCCCCATCGTATTGTTAAAATAAACATATACCTTTTTCCCCTCCGATAACCATTCTGCAATATATCCTGCATACTCAGACAGCACATCTTTACTATAACTACCCCGGTAATTACCGCCCGGCCCATGGAAACGCAGGTAACGGAAATCGGTATCAGGCCCTTCAGCAGGCCCAGCCCCCATGCCTTTATCATGTACAACCATTCCCAAACCATATTCCCCCAAAAGTTCCATTACCTCATCTATATACAGCGAAGCATGACGGAACTCTACCGCAATCTTCCATTTTCCTTCCGCGTCTTGTTCACGAAGGCTGGCCATCAGCCTGGAGAGCTGTACAAAGTTCGCTATCCTGACACCAGGGGGAAACTGCACCAAAATAAAGCCCCGTTTCTCCCCGACTGCCGAAACCACTTCCATAAACCGGCCCAGCTCATCCGGATCAAAGGCCAGTTGCGGGTTATGTGTGATCCCCCTGAACAGCTTAAAGGTAAAGCGGAATCCTTCCGGCACTTCACCTGCCCACTTTTTAACCGTTGCGGCCATCGGAATCTTGTAAAACGAACTGTTGATCTCAATACTGTCCATCAATGAGCCATAATAACAGAGCCTCGACTTTTCCCTGAACTCCCCGGGATAATGCAGTTTATTGGGCACGGGTAATATGAGCCCGCTTGTTCCTGAATAAAAACCTTTAATTTCCTGTTCCATTCCCTTAGCAACACAGCCATTGGCCAAATTGTTGTCAAATCCGTGCAGCAAGTCTTCCAATTCCATCTCCATATTTAGTAGCCAGGTCAGAAACCTGTCCAAAAAGGAATAAAAAAACAACAGAAAAGATGGTAAAAAAACGCATCTCCTGCTTAAACCATACGACAGCTATTTTGACTGTTCCCCTTTAATTATCTCTTCCAATAATACACCAGGATTAAACCAGGCAAAAAATCAAAACAGCCAAATAAAAAGAAGCGGCAAGCCCAGTAGATTATCTCTTCCTGTATTAAACCAGCACAAAACCAGGTGAAAAATGGAAAAATGATTCTACTATATAGACCATATCTATATTAATCAACCAATCCCTTAAATAGCTTTTCTAATAACATACCGGAATAAAACCGGGCATAAAAAAACAGAAAAAGGAAACTCCCATAAAAAATACGGCCTGCAAACCAACACACAAAACACTGTATATAAAACACATACCAATAACGCCAAAACCATTCGCCGCTAAACATTGTACTAGCTATAAATGCAATCAGACACCATGAAAAAACAGAACCTATTCGAACGCATCTCCAACCAGATCACCTGCTGGACAGGTAGCCCCTGGGCATTTATCATCGCCCTGGCAACCGTCATCATCTGGGGCATCACCGGTCCACTGTTCCACTATTCAGATACCTGGCAACTGGTCATCAATACCGGAACCACCATCGTCACTTTCCTGATGGTCTTTCTGATCCAAAAAACCCAGAACAAGGACTCCAAGGCCATACAATTAAAACTAAACGAACTCCTTGCTGCCAGCCGCCATGCCAGTAACCGCATGGTCGATATCGAAGACCTGACCGAAGCCGAGCTGGATACCCTGCGTAAATATTACCAAAAACTATCGGACGAGGCCGAAAAGGATGACGACATCCATAAATCACATTCAATTGATTCTGCCGAAAAACTTGCCGAAGAAAAAGGCCAGTCACCCAGAAGTGTTAAGACAAGCCATGATTAAGAAAATAAAGCGATCCATTTCAACAAATACGATATGTCATCACGCAGCGAAAAAATAAGGGCATTCAACAAAAACCGCCTCCCCTCCATAGTCAATCTGAAATACAGCGCTATGCTGGAAAATGCCTTCCGCTTCTACCGCGGAACCTGCCACTTGTTCTACGAACGCATTTCGGCCCTTAAATCAATGCCCAAATCCCCTACCGGATGGATCAGCGGTGACCTGCACCTGGAAAACTTCGGTAGCTACAAGGGCAATAATAAACTGGTCTACTTCGACCTGAACGATTTTGATGAAGCGGTCAAAGCGCCTGTGTTATGGGAAGTGGTACGGCTGGTGACCAGTATCTTCATTGCTTTCCAGACCCTGGAGATCGACGGCGAACAGGCCATGAACATGGCAGCACTTTTCCTTAAAAGTTATGGTACAACACTCATCGGCGGAAAAGCAATGGACCTGGATCCCAGGACAGCAAAAGGCATAACCGGAGACTTTTTAAAAAGGGCGGAGAAGAGTTCCCCAGTTGAACTCCTGCAGAAACGCACACTAAAAAAAGGCCGCAAACTGCTACTCGATACGACTGACGAACGGCATTTCAAACTCAAAAAAGAGCTCAGATCCGAACTGATCGGTTTCATGGAGGAATGGTTATCGCAAAATAACGACAGTCCTTATAATTACCGCGTAAAGGACGTAGTCTACCGCCTGGCCGGAACGGGAAGCCTGGGACAGAAACGCTACCTTTTCCTGCTCAGGAGCACACAGAAAAAAGACCATTATCTGCTCCTTGACATGAAACAGGCCTATTCTTCCTCGCTGATCCCTTTCCTCGACATTCCCCAGCCCAAATGGCCAAACGAGGCCGAACGGATCGTCACGGTACAGAAACGCATGCAGCATGTCTCTGCATCACTGCTTTCTACAGCCAAATTTAAAAGGGAAGACTATGTCATACAGGAACTCCAGCCGGTAAAGGATACCCTGAAGTTTAAACTGATCAGGGAAGAGTACCGCAAGCTCTACCAGGTGATCGATGACATGGCCATGCTCACCGCATCCTCACAGCTCAGGAGTTCGGGCATGGACGGATCGGCTACCAAGGATGAACTGAAAGTGTTTGCCTCCGGAACAAACTGGCAACAGCAGATCCTGGACATCGCTACCGAGCAGGCCGCACTGGTATGCGCTGATTTCGGTGCCTTCCAGCAGGATCACAGGAACGGGGCTTATCAGCCAGTACATAAAAATAAAGCCAGGGAGGAACTAGCTATGCGCTGACAGGCCAATGCTTACTGCTTAACCTATTTGATCATTTATTGCCCCGGATATAGCCCGGTGAGTCCACCGGGGCAACCTGGCAGAGGATAGCTTAAACCATCAATAAAATAAATTTGGATACAAAGATTGATCAGGGTCTGGCCAAAAATTACCGGATCACTTAATTACCAGTATCGTTCCTGCACGCCGCTCCAGGCGGAAATAGTACTGAACTTCCGCATACCGCCTAAGCACCTCGACATCTGCTACCACACCTTGCTTTCCGTCCACGCTTCTGATACGCGCTCCTATCCTGATCCCTTCAAGAACGGACTCATCGCTCCTGGAGGAAATCTCAAGATATTTACTGGCATCCGCATGCGGGCTCCGGCCCGATTTTTTGCGGGAACTTTCCCCTGACTGCTTTAAATGATATGCATCCTGATCCATATAACTATTTTCTAAAATATACGTAAAATGCCAGCTGTGGATTGCAGATGAAAAAAAAACGTAAAACTACGCGAAGTTATGCTCCAGATTTTGCGTTGCGGAAAAACCGGAAACAAGCATCGTTTTTCCCGCACCCAAAAAGCGTATAAATACGAATTAGCTAAATCCGCAAAACCATTAACGCGTAAAACGGGTTCTTTTTCCAACATACCTATAAAAGAAAATAATTATGGCAACGACAAAAACAACGGTAAAAACAGCGGCCAAAGCCCCGGCAAAATCAACAACCAAAACAAAGGGTACAGCGGCCTCTAAAACAGGAAAAATCGAAAACACTGAATTCCATGAATTCTTTGTAGATGAGCTAAAAGACATTTACTGGGCTGAGAAACACCTGGCCAAAGCCCTTCCAAAAATGAAGAAAGCGTCCACAAGCCCTGAACTGGCCTCAGCTTTCGAAAAACATACTTCGGAAACCGAGCAACATATCAGCACCCTGGAGCAGGTATTCGGGTTACTGGAAGAAAAAGCAGCGGCTAAAAAATGTGATGCAATGGCGGGTCTGCTGGAAGAGGCTGATGGCATTATTGCCGATACGGACAAAGGAACCATGATCCGTGATGCAGGGCTGATCCTGGCCGCGCAAAAAGTGGAACATTATGAGATCGCTACCTATGGAACTTTGAGGGTATTTGCGCAGAACATGGGGCGTGAGGATATTGCAGACCTGTTGACCCAGACCCTTGAAAACGAAAAAGCCACTGATGAGGCATTAACCCAAATCGCAGTCGGAGCGATCAATGCAGAGGCAGCGGCGGAATAAGCACAATATACACACAAACCATACAGGCCCTCCGGGGCTTTTTTTACGTCCAGCCCATTCTTTAGGGCAATGAGCTGTTGTGAGTTCCCGGTATATACGCTGTCTCATCCTCCCTCTGCCAAACGGCTTATACCTATATTGTTTACCAAATCATTATAAATTTAACAGCGTGCAGCGTTTACCGGCCAAAATCTCCCATAACCATCCGAATTACCCTGGCCCTTCACCCGGCTATGGAACGCTATTCTATCTCCCCTCCAGCAAGTCCTTCCAGGAACCAGCCTGATTTATAGTCAAAAAACGCTTCGCTGTCTCCGGACTCGCTGATCACCTTGCCTTTAAAATCATGTGCAATATCTTTCTCTGTCTCCAAAACTGACTTGGCCAACACCGCATACTCCTCCACATTAAGCCCGTCCCTGATCACATACCAGGGCTCGCCCTGTTCGGTATAACGGGTTTCCACCAGCCCTTCTTCAAACCTGGCCCTATCGGCACCATTCAGGGCACCACTATTTTTATCGTTATCCATCATATTAGTCTTATTTACCAAAAAATAAATCAATACCTTCCTAAAACTCAACCATAAGCTTTTTTCCAATCCGCTTTCGCCCGTTTATAACCCGGGTGATCTTCTGCCTTCTGCCAATAATCATAAAATACTGCGGCTGACCCCGCCTTTAGCTGCTCTCCCGTTCCCCTTTCCAGCATTGCATAATCATTCGCCTTATCATACTTACGACCACCCTTATAGTTTGCATAGCGCCTCGCCCGGGTATAGCCCATCTGCAGGTATTTCCGCGCAAGGTCAGCCCCCACAAAATCCCCAACATCCATAAAACCGCTAAACAACTCATAAATAGCTTCAGCACTCTCCAGCGCGATATCCGGATTCTTGAACCGCCACAACGGACCGATGACAGACTTATACGGCTGGCAGATCAGCACCCCCTGCTCGCCTTTCCCAACCCGGTACAACTCCGGATGTGCCCTATAGTCCACATCACTTTTCCAGGCGTATTTTTCTTTCCCGAAACCCAGATAGGATGGTCTGCGGGCATTAATCCCTGCAGTAGCATTAATATCTTTTCCCGGTCTGTCCATGGTAATATCTGCTGACCGGTTGTCTCACGGGGCTTTGGTTTTGGAAACATCCCGGTCGTTTTTGGATAACAACAGTCGCTAAAGACAAAAGGTTTGCCAGGAGTATACCAGCGTACCTTGCCGGCAGTCTAAAGACCAGCGGCACCCGGGCAACTGCATAAACGTCCAAAAACAGGCACACTGTTATACTACCATAATAAGCACTCCGTCAAAACAATCAAAACAGTTCGGAGGTTCTTAGATAACCTTAATCATCAATATAAATGTCACTGGAAGGACTTATCGCAATCCCGGCCCAAATATGTACCCATTGGAGCGGCGCTACTGCCCGCCGGCTTACCCATCGAAAGGAAATGGTAAATGGACAATAAAATTATTTTCTTCGGCGACAGCCTGGTAGCCGGCTACGGACTAAAAGACCCGGACAGGGAATCCATACCAGCCCTTATCGGCGCAAAGTTAAAACTGTTGAACTTAAACTACAGCGTGATCAATGCCGGCACCAGTGGCGACACGACCACTTCGGCCCAATCCAGGTTGGAGCATGTACTCCATGAAAACCCGGCGATTTTCGTGCTGGAACTTGGCGCCAATGATTTCCTGCGCGGCATCAGTCCTGTACTGATCCTGTCCAACCTCCAGCTCATCATCAGCCGGGTTAAATCCAGCTGCCCGTCTGCAGCTATCCTCCTCCTGTGCATCGAACTTCCCGACTGGGCAACCGGACTGCATCAAGAAGACTACAGCGGTATCTTTCCGGCACTGGCAGCAAAAAACGGCATTGCCCTGGTCCCCTCGTTCCTCAAAAATGTTGCAGGCGTCCGCTACCTGAACATGGATGATGGTGTCCACCCGCTCCGGGAAGGTTATCAGATCGCGGCAGAAAATATCTGGCCGGAGTTATACCAGATTATCCTGGAGCGTGAAACATCGTAATAACCAATGAGATCAACCATGCGAAAAAAAGCGAGGATCAAAGAAAAGGAAAAACTGGAAAAGGCAAGGTCTTTTGAACTTGCCGCTGATTTCCCGCAGGCCATCAAAACCTACAGATCGGTGCTTGCAGGAAATCCTGTCCATCTCCAGGCCGCAACCCGCCTGCTCGTCCTGCTGCGAAAAACCAAAGACCTGAACAGCGAAGTACAATTACTCAAAGCGCTGATCCCTGCCCAGCAAGCGCACCTGGATACCGCCTACCAAAGCTGGCTCGGCACGCACAGTGGCCTGGCCAAAGACACTGCCCCACTGGCCAGGATTCTCGGCCTGATCGGCAACCAAGACAGGCAGGTATCAAATGATGATACGCTGGCCAAATGGCAGTCCAGATTGCAGGCACTGGAAAAACGCCTGAAGGCGAAGCCAGCAAAAGCCACCGTAAAATCCAGGCTTGAAAAGAAAACAGAAGCGCTTAAAGAAAAACCAAAAAATGTAAAAACAAACACCAGTACTACAACCATGGCAACATCACTGCCTAAATCCCGGTCAAAAAAAGCTTCCGAAGCACTTAAACCAAAATCAAAAACCTTAAAAGTAAAGGCAGGTACTAGCCCTCTGGCAAAATCCCTTTCCAAATCCAGGTCCAACATGCAACCAAATGATCTTGATCGAAAACCGGCAACAAGCAAAGGCATTAAAGCCGGCAATAAACCAAACCCGAAAACAAAGACCGGGAAAGAAAATCCAAAACCGCTAGTCAAAAAGCGTTAGGTCCGGTCCCGAAGGCCTGTTGTTATTTGCATCCTTATTCCTTGCATTATTGATCTTGGCATCTACCTGCCAGCCCTTCAGCAGCTCATCATCTACCGGATGTAAGACTTTCAATCTTTCAGCGGCAGGCAGTTCCCTGTCCAGCCACACTGCACTTTCACGCTGCGAAAGGATACAGGGCATCCGGTCATGGATCTTGCCAACATACCGGTTGGCCGGCTGCATGATCATCGTACAGGACGGGATCACGATGCCCGTTTTGGGATCTTTCCAGCTGTCCCAGTAACCTGCCATCAACAGCATTCCCCCATCGCTCCTTTCAAAATAATAAGGCTGCCTGCTGCTCCCCGAACGGTCCCACTCATAAAAGCCTTCCACCACAAATACGCAATGCCTGCGCCCGATCAGGTTTTTATAGCTGGGCAGCGAATGCATCGTTTCGATCCTGCAATAAGTGGTGGAAAACTTTGGTACTTCAGCAGAACCCGCGGGAATTAAGCCCCACTTTACATAATGCAACCTGCCCGGCCTGGCATCCAGTATTACCGGCATATCCGTTCCAGGCGGCCGGTTGGTATCTTTTTCCCTTGGATCCCCGCCCAACAGCAATCCGGCCTTTGCCGCCATTGCCAGGCTTTCGCCTATCAGTGTTCTTCCGCACATATCTTTTTCCTTTTATCTGTTCCTATTTAACTTTTATAATGTCGCTCCACCTGGTGGTATAACCTTTGGAGAGATATTCATGTTTCAGCCGCCATTTCTTTTCATACCCCTCGCTCGCCATACGCAGCGTTCCCCGTCCAAAAGCCAGGTTAAGTTTATCCAGTACAGCAGACACCGTATCCTTCTTCCCACCGTCGTGGTCAAAAAAGGCATTGAGCTGCAGTTCGCTTTCCGGTACCAGTCCGGTAGCGATCACCCCCGCCTTCCTGTATTTCACCCCGTGCCTGAACAGCTTTGCCGAAACCCGCACCGCAACCCCCACCAGATCAGTTGTACTGTTACTGGCAATCAGCAGCTTATGGGTATGGCTCGGGAAGTGCTGGGGATGGTCTTCCCGGTTTTTATTGGTATACAGGAATACCTGCAGGTACAGGCAGCGCAGCTTCTCCCTACGCAGTTTCTCCGCCAGCCGGCTGGCATACAGCGTTACCGCCTCAGCCAGGATCTCAGGCTGCTCAATATAATTCCTGAACGAGCGGCTCACGGTAATGCCTTTCTTCACTTCCCTCACCTGCTCCAGCGGAATGGCAGGCCTGCCCCAAAGCTCATTCCACATGCGCTGCCCCATGATGGTCATGTGCTGCTTGAACCACATTTCAGGCATATCCCTCAGCTCTGCCGCCGTTCTTATGCCGAGCGCTTCAAACTTTTTGTAATGCTGCCTTCCAACGCCCCAAAGTTCATGTACCGGAAATTCCCGGACTGCAGCGGTAATCTTTTCCTCACTATCCAGCACCAACACCCCTCCGCTCTTTTTGGACATTTTATTGGCCAGTTTGGCCAACGTCTTGGTTGGCGCCACCCCTATCGACACCGGGATACCCGTATTGCGCACTACGGATTCCCTGATCCGGGGCACATAACTTTCCAGCTCCCTAACCCCGCCCAGCCAGCCAAAAGCCTCATCAATACTGTAAACATCCAGCCTGGGAAACCATCTGCTCAATTGGTGCATCACCCGCTCGCTCATATCCCCATACAGCACATAGTTGCTGGAAAATACCTGGATCGCAAACTTTTTGATCAGGTCCCGCACCAGAAACTCCGGATCGCCCATTTTAATCCCGCAGGCTTTGGCCTCCTCGCTCCTGGCAATCACGCAGCCATCATTATTGCTCAGCACGACAACAGGCCTGCCGTTCAGCTCCGGGCGGAAAAGCCTTTCGGCCGAGGCATAAAAGTTATTACAGTCACAAAGTGCAAACATTGCTGTACCTCCCTGTCCTTAATGCCTTTGGCAACATATTCCTACAGACCGAGGTCACCACCCCCCATATCTGTAGTGATCCGATCTCCGTCTCACGCGCAACATCCTGGTCATTTTTGAGCAAGGCCCCTGAATTTTCGGAGAGGAACACCCTGCAGCTAAATGCACCGGCCAGAAAGGCCACAACCACAGCCCCATGCGTAGCAGTGAGCGAGCGGTCTACAATGAGGATATCGCCACCAGAAATTCCGAAGGATTGCATATCCTCCCCCTCCATCTGAAAATAAAAGGTGGAATGGGGATCGATTACCAGCCTGTCGGTGATGTCAAGCCTGCCCTCCAGATAATCCGCGGCCGGGGACTGGAACCCCGAAATCTTTTGCTCTGCTCTTTTCTCAAACGACCTGATCATAAACCCCTTACTATTATTATCCCACAAAATTATACTAAAATTTTTAGCAAAAAGAATCTTCAACCATCATAAAACACAACCCCAGAGAATAATCAATTTCCTGCATGCCAAAAACCATTCACTATAAACTTTGTATTTACAATACCCGGTCATCACCGGAACAAAATATCATTATATGGAAAACCTGACCCTATCTGAAAACGCCAAGCGTTTCATGGACTACGCCGTTGATACCTTAAACGCGATGGACGGTGCGCCCGAACATAACCAGTCGCAAAAAGATGAGGTGACCGCAAAGATCGCCACACTTAAATCCTATCTGGACAAGCTGGAAAGCGCTTACCTCGGCACCATCCCGCTTGAGCACCAACCGCCCGTTGATCCGGAATACATCGCAGCTGCCGGCCACAGCTGATCCCGGCCAGACCATAACCTACCCTTCAACCCTTAAAACAAACACATAATGGGCAAAATCACAAACCTCATCTCAGGCCTCGCCGGCGCAGTGGTGCTGAACATCCTGCACGAATCCCTTAAAAGCAAGGGCAGCGGTATGCCGCATATTGATCGCCTGGGCGAACAGGCGCTGCAAAAATCACTGCGTTACCTGGGCACGGGCATTGAAGACGAACACAACCGCTATCTGGCCACCCTTGCGGGCGATGTTGCCGGAAATGCAGTATACTATAGCCTGATCGGCGGAAGAAACAGCCTGATCTGGCCAAAGGCAATTGCATTGGGCCTTGCCGCAGGTATCGGCGCAGTCACCCTGCCCCGCCCCATGGGCCTTGACCCCAAACCAGTCGCCCGCAATGCGCAAGCAACCACACTGACCATTGCCTATTATCTCACCGGCGCACTGGCAACAGCCTCCGTGCTGAAACTGTTCAAAAACCGCTTATAAGGGCAACATTTTTTCCCTGCTCACAATAAAAAGCAGAAATTTACGCTTATGTATAGGAGAGCGTTAATTTAGATTAAACGGGAACCTGTCTGATGATGGGTTCCCGTTTTCATTTTCATCCGATGGCGCAAGACACCGCTCCCGCCAATCCTTCCCCGCCATCCTCCGGCCTTCGGTAATTAATTCCTTTTTATGCGCATCTGCCCCAGGTATAAATACGGTCTTTACCCCTGATCACCTCCTCACCGAAACCAAAAAGCCCCGCGATTGTTAGCTATCCAGCTATTATACCTAATTGAAAACAACATGGATCAAAACGAATTCAGCCTGATTGCAGGCGAGCATGCAGTCGCGCTCCACATGCATGCATTAAAGTTCACCAGGGACGAGGACGAAGCGAAGGACCTGGTACAGGACACATTGGTCAAAGGGGTACGTTTCTGTGCTAATTTTGACCGGGGCACCAACGTAAAGGGATGGTTGTATGTGATCATGCGCAACACCTTTATCAACGATTACCACAAGGCCCAGAAAAGGCAGACCATCATCGGCCAGGAGGAAGAACTCAGCAGCCCGAACCTGCTTAAAAGCTCCACCCAAAACGCATCGGTTTCCACTTTTATGATGGAGGATATCCGCAAAGCCATGGCCAGTGTTCCCGAAACCTACAGCTACCCCTTCCGGCGTTACTTCGAGGGCTACAAATACGAGGAAATCTCCCAGGAGCTCGGTATTCCCCTCGGCACGGTCAAAACACACATCCACCAGGCCAGGTCGCTGCTCAAAAAATACCTGAAAAACTACCGTGACGGAGCCGGTGACTAAAGGGGCAAAACTTCCCTAAGCCCCACTCTTAAGATACACTCACATTAAACCACAAACTAGGGTTGTAGCAGTTTGCTACAGCCTTTTTTTACTTATCTGTTCTACTGGCCATTATCAACCCGGAAAAGTCAGTCACCAGCCTTCCCCCTCCACTATCCCGACCCTGTTTGACCGTAATCCCCTTATCAAAGCTACTCAGCAGCGCAAAAATTACCATAAGGTGATCCATAAACATCCATAATCTACACCGTTCCCATCCTCCCAACCTCACAGCCAGGACTTGCCTGATGTGTACAGCAAAATCCCACTGCACCTGTATGTTTAAATCCGCCCCGCAGCAACCAAACACCCATCCCCTCCTCCCAATCGGCAAATAAGCAAAACCAATCCTATTCAAACATGTTGTAACTGTACATCAATCTTTTACACCATGATCAACATCACCCATACCAGCATCATTCTTCTGGCGAACTCATTAATCTTCGCCACACCAGCGAAGCTGGAAGAAACGCCACAAACCCACATCACCGGGTCCACAACAACCCAGTCCAGTGACGCCGCCACACTTAACGAACTAAACCTACTCTGCAGCAAACAGCTGAGGGCAGCCGGACTGGCAAACAAACAGGGCAATAAGACCAAAGTGTGGGGGAATAAAGCAACTGAGGCTTTAAGCAGCTTCAGCACAGAACTAAAAGTGCTCGCCAAAAACAAATCGATACAACTCACAGGCACATTGCCGGCGGGCGGACAGCGTCCTGATGGCCGCACCGACTCCAGCCCGGAAAACCTGAAGGATACTGCAAGGCTAAACAATACAGCGGGGGAAGCCGGAAACAGTGGACTGGTCAAAACAACCCCAAAAGGAATAAACGATGAGGCAAACACTGCACTTGCAGAAAGCCTTTCCAAACTCAATGGAACAGCTTTCGACAGCGCTTACCAGGGCCTGCTCATCAGTGACCGGCCAGTAGCGGAAAAACTGCTAGCCAAAGCCGCCACCTCAAGCGACAGCGATATATCATCCTTTGCCAAAAAGTATTTAAGCAAACTCAGATCCGCCAGGTTCTAAAAACCTATCCGGTCGGAAACGTTCCCTGATGGACTTCCGGTCAAAAAATACACATCATTGTCAACGCACATACCTTATATGCTAAAAATACGAATCCCCGCACCAGCAGTTAACGAACAATCTTACTGCGTATGCCCTTAAAAATAAAAACATGAAAAGGCAATCGGATACCAATGTAACCTGCCTCTGCCCAGGAAAATTCATCACCGCATACAGCACTCCATTAAGCCCACGTGTGGGAATGTCTAACTGCAGGGCCGTTTATCCGGACTAAACTTAACCGATTAAAATAATTTAAATGTGAACCGATACGAATCAGATAGCTGAAAAATGTTCTTTTTGATTGGTGTCCGCTACAGCAGCCAGCTTCTTTTCCGCAAAACCGGACGCAGTTACAGGTAGCCCTCTACCCCGAGCTTAGCTCTTATTGCGCTATAAATGCTTTCCGGAATCGACCTGCTCCCCCAGCTCTGAAATCCATCTGTCCAGGTAAAGGTCCCGCCCACTATGGAACGCCCAGCCAGAGGCTCTTTTTATAATATTCAGGCTATTACCATCGTAATCAATACGGAAACTATACACATCCTCACCACAATCCCGGAAAATAAGAAGTGTACAAGTATACCTCCGCCCTTGGGCACCTGTAAAATAATATTTCGACATCAGATTTGAATATTGGGATATAGACAATTCAAAAATAACAAATATTCTCCAGTCCATATCCGTAAAAATACCAGATAATACCCTGAAGGTTCCATTCTGGCTACACACGCTGACCGCCCGAAAATGACTGGTGGATACACCGCCGGGGAGTACCTCAGTAAACCTTTTGATATTCATGTGCCGTTAAAGAAAATCGCCATGCAGTTAAACTGCCCAGCGAAGGGGCTTCTATCAAAACCCTACCGCCCATCATCATCCATCTTGCGCTCCAATGCTCCTTCAGTTCAGCCAAAACTTGGTCCTGCTCAACCGCTTACGACTCCTTACCGAAGCCCTACGCCTGGCCGGCTCGCCAATGGACATGGACAACTTCTCCTCCAACCAGCGAAATATATTGCTTTCCCCTGCTAATTTGCAAATCACCCCTGTAAGCCAAACCCTTGGCCATACCCCGCAAAATAAAATTTAATTCCATCGACCGCTAATGAAATACCAATCCACAAAACAATATTCCGAAATAAACCATCAAATCAGCCCATTTTACCAAATATCAGCATTGCAGTTCTTTACCAGCAAAAACTCCCCAGATTTGTACCACGTAATTAATCATCAGGGTGAAAGCCATAAAACCCGGATGAAAATCCTGGCTGGGTAGAAGCAGCCGTTTTTTAGTTGAATAAATATTGGTGATTAGTATGGAGCCGGTCTTTGCCCAACTCCTTTTTGTTAAAAGCATAAGCCGCAATGAAAAGACCATTATAAGCCTGTCCAAACATCCATTGATTGCCATTCCATTACCAAGGATCAGCAGCCAGGTCAAACCCAGGGAAAAAAAACTATAGTGGAAAGAAGGCAACATACACGCCATTGGCACACATCATTTAAGACCTTAAATAAGTGCACCCCAAAACCATTTTTGCTTATCATTGCAGTTCAATACAAAGCATCCCATTAACAGTTCCCATCAATGAACAAGCAGCGTGGTACCAGCGATCTGGCCAAGCCCATCCCTTATCCTGATCCCGGGCGAATGGTACCTGGATTACTGCTGGCAGCAGCACCAGTAGCACAACGCTAAGCTGATCATGCTGCTACCAGATATTGGAAGGGCGACGGCAGAATTTGGGGCCCATTTGTCCGGCAACAAATATTTTGCCCACGATGATTAATTCCAGATAACCCCAAAAAAAGCTGTTAATGACTTAACCACAAAAATGACCTATTGCGAATCATGGCCGAATAGCCATTAGTAATAACCTTGCAAAACATCAGATTTTCCGGTTTCAATGGAACCGGAAATCTGATATTTCGGCAGGACAAAGCTCCAAAACAAGAAAAAAGTTATTCGATTTAAATAATGGCCAAATTGACTTGAAAAACGCTTCCTCTTCCGTCAGGGTCATGAACTGAAATGGATCCAGCATGCTTCAACACCAGCTCATGACATAAAAAAAGACCGATTCCCAATCCGTCTATTTTCTCAGCATGACTCACACGGTAAAACTTTTGGAAAATTTTCATTTTTTCGATAGCCGTGATACCGATCCCGTAATCCCGGACAGACAGCGTCAGGGTTTCTCTGCTGATTGTGACAGCGATATCAACCACTGCAGGCCCGCCTGAGTATTTAATTGCGTTGTTAAGCAGATTGGTAATTACCTGCCCGATCCGGCAACGATCAGCGCAGATGATAATCTCATCTAATTCTTCGATCGTTATCGTGCATTCTGGATTTATGATGAGTGCATTATGCACGCTTTCCTTCAAAAGGGCACAAAAATCGAACCTGGTTTTGTTAAGTTTTAATTCCTGTGAAGCTGAAACTACTGGAGAGGAGATCTCATGCAATAGTTGGGAGATCCGGTCTGCAGAAAGCAGTGCGCGGGATGCGACCGTCAAAACCCTGTTATCCTGCTGGTCTTTCAAATGACGTTCGATAATTTGAAGGGAGGCCCTCACTGCGGACAGGGGTGTTTTAAGCTCATGCATGGCAACATTTATGAGCTCATCGCGCAGGATTTCGATATCTTTTCTTTCTGTAATATTTACGGTCGTGCCCAGAATTTTAACGGGGAGAGATTCCTGAAATAAAACCTCACCATTGGCTTCAATCCATATCACCTGACCGTCGGGATGGCGAACCCGGTATTGGGCTGAATAGAGTTGGCGGTTTGAAATGGCATGTTGCACACTGGACATCATTGCTGGCAAGTCCTTGGCAAGAATGCAACTTAACATTTGGTTATAGGAAAATTGTTTATCTGTTTCCCAGCCAAAATTCCGCTTACACTGAGCTGTGCAAATCATGCTGTTACCATTCTGTAAATCTAATTCCCAAAAGCCTATTTGGGCCTGTATGAGTGCATCATTCAGGTGTTTCTGAGAAATAGTAAAGGTGGCATCGCCTGATTGGATCATCTTTTATGACTGCATCAATTTCAGTCAAAGGTAATGATTAAAAATTATCACCCGAATCAATCATCCGCAATACTTACCACCTTGCGGAGTAAAAACAACTTGGCGGATTTTGCGCCCAAAACTAAAGCATGAAGAATTTTATGTGCAAACAAAGCTTTTGATGACATTGAATCTTTTCTTACCTCAATTTCGCAATAGCGCTGAAAATCATACAGGATTAATCACATATTTTGTGGACACGTGAACAAAAAGTAGACGGTCCATTTTCGCTGCCTTAAAATTTTCTGTGAGCAATTCAGACACCTCGTCATTTCCCAGTTTCGCTGAGGCGATCTGCAGCATCTGGAAAGAGGACATCTCCACACTTTTGATATTCTGAAGGTAAAAAATGATGGAAAGATCGGATATTTCATCATCATTGATTGCACGTTCAATCGAATGGAAAGCTTCATCTATCAGGCTCGTCAACCCCTTGATGCGCTTAAGGGATGCCTTACAATCGATTAGGTTGTAAACCATTTCAATCCTTGCAAGCTGGTTTTCAACATCCTTAACTGTTTCCAGGATAACATCCTGCAATACGGAAAACTTTACATGGTTAAGCAACAAAGGCAGTTTCTTCAACAGATGTATTTTTGCCGCATAAATCCGATTTAAATGATTGACTATAAAAGATTTAACTAAACCGACCGATACCGGTACATGTGCCAAGGGGTCGAACCCTAATGATTTATTTTTCATTTCTTTATACAGTTAACAATATTGCTTAACCTGATCGAGTACATGCGCGATATCAAAAGGCTTTGTGATAAACCCATTAGCCCCACTGTGATCCGCTAATTTCCCGAGCTCTAGTTCGGCAGATATTAATAAAATAGGTATATTCATCGTTCGTGGATTGGATTTATAATCACTGCAAAGTTCGGCACCGGTTTTCTCAAATCCGCTGATACGCACATCGGTTATCACAAGCGCGGGATTGATTTCCGCGACGGATTGCGGGGATAACCCTTTTTGTGATATACAAGGGGTATATCCTGCATCCTGAAGGATTAATTCCATGATATTCAGGATATCCTCATCATCGTCGATAACTAGTATGGTTTTATTCATTATTAAATCGGTTCATTGCCTATGCTGGTCTATAACAGTTCAGATACATCAATACCATAGGCCTGGTTAAAAATCTCTTGAAAGTACGCACGGGAGGCGTAGCCGGCTACATTTGCGATTTCTGTAACCGTCCTGTATTTCCCGCTTGCGATGGCTTCCCATGCCATTTGCATGCGAATCATACGAACTAGTTTATTTGGGGTTATTCCCAATATTTTCTTTACCTGTCTATGGAGCTGGCGTTCACTCATTGCAAGGTCAGAGCTTATTGTGGCAAGCGTTACATACTCAGAGCCACGGTTTTGTCTGACCGCTAATTCAAATTTCCCCAGCCAGTGTTGATCTGTCTGAGGCATTTTATCGCGTGTATATAATTCCAGGTGAGGCTCTTTTGCACCAAGATTTCGTCTGAGGGTATCAGGGGAAATTTTAAGCGCCTGGATCTGTTCGGCATTCAAGGCGGAAAGAACGGTACTTATACGATCTGCCTCGCTTTGCACATTTCGATAGCTGAGCTCTTTTGCGATGCAAAATATCACGTCGTACTTATCGGCATAGACAGCTGTCCAAAACAGCCATACTATTTGCCCCTGTTTGGTAACCAATCTGTTTTCAAACTTTTGGACGCTCCGATCACCATATAGTGTAGCATGGATTTCAAGATAATTGTTGACATCTTCCGGATGGATATAATGATCTAATGGCTGAGTTAATAGTTCATCATATTCATAACCGAGCAATTTTGTAACAGCGAAATTCATTTTTTTAAAATACCTGTCGCGGCCGACTATGCAAACCAAATCTGGCATAAGTTCCGTTAAATAATCCAGATCGAAAATATTCAGTATTTTTACGCTTTCCATTATGCATTTGACATCAGCCACCCGGGTTGGATGGCTTGGGATTTGGTTAAAGAAACACATTCTTGACGACAATGTTTAGCTAAGCTTACCCCGAAACTCAATTTGTCAGCTTTGCGTATAAATACGTCAGTTATCTTCACCTAAAAAGTTGCTGATTGAGGCAATCAAATCTGCCAGTATTAATAATAACCCAAAACTGACGGTATAACAAATCCGCTCTTTAGATATCGCTCAGCTATTACAGGTGCCCGCCCTGAATCCCTTCCAATATGACAATACTTGTTTTTTTTAAACGTAAAATGAAATGGCTTGACCTTTGAAACCTATCTTGAAGTGATGTATTTCGATACCAATCAGCTGGCAAAAAAAATTTCCTTCCCTTCTCGTGTTCATCCTGGTGTTTCATAAAATGACATCGCTGTAAGCTCGCCGGAGGAAGCAATAATTTACCTTCCCTCAGCAGGCTTTTATGGTAAATATTACGATAATTTTGCTACTCATCTCACGTATGGTTATCTTTAAAATCCCAACAATACTAAATGAAAAATATGGTAGTCGCTGAATATATCGACAGGCTCTTTACGCAATTCGAACCTTCATTAAAGGAGATACTGACCAACAATGCTACACTTCGCGATTTTAAAATTGGCGATATGCTTATGCAGACTGGACAAAATATGCGCTCTACCGTTATAATTGTGGAAGGCACGGTTAAATTGTACCGCGAGGGCGAAGATGGCCAGGAATTCTTTATGTACTATCTCCAACCGGGCAATGCCTGCGCCCTATCTATGATATGCGCGACCAAACAGCAAACCAGTCAGGTAATGGCCAAGGCTATTCAGCAAACAAAAGCTTTGATGATCCCCATTGTTTTGATGGATCAGCTGATGCGTGATTACAAGACATGGTATTATTTTGTCATCGAAACCTACCGCACGCGATTTGAAGAATTGCTGTTTGTTATCGATAATATTGCCTTTAAGGCTATGGATGAGCGACTGGCCTTTTATCTTAAAAAACAGGCTGCCGATCTGAGCACAAAGCAATTGCACCTCACCCACAACCAGATCGCTTCAGATCTGAATACTTCGAGAGAGGTAATTTCCAGGCTGCTCAAAAAAATGGAACAATCCGGACAAATTAAGATGCAACGCAATTACATCGAATACCTGATTTAACCCATCTGACCTGTGAACATTCATTCCCAGAAAAAATCTGCAGTGTGACTAAAATCACCAACATTGCCGCAGCACAATCCGATTTTTGTCAGAAATTGACATATATGGAAATCATTGCTTATCTTGCCGCTGCTTTAATCGGCATCTCGCTTGGCCTAATAGGCGGTGGCGGCTCAATACTAACCATGCCCGTATTGGTTTACCTCTTTGGAGTAAACCCGCTACTTGCCACCTCATACTCATTGTTTATTGTAGGTACTACCAGTCTGGCAGGCACCATTGGTAACTTCAGGCGTGGCCTGGTCAACATAAAAACCGCCCTGTTATTCGGCAGCGCATCCATATCCACTGTGTTTTTAACCCGAAAATTCATTATCCCCAACATCCCCAAAACCATCTTCAGCATCGGCGGTTTCGAACTCAGTGAAAACATGCTCATGATGATACTTTTTGCCTTATTGATGGTGGCTGCCGCCATCGCAATGATCAAAGGCGCCAGGGAATTACCTGGATCCGTTGTGGAAAAACGCAAGCCACATATGGGCAAACTTTTCTGCTATGGTCTCGCCATCGGCCTTACCACTGGCTTTTTAGGCGCAGGTGGTGGTTTTTTGCTCATTCCTACCCTGGTAGTTCTGGTAGGATTGCCCATGAAAGAGGCAGTTGGCACATCACTTTTCATCATCGCGCTTAACTCAGTCATCGGCTTTACCGGTGACTTGGGCCATTTTTCTATTGATTGGGTGTTTCTCGCAAAAATAACTGCGGTTGCCATAACAGGTATAATGGCCGGCGGGGTGATCAATAGAAAAATAGACGGGGGGAAACTGAAAAAAGGTTTCGGATGGTTTGTACTGGTCATGGGCTGTTACATCATCCTGAAGGAAATCGCATTTAACTGATCGCTGCAACCAACTTTCTGTGTGACTAAAGTCACCTGTTATCCTATCCTTAAGCACTAACTTCGAAATATTAATTTAATGAAAATGATAATAGAACAAATTTACACCGGATGTCTGGCACAGGGTGCTTATTACATCCAGAGCAATGGGGAGGCCGCCATTATTGACCCGCTTCGCGAGGTGAGCCCTTATATCGAGCGTGCATACCGAAATAACGCAGAAATTAAATATGTACTGGAAACGCACTTCCACGCGGATTTTGTTTCCGGCCACATTGATCTGGCTAAGAAAAGCGGTGCAAAGATCGTTTATGGGCCAAACGCAAAACCGGATTTCGACTTCTATGCAGCCAAAGATGGGGAAATTTTAAAACTGGGGGGCGCCAAAATCAAGGTGCTTCATACCCCAGGGCACACCATGGAAAGCACCTGTTTTTTGGTTAGCGATGAGCAGGGAAAAGAGATTGCGCTTTTTTCCGGAGATACCCTTTTTATAGGTGATGTGGGAAGGCCGGATTTAGCGCAAAAACTCTTTAGCGAATTAACAAGCGAAATGCTCGCAGCTTACCTTTTCGACTCGTTGCGGAAAAAGATTATGCCCCTGGATGATGGTATTGTTGTATATCCGGCACATGGAGCGGGTAGCGCCTGTGGAAAAAACATGAGCACGGAAACAAGCGATCTTTTGGGCAATCAAAAAAAAACCAATTATGCCTTGAGGGAAGATATGTCGCAGGATGAGTTCGTAAAAGCGGTGACAGCTGGCTTGATGCCTCCTCCGGCATACTTCCCGGAGAATGTGATGATGAACGTCCATGGATATGATAGTTTTGATGAGGTAATCAAAAGAGGCCTGCAAGCCTTGGATCCAGGTACTTTTGAGCTGGTGGCCAACCAAACCGGAGCGGTGATTCTAGATACCAGGGCTCCCCAGGTTTTTGCCAAAGGCTTTATTCCAAATGCCATTAACATTGGAATTGATGGAAGCTTCGCACCCTGGGTTGGCACATTAATCCCGGATATCAAACAGCCCATCTTGCTGATAGCTGATGAAGGAAAAATCCAAGAAGTACTTACCCGCTTGTCCCGCGTAGGTTTTGACGGCACGGTAGGTTATTTAGATGGTGGTTTTGAGGCTTGGGAAAACGCCGGAAAGGAAACCGACAGGATAGGTTCAGTTTCTGCAGAAGAGCTAGCCAGGATGTTAAAGGAATCACAATTGGCCATAATAGATGTCAGAAAAGCAAACGAGTTTCTAAGCGAACATGTCGAAGGTGCTATTAACCTCCCGCTAGATTATATTAACGATAACACTGGCAGCCTGGATAAGGACAAAACCTACTTTGTGCACTGTGCCGGAGGCTACCGGTCGGTAATATTCAACTCGATTATGCGGGCAAGGGGGTATCACAACCTGATTGATGTCTCCGGAGGCTTTACAGCCATAAAACAAACCGGAGAGATCGCAGTCACAGCATTCATGTGCCGCAGTACATTTGCCTGATCCAAAACACATTATTATTCAATTAAACGAGGAGATTTTAGGCGTCCAAACCCCTAGACATCAAATAAATTAAACATAATTACCTTATCAAATTTTGATACAAAACACCATGATTGATCTCATTAAACAGCCCTGGCCCTGGTATTTTTCGGGCACCATGATTGCACTCATCATGCTCTTACTGCTTTTTTTCGGAAAGTCATTTGGCTTCTCATCAAATTTGCGCACGATGTGCAGTATGGCCGGAGCTGGCAGAAAAATAAGATTTTTTGATTTTCAATGGAAGAACCAAATCTGGAATATGATGTTCCTAATCGGATCTGTCGCAGGAGGATATATCGCGACAAATTTTTTAAGCAATCCATCCCCCTTAAAATTATCTCCGGCGACAGTTGCAGATTTGAACCGTTTGAATGTCAGTTTTGATGGCACATTAAATCCAGCCAGTCTGTTTTCTTTGCCCGCATTGACAGACTCCAAAACCCTCGCTATCCTACTTATTGGCGGCTTACTGGTTGGTTTTGGCTCGCGCTATGCCGGCGGTTGCACTTCAGGGCACGCAATATCCGGCCTTTCGAATCTGCAACTCCCTTCCCTGATTGCAGTAATCGGGTTCTTTATAGGGGGACTCATTATGACTTTTCTGATTATACCCTTTATTTTTTAAATCAACGCTCATGAAGCTCATAAAATATATGTTAGCCGGTATGCTTTTCGGCATTATCATGATAAAATCCGAAGCTGCATCGTGGTACCGGATCCAGGAAATGTTTCGTTTCCAATCCTTCCACATGTATGGTATTATAGGCACCGCAGTGGTTTTAGGTATAATTGCGGTAATGCTGATCAAGAAATTTAACATTAAGGACATTGCCGGAAACCCTATCCTGTTCCATCATAAAGAAAGGGCTTATTTCAAATACGCCTTTGGTGGAGCCATTTTTGGTTTGGGCTGGGCACTTACAGGCGCATGTCCCGGACCAATGTTTGTTAACCTGGGTAGCGGATATGCTGGGATGGCAATAGTCATACTTGGTGCTCTACTGGGAACCTTCCTGTATGGCGTAATCAAAAATAACTTACCCCACTAGCAATAATGCAGGTCCAGGTGAGAAAACCTACCGCGATGACCGATCATCGCTGCCCAAGGAACTAAAAAGGGAAAGTATATAGATACTTTAGTTCAGTTTGAAAACAAGATAGGCTGCGCGTTGAATGCATAGGCTAAAGTTAAAACCGGCTATAAAATCCTGATGATAGCTAAGCGATCTGCCTCATTAATACGTTCATTGTTGCGAAACTGATAAACTCAGGCATCGGGCCTTAAGGATATTAACCCCAGGCGCAATAGCCGATTACGCCCACCTCCACGAATGGCTAAAAGTTTAGTGCTTAAAAATCCCTTTAGCTGCGCACAGCCAAAACTTTGTCAGTGCGTGCCGGATTGTTGGATACTTTTTTTGTGGAGGTATTTTAAGTCCTGCACCGACTGGATAACGAAAATTCAAATATCGCCCAAAATTAAGCCTTGCAAATGGTTGCAAGGCTATTTTTGAATCTAAATCGTCCCGAAGATTTGATTTAACACTAAAATATCAAATTGCAGGAAATATGTCAATACCATCGTAAAAAAATACTCAATTTTTAGTAGCTAGCCGCAACACGTTCTCCTCAAGCGATTTTATATCAAAAGGTTTTTCGATGAAAGCATCATACTCAATGCCGGCAGGTAATAGCCTGGAAGATGCGCTGGTTATGATCACCCCAATATGTTTCATTTGGGCATTTCCCTTGATCTCCTCTGCGATCTTAAAGCCGTCAGAAAAACCCAATGAGATATCAATTATCGCTACATTTGGTTGAAACTGTAATAGATCCTGCTGCCAGTTGTCAAAATCTTCAATGGTCAAAACTGTGTGCGCGCCTTCCAAAATCATAGTGATTGCGTCACACGTTGCGCCATCATCTTCAAAAATGATAATTTTTGCCATAAGCTGCTTATTTGGTCAAACAAAATAATAATTTTTGAAGATAAATAAAACAGGTACAAACCTGTTCACATTGATCAATTACGGCAGCAATCCTTATTTGGCATAAGTACGAACTTAAGCTATCACCCTTGAGCCATAACCAACGCTAACCAGCGAACAGCAAGATCTATAATACTTCAGACCAATCTTTGACTCCAGGTTACCAGCCTGCACAACAGTATCGACAGTTTACAGCAGAGCTTCGGATATGCTGCGACCGGTCTTGGTTGAAAGTTTTAACAGCGGCATGTTTTGCATCTATATTAGAATATCCTGGAGCATAAAATAAACCTGCCGAGCAAAATACACAACAAACTAATTATCATACATTTAGAACAAATCACACAACCAAAACAATGGCATCAGATAAGCACAAAGAAATGGATGAACTGCGTGCCTACAATTATATCCCAAACCTCAAATATTTGCGTACCAAAGCCATTTTTGCTTATCATTGCAGTTCAATACAAAGCATCCCAACAACAGTTCCCATCAATGAACAAGCAGCGTGGCCCCAGCGATCTGGTCAAAATCATCCTCTTTATCCTGACCCTGGGCGGGTGGTACCTGTATTACCGCTGGCAACAGCACCAGCTTGACAAAGCGGAGCTGATCAGCCTGCTACCCGAGATCGAAAAAGCGACGGCTGAATTTGGGCCACATTTCTCCGGCAACAAATACTTTGCCCACTATGACTATCTTCAGCTCCGGTTCCGCCATGCCCTACTACTATCCAAAATCCCCAAGAAATACAATAACTATAACCTTAGCGATCAGGAGTTCAAAACCATTGACCGTTTTGCCGGCCTCCACCAGGGTATCACAAAATACAGGTCAGACTATAACCGGGAATTCACCAACTCAGAAATAGTGGGTTACAAATCCTTTTTCTCCAAACTGGAAAAGTACCCTTTATCTCTTGAACAAATGCATGCCGTAGTCAGCGAGGAGGACAATAGCCTGGTCATCGCCGGCGCGGGAACTGGCAAAACCACAACAATAAGTGCCAAGATTGCCTACCTGCTGGATAAAAAACTGGCAAGGCCCCAGGAGCTGCTGGTGATCTCGTTTACCAACGCCGCGGTAGAGGAAATGTTTGAGCGTACATTGCGTTTCTGTGGTAAGGATTCCGGCGTAGAACAGGCCACCTTCCGCACCTTTAACTCCTTTGGCAACCAGGTAGTGCGGTATTGTAATCCGCATCCCAAACAGATTGCCTTTGAAGGCAAAGACTATAAGGTCAAAGCTTTCCTGCAGCAAAGCTTTGATTCGCTTTTCAAAACAGATGAAGACTTCCAGTCCAAGGCCATCAGTTTCCTGGCCTTTTTTAACCGGCCGGTGAAAGATCAATTCGAGTTCAATTCTGCTGCCGAATTTAAAAACCACCAGCAATCCCAGCGCTGCATCAGCTTAAGTGGCGTTGAGGTAAAAAGCATGGAAGAGCTCCAGATTGCGAACTTCCTCTATCTGCACCAGGTCGATTTTGAATATGAATCGCGCTTCCCGCTGGAACGCGAAGACCGCAACCCGGATTTCGGGAACTATGCACCCGATTTCTATCTGCCGGGTTATGATATCTACCATGAACATTATGGCATCGACCGAAATGGTGATGTACCAAACTGGTTCTCCGCAAAACCTCCCTTTAAAACAGCAAGGGAATATTACCACCACGGAATGGCCTGGAAGCAGCACATCCATGAAAAGTATGGTACAAGGCTCATCAAAACTTATTCCTACCAAAGCAGCGATGGCTCTATGCTGCTATCGCTAAAAAAACAGCTAAGTGCGCTAGGTGTAATGCTCCGCAAACGACATCCAGATGAAATCATTGCCAGGCTCAAAAAGACCGAAAACTTTGAAGGATTCATCGGGCTGATCTATACTTTTCTAAACCTGATGAAATCCAGCGGTATGATGCCAGGCGGATTGCGCATCGAAGGTATGGAACAACGTTTCTACGTATTCCTGGATGTCTTCACGCCACTTTTCAATCGCTATGAGCAAAAGCTAAAAGATACCAGCTGCATCGATTTCAATGATATGGTTAACCATGCTGCGAGCTATATTAAAAATGGCAAGTACCCAAAAGCCTACAAATATATCCTGGTCGATGAATTCCAGGACATGTCCCAGGGCAGGTATGCAATGCTGGACGCCCTGAAAAAAGCGAACCCATCGGCCAAACTTTACGCTGTTGGTGACGACTGGCAATCCGTTTACCGTTTCAATGGCAGTGATGTTTCGATCATCAGCCGTTTCAGCGATTATTTTGGTGTTACTGCCCATAACCAGATCCTGCAGACCTACCGCTTCAACACAGAAATCCTGCAGGTAAGCAGCACATTCATCCAGAAAAACCCGGCACAGCTCCGAAAAAAACTGTCCTCCCCCTTTGATGCTGACATTCCTGCTTTTGGACTCATTCCTGTAGATTTAGGCCGAATGAAAAAAGCGGAAATAGACTTATATCTATTTGACCGGATCAACCAAATCCTTTCCGGGATTGCCAGGAACGCCCCCAATTCATGCGTATTCCTGATTGGCCGCTAGAACCATAATTCGCCTGCTGACCTCGCCCAACTTAAAAAAATTCAGCCGCAATTGCGGATTGCTTTCTACACCGCGCATGGCAGCAAAGGCCTTACCTGTGACTATGCGATCCTTTTAGGGCTGGATTCAGGGATATTCGGCTTTCCTTCCGAAATAGCGGATGATCCGGTGCTGGATGTGCTGCTGGAAGACAGCGGCAGTTATGATAATGCGGAAGAGCGCAGGCTGTTCTATGTGGCACTGACAAGGGCACGCCATAAGGTTTACCTGATGTATAGTAAGCGCAATCCAAGCAAGTTCATCCGGGAACTAAAATCGGATCATGAAATTGAAACCATGGAAAAAATATAGCATCTCATCGCGGTAAAGATTTGTGGAAATGATCAGCTGACTGCATCTTCTCCTAAAAGCCAGATGACAATCATTAAATTAAGCCGCTCGCTGCTATTATTTAGCTTATCTTTTTTAGCCTGCAAAACTACCCCGCCTGAAAGGTGGGACACTTTCAGGGTTAATCCACGTATTTCCCGGAACAAGGCTTTTACAATCATGGATACCCAAAAAGAATTAATGACATTCCCCCACCAGGATACCGCACTAAAACGCAGCAGCATGGTATCTATCCTGACCGGGGATCTGCACAGCAGGCAGGATTCGCTAAATTCAAACTTCAATACCTGCACCGCCTATCTTTCCAAATCAGATACACTGCATATCAATATCGGGTTGCACAGCCTTTTTGGCGGCAGCGGTTTTATAATCAGCTGTTATGACAGCCGCTTTTACACAGAAGGTTACGAGTATTCCGATGTAGTATACTCAGGAACTGACAAGCCGCAACACTGGGTGATCCGTCAGGAGCTTACCCTGGACCGCGCAAAATATAAGGCCGGTGACAGCTTATACGGTTATATCAATTTCAAGGCCGCGGAACGAAACGAGCTTGGCGACACGGTTATTTACAGTGGAAAGGGAAACTTCCGCGCGAAGGTAAAAAAGTCCAGGTTTGACAATTAACATTAAGTTTAAAAGCCTATTGCTATTTTAGCGGCTAAAATTAAACACTTTTGAAAAAGACATTTATCCTTTCGATACTGATCATTCTATCTGGTGCCGCGTCCTCCCAGTCCGTTAACCTAACCGAGCTGGTAAGCGTTTATGATGCTCCTTATAAGGAGATCAATAGCTTTTTGACCAAAGAAAAAAAATACAAGGCCTTCAGGCAGGAAACCCCTCCTGAATTTACCGTTTACCACTACTTTTTAAACCGCGGTAAGTCTGCCGAGGAAGAAGTCATTACCGGCATGGGATTCGAAACAGAACCGGGAAAGATCAATACTAATTTATATTATAAGTCAAAGGATTCTTCTTTTGTAGATAATCTGCAAAAACAGGTATCAAACCTTGGCCTTAAACTCGATAGGGAGCAATCAACGGACAAACTCAAGAGCTTTGAATACTCCATTGATCGGCTTGCTATGAAGTTTACTTACTCTACCTCCAAAAACTATATGATCTTCTTTAGCCGTAAACGTTAAGTTTACTGGCGCAGCGACTTGTCACCATAGCAATTGGAACGAAAATAACTACCTGAACGTGATGTACCTTCATGCATAAAAAATGCCATGGTTGGGACTCCATGGCATATCACTGTTGACATTGTTTTGCAGGAAGTTTTATGCAGGCTGTAATTTACCTTCTTCCAAACGGGCACTGAAATCTGCTGACTCCTTGTGTGCCAGCGTGAATGCCAATGCTTTCTTCACGAAGTCATTAAGCGTAAGGTTGTGCACAGCGGCAAAAAGCGCGGCCTGCTTATGAAGATCGGCTGAAACCCTCACGTTGAAAGTACCTTTATAGGTCTTATCAGGAACCTTGCCTATCTCGGCGCAGGTTTCCAGATAATCTTCCACTGCCTCTTCAAAGGCAACCTTTAAAGCTTTTACCGAGTCTCCTTCAAAAGTCACCAGATCATTGATCGCCAGAATTTTCCCAAAGAAAACTTCGTCTGTACTGCTATAATGCACTGATGCGTAATAATTTTTATAATTTAAGATGTCATTCATCTTTTAAGTGGCCAATGGCCTTTAAATGTTCTATCACTTGCCGGATCGCATACCCTTTCATAATGTTGGAAGGATGAGGCTCATGAAGGGAAATGAGATTTTGTTTCCCATCTACAAACTTTCTTCTCGAACCCCCGGTCTTACCGGCCTTAATTTTTTTATAACCAAAATGGGTCAATACCCTTAGCAATTCCTCCCAGGTAAAGTCCTTTGGAACTGACAAAAATCTTTCAAGTAATTTTTCGATACCTGCCATAGCAATAATGTTTTTTTGTTATCAATCATTTGTCCTCCTTTTTTTGAATTGTTGAAAAAATCGTGTTTTGCTTGCATGCCCTTAGGCTAATCCAAAGATAAAAATAAAAACCGAATTATGCAACTAAAATTTAGTTGCAACAGATTTACACTAGCCATTGCATAATAGATAACCAGTTAAATGGAAAGCCCGGACAAATAGAACTCACCAACAGCTACGTGTTCTTTCAAAAAACTCCTGATCTTCCAGGCTAAAACCGGGTCAAAAACAAAACTAGGCTTTTGACAACGATGTCATCCTCGTCAGGTTCTCCAGCATATCCCTCACCATTTCCTTCAGGCCAAACCTCGACTGCCATGCCCAGTCCACCCTGGCATCATAATCATCGATTGAATCCGGCCAGGTGTCCGCAATCTGCTGGCGGAAATCCGGAAGGTAATCAAGCTTAAAGTCCCCGATATGCTTCCCGATCTCAGCTCCAAGCACCTCGGGGGTAAAGCTCATCGCCGAAAGATTGTAGGAGGTCCTTACCCTCAGCTTTTCAGCAGGAGCGTCCATCAATTCCAATACCGCACGGATCGCATCAGGCATATACATCATCGGCAGCATCGTACCGGGTTTCAAAAAACACAGATAGCGTCCATCAGCAAGTGCCTTATGGAAAATATCCACCGCATAATCCGTTGTCCCACCGCCTGGGGGAGATTTATAACTGATCAATCCCGGAAAGCGTAAACTGCGTACATCAAGCCCATATTTTTCGAAGTAATAGTGGCACCAGTACTCCCCTGACGCTTTACTGATGCCATAAACCGTTGAAGGGATACTCGCATTGGCCTGAGGGGTATGCTGCGCAGGTGCATCAAGGCCAAATACGGCAATACTGCTTGGCCAGAATACTTTATCCATCTCACATTTTTCCGCCACATCCAGTACATTCAGCAGACCATCCATATTCAGCTGCCAGGCAAGCGCCGGGTCCCGTTCCCCACTGGCCGAAAGCATGGCGGCTAAAAGATAAATTTGTGTAATGCGCTCTTCCCTGCACAACATCAAAAGCTTTGACTTATCCGTCACGTCCAGTTTTACGTAGAGATAATGATCCCCCGCCTTATTCTTCTCCCGGATATCGGCCGCAATTACCTGATAGCGTCCGTATTTCTGCCGCAGTGCTTCGGTCAATTCTACCCCGATCTGCCCGCAGGCGCCGATCACAAGTACTTTAGTTTTATTCATTTTGTTAGCTTATAACCAATGCATGTGTTCATCATCGCTCTCATCTGTACGTTTATCCAGTAGCCGGCTTTTTCTAAGGATAAACCCCGCGCATACCGCCAGCAGCAGGATCAGGCTTCCGTGAAGGAGCACGTCATTGTTCATTTTATATGTGGTTTGTATTTAATTTTCCTTAATGGCCCATCAAGCCTTAATATCAGGTATAGCGCCTTTAACCATAAAATCTCCAGTCCAAGCTTCCACCTGGTGAGTACCAGTTTAAAAGTTATCACACCAACACAGTTTCCCCTCCAGAAAAACGGTCCTTTGTAATAAAGCAATACCGTCCAGCCGGTCAATAGCAACACTGGCGGGATCAACATCGACCAGCAATAAGGTCTTGGGCTAAGCATTCACCAGCCCCCTTTCCCTTACCAATGTTTTAAGCTTATTTATTGCACCAGCTGCGATCTGTTTGATCCTTGATGAAGTGAGTAAAAAACGGGCCGCTACCACATCATAACTGGATTCCATTGGGCAATTGATACCATACAGGCTCTCTATGATTCCGCGTTCCCTTGGTGTAAGGGTAGCGAGCAGGGAATCAACAAGCAAGTAATTATCAGCCCCTGAAACCAGGTAATCTGCAGGCTGTAGCTGCTGATCGGCCACCGTTTCTATCAGTTCCTTTTCTCCCGCCTGCTGGCCAAAGGTTTGATAGAGCGAAAGCGGTATCCTGTCAAGTTGCAACTGTTCTTCCATCTGCCCCACCGTGATACCGACCACATGCGCAAGTTCCTCCATAGTTGCTGACCGTTCAAGCTGCTGCTCTAAAACCCCCATCTGGTGCTGGGCGACGGTGATATTGCGAACCTGGTTCATTGGTAACCTGATCATCCGGGAATGCTCACCGAGCGCAGACATAATGGCCTGGCGGATCCAAAAAACAGCATAAGTGATGAATTTAAAGCCAAGGGTTTCGTCAAACTTTCTGGCAGCGGTAATTAACCCCAGGTTACCTTCATTAATCAGGTCGCTTAAGGGGACACCCATCCGATCATATTTTTTAGCACAGCTTACCACGAAACGCAGGTTTGCACTGACCAACCGGTCCATTGCGGAAAGGTCCCCCTCCCTTACCCTTCGGCAAAGCATTACTTCTTCTTCGTCACTTAACAATCCAATCCTGGCGAGGTCGTTGAAATAAAGGTTCAGCGAATGGTATTCACGGGTGGTATAGGAAATTTCGATGCGGAGGGACTTCATGCCCGGCTTCTTATTCATGGCTAGTATTTAAAGGCAACACTTAAGGTCAGGCCCGATTGTTTGGTTGCTGTAAAGGTCAAAAGTTCTCCTGCAGCAGCCAATTGCCTGAATTAAAAAAGTAAATCGGGCTACATTAAACCAATCCGAAGAAATTAAATTCCGGCACAGCTTCCCAGGTGACGTCCCGACGAAATATTATCATACCACTCAAATAAACAGGCCGCGGGGAGGATTCACGAAGGGGCCAAAAAGACAACAATTTGTTAATACAGGAAATTGCGCTAACTGGCAAGCACCTGTTATCTTTGTGATCCATCAAAAACGCTCCCATGAAAAAAATCATCATATGGATGATACTCGCAAGCCCCCTCTCTATGGGTGTATCCTGCAAGAAATTGAAATTTGAATTTTCAAAACAGATCATGCCGCCCATCACCCAGCAAGGGCTGAATACTTTCGGCTTCATGTTCGGCAAGGAAATGTGGGTACCAAGGCCGCTTAGTTTTACTTTTCCAAGCCTGAAAGCGACTTATAGACTAAAGGGAAATGATAGGATATTGAAAATTACTTGCAGCCGCACAAGTTCCGTGCTTTCAAACTATTCCGATGATTTCGAAATCGAATGCATAAACCCAACGCCTAAAACCGGAGCCTTCGAACTAAATGAGCAGAACTGCAGCAGTGAAGTCCTGGTAACCAAAGCCGATCAAAGCTCCAAGGTATTCAATCTTTATAAAACCGGAACACTCAACATCACCTGCTGGGATTCAAAAGAACGGATCCTCTCAGGTACCTTTTCAATGAGTGTCAAGGAGAAAACCAGTGGAGAAACCGTAATGGTCAGTGTGGGACGATTTGACCTGATCTTTACAGAATAAGCTTTTCCATTGGATCGCTATTCTACCGAAATTATCTGGCTGTTTATCCTGGCCAATAAAAATAACCAAAGGCTGTTAGGTCGACAGACTCTGGGTTACAGCCTGGCTACCTTTTCTCATTCCTTTCTTCTTTTTATTTTTCCCCATTGACTGCTTTCCGTTTTCTTCCACCTTCCCTTCTGCCGCTACGATCATTCCCACTTCTGTTTTAATGCGCTCATAATTCATCCTGATCTCCTCCTCGCTGGCTCCCTTTCCTGTAGGAATATCTCCAAACAATTCCTCTTCTTTAGCAATCGAGGCATGGTCATTCATAATCTCACAGTTGAACATTTTGAGCGATATCTTTTCTTCAGGGTTATCCGCTACAATCCCCACAAACTCACCCGAGGAGAGCGAGGAAATCCTGGATGCGGGAATGGCCATTTCCAGCTGTGAGGATTTACTGATGGAGACGTCAGTGCTGTTGATGCTTTTGCTCTGGCGGTCCTGCATGGTCTTGCCAAAGGTTTCACTGAGTTTTTTGGCGGTATCCCCGGTTACCTGCCCTGAGATAATATTCCCCACGATACCGGTGATCACATCGGCCTGCTCCGCCCCGTAATCTTTCTTAAGCTGGCTAAAATCCTGTACGGCAAGCGTAGTGGCTACCTTATTGCTCCTGGCAGTAGCGATCAACCCATCCATACCGGAAAAATATATGGTTGGGAACTCATCAAAGATCAGGCTGCTTTTGAGCTTCCCTTTCTGGTTGACCAGCTTGATCATACGCGAAACATACAGCGATAAAACAGCGCCATAAATCTGTATTTTCTGGGGATTATTGCCTGCGCAGATAATCTTAGGTGTTTCGGGGTTATTTAAATCCAATGTAAAATCGTTACCGCTGAGCACATAATACAGCTGTGGACTGGACAACCTGGCCAGTGCTATCTTTGCACCTGCGATCTGCCCTTCAAGCTGCGCCACAGCCTGGTTCTTCCATGCAGAAATAAACGGGTTGATCAACACCTTAATCTCTTCCTGTTTACTGAGCAATGTAAAAAGCTGGTCGTATTCTGCCTGCATCAGCTCGATTACATGCGGAAGCGTACAATAAATCCCGTCCTTATACCTTTTCAGGTACCAGATAACCGAGGTCAGGAAATTAATGGGGCTCTCCACAAAAAAATCCCCCTGTTTTTTTACCCATTCCCTGTTCAGCCCGAGCATAATCGTACGGCTTGCTTCGGTCGCATCGGTAATATCTTCCATCGCTTTGGGGTCAAGCGGATTACAGCGGTGCAGCGGCCTGTCAAAATTGATGACCCAGAAGGTCGGCCTAACCGGATAATTAGCCGCATATTTTTTTAACATATTCCAGGCTATACGGCTGAGGTCATCATACTTGAAGTCGTAAATAAACATCGAAAACCCCTTACTAATATGCTGGGAGATAATGTGGCGGATCACGAAATAACTTTTTCCTGCCCCGGGGGTACCCACTACCAGCAGCCCCCTGAACATGTTGATCAGGTTGATCCAGCTTTTCCTCATCACCCCTTTATTGTTGTACTGCGCGGGTAGGTTAACCGAATACTGGTTTTCCAGCAAACGTTCTTCCTGCGGAAAGCTTTCATTGTCCCGGTTAAAAATATCCGGCCGCAAACCGCCCTTTACGATCCGTGAAATTTTCGCGCCACTGGCCATCATCCACAAATATCCAACCATACTCACAGCGATATAACCTGCGCTTTTAATTGCCAGGTGCTCCACCAGGCAAAAAAATAAAATGCTGATAAAAAATAACGACAATCCGCACATATATTGCATCAGCAGCGGCTTGAGCGATATTTTCTCATCCTTGCCACCCTTTACACCCAATAGCGAAACCATCAAAAAAACAAGGCTCGCCAATTTGGGCAGGAAATTGCTGCTGAAAAGTGTCGTTTTAACAATACCCTTCAAAATTTTATCGACCGGATCTGCCTGCAATCCCAGATTCCTGAAGAAAGCATAACAGGCCAGATAAAAATGCAGCCCCAGTATCAGCAGGCTGATCAAGCGGGTAAGGTCAATTATCTTTCGTAATGCGCCGGTATCTTCGCCTGTATTCATCGACCTTGTTCCCTTTCCATACTGCGTCTTTTCTTTTTCTTCCTTTTCCCTACGCTCACTAGCGCCGGTTCCCGGACTGGTTCCAGTAAGAACGCCATATCCGCAGTAAGCGTCGTTCCGTCAGCAGCATTACCAACATGTTGCGTGAAGGCCGGATATTTATCCCGATGAGCACCTGAAGTAGCTGCTAGCCCCCGCCCAAACCTGGCCATCAATGCTGTAGCGGCATAGTCTTTCCCAAGTGCAGAGCCCTTGAAAATCGTTTTGCTGCCATGGTCAATATAGCTGATCCCAAACACCTTTCCCTCAGTCGACCGCGCCACTACCATTTCGATATTGACTGTGAATAACCTTTGCTGAAATTGGTTAAATGAACTTACGCCACGGGCAAGCTGCTGGTCTATCTTTTCCTTTACGCCTGCCCTGAGACTTTTCTTTAGCTCACCTTTCAATTCAAAATCCTTTTCCAGATGCCTTAAAATAGGCTGGCCACTCAAAGCACTCGCCTTTATCGGGACGCCGGTGGGTTGTTCCTGATCATTTAATACCGCATACAACAAACCTTTACACTGCTCCATCCTGGACCCGGCAGTGCCAGGCAAGGCGATCACATTGAAACTTTTAAGTATCATATTAAATTCTGCAAAACTGCCATATACATAATGTTCACGTACGGCACGAACCAGTCTGGAAAGGGATTTCCTGGTTGCCTTCTGCCCATAGATTACCTGCCGGGGTATAGCGACCTTTTCTATCTGCTGCTTCTCAGTCCTGCCCTGCGCAACTATCAGTTCATATTTTTGTTCAATCGTTTTCCGTACCGGCTCTGACAGGCGGTACCCAATACCATGGACATCGATCCGGGAACCATCGGGCCGGATATTGGTCGAAACGATGTGTATATGCGGATGATGCACATCCATGTGCTGGTAGACCAGGTAAGGCTGGTTACCAAATCCGATACCCTCCATATATTCCCGCGCTATCATACAAAGCCTGTACTCATCAATACTGTCTTTACGATGAAAGTTTAAGCTGATGTGCAAAGCATTGGTCTTTACTGCGGCATTGAGCCTGGTAAGGTTAAGAAAGCGGTTGATTTTCATGGGGGTGCTGAGTGCCGATACCTCTGCCGCAAACCCACTGCCCATTAACAGCAATGCTTCCCCCCGGGAAACCTTATCCTCGTTATAACGGACAATCCCGGCAACCTTTTTACCCGTTACGATCCTTGCAACCATTTTAAGGCAAGCTGGTTTGCAATGGCTAAAAGCTGCTCTATTTTGCGATCAATCGGTTTATATATTTCCAGTGTCCGGTTGACATAAAACCATTTCTGACTGGTCTGCTCACAAGCATTAAAATAGTGTGTCTGCTGATTGATATTGATGCCGATCGACCTGATTTCTCTACGTATCATAGCCAGCTCCTCCATTACCGCGCCCATTTCATCACTTCGATAGAACACATTGATCCTTGCGCCCGTAATGATCTTTCTGGCCGCTGCGCAGGCGCTTCTGCAATCACTGGTCGAAACCAGTTTCTCCAGGCGCTTAAAGGTTTTCTCATCAATCCTGATCCTCAGCACATGTTTTAAAAGTTGATCACTGTCCTGCTTTTTCGTCCTGCCCATCTTTAAAAACCAATCATCTTTTGGAACCGCAAGTCCCGCCGCGGTTCCCCAGCCGTAAGGATGGCAAGATATTTTTGTCTACAAAAATCCATCTTGCTGCGCGCCCGGGCGGGCAGAATCCTTCCATAAACACAAGCTGCGTTATTTAATTATTTCGTTTTACTAGCGCTGAAAATGAGCCCAGAAGCCTGCGTATTCTAAGCCGCATGTACGATCCCTCTGATTGCAGCTTTCTTTTGGGCCGATGGTAACGGTGTTCATCCATTATTTCCTTCTCTTTTAACATCATATTCTTAGATCACAGGGATAAATCCCGTATGCCATCACCAGGCGCATAAAAATAATGTTGTCTTAAAGGCATAATGAATACCTATACCCTCTTATTCATCATTGCCTCGATATCCTCATACTTATAATACATCAGGCCACCGATCCTTGTGAACTTGATCTGGCCACTTTTTCTGAGCTGTAAGAGCGTTCCGGGCGAGATTCCCAACAACTGCCTCACCTCGTAGCTTTTGATAAATGGCTTCTGCCTATCCTTACCAGCTGGCGGCTTAAAGGTAGGCCTTCTCAGCTCTGCAAAAAGTTCCTGCTTGAATTGTTCAAGATCTTCCTTGGTTATAAATTCCAATGTCCCCATATAATATTTTTTTTCTGTGGGATAAAACTGATAAAATCCAGATCACCAAAAGGGTAATCCCAGGTTACTTACCATTTATTTTACCAAACAAATTTATTGGCAATCAAGCAGCATCAAATAATGTCCTTTTCATTATTGAAGTTCTTAAACCATCCGGGGCATGCTTTGGGTAAAGAATTACCTGATGGTTATAAGGTTGATCCAGGTTGTGGATAAATTCATTAATAATTTAGCAACAGGCTTGTTAACTTTGTTAATTATGTCCAGTGAATATAAAGTCATTCATCTTTTTGAAAACCCTGATCTGATTATCATGAAAATAAATCCCAAAGAGTTTCCTCTGGCAACAGAAACCTGGGACATGTATCACTGGCTGTATTTTGATAAATTATCGGGTTGTTTATTGAAACTTTGGTTTCACAGCTCGGATTCCTCGACTGAAATAGAGGAACGCTATTTTGAACAGGGCTATCTCAAGTTCAGTGAAACTGAGGCTACCTTTATTGAAAAATTCAATTCTTCCCAGCATAAATTGGTTAACTATAGCCGCAGGCCGGTAAGTCCTGAGGTACAGGAACTGATCGATGGATACCTGAAGCAGCCCATGGGCTAAAGCATTATCGCACACCATTCAGCGATTGCAAAAATATCCTTGTTACTAGGGTAATGCAGGTACGCAATGCCAGATTTGCCGGTCAGGACAGCATGCCGTACATCCGGGAGTTACTCGCTAGCCTGGGAACACCATCAAATAAAAAAAACCTAATTGCAATCAGTTAGCCTGCTTTTTCCAATTAAATGTGTTTTGACGGACGTGTTGACAGGGGCTTTTATCGAGGAAAGGTTAAGCTATAGATTAGATTCTATCAGCAATTTGAAAGCTTTCAAACGGTACAGTATGGGCGCATTTGGCTTGCTGTTGGGATCAACCCTGAGGGAGGTAAACTGTGCTTCAAGAAACTTGTCTACATCGGCAATCTGTGTGCCGGGAAATAACATAACTGGTGGCTTAGGTAATTCAACGTTCTTAAACCATTCTTCCAGTTCATCCACTTCTTGCATTGTCATGCTACAAAATTAATTCAACGGAAAATTTTCTAAAAATATTTTTGTCTGAATTTCGTAGACCTTTACCTTTTGGTTGGATTACCAGATGGTCCGTGCTGTGAAAAATTTCGCGGTTATCACTGAAATTTTTTCAGTTTCACAGCTGCAAATTTTGCAGAAAAAATGAAATTTTTTCAGAAAACCCGCTTGCCTTTCTGTTCCAAACGTAATGGCACAGCACTTGATTGATATGGATACAACCTGATAGATGCAGGTGACAGATAAAATTAATTGATTTATAGTCCATTTATTATTAAAACACTAAAAGGAGAAAAACTATGACATTGGTTAAATTCAATCCCGAAAAAAAGAACAGTTCATTATTGCCAGGCTTTAATGACATTTTCGAATCTGTATTAGGCGATACGTTTTTCACTGACCGCCGCATCAGCAGCCTTCCTGCAGCCAATATTTCTGAATCCAACGCGGCATACCACATTGATCTGGCCGCCCCGGGCCTGAAAAAAGAAAATTTCAGGGTAGGTTTGGATGGGCATTTGCTAAGGATTTCTTCGGAGCAGCAAGATGAAAGCAACACGGAGGGAAAAAACTTTAACCGCCGGGAATACGGCTATGCTTCATTTACGCGTTCATTCACCTTGCCTGAAAGCGCAGATGTTAATGCGATTCAGGCCAGCTACAAAGACGGGGTACTCAGCCTGCATATTCCCAAAAAGGAAGAAGCCAGGGCGGTATCCAAACAGATTGAAATACAATAATGTAAGTGCCGCTCAATGCGGCACTTTGTATTACCAACCCTCAAAAAAACAGTTTATGGATATGCGTTTTACAATTACTGTCAGCCTTCAGGGGCCGGGAGAAAAAAAAACCACATATGGACGGTTTTGCATTGGAGATGATAAAAACATTGCCATGGAAATCTTCTCCCGCTTATCAGGCAAGCCTGAAAACGACTCGGGATTCGCGTTAATAATGGAATTTTTCGAAGAGGTTATGGGGTTGCCGGTTCCTTGCGGGAGGTTATATTGCGCTTTAGGTGAGCTAAAAGAGAATATCGCCTTTATATCAAAGGAAATCTTCCGCATCGCGAACCTGGAAAATAAAGATATTGCTCCTTTGAGCTAAGAAATGAAAAACCGCCGAGCACCGGTTGGTGTTAGTAAGCCACCTTCAATAAACAAAAATTCCTATGGAGCGAAAAAAAATACTGATCGTAGAGGATGACCTTATTTTGCTTGAAACCCTTACCGGTATCCTTTCTTCGAACGGTTACGAATGCAGGGGCTGCGAGGAGGCGGAAAAGGTAACGGCCCTGGCAGAACATTTTAGACCTGACCTGTTTATCATTGACTATATGCTTCCTGAATGGAATGGAGGGGAACTCTGTGGAGCGATCCGGGGACTCGAGGGCTTTGCGCAAACGCCGATCATTATCACATCGGCCTATACCAGCATAGTGCTTTCTTTAGCAGATTATGGTTGCGATGCTGTCCTTGAAAAACCCTTTAGTATTGATGAGCTACTCAAGCTCATCAGCTCGCTGCTTAGCGCCGGATCACCTGACAGTGGCCTTATCCCCAAGGTCAAGATGATCATAAAAAACATTATTCCAAAGCATTAATGGCAAGCTATTCCCCAGAAATCCCATCGTGCTTTCATATGCGCAACAGCCTCAACTCAGCCTGAAGACATCATGCTTCCCAATGGAAACGGTATGCAGTAAAAATAAATCGGGGAGCTTGGATGGAGATTGGCAGGTGCGATCGTGAAAAGTTCCGAAAGAATCATTTTGACCGGAAAACAGATCCTCTGGTATCATTTTTGGAGAGAAAACCTTATTTTGCCGGCAAAGAAAAGGATACTATGATCAAAAATCTACCTAAAACCCCTATTGAAAAAATTATTGCCCCGGTTAACCGTTTTGTACACCTGGAGTATACCAGTGGTATTGTACTGCTGATCAGTGTAATTATCGCTATTGTGTGGGCAAACTCATCAATCGGGGATTCCTATCACCATTTATGGGAAATGCATTTCAAGGTTGGCCTGGGTGAACATATTCTCGATAAGCCTTTACACATCTGGATCAATGACGGACTGATGGCACTTTTTTTCTTTGTGATCGGACTCGAGCTCAAGCGGGAATTTATGGAAGGGGAACTCTCTACATTTTCGAAAGCTTTACTACCGATGACTGCCGCCCTGGGAGGCATGCTTGTTCCGGCCGGAATATATCTGTTGTTTAATTCTGGTAGTGAGGCGCAGCATGGATGGGGAATCCCGATGGCTACCGATATTGCTTTTGCCCTGGCGCTGCTTTCCATGGCGGGTAAGCACATCCCCGGCGCTGTTAAGGTTTTCCTCTCGGCACTTGCCGTGGCGGACGATTTGGGTGCTGTGCTGGTGATTGCCTTTTTTTACACTGGCTCGGTGAATTTCACCGCACTGGGCATTGCAGGTTTATTTTTATTGGTACTGGTCATCGGAAATGCAATGGGAATACGCAGTACTGCGTTTTATTTGATTGTCGGTATAGCGGTTTGGATTGGTTTTTTACTCTCAGGGGTACATGCAACTCTTGCCGGTGTATTGGTGGCTTTCACCATTCCTGCCAGGACCAGGATCGATGAGCAGGTTTATTCCGGGGCGCTCCGCCGCCTGAGTGAGGATTTTGACAGGGAGATTCCCAGCAATAGTTCGCTCACTACCCCTGAGCAGCACAGGACCATCCGGGAAGTGAAAGACCTGAGCACGGCAGCTGAAACACCCCTTCAAAAAATTGAACACGCCCTTCACCCCTATGTTGCTTTTTTAATTATGCCTCTTTTTGCCCTTGCTAATTCAGGGATAATCATTGGAGCGGATTTCTTTTCTGTTATACTCAATCCGGTATCCATGGGAGTCAGTGTGGGGCTTGTGGCGGGCAAGTTTACCGGGATCATGCTGTTCTGCTTTGTGATGGTAAAGTTGGGGTTTGCACGTTTACCGGTGGGTTCAACCTGGAAGCAGATGATGGGCATCTCGCTTTTAGCCGGAATTGGCTTTACCATGTCCCTGTTTATCAGCGGGCTTGCTTTCTCCGATCCGCAAACCGTCCAACAGGCTAAATATGGCATTCTGATCGCATCTGTCATCGCGGGTTTACTTGGTTCGCTGGTGCTAAAATCGACAACACATAACAACCTAAATAAGGATTAATGATGAAAGATCAAAAAAAATCAGGTTTTAAAGATTTGCTGAATCTTTTTTTTGCCCGCAGGTTTAACCTGCATCTGGATAAGGCAAATGAGGAAGAAGTGGTGGCTTCTATTACGGCCAACAGTGTTTTTGTAGGCCCAAGTCTCTGGATTCTTATATTTGCAATTTTTATTGCCTCTATAGGTCTCAATGTCAATTCTACTGCAGTTATTATTGGGGCAATGCTAATTTCTCCCTTAATGGGCCCGATTATAGGAATAGGCCTGGGCATCGGGATTAATGATTTCTCACTGGTTAGGCAAGGTGGACGAAACCTGTTGATAGCAGCTTTGATCAGTATTGCCACCTCTGCGCTATATTTTTACCTTACCCCTTTGCATGATGCGCAGAGTGAACTGCTGGCCAGAACAACCCCTTCGATTTGGGATGTGTTCATTGCCTTTGTAGGAGGAATGGCTGGCGCAATCGCTGTAACCAGGAAAGAGAAAACCAATGTAATCCCAGGTGTAGCCATCGCAACTGCACTTATGCCTCCATTATGCACAGCTGGTTACGGCCTGGCGTCGGGAAACTTGCTTTATTTCGCTGGTGCGTTATATCTTTTTTTTATTAACAGTGTTTTTATCTGTATATCTACTTACTTGATTGTACGCTTTTTAAAATTCAACAAAAAGCATTTTGAAGATCAGGGTACAGAAAAAAAAGTTTCCAGGTATATCCTTTTTACAGTCCTGCTTACGGTTATCCCCAGCATTTACCTGGCCTATGGAATTGTTCAGAAAAGTATTTTTGAAAACAGTGCACAACGTTTTGTCCGTGAGGTTTTTGATTTTAACAATACACAGGTAGTCAGCAAGACTTTCAAATATTCAAGAAAATCCAGCGAAATTGATTTGCTGGTTATTGGCGCTCAGCTCTCGGGCCCCACTATAGACACCATTCGGGGTAAACTCAAGGATTATCGCCTGCAAGGAACCAAGTTAACCATCCGTCAGGGGCTTGACGCCCAGGCGAATATTGATTTTTCCCAGATTAAGGCGAGTATTATGGAAGATGTCTTCAACAGGGACTCCCTGAATACCGGCAGCAAAAAGCAAGCAATTATCCCTGCCCCTGAAATCAGGCAAGAGCTCCGGGCCCTTTTTCCTGCAATCAGGTCTTACAGTCTTTCCAGGGCAATTTTCCGATATACCGATACAGCCAGAAATGACTCTTTGCTACAATTTACAGCCGTTTTAAATGGACGAATTAACCTATCAGATGAGGCTAAATTGCAAAACTGGTTAAAGGCCAGGCTAAGTCAGGATACGATTCTTGTGTTATTGAAGTAGCCGCTTGTGTCCTCGCCTTTCAAATCAGGTAGTAGCAAACCGAATATAAGCTGGCAATACTATCGTTTAACGCTGTTTTTGATCCCATAGCGCTAAGGACAGAATATGTTAATGAATATCCGTTCACAACATTTACCTATCGAGCCGTAAACAAACCAGTCAAATACAACTCTTCAATGCCTTCCATAAGCGAAATTTTACTTATGCTAAGGATTAAGAGATATTAACGCATAGCCATCAAAAAACAAGCGATCAAGCAATTTCTTTCAATTACTCCAGTGAGCCCTTATCACATCCCGCTTAGGGCTTGCAGCGTTTGCAATCTTCGACGAGGTTTGCAGCAGATACCGGTCTATGCTGTGCAGCGCAAATATCTGGTTATTTGCAGGCCTGTCTCCTTGGATCGATGTAAACCATAAATCGTGCACCTCTATCTTTGGAGCTGCGATTAATATTGAACCAATAAAAATATTTAATTAGTACAAAAACATACTTTTGTTTTAATTGTTTTGTATAAAAAAATATCAAATGAAATATCACTTGTTAACAGAAATTATGCTTTTGCTCGAAGACTTTGAACATTCGGCTGACAACCTGGATAATCCCGGTCTGCAGGATTTTCTGACATGGGCTATTTTGAATAAGCTGGGAAATGTCAGCGCTACACCTGAACCTGACTGGGAGGGAAAAGAAAATGGTAGAAGCCCTGAGAGTGCTATTACAACCTTATTGGTTCATTTAAACCGCTATGCAAGAACATACTCCAGGGCAGCGATCGAAGGATCGAAATTTTCTACGCAAGACGATTTCAGCTATTTAATCAATTTGAAAGCTTTCGGGGAGATGACCAAAATGGAACTGATTAAAAAAAATATACAAGATAAGCCCACCGGCGTGCAAATTATAAACAGGCTGATTAAGAATGGTTGGGTTATGCAGCGAGCCTCTTCCCAAGACAGGCGAAGTAAAATTTTAAAAATCACCGCAGGGGGGCTTGAGGCATTGGAACTTCAGATGGGAAGGATTCGTTTAGCCAGCCGCATAGTGACAGCCAACCTCAACCACCATGATAAAATGACCTTGATCAGCTTACTTAATAAACTTGAGGCATTTCACCATCCTATTTTTATCAAACAAGCCAATGCGAAAAAACTCCTCGATGTGGCCTTGGAACAGTTACGGCCCGATGAGCTTCCAACCGGGCTACAACCGGGGTAGTCCGACAGGAAAAATTTAACTCCTAAACCACACTAAAAACGCACTATGAAACAACTATTTGATGAACTATCCTTTAAAGTCAGTAAAGCTGTTACACAAAAATACAGTACGAGCTTTTCTATAGGTATCTTTGCACTTTCCCCCGCCATACGGCCATGGATTTATGCAATATATGGTTATGTTCGTTTGGCAGATGAAATTGTAGATAGCTTCCACGGCTATGATAAAGCAACGCTGCTAAACAGGTTTCGTGCAGATACCTGGATGGCAATTGATGAAAAAATTTCGCTGAATCCTATCCTGCAAGCCTTTCAGGAAACAGTAAACCGTTACTCAATCGATCGATCGCTAATTGAGCAGTTTCTGAATAGTATGGAAATGGACCTGGAGCATTTCACTTACGACTACCAGCTTTACCAGACATATATCCTGGGATCTGCTGAAGTTGTAGGACTGATGTGCCTTAAAGTATTTGTAAATGGTGATGCATGTCAATTTGAAAGCCTTAAGCCGGCTGCAATGAAGCTTGGATCGGCTTTCCAGAAAGTGAACTTCCTTCGCGATCTAAAAGCAGATTCCCAGCAACTCGGCAGATGTTATTTCCCTGGCATGAGGACTGATATTTTTGATAATAAAATTAAATGCCAGATTCAAGAAGACATCGAAACTGATTTTGAACAGGCGCTCGAAGGCATCAGAAAGCTCCCAATGTGCGCAAGGTTTGGTGTTTATCTTGCTTACAATTACTACTGGTCATTATTTAAAAAGATAAAAAATACACCGGCAGAAATGATTATGCATAAGCGGATCCGTATCCCAAATACCCAGAAAATTTCGCTTGCCATGAGCAGTTACATCAGCTATAAAATGGCAATTGCAAAAATGGCAGCTTTTTAACTTATCAGCCGTAATCTTAAAATAATAAATATGAATACAAAAACAACTTGTCTGTTAGTAGGGCTTTTAGCGTTATCGCTGATTTACTCCTGCGCTTCTATTCCAAAAAATGCCAAGGCTGTCCAGCCTTTTTTACCAGATGCTTACCTTGGGAAATGGTATGAAATTGCCCGGTTTGATTATATTTTTGAGCGTAACCTGGATAATGTCACTGCAAATTACAGTAAGGGGAAAAATGGGGAGATCAAAGTACTCAACAAGGGATTTAATTACAAAAAACAAAAATGGAGTTCTTCTGAAGGAATTGCTAAATTTACAGGTGCGGAAAACACTGCTGCACTGAAAGTTAGTTTTTTCAGACCCATATACGCAGCTTATAACGTCATCGCAATCGATAAAGATTATAAGTATGCAATGGTTGCAGGTAAGAACCTGAATTATCTCTGGTTATTATCCAGGCAGAAAACTATGCCTATGGCCCTCCAGCGGGCATACCTGAAACAGGCAGAGGAAATCGGTTATGACACAGGAAAGCTAATCTATGTTAAACATGATAAATAAGTCCAATGTATGCCCTTTAAAGGACTAACCGGCTATTGGGCCACGGTCATTTGGCGAGTGATAAACATGAAGACCGTAATGCATATTTTATCTTACTGTTAACGCCCATGCGGGCCTTTAAGTTTCTCCAAATCGTACCTGATTTCCTGAATCTGGGTTAAATGATGGCCGGAAATGTCAGCAATCACTTCGATAAAGATTTCAGCATTCCGGCTGGAGGACAGCTCCTTGCCAAAACTTTTTGACAATGCGTTTAAAGTCCCGATGGAGGTCTTCAGGTTTAAGACCTTTTTTTCAACCAACATTAACTCAGAAATTGTTTCAGAGGGTTCCTTGAATAACATGTTATAGGTTTGTAAGCTTGTTAAAGCAAATTTATACCATCGGGTTATTTTTTCAAAGTAGTATTTTCAAATTACTTCTACTATTTTCCCGGTCTATAAAGTCTCAGCAGCGCTTTGAAATTTACAGCCGCCAGCTCTAGTTGTTGCCAGACTACCTGGTTAGCCTGATGTAAATTTGCTGACCAAATTCCATCAAAAAACCAACTTGCCAGTTTACTTATACTTGAAGGGTATGACTTAGATCCCCAATCTGGTCTTTTTGGTAATCAGCCCAATTTTCATGGGCCAGGTGGCGAGCTAAAATATCTATACCCCTTCTAAAGGTATTGACCCAGTCTGCAGCACTCCGAACAGCCTTTTTATTGTGCTTTCAGCTAAATATTCACCAATTGCATAAAAGGCTTCAACAGATATTTTCCGGGAGAAAAGATGTTGAGATGAATCACCAACAAATTTGCTTAATACAGTTTTTTTAATCTCGTTAATGCAGGTGCAATAATCCCTGGTTCAGCAATCTGAATTAAAATCATGGACATTTGCTAAAAACCAAAGCTGGAAAAATTCACCTGCTCCGGCTCTGAAAACGACCTTTTCAAAAATCTGCCTTCCAGGAATTATTTCCTCTGGCAACAGTGGTATGCTGGTCGGATTTCTCATTTAAATTTCCCCGTTGAACACAGGTACTGACCGTACCTTTAAGGCGCTTTTCCTGGACAGCTTATGAACTAATTGGTTTAGCTCGAGCCCCTGCAGGATCACTTGCTCCAGGGTGAGTTATTCCGCTGTACCAGCATTCGGGCAATTGAGCAAAAGGCTGCCTACTGTTAACCTTGACAGCTGATGGTAGTAGTAAATGAGTTTATGGCAAAAATCTTCCTGATTAAGGTAAGCAGGAAGTCCGTGAAAGGTGCCCGATTGCAGTGGTAGTAAGAAAGCCGGGTTATGGGCAAACTTAATCCCTTTTGGGATGGACTTTGCTTGGATCTTTCCGGGCATTCGGTTTTTCTTTAGTTGGTAATCCGCGGACCCATACTACGGGCTTTGAAAATGACCAGCGTGGTAACATTTAAATCGATTGAAATCGTTAGCAGAAAATATACCATTTGAAATAAAGCAGACCAACTAGCGGGATGATAGCGAATATGAGGTAAAATTAAGAATTTGCTTTTCCAAAAAACGCTAAAAATTCAGGCAACGCCGTGTGCTAAGTCCGGGTATCGGATTGTGCTATTTCAGCAACAGCATCCGGCAGAGAGGAATTGGAAAAGGTTTTACTACAAATCCTTGCGCTCACCCCTTTTTTTGCTCCGTCTATGAGCATTGCAAATATAGGATTTTTTACCAGAATGGCTTTCATTACAAAACGCTTCTTTGCTGGCTGTTAACTGTTTTGGCAAAACAGCTCGCATGGAGCCATTGCCAGCAAGTTTCGCAACGCTTATGTTATGCACTCAGAGCAAAGTCACCTCCGTTTTCAAAACAGAATCTCTTTCGTAGAGCGACAATAGCCAGCCGTATGGCTGTCTTCACGCTTCCCAAAGGCATTTGTAGCAGGTCTGCAATTTCAGCGTGGGTATATCCCTGGAAATATGCCAGATGGATCATTTCACGGTGTTTTGTGCAAAGTTGATCGATAAGCTTTTTTAAACCTATGGTATCGATATTAAATTGTTCAGCTGGTTTGTTCATAAGCTCGCTCCGGACATCATCCAGTTCGAAGGTTTTTTTGCCGTTTTTTGAAGATACCAGTCTGATGTGGTCGATAGCGATATTCCTTGCAATATTAAGCATCCAGGTAAAAAGCCTGCCCTTGGCCTGATCGTAGTGGACAATACTTTTACTGATCTTAACAAAACAATCCTGTAACAAATCTTCTGCTATTTCCCTTTGAATCACGATTTTGGTAATAACACCCAGCAAGCTGGCTGAATACATTTTATAAAGTTTTCTAAAGGCCTGCTCATCTCCGTTGATGAGGGCCAGTATAAGCTCTTTTTCGTTAAGGTATTTGGATGAAGGATGGCAAAGTATACGTGTTTTCATGATTCTTGTGAGGGCTTAGGTGAGCTTCGCTGACCGGGATAGATATTTGGTTGATTGATTGTCTATTGCCAAAAAATAATTAGTGCCCTCTTGGGGACACTAATTATTTTTTGGCTATTATTTTGGCATCAATACGGTATCCACTACATGAATGACCCCATTTTTCTGATAGACGTCAGCAATGCTCACTGTGCTTTTTCCGCCTTTTTCATCTTGTAGTACCAGTTTACCACCTTGCATCCAGGCCCAAATTTTCCCGCCTTCTACAGTTGTCAGTTCAGCTTTGCCTTTACCTTTTTTGATTGCAGCTGCGATAATTTTGCTGTCCATTTTACCTGCCAGGACATGGTAAGTCAGAATTTTAGTTAAGGTAGCTTTGTTTTCCGGTTTTACCAGGTTGTCTACCGTGCCGGCAGGCAACTTATCAAACGCGCTATTGGTTGGCGCAAAAACCGTAAAAGGCCCCTTTCCTTTTAAGGTTTCAACCAGACCCGCTGCCTTCACTGCGGCAACCAGTGTGGTGTGGTCTTTTGAGTTAACGGCGTTGTCAACGATGTCCTTTGAAGGATACATGGCTGCACCACCTACCATTTTGGTTCCTTTTTCAGCTTGTGCGAAAACGGTGGTGTTCGTTGCAAGTGCGATAGCTACTAGGGCAAATGCGGTTGAGAAAAGTTTTTTCATGGTTGTTTTTGTTGTTATAAGCCCAATTACGAAATAGTGCCTAAGGACAGATTTGAGATGGAACAACAAAAAACAAACAAAAACATAAAGCACTATCTATCAGATATTTAATAATAAACAAAATAGGAATACACTAATTAGGTGTGCGTTAGTTAGCATGATCGCTTACAAAGTACCTATCCAGTACGCAGGCAGGGTCAGCCACCTTGGCTTGCTTGTTTTTTTAAACCAATATCCCTATGCCCGGAGATTGTCAGCTAGCCAATCCACTGACAAACAAAACATTATACCAGTTACTTTTAATTAAAAAAAGCCATACCAATGACTTTAATTTTACTCGGAAGGCCAGGCGCTATTGGTCTATAACAGGAGTTATTCCGATCGATTGCTGGGCGTGCCATCCTTGCGGTTTTGTCTGGCTGATTATTGGTTATGATTACCAGATATTATTGCCCTGCGATGTCAAGTACGATGCGTCCTTCAATTTTTCCAGCTTTCATCTGTTCAAATACATCATTGATTTCATCAAGTCTAGCTGTTTTTATCTGTGCCTTGACCTTTCCTTCTACGGCGAAGGAAATGGCTTCCTGCATGTCTTTCCTTGTTCCAACTATCGAACCCCTGATGGTGAACCTGTTGAGTACGGTCTCAAAAATAGGAAGTTGAAAGTCGCCCGGAGGAAGTCCGTTGAGCGAAAGCGTTCCTTTCCTGCGCAGAGCTGACAATCCCTGGCTGAATGCGATGGGCGTTCCAGCCGTAAGCAGTACGCCATGCATGCCTCCGGTCTGTTTTTTTAAGAAAGCTCCAGGATTCTGCTCAGCGGAATTCACCACCAGATCCGCGCAGGTCTGGAAGCCCGGGCGGGTTGAATGGCCTGAACTCCCTGATGCACATTACTATCTGATCAAATCTAAAATTTCAACCGAGCATTACAACATATTTCAAGATACACCTTTCGAAGTGGACTTCCGGGAAAAAATTGGCACGCGTTGGAATAATTCCGATAGTAATTGGAACAAAGTCAGCCTAATATTATCTGTTTTTCAACGTCCAATGAGAATTATCGAAATTGTTAAATTAATTGCAAGAATGGACGGACGCGAGGATTTGGGAAATATGACTAGAACAATTGAGAGCCTTTTCCAATTCAAAATTAAAAAGGGTGTTCTGGCTTCCATACGGTTCTCAAAGAGGCATGCCGAGTACTACCTAATTAAATAATAATTTGGGATCTACCATAGCTACGCCTCTAACGAAACTCTTTCATTTTATTTATGTCGCTGGAGAAATAATTCAGATAACTGTTGTGAAGATCATCTGCTGTTTACGGCTGTACCGTTCCGAATTCAATTGAAACCACAGGATATAATAAAGCGATTTGGTATCTGCATTGAAGACTCTAAGCAAAAATCTGATCATACGATTTTCAATATCACAGGGTGCAACTTTTGCTTAACCAGATTCATTTCACTGGCAACTTTCTTCTTCTTCACTTTTGAATAAATCTGGGTTGTCCTGGTACTGCTATGCCCAAGCATATGGGCAACACTTTCGAGCGAAACTCCATTTTCCAGCGTTATAGTAGTGGCAAATGTGTGCCTGGCTATGTGAAATGTGAGACGTTTATTGATCCCCGCCAGTCTAGCGATAATCTTTAGGCAGCGGTTCATGTACTGGTTACTTGGAGTAGCAAAGATAGTTCCCTGAGCGAGTGAGGCTGTGGAATGCTCATACTTTTCGATAAAACCTAAAGACTCCGGTAGCAACGGCACATGAAATTTCAGTTCACTTGTATTAAGCGTTTTTTGCCTGATCATTTCAATCCATAGACTTCCGTCAGCTTCCCTCCTGATATAATCATTGGTCAGCCTGCTGATCTCGTTATAGGAAAGTCCGGTATAACAACTGAACAGAAACATTTCTTTCACGAGCATGACCTGCTCATTTTCAATTTCAAGTGACCATAACTCAGAAATTTCGTCCATATCAAGACATTCCCTGTCTTTCCTAACCATGAGACGCTTGTGATTTAAAAAAGGGTCTGTGATTATCCACCCAAATTTGAGCGCAATGCCCGTCAACTTCTGCAACCTTTCCAAATGTTTCATTACAGTGTTATTCGTACACGGGCGTTGGAACCGATCGGGTTCTTTTTTCCTCAAGTAAACTGCAAACTCGGTAATAAACCGAAAGTCTAATGCCATAAGCTGGATGTCTTTCAGTTTTTTCTTCTGGAGAAATTCTTTTAAGAAACGTTCAGTTGAATAATAGTTTTTGATCGTTCCTTTGGCGAGCAAAGCGCCCTGGTGCTCATAATGGTATTTGATCAGGTACATCAGGGTTTTTCCTTCCTCGTCACCCTCTACCTTGGATTTGATCGCCTGAGCAGTGATCGCTTTCTTTTGGTAGCGTAACTCATCATAAGCACCATTGATTTCATTTGTCACCTGTCTGAGCTTTTCTCGGAGCGAAATAATTTCTGGCGTATTCCCCAGGAGTCTTTGCGTCCGCTGGTTCCAAAATTTGGGCTCGACAGACCTTTTTACCGCTAGTCTGAGGTACTTACCATCGACCGTAATTTTCGCATAAATTGGAGCTTTGCCATTTAGCTCATTTTCCCGCTTTAAATAGAATGAGAGGGCAAAAGTGTGCTGAGATTTCATAAAATTTCCTCCTAAGCTGAGCACCAATTCTAGCACCTGAAAAACAGTAAAAACCAGGCGATAGCAAAATGGTGCAAAATAATTTTTAGTGATTGAAAAAAATACGCGACTCAGAAATCTACAATAATAGAAATAAGATTTTGGTGCTAGAATAGGTGCTAAATACTTTGATATTTTTAGCACCAAATTGATATGGGATAAAAATAAAAAACCCTCTAATCAATTGATTTAGAGGGTTTTTGACGGATTTTAAATCCTTGTTTCGTCGGGATGGCAGGATTCGAACCTACGACCTCCACATCCCAAATGTGGCGCGATACCGGGCTACGCTACATCCCGAACTTTGGTATCGATCTTTTTTTAATCCTGTTGTAAAGTGGATTGAACTTTTAGTCGGGATGGCAGGATTCGAACCTACGACCTCCACATCCCAAATGTGGCGCGATACCGGGCTACGCTACATCCCGAACTTTGGCATCACCTTTTTAACCTTATTTCTAAGGGTTGGCAAAGATATGGAATTTATTGGGTATTTCCATTTTTTACCAATTTTTTTTATTTTAACGGTTAAAGAAATCAAACTCCTTAATGTTATTTAAATACTATTATGCAAAGTAGTATAACTGCTGTACATCTTGTTTTAAAAACTATCTCGTTTCAACAGCGGCAAAGGTATATATAAATCTGAAGTTTGCAAGGGGCGCCTTAGCACTTTTTTAAATTATCACGATAATCACCTAATTTTCAATGAGATTATTTTCCATTTAAAACCTTCAACAGATAACAATTAGCATACATTCAATTCATATTAGAAAATTATTGATGTGCAACACTAAATTACTGAGCTTGAAAAGGCGTAAACGCGCTGTGAACGGGCATGCACTTTTAGTATAGAGCTTTATCCGAAAAAGGAAAGGGAACGAGGTTTTATCCCGCCCCCTTATCGTAAATTAACGCATTTGCTAAGATTTTTCTCTTATGCAGGTAGAGCCTGATTAATACATTATGCCGATTATTGTTTTACCAGTTTAAATTTCTGATTATTGGCACCACCGGCAGTGTATATTTCAACCTTGGTACCATTAGCAGTACCTGAGCCAGCTATATCCAGATTTTTACCAGGCGCATTTGTAGGTTCCAAAGTAAAATTACCACCGGCAACAGGGGTAATTTTCCACTCCTGAGCACTTGACCCGGTGTTTTGCCATATTTCTATCTGCGTACCATTGGCAGTAGCGGCACCCCTTACATTTAATACTTTGGCCGTATCTGCCTCCGATTGGATATAATATTTGCCAGGGGTGCTGCTTCTCTTCAACCGCCATACCTGGTTATTGGTGGTAGGGTTATTATTGCTCCACAGTGAAACAATAGCCCCATTTGTGGTATTTGAACCATTAAGATCGAGCAGGCTGCTATTATTTACTACCGATATGATTTTATAACGGGCACTATTCTCAATACCGGCAGTATTTTCATCTGTTAAAGTAGTCGGGTCGACAGTTGGTGCCGGTAAATTAAGCGCAGCAATTTCATCGTAAACACTTTGCGCTACCGGCAATGCCCACTTCCTGAAAAAATAGCTCAGGTCTTTACCAGAAATATTACAGGCTTTTAGCATAAAGTAGCGCATCCTTACTGCGTTATTGGCCGGATCATCGGTGTTGCCAAAAGCAGGTTTTTCTATACGCGACTGTTTATGCAGGTTAATGTAAAACGAATCGCCAAAGGCCAGCCAGAGTTGATGGAACATCATTAAACGTACAAATGGGTCATTAATCGTACCACTGGTTGCATTAAAATTTTTATTTGGATCGGTACTTGCCAGGTAACTAAGGGCATTATTGGTAATGCTGCCTTTAAGCCGGTTAACACCATTGCCACCAATGGCCCGTTCGGCTGCAAGCGTGTAAATATTTACGGTAACCTCACCCAATCCGCTCCAGGTCCATGCAGGTTGCTGGTGCATATGCCCTATTTCATGCCATGCGCCCCACCCACTGTTAACAATAGTAGCGGCACTTATTCCTTCGTCTATAAATCCAGGCGCAAACAACACCCTGTACCAGGTTGCAACTCCCCAAATACCGGGCTTATTGCTTTCTACACCAAGTATTTTGTGTACCGGTGGTACATGATCGGCTGTTGAGCCATCAAAACCAGAAATATAGTTTTCTCCCTGGTTAATGCCAATATCAATTTTTTGCAAAACAAAATTAGCATCTGTTTCAGTCATATTTGCAGCCCTGGTGCGGGTCCACACCAAATACATATTATCATTAATCAGCAAGGCATCGGGAGCCTGACTATAGCTGGCCAATTGGGCTGCCCAATCGGTGGTTTGATTTTTGAAGAAGACCGGTACCCTTACCGCACCGCTCTTAATGGTGATACGTACTTTAGCTGTTGGTGTACCTGCTGTAATATAGCGTATCCACAGCATACCACCAACATTATCGGTTATGGTGTTAAGTCCGGCAGCGAGTGATACTGTCCGTGGATCTAAACGGGTGGTATCACGCGAATAGGTACCGATCAATAATTTCGGCAGGGTACTACCGGCAAGTTGTGTCACAACCAGTTTTACCGTATCGCCAGGCAATAAATAATAACCGGTTGGCGAAAAATCGGACCATGTTCCACCCAAACCGGCCCTTTTATTTTCGTCAAATCCATTAAGTACTTCATTGAATTCCTGGATGGAGTCTCCAACGCTTAATGGCGTAAGCGCGTTTGTAGTCATTCTTGTTGCCACTTTCAAACTGGTTTCTGATGAGGGCTCTGTAATTGGTTTCTTACAGGAGAAGAAGAATAGGTTTGAGGATAGTAATAGTACCATCCATAATAATTGTTTTGTTTTCATATACTGTTCTTGTGTTTAGATATACTAAAAAAATAAAATCAGCTGATAGATGTTGTTTCTTTAAAATTAGATGCCTATTTTTAAACATTATAGCTATATTTTAACCTAAAGCACTCATATTTTGACTTATTTACACTATAGTAACTAATAAAAAATAATACAAATTATTAAATACTAAACACCACAATACATACATTTTATCATACAGTTACATTCGGAATTTTATTATAAAAATAAGGGCTCGGTAGTTAAGTAGGGCTGTCAGCTTCAGAACAAAAGCACACGTAAAACATTTACCAGATTTGTAATCGTAAAACAAACCAACCTGTGTAGGTTTATTCCGGCCAGGTAAAATGCTTATTCGCAAACCAAACAACTTGCTAAAGCTATTGCGTTGCTGTGCTTAGAAGAGGTGGGCTATGGAAACTGGATTATTTTCAAATCCGGAGCAATGGGTAAAAATTATAGCAGAGGGCTAGCGAAAATTCAGGGAAATAGGCAGCGCTGTGCAACAGCTGTACAAGATACGAAGAACATTTTTTTCAATACGAGTCTTGTACTGGCATTCGTAATAATTCACATTACGATTAAAAGCTTAAGGTTATCTGTCACCGGCCAGATAAATACTATCACTAACAGCTTCCAACCAAACAGTGGGGCCTTTTTCGCGTCCGGTAATGGCAACCTGGAAAAATGCGGTATCGGCACTTGCGCCATGCCAGTGGGGAACATTGGGCGGACATTTGATTACATCACCTTTTCTCAGAATAACTTTCGACCTGCCTTTCTCCTGGTAATAGCCCACTCCACCGGTTACGAGCAAGATCTGTCCTGCCGGATGTGAATGCCATTTCGAACGTGCACCAGGTTCAAAGCTCACATTACCAACGTTGTTCTGATTTAAGCTATCGCTTTCTATCAGTGGCTGGAGGTAAACGACTCCGGTGAAATTGTCATTTGTTACCTTTTTGCCTTTCGCAAAAAGGCCGGACTCATCGGTATTCGCATCATGGGATACTTTAGCTTCCTGAGTACATGAAAAGAGGGATATGGAACAAATAAGCCCCAAAACTGTCTGTCTTATCTTTTTCATGCTCATAAATTGGTCTGATAAAATTGTACAAGTTTATTCAATGCCTGCGATACATACTCCTGTTTCCAGTAAGTTTGGATATGCGTAGCACCATCAAGAACAAAAAGTTCTTTATTTTTGGCATTGGTAGCTTTTGCAAAAGCTTCATCGGTCATGTATTTTGTATCTGCCTTACTCCCTGCTATCATCAGGAGGGGTTGATTGATGAGATCCATATTTGTAGCAGCATCCCAGGTCATCAGATCAAGCAGACTGCTCATTGTGTATAGGAAGGTGGAGTTAGGATGGGCATGCGTGCGATAATAATACTCATATCCCTCTCTGTACAAATCTGTTTTGGTTTTGGCAATTTCATCATCGCTGATGCTGGCTACGCCTGCATAAACAATTTTGCCACCAGCTGCTTCCTGAGCACGTGCATCAGAAGCCTGCTTTAAGCGATCCTGAATGGTGTTGAGCTGCGCGTTTTGAAAGCCGTTTCTCCTCACCTCACCCGAGTTAAACATACTCAAGGTAGCTACAGCCCTAAAACGCCTGTCGGATTGTGCTGCTTTTAGCGAATAGCCTCCACCACCACATATACCCAATACCCCTAAACGATTGGCATCAACACCAGCATAACTACTGATATAATCTGCCATACCACGAACATCTTCAACCCGGCTGGCAGGTTTATCGGTATGGCGGGGAAGTCCTCCGCTTGCCCCCTGGTAGGCTGCATCTGCTGCAATGGTAATATAACCGGCTTCTGCCAAACGCTGCGCATATAACCCTGCAGTCTGCTCCTTAATCCCGCCATTTGGATGGGCTACCACTACCGCTGGATAGTGTTTTAAGGAGTCATAGCCAGCTGGGGTATATACATTGGCCGCAATTTCTATCCCATTAAGCTTGTATTTAACAGGATGTATATTCACCTTACCTTTTTCATTTTTAGCAATAGCCCCTTCATATACCAAAGTATAGGGATTTTTTTCCTGTGCCTTTGCTACCGTTTGCCCGTTTATATCTGTTGCAGCAACAGATGAGATCAACAGCGCTGCTATTGTTTTTATGCTTTTATTTGTTTTCATATCAATTTCACTTTTTATTTTCTAGCACTTCCTGTAAAACTTTTCTTGCCACATTCGATTCCTTGTGACCAATATTTTGCTTAACAAGACCTAAAAATTCATGCAGTTGATCTGCCGTAAAGCCAAGGTTCAGGCAGATATTCAGATGCGACTTTAACATGGGTTCAACTCCACCAATACTTGCCAGCACAGAAATTGTCACCAGTTCTCTTTCTGCAAAACTTAGCACATCGCGTTCAAACAGATCGGCAAAAAGATGCTCTTTCAAAAACACTTCTATCTCTGGTGCAAATGCCGCGTACCCGATTTTTGGCCCTTTTTCAGGAATACCTGTAAGCTGTTGCAGGTTCTTTTTGCCCCTTTCGTATTTAGTTTCTTTACTTTCAATTTTTGATGCCTCTGGTCCTGGCTGATCCACAATGCCCTTGTTTTTACGCCCTTCCACCACAGTCATGAGCGTCTGAAGTGCTCTTAAACTTCTAGGGAAACCACAATAAGCATACAAATGAACCAATGTTTCCCTGGCCTGGTTGATCGTCAAACCGTTACCCAGCCCTGTATTCAAGGTCCGCTCCAATTTAGCCAGATCACCCTTTGCAGCTACAACTGCGATATTGATCAGACGCTGCTGCTTTAAACTAAGCGCGGTGTCTTTAACACTATCCTTTGCATAAACTATTGTATTCATGATAAGCATCGCCAGCAACGGAATTTTATACATTAATCTTTTCATCCTAATTTCTTTTATTTCTCATTTAGCAAAGCCAATGCGGCTTAACCATTTAACCACCTCATTTTCTGCTTCCATTGCCCTACTACCTACAATCATCAGTAACTTGCCATCACGTTCAGATCCACCCTTCATGGTAAACCCTTCCATTACTTTGCTGCCGGAACAAAGCTCCTTCACCTGATCAAAACTACTGCCTATACCATAGCCACCATTGGTATTGAACGGAATAACCTGCTTTCCTTTTAGCTTGTAACTATTTAAGAAACTTTTCATCGGTGGCGGGAGCTGCATCCCCCAGGTGGGGAAACCGATGAATATTGTATCATAGCTTGCTATGCTATCGATTTTTGTCTTTAACGGAGGTAAAAAGCCGGATTCATTTTCACGCGCTACCTGGTCAACAGTTTGCCGGTAATTTTCCGGATAAGGTTTCTCTAATTCGAGTGCAATGAGCTTGCCTCCTGTATGCTTCCCGATCATCTGCGCAATTGCTTTGGTGTTTCCGGTACGCGAGAGGTAAACAATCAGAACCTTTTGATCTGGATTTATCGGTTTATCAATAGTCCTGTCCTGTGCGCTCGTACAACCGGCAAACAAGACAATGAACATGATCACCGCCACAAAGTATAATAATGTGCTTTTCATCTTTGTCTAATATCTGATTACAAATTTCGACAAGATAAGCGGCTATAAAGTAGACAGATTACCGAAAAGACTACCCGTATTACCTATCCAGACCTTTTTTCTTTAGCCAGGCCGACAATACATCGGCTACTTCAAGGTTATTCAGATCAGCAAAAGGAAAATGGGTATTGCCTTTGATCCCAATCTCTGGCAGGTGAACCACCTGGGCATCGCCGCCGTGTTTATTAATGGCCTTTACCCAAAGCCTGGCCATTTCAAGGCCCGAACGCCAGTGATCCTGGTTCCACACGGATGTGGGTGAAGCTGCAATGTTATCGCCATAGTAGATTACAATCGGCATCCTGGTAAGCTTTTTAAAATCTTCCATCGAAATTTCAGTTCCTTTCAGCGCACCAAAAAGCCCTGTTGAAGCAATGGGTGAAGGCAATTCCCCTTCAGGAAACACAAATCCGCTGTAAGGCTCAAATGCAACTATTGCTTTTACCTTATCGTTTTTGATTCCCGTTAACCAACCAGGACCGCCACCCTGCGAATGAGCAACCAGAATACCACCATCGATTTTATCCAAAAGTGCTGAAACTGATTCGCTTACTATGGAAGCATCAAACGCGCCGGTATTTGGGGTCATCTGCCTGTAGAACTGCTCCAGGGATGCAGCATCCTTTGGAAACTGAACCCCTGGAAAATAATCTGGATAATTGCCAATACGGAACTGCGTAAACCAGAACTGTTCATCAGCAGTTGGTGTAACAGTTGCGGCAACCATACTTTTCCCAGCTTCACCACGGCGGGGCTGATCCAGGAGATAAACCCCGAACCCACGCCTCAAGAATATGTTCTGAAAACCCTCCCGACCGTCTGGCGTGGTCTCCCAGGTCTTTTTGGATTGCCCGGCCCCGTGAAGAAAAACCAGCGGATACCTGTGCGCCTTAACAGGGAGCTGATAAAAAACATAGGCATGGTCTCCATGAAAAGTCTGGCCATCGGCCTTAAGCGCATTTTTGATATCGAATACACCTTGCGTTAAATTCACTTTACCCCCTACCGCAAAACTTCCCTGCTCAGCAATCATTAATGGTTTACCAGATTTTTGCTGTTGGCCACGTACCTGAAGTGAACTAAGCGAAAGTAAAGCCGCTATTAATATTATCTCTGGTCTAATCTTCATCATACTACCTATGTTTATCGGGCCAATCGGATAAGCCCAGCTTTATTATTTCTTATAAGTGATCCGGTAGATTACGCTTGCAAAGTCATCCGAAACCAGCATTGAGCCATCTTCCAACACCAAAACATCTACCGGGCAAAAAGGCTTTAACGTGGACTGCCTGGCGTATTGATCTTGGTAAAAGAAAGCGAACCCAGTTTCCATCTCTTGTTCTCTCTGATGTAAACCTCCGTCACAATAAATGGATTGGTCACCTCGTTTCCGCCTACAACAGCCAACAAGGTGATATTATTCAATAAGATAGCCGTATTATCGATAATATTTACACTTGCAGAATGGATATCGGCTTTTTTGTAATGAATACCGCCCGACTTGATTATGTTTACTTCCTGTGCTTTTCCCCAGCTTCCGCCCATGTGCACGAATACAGATTTTTCATCAAACAGGATGGCCAGTGAATCCGCATTTTTATCTGCCATCCAATCCCATTTCTTTTTCGATAGGTCTAATACTTCCTGCTCAGCTTTGGAAGGTGTAGATGTGCGGCTTCCCGGCGACTGGGCATAGGAAAGTACGGAGGTAAGTACCAGCAATAATGCCCCGGTAATTATTTTTCTCATGTGGTTTTTAATTTAGGCGAGTATAGATTGATTTAAATATTATCATTTATTTGCCAACGCGTTTCTGCAGATCAGCAGGATAACGTTCTCCCTGCACATCAATACCTGATAATGCTTCTGCTATCACCGCGAGTTCTGTTTCTGAAAGGTGAACCTGGGCTCCAAGGACATTTTCTTCTAACCTTGCAATTTTTGTAGTTCCCGGAATTGGTGCAATCCATGGCTTCTGTGCCAGCAGCCAGGCCAAAGAGATCTGTGCAGGAGTAGCATTGTTCTTTTCAGCTAGCTGACGAACGGCATCAACAAGCACCTGATTGGCTTTGCGGTTGTCTTGAGAGAATCGGGGCACAACATTTCTGAAATCGGTAGTATCAAACTTGGTATGTTCGTCAATAGCACCCGTAAGAAATCCTTTTCCCAGCGGGCTAAATGGAACAAAACCAATTCCCAACTCTTCCAGTAATGGAATGATCTCCTTTTCAGGTTCTCTGAAAAACAAAGAGTATTCACTCTGTAATGCTGCCACAGGCTGCACTGCATGTGCCTTACGGATACTATCCACACCTGCTTCTGACAATCCCCAATGCCTTATCTTTCCTTCCTTTATCAAGTCCTGTATCGTACCTGCCACATCTTCCATCGGCACATTGGGATCAACCCGGTGCTGATAGAAAAGATCAATATAATCGGTATTTAAATACCTCAAAGCGTTTTCGGCAACCTGCCTGATCCTTTCAGGACGACTGTCGACCCCTTTCGAGGCATCGCCGTCCAGAAAACCAAACTTCGTTGCAATGACAACCTGCTGCCTGAACGAACCAACAGCTTTACCAAGCAACTTTTCGTTACCACCCTGGCTATAGGCTTCTGCAGTATCGAAAAAGGTAACGCCCAGCTCATAGGCGCGTCTGATGAGGCTGATCGCGTCTTTTTCATCTGTAGCCGGGCCATAACCAAAGGTCAACCCCATGCAGCCTAAACCTAACGCTGATACTTCAAGTCCGCCATTTCCCAATATTCTTTTTTCCATAACTCAATTTTTATCCTTAGTCGTTTAATTTTCTTTCTCCCAACCATTTTACCATCGCCGGATCACGGTGATCAAAAAAGCTGCTTGCTTTGGTATCCAATGCCTGGATAGCAGCCATGTCTTCGGCACTTAGCTTGAAATCAAAAATATTGAAGTTCTCAGCCATACGGTTTTTGTTCACTGTTTTAGGGATGGCAACCACACCTCGTTGTACTAGCCAGCGAAGTATGACCTGGGCAACAGATTTTCCATGTTCTTTTGAAATGGCGATCAAAAGTTCATCATTAAATATATTATTTTTTCCTTCGGCAAACGGTCCCCAGGACTCGATTTGCACCTGCTGCTCCTTCAAAAATTCCTGGGCTTCGAGCTGCTGATGAAAAGGATGCGTTTCGATCTGGTTAACTGCCGGAACAACCTGGTTGTGGATAATCAGGTCTATTAGTCTATCAGGTTGGAAATTGCTTACACCGATTGCCCGTACTTTGCCTTGCTTATAAAGTTCTTCCATTGCGCGCCACTCTCCATATACATCTCCAAAAGGTTGATGAATCAGGTATAGGTCAAGATAATCCAATTGTAACTTTTCCAGTGACCTGTTAAATGCTTTTATGGTTCCATCGTATCCGTTTGACTGAATCCATAACTTAGTGGTAACGAACAACTCTTCCCGTTTGACCCCACTATCTTTGATAGCCTTTCCAACAGCCTCTTCATTGCTATATGAGGCAGCTGTATCAATTAAGCGGTACCCCGTTTCAATTGCATCCATCACACTCCGTTCACATTCGGCCAGGTCTGTTACCTGAAATACTCCGAATCCCAGCAGTGGCATTTCTATTCCGTTATTTAATTTTACTGTTTCCATTTTTTGATATTTAAAAACAAGCTGACAATCGAAGCATTGTTTTTTACTTCAACAAATATCCGACGGATGGGTACCATCAGGTGTAGACAGATTCCTGCTTTTACTACCAATATTCCCGATCGGATAATGCACACTGTAGAAACCAACGATTTATGTTTATTTTTGATTCATAAACAACAGGTTATGGAAAAGGAATTTCACTTTAAGTCAATTGCAGAATACAATGCATTTAACAACCATCAAACCATCCATCCGCTGGTTAGTGTTCTTGATTTCTCGAAAGCAAACACACGGACCGGGTCTAAGATGTATTTTGATCTGTATTGTGTTTTTCTAAAAGATGTGAAATGTGGCGACCTGAAATATGGCCGCGAGTATTACGATTATCAGGAAGGTACGCTTGTATTCATTTCTCCCGGACAGATGATTGATGTGGAGAATAAAATAGACTACTATCAGCCCGTAGGTCATGGCCTGGTTTTCCATCCGGATATGCTATTGGGCACCTCGTTGGGAAAAGCCATTGCCGAGTATAGTTTTTTCAGTTATAACACAAATGAGGCGCTTCACCTTTCTCCAAAAGAAAGGGATCTGGTATTGGATCTTTTTTCAAAGATCGATACAGAGCTGCACCAGTCAATAGATAAACATAGCAAGAAGGTTATTGCTTCCAATATCGAATTGCTTTTCAATCATTGCGACCGCTTTTATGACAGGCAGTTCATCACCCGCGAAACAGTGAACAAAGGGGTGATTGATAAATTTGAAAATTTGCTCAACAGTTATTTTGAATCTGAGAAGCCATATACGCTAGGCTTTCCTTCTGTAGCTTATTGTGCCGATCAGCTCCATTTCTCAGCAAAGTATTTTGGCGACCTGATCAAAAAAGAAACAGGTTCTACCGCACAAGAATACATCCAAAATAAAATCATAGATATTGCGAAGAACAAAATATACGGTACCAGGAAAACGGTGAGTGAAATCGCATATGAACTAGGTTTCAAATACCCTCAGCACCTGAACCGTTTGTTCAAACAGCGTGTAGGATTAACTCCAAATGAATTTAGGACCCTGAATTAATGTTTCGTCCAATCAATATTAAATGTATTGAGTTGCCAACTGTGAGTTGAAAATTACTTCCCTTCTCGGCTTTATTGTCACAAAACCTCACTCTTTGTAAAATCTTACTGGGGATAGATCAGGACTATATTAAGCAGGATTAATATTCCCCCTTGCATAAATCAATTTATCTTATTGGGAATGCATTATTATTTTGTGGGTATTGATTAATCTGTAAAACACGCTAAAAATACCTCTTAGAGCAAATGAAAATGTACTAATTACGGCGATTTTTAATTTGAGTAGCTTAAAAAAAAGGAGTAAAAACCATAAAATATTGATTACCAATTATTTAACAAAATTAAAACCGCATAAAAAAACCCTGCATTGCAGGGTTCATTTTTTTTCAGCGGTGAGGGCGGGATTCGAACCCGCGGTACCGTTACCAGTACGACAGTTTAGCAAACTGTTCCTTTCGGCCTCTCAGGCACCTCACCTTTTCATCCTCTTTTCTTTGCCCTACCGGCGTTGTTTTGAGGTCTGCAAATATAGTAAAACAAGTTATTCTGCAAAAAAAAATTATGATAATTGTTGATAATCTATGCGCACATGATAGATACTCATCAGCATCGTCTTGAATATCAATTTGATAGTTTCAATATCTTTTAACGTTAAATCGCAATCATCAAGCTGATTTTGCTCCAATTTGTAGTTAATTATCCGTTCAACCAGGTCATTTATGTTCTGCGCATCCGGATTTTTCAGACTTCTTGAGGCAGCTTCGACCGAATCTGCCAACATTAACACACCAGTTTCTTTGCTAAAAGGTATCGGTCCGGGGTAGCGAAAAATGTTTTCGTCGACGAATTTTTCCGGCGAATTTTTCAAAAACGACTGATAAAAATAATCGACCCGGGTATTTCCGTGGTGCGTTCTGATAAAATCGATAATCGCTTCCGGAATCTGGTTCCTCCTTAAAATTTCAATTCCCTTGTGTACGTGCTGAATGATGATCTGTGCACTTTGCTCGTAAGGCAGTTTATCGTGCGGACTCACGGCCGTATTCTGGTTCTCGATAAAATATTGCGGGTTGTCTACTTTACCAATATCATGATACAGCGCACCTGCTCTCACCAATACAGAGTTACCACCTATTTTAAATATGGCAGCCTCGGCCAGGTTAGCCACCTGCAGCGAGTGCTGAAAGGTTCCAGGCGCCTTAAAAGCAAGCTCCCTAAGCAGTTTATTATTCGTATTGGTCAGCTCAATCAGCGCCACATCAGATGTGATACCAAAAATACGCTCAAACAGGTAAATTAAAGGATAAGCCAGCAGCGACAATAACACGCTAAATACAAAAGGAATAAAATTAATCCATTCAATTTCGCGGAATGAGCCCTCGCGCAGCAAAGCAATACCTACAAAGGCCACAAAGTAGGCCAGCAAAATAAATAAAGCCGAAACCAAAAACCGCTCGCGTTTAACAAAGTTTTTAATACTGAAAATAGCCACCATACCGGCCGTAACCTGGTAAAACACAAATTCGAAACTATTGGCCACAAAAAAACCTGCAATTAAAATCACCAGCATGTGCAGGTAAAGCGCCAAACGCGTATCGAACAGAATGCGGATAATAATCGGCACCACGCAAAATGGTATATAATAAAGACTCGGTATTTCTATTTTAATGGCCCAGGTAAGCGCCAACAACATCCCTGTGGTCACAATCAGGATTAACGACAACTGCCGGTTATCGGCAAAAATATCTTTACGAAACAGAAACAGGAACGACATTAATATGGTAAGGATAAAGCCAACCAGTACCACCTGGCCTAAATAAACCAGCGCCCTGCTCCCTATCGTTTTGGTTTGCGCATCGTAAGTGGCCTTATACGATTCGAGTTTCTGGTAAATTTCTTCGTCTATTACATCATTTTTAGCCACAATCAGCTCGCCTTTCTGCACCATCCCTTTAGTGGTAGAAATATTGCTGATGGTATTATCCTGTATCGTCTTGGTTAAACGCTCGTCAAATACAATATTAGGTGTAATATGATCAATGGCCAGATTAGCTACCAAATCGCCCATTACCGGATTGGGTGCTTTAAAATTAGCTTTAAAAAAGTTCAGCGCAGTTTCTGCAGTAAAAACATCCTGCGTATTGCGCTCCTGGGCTACATTATTTTCTACAAGCGAAAAATCGTAATTCTTCTTGCCGGCCTGGTGTTTTACATTTAAGCCAATAATCCCTTTTGTGTAAATAGATTGCAACAGTTTATAAGCTGCACTTTTATAAACCTCCCTGCCCTTCTCATCCAGCTGTTTCGATTTCCACTTGATATCAAACTCGTTCGAAAACTCATCAAGTTCATTCGCCGTAATCTCCTTATCAAACTGATACACCGGCAAAATATCCTTTAAAGCATTCTTTTTATCGGCACTTACCTGCGGGCTGGTTTTTAAAATGGCAAAACTGAAAGGCGAAATCAGGTCTTTATTTTTCCAGACTGCATTTTTTTCAAACTCATACCTGAATCGGGGTTGCTTCGGCAGGAATAGCGTAATGATAAAAACAGTAAATATCATCATCGCATATTTAAGGTTTGATGAATATTTACGGTAAAGGATTTTGTGTGAATTTCTCTTGATTTTGGCCAAAACGGTGTAATTATAGTATGTTCAAAATTAACATTTTTATCTCAATATACATTTTACAGATTTTGTTTGCAATTACCGGATTTTATATTTTACTTTATGATATCAAATTAATATCAATCATGTATCAAGAAAAAATCATTAACCCGCCATCAGGCTATTTAACATTCGCCTTATTTGTAGCGCTTTTAGGTGCAGCAATTTTCTGTTTTGTTACCGAAAGTTTTATCTGGGGAGGGTGTATCCTGGCCTTTAATTTCTTTCTGGTTTTACCGGGATTGATTATCAACAACCCCAACGAATCGAAAGTATTAACCCTCTTTGGTAAATACGTAGGTACGGTAAAAACCGACGGCTTTTTTTGGGTTAACCCCTTAACCAGCAAAAGAAAGGTTTCTTTACGCGCCAACAACCTAAACGGGCAACAATTAAAAGTAAACGATAAGCTGGGCAACCCGATCGAAATTGCTGCTGTAGTGGTTTGGAAAGTAAATGAAACCGCAAAAGCCATTTTCTCGGTAGAGAATTACATGCAATATGTAAATATCCAAAGCGAGGCCGCAGTGAGGCATTTGGCCAACATTTTTCCTTATGACCATGCAGAGGGCGAAGAAAACACCATTACCTTAAAAGATGGCGCCGAAAAAGTGAGCGAATTTTTAGAGAACGAATTGAACGAGCGTTTATCAAGAGCAGGTATTGAAGTGTTGGAAGCCCGCATTTCGCACCTGGCCTATGCACCCGAAATTGCCAGTGCCATGTTACAACGCCAGCAGGCTACAGCAGTAATTGCGGCGCGTAAACTTATTGTAGAAGGCGCGGTAGGTATGGTAGAAATGGCTTTAGAAAAATTATCGCAAAAAGGCATTGTTGAGCTTGATGAAGAACGCAAAGCGGCAATGGTGAGCAACCTGCTCGTGGTACTTTGTGGCGACCGCCATGTGCAACCCGTAGTAAACACCGGTACCTTATATAATTAGGATAATGGAATTTGAGGAGAAACAAGGCTTAAAGATCTGGTGGCTATACCTGGTAACCGCAATAACCGTGCTGCCCACTTTACTCATCCTGATCTTTCAAAAAGATGGCGAAGCGCTGCATCAATTTAAAAAAATGTACTACGCCCCTGCTTTTGCCATTTTACTCCCTTTTTTAATTATTTTTTTAATCCAGCAAAACCAGCTAACCTTAAAAATTAATACCGAAGGCATTTCGTTCCGCTATTTCCCCTTTCATTTCAAACCCAGCGTTTACCAATGGACGAGTATTGAAAAGGCTTATATCAGAAAGTACGATGCATTTTCCGAATATGGCGGTTATGGTGTTAAAACCCGCCTTTGGTTTAAATTTAAAGACAAAGCTTATATCTTAAACGATAAAAACAGAGGCTTGCAGCTGGAATTTAAAAACGGTAAAAAATTGCTGTTCAGTTCGAACAAAATCGATGAAATGGAAATGTTCCTCATCAATTTAAAAACCAGGTACAAAATACAGGCAATACAATAAAGATGGCGGAGAAAGATAAAAAAGCGTTTGTATTAAGAATTAGTCCTGCTTTATTAAAAGAAGTAGAAACCTGGGCTGCCGATGAATTCAGGAGCACCAACGGGCAAATTGAGTTTTTACTTACGCAGGCTGTAAAATCGCGAAAGAAAGGCAAGGCGAAAGAAGAGTAGAAATTGCTAACTGCAAACTGCCAACCGGTAACTGTTAATTGCTAACTGCTAACTCATTTGGGCGTTCCCCTTCCCGATGAAAAATCGGGAAAGGGTCGGGCTTTTCAGGGCTGCGCTGCGCTCCGGCACCAGTTAAAAACCGGCACTAAACCCTTACAATCCATTAGGTTTGTTTTATATTTAAAGATATCGCAATTCAGAGGTGATCCAACTGCAATCCTAGGTGTGAAGACCTATTTAGGGATACGGTCCTTTGACTTTGCTATGCTTCGGGCTTAAATAGAAATTCAGGCATTGAGGGCCTATTATTATGGATATAAGCTGTAAGCATAACTGCGATACTTTCTAACAACTCAAAATTAAACATTATGGAACAGTTTTCATTTTTTACAGGTATCGATGTGTCTAAACTATGGTTGGATATTGCAGTATTCAGTCCTACTAACGGGCTTGTTTATCAAACAAAGATCAACAACAATATAAAAGACATTAGATGTTTTTTTAAGGCACTAAAGAAGTATTTAAGTGTCGATGTGTCTGAACACTTATTCTGTATGGAGCACACTGGCAAGTATGGTCATACTTTTCTTAATGCATCGATTCTTGAGAAGGCGAAAGTATGGGTAGAATTACCGATTCAAATCAAAAGAAGCCAAGGACTTGTCAGAGGAAAAACAGACAAATGGGATGCTATTAGAATCGCTCAATACGCACATCGGTTCGCAGATAAGGCTGTTTTTTGGAAGCCTGCTGATAAGTCTCTTCAGGACATTAAAGATCTTCAGGTGAAAAGAAGCTTGCTGGTAAAAGCACATTCACAGCTTATTCAGGAAGACAAGGACGACCCGCTTTTCAAAAAGCCATTATTAGCTTTAAAACAGGCCATACAAACTATCGAGCTAAAGATGGAAAAACTACTGGAACAAAATGAAATAACCTGTCATCAATATAATCTGCTTAAAACAGTACCAGGCATTGGTAAACAAACAGCAATGGCTTTGATCATCGTGACGAACGGTTTTACCAGGCTAACAGAAAGCCGAAAGTTAAGTTGCTATGCGGGCCTTGCTCCATTCCCTTATAGTTCAGGTAGCTCTATTAAAGGCAGGACTAAAGTCTCAAAAATGGGTGACATGAAACTCAAAGTATTACTTAATCTTTCAGCTTGGAATGCTATCAGATCTATAACCGCTTTTAAGGATTATTTCAAGAGAAAAGTTAGCGAAGGAAAACATAAAATGTCCGTTATTAATGCCGTAAGGAACAAACTACTTGCTTTGGCTTTAGCCGTGATCAAAAGAAATAGCCCTTATGAAAAAAACTATACTCTTTCCTTGATTATGCCATAGAAATCCCTAACGCAAAACCCACCGTTTAAGCAGACCTTATAGGTTTCAAAAACCTATAAGGTCTTAAAAAACTTAAAGCGCCATGTGGTAAATCTTTTTGTTGTAATCAGGATTGGCCCCAACCTGCGAAGCCACAAAAGCACCCACTTTGCAGGCGTTATCCAAAGTGGTTTCCATGGGGTAACCTTGCAGGTAACAGGCAATAAATGTAGCCAGAAAAGCATCGCCAGCACCAACTGTATCGGCAACCTGTACTTTATAACCGGGGTGTTTAAACAGTTTTCCTTCTTTTAAAACGCAGGCACCTTTATCGCCCAGCGTTAAGCAAATAATACCAATGTTAAACTGATTGGCCAGTTGTTTAAGCAGCTGTTCGTCGGTATTACCCGTTAGACCGAAAGTATCTTTTACCCAAACAATTTCGTCTTCATTTATTTTTAGGATATCGGCATAGTTCAAAAGATCGCTGATTAAGTTCTTTTCATAAAAAGGACTTCTTAGGTTTATATCAAAAATCTTTGTTTTCGCATTTTCAAGTAAGCTGATAATGGTTTTTTTAGAACGCGCATCACGGCAGGTTAAGCTGCAGTATACCAATGCATCTGCCTGTTTAACCGCTTCGGTATTCTGGTCGGTAAGTTCAATATCATCCCAGGCAACAGGCTGTTTAATGGTATAAGTGGCCTGGTGATTGGCATCGAGCTGTACCACTACCGTACTGGTTGGTAATTCGGTGTGTACCTGAATCAGGTCTGTGGCAAAATGGTTGCTGCTTAAAAAATCCAATAATTCCTGACCATTGCCGTCGTTGCCAACCGCACTAATAAAGCTGCTTGTTATATTTTGTTTATGCAGGTTAAGTGCAACATTCATACTCGAGCCGCCGGCTTTCTTCCCCTCCGGAAAAACATCCCAGAGTATTTCGCCAATTGTAATTACTTTATTTTGCATGATAGATGATATAAAAGCGTAAATAAACAATTTTTAGTGATGGAACAAAATAATTTGTTTGCTACCTTTAAGTTTAACCTCAATTACCTTAATCATGAAAAAAATTCTGCTTGCCGTACTATTGTTAATCTCTGCCGGAAGCTTTGCCCAAAACGCGAAAGATAAACAAGCCATACTTGATTTATTAGAAAAACAGCGTACCGATTGGAACAAAGGCGATGTAGAAGCTTTTATGCAAGGCTACGAAAAATCAGATAGTTTACTCTTTGTGGGAAAAAACGGACCGACTTACGGCTGGCAGAAAACGCTCGATAATTATAAAAAAGGTTATCCGGATAAATCGGCCATGGGCTTTCTGGTATTCGGCATTAAAAAAGTCGATTTTCTGAATCCTAACCTGGCTTTTGTTTTGGGGAGCTGGAATGTAAAGCGCGAAAAAGATGAGCTGAAAGGTTATTTTACCTTACTCATTAAAAAAATAAAAGGCGAGTGGAAGGTTGTCGCTGATCATAGCAGTTAAGGGCAGAAGCAAAGTAAGGGAAATAAAAAAAGGCGATAAAATCGCCTTTCTCGCTCATCCGCGTTGCAAACGCGCACGATAGTAAGTTATAGTCCTCGTTTGTAACGAGGATTATTGAGCCCCGCATTTTAAATGCGGTTCGTGGCATTAACAGGCGATACAATCGCCCTTCTCACTCATCCGCGTTGCAAACGCGGACGATGTATAAATTATGCTTCCAGTTTAAAATCTTTATAATAAAAATCCTTATCCGCATCAGTTAGCTGGCGGATGACCCTACAGGGATTGCCAGCTGCAAAAACGTTATCGGGTATATCGCGTGTTACTACACTCCCTGAGCCAATTACCACATTCGATCCAATTTTTACACCTGGATTAACTACTACATTGCCGCCAATCCACACACTGTTGCCAATGGTTATTTCTTGTGCCCATTCATACTCCTGATCGCGCAGGTGTGCATGTATAGGGTGTCCTGCGGTATAAATGGCAACGTTTGGCGCAATAAAAACATTATTGCCAATACTTACTTTGGCACAATCTAAAATAACCAGGTTAAAGTTGGCGTAAAAGTTATCGCCAATTTCAATGTTATAGCCGTAATCGCAACGGAAAGGTGGTTCTACATAAAACATCTTTTCTGTTTTACCAAATAACCTTTTTAGCAGTTCTTTGCGTTGTTTGATAAATTTTGGGGCAAGGTTGTTAAATTCGAAAACAATTTCGCGGGCCTTTAATCTTTCTTTTGCTAATTCTGCATCGCCTGCCTGATAGGCTTTGCCAGCCAGCATTTTTTGTTTTTCGGTAAGTATGTTGTTTTCCATCGGGTATTTTAAATTGATAATTTTGAACGCAATAATAACAAAAACGGGGCTACCGTAATGGATGCCCCGCTGTATTTTAATTTTCAGTACTTTATGGTCTGCCTTTGGCTAGTGCCCTTTCAGCAATTTTTACAGCCTTTTTCTCTCTCCAATGTGCATACTTTTCTTTGAAGGTCATTTTAATCAAGCTGTCAATTGCGCCGTGTGTAAATAAACTCCAAACACTGGCTACTTTGCGGCTAATCGATTGATCCCAGGCACGTAAACTTAACGAGAACGAACCATCTACATACTTCATCCAGTGCCACATACCGGTTGGCATAAATAAAGTATCGCCATGCTCTAAGAAAACTTCATATCCTTCAACACCATTTAAAGCAGGAAATTTTTTGAAATCAGGGTTGGCTACATCATAATCTTCTAAAGCGTAAGTTGCATTAGGCAAGCAATATAACCTGTCTTTCCACTTATAATCGAATAAAATGATGTGCTTTCTGCCACCAAAATGAGTGTGGAAAATATGCGGTAAGTCGATGTCGTAGTGCAGGAAAGTTACCGAGTTCGAGCCGCCAAAAAACATAGCAGGCATGCTTTCAATAAAGCCACCCATTAAATCTTTTGGGATTTTAATATCGTTAATTAAGCTAGGCACTTTTTTAAACAAATTGAAGAAGAAAATCCTCAATTCTGTTGGTTCACGCTTGATTAAATCAAGGTAATCGCCAAATTTCATGTGTGCGGTAGCTGCATTTATCGGTTTCGATGGATCAGCTTTAGAATTATCGTAAAGCGGAACTTCCAGATCACCACCAATTTCTTTTAAATATTCAGTCGTCCATTTTTCTCTTGCAGGCCAGTCTTTAGTAAGGCCCCTGATTACTAACGGACGTTTAGTTTTCAGATAATTTTTCTTAAAATCTTCGGGAGTGATGCTCTCTACGATATCAACTGGTTTTAAAATGAAACTCATGCGCTTAAAATCGGTTATTTGTGCCGAACAACAAATGTGTAAATTTTATTTTATAAAATCGGTGTTCACCATTAAATGTGACTAAAATCACGTAATCTAAATTAGTAAATAGTTAACAATTTAATAACTATGCAACTATACTTTGTTTTACGATTTCGGTATGGGCAGCATTCCAGAGGTCTATTCTTTTCTGCAAGGCGTGTTTAGCAGTTTCTTCGGCTGCAGCCCAAAAAGCTTCGTCCTGCTGGCATAGTTTCTCTGTCATGGATAGTGCTAAATGGCTGTGGTGATCGCCATCAACCTCAATATGGCGCTCCAGATAGTATTTAAAAACAGAAACCTGATCGGGCTGAGTACTGTTTAAATCGTTAACCATGCTAAAGAACATGTTCGGAATCAGGTCTTCGCGACCAAAGGTAAAACTTGCCGCCTGCAAATGTGTTTTGCCACTGTTAATGGTTTCGAATGTTGCGTTTACAAAATCTTTTGCTGCAGCTGGTACTTCAGCAATTTCGAAAGCTTCATCAAAACTTTTGCCGTTTTGTAATGCATTTATAAACGTGTTTATCGGGGCAGTATTGGCACCACATTGTTCCATGGCATCTAAATAAAGCTCAAAATGGCTTTTAATGTTGCCCTTAGCATCTACATCCGATTCTTCGCCCGCCACAATTTCATTTATCAGTTGCCGGGTAACCGGATCGCCTACCGGAAACCAGGGCAGGGTGGTGCAGGTTAAGTTAATTTGCAAAGACTTAAGCAGCGACATGAAATCCCAAACGGCAAAAATATGGTGCTCCATAAAAATGCGCAGGTCGTTGATTTCGCTAATGGCAGTGTATACCGGGTGGTTAATAATTTCTTGCCTTAAAGGCTCAATTTTTTCCTGAATTTTAATAATGTTCGGATGCATGTATGATTGGTGGTGTGGGATGAATGAGTTTTAAATGATTTAAGATCGGATAATTGGATTATGGGAGGTTAAAACTGTAATCAATCATTCAAAACTTTAACATTCTATCCTCAGTTATTTGGGTAAATTCTTTTCAAGGGCCTTAATGGCTTTTTTAATGGCAAGTGCTTCTTTCCACTTCATGTATTTTTCGCGGTAGTTGGCTTTCATAAAGTCGTCAAATTTACGTTGCAGGGTTAAGTTATACAAACTTTTCGCTTTTACCAGCCAGCTTTTATCCCAGGCCCTCAGGCTAATGGAGAAAGAGCCATCCAGATATTTCATCCAGTGCCAGTAACCGGTTGGCATAAATAAGGTATCGCCATGTTCGAGAAATGCTTCTACCCCTTGCACACCTTGTAAAGCCGGAAACTGTTCGAAATCAGGGTTTTCTACATCGTAATCTTCCAGGGCGTATGTGGCGTAGGGAATCTGGTACAGGCGCTCTTTCCATTTGTAATCGAACAGGATAACATGTTTGCGACCGTTAAAATGCGTATGAAAAATATGTGCCAGGTCGATGTCGTAATGTAAAAAGGTTACGGAGCCCTTTCCGCCAAAAAACATATTGGGGTAGCTGTCTAAAAAACCACCCATTAAATCTTTGGGGGCAATGTAATCTTCGAGCAATTTAGGGGCAAACTTAATCGGGTCGAATAAAAAGATACGTAAATCGGTTGGCGTTTCCTTAATCAGGTCTATGTAATCGCCAAATTTCATTTCGGCAGCCGAGGCATTTATAGGTTTCGATGGGTCTGCTTTGGAACTATCGTAAAGTGGAACTGTTTTATCGCCAACAACGTTTTTCATATAATCCATTGTCCACTTCTCGTAAGCTGGCCATTTCCGGGCCATATTTTTTATTACCAATGGCTTTCTGGGCTTTAGGTAATGTTGCTCGAAATCTGATTTAGAAATGTCTTCAACTACATCTATCGGAGATAAATTGAATTTCATGTTAAATAAGGATTAATGAAGCAAAATTAAATAGTTAAAAAACAGTAAGCATTACAAAACCCAAAACATGAAAAAGAACTGACAATTAATCGAAAAAAGTCAGAAAGTACGCGTACTTAAATAAAAAAAACGCTCTTACAATTACGCAAGAACGTTAATTTAGTAATCACACGGAACAGTGTAAATTTTTTTAACAAGGATATCTTTCGTGTTAATGCCTGTATATACGATAAAGAAACTGTTGTGGTTTTCAATAAAAGGCTAAAAGTTACCTATGGGTTAAATATTTTTTTAAATCACTTTTGCTGTTTTTATTTTTTTAGCGAAAACGCGGGGGAAGAAACGTTTTAACCATATCGCTTTTGTTTCTTTACCGCCAATGTAAGCTTCTTCTTTTTTACTGTTTACCGCCTGCACAATTTGTTTGGCACATGCTTCGGCAGTCATGGCTTTTTCATGTGCATCGCCCATAATATTCAGCGTACTCCCATCGCCCGTTAACGCATTGTAGGTTACATTGGTTTTGATAAAGCCCGGGCAAATAATGGTAATATCAATATTTTGTTCATACACTTCCGAACGTAGCGAATCGAAATAGCCATGTAAAGCGTGTTTTGAAGCCGAATAGGCTGAACGCAGTTTGGTGCCAAATTTTCCTACCAGACTGCTAATCACCACAATTTGGCCGCCGCCATTGGCAATCATTGAAGGTAAAACGGCTTTGCTGAGCTGCACTGTACCCCAAAAATTGGTATTCATGATTTGCTGCTCGGTTTGTAAGGTAGTTTCCAGTGCCAGTCCGCGTTGGCTTACCCCTCCGCTATTGATGAGCAGGTCGATTTTCCCGAAAATGCGGATGGCATCTGTGGCTTTACTTTCCAGTGTTTGGGTTTCGCTTAAATCGAAAGGCAACACGTGCACATTAAACGAATTTTGGCAGTTTCCTTTTACACGGAACAATTCATCGCGGTTTCTTCCCGAAATAATCAGTTTGTTACCCGCTTTAAAATATTCGTAAACCAGGGCCTCGCCAATACCGGATGATGCGCCTGTAATCCATACAATTTTTGACATTTTTTTAAATTATTGATTGAAAGAATGGTTTCCGGCCACGCTTACTTAATTTTCTACTATAAATAATTCCGAAGCAATGTGGTCGGCAAAGAGCTTTCCTGTTTCAGTTAACCGGATTTTAGTTCCTTCGTGTTCCAGCCAATCTTTACCCTCGAAATTTTTAAGGTTGTATTGGGTTTCTTCTAAAAAATCTTTTCCAAAATCAGCATTTATTTTTTCAAGATCTGTTCCCCACATAGTTCGTAACGAGATCATCATATATTCGTTAAACCTATCGTTCAGGCTAAGTTCTTCTATAATTTCGGGCAGTTTGTTAGCTGCCAGTGTTTCTATAAACAAGGCATTGTTTGCCGGGTTCATGTAGCGGTTTAAGCCGTCAAAACCATGAGCCGATGGGCCAATGCCAATGTAATCGACACCTCTCCAGTAATTGGTATTGTGCACCGCATAATGGACGGGTTTGGCAAAGTTTGAAATTTCGTAATGCTCAAATCCGGCTTTAACCAGCTTATCCATCAAAATTACAAATTGGGCAGCACTTTGGTTATCGCTTACCGGTGTTTGTTTTTTAGCTTTAATGGCGTGCGCCAGTGCGGTTCGGGGTTCAACAGTTAAGGCGTAGGCCGAAATATGTGGAACCTCCAGCGAAATTGCTTTTTGGATGTTGCTCATCCACTTCTGATCGGTTAAGAGCGGGTAACCGTAAATCAAATCGAGTGTAAGGTTTTCAAATCCTGCATCCTGACTCCTCCTGATGCAATCTTCGGCTTCCATGGCTTTGTGCGCACGGTTCATCCAGATCAGGTCTTCATCGAAAAAAGACTGTATGCCCACGCTAAAGCGGTTAACCGGTAATTGTTTCAATTCTTTTAACTTCTGTGCGGTTAAATCATCGGGATTGGTTTCGATAGTAATTTCTGCATCAGCATCGACCGAAAAAGTATGGTTAATGGTGTCGAAAATCTTTTGGAGGGCTGCTTGCGGTAGGATGGAAGGGGTACCTCCACCAAGATAAATACTCCCAACCTGTCCGGAGATGCGATCTTTCTTCATTTTAATTTCCTTGCAAATGGCCTCAACCATTTCACCGGCATATTTTAGCGATGTACTGAAATGAAAATCGCAGTAGTGACAGGCCTTTTTACAGAAAGGAATATGGATATAGATACCAGACATTGCTGCAAAGATAATGAAGTTAGTTTTGCTTTAGTGTCATAATAACTTTGATAGCGAAATATCGATGTTTGCCCATTTAGGTTGTAAATCATTTAGTCAAGTTATTGCTTTACTTTTTGTTGTTTTTATCAAGTTATAGCTTTATATTTGTGTTGTTTTAGACAAGTTATTACTTTACTTATGGAGAAAAAATCATTAATGCTTCAGCAGCTGAATGCTAAACTTTTGAAGTTTTCAGTATTGAGTAAGATAGTAATTCCATCAAATGGGTGGATTAAAGCTATTCGAAATACGTTAGGTATGTCAATGGAACAATTAGCAAATAGGTTATCTATAAGCAAACAAGCGGTATCGGATATTGAAAGAAGGGAGAAAGAGGGTTCAATTACACTTAAATCCTTACGGGAGTTAGGTCGCGTTTTAGATATGGAACTTGTATATGGTTTTGTTCCAAAAGATGGATCATTGGAGGCCATGGTGGAGAAAAAAGCCAATGAACTGGCTAAAAAAATTGTCCTTCGCACATCAAACACCATGGAATTAGAAGATCAGGTGAATTCTAAAGAAAGAATAGAGAAAGCGATACAGGAAAGAACACAGGAGATTAAAAATGAAATGCCTAAAATTTTATGGGATTAGATTTAATTTATATAGATGGGCAAACTCCTTTGGATGAAGAAGAAAAAGAAGGTTTGCTTATCTCTACTGTGACGATAAGAGAAGAGCTTGATGAATTTGAGCAGCAAAATATCGAAGAGGCGATAAAATGGACACTTACTACACGGTTTAAATTAGATAAATTGTTTACACAAACATTTATAAAATTAGTGCATAAACAAATGTATAAAAGTGTGTGGTCATGGGCTGGTGATTTTCGGAAAACCAATAAAAATATCGGAGTAGACCGATGGCAAATTGCTCTTGAGTTAAAGAAATTACTGGAAGACGCTGTGTTTTGGACTAAAAATAATACTTTTTCTCCAGATGAAATAGCGATTCGTTTCAAACATAGACTGGTAAGTATTCATTGTTTTTCAAATGGAAACGGAAGACATAGCCGTTTAATGGCTGATATTATTATTGAAAGGATTTTTGGTGTGCCCGTATTTACCTGGGGTGCTGCAAATCTTTCAAAGAAAAGTAACAGCAGGGTCACTTATCTTCGTGCACTTAAATTGGCAGATCAGGGCGATTACTCTGCACTCCTTTTATTTGCAAGGTCATAATAAATTTATTAAAACGCTCAATCCATTTTTTTAGGTAAACCATGATTATTCAATTACTTTTGCAACCTTAAGATTTGATTTACAGCATGCCGAAGTTTATTTTCATTTTGTTTGCGTTTTTATGTGCTGCAAATTTTGTAGCAGGGCAGCAAATTCCTGTACAAACAGATAGCACTGTTGTAAATCAGATTCAGTACAGGAGATACCGGCCCGATTCGGCTACATTGGCCAGGCAGCGTTTTGTAACCGATTCTGTTATGCGCCATACCTGGGTTTTGGCTGATAGCCAGATCAATAAAAATGCCCTGACTGATACCATCGAAAAAGAATATCTTTTTCCGAAGCTGGATTTACTGGCCTGGCAAAAAAAATACCAGCAGTTTAAGAAAAAGGAAAATCCGTATCAGTTAGGCACCAAAATACCGAAGGGTAATGTAGGTTTGCTGGGTTTTATTTTCGGCATGCTCATTATTTTTGCAGTATTAAAAAACGCATTTTCCAAGCAGCTGTCGGCTATTGTGCAATCGTTTTTTAGCAACCGGATTTTAAATAACATCAATAAGGAAGATAACCTGTTTAGTTCCTGGCCGTTTTTGCTGCTTTTTGTGCAATTTGGCTTCGTATTCGGGATGTTCTTTTTTCTGGTAGCCCAGTGGAATGATATGTACCAGGCCAAAGATGGTTTTAAATTTTTCTTTAGCATATCCATTACCATTATTGTTTTTTATGCACTCAAATTGGTGATTCTGCGTTTTCTGGGCTATCTGTTTAATGTACAGAAACCTGTGGGCGAATACATCTCTATATTATACCTCAGTTATTTCAATGCGTCGCTGCTTTTTATCCCGCTTGTTATTGCATTTGCGCTTACTCCGCTTAAATACGGCGAAGTATATATTGTGTTGGCATTCTTGTTGTTAGGCATCATTTTTGCATTTCAGTTATTAAGGGCGGGTATAACGATACTTTCTAATAATAAGTTTTCTAGAATGCATTTAATTTTGTACTTTTGCGCCCTCGAAATATGTCCTATCCTAATACTAATTAAAACGATAGGGCTGTAGCAGGAAAAAGGAAAATGCAAGAAAAGAACGACTCTAGAATCCGCAAAGTAAAAAGTATTTTGGTTACTTTACCAAAACCTGAAACTGAAAAATCTCCTTATTACGATTTGGCTAAAAAGCACAACCTGAAAGTCGATTTTAGGTCATTCATCCATGTTGAAGGCGTACCTGCCAGAGACTTCAGGAAGGATAAAGTGAACCTGGCCGATTTTACTGCGGTAATTTTTACCAGCCGTAATGCAGCTGATCATTTTTTCAGGATCTGTGAAGAAATGCGTTACGAAGTACCGGCAGAACTAAAATATTTCTGTCTGTCTGAAACCATTGCACTATATCTTCAGAAGTATATCCAGTACAGAAAACGCAAAATCTTTTTTGGCAAACAAACTGCAGCTGATTTGGCTGAAGTGCTTAAAAAGCATGCGAATGAGAAGTTTTTATACCCTTGTTCTGATGTAGCCACTGAAGATACCATGAAGTTTCTGGAAAAAAGTGGCTATAACTTTACTCCTGCTGTTTTATTCAGGACCGTAGTGAGCGATTTATCCGATCTTGCAGAAGTGTTTTATGATGTGATTGCCTTTTTCAGTCCATCAAGTATTCAATCGTTATTTAAAAATTTCCCCGATTTTAAACAAAATAATACCCGGATTGCAGCCTTCGGTACCAATACCAGTAAAGCTTGTACCGATATGGATCTTATTGTAGATATTGCTGCACCAACTCCAGGTGTGCCATCTATGACCATGGCCATAGAGAACTATATCAAAATATCTAATAAATAATACATTTATTAATTTATTTTAAGTCAACACAATAAATGCGTAACTTTGCTGTTATTAAGAGAGTTACACATTTTTTATGGGCAAAGTGTTAGGAGGGAGTAAGCAGTTAATCTAACTTTAATTGCTTTCGCGTAATGATTTAATGTAAAATATTTGTTTTTGTTGATAATTTCAGTGATTTTTGATAAAATTGCTCCCTTATCGTGCTTTGCACACTATAAAAAATATGAAGAAAATTTACCTTCTAACTATTGTAGGTATATCATTAATGTTAGCAAGTTGTGGCCATGGAGGCCAAGGCGAACTGGTTGGTGCATATAACCGGAAATTTAAAAACGATAGGATTCCGTTAGGAATGGTATATATTCCACCAGGGCATACGCCACTTGGAGGATCTGACGAGGATATTACATTCTCTCAGAATGGGCCAAGCAGAATGGTAACCATTAGTGCATTCTTCATGGATCAGACCGAAATCTCTAATGCAGAATATCGTCAGTTTACCAACTGGGTGCGCGATTCTATTGCCATTGCCATGATGGGTAACCCACAACAGTTTATGATGACACCCAAAGGAAATGCAGCTGCGGCTGTTGGTGGCGATAAATTTATCGACTGGAAAAAGGTTGGTCCAAATGGGGCAAATATCTGGCGTAACAAGGGCAGAGGTGGTGCAGGTGCACAGGCCAGTCAGCTGGATGGCATGTATTATTCGGGCTTAGATGCCCTTCCAGGCAAGAAAGAATTTGATGTGCGTAAGTTTGAGTATACCTACGCCGAGTTAAATATGGAGAAAGCGGCCCTGGGTCACAAAGATCCAAACAGCAAACGTCAGGATTATATAGACCGTTATACAGTTGCCATTTATCCTGATACCATGGTTTGGAAAACAGACTATTCTTATTCTCAGAACGATCCAATGGTTCGCGGTTATTACAATCACCCTTCTTATGATGATTATCCGGTAGTTGGCGTAAGCTGGGAGCAGGCAAAAGCTTTCTCTCACTGGAGAACCAAATTGTATGATGGCGTAGCTACAGCACGTAAATTACCAGTAGGATCGCGTTCTGATTACCGTTTACCAGCAGAAACGGAGTTCGAATATGCAGCGAGAGGTGGCAATACCAAAACCAAATACCCTTGGGGAGGCCCGTACATCAGAAATACAAAAGGATGTTTACAAGCTAACTTTAAACCAGGTCGCGGCGATTACTCGAGCGATGGTGGTATTTATACAGTTGGCGTGAGATCTTATTTTCCTAACGATTATGGCTTATACAACATGGCCGGAAACGTAGCAGAATGGACCATAACTGCTTACAATAAAGGTGCTAGTCCGTTATTGCACGATTTGAACCCTAACTTTACTTACGATGCAGGTGCTGCAGACAGCAAATACAAAAAGCGTAAAGTAGTAAAAGGCGGTTCGTGGAAAGATACAGGTTACTTTTTACAAAATGCTGTAGCAACTTACGAATATCAGGATACCCAACGGTCGTACATTGGTTTCAGATGCGTTTCATCTTATCCAGGTACCGATTTAAGACGTTAAACCAAACAAACTAAAAACTAAAGAAAAACATCAAAATTTTATGGCAGCAAAAAAACAACCAGGCTGGTTGAATCCGGCAATTTCATTTGGAGCTAGTATTGTAATTATTGGAGCGTTATGTAAAATTCTACACGTTGGTGGGATTTTCGGGAGCTATGCAATTGGAATTGGATTAGGTGTTGAAGCAATTCTGTTTGCTTTGACCGGTTTTTTTCCACCAGAACCAGAACCAGCATGGGAAAGAGTTTATCCGGAATTAAGAGCCGATTTTGCTGGCGAATTACCAAAAGCTTCTGCAAGACCGGTAGCCGCAGTAGGATCATCGAACACTGCTGCTTTAGATAAAATGTTATCAGATGCTAAAATTGGTCCTGAATTGATTGAAAGCTTAGGTACAGGTTTACGTACGTTTGGTGATAAAGTAGCAACCATTTCAAATGTTGCAGATGCTTCTACTGCTACTAATGAGTTTACAGGTAAAGTTAAAACGGCATCAGCCGGATTTGATAGCTTAAGTGCCTCTTTCGAAAAAGCTACTGCGAATTTGAAAGCAATGGGCGAAAGCAATGTTGATTCACAAGCGTACCACGATCAGGTAAACAACCTGGCTAAAAACTTATCGGCATTAAATGCTGTTTACGAACTGGAATTACAGGATTCGAGCGCGCATTTAAAATCGATGAATAAATTCTATTCAAACCTATCATTAACCATGCAGAACTTTAACGAATCGATGGAAGATTCGAAACAGTTTAAAGAAGAGGTGAACAAGTTGGCTAAAAACTTATCATCACTTAATGCAATTTATGGCAATATGTTATCGGCTATGAACAGCCCACGTGTATAATTTGTTTAGTTTTTAATTTTTAAAGAAAAGCTACATCAAACATGGCAGGCGGAAAAGAAACAACAAGGCAGCGGATGATCAATATCATGTATTTGGTATTGTTGGCCATGCTCGCCTTAAACGTATCAGATACTGTTTTAGATGCATTCAAAAATATCAATGATAGTTTGGATACCTCTAAAAATAATGTGAATACAAGCATTAATCAGTTATTTGCTGCTTTCGAAAATTCGAAACTAAAAGAGGAACCAGCTCGTGCACAACCTATTTATGAAAAAGCAAGGCAAGCAAGAGTGGCTGCTGACGAATTAGATAATTATATAGAAAGCCTTAAGAAAGAATTTACCAAACAAGGTGACGGACTTAATCCGGAAACTGGTGATCTTGTAAATAGAGATAATCTTGATATTGCACAGCATATCATGATCAACCAAAAAGAAGGAGACAAATTAAAGGCAAAGATTAATGCTACCCGCGAAAAATTAATCTCTTTATTAGATCCTGCAGACAGAGCTAGTGTTGCTTTCTCTTTGGAAGCTAAAGATCCTGAAAGAAAAAGAAAAGGCAACTGGCAGGAAACTTATTTCGGTGAAGGTACGCCACTAACCGCTGCAATGACAGTTTTAACCAAATTGCAGGCAGATACTAAAAATGCTGAAGCAGAAGTGGTGAAAAAGTTATTCGGTAACATGGATAAAGCACAGGTAAACCTTGATCAGTTCGCAGCAGTTGCAGTAGCGCCTACTTCTTACGTAATTCAAGGTCAACCTTATACTGCCGAAGTATTTTTAACTGCAAGCGATTCGAGATCAACTCCTGATATTACGGTAAACGGAAATAAACTTTCGATCAAAGATGGTAAAGGAACTTATACCGGCGGAACAGGTAGTGTTGGTCAGTTTACTTGGGTAGGAACCATTCGCGTTCGTCAAACCGATGGTACCGTAAAAGAATACAAAACACAACCACAATCTTATCAGGTGGCAAAACCATCTGCATCGGTTGCATCAACCAAATTGAATGTAATTTATGCAGGTATCCCGAATCCATTTACGGTTTCGGCAGCAGGTTTTCCATTAGAGAGTATTAAAGCCTCTATTTCTGGTGGATCAATGTCTGGTAGCAACGGAAATTATAATGTAAATGTACCAGGTAGCCTTGTGGGTTCAGAGGTGTCTGTTAATGTATCAGCTAACAACGCTGGCAAAACAGTGAGCTTAGGCTCACAAAAATTCAGGGTTAAAGGTATTCCAACCCCTGTTGCTAAAGTTGGTGGCCGTGCTGGTGGCGATGTGGCCTCAGTACAGTTAAAAAGCGAAACCGAAATTGAAGCCGATTTGGATGATTTCCCTTTCGATGTTAAGTTTAAGATACAGCGTTATAAAGTAACCATTATTAAACCACGTTCGGATGCGGTTACAATTGCCGCTAGTGGTGGCAGTTTTGCTGGTGCCGTAAAAGGTGCTATTAATTCGGTTACTCCTGGTACAAGAGTATTTTTTGAAGATATTGTTTCTATAGGTCCCGATGGCCGTCAGAAGATTTTACCTTCATTAGCATTTAGTGTTAAATAAGAAGAAGATGAAAAGGATTTTAAGTATTGCTGTTTTAGTGTTGTTAACTGCCTTTGCTTTTGCACAGAAAAAGCCGACTAAGTTAGCACCCAAAAAGCCTGCACCTGTTGCGGCTGCTCCTGTAGTAGATACGGTGAAAGCTCCGGTTAAAACAGTGAAGAAAAAACTTAAGGTACCACCAAAAGATGGTTTCTATGCCCGTAAGGATATTGACAGTACCGAAATGGTGCCTTTGGCTGATGTGAGGGAAGAAGATGTGTTTTACGCAAAACGGATCTGGAGAGAAATTGATTTGCGTGATACGGTTAACTCACCTTTAAGATCGCCAAAATCAAGATTAATTGATGTATTGGTATCTGCCATTAAAACCGGCGAATTAACCGCTTATTCGCCAATTGATAGTGCTTTGAATGAGGATGATGCGTTTAATAATCCAATGACGCCTGATTCAGCCGCAAAATCGGCTTTAGGAACAGCTGAGGTTTCGAACAATAAAACAGGTACGGTTACCACTGTAGTGAATGATTTTAACCCGGATTTGTTTTTAAAATTCAGAATCAAAGAAGACTGGATTTTTGATACCAAGCGTTCTATTTTCGAACCACGTATTGTAGGTATAGCACCTTTAAAATTTAATGAGGTTTCTAAACAATGGCAGCCTGTATTCTGGGTATATTACACAGAAGCAAGAGAGCTTTTAACCAAAAAACGTTTAATTAACACCAATAACGATGCTTCTAACTTAAGTTTCGACGATTTCTTTATCCGTCGTTTATTTAGCAGCTACATTGTTAAAGAATCGAATCCTGGTGATAACAAAATCAGAGATATCATTACTGATCCAAGAGAAAGACTTTACGAATCTGAAAGGATTAAAAAATCTGTTCTGGATTACGAACAAGGTCTTTGGGAATACTAAGCATACAAAAGGCTCCGATGAAAATCGGAGCCTTTTTTCTTATCGTCACCTGTTCTTTCCCCTTGCCGTCTTGCTGATCCGATAGCTATCGGATTTATTTCAGCATCTCATGATTAGACCTGAATCATCAATAATTTACCAACCTGGCCTATAACAAGAAGAGCGATAACCCACATAGGTTACCGCTCTTCTTGGTAAATTAAACCTATTACTGGTTATCCGTAACGGCCTCAATTACATTTTGTACTGCTACCGGTACATTAGATAAAATATCGTAACCTGTTGCAGATTCTACTGCATTAACTGTGGTGCGGTAAGTTTTCCAGTTGGTATTTAAACCATTTGTATTGGGCAAGTTTACCGCAATTACCCTGGTAGATGAAGTTACACGGCTTAAATCGTTATTTCCATTAGGCAGTACAACAATTACTTTCCAGGTATTAGAAGGAACATTTACACGGCCATTATCAATGGTATAGGTAATGCCACCATTACTTCCGGTACCACCCGAACCGTAAGAACCACAAATCACATAAACTTCGTTGCCGGCGGTTACTAATGAGCGGGTGTAATTTTCAAGATCAGCCCATGGTCCTTGGTTATTGTTGGGTGCCTGTGGCATCATATTGCTCATTAAGAAGGTAGAAGAATTGGCGGCAACAGAAGCGGTTCTGTCAGCCGACGGGCAATTGTGGCCACGATCAAAACCTGAACCAGAGTAGCTGCTGCTCGATACCTGGTACCAGCCTGAAGGCAATGTACTGTCTGATCTGAAATCATCCTGGCGTGGCGTAGAACCTAAATCGGCCGAACCAATATGCCAGCTTACCCAATTTGGTGTACCTCTGGTTTTGCTGTAAGAACTGCTGTAGTAAGTACGCTCCATCAGGTAATTTTCCGGATAAGTAATACTGGCAACAGCATTGCTTGGATTACCCATTAAAAGGTGGCTGTCATCTCCTGGTGTAGTTGGTGGGGTAGTTGTTCCGTCACCAGTAGAAATGCTGAAATCATCGATGTTAATGCGGGCGGTGCCACCACTGATTTTGCGGATCTGAAAACGCACATTTCCGGAAATAGCAGTGTTAAAGGTAGCGGTCGTTAAGCTTGTAGAACTACTGGTAATGGTGCTACCCGATTGTTGCCAGCTCGAACCACCATTAGTAGAGTACCAGAGTTGCCAGGTACTGTTCGCATCGGTGCCATATTTGGCGTGAGCGATGGTTACTATGTCGGCTCCGTTTACATCAAAATTCATACTCAGAATACCCGTGTTGCGGATCCGCACCGATTGGCTGCCATTTTTGGCATCTGCAGCAAGGTTTCCAATCAGCGCATCGTTAAGGCTCCAGCTTCCGCTGCTTAAAGTTACCGAGGCCGTAGCATAACTTCCTTTGGTTCCTGATTCAAAGGTTTCTGGAAAACCTGCTGTAACGGCCTGCGTACCAGCAACAGCTGCTTTAGTGTTTAATTTTTGCTCAAAAACGCTGGTTTCGGGCGTCAGCTGATTTTCTTTTTTACAGGCAGCGAGGCCCAGGCATAGCATTGCCATTAAGCTTAATTTTTTTAATGCTTTCATGTGTAATTTGGAATTATTTAGTGGATGGGATTAATTTTAAGTCTCTACAGCAAAAGTTTCGATCGCTAAGCAGCTACCATCAGGTAGGTAACCAGTAATAATTATTGGAACCTTGCTACTGCCTTCTACACGTGTAACCTGTATATTGGATAGATTTTGCCTGATGAAATTGTGTAGCTCCGTTATTTTGCGTGCATTTTCTACCATTGGCGTATCAGCAGCATCTACCTTCGAGGTAATGTGGTTAAAAAAGGCAGTGTGATCTACTTGTTTTAAATCAGATAGGGCAGATTGGTAGCGGGATGCTATTTCTTGCTGTAATGCGGCAGGAGGGATTTTGCCCCAGTCAGCCACTTTAAAAGGGCTCTCCGATTCGCTAAAATACATTACGCCTACCAGAAGTTTGGTAATTGTGGTTAGGATGTTGTTACTCATAAACAGGGATGCAGGTTTGCTAACCCTAAATTATGGAGAAAATATTGAAGCTTTACACCGTTCAGATTAATTTAGTGTTAATCTTTTTACGTGCTTGTCTGTTATGGTTTACGTGTTGAATTTAGGTCTCTTTAAAGTGAGCCAGTAAGGTTTGCACCTGTTTTTTGTTTAGTACTTCTGCAAGTTGTTGCTCCGTGGCTTCTTTAATCTTTTTTACCGATTTAAAATGAGTGAGTAATTTATCGGCAGTGGTTTTGCCAATACCTTCAATTTGTTCCAGTTCGGTTTTGAGCGTGCCCTGGTCGCGTTTTTTACGGTGGAAGGTAATCCCAAATCTATGGGCTTCATCACGCAGTTGCTGGATTACTTTTAAGGTTTCCGATTTTTTATCCAGGTAGAGTGGAAATGAATCGCCCGGATAGAATAATTCTTCCAGACGTTTGGCAATACCAATTACTGTTACCCGTTTTTCTATACCCAGTAGTTTTAAACTCTTCATAGCCGATGAAAGCTGGCCTTTACCGCCATCAATGATGATGAGTTGGGGCAAAGTCTGGTTTTCATCCAGCATGCGCCTGTAACGACGGAAAACGGCTTCCTCCATGGTGGCAAAATCGTTGGGCCCTTCTACCGTTTTAACGTTAAAGTGCCTGTAATCTTTTTTCGATGGTTTGGCATCCTTAAATACCACAATTGCCGAAACCGGATATTTTCCCTGAAAATTGGAGTTATCGAAACATTCGATATGCTTGGGTAACTGCGTTAAACGCAGGTCCTTTTGCATGGTGGTTAAAATGCGGTCGGTACGTAAATCGGGGTTTAGCTTTTCGTACTGGTTTAACTTTTCCTTTTTAAAGAAGAGTACATTCTTTTGCGAAAGTTCTAAAAGCTTTTTCTTTTCGCCCAGTTTAGGTACGGTAAAACGCAGGCTTTCATCTTCCAGCGAAGGTTCAAACGGAACTATAATTTCTTTCGAAGTGCTGTTAAACTTGCTTCTGAAATCAAGCATGGCGAGAGTCATGATTTCGTCGTCGCTTTCATCCAGTTGCTTTTTAACCTCAATGGTTTGGGTCTGGATAATGGTACCGTTCATTACCTTCAGGTAATTGACAAAAGCATAGCGCTCGTCTGATGCAATGCTTACCACATCTACATTGGTGATAGCACTGTTAACTACGGTCGATTTGCTTTGGTATTTCTCTAAAACCTCTAATCTGCGGGCATATTGGTGCGCCAGCTCGAAATTTAAATCTTCGGCAGCCGATTTTATCGTCGATTTTACCTCACGGATTACGTTGCCGATCTTTCCATTGAGGATTTCCTTTATTTCTGCAATGTTTTTATCGTAATCGTTTTCAGTCTGGTATGCCTGGCAAGGTCCTTTGCAGTTGCCAATCTGATATTCAAGGCAAACTTTAAATTTCCCTTCAGCAATATTTTTATCGTTTAATGGCAGATTGCAGGTGCGTAAAGCATAGGTTTCCTTAATCAGGTCCAATATTGTATGCATCATACCTATTGAACCGTAGGGACCAAAATAGGTCGAACCGTCTTTAATTACCTTTCGGGTCCAGTAAATGCGGGGGTAGTGCTCATTTTTGACAATAATCCACGGATAGGTTTTATCATCTTTTAGATTGATGTTGAATTTGGGCTGGTGCTTTTTAATTAAGCTGTTTTCCAGCAACCAGGCATCAATTTCGGTATCAACAATGGTAAAGGTAATTTTTCTGATCTTCGAAACCAATACCCTGGTTTTGCCGTTAAACTGATTCTTATCGCTGTTAAAATAAGAGCCCACCCGGTTGCGCAGGTCTTTCGCCTTTCCAATGTACATTAACTTGCCATCGGCATCCCAATACTGGTACACACCCGGTTTATGCGGTATAGCGGTTAATGCTGTTTTATGGTCGAAACTGCTCATTAATTACAAAAATAAGATTCAAAAAGGGAAATCCTTATCTAAACGGATAATGATTTAATGTTGTTTAAAAGAATTTGGGCGTGCCCCTAAGCTGCGCAAAGGGTCAGGCTATCCGTTACAATCTTTTGTTACCCTCCGCTTCGCTTCAGGCAAAACAAAAGGATTTTCACTGCTATCCTTCACGCAATCGCAAGTGTATTAAAACCCTAACTTCTTATCCAGTTCTGTTGTACCTTCCTCTTGTTGCTGGTATTGATTACAATCGTAGGTAATCGATACCCCGCTTTTTGGTGCTTCAAAATCTGCCCGGCCAATCTTTAACGCCGGGTTGGCATATACCCGTTTAATAAAGCCGGCAAAAATAGGTAAAGCCGTATTCGCACCTTCACCCTGGTTGGTGCTGATAAAGTGGAAAGCACGGTCCTCGCAGCCAGTCCATATACCGGTTACCAGTTGTGGGGTAATGGCCATAAACCAACCATCAGAGTTATTTTGTGTGGTACCGGTTTTTGCACCAATTGGTGCATTTACACCATATTTATAACTTAATCGCGATCCTGTTCCGTTAGCAACAACACCTTTAAGCATTCTGGTCATTACATAGGCAACCTCTTCGCTCATAATTGGCTTTGGTATTTCTTTCTGAGAAAATAACACTACCCCATTTTTATCCTCTATTCTTAACAGGTAAATGGGTTTGGTATAAGTGCCTTTATTGGCGAAAGCGCCATAAGCACCAACCATGTTGTAAATAGACGAATCGAAAGTACCCAAACAAATTGAAGGAAATGCCGGAACATTCGGGATACCCATTTTAGTAGCTAGTGTTGATACCGCAACCGGGCCAACTTGTTTCATTAAGTAAGCCGTAACATAGTTTTGCGAATAAGCAAGCGCCTTTTGTAAGGTTATGCTGCCTTCTAAAGGTTTACCTGAGTTTCTTGGTGTCCATGGGTCGCCATAACCTTCTATAGTTACCGGAACGTTAGGTACAGTGTAACAAGGAGAATAACCATTTTCAATGGCTACCGCGTAAGTAAAAGGTTTAGCGGTTGAACCCACCTGACGGGTACCCATTTTAACCTGATCGTATTTAAAATGCTCGTAATTGATACCACCTACCCAGGCTTTAACGTGGCCGTTGGTTGGGTCCATGGTCATCATGGCATTACGCAATAGCATTTTGTAATAACGTACCGAGTCAATTGGTTTCATAACCGTGTCGATATTACCCTTCCAGGTAAAAATGGTCATTTCTGTTTTCGTGTTGAAATCCTGGGTAATCTCTTCGTCCGATTTTCCTTCCAGTTTTAAAGATTTGTACCTGTCTGACCGCTTTATGCCCTGTTCAATCTGCAATGCTTTATCTTTGAAAGGGTTACGGCCTTTCCAGCTGGCAATAAACTGTGCTTGCAAAATCTTCATGTATTCTTTTTGCGCTTCCTCCGCATATACCTGCATATCGTAATTCAATGTGGTATAAATTTTAAGTCCGTCGCGATCTAAATCATAAGGTGTACCATCAGGTTTGAGAATAGATTGTTCCTGGAAAATGGTTTTGATATCGTTTTTAAGCACGGTGCGGAAATAAGGTGCAATACCATCGTTTACGGTTGCAGCGTTGAAGTGCAGGTTTAAAGGTTTATCTTTTTGTTCTTCAAATTCCTGCTGGGTTAAAAGGTCAGATTTTACCATCATGGCCATTACCGTATTTCTGCGATCTCGCGAACGCTCAGGATGGCGGGTAGGAGAGTACATGGTAATCCCTTTTTGCATACCCACTAAAGTAGCAGCCTGCGTTAAGGTTAATTTATCGGGCGTAGTGTTAAAATAAACCCTTGCAGCCGATTTAATACCATAAGCCTGGTTACCAAAATCGACCGTATTTAAATACATGGTAATTATTTCTTCTTTGGTATAGTTGCGCTCGAGTTTAACGGCAACAATCCACTCTTTAAATTTGGTGAGCACCAGTGAGAAGAAATTCAGATTCGATTCGCGGGGGAAAAGATTTTTGGCCAACTGCTGGGTAATGGTACTGGCACCTTGTTTTTTGCCAATTAAATTGTAACCGATAATGCTAAAAGTACGCTTGAAATCGATACCTGAGTGATCTTTGAAACGGGTATCTTCAGTTGCGATTAAGCCATTAATTACGTTTTCAGAAATATCCTTATACGTAACGTTTGATCTGTTTTGCACAAAATAAGTTCCAATCGGGCGACCATCTTCGGCAATAATTTCTGATGCCTGGTTGCTTTTTGGGTGTTCAATATCCCTGAAAGAAGGCAAAGCGCCAAAAAGGCCAAAACCAATCATGGAGATGAAAATAGCAAAGAGGGCTATTCCACCTACCAATAATTTCCAGATCATTAAACTATATCTTCTTGTATCTTGTGCAGAAAGGGGTTTATTCATTTTGTGCTGTAATTTTCCAAAACCACCACAAAAGGAGGTTTGGATGCAAATTTATTAATTTTTTAGAGAACCAAATTTAAGCTTTGAAAGTTTGGCAATTCTAAGACCTAACACTAAGTGCATTTAAGCTTTTTTACCACCTAAGACATTTAAGCGCATATAAGCTTTGGTCTTTCAGCTTTAGTCTTTCAGCTTTTTTCACCACCTAAGATATTTAAGCGCATATAAGCTTTGGTCTTTCAGCTTTAGTCTTTTCGCTTACTTATAATTGTCTTTTAAAAACTCCAGGTATTCGTTAATACGCTGCCTGTCGGTTAGTTTTTCAAAATTTTCTTTACTGATGATAAAGCCTTTGTACAGGTTGGCCGGTACTTTCATAATGTTCTTTAACTGGCCAACAATGCTCGACTCATAAAGTTTCGCATCTTCCAAATCGATAAAACTGGTTACATAAATCAACTGATCGTTATCAAGCTCTACCAATTTATGTACCAAATCATTGTCGGGATAGTTACCCCGGTTAAACTGACCCAAACCAAAGCGCGATGAACTTAGGGTTAAAGTAGCATCGGCCACATCAATTACATAATAATATTCTTCTGATTTTGCTGCACTGAAAATGCTGGCAGGTTTGTTTACATCAGCAGGTTTAACCTCCTCAACTGGTTTGGCTACTTTAGGCTCAGCAGTTTTTACAGTTGCATTTTCGGTTACCAAAGGTTTATTTTCAACAGGAGCAGGGTTAGCCTGACTTACAAAACGTGGTGCATTTGGGTCGAAATCAATCAGCGCGACAGGTCTTTGCTTAAATTCTTCGAGGTTTGCTTCAATGTATTTCAGGTGGTCGCGCACCAATGGTGTAATAATTTTATCGTTAGGGTAAAGTGTGGTAATCAGGTTGAACTGCGTAAGTAAGGAATCTACTTTAGCAGTACGGCCAATTGCAATGGCTTTTAAATAAGCATACTGTGGCGCAAAATCATTTTCTGGAAATGCACTGATGTTATCGTTTACCTGTTTTACCACATTTGGATAATCTTTCTTCGCATAGGTGTCAAAAGCCGTATTGTAATTATTAATGGCTATGTTTTCCAGCTGACTTTGTTTAGCAGAATACGAGGGATCTAAAATGGTTTTCGCAAAATTAGATTCAGGAAATTTTTTCAGTACCAATTGTTTGTATTCTTCCGATTTTGCTTCGTCAACACCTTTGTAATTCAGGTATAAACTATAGTACATGGCAACCAGGTGGTTATTTTCCGGATATCTTTTCAGCAATTCCAGGTATATTTTATTGGCTTCTGCTTTGTCGCCCAGCTCCTGCTGGTAAAAGCTGGCAATTTCGAAATAGGCATCAATAATTTTTTGATTAGAGCTAGCAAGCAATTCGGGAGTGGTTGGCAGGCCATCCAGAAATTGTTTCTCCAATGAAGTCTGGTCTGTTGCTGTTGGGTTGTTAGTACCGTTTGCCGGTGTTATGCCGGTAGCTACATTTCCGCCTGCCAGCACCGAATTGGTTTCCTGTGCAGATGAACGCACACTCTGTCTCCAGTTATCTTCCAGCTGTCTGTTGCCCCAGCGTTTTTTAAAATCGCCAAAACCTGCACTTATAGCGGCGTTATTGCTGAAATAAAAAGTGCTACCGGCAGCAGTTTTGGGTGTATTTAAAGATTGATTCGGAAAATCGGGATCATTTAAGAACTGATTGTTGATAACCCCTCCAGTATTGGCAACTTCGACCTTTGGTGTTAAATAAGCTTTAACCTTCGCCTCGCGTTCGCCTGCAGGCAGTTTGGCAATAGCTTGCGCAGTATCTTCTTTGGCAATAAGTGTATAACGATCTGTTAAGTATTGCAAGTTATTTGCCTTTTTAACAATCGCATCGTAATCAGGAAAGTTTTTAGGTAAAATCATTACGGTACTATCGTAATAACGCTTTGCCTTAATGTAATCGTTAAATTCTTTAAAGTTTAAATCAGCAATTCTTAAATAGGATAATGCCTTTTGATTTTGGTTTCGGGTACTGGTTTGTACCGATTTGTTATAATATTCTGCTGCTTTTACAAAATTTCCTTCGGCAGAGAGTAACTCGCCTACCTGATAATAAATCTGATCGGTATAATCGGTGTTCTTATCGTCTTTTAATAAAGCTAAGAGTTGCTGCTCTTTATTTAGTTTCTCACCGCTTAATAATGCCTTTAATTTAATCCGGTTTAAATTGGCATGAAAATACATCTCGAAAGGAGCATTACTTTTCTCTACTTTAGTAAAGTTGGCGTAGGCATCCGTAATGTTTTTTTCTTTCTCTTGCAATTGGGCCAGGATAAACCGCCAGCGAATGCGTAGTTGTTTTTCTTCTGCACGTTCAATAGCCGATTCGAGAAAAAGGATAGCCTCTTTGTTCCGTTTTTGGTAAATGCGCATCTGTGCCGCTGTGGCCAATGGCTCGGCAATATCTTTCTTCAGCTCATCGCAGGCACGAAGCATCGTATCAATTATTTTATCGGCCAGTACCATGTTGTTCAGCTGCATCTGGCTACGGGCTTTCCAGTTCATGGCCATGATAAAGGTTTTTAAATCGCTGCTGTAGGTTTTTGCAGTATAATCGAAATATTCTGCTGCAATAAAATAATTACCCTTTAAATAATTGGCCTTGCCCAAAAGCATGTAGGCATCATCGATATAGTTACTAAAACTTTTTTCGTTAATAATGGTCTGACTTTTGGTAATCACCTCATCCAATTGTTTATTGGCTACGCCAGCTGTGAGTACCAGATTTACCTGAGGCTCAGGATCGAGGTATACCGGGAGTATTTTTTCGTAGTTATCGGTATAACTTTGCAGTAAACTCTCGTTATATTCGGTTAATAAAACATTTGAGTTATAAATATAGTTATATCTTGCCGTCAGGTTCTGAAATCTTCGGTCAACGGCTGTATCCTTGTTTGCCACACAGCCATATATAAAAAGGAGGCTGAAAATGAAGAGGAGAGTATTTAAGTTTCTGCTAGCGTAATTTTTCAAGTATGGTAGATATCTTTAGTTCAACATATAAACAAATTGTAAGCCAAATTATTATCGGCTGTCAATTTTAATTATTCAAAGTTAATTGAAAATTATAAAGTAATAAATAAAAGATAATTATGAATATATTTTATTAAAACTAATTTTTTAGTATATTGCATTAATTAAACAATTTTTACTTATTAAAAACTAAATTATGAAAAAACAAATTTTGTTCGCAACTCTTGGTGTATGTTCATTAATGTTCTTTGCTTTCAGACCAGTAAGTAAGGTGGCTATTTTGAAAAATGGAAATACAAGTGTTTCAAAAATGAAGATTTCGCCAGAAGATTTGAAGAAAATTCAAGCTCTCGATTCCAAAGGAGTAGAATCTTACATCTCATTTAAACAAACTTCAGCATGGGATGTTTTGACTACGGAATTTTGGGTGATTAGTGATAATTCTTCTGTTGATAAAAGTGCTTTAAAAACAAAAAAGGCATTAGACGCAATTATTAACGAATACAAATAGTAGACAATTTAATTGGTTAGGGTGGTTACATCCTAACCTTTTTTTATGTTTTTTATAAATACTCTCAACACTAAAAGCAAGCAAAATCTATTTTTGTCTTTTGCTTTATTTCACTTTTTAGTGATAATATTGATAAGTATATCAACTACAATCAATAGTTGGTATCAATTGTATCATGAAAATTCTAAACAGAATAAGGAGCCAAGGGCTATAAAAACTTTAAATTCAATATCTCGATCTTTTCTAATTAGTAATTACACTTTTTTTACAGGTCTTGACACAGGCTATGGTTTTTTTGCTCCGAATGTAGCAAGTGTTTGTCAGATTCAATTTATCGTTAAGAATGAATCGAATAAAATAATTGATATATTGTATATGCCTGAGTTTTCTAATGTAGAAAGTATATCAAGATATGCAACATTAATGGGGAAATTTCAAGAACGACTTAAGCAATATAATGTAAAAGAGAAAAGTAATTATCTATTATATTTAGATGTTGTTGTTAAGTCCATGTCTAAGCAAATATTAAAAAAATACCCGCCTAAATCTAAAATGGATGTTATACTTTTTTTACCAAAATATCCGACATTAAAGCAATTTAATCAAGGAGTTGTAACTCCTTCTTACATTCCAATTGATTCATATAAAGTTAATTATAGGTAGAATGCTTGTAAAACTTCGCCGCTATTTCTTCGATAGAAGAGAGGAGGATATGCTATTTCTTTTGTTTTTCAGAGTATCAGTCAGTCTTTTTCTTTTGATTCATTTTTTTTCTTTGGGAAAAGACTTTAACTATTTCTACTCTAACGATGGATTAATTCCGTTAAGAGTGCAAAATGTATACAATGAATCTTTTTCACTCCCTAAATTATTAGATTATCTCTACAAAGAATTTGATTTAAATGTCGAAAAAGTTCTTTTAAGCTTCAAGGTATGTTATTCTTTTTTATGTTTAGCATTGTTTTTTGGTTTTTTTTCAAGGTTATCTTCATTCTTTCTTATAATCCTTCATTTATTATTAGTTCGAGGAACACCCTTTTATTCTTATGGTGTCGACTACTTTTCTAGCATTGCTCTTTTTTATTGTCTTATTTTTCCTTTAGACCAATATTCTTCCTTAAGAAATCTTATTTTAAAAAATAATTTTAGTGTTAATCCAACTCCCTTTAGAAGGTTGTTGCAATTACATCTGGGAATAATGTATTTTTTTTCGGGATTCGGTAAACTATTAGGATTTAATTGGTGGAATGGGGAGTCAATCTGGAAAGCTATACATCTACCTTATTTTAATTACAATTATGCTGGGAGTTTCGATTATTTGTCTAAATACCCAATAATCTTTGTTTTGCTAGGCTGGGGGACAATATTGATAGAACTTCTTTATCCGATTTTTATGAATTTTAAAAGAACAAGATTATTTTGGTTGTTACTGGTCGTTTCATTACATGTTGGAATAGCATTCATACTTAATCTATACTTTTTTTCAGCGATAATGATCATAATAAATGTTGCTGGTTTTGGTAATTTTAGAATGGAAAATCAAAAACCATAATAATAATGGAAAATCCGAAAGAGGAAGATACAAAGAAAAAGGTAAATACTGCCGCAAAATATTCGGCCATCGGCTTCCAGATGATTGCTACCATTGGTCTTTTAACTTTTATTGGTTACAAAATCGATGAACACAGACATAGCAAAACCAATTTAATTACTGCAGCTTTTGCTTTGGCAGGGGTGGGAATCGCACTTTATCAGGCCATCAGGCAGGTTACCAGGGGTTAATTTTCAGTTGACAATTTACAGTTTTCAGTTGACAGCTTTCAATTAACCGATTCACCAATTTAAACAGTTAACCGAAATTGCTATATGGCTTTATTGTTAGATTGTTGGGCTTGATACCAGTAGAAATGAAACAATTTAACAATCCAGCAATGTCCGCGCAGCACTTCACTTAACCGATTAACCAATTCAAACAGTTAACCAATTAAACAATAATTCCCCAACACACTACTTACTTGATACTAAAAACCTTATCTTTGCCGGAGTTTTAATCTGCTAAGAAATTATTCCATTGACTCTGGCCAAATTTACAAGTATCTATTTCATCTTCGTAGGCTTATTGATAGGCGTTGTTGCCGTTTTACCCTTACTATTTCCTAATACCCAACTTTTTATCCCTAATTTTTGGGTGATGTTCGGCTTTTTGGCTGGTATTACCTATATCGCCTATATGCTGGTTGATATCGGGATAAAACGCGACCCTGAGGTAGGTATTATGGCTATTATGGGATCGATAGGGGTGAAGATGATTTTTTGTATGGCTTTTGTCTTGATTTACAGTATAAAAGCTAAGGGAATTGGGTCAGTATTTCTGCTTAATTTTTTTTCTTTATATTTATTGTTTACGGCCTTTGAAATTTACTGTTTGTTACGTAACTTGCGCCACCAAAATTTAAAGTAAAAAACTGCCAATAAATGGATTGTAACCGAGTTTTTGTGTCTAAAGTTAAAAGGCTAACTATTGTTTTTACGCTTTTAATCGCGTTTTTATCTATCAAAATTGATACTTTCGCTCAAGTTGATAGCGCTGTTGTACCTGTTGATAGTGTTGTTGCCGAATCTGCTCATGCAGCTTCGGGTGAGCATGGAGCAGAAGCTGGACATGGCAAAGAAAAATTCGAGCCAACCAAAGTAATTATGGAACACATTGCGGATTCGCACATGTGGCACCTGTGGGGGCATACTTCACTACCTCTTCCTGTAATTTTATATACACCAGCTGGATTAGAAGTTTTCTCTTCTGCGCACTTTCATCATGGTGAAGAAGATTATAAAGGAACTTATAATACTTACCGTTTGGTAGAAGATCATGTTAAAGTGATTGGTGCAAATGGTCAGGTTGATGAAGCTACTTCAGTTTTAGATTTTTCAATCACTAAAAACGTTGCTGCGATGTTCGTAGCAATCCTGGTGATATTAATCGTTTTCATTTCGGTAGCTGGTGCCTACAAAAAACGTGTAGGTAAAGCGCCTAAGGGTTTACAATCTTTAATCGAGCCAATTATTGTTTTCGTTAGAGATGATATTGCTAAACCAAACATCGGTCATAAATACAATAAATTTATGCCTTATTTGTTAACCGTGTTTTTCTTTATCTGGTTTAACAACTTATTAGGTTTAGTTCCAATTTTCCCGGGAGGTGCAAACGTAACGGGTAACATTGCATTAACTTTCGTAATGGCTTTGGGTACTTTGATCATTGTAAATATCAATGGTAACAAATATTATTGGAAGCATATTCTTTTACCTGACGTTCCTTTCTGGTTGTGGCCTTTAATGGTTGTGGTGGAGGTTATTGGTATTATTTCTAAGCCTTTCGCTTTAATGGTACGTTTGTTTGCGAATATCACTGCAGGTCACATTATCGTATTAAGCTTAATCTCGTTAATCTTTATTTTCGAAACATTGGCTATCGCTCCGGTTTCAGTTGCATTCGTATTGTTTATGGATGTGTTGGAATTGCTGGTAGCATTTTTACAGGCCTTTATTTTTACATTACTTACTGCCTTGTTTATTGGTATGGCAGTAGAAGAACATCATTAATAGAAAACTATTTTTTACAAATTAATATAAATTAAATTAGTTATGGTAGGTTCAATCGCGGCAATCGGTGCCGGTTTAGCAGTAATCGGTGCAGGTATCGGTATCGGTCAAGTAGGTGGTAAAGCAATGGAAGGTATTGCTCGTCAACCAGAAGCTGCATCAAAAATTCAGACTGCAATGATTATCGCTGCTGCCCTTATCGAGGGTGCTGCTTTATTCGGTGTGGTAGTTGCATTATTAGGCTTAAACGGTTAATAATCACTGAAAGAATTAGGTAGGGTATTTAACGATTGGTTATTTACCCTGCCTTATTAAAAAGATTGTTTTTAAAAATTAGATAAAATGGAATTAGTAACCCCAAGCATAGGATTGGTTTTTTGGACATCGATAGCATTCATCTGTTTATTGATTATACTTAGAAAGTTTGCATGGAAACCTATTTTAGGTGCTATCCACGAACGTGAGCAAAGCATTGATGAGGCTTTAAACAAAGCTGAATTGGCTAAACAGGAAATGGCCCGTTTAACCAGCCAGAACCAGGATTTAATGCAACAGGCACGTGCTGAGCGCGACGAAATTTTGAAGGAAGCTAAAACCTTAAAAGATAGTATCCTAAACGAAGCTAAAAAACAAGCTCAGGTTGAAGGTGCAAAATTGATCGAGAAAGCTAAAATCGAAATCGAAAACCAAAAGAAAGCAGCTTTAGCTGAAGTTAAAGATCAGGTTTCTACTTTATCATTAGAAATTGCTGAACGCGTTTTACGTACACAATTAGATGATAAAACCAAACAGGAAGCATTAGTTGCTAACTTGTTAAAAGACGTTGAATTAAACTAAGAGTATTGCGTAAAGCGGTAGGCGGAGTAAACGCCAAACGCTAAACGCCAACCCAAAAGATATGTCAGAAATTAAAGTTGCAAGCAGATACGCCAAATCACTAATAGACCTTGCCATTGAAAACAATGCACTGCAGGATGCCTATAACGATATGGTTTTATTTGAAAAAGTGGTTGATGAAACCCCTGAGCTGGAAGCGATATTAAAGAACCCGATTGTACCTTTAGATAAAAAGACCGGAATTTTAAATGGTATTTTTGCTGATAAGGTAGGTAAGTTAACAACTACTTTTTTCAAAACAGTGGTTAACAAAGGTCGTTCGGCTATTTTATTTGCTACTGCAAAACAGTTTGTGCAACAATACAATCAGATTAAAGGTATCGTTACTGCTGATGTTACTTCTGCTACCGCTTTAAGCGCTGCAGCTAAGGAAGAGGTTGTTGCCATTGTGAAAAAGGAATTAGGCGCTAATGAAGTTATTGTAAACGAAAAAGTTGATCAAAAACTAATTGGTGGTTTTATATTAAAAGTAGGCGATAAGCAATTTGATGCAAGTATTGCCAGCGGTTTAAATAAACTTAAAAAAGAATTTGCGCAATAGCGCATGGCGATAAGCGTATAGCAGGAAACGCCGTACGCCAAACGCCGAACAAAAAACATTGCGATAAGCGGATGGCGATAAATGCCAGGCGCCATGCGCTAAGCACTAAACATTTATAAAAAGATATAAAGTAAAATTATGGTAGAGGTAAGACCAGACGAAGTATCGGCAATTATCAGACAGCAATTGGCGGGCTTCAAATCAGAAACCGAACTGGAAGAAGTTGGTACCGTGTTGCAAGTAGGCGACGGTATTGCCCGCGTTTACGGTTTAACTAAAGTTCAATCAGGAGAGTTGGTTGAATTTGCAAACGGACTTCAGGGTATCGTATTAAACCTGGAAGAAGATAACGTTGGTGTGGTACTTTTAGGTGCTTCTGACGAGATCAAAGAAGGTGATACCATTAAACGTACCAAAAAAATTGCCTCTATTAAAGTTGGTGAAGGTATGCTTGGCCGTGTAGTTAACACTTTAGGAGAGTCTTTAGATGGTAAAGGTCCGATTTTAGGTGAAACTTACGAAATGCCTTTAGAGCGTAAAGCACCGGGTGTAATTTACCGTCAGCCGGTAAACGAGCCTTTACAAACTGGTATTAAAGCAATCGATGCGATGATTCCAATCGGTCGTGGTCAGCGTGAGTTGGTTATCGGCGACCGTCAGATTGGTAAAACTGCCGTTTGTATCGATACCATTATCAACCAAAAAGAATTTTATGAAGCAGGTCAGCCTGTGTTCTGTATCTATGTAGCTATCGGTCAGAAAAACTCTACTGTAGCTAACATTGTACGTACATTAGAAGAGAACGGTGCTTTACCATACACAGTTGTTGTTGCTGCTTCGGCTGCAGATCCTGCTCCAATGCAGTTCTATGCTCCGTTTGCAGGTGCTGCAATTGGCGAGTTTTTCCGTGATACAGGTAGACCAGCTTTAATTGTTTATGATGATTTATCTAAACAAGCTGTGGCTTACCGTGAAGTATCTTTATTACTTCGTCGTCCACCGGGCCGTGAGGCTTATCCAGGTGACGTTTTCTACCTACACAGTCGTTTATTAGAAAGAGCTGCGAAAATCAACGCTAACGATGATATCGCTAAAAACATGAACGATTTACCTGAGTCGATTAAACATATCGTTAAAGGTGGAGGTTCGTTAACAGCACTTCCAATTATCGAAACTCAGGCAGGTGACGTTTCTGCTTATATCCCAACTAACGTAATTTCGATTACTGATGGTCAGATCTTCTTAGAGTCGAACTTGTTCAACTCAGGTATCCGTCCGGCGATTAACGTAGGTATCTCTGTATCACGTGTGGGTGGTAACGCGCAAATCAAATCGATGAAAAAAGTAGCAGGTACTTTAAAGTTAGATCAGGCTCAATACCGCGAGTTAGAGGCTTTCTCTAAATTCGGTTCTGACTTAGATGCTGCAACTAAATCGGTATTAGATAAAGGTGCACGTAACGTAGAAATGTTGAAACAAGCGCAATTCTCTCCATTTACTGTTGAGAAACAAGTTGCAATTGTTTACGCTGGTACTAAAAACTTAATGCGTAACGTTCCCGTTAACAAGGTAAAAGAATTTGAAACTGAATTCTTAACTCAGCTGGAATTGCGTCATGCAGAAACTTTAGCGGCTTTAAAAGCTGGTAAATTTGATGACAGCATTACTGGTGTTTTAGATACAGTAGCAAAAGAAATTTCAAGTAAATACTAATTAGATACAAGTAGTGAGTATCAGGTATCAAGATAGATTTTCCTAACTTGATACTTGGTACTTGATACTTCGATACTTAAAGAATGGCTAATTTAAAAGAAGTAAGAAACCGGATTGCATCGGTACAATCAACACAGCAAATCACCAAAGCTATGAAAATGGTTTCGGCGGCTAAGTTGAAACGTGCTACCAACGCAATTATCGCTTTACGTCCTTATGCAACTAAACTGAAAGAGATTTTAGGTAATCTTTCGGCCAGTTTAGAAGGCTCTTCATCACCTTTTATCCAGGAGCGTGAGCCCAATAAGGTTTTAATTGTTACTGTATCATCAAACCGTGGTTTGGCTGGCGCTTTTAACATGAACGTAATTAAAGCGGCCAATAATTTAATTGCTGAGAAGTATAGCGAACAGTTGAAAAACGGTAATGTAAGCATTATTTCTATCGGTAAGAAAACGCAGGATTTTTACGAGAAACGCAAATACAACGTTATCGGTAACAATAACGAAATATTTTCGGACTTAACTTTCGAAAATGTAACTAAAATTACCGATGCAATTATGGCTGGCTTTGTTAAAGGCGAGTTTGATAAAGTGGAGGTGGTGTATAACCGTTTCAGAAATGCAGCTGTACAGTTTATTACTACAGAACAGTTATTACCTTTACCTAAAACTGAACCTGTAACTGAAACAAAAGCAGATAAGAAAACAACCAATGTTGATTATATCTTAGAGCCTTCGCAAGAAGAAATTGTTGAGCAGTTAATCCCTAAATCGATTAAAATCCAGTTGTACAAAGCCGTATTAGATTCGCACGCGTCTGAGCATGGTGCACGTATGACCTCAATGGATAAAGCAACTGAGAACGCAGGTGAGCTATTGAAAGCATTAAAACTTTCGTACAACCAGGCGCGTCAGGCAGCAATTACAACTGAGTTGACTGAGATTGTAAGTGGTGCAGCAGCATTAGAAGGATAACATTAAGTTTGGAGTTCGGAGTCCTTAGTTTGGAGTCTGAATAACAAAACATATTAAAACCCATTTCTTAATTGGAATGGGTTTTTTTGTGCTTTATATTTTCTAAATCCAGAATTATTATACTTTTTGTATTATTAAATGGAATGAAAAGGGTAGAAATAAGCTCCCTGTTACATTTATTAAAGTATAACCGGGTGCAAGGGCACTGTTGGTCTCAGAAGGCGATAAGGGAAGTTTTTGGATGTTTAAACGCACTATATGAATGAAGCCCATCTCAGTTAAGAAATGAGCTTCGTGCTTTCTACTGGTTGTTATAAATTTTCGAGTGTAGAACTAATACCCGATTCACCATGTGCGCCAAGTTGAATTTTAGTATTGTTGTCTACTGAGAGTATGTTATGCATTGAATCTTTTTGCCAAAACATTTCATCAAAACGAAATGCTTTTCCTTTCGCAATGCCGCTAATGTTTGTAACCTGCAATAAATCTCCCGTTGCCTGTAATTTAACATAAATAGTATCCGAGAGTCCGTTTGGTTTTAATACTGATTTTACGGTATTAACAGGTAGGTTTACATAAGAATTCAGATCTAAATCGAAGGAACTGTTATTTTTGATTTGGTAACTAATATCTCCTGGAAGTACTCTGATTTTAGTCTTGCTTGTCTTGTTGTAAACAGTTAGACTTACTTCAAAAATACCTGAAGTTTTGTACCGATGCTCAGTTTTACTCCCTTTAGTTTCCGTAGTTCCATCACCATAGTTCCAGACATAATTATTGCCTGCAGTTGAATCTTTTGCATTCAGTTCAATTGACTGTGTTAGATACAGTGATTTTTTTTAACATTAAAATCGGTTGTACTAATTTCTGCAATGGTTTGTTTCTTGCACGCAGCAAAGAAAAACAGGGCAATAGCTAGCCCCAATAAGCTTTTAAATTTCATAATGTAGTGATTTTATTTGTGTGTGCTCAAAACTAAGAAATTTTATAACTAAAAATTTAATTCATTAAAAATATTCGAATAATTAGTCGGCTTGGTCGGTTGATTTGTACTTCGACGTATTTAATTTACCTTTCAATGTGCAAGCTTAAACAGCTTAATTATGGACTTTTAATATCTTTGTAACCTAATATCAGGTTATGAAAAAATACATTCTCATTATGCTCTCGCTCGTTCCGTTTTTTACTCAGGCGCAGAATCCGGCAAGAGATTATACCAATGCAGTACTTTGGCAACAAACCTCGGGCGAATACCGCGCTTTATGCTTTCAGGCCTACAACTTTGCCCGTTTATCGTTAAAGGAGGCAGTATGGGCTGATACGAGTAGAAAACCCAATTGTGTAATTGTAGATATTGATGAAACTGTGCTGGATAACTCAGCTTTTCAGGGGCACGAAATTAAGAAAGGACTAAGTTACAATCCTGCAGACTGGACCACCTGGACCAATTTAGTACAGGCTGACACCGTTCCGGGGGCACTTGCTTTTCTTAAGTTTGCAGCAAGCAAAAACATTGAAACCTTTTACCTCAGCAACCGCGATGAAAAGGACTATACTGCAACCTTAAAAAACCTGCAGAAATTTGGTTTCCCTTATGCGGATGATGCACACTTGCTGGTTTCGAAAGGCACATCGAATAAAGAACCTCGCCGGCAAAAAATAGCCGAAACGCATAACATTTTAATGCTTTGTGGCGATAATCTGAGTGATTTTTCGAATATTTTTTATCGTGAAAATAAAAATACAAACGAGCAGGTAAACTTAAATCAGGCACTTTTCGGGGTGAAATTTATTGTATTGCCCAACCCCATGTATGGCGATTGGGAAAAGCCTTTGTATCAGGGTGAAAAGCTATCTGATCAGGATAAGGCAAAGCAACGTTTAGAACGATTAAAAAGTTACTAAGTTTCTGTAATTATTCAGCAATAAGTATTACTTTTGCAGCAACATAAAAATAAACATTATGGAGAACAATAAATTAAAGCACAATACAGAAAGTATGCAAACGGCTAACCAGCCAGGAATTTATAAATTGATGGTTTTTGGTGTACTGATATGCATTGTGGGTACTTACGCACGTTTCGCTTACGATTCATGGCAAGTATCTTTAGCATCGTGGATCGTTTTGTTTATCGGTGCAATTATCGCCATTAAAGGTGTATTCAAAATTTTAGACGCATAACATATTTTCTCTCTATAATAAAGCCTGTCTTGTTCACTCATGACAGGCTTTTTTTGTTTTTGTGCTTTTCAAAAAAAATATTTTTTTAGCCTAATTGATGCTTCAAAGCACTCAACTGGGATAATTAATGGCTGTAAAGCTCAACTCCAAGCTCTCAACTCCCAACTGCTATGGGTTACCTTAAACCAATTTTAGTATAAAGGGAAAACGCGGTACAAAAAATAAAAAGATACCGCGACTTCAATGGCCAGCGAAGATAATATCACACAAATGATTAACCCCTTAGAACCACTAAATCATGAAAAGGATTATTATTGCTATGGCCGTAGCCGCATGTCTGTTCGGCTGCCAGAACGCTGAAAAAAAATATGGCTCAGTAGCCTCAACTGAGGAAATCAGTGCAACTGATAGTACCACCAGTACAGTTGCCCCCAAAATTATTAAAACTGCCGATATGCGCTTCCGCGTTAAGGATGTGCAAAATACCAAAGAGAAATTAAGCCAGACCATTAAAGCGCAGGGAGGCACTGTAGCCGAGTTTTCTATCCAAAGTGTAATACAGGAAAGCCAGAAAGTTAAACAATCTATCGATTCGCTTAAAGAAATTACCTCTTACCGTACAGAAGGCTATCTCGTGGCTAAAGTGCCATCAGAAAGGCTCGATGATTTTACCAACGCCATTGCTAAAATGGCGGTATTTGTCGATAACCAATCCATGAAAATGGACGACCAGAGCATTAACTACCTGTCCAATAAACTCAAAGCCAACAATAGGGTAGAAGCCGTTGAGCGGATTAATAAAATGGCAACAAAGAAAAGTCCGAATGTAGAAACCTCGCTTTTGATCAAAGATGATTATGTTGACCGGAAAATCGAAAACCTGCTGATTGATAACCGCGTAAAGTATAGCACCATTACGCTAAATTTTTATCAGGATAATACCGTTAAAACCATGATTGTGGCCAATGATAATGTGTACGATTACAAACCAGGCTTTGCCGATCGCTTTTGGTTAGGCCTTGTAAACGGCTGGACCATTTTTAAAGAAATTATCCTTGCACTTTCTAACCTTTGGATGTTGATACTGGTTGGTGTAGGTGTATTTTTTGTAGCAAGATATCTCATCAGAAAAAATAAACTGGCAACTGATCTGGCTACCCGGAATTTGATTGATCGGGCAATGCAATAAGTGATATTTATAAATCGCTCCATGGTTCGTGTCCGCACGAACCATTTTTTTATTTCCTGAAAAGTATTTAAAAAAAGGGAGACCCTGAAATACCCGTCTGACCGGCGGGGCAGAAATCCGATAGCTATCGGAACAGGATGACGATTGTTTTCCCTAATGGTTTGTGCCTACACAGACCATTTAAACTACCCCTTAAGTTTACCTGTAGCCTTTTTTACCCCTGTAACCTTACTTTTATTATCACTCACAAAAGATTCCCAGCCTGAGTAGGTTTTAGATTTGCCGCCAGTTGTAATTTTTTGGAACGAATGGCAAACCGCAACAGCCAGTCCATCAGTGGCATCTAAAAATTCGGGTGTTTCTTTAAAGTTTAGTAACCTTTGCAACATTGCTGCAACCTGTTCTTTAGTGGCATTTCCGCTACCTGTAATGGATTGTTTGATCTTTCTGGGCGAATATTCAGTTACAGAAATATTTCTGGATAAGGCAGCAGCAATAGCGGTTCCCTGTGCACGTCCTAATTTTAACAGTACCTGAATATTTTTGCCATAAAAAGGGGCTTCAATGGCCAGTACATCAGGTTTATACTGATCAAGTAAAACAACGGTTTTTTCGAAAATGCGCTGAAGTTTAAGAAAAGGATCATCGAGATGGGTCATTTTTACAATCCCCATACTAATCAACTCTGTTTTATTTCCCTTTTCTAAAATCACACCGTAACCCATCACCGCAGTGCCCGGGTCGATGCCCATAATAACCCGTTCCTTTTTTTCGTTCAACATTACAGCAATATTAAGCATATTTGCAATCTAAAAAGACAAGTTTGACAGGCAAGAACAAAAAAATATTATCATTACTTATAAAAGCCGCCATTGTGCTCTTTGCCTTTTGGTTTATTTACCACAAGCTTGTTGCCAATAAAAACCTGAGCGATTTCCGAACGCTGTTAAAAGACATCGATCAGCTCGAAATTACGGCTGTAATTGGCTTGGTGGTAATCCTGATGTTTGTAAACTGGTTACTCGAGGCGGCAAAATGGAAGTATTTAATGAGCCATATCGAAGCCATTAGTTTTTACCGGGCTATTGAATCAGTTTTTTGTGGTTTAACACTAGCTATTTTTACCCCAAACCGCTTGGGTGAATATGGGGGCAGGGTATTTTTTCTTTCGCCCAGAAGGCGGATTGTTGGCGTTGTTGCCATGAGTGTTGGCAGCATTGGCCAACTGGTGTTAACCAATGTTTTTGGCGCAATAGCCGCCTGTTTTTTTGTCTACCGTTTTATCCCGGTTGATCGGGTATTGTTTATCGCCGTAGTTTTTCTGGCCGTATTTTTCTGTCTGTTTTTTATTGTTTTTTATTTCAATATCAAATGGCTAAATGGTTTGCTGCTATCTTTTAAATTTACCCGCAAGTACAAAAAGTTTTACAGTATTTTAGGCCGTTACCGCAGGAAAGAATTGCTTCGCATCATTGGTTATTGCCTGGCCAGGTACCTGGTATTCAGTTCGCAATACTTTATCCTGTTTATCTGGTTAATACCCGGGTTGCATTATGCAGATATTGTAATGATGACTTGCTTGCTGTTTCTGGTACAATCGGCCCTGCCTTCGTTAGATTTGTTTGATGTTGGCATAAGAAGTGTTACCGCTGTAGAATTGTTTAAACATGTAACCGATCAGCATGTTGCTGTTATTGCATGTACCGCAAGTATTTGGCTCATAAATATTATAATTCCTGCTATATTAGGCGCTTATTTCGTTTTTAAACTCAACTTTTTTGGAAATCTTAAATCTAATTAGTCTATTATCCGCTGCATTAACCCTCATTTATGCTTTTCTCGTGCTTAATTTTATCAGGGGATGGCATAATTTAACTTATTTTATTCCCGAAATTTCCGATCCGCAAACCAAAGTTTCGATTATTGTAGCTGCGCGAGATGAGGAGGCTAATATTGCCAAAACGATCGACGATTTGATTGCTCAGACCTATCCAAAGGTTTTAACCGAAATTATCATTATCGACGACCATTCAACTGATGCTACAGCTGAAATTGTATTGAGTTACTCCGATCGAAATGTACGGTTGATTAAACTAAATGAGGACCGTGCCTTAAATTCATATAAAAAGAAAGCCATACAAACGGCAATAGGTACCTGCTCCGGTGATTTAATTGTAACCACAGATGCCGATTGTAGAATGGGTGAAAACTGGCTAAGTACCATTGTGCAGTTGTTTGAGCAAAAGAAATATAAAATGATTTCTTCACCGGTAGCCTATTTTCAGGAAAAGAGCTTTTTCGAAAGGCTGCAATCGCTTGAATTTTTATATCTGATTGGCCTGGGTGCATCTACCATCGGCAATAAACAGCCTTCTACCTGTAATGGCGCGAACCTGGCATATGAGAAAACAACTTTTTACGAGGTTGGCGGTTTTCAGGGTATTGATGATCTGGCTTCAGGAGATGATGAATTGTTATTGCATAAAATTGCGGCCAAATATCCCGACCAAATTGGCTTCCTTAAAAACAGGGAAGCAATTGTATATACCCATGCCAAAGAAAATTTAAGTGCTTTTATTCAGCAGCGCAGGCGTTGGGCTTCAAAAAGTACCCGTTATAAAAACAAGGGGATTATTGTGCTGGGGGTACTCATCTGGATTTTCAACCTCAGCATATTATCCAATTTCATTACAGGATTATTTATACCAGGTTTTTTAACCATTACATTTTATCAATTGTTGGTTAAAATGGTTTTAGAAAGCTTATTTTTATGGGATGTGACGGGCTTTGCCAAAAGACGTAGCCTGCTCATTTTAATCCCGGTGTTAAATGTCCTGCACATCCTATACATGGTGTATATCGGCATTGCCGGCAACAGCGGAAAATACAATTGGAAAGGCAGAATGGTTAGATAATGGATAATAGCCCATCAAAAAAAGTATGGTTAAAATTTAAGCGGAATAAATTTGCTTTTGGCGGATTGATTTTTATCTTACTATTGATGGTGATGGGCATTTTAGGCTATGCCATTATGCCCGACGATTCTCCGGATGCGAACCTGCAAAAACTGCAGCTAAATAAAAAGAAACCTGGCAGTACCTTTACTTTTCTCATTACGAGCAGCAACCCAAAAGTAGAAAAAGTAAATTTTTTCGAAAAAATGCTGTTTGGTCAAACCCCAACCTTTAAAAGTATTCCAATTACAGGCTATAAAATAGTAGGACAAAATGTTTTGGTTCAGGAATATATTGGCGATGATGAAAAAGCAAAGGAAACCCAATATGCTTTAAAAGATTTATGCCCCGATTGTGTTTTACCAGCTAAAATGAGCACACCTCAATCTTTATTTGAAAAAAATAACATTTACCAGCGGACGTATATTTTAGGAACTGATATTTATGGCCGCGATTTATTAAGTCGCGTAATTTTGGGCATCCGTGTTTCCCTATCAGTAGGTTTAATGGCAGTACTTATTTCGCTTTTCATAGGCGTGAGTTTAGGTGCTGTAGCAGGTTATTTTGGTGGCCGGATTGACGCGACAATCAGCTGGTTTATGAACGTGGTATGGTCTTTACCTTCATTACTGTTGGTTATCGCTATATCATTTGCGCTGGGAAAAGGTTTCTGGCAAATCTTTATCGCTGTAGGCTTATCTACCTGGGTAGATGTTGCCCGGTTGGTGCGCGGACAGGTTATGGCCCTAAAAGAAGTCGAATTTGTGGAGGCGGCCAGGGCGCTGGGTTTTAGTACCAGTAAAATAATTATTAAACATATCTTACCCAATATAGCAGGGCCTATTTTAGTCGTGGCCTCTTCTAATTTTGCCTCGGCGATATTACTCGAAACCGGTTTAAGCTTTTTAGGCTTCGGCGCACAACCCCCTATGCCAAGCTGGGGCAGTATGATTAAAGAGCATTATGGTTATATTATTATGGATGCGGCCTATCTGGCCGTTTTTCCTGGTTTAGCCATCATGCTTACCGTTTATGCATTTAATGTGCTGGCTATAGGCCTTCGCGATGCATTTGATGTTAAGGGGCAAAATGCAACCGTTTAATCTAAAATAGGACGCAATAAAAAAGCAGCACCACTTTGTGATACTGCTTTACCCTTAAAATAGTAAAATTTTATGCTGATGCACTAAGTGTATTGCCCGAAACGGTAACCGCGTAAATTTTTAAGGCACTGGTAGTTCCTCCATCGTTGGGTTGGGCTAAAATGCTTCCCGATGTGGTATACCTCGAGCTATGCAATGCACATTGTATATAATTGCTGGCCTGAATAAAGCTTAATGCCCCACCCTGGTGCGGACAGGTCGCCTGGGTAGCCACAAATGAAGTGCTTGCATTGCCCGTTGCCGTTCTGATAAACAGGATTCCGCTTACGGTAACTGATGCTCCTATAGTGAGCAATTGCGTAGTGAGATCAACACTGGCTGTTGTACCTGGAGGTACTCCGCCACCATTTGGTTTGCCGGGTTCGGGCGAATCGCTCTTTTTGCCACAGGCCGAAAAACAGGCTCCAGTGCACACAGCGGCAACACCCAGGCCTAAGGATTTGATAAATTCGTTACGTTCCATAATTTTTTCAGTTAGTTTATTTTAGATTAACAATGTTTATCAGTGGTATTTAAATTATTGGGCTTTATCCTTTTTCTTATCGAAAGAGAACCTGCGTGCGATACTAAAACCCCAGCGATACTGGCCTTTGGTCCATGAGGTATTGGTGTCGGTTATAAACTGCGATTCCTGTATCGCTGTTGCGTTGGTGAAATTGAGGTGGAAAATATGACCGCCGGTTTCGAATTCTAAACCCGCACCCAATGTATTGTAATATTTATTTCCCCAAAGATTTTCGAGGTAAGCCTTTTTGTTATCATCTCTAAACGGCAGGGTGTAATCGGCTACAAATGCCATGCGTTTGGTGATTTTGATACGACCACCTACCGAAAGGGCAAAAAGATCATTCTGATCACCAAAAACGGTAAAATTCCGGTGTACATAAGATGGCATGATTAACATCGAGAAATCAGGACTGAACTTGCGTGCAATTACAGCCTGAACCACATACACAATGCGGTCTTGAAAATCCTGGTATGCAATAGCGGAGGTTGGGTCGGTACTGGCTTTTACAGCCGATATAGTACTGCTGCCGAAAAGTGTAACGCTCAATGGCATTTTTTCATCGCCAGTTTGCCTTAGCAACCGGTATTTAAGATTGCCTTCGTATAATTGGGTAGCCGGACCGGCTCCTTTGGCCCTGGCAATACCCACCGAAAGATCATCGCTGATTCCGTATTCAAAGCCAATGCGAACATCGGTAGATTGATCCAGTCCAAAGAAATTTTTAATGCCGCCACTTTGCCCCGCAATATCACCAAAACGGTGGTCTACCCTAAAATCGAGTTCATTTTTAAAAATGGTTTCGTTGGTTTGGATATTAATCAACTTCGGCGATTTAAAAGTTGCGCTCACCTTGCTTTTGGTTACCGGCATTTGCAGTGCTTTTTCCAGCGAGTCTTGTGCAAAGGTTGTTGAAGACAGGCCAAGGCTCATCATTATTAGTATGCTGTAAATTTTCATCATGACTTAATTTTTTGTGGGGTAAATGGCATTAATTTTAATATCCACTACTTCGGCAATTTTTGCGATTACGATGGTTGGTATTTTGATTTTATGATCTTCCAGTCTTACTCTAAAAGCCGCATTTGCAGTTACGGCATCAGCAGTAACGATAATTTTTGCCTGTGTTTGGTAGGTTTTGGTTACGCCGTGAATCTGTAAATTGCCTTTTACTGCAACAGTGTATGTTCCTGGTTTAGATAAATCAACAGCATCAATTATTTTACCCTTAAATTCGGAAGTAGGGTAGGTATCACTCTCCATGTAATTCTCATTAAAATGCTCCTGCATCAGTTTCTTTTTAAATTGGAAACTGTTGTTGTTAACTTTGAAGATTACTTCGCCGGTTTTAATGTTAATGCCCGAAGCAGCTGTCTTACTTGTTGCATCAATATCCTCCATCGGCGTTTTAGAGAAGAATGAAATGGTTGCATCTTTACTGATGAGCATTTGTGCCTGTACGGCTGCAAAAGCCGAAACCAGCATAAGGGTGATGAATAGTTTTTTCATGGCTTTCCTGTTTAGTTTGCTGGCATTCCTCTGTCGTACCAGGCTGTTAATAATTGCTTTTCTTGTGCCGTTAAGGAACTGCCTAAAGGCATATTCATGGTTACCAGGGTAGTAGTTTTTACACGTGTATCGCCAGTAACTGATTGTATGCCGTTAAAGAGCCAGGTTCCTTTTTGCCCACCGTTAGGGCCATGGCAATTGTTACATTTTGTGGTTAAAAGTGCACCAACGTAGTTGTTGTAGCTCACATTGGCTTTAGTTACGCTGCCTGTATTGATTTCAGGTTTAAGCTCTTCGGCTTGTTTCTTCGAGCATGCAAAAAGCGTTAGGTAGAACGCAGTGATGCAAAGGTAAAGGGCTGTTTTTCTCATGGTAATGCTTTAGCAGGTAATTAGTCTGTTTTTCATAGTAAAGCTTAGCTAACAGGTATTTAGAAAGCCTTTACAAGCAAAATTTTAATTACTGAATAATGGATTAATGTTACGTTTTGTTAATTAAGTTTCTTAACTGTATTACGGCCACGTTTTTAGAAAGGTTGCCCTAAAGCCGTATTTTTTGCAAAAAAAAATCCCCGATCGTTTTACACGTCGGGGACTCTGTCAAAAAATGTTTGTTGTTCTGCTATCTCCAGGCTTTGTACTGGTTAATCAGTCCGTTGGTAGAACTGTCGTGACTTGCAACTTTTTCATCTCCGTTTAGCTCAGGAAGGATTTTCTTAGCCAGTTGTTTGCCCAGCTCAACACCCCACTGATCGAAACTAAAGATGTTCCAGATAATGCCCTGTACAAATATTTTATGCTCGTAAATGGCAACCAGGCTACCTAAAGTATAAGGAGTTACTTTTTTCAATAAAATAGAGTTGGTTGGGCGGTTACCTTCAAAAACTTTAAAAGGAGCAATTTTTTGGATCTCCGCTTCCGATTTACCTTCTTTTTTAAGCTCAGCAATAACTTCTTCTTCGGTTTTACCGTTCATTAAAGCTTCAGTTTGCGCAAAGAAGTTAGATAACAAAATTGGGTGATGATCGCCAAGCGGATTTAAACTCTGTGCTGGTGCAATAAAATCGGCCGGGATAATACGTGTACCCTGGTGTATCAACTGATAAAAAGCATGCTGGCCATTTGTGCCTGGCTCACCCCAGATAATCGGCCCTGTTTCATAATCCACTTCGTTACCGTTTCTATCTACATGTTTACCGTTACTTTCCATATCTCCCTGCTGGAAATAGGCTGCAAAACGATGCATATACTGATCGTAAGGTAAAATAACCTGTGTTTCAGCATTGTAGAAATTAATGTACCACACACCCAGCAAACCTAATATAACAGGTAAATTGCTTTCGAATTCGGCAGTTTTAAAGTGGTTATCGGTAGCATGTGCTCCGGCAAGCAGTTGTTTAAAATTATCGAAACCAATGCTCAGTGAGATAGACAGGCCAATGGCGCTCCATAATGAGTAACGGCCTCCAACCCAATCCCAAAATTCGAACATATTTGCAGTGTCGATACCAAAAGCAGCTACATCTTTTGCGTTGGTAGATAATGCAGCAAAGTGTTTGGCAATATCGCCTTCTTTACCACCTTTTTCTAAAAACCAGGTACGTGCAGAATGCGCATTGGTCATGGTTTCTTGTGTAGTAAATGTTTTAGATGCTACCAGGAATAAAGTGGTTTCGGCATTTAAATCAGCTAAAGTTTCGGCAATGTGTGTACCATCAATATTCGAAACGAAATGAATATTCAAATGGTTTTTATAATGTTTTAGGGCTTCGGTAACCATTACAGGACCCAAATCAGAACCACCAATACCAATGTTTACGATATCGGTAATGGCTTTGCCGGTATAACCTTTCCACTCGCCGCTGATAATGCTGTTGCTAAATTTTTCCATTTTTGCCAGCACCGCATTCACATCAGGCATTACATCTTTACCGTCAACCAAAATTGGGGTGTTACTCAGGTTACGTAAAGCAATGTGAAGTACCGAACGATCTTCCGTTTCGTTAATTTTATCGCCATTGTACATCGATTTAATGGCTTCATCCAGCTTGCACTCGCGCGCCAGTTGCATTAATAATGCTAATGTTTCATCGCTAATTCGGTTTTTACTGTAATCGAGTAAAATGTCTTCAAAAAAAACAGAAAACTTATTGAAACGATCTGCATCTTCAGCAAAAAGATCTTTAATGCTTTTCTGGTTAATATCTATAAAATGATCGGCCAGGTATTTGTAGGCCTCTGTTTCGGTAAAATTTACTTTAGGTAACATAATTTTGGGTTTTTTGTAAAAGTAATAAAGCAAAAATTTAAAATGGTCTTTTTAATGTTCAAAAATCATTAAGAATTTTAAATCTCAAATAAAGCGTGTAACTTTAATATCAACGTCCCTGTTAACTAAGCATCTATTGTTTTACCATTAATTCTACCACCATGTTAGAAAATTTAAATGAAATGGTACGTGAAAACGTACAGGAAAGCGTTGTAAATAATGCCGCTATTCCGAATGAAAAAAATGAAGCGGTTATTCAGGCTGCATCCGGCTCCATTTTCGATTCTTTAAAAGACCAGCTTTCATCAGGTAATATTGGCGCCCTTACCGATATTTTTAACGGCAATAAAGCCGAAGGCACCCAGGTGGCCGAACAAGCTTCTGGTAGTTTTATTGATAAGTTAAGTGGATTGGGGATTAATGCCGATACAGCGAAATCTCTGGCATCGAGTATTATTCCGGGGCTGATTGCCAAATTTACCCAAAAAACCAACGATCCGAACGATAGTTCGTTTAACCTCAAAGATGTTTTAGGTAGTTTAGGTGGCGAGGACGGTAAATTTGATGTGAGCGATGTGATTGGCATGTTCAATGGCGGGCAATCGCAACAAGGTGGTCAGGCCGGTGAAGGTGGGATTATGGATAAGTTAAAAGGAATGTTTAATTAGATTATTTTCTTATCGATTAATATTTTCAAAGCCATTCCAATTCAGGGATGGCTTTTGTGTTTGTTTCCATGCCAGCTCTACTTAAAATTGATTAGCTTAGGGCAACTAAACCTAAATTCTTGATTTCATGAAAAAACTTTACCTGATTGGCCTTTCGTTATTTGCCTTAAATGCAGCTGCCCAAACTACAGCATTACGCCCTGTCGTTGCTAAAAAAGCCGATGCGCTAGAGCAGAAAGTAATTAACTGGCGGCGTGATTTTCACGAACACCCTGAATTGGGTAATACTGAAGTGCGAACAGCAGGTATTATTGCCAAACACCTCGAGTCGTTAGGCATTAAAGTAACCACAGGAGTAGCCAAAACAGGAGTAGTGGGGATTTTGAAAGGTGGAAAACCGGGACCGGTTGTGGCACTCCGTGCCGATATGGATGGCTTGCCTGTTGCCGAACGGGTTGATGTGCCATTTGCATCAAAAGTAAAAACGCAGTATAACGGGCAGGAAGTAGGTGTAATGCATGCCTGTGGGCATGATAGCCACATGGCTATTTTAATGGGCGTTGCAGAGGTGCTGGCCGGTATGCAAAAAGATATTCAGGGTACGGTGAAATTCATTTTTCAACCTGCAGAGGAGGGCGTACCGGAAGGGGAGGAAGGCGGAGCTGCGCTGATGATTAAAGAGGGTGTTTTAGAAAATCCGAAAGTTGATGTAATTTTTGGTCTGCATATCAATTCGCAAACTGAGGTTGGCGATGTAACTTATCGTCCGGGTGGTACAATGGCAGCAGTAAACGATATGAAGATTACCGTTACGGGCAGGCAGGCCCATGGTGCATATCCCTGGAGTAGTATCGATCCTGTCGTTATATCGGCGCAGATCATCAATAACCTGCAAACCATTGTTAGCCGCAATTTAAATGTAACCGAGAATCCTGGTGTGGTTACCATTGGCGCAATTAATGGTGGTGTACGCTCTAACATTATTCCCGAAAAGGTAGAAATGCTGGGCACTGTTCGCAATTTTAGCAAAGAAGATGAGGCGATGTTTATTGAGCGGATTAAAACCATTGCGACCAAAACAGCCGAAGCGGGTGGCGCAACTGCCATAGTAAAAATCCCATACAGTAACCATTATCCGGTTACCTTCAACAATATTGCGCTTACCGAAAAAATGTTACCCAGTATGCAGTTAACAGCAGGGAAAGAACATGTAAAGTTAAAACCACCGGTTACTGGTGCCGAAGATTTTTCTTTCTTTCAGGAAAAAGTACCAGGCTTGTTTGTGTTTTTAGGCGGGATGCCAAAAGGGAAAGATCCTTTAAAAGCCCCATCGCACCATACACCCGATTTTTACCTGGATGAAAGTGGATTTGTTTTAGGTGTGAAGTTACTGGCTAACCTAACGCTAGATTATATGGGCATGAAGAAGTAATTGGTTCAATCGTCATTTGTTCATTAGGAACTGCAAACTGCCTATTGTAAACTGTTTTATGGGTTAACTGGTTAATTGTTCAAACTGGTTAACTGGTTCCAAGTGTCAAACACTTAACGGGATCGTCATTCCCAACTTGATTGGGAATCACGTAGTGCTCATGAATGCCTTTGAAAAAGAGAGAGCTTATGAATAATCGTAATGCTTAAGCCTTGAGATTCCCGCATGCGCGGGAATGACGATTTTTTTAGGAATTTGTCACTCAAAACAGAGTGAAGAATCACATCAAAAGTGAACGTAATATTTAGGTGCTGTAAAAGAGAGATCAAAAAGTTGCTATATTTGTTTCATGACCAAAGAACAGATTCAGGATTTAAGAGACAGAGTAACGTCTCTAAGGAGGTATCTTTGACGTTGATGAGCTACTTTACGCCATTCGCGAAGAAGAAAAATTAACCATGGCGCCCGATTTCTGGGATGATCCTAAAAAAGCAGAGAAAATTCTTGCTGAAATAAGTGCAAAGAAAAAGTGGACAGATGGCTTTAACCAAACCCATAATGCGGTTGAGGATGCAGCTGTTATGTTCGATTTTTTCCAATCAGGCGATGCTTCAGAAGCTGAGATGAAAGACCAATTCGAAATCAGCAAACAAGCTGTAGAAGATCTCGAGCTTAAAAATATGCTGCGGAGCAAAGAAGATCAGCTTTCGGCGGTAATGCAAATTACTGCGGGTGCCGGTGGTACCGAAAGTTGCGACTGGGCCTATATGCTGATGCGGATGTACCTGATGTGGGGCGAAAAAAACGGCTATAAAATTACTGAGCAGGATAGTCAGGAAGGAGAGATTGCCGGTATTAAGTCGGTAACACTTCAGTTTGATGGCGATTTTTCTTATGGCTACCTCAAAGGCGAAAATGGTGTTCACCGACTGGTGCGGATATCGCCTTTTGATTCGAATGCCAGGAGACATACTTCCTTTGCTTCGGTATATGTTTATCCTTTGGTTGATGATACCATTCAGATTGACATTAACCCTGCAGATATTGAATTTGAAACTTTTAGGGCTGGTGGTGCCGGCGGACAAAACGTAAACAAAGTTGAAACCGCAGTACGTTTATACCACAAACCATCGGGCATCATAATTAAAAACCAGGAGTCGCGCTCGCAGTTGCAGAATAAAGAAAATGCCATCCGTTTACTTAAATCGCAGTTGTTCGAAATAGAAGAACGTAAGCGTAACGAAGCCATTGCAGCAGTAGAAGGATCGAAGAAAAAGATAGAGTGGGGCTCGCAGATCAGAAGTTATGTTTTGGACGACAGACGCGTGAAAGACCACCGTACCAACTACCAGACTTCTAACCCTGATGCGGTTTTAAATGGCGATATCAACGACTTTTTGAAAGCATATTTAATGGAGTTTTAAATTTGAATACCCGTTCCAGCTAATTTTAAGTTTTTGTATATTTGATTAGTGATAAATAACATCCTTATGATAAATACCTTGACAATAGAATTAACCAATCAAAAAGCCTATAAGCTTTTGAAAGAGTTAGAAGAATTGAATCTGATAAAGGTAATTAAGAACAATAACAAAACATCTACTCTTCGTGGTAAGATAAAAAGCCAGATGGATGAAAAGGCTATTGATAATCAATTAAACGATCTGCGCGGAGAATGGCAAAGAGATATTTAATTGATACATCAGCAGCTATAAAATACTTAAACGGAACATTCCCGTCTGATGGTTTAAGATTTATGGATGACTTGGTTGATGTGGAATGCATTTTGTCATTTATTTCAGAAATAGAACTTTTGGTTTGGAAGCCTACAAATCCCCAGGATATAATCATATATCAAACATTTGTGTCAAATTCAATAGTTTTAGGACTAGAAGATGGAATTATAGCGGAAACAATAAGGATTAGAAAAAATTATAATTTGAAGTTGCCCGATGCCTTGATTGCAGCAACTTGTTTAGTTAACGGCCTCACACTTATAGCAGATAATAATAAAGATTTTGTTAGAGTAAGCGAATTAAACTGTATTAATCCTAATAATTTATCTTTTTATGAGTAAGGTAGTCTTAATTTTAATGATAACTTTTTGTATCAGCAAGGCAAAAGCACAAGAAATTATACCCCTTTATGCTGGTGAAATCCCTGGCGCGAAACCAGCCCCGGCCGATTATATGGAAAATACCGAAGTGCGTAGCAATGGTACGCTGAGTATTACCAAAGTATCGGTACCTACTATGACGGTTTTTGTCGCGCCAAAAGAAATTGCAACCGGAACAGCTGTAATTATTTGTCCGGGGGGTGGTTATGGTGCTTTGGCTTTTAGTCACGAAGGAACCGATGTTGCCAAGCGTTTTAATGCAATTGGTATTACGGCTTTTGTGTTAAAATACCGTTTGCCGAGCGACGAAATTATGGTCGATAAAACCTATGGCCCTTTACAGGATGCCCAGCAGGCCATTTACCTGGTGAAGAAAAATGCAAAAAAATACGGGATTAAAGCTAACAAAGTTGGTATCATGGGCTTTTCGGCAGGTGGGCATTTTGCCTCTACGCTGGTAGCACATTATAACGATCTTAAAATAGCCAATCCCGAAAAAATAAATCTGAAACCCAGCTTCGCAGCTTTAATTTACCCGGTAATCAGCTTCGAAGAATCAGTGCATACCGGTACCATGAAAAACCTTTTAGGACCTAACCCTGCTGATGATCTGAAACATTATTTCTCGGCCAATAAAAATGTGAACAAGAAAACACCTCCTGTTTTCTTTGTGCATGCCAAAGATGATAAAACCGTACCTTATGCCAATAGTGTTTTAATGAATGAAGCATTAAAGGCTAATCATGTTGATACTGATATTTATTTATACGAAAACGGCGGACATGGATTTGGCCTCATTAATAAAACTTCGGATGTAGATTGGTTTAACTTATTGAGCAACTGGATAAAGAAAGAGAAATTTTAATATCTTTGCCGGATATTTTAACCTCTTGATTTAAAACACCATGCAAAAAACGATAAAATACCTGATGGTATCTCTTGTTGCTATCCTCGCTATAGCAAGTTGTAAAAAAGAAATTAACTGGAATGCATTTCCCGATCCCAACGGAAATGGCTGTAAGCTGGCCAGTTTAAAAACTGATCTTGGTACATTGGGCGAGTTTTCAATCAGTTATAAATACGATGCTTCCGGTAAATTAGTTAGCGCAACCAGTGATGGCGAAACAATGGTTTATACCTATGCTGCTACAAAAATTACCGGAACCCTCGAAAGTGGTGAAAAGACAGAACTTACATTATCAAACGGACGAGCGGTATCCGGTTATATGTCTGATTTCTTTCCTGGGGTAAGTGCTACGAGAACCTACACTTATAACGCTGATGGTTATTTAACGGTAATTAAAAGCTATTTAGGAAATAGCCTTAATTCTACTGCCGAACTTAGTTATACTGGCGGTAATTTAACTCAAACCAAAGTAACCTATACCACAGATGGAAGTGTTGAAACAACCACTTATGAATATTCTGGTGAAGTTGCGGTAAATGCTTATGAGCTGGTTGACCCACTTTCGGCTTTTGTAGATTATATTCCGGGAAATTATTTCGGTAAAGCATCTAAAAATGTGCTTAAAAAATCAGTTACAAGTTCCAGTAACATGGCTAGTGTTGATACAGAGGAATATACTTATACTTTTGATGGTAAGGGTAATGCAACTTCAATTGTGATCAAAAATCAAACTAAAATGGGTGGAAGTGTAGCCGATGAGTCTTTAGCATCTTTAAGTTTAACTTACAACTGTAAATAGATTTTAATACGTTCATACAAAGCCCGATCATAATGCTTGTGATCGGGCTTTTGCGTTTATAGTAAGCATGCAAGCCCGTATCGCTGGCGATGGTTTCATGTTTTATTTAGGAAATTGGTTAAAAAGGCCCATTTTACCACTCTATTTTTACGATTTAGGCCCTCATTTTTTATGGCTTGTCTGTATAGCTTTGCTTACAAGCACGTCCGCATTTATCCCGTTCGTTGCAAATGATCTAACCAAATTTACTGAACTAGCATGCAAGCAGGTTAATAGTTGTTTAGCTGTGAATCTTGTTGTTTTTCAGGTTTTTATCTGGTTAAGATCATGAGTGAAGTCTTTACAATTAACCAAATATTTACCTAAATCAAAAAAAGATGAGAAAAGAAACAATGAAATGGTGCCTGCTATTGGTATGCATGTGTACGGCGCTTTTATCTTGTAAAAAAGATAAAGCCCAGGTTGAACCAGAACATGGCCAGGTTAAAGCCTGGGAAACCTTAATTGATGGCAATTCTTTTGCCAGCTACGCTAATTTCGAAGCGCAATGGAATTACAATTACCCCTGGGGTACCGATCATAACGGTTCGGCACGCATGGTAGGTAGCACTTCAAACCATAACCAAATCTCGTTAAGCGGTGGTGTACTTACCATTAAGGCAACCCGTTTGGCTACCTCGCCCGGCAACAGTACAGCCAATGGTTTTACCAATGTAGCCATCTGGTATAATTCTGGAGCTTGCCATGCCAAACAGCAGGTGGTAATTAATGATCAGTTTCCGAGTTACACCATATCAGGAGATTTTGCTGTGCCAACTGTAAAAGGTACCTGGCCCGCTTTCTGGATTACCGGTGTTAATTCGTGGCCGCCTGAAAGCGATATTATGGAATTTAAGGGTAGCAGTACCAACTGGCAAAACACTTACGATGGTGGTTGGGAAAACAAGCTTTCTGCGGTTTCTAATGCGGGCTCCTATCACAATTACAAATGCTGGTACAACAAAGTGAGTGCAACCGATGTAGATTGCCATTATTATATTGATAATGTTTGGGTAGCTAAGCATACCATGAGCAATTCGGTAAATAAACCCATGTGGCTAATCATCAATATGCAAATGGAAGGCGATAGCGGATCTCCTGGTCCGGGTGGCAATACCTTGTATACTGCAAGAAATATTTACCTGGGTAGAGAACGGGCTTTTTAAATAACCATTAATGCATACGGGAGGAAACACCATGTTTCCTCCTTTTTTCCAAGTAATTGAAATGAAAAACTGGCTGATAATCTTTTGGTTTTTGCTGTTGGGTATTGCATTGGTGCAGTGCAAAAAAGATGAGCTGACTGAGCCCAAAAATGAGGTTGTATTGCTGGTTGGTAAAATTAATCTGTTGCGGCAGAGCGGCTGTAACTGTGGTACAATATACATGCCGCCTGTACCGCCGTTATCTGTAAATATGAGCCTGCAGGCTGCAGCCACTGCACATGCAAAAGACATGGCACAAAAAAACTATTTCGACCATTTATCTCCAGAAGGCGGTACACCCGAAGAACGCGTAATAAATGCCGGCTATACTGGCGAATTCATAGCCGAAAATTTAGCCAAAGGTTATAGCAAGGCTGATGAGGTAGTAGCTGCATGGAAAAACAGCACAAGCCATTGTAAGGCCATGATGGATGCCAAAAGTAAAGAAGCAGGTGTGGGTATGGCTCAAAACTATTGGGCAGTGAGCTTTGGTGCTTCGCGTTAGTGCTGAGCTAAATAATTAATGTGGAAGTAAAGAAGATTAAATCTTTTTCTTTACATCATTAAGAAATTAAGGTAATTAAGTTGGTGTAAATTCCTTTATTCAAGATTGATTTGAAGTTTAAATCCCCTTCATCGTTTTATCGATAACATCCAGTAAACCATTGCTATAAGCATCATCGGTAAGCTCCCAGAACATAATACCATTTAGTTTTTTATCAATTACGTACCTGGTTTTTAAATCAATTGATTTAGGATCGTCGAAAGTAACCAGTTGCATATTTTTAGTATTGTAGTAATAAGGCGATTTAGCTGCCTCATCCCAATAATAAGTATAACCTTCGGCTTCGGTAAAAGTGGTTTTAAAGTTTTTAAAAGAAACACCACGGATAAATTTGGTAGGCTGATACAGCCCCTGGTTGGCATCTACTGTATTCTCAAAAATCCGAGCATAAAAAGCAGCGCCCAGGGCTATTTTATTTGCGGGTACACCCAAATCAATTAACGATTTTACAGCATAATCGCCAGATAATTGTTGTTTGGTGGTTGAATATAGAGGAGTATGATGCCCACTTACTGTTGCATAGCCGCTTACCAGATCGTAACTCATTATATTAACCCGGTTTACCAATGGCATTACCTTATTCCATTCAAAGCACGAATCGATACAGTTTTGTGTACCTCCTGCCGCGAAACTAATCTCTGCTTTTTTGCCAAGTTTATTCCGCAATGCTTTAATCAATAAGGTAAAATTATGTTTGTCTTCCGGCGTATATCTGTGACCGGGATAGCCCATTACTGCCGGATATTCCCAATCGAGGTCGATGCCATCGGCATGAAAAAAATCGAGGATTTCTTTAGTGGTTTTGGCAAAGGTTTTCCGGCCGTTTGCCCGGCTAAAAACTTCTGAACAGGGTGCACAACCACCCCAGCCGCCCAGTGCAATCATCACCTTTAAATCGGGATTACGCTTTTTAAGCTCAACCATTTTCGAAATTAAAGCCGAATCTTTGGCCGATCGGATATTTAAACTATCGCCTCTCAAATGCCCGAAACTATAAATCAGGTGACTTATTTTTTCAACCGGAAAACTATCAATAACAGATCCGCGACCCGTATAATATGCAATTACATTGGGTTTAGCCGGTGTTTGTGCTTTCAAACTGCCTGTCAGGAATATGAATGCCATTAAAAGGCCAGCTTTAAAGAAATTACCGGTTTTAGAATGCACGTGCTGAAGTTTTAAGGGTTATTTTTCTGTTAAGATTTGTTGTAGTTCGTTTAGTTCGGCTACCTTTTCGGTGGCACCAGCGTTTTCGTAAGCCGAAATCAGGTTTCTGATTACGCGGCGAATAATATCGGTATTGCTGCAGGGTTTGTAATATTCGGGCAAAGCTTCGAGGTTAAGCTGGCGTAAAAACTGGTCAACATCGTGTTTGCCAAAAATATTACCGCGGTTAAAGGCGTTAATGTAAAAAAGTACACCATACTCGGTGCCTTCCTGTTTACTATCATCTATATACCCTAAAATAAAATGCTGCGGCAAATTAATGCCGTATACTGGTAAATCCAGCTTTTGAGCCAGGGTAGAATAAATAATGGCTAAAGAAATCTGGTTTCCCTTTTTGCTTTCCAGAACCTGACTGAGATAAGAATTTTGCGGATCGTGGTGGTTTTTGGTGTTTCCACCAAAACCATACTGCTGGTATAAAACGTGGTTAATCAGTTTAACTTTTTCAACCGAACTCATTTCATATTGAAGGCCCAGCCAGATATCCCTTTTAATATCTTCAATCTGATTAATTACCTTTTGTTCGTCTAAATCGGGGTATTGGTAACGGTTTATAATCAGTGCACCCTGCAATAAATCGAAGGCGCCACTTAAATACCAAAGGTTTAAATCTTCCTTAACGGTTTTAAACTGGATTTGGTGAACAATATTTTCAATGCGCTCCTGCATCAGGCTGTCGAACGATTGCTCCCATGCATTTTCTAAATAATGGATTACCTCACCACCATATTCCAGCAGTTTTTTCTCCACATGCTGGTACACTTCCTCATCCGGATCATCCAGCAATTTTACTAAAGCACTTATCTCTGCGATATTTTCCATAAAACATACATACGTTTGCGGTGTTTAATTACTTTTGCAATATTATGCTATTTCAATTTATTACAGATTACCTTAAACACCGTTTCACAGCAAAAAGCAGGCATGGAACGCATTCGCCATTTGTGTACAAGCTCGCTGATGAGGTAATTTACGATTTTAAGGACAAATCTGAATACAAAAACATAGAGGAGCAGCGAAAAAAACTTTTTAATGACGATTCTGTAATCACCGTTACCGATCTCGGCGCGGGGTCGCACCTCAATAAGAACCGCACTAAAAAAGTAAGCCAGATTGCTAAAAACGCATTAAAAAGCCCGCGGTTAGCCCAACTCATTTACCGCCTGACTAAGCACACTGCGCCCAAAAGTGCTATCGAACTCGGTACCTGCCTGGGTATTACTACCGCCTATCTGGCTAAAACAGATACCAATGCTCAAATTATTACCATTGAGGGCTGCCCGCAAACTGCAGCAGTAGCCAAACAAAATTTTGAAACGCTGGGATTAAACAATATTGAGCTGCATGTAGGTAATTTCGACTTAATTTTACCCGATATTATCGCGCATCAGCCCAGCCTGGATTTCGTTTACATAGATGGAAACCACCGGAAAGACGCCACACTGAATTATTTTAAATGGTGCCTGCCAAAAGTTAACGAAAATTCATTGCTGATTTTTGACGATATTTACTGGAGCCAGGGGATGAAAGAAGCCTGGACAGAAATTAAAAACCACCCTGATGTTACCGTAACCATCGATTTATTTTGGATTGGTTTGGTTTATTTTAAAAAGGGGCAGGCTAAAGAACATTTTAAACTTAAGTTTTAAACTTTATGCAGGAACCGAAGTTAGCAGGTATTCAAAAACGATCGGCACTCTTTATTTTGCTGCTCAGCCTCTTTTCGGGGATTGCATCTTACCTGCTATCGCTCCTTTGTAAAATGGATGCCCTTACGCACATTATGTTTGGGTGGGATATTTTTTGCCTCGTGCTCATTAGCCTCCACTGGTACATGTTTTTTCATACCTCTGCAGCCGAAACCCATTTAAAAGCCAGGATGCAGGATGAAACCCGCGGCGAAATTTTCTCCATTGTAGTGGTTTCTACCTTTGCCGGTTTGCTTGCAGTAGTGCTGTTGCTCATTAATAAAGATATCGAGCCACTCGATCTGGTAATTGCCATACTCGGCATGTTTTTATCGTGGTTTTTAGTGCATACCACCTTCACCATGCGTTATGCCCATTTGTACTATGGCGATAAGCGTAAAATAAAATCAGAAAAAGGGGGCTCTGGATTGGAGTTTCCGGGCGATGATGAACCTGATTTTATTGATTTTGCCTATTTCTCTTTTGTTTTAGGCATGACTTTCCAGGTTTCTGATGTCGAAATTTCTGATCGTACCATTAGAAGACTGTCGCTGCTACACAGTTTAATTGCTTTTATTTTCAATACGGTAATTGTAGCACTTACCATCAATGCTGTTGCGGGTTTAAGTAAGTAACCGAGGCTTATCCATCCCTCTGTAGGGCGACGTGGAAAAATCTATTTTCCTCCTTTCCTGTCATCTTGAAAGCTTTAAGGGGATCGTCATTTCGAGCGGAGTGCAACGCAGTCGAGAAATCTGTATAGATAGATTTTTCCATTTCGCCCCGGAGAAAACCGGTTGGCTCCAGTCGAAATGACGATCCTATTTTTGGATTGCTACTGCAACGAATAATCTCTTATTTGATCTTTTTGATAATTTTTATTTCATTGATAGTGAGATTGTTGATTCTTGTAAACTGATTTTTCAGTCGTATAACTTATTTTTAAGTTGTAAAACTGAAAAATAAGTTATAGATTTGGTTATGGAAGAATTAACCAAAGCAGAAGAGCGCATTATGCAGGTTTTATGGAAGCTGCAAAAAGCATTTGTGAAAGATATTATTGATGAACTGGATGAAGAGCCGAAACCACCATACAATACCATTTCGTCTATTGTGCGTTTGCTCGAAAAGAAAGGTTACGTAAACTATAAAGCTTACGGTAAAACTTACGAGTATTTTCCGGCAATTGGGAAAGATGAATATGCTAAAACTACATTTTCCAAGCTGTTTTCGGGGTATTTTGATAATTCGCCAGCTAGCCTTTTGTCTTTTATGGTAAAAGAGGAAAAGCTAAGTGAAAAAGATATAGAAGAAATTAAACAGTTAATTAACCAAAACAGCAGGCCATGATATTAATGTACCTCCTCAAGGTTTCGGCATGTACAGCATTGTTTTTTGCCCTTTATCATTTTTTGCTGGCCAGGCTAACATTTTTTAACCTCAACAGGGCTTACCTGTTGCTAATGCTCGTATTCAGTTTTTTTATCCCTGCTTTGACTATCGAAAACGCACGCGAAATAATAGTGCCTGCTGATAAAGAAGTAAATCAGGTTACTTATGCAAAAAATGATGGCTTTGTAGAGCAGGATTTTATAGATAATGGTGCAAAGCCGGTTCAAAACTTAAATTGGGAATTGATTCTTATTTGCGCATACCTCACTATTTTGATTCTTTTATCTTTCAGGATGGTTTTTATGATGATCCGGATTAAGCATCAGTTGCGTAAAAACAAGTTGGCGGAGGAAGATTCGGTTATTCTGGTCGGTAAAAACTCGGCTATTAAAAACTGTTCGTTCCTTAATCGCATTGTCGTCGATATTTCTCTCCCTGCCTGCGAACGTGAGCTGGTAATCAGGCACGAGTCGGTGCATGTAAAACAGCTGCATGCTTTAGATAAGCTATTGGCGAATCTGGTAACAGCCATCCTTTGGTTTAACCCCGTTATTTATTTCTGGCGCAATGCCATCGATCATAACCACGAATTTCTGGCCGATCGGGAAACCTCGCGCGTAGCCGATAAAAATGTTTATGCATCGTTGCTGCTCAATCTGGCCATGCCAGCCAAACAACTTGCAACCCATAGCTTCAGTAAGTTACCCTTAAAAAATAGAATTATGATGTTGTACAAAGAACCAAATGCAAAGCTTAAAAAGCTGGCTTATTTAGCCATAGTGCCTGTATTGTTGATCTGCTGCATGGCATTTATCAACAGAAAAGAAATTATTGTAGAAAAAACACTGGCTGGTGCCGAAATTCCATCCGATGCACCGCGAAAACCCAATGTTTATGCCATGAATTACCTTAAAGATAACCTGATTATTAAGCGAAATACACCGGGGGCCTTTAAAGAAGTAGAAGTGGTATTGGTTGTTGATGCAGGCCATGGCGGCAAGGATGTGTCGCCTACGGCTTTAGACGGGCAGAAAGAAAAAGACCTGAATTTACGCGCGGTTAAAATCTTAAAAGAGGAAGCTGCCAGAAGGGGAATTAAAGTACTCCTTACCAGAGAGAAAGACGAGTATTTAGCCCTACACGATCGTTTGCCAAAACAACCGGTAACCGCATTTATATCTATTCATCATAGCACCGGCATAAAAACTGGAGAAGGTGTTCCGTTTAATGGCGTAGAGGTATACGTTTCTAAATTAAACAAGAATATTAAACTGGCAGAAGAATTTGGAACAGGTATTCTGGGTAAACTCAATAAGCTGGAAGGCCTGCCGGTTAGAGGTGCTTTAAAGGAAGCCAATCTCTATTTATTACGCGAATCGAAAGCACCTGCCGTGGTGATCGAAATGGGGAATATTGCTGACCAAAAAAGTCTGGAGTATATCAGTCAGGAAAAAAATATCCGCAGAATGAGTAACCTGATTCTGGATGGATTTGTAGAATTTTCTAATCGTGGCTGCTAAATAAACAGAGTTATGGAAGCCTTAACCTATCTGCTTAAAGTTACAGTCTGTACGGTATTGTTTTTCGGTTTTTACCTGCTGGTACTCAGAAAGCTTACTTTCTTTAAAATTAACCGCTTTTATCTGCTGGGCACCATATTGCTGAGTTTCGCAATTCCGGCTTTGCATTTCGAGGTTAAACGCGAGGCAGTGGCAGCTGAGACAGATCTTGTAACCAACTTACCTGAAGTAAAAACTGCTGAGGAGCCCGTAAAACTTATTCAGCCTATAATGGTCGAATATCAACCGGAGATAAAGCCCGAAATAGATTGGTTAAGTTTAATTCCTTATGCGTACGGTACTATTGCTGCTGTTTTGCTGCTCATTTGCCTTTGGCGGTTATTCAGCTTGCTTAAATATGCCCGTAAATACACCCAAAACAGTGATGGCTTAAAGTTGATTACCAAAACCACCGGTTTTACCAATTGCTCTTTCTTTAATTATGTGTTTATTGACGGAGATAAACTCAGCGATGCCGACTTAGCTGTTTTGCTTAAACACGAACAGGTGCACGCCCGGCAGTACCATTCGGCAGATAAGATACTGCTTATGATTGCTAAAGCACTGTTATGGTTTAACCCGGTAATTTATTTGTATGATAAGGCTTTGGAGCAAGTACACGAATATGAAGCTGATGAAATTACTTCGGCCAGTTTCGGCAATCAGGCTTATGCCAGTTTGTTACTACAGCTTGCGGTAACTAAAACCAACAATGCGCTGATCCACAATTTTGTTAAAAGCCCGGTTAAGGATCGGATTAAAATGTTGTTCAATCAAAAATCTGGAAGTATGAAGAAATTATGTTATTTATTGGCGTTGCCGCTCGGATTGCTGCTGATTTGGGGTTTTACGGTTAAAGTAACCTCGGTTTTAGTAAAAGAACCAGTTCAGGAAAAAACATTTACCCTGGTAATTGACGCCGCTCATGGAGGAACAGATTACGGATCTACGTTTGGCGGTAAAAAAGAGAAAGACTTAACCCTGTCCATTGCCCAGAAAATAAAAACTGCAGCAGAGGCAAAAGGTTTAAAGGTGGTGCTTACCCGTACAGCCGACCAAAATCCAGATGTTAAAGCAAGAGCAGCTGTAAATGGCGATTGTTTGATTTCCTTACAGTTAAATGCCGGCCGAAACAACACTAAAAATGGCATTGAGTTTTTTACTTCCGGTACTTATGAACGTGATTTTAAATTACCAAAGGCCAACTCGATGACTTACTGGATTTATAAAAATATCCGAAACATTGAGGGGATAAGTGTTAACAATAAACCACAATCGACAAAAAATGCATTAATAGATGGCAGTGCTAAACCTGGTATTGTGATTATACTGGGAAACTTAACCCATAAATCTGACTTTAATTTCATTACAGATGAGGGTAAACAGACTCTACTTGCCGATAAAATTGTAGCAGGTATTCTGCAGTATAAAAAAGCCACGCCATCTGATGAGGTAATTGCAGCGAGGCAAAAAGTATCCGATTCTTTAGGGAGAGCTTACGAAGCCTGGTTGAATTCTGATAAGTATAAGGCATTGAAAATAAAGGCTGCTAAGATTGGGAAACAAAGTATTTCTGGTAAAATTGAAAGCCTGCATAGTTTTGGGGCAGTTAACCCGCGTATAGATGGTTTTATCCTTAATGCAGATGGAACAAAATATCGGGTTTACATCAACCCTGAAATTATGAAAAAAACAACGTACAAAGCAGGAGATACTTTTGTGGCAAAAGTTAATAAGGCAGAAGTTTGGTATGATTCGGATAATCTGGTTTTACAGCCAGACATTAAAACCTTAGAAATTAACACTGACGGAGCAGCATTGAATAAAGCAATAGTTCCTAAAATTATTTCCTTTTCTAAAATGACAGGCAATGCAAAACAGAAAGTGTCTATTATGGAGAATGCCGAAATTGATTTGCTGAACAGCAGGTTAACGGCAAAATATGTAGAATTGGATCAGCTCAATAACAAAATGATTGCCAGGAATGTGGTATTGAAATCCGATGAGGGCACCACTTTAACTGCCCCGATTGTTGTTTTTGATCTTACAAATGGAACTTTCAAAGCAAAGTCGGGCAGCGGAAAAATAGAAAGACCAAATAAACAGGAATTAGAACAACAATTAAAAAATGCACTTTTATCTCAGCCAATTAATGAAGCTGATGCAAAAGTAGAATATCGTGCTAAAGATTCAGTTAAAATGACGAGAGACAAAAATATTATATATTTATTTGGAGACGCTATGGTTGTATACAATGGGGTTAGGCTTAAAGGTTCAAAAATTACCTACGATAAAGTGAATAATACAATTTTAGCCAACAAGGCCACTGCTTCTTCGGATAAAATTGATAAACTGATTACAGCGGATAGTATTTACCTGGATCTTAAAACTTCGAAAGCCAGGTTATCTGGAGGAAATTTTTAGCCTGTAGATGAACAAAATTTACTGCATCCTTTTATTTACTTTAATTGGGTTAAGTGTTAATGCTCAGTTCAGGCTTTCGGGTAACGTACTTAAGGCTAATCACAGCTATTTATCTTTTGCCACAATAAAACTTAAGGGTGGGAATGGGATAAATCAATATACCCAAACAGATAGCCTGGGCTCTTTTTACTTTAGCCATTTAAAACCGGATAAATATGTTTTGACGATTTCGGCAATTGGTTTTGTAAGTAGAAATGAGCTTTTCAATGTTAAGGCAGATACGGTTATCAACTTAATGCTTAACGAAGAAACAAATAGGCTAGGTGAGATTGTGATAAAGGCTAAACAACCCTTAATCACCCAGAAAATAGACCGCACCGTTTTCAATGCTGAAAATAGTTTAGCAGCTATCGGTACCGATGCACTCGAACTGCTGGCAAAAGTGCCTGGAGTAAGGGTTTTAAACGATAAAGTTTCACTGGTAGGGAAGGGGAGTGTAAGTGTAATGATCGATGATAAACTGGTGCAGCTAGCGGACGATGATTTGTCAAATTACCTCAAATCAATTTCGGCGGGTAATATTGCAAAAATCGAGATCATAACCAATCCACCAGCTAAGTATGATGCCCAGGGGAATAATGGCTTAATTAATATTGTACTCAAAAAAGCATTGGGCAATGGTTTTAAAGGCTCGGTAAATGCCGGATTAAATCAGGCCACTTATGCTACGGCTATTGCAGGTGGTAATTTAAATTATCGCAAAGATAAGCTTACGCTGTATACCAATCTTAATTTCAGAAAAGGCTCGTTAGTGCCTGTAGAGCAAAGTAATATTTACTATCCTGCGCAGCAGTGGGAAGTGGTAAATAAAGACCGTAATTTTCGAACAGTACCCAGCGGGCAGTTAGGGTTCGATTATCAGTTTTCGAAAAGAAGTACTGTTGGCGCCTCCTATGCTGGTGGCCTTACCAATTTTCATTCAGAAGAGCAGATCAATACTTCGGTTTTTGGAGCAGCACATCTTATTGATTCAGTACTAAACTCCAATGCCCATGCCAAAATCAGGTCACATTATCATTCTGCCGGTATATATTTAAAACAATTGCTGGATACTAGCGGCAAAACATTTACATTTAATGCCGACTGGTTTAGGTACAATGATGATAAGAACCGTTTTTTTGATAATACCAGTTATTCCTCCAATGGACAGCTTATTCCAGGTTCTTTTGCCGAGTATTTATCGGCCAGTAAGCAGCAGATCGCCCTATATACGTTAAAGGCCGATTTCGATTTACCTTATTCTTTTTTGAAAGTATCGTTTGGTGGAAAAACCAGTTTTATCCAAAATGAGAGTGATGTTAACTTTTTTAAACGCAATGCAGGAACCTATATCCAGGATGAAAAACAAAGTAATTTATTCAGGTACCGGGAAAATACGCAGGCGTTATACCTTAACACAAGTAAAACTATTAAACGATGGGATTTTCAATTCGGTTTACGTGGTGAATATACGCAGCTTGATGGTGTTTCGTTAAATGAGCGCAATCAGATCCGGTATTTCCAGTTGTTTCCCACTGCTTTTATTAATTACCGGGCAAGCGAAGAAAGTGTTTGGTCGGTAAATTATGGCCGGCGAATTAACCGGCCTCCTTATCGCAAACTCAATCCTTTCCGATGGTACAGCAACCAATATGTTTATACAGAAGGTAATCCGTTTTTAAAACCATCATACAATAACAATATAAGCCTGATGCATATTTACAAACAGGTATTCACCACCACTTTTTCGTTTAGCAAAACCACCGATGGCTATAACGATGTAAATTTTGTAGATGCGCTTTCCAATACCCAATCATCAAAACCGGTTAATTTTATTACAGGCTACCATTATCAGCTCAGCAATTCAATTGTGCTTAATCCGTTAAAGATTTGGGAGAACACCAGTCAGCTCGATGTTTTTTATAATGTAGCTAATTCTGCATTGCCGCAAACTTTAAAGCGTTTAACAGGCTTAGGTGCTTATTTTGCCAGTACAAACCAGTTCATTTTTAACCAATCGAAAACTGTGCTTGGCGACATCAGTTTCTGGTACGCCTGGCCTACGGTTGATGGGGTAAACAAAAGCAGGAGCCAATACAATCTGGATATTGGCTTTAAAACGTTATGGCTCAATAAAAAAATGCAAATTGCCCTGGCAGCTACCGATATTTTAAAAACAGATCGCTATCGTTTTAGCAGTTTGATTAACGGCATTAATCAGGTATATCACAATTATTACGATAGCTGGCAGTTAAGGTTTTCGGTACGATATAATTTTGGCAATGAAAAAATTAAGCGACAAGAAATTAAACAAGGTAATGAGGAGGAGCGAAAGAGAAACAATTAATGATGGGAAAAACATTAAAGATGAACTGGACTTAGAAGTTTCCCGCAGATTTCGCTGATTAGCGCAGAACGGGTAGCATGGTTTTTTACCATCTAAGACATTTAAGCAGAGGTAAGATTGGTTTGGCTATTGCGATTTTTTCCATTATCCATCTTACATCATTCCCGTTCCATCTTTTAAAACGCTTCAGCCAAACTGATGTAAAAGCCGCTTTGGCGTTTTTCATTTGGTAATTTTTCACCTATACCATAATCAAGTCTAACGCTGAGGCCTTTTGCCGGATCAAAAAAGTAGCGGCCTCCAACTCCATAATTTGGTTTTAACCCGTCGCCATTAAACTGACCATTGCTAAATACCTTACCTGTACCTGCAAAAGCTACAATGCCAAAACGGTTCATAAAGCGGTAGCGGATTTCGGCTTGTGCTGCCATTAAGTTTTCGTCGCGGTAACGGCCGCTGTAATAGCCGCGCATCATTTGGTCGTTTCCTAATTGCTGTAACAAATAAAAAGGAGTGCTTTTGCTTTGTATGGTGTAATATAATCCCTGTACGCCTACAACCACTTTGGGGGCTAAGCTAAAGAAGCCACGCAGGTCAAGCTTTATTTGTGAGCCATTGAAACTTTCGCCGCCGAAAAAATCAGGGGCGTATTGATAGGTTGCCCTTCCAAAAAAACCTTTGGTTGGGTAATTGTTGCTATTGCGGGTATCGTAACTTTGCGATACGCCGATCCAAGCTACCGAACCGCCATCTTTATCTAAAATGCGGGGATTAGTAGTATAAATGCCTCCAGCTTCCTTATCGATAAAGTGGTAGTTTTCAAAACCCAATGAAACACCTGTGTAGGCTTTGGGTAAGGTATTCATTTCTGCATCAAAAAGTGTTTTAAAAACCCTTTGATCTAATTTATCTTCATCAGCCTTTGTGGCGTTATTACCAATACCATAAAAATTAAAAGGCTGGTTTTTAAAACGGATATCGCCAATGAAGTGATATTTATTCCCTTTGCTCCACATATCGCCTTTAAGCATAAAATTAGCTGTCTTTTTGGTAGAGTAGGTGGTATTCAGTGCGAAATTGGAGCTGCGGTTCAGCGTATCTTTACGATCTATATAAAAGGAGTAAATAGCGCCAACACCAAATTCAAATCCAGTTTCCTGACTATAGCCAAAAGCCGGTAAAGGCAAAAAGCTTGCCTTGCGTGTCGTGTCTTTTTCGTTTGAGAGCATTTTCCTGATCAGTTTCATTTGTGCAAAAGAGCTTCCTGAAACAAGTGCAAGTAAAATAATCAGATAATATTTTTTCATTGGTGCAAAGAAAAGGAAATTTAGTTATAAGTTGGTTAATTGGTTAACGGTTTAAATTGGTTAACTGACTCTAAACGCCAAACGCCCAACTCCAAACTGATTGGTTCATTGGTCATTTGTTCATAGGTACTGCAAACTGCCAACTGAAGTGGTTAACTGTCTCCAAACGCCAAACGCTCAACTCCAAGCTAATTGGTTCATTGGTCATTTGTTCATTAGTACTGCAAACTGCCAACTGTAAACTGAAGTGGTTAACTGGCTCCAAACGCCAAACGCTTAACTCCAAACTGATTGGTTCATTGGTCATTTGTTCATTGGTAATTCAAACTGCAAACTGCCAACTGTAAACTGAGGTGGTTCATTAGTCTCTGGTCATTGGTTATTGATAATTGGTGCTTGATTATTGTTCCTTATAAATAAGGTATACCTTATATATATGTGTTATCTCAAAAAGATCCTTCGATTCCGCTCACGGTGATGATGACGATTGCTGAGGAGAACGCTAATTCGTATTGTTCACAAACGCCAACCGTAGCCTGCCAAACGCTAAACGCATTTACGTTTTAACCTTTCGGCCTAAATACCTATTTTTGCGGCAAACAATACAAAACGAAATGAGCAATACTAGAGGACCAATATCTCAGTTTATGGAGCGTAATTACCTCCATTTTAATGCAGCGGCAATGATGGATGCGGCTAAAGGATACGAAACGCATTTGGATGAGGGTGGAAAAATGATGATCACACTTGCCGGTGCAATGAGTACTGCAGAATTGGGTATTTCACTTGCTGAAATGATTCGCCAGGATAAAGTGGCCATTATTTCTTGTACAGGTGCCAATTTAGAAGAGGATATTATGAACCTGGTTGCACATTCTCACTATAAACGTGTACCTAACTACCGCGACTTAAGTCCGCAGGATGAATGGGATTTGTTAGAGAACCATTATAACCGCGTTACCGATACCTGTATTCCGGAAGAAGAAGCTTTCCGTCGTTTGCAGAAACACATCCACAAAATCTGGAAAGATGCAGATGATGCCGGCGAAAGATATTTTCCGCATGAGTTTATGTACAAAATGTTGTTGAGTGGCGTTTTAGAACAATACTATGAAATTGACCCTAAAAACTCATGGATGCTGGCTGCGGCTGAAAAGAATTTACCAATTGTGGTACCAGGATGGGAAGATTCGACTATGGGTAACATCTTTGCTTCTTATGTAATCAAAAACGAATTCAAAGCTACAACGATGAAAAGCGGTATTGAGTATATGGGCTGGCTTGCCGATTGGTATGTTAAAAACTCAGAAGGTAAAGGAATTGGTTTCTTCCAGATTGGCGGTGGTATTGCCGGCGATTTCCCGATTTGCGTAGTACCAATGTTATATCAGGATATGGAAATGGAAAATATTCCTTTTTGGAGTTATTTCTGTCAGATCTCAGATTCGACCACTTCTTACGGCTCATATTCTGGCGCTGTGCCAAACGAAAAAATTACCTGGGGTAAACTGGATATTCATACGCCAAAATTTATCGTAGAAAGTGATGCAACAATCGTAGCACCCTTAATGTTTGCGTGGATATTAAAACAATAATGGCAAGAAATAAATAAACCAAATTGGTTTTTGGTATGCCCATTTGAGATTCTGTATCGAAAATGGGCATTTTTATTGCCTCAGCGGCTCAAATCAGCATTTGTTTAGAATGATTATAAATTGTATTTCCAGTCACTATTATGTCATGGGATTTATTAATAAGTTATACTTTTGTTCAAGTTTTGATGGGGCTATCTGGGCTCAGGCATCAATTTCACAACAAAAAGTAAATTAAATAAGTATAAAGTGTTCATTATGAGAGATATCTCGATGATTTTAAAAAGCGTTTGGAAGTCGTTATTCGTGTTTTCAGCAATTTCCGTAATAGCGGTTTCTACCGTAAATGCGCAGGATGCTAAAGAAGGAAGAACGCTTTTCAAAGCAAAATGTTCTTCGTGTCACGCGTTAGATCACAAAGTTGTTGGTCCGGCATTAACTGGAGTAAGCGATCGTCACCCTGAAGCGTTCCTGTTAAAATGGATTCCAAACAACGCAGCTATGATTGCTGCAGGCGATCCGGCTGCGGTTAAATTATTTAACGATAATGGTAAAGTACCAATGACTACTTTCCCTGAGTTAGATGAAGCAAAAGTAAAAGATATCTTAGCTTACATTAAAGAAGGCGAGCCAAAGCCAACTGGCGATGCGGCAGCAGCTGCAGCTCCAAAAGATGAAACCACTTCAGGTTTATCAATTGCAGGTATCGTAGCTATTGTAATTGTAGCTATTGTTATCCTTGTAATTTTAGGTCGCGCATCTAAATTATTAGAGCGTTTGATTTTACAAAAACAAGGTATCGAAATTGAAGAAGATGTGCCATTAAAAGTAGGTGTGCGCAAGATGTTCAAAAACAAGAAATTTGTAATGTTCTTCATCTTGTGTCTAATTATCTGCTTAGGTTCGTTCGGTTGGATGGGTATGTGGAATACCGGTGTTCACACAGGTTATCAGCCAGTTCAGCCAATTAAATTCTCTCACGAGCTGCACGCTGGTATCAATCAGATCGATTGTCAGTATTGCCACTCTGGAGCATTTAAATCTAAAAATGCATCTATTCCATCATTAAACGTTTGTATGAACTGCCACAAAGCGGTACAGGCAAGAGATAAATATGATGGCGAGATTTCTCCTGAGATCAAAAAAATCTACAGTGCTTTAGGTTACGATCCTGAAACACAGAAATACGACGAGAGTAAATCGAAACCAATGGAGTGGGTACGTGTACACAATCTACCTGATTTTGCTTACTTCAACCACTCTCAACACGTGGTAGTTGCAGAAGATGCAATTCGTCAAGCAAAAGGATTACAACCAAATGAACCTGTTTGTTTCGCTTGTCACGGTCCGGTTAATACGATGGAAGAAATTTATCAGTATTCTCCGTTAACCATGAAATGGTGTATTAACTGCCATAAAGAAACAGATATTTCTGGTCAGAAAAACAATGCTTTCTACGCTAAGGTTATCGAAGCGCACGAAAAAATTAAAAAAGGCGAGAAAATTACCCCAGCGTTATTGGGTGGTTTAGAGTGTGGTAAGTGCCACTATTAATAGATTAGAGTTTAGTAAAAACGTTCGATACACAGTAATATAGCTTAAATGGAAAGCAATAAAAAATACTGGAAAGGCTTAGAGGAGTATAACAATACACCGGATTTTGTTAAAAATAACAAAAACGAATTCGCCGAGCCACTTCCAATAGAAGATGTTTTAAATGAAGCAGGGTTAAGTACCGTTACCCCACGCCGCGACTTTTTAAAGGCGTTAGGCTTTGGTTTAGGTGCGGTTACATTAGCAGCCTGCCAAAGTACACCGTTAAAAAAATCAATCCCTTATCTGGTAAAACCTGAAGAGGTTACTCCAGGTATTCCTAACTTTTATACTTCAAGCTTCAATGGCCAGAGTATTTTAGTTAAAACAAGAGAGGGGCGCCCAATTAAAATTGAACCGAATCCAAATGCAGGTTTATACAATTGCGGTACCGATGCAAGAGCGCAAGCTTCAGTATTAGATTTATACGATGTATCTAAACTAAAAGCACCAGCTTTAGTAAAAGGTGGTCAGACTGAAGAAACTACCTGGGCAAAAATCGACAGCTTTGTAAAAGGCGAGTTGGCAAAAGCACAGGCTTCAGGTAAAAAAATCCGTATCGTAGCCTCAACAGTAAACAGCCCGTCAACTAACGCAGCAATTGCTCAGTTTGTGGCCAAATATCCTGCTGCCAAATTGGTTCAGTATGATGCTGTTTCTTATACAGGTATTATCCAGGCAAACCAAAACAGTTTTGGTAAAGCTGTTTTACCAAAGTATAACTTCGATAAAGCCGATTTAATTGTAAGTTTCAGTGCCGATTTCTTAGGTACCTGGATTAGTGGTGAAGAATTTACTGCTCAATACACGGCTAACCGTAACTACAAATCGTTAGAAAATAAAAAAATGAGCCGCCACATTCAGTTCGAAGGTGGAATGAGCTTAACTGGTACCAATGCCGATACCCGTGTTCCGGTTAAATTATCGGAAGAAGGTCCTGCTTTAATTGCTTTATATAATGCAATTACTGGTCAGGCTTTACCAGGTGGAACTTTAGGTAACAATGCAACTGCTGATAAAGTAATTAAATTAGTTGCTAAAGAATTATTACAGAATAAAGGTAAAGGTTTAGTAGTTTGTGGTTCGAACGACGTTTCTACTCAAATCCTGGTAAATGCTATTAATGCCGCTATCGGAAGTTATGGTACTACTATCGATTTAGATAACCCTTGCTACTTATATGCTGGTAACGATGCCGAATTTAATGGCTTAGTTGCTGAAATGGGACGTGGTGAAGTTGCTGCAGTTTTATTCTTAAACAGCAACCCTGCTTACGACGCAGCAAATCCAAAAGCATTTACTGATGCTTTAGCTAAAGTTCCGGCAAAAATTTCATTCTCAGACCGTGCTGATGAAACAGCTTCGCTTTGCGATGCAATTGCCATTAACCACAACTACTTAGAATCGTGGGGTGATGCTAACGCTTACGAAGGATATTATTCTATCGTTCAGCCAACAATTAACCCGGTATTCAATAGCCGTCAGGCAGAAGAGAGTTTATTAACCTGGGCTGATGCTCCTGTTAAAGATTACTATCAGTTTGTACGCAGCAACTGGGAAGCTAAAGTATTACCAGCTGCAGGCTTGAAATGGGAACAGGTATTAGAAAAAGGTGTAGTTACCACAACAGCAAAAACTGCTGGTGCTTATAGCTTCACATTATCGTTAGCTGCAGTAGCTACTTCAATTACCAACAGCAGCAAAGCTTTGGCTAAAGAAGTAGAATTACAGGTTTATGAAAACATCCCGATGCGTGATGGTAAAAATGCTAACAATGCATTCTTACAAGAGTTACCTGATCCGGTTTCTAAAGTAACCTGGGATAACTTTGTTGCCATTGCACCAAAATTTGCAGAAAAATTAAAAGTTAAAGAATTTGATGTTGTAACTGTAAAAGGAAGCAACGGATATTCAATAGAACTTCCGGTATTGATCCAGCCAGGACAAGCACAAGGAACCGCATCTATTGCATTGGGTTATGGCCGTACCAAAACTGGTAAAGCGGGTAACGATGTAGGTAAAAATGCTTTCCCTTTTGTTTCTTTCGTTAACGGAACAATGCAATATGCTACTTCAGTAACCATTACCCCAACAGGCGGGTACTACGAATTGGCTCAAACACAAACTCACCACTCTTTCGAAGGCCGTGCAGTAATTAAAGAAGCTACTTTTAAAGAGTACTTAAAAAATGCTGGTGCTGGTAACGAAAAAGGCGAGCATAAAGATTACGATCTTTGGGATCAATATGAAAAACCAGGTAACAACTGGGTTATGGCAATCGATTTGAATGCTTGTACTGGTTGTGGTTCTTGTATTGTTGCCTGTAACGTAGAAAACAACATTCCGGTTGTAGGTCGTGATGAGGTTCGTCGTCGTCGTGAGATGCACTGGATCCGTATCGACCGTTACTATAGCTACGAAACTAAGGATGGCGATGTAACCAGAGAGAAAGAAATTGCAAAATTAGAAGACTTAGATCACGTTTCAGTTGTTCACCAACCGATGTTGTGCCAGCACTGTGACCACGCACCTTGCGAAACTGTATGTCCGGTATTGGCAACAGTACACTCAAGTGATGGTTTAAACCACATGGCTTATAACCGTTGCGTAGGTACACGTTATTGTGCAAACAACTGTCCATACAAAGTACGTCGTTTCAACTGGTTTAACTACTGGAATGATTCTCGTTTCGATAACTATTTAAATAACGAGTTTACCCAATTGGTATTGAATCCTGATGTAACCACACGTTCACGTGGTGTTATGGAGAAATGCTCTATGTGTATCCAACGTATCCAAGGTGGTAAATTACAGGCTAAATTGGAAAAACGTCCATTAAAAGATGGCGATATTAAAATGGCTTGTCAGGAAGCTTGTTCAGCAAATGCAATTGTATTTGGTGATGCAAACGATCCTAATTCAGAGGTTTCAAAAGCATTGCGTTCTGAGCGTATCTACTACGTATTAGAAGAAATCAATGTGAAACCAGGTATCGGCTACATGACAAAAATTAGAAATACAGATACAACAGTACAAGCGTAAGCTTTAGTATAAAGAAAATACAAATTATGTCAGGACATAACGAATCAATACTTAGAGAACCATTAATTACCGGCGATAATATCACGTATGCAAAAATTACGGATGATATTTTGATGCCAGTAGAAAATAAGCCAAACAAAGCTTGGTGGATTGGTTTCATCGTTGCCTCATTAGGTGCTTTACTTTGGGTAGTAGCTGTAAGTTACACCTTCTGGAACGGTATCGGATCATGGGGTTTAAATAAAACAGTAGGTTGGGCATGGGATATCACCGGTTTCGTATGGTGGGTAGGTATCGGTCACGCCGGAACGCTAATTTCGGCTGTACTATTACTTTTCCGTCAGAACTGGCGTAACTCAATCAACCGTTCGGCTGAGGCGATGACAATTTTCGCCGTAATCTGTGCCGCAACTTATGTAGTATCGCACATGGGCCGTCCTTGGTTAGCTTATTGGGTTTTACCTTTACCAAACCAGTTTGGTTCGCTTTGGGTAAACTTTAACTCACCATTGGTATGGGATATGTTTGCAATCTCAACTTATTTCTCTGTATCATTATTATTCTGGTACACAGGTTTATTACCAGATATTGCAACCATCCGCGACCGTGCAGTAGGTACCCGCAGAAAAATCTATTCTATCTTCTCTTTCGGGTGGAGTGGAAGCGTTAAAACATGGCAACGTTTCGAAGCGGTGTCGTTAATCTTAGCAGGTATTTCTACACCACTTGTACTTTCGGTACACACCATTGTATCAATGGACTTTGCAACTTCGGTAATTCCTGGATGGCACACTACCATCTTCCCTCCATACTTCGTGGCAGGTGCGATTTTCTCAGGTTTCGCGATGGTATTAACCTTATTATTGGTTGCACGTAAAGTATTAGGTTTAGAGAATTACATCACCATGTTCCACATCGAGTCGATGAACAAAATCATCATCTTAACCGGATCAATCGTAGGTGTTGCTTACTTAACTGAGTTCTTCATTGCCTGGTATTCAGGTTCTGAGTACGAGCAATATGCTTTCATCAACAGGTCTACTGGTCCTTACTGGTGGTCTTACTGGATGATGATGACTTGTAACGTAATCTCTCCACAGTTATTATGGTTCAAAAAGATCCGTTTAAGCATCAAAGCTACCTGGATTTTATCGATCGTAGTAAACGTAGGTATGTGGTTCGAGCGTTTCGTAATTATCGTTACTTCACTACACCGCGATTATATTCCATCGAGCTGGGCCATGTTCTATCCAACCTGGGTTGATATCAGTGTATTCGTAGGTTCGATTGGTTTATTCTTTACCTTATTCTTATTGTTCTTGAGAGTATTGCCATCAATCGCTATCGCAGAGGTTAAATTATTATTGAAATCTGCAAGTGAGCAGGCTAAAATGAAACAGATTAAAGAAGGGCACGAGAATAAAGAATATGTAGCTGAGTACATAGAGTCTTTAGAAAAATTTGATAGTGTTAAACAAGAAGATTACGCAAAAATATAACAATGAGTGATATCAAATATATTTTAGGCAGCTTTGGCGATCCTGATGAAATGATGCATGGCATCGAGAAACTTCAGGAAAATAACATCAGCATTTATGATGTATATACTCCAATGCCTATACACGGAATAGAAGCCAAATTAGGAATTAAAAGATCTAGAATCGATATCGCAGCATTTTGCTTTGGTATTACCGGTACTTGCTGTGCATTCGCTTTGATTTATTTCTGCGCAGTTATCGATTGGAGAGTAAACATCGGTGGTAAACCATCATTTGCATTGCCGGATTTTATTCCGATAATGTTCGAGCTTACAGTATTATTCTGTGCTTTCGGTATGGTGTTAACTTACTACGCTTCTACACACTTATTTCCGGGAAGAGCACCAAGGGTGATGGATTTACGTGCTACTGATGATCGCTTTGTAATTGCAGTTGATGCAAAAGACAACGCCGCACACACGGTAATTGATGGATTATTAAAAGATGCAGGTGCTTTAGAAGTAAAGTATAATGAAAGGAAGTACATTAGCTATGAATAAGAATAAATTTGTTTACACAGCGTTTTTAGCTATCGCTTTTGCAGCTACCTTTTCTGCTTGTAGAGATAAACGCAGTACTGGCTTAGAATATGCCAGAAACATGTATGATCCGATTGCTTACAATCCGGACCAACCAAACAAGAATTTTAAAGATGGTAAAACGGCACAATTGCCACCAGCACATACTAAACCTGTAGGTTTTACAGAGTATGATGAGTTTCCTAATACTAAAGAAGGATACGAAGCAGCAGGAGTGAGCATGGTTAACCCTTTACCGGTTGATACTGTAAATTTAGCTCAGGGTAAGCATTTGTTCGACGTTTTCTGTAGCCCATGCCACGGAACAAAAGGAGACGGACAAGGACACCTGGTTAAAATTGAGAAATTTAGTGGTGTACCTTCATACTTCTCTGGAAGTTCATCAAGAGGTGGAGAAATGAAAGCGCTTACAGCTGGTAAAATCTACCACACCATTACATACGGTGTAAATAATATGGGCTCGCATGCTTCACAAATTTCACCAACTGATCGTTGGAAAGTAGTGATGTATGTTCAGGAATTACAAAAACAACAATAAGTAAAGCAGAATATAAATGGGAACTCACAATATTAATTTTAGTGAACAGTTTGAGTTTACAGGAAAAGTAAAAACCTTAAGTATAGTTGGTATCGTTATTGGTATTGCTGCTGTACTCTTCGGTTTCTTAGCTGGCGATAAAGTAATGCACGAGCGTACTTTTGCCAACCTGTTGCTTATGGCATATTACTTTGCATGCGTTTGTATGTCGGGTACATTTTTCCTTGCTGTTCAATATGTAGCGCAGGCAGGATGGTCTGCATCTATTTTACGTGTACCACAGGCTATGGCAAAAACCTTGCCTTTAGCAGCTGTAATACTTGTTGTAGTTATTTCGGCAGGTTTATTTACACATAATTTATACCACCACTGGAATGCTGATGGATTAACTGATCCAAGCAGTCCGAACTATGACTCAATCATTGCTGGTAAATCGGTATTCCTTAACGTACCTTTCTTCTTAGGTCGTCAGGTAATCTTCTTAGGTGTTTACAGCATTTTCTCGATGCTTTTTGTTAAACTTTCTTATAACGAAGATTTAGCAGGTGGTTTAAACTCTTACAGAAAAAGCTTCAAAAACGCTTGTATTTTCTTAGTTATTTACGGATTTACAACTCCTGTTTTTGCTTTCGATACCGTGATGTCTTTAGAGGCGCACTGGTTCTCAACCATGTTCGGTTGGTATAACTTCGCCGCCATGTGGGTAAGCAGTTTAGCAACTATTGCTATTATCCTGATCTTGTTAAGAAGAGCTGGTTACATGCAATGGGTTAACAACAGTCACTTACACAACTTAGGCCAGTTTATTTTTGGTTTCTCAATCTTCTGGACTTATGTATGGTTTGCTCAGTTCTTATTAATCTACTACGCAAACATGCCTGAGGAGACTGTATATTTCTTCAAACGCTTTGAATATTACAAATTCTGGTTTTTCTTAAACCTTGCAATGAACTTCTTAGCGCCAGTGTTATTGTTAATGGATAGAGATAACAAAAGAACCGATGCCAAATTATTATTCGTTTCTATCGTGGTATTGTTAGGTCACTGGGTAGATTACTACCAGATGATTATGCCAGGTGCAGTAGAAGATGGCCACAATGGTTTCGGAATTGTTGAAATCGGAACTGCAGTAGGTTTCGTAGGATTGTTTACCTTTACCGTTTTATCGGCATTGAGTAAAAAGCCTTTGATTGCAAAGAATCACCCATTATTACAAGAAAGTTTGCATCATCAACTGTAATGGTGATAAGATAGAGCAAATATTTAGTTATTATTATAATTAGCAGTACAGCGTACTACTTTTAAGAAAATGAGTTTAAGAAAGTTTATAACGAATAAAACGACCGCAGCTTTAGCAGTATTACTTACTGTTTTTGCAAACACTAGCGTATTTGCGCAAGATGCAGCAGCAGGTGCTGCCGCGGCACCGAAGGTTGATATGGGCGAGGTTTATAAATCGGTAATATTTTACGTACTGATTTTCCTTGCCGTATGTTTATTCATTGCAATTATCGGTAAATCGATAAGGGTATATGAATTAAGCCGCGAAGCACAAGGTAAACCTGTTGGCATTAACTGGAACAGGGTACATGCAAGTTTATTTGCCTTGTTCTTGGTGTTGGGTTTATATGGTGTATATTGGGAGTATACCGTGCACGGTGCAATGTTACTTCCTGATGCAGCATCAGAACATGGAAAGAAAATAGATGAGATGTTCAATTTAACATTGATCATCACTACAATCGTGTTTGTAGTAACACACATCTTATTATTCGGATTTTCTTATATCTACAAATATTCTGCAAAAAGAAAAGCTTACTACTATCCGCATAACAATACCATCGAAAAAATCTGGACTATTGTTCCGGCTTTAGTATTAACAGTATTGGTATTAATGGGTTTCTTAACCTGGAGATCAATCTTCTTTAAAGTTGAAGATCCAAATAACAAACCTTTACAAATTGAAGTAACTTCTGAGCAGTTTAAATGGTCTATCCGTTATCCTGGAGCTGATGGTGTTGTAGGTGCTAAAAACTACAAATTAACTACAGCTACTAACCCACTTGGTATCGACTTTAAAGATTTAAACTCTCGCGATGATGAGATGGCTGACGAAATGGTTATTCCGGTAGGAAAACCAGTTAAGTTAATCTTAACCAGTAAAGATGTAATTCACAGTTTTTACATGCCGCATTTCAGGGTTCAGTTAAATACTGTACCTGGTATGAGAACTTTCTTTGAGTTTACGCCTACTAAAACAACTGCAGAGATGCAGCAAGAAACAAACGATCCTAACTTTAAGTACCTTTTCTTCTGTGCTAAAATTTGCGGTGCTGGTCACTACAACATGCAAAAAGTGGTACGTGTAGTTTCTGAGGCTGACTACAAAGCCTGGATAGCTGAACAGAAAACATACTTAAATGATGATTTAAGAAAACAATTTAATTTGCCAGTGGCACCTGCACCTGTAAAAGCAGTAGCAGATTCAGCAGCTACAGATTCAGCAGCTGCTAAAACTAACCAAATGGCTTTAAATAAATAATATTAAGCAGGAGCGAACGAATTATGTCAACAATAGCATTACACGACGAACACAATCACGATCACGCTGATCATGGGCATCATAAAGAGACTTTGATTTCAAAGTACATCTTTAGCATGGATCATAAAATGATTGCCAAGCAGTTTTTAATTACCGGTATTATTATGGCGGTAATAGCAATGGGCTTATCTATTTTATTCCGTATCCAATTGGCCTGGCCAGATAAAAATTTCCCTTTCTTAGAAACATTTTTAGGTAAATGGGCTGAAGGCGGTCGTATCAAAGCCGATTTCTATCTGGCATTGGTAACCATTCACGGTACCATCATGGTATTCTTTGTACTAACAGCCGGATTGAGTGGTACATTTAGTAACTTATTAATTCCATTACAAATTGGTGCACGAGATATGGCTTCGCCATTCTTGAACATGCTTTCATACTGGTTCTTCTTTATGGCCTGTGTGATCATGATGTCATCATTCTTTATTCAAACAGGTCCTGCATCTGGTGGTTGGACAGTTTATCCGCCATTATCAGTAGTAGCGAAGGCTATGCCAGGTTCGGGTTTGGGTATGACCTTGTGGTTAATCAGTATGGTACTTTTCGTAGCATCATCATTAATGGGTGGTATTAACTACGTAAGTACAATCTTAAACATGCGTACTAAAGGTATGGACCTTTGGAAAATGCCTTTACCTATCTGGGCATTCTTCTTAACTGCTATTTTGGGTATTTTATCATTCCCTGTATTAGTTGCGGGTGTGGTATTAATGATCTTCGACCGTAGTTTCGGAACAAGTTTCTATTTATCGGATATCGTAATGGGTACTGATATTTTACCAAACGAAGGTGGTTCTCCAATTTTATGGCAACACTTATTCTGGTTCTTAGGTCACCCTGAGGTATACATCGTAATTATGCCGGCTTTAGGTATTTCATCTGAAGTAATCTCGGTAAACTCACGTAAACCGATCTTCGGTTACCACGCGATGGTTTACTCTTTAATTGGTATTACCGTATTATCATTTATCGTATGGGGTCACCACATGTTTGTTACCGGTATGAACCCGTTATTGGGTGGTGTATTTATGATCACTACTTTAATTATTGCGGTACCATCGGCGGTAAAAACATTTAACTACCTGGCTACTTTATGGCGCGGTAATATCCGTTTTACTCCGGCCATGTTATTCGCTATCGGTTTAGTTTCATTCTTTATCTCTGGTGGTTTAACCGGTATCTTCTTAGGTAACGCATCTTTAGATATTAACTTACACGATACTTATTTCGTAGTTGCCCACTTCCACCTGGTAATGGGATCAGCAGCGATTTTTGGTATGCTTGCAGGTGTTTATCACTGGTTCCCTAAAATGTTCGGTAAAATGATGAACGCTAAACTAGGATATTTACACTTCTGGTTAACTTTCATCGCCGCATATCTGGTATTCTTCCCGCTTCACTTCTTAGGTTTAGATGGTGTACCACGTCGTTACTATGCATTTACTGAGTTCGAGTTTATGAAAAAATGGTTAACTGTAAACGTATTTGTTACCTGGGCTGCTATTATGGCTGCATTGGCACAAGTTGCGTTCTTATTTAACTTCTTCTACTCAATCTTTAAAGGAAAAGTTTCTCCTCAAAACCCTTGGGAAGCCAATACATTAGAGTGGACTGCACCAGTAGAACATTTACATGGTAACTGGCCAGGAGAAATTCCAACTGTTTACAGATGGCCTTATGATTATAGCAAACCAGGACATGATGCAGATTTTATTCCGCAAACTGTTCCTTTCTCTCAAACCATGAGCTCTAACTTACCTCACGATTTTGAAGGAAATGCTGAAGCAGAAAAAATTCAACAGGAATGGGAATTAGCCAATCCGGTTGCAGAAAATAAAGGCTAGTTTAAAGCTTTAAATAAAATTTAGAAGGGGTATCTGATTAAGTTTCTGCTTATCCGGATACCCTTTTCATCTTAACAGAGATATGGTCAGCGGATCAGAACAACGTTTCATTAAAATTAATCTGATAACCATCGTAGTTACACTATTGGTTATACTTGCCGGCGGTATTGTGCGCAGTACAGGCTCTGGCATGGGTTGTCCGGATTGGCCAAAATGTTTCGACCGTTATATTCCACCAACCGATGTATCTCAGCTTCCGGCCAATTACAAAGAAAAGTATGTAGCAGGAAGGCTAAAGAAAAACGAAAAATTTGCCAAATACCTCGAAAGTATGGGCAAAGTAGCACTGGCAGATAGTATCAGACACGATAAAAGCATCACCATTCCCGAAGAATTTAATCCGGCCAAAACCTGGACCGAATATCTGAACCGTTTGGCTGGTGTTGCTGCAGGGATTTTTTTACTGCTAACAGCCATTTGTTCTTTTACATATAGGAAAACTGCTAAACGCATCATTGTATTAAGCATACTCAATATTTTTGTAGTGGGCTATCAGGGTTGGTTAGGCTCAATCGTAGTATCTACTAATCTGGCGCAGTGGGTGGTAACAGTACATATGCTTTTGGCATTGGTTATTCTGGCTATTTCCATTTATACCTACAATTATGCGAAACAGCTAAACAAGGCACCTTCGGTAATTATGTACCGCATACTGTGGCTAAAAGGCTTTTTGTTCTTTACGCTGATTATTAGCCTTGTACAAATAGTTATTGGTACAGATGTTAGAGAGGCGGTAGATGTAATCGCAAAATCGCTCGGATATGGTGCAAAGGCTAGCTGGATTTCGAAAGTTGGAAGCATCTTTTCTTATCACCGCGATCTGGCTATACTGGTAGTGATCACCAATGCGGTGGTTTATAAAATGGTTACCGACCGTTTTAGCGGCAAAGCAGCTCCATTGTTAACGGCCAGATTTATTCTAATTACGCTCTTAGTTCAGTTGTTAAGTGGTTTAGCTTTAGCATACATTGCTTTTCCTCCGGTTGCGCAGGCGTTACATATTTTGTTCTCTACGCTACTATTTAGTTTACAATTTTATCTGTACCTGTTGGTATATCGTACCAGTACATATAAACAATAATATTTAAGGGAATTGAAACAATTTTTTTCAGATTTTTCTAAACTCATCAAATTCAGGCTATCGTTTACGGTAGTGTTTTCTGCATCGATCTCTTTTCTGATCGGACAGAAAATGCAGGTAGGCAGGGGCCATATTCCCAGCATAGATTGGGGAAACTGGCTGATTTTAATTGCAGGTGGCTTTTTGGTTACTGCAGCTGCCAATACCTTTAACGAGATTATAGAAAAGGACCTGGATAAACTGATGTCGCGCACCAAAGACAGGCCAATGCCAGCGGGTAGGATGACTACCGGACAGGGTTTGATATTAGGTGTGTTTATGTCGTTTGTAGGCACCTGGTTATTGGGTAAGTTGAATTTAGAAACGGGTTTATTATCGGTATTCTCCATTTTATTATATGCTTTTGCCTATACACCTTTAAAAAGGAAATCGCCAATAGCAGTTTTTGTTGGGGCTATTCCGGGGGCATTACCACCACTTATTGGTTACCTGGCAGCCTTCGGCAGCTTAAAAGCCGAGCTGTTTCATGAAATCGATTATTACATTGCCGGTATTTTGTTCCTCATCCAGTTTGTATGGCAGTTCCCTCATTTTTGGGCCATTGCATGGGTATTGGATGATGATTATAAAAAGGCAGGTTTCAGGTTATTGCCTACCAAAAAACGCGATAAAGCGACAGCTTTACTTACGTTTTTAAGTACTTTGATTTTAATACCAGTAAGTTTATTGCCTACCTTTTATGGCTTTGGCGGTTATTACATTGCTGGCTTATCGCTAATTGCCGGTTTTATTTTCAGCTGGTTAGCATTTAAACTTTTAATGAACAGAGAAATGATTGATGCGAAGCGCGTGATGTTCTGTTCATTTTTTTACATCCCTGCTGTACAGCTCGGATTATTATTAAATTTTATAGCAAAATAACTGATGGTTATCACAATGGAAAAAATCCAGGATACATTTGATCCAAAACCCAGAAAGTTTATTGTTTGGTTATTCGTAGTATCATCTACCATTATGTTTGGGGGCTTTACCAGTTATTATCTGGTTTTTGCCGCATCTAAAGGTAAAGGGCATGGTTTAATATTGCCCGATGCGTTTATTTACTCGAGCATGGTGATTTTGGCCAGCAGTGTTACTTTATTTTTAGCGGCAAGGGCCCTGAAAAAACTTAATTTCAGCTTACAACGCAACCTGCTTTGGGTTACTGTAATCTTAGCCATAGCTTTTGGTGTGATGCAGTTTAATGCATGGGGTAGTATGGTAAGAACAGGCGCCACCCTGGTGGGTAACAACGCCGCAATTTCTTTTATTTACGTCGTATCGGGCATGCACCTTTTGCACATTATTGCGGGTGTAGGCTTTATTATTAATGCATTAATAGGCAGTTATAAGCATATTCCTGCTGCCAAGAGCCAGTACAGAATGGAAATCGCTTCTATTTTTTGGCATTTTATAGATATCCTATGGATTTATCTATATGTTTTTTTACTTTTGAACCGTTAAATTTGTTAACAAACTATTATACTATTTCCAAATGAATGCAGTATCACAATTAGATCAAGTTAAAACCGGGCCATGGAATGGTGGTCGTTCTCCGTGGTCGGTAGAATATGGTAAAATCATGATGTGGTTTTTCCTTTTATCAGATGCTTTTACATTTTCATCATTATTGATCTACTACGGCGCTCAGCGTTTTTCTAAATTAACATGGCCAGATCCTGATTTGGTATTTCAATCTATACCTGGTATAAAAGATAGTGGTGCTCCATTGGTTTTTGTGGGCCTTATGACTTTTATATTAATCTTAAGTTCTGTAACGATGGTTATGGCAGTAGAAGCCGGCCACCGTCGCGCAAAGAAAGAAGTAATCTGGTGGATGGTAGCTACTATCGTTGGAGGTTTCATGTTCTTAGGCTGTCAGGCTTTAGAGTGGACGCACTTACACCACGAAGGTTTTTGGTGGGGACATATCCCATCTGCTGAGGAATTAAAGCATTTATTTGACGGACCAGTATCTTTGATAGCTGCACAACAATTTGCGAATTTATTCTTCACTATCACTGGTTTCCACGGTTTCCACGTATTTAGTGGTGTGGTAATTAACATCATTATCTTAATCATGACCATTAATGGTACTTTCGAGAGAAGGGGGCATTATTTAATGGTTGAGAAAGTGGGTTTATACTGGCACTTCGTAGATTTAGTGTGGGTATTTGTATTTACATTCTTCTATTTGGTTTAATTTCAACGAAAAAAAATATTTAACATGTCAGAACACGCACATACAACAGAAGGCCACGAGCATGGAGAACATGCAGGCATGAATAAAGCAAAAATCTGGAAAGTAGCAGGTATTTTATCGCTAATTACAGCTATCGAATTTATGATCGCACTTTGGGCAATACCAGGTGGTCATATGTCGCAACACGTTGGTAACTATGTTTACATTGCTTTAACACTTGTAAAAGCTTTTTATATTGTAGCTTACTTTATGCACTTAAAATTCGAAAAACTGGGCTTGCAGTTAGCATTAACAGTTTCATTCATTTTCATCATTTACTTTATTGTTTTAATGCTAATAGAAGGTGGGTTTTTAAACCTGCACATGATGAGCCATTAATGAAAAGAAGCCCTATAAAAAAGGTATTAATCCTGGTAAGCATTTTAGCTATACCGGGATTTTTATTTTTTTACTTATTGCCCCACTTTGCCAAAAACAGGTATAAGAGTTTACCAATCTATGGCAAGAAGATTGTGGCCACTACATTTCACAGTGTAAAGGGGAAGAAAATACCCGATACAATCTATCATCAGATTCCGGATTTTAAACTGGTTAACCAACATAACGATACCATCAGCTGGAAATCGCTCGAGAATAAGATTGTAGTCTTAAACTTATTCCATACCGGAGCCGGTAACCAGCAAACCAGTCAGTATATTAAACAGCTATCAGATGGTTACGAACAGAAACCGTTGGTTAAATTTTTAAGTTTATCAGTAGATCCGGCCGATCAAAGTAAGATTAAAGATTTTGCTGCCAGCTTTAAAGCAATAGAAGGTAAGTGGGATTTTTTAGCCGGAGATACCTCACAAACCTATCCGCTAATTAAAAATGGCTTATTGCTTGATGTAATTGAAGATGATTCCCGTACAAAGCCTACCTTCATTTTCAGTAACAAAATATTGCTTATCGATAACCTGCACCGCATTCGTGGTATTTATGAAGCCGATAACAAAGAGGCCAATGCCAGACTGGAAGATGAAATCAAGGTATTGATTGCAGAGTATCTGAGAAATGTTAAAGACGGACGGTAGTTAGTCTTGAGCCTACAGTCTTTAGTAGGTAGTCTGAGGCGATTAACTTATTCATAAAAAATAAAGAGATTTAAAACTCATGGAAAATAGCCCAATTGAGAAAAAATATAATAAATGGATCATTATCCTATCCATTTTAATTCCGGTTGCTGTAGCAGTCTTATTTGTTGTTAAATTAAAAGATTTAGGAATAGATGCACCACCGCTTCCTTTTTTGCCACCAATATATGCTACGATTAATGGTATAACAGCCGTCCTTTTAATTGTTGCCGTTTGGGCCATTAAAAATGGAAAAGTTGCGCTTCACCAAAATTTAATGAAAACTGCAATAGCTTGTTCTTTATTGTTTTTGGTAATGTATATAGCCTACCACATGACTACGCCTTCTACTAAATTTGGTGGCGATGGAACAATCAGGTATGTTTATTTCTTTATCCTTTTAACCCACATCCTGCTTTCGATTGCCATTATCCCATTGGTATTGGTTACCTACGTAAGGGCCTTGGCTGAGCGTTTTGACCGCCACAGAAAGATTGCTAAAATTACTTTTCCTTTGTGGTTGTATGTGGCTATAACCGGTGTAGTTGTATATCTCATGATCTCGCCCTATTACCAGTATTAATAGCACGGGAAGAAAATATTGATAAAGCCTTGCACCAAAAATGTAAGGCTTTTTTTGTTAAACATGGCTTTGGCCGGAATAGTTATTTGTTTTAACTCAATTTTTTTTTCACTTTTATGTGGAGTATATCGCTCAATATGCGGGAGTGTAGGTAAACTAAGGTATGGCGCTGGTAAATAAGGAAGATGATCTTAAGCTTATAGAAAAAATAGTAGCGGGGGATGAGCAGGCTTTTTCTGTGTTGTTCTTCAAATACCTGCCTGTACTCCAGATTTTCGCCACAAAATTTACAAAATCTGATGATGCCGCTGAAGAAATAATCCAGGATGCCTTTTTAAGGGTATGGCTTAACCGCGATAAACTGGCCGAAGTTGAAAATATCAAAGCCTATTTGTACAAATACGTATCAAACGAATGTTTAAGTTATCTGCGTAAAAAACTCAAAACCGATAAAATGGTCGATGCTTTTGCCGCTAAGCAAACAGATAGCCATAACAATACTGTTGAAGCCATTAATCTGAACGAAGTAACCAGGATTATTGCCGTTGCTATCGACAAACTGCCCGATCAGCGTCGGAAAATATACCAATTGAGCCGCCGTGATGGTAAAACCATTCCCGAAATTGCTGAAATATTGAAGGTATCTCCAAATACCGTTAAAAATGCCTTGGTATCAGCTTTAAAATCTATTCGAATTCACCTCGATCAGCATGGCATTGCTTTCCTTTTTCCGTTTGTATTCCTCTTTTTTAAAATAAAATAATTTTTTTTGAAAACCGGATAGTCCTAAATCTGATTTCCTGCTTCTTAGTATTGTAGCCCCATTATGGAACAACGTATAAATTACTTATTAAAACAGTTTACGGCAGATGCATTAAGCCCGGCAGAAAAGCAGGAGCTTTTGGCATTGGCTACTGATCCGGCATCTGTTGTTGGCGATGAAATCGTAAAGCTGATTGAAGCCGAAGAGGGAGCTGCTACTGAAGTAACCGAAACTGAAAAGTGGGTGTCTGTTCTAAATAACATCGTGGCTACAGATAAACCGCAGAAAACACCGCGCAGCATTTTGCTACGCCCTTTAAAATGGGCAGCAGCCGCGGCTGTATTGGTGGTGTTCTCGTTCACGGCTTATTTATCGCTAAATAAAAAGAAAGAGCATGTTTTTGCTTCTGATGTAGCACCGGGGAAGAATAAAGCGGTTTTAACTTTGGCTAATGGTAAGAAAATATCGCTTTCTGATGCTTTAACAGGTGATATAGCAAAAGAAGCAGGCTTTTCTATTACTAAAACTGCCAATGGTGAATTGGTTTACAACATTGCCGAAGCTGAAAATGCAAACGATACCCGCTTAAATACCATTTCTACACCAAATGGTGGCGAGTGGCAAATCCGTTTACCCGATGGTACAAGAGTGTGGCTTAATGCAGCCTCATCAATCCAGTATTCGCTTAATATTGGTACGGCTAAAGAACGTTTGGTAAAACTGGATGGCGAAGCTTATTTCGAAGTTTCAAAAAACAAAGCACATCCGTTTGTGGTAGAAACAGCAAAGCAAACCGTTGAGGTGTTGGGTACACACTTTAATATTAACAGCTATGAGGAAGAGCAAGTAACCAAAACCACATTACTGGAAGGAAGTGTACGCGTTTCGCATAACGATACCAATGAAAGTGAAGTGCTCGAACCCGGTGAGCAGTCGCTGGTAAGCGCGAGGGGTATTGCGGTTAAAAACGTAGATGTAGATGAAGCTGTGGCCTGGAAGCAGGGCTACTTTATGTTTAATAATGAAAAACAGGAGAGCATTTTACGAAAAATTGCCAGGTGGTACAATGTAGAGATAGAATATGCAGATCCTGAGGCAAAAGAGGTAATGTACTATGGAACAGTAAGCCGTTTCGAAAAAATATCGAAGGTACTACACAAGTTAGAGCAGACTGGTGAAGTGCGTTTTGATATTAAAGGCAATAAAGTAATTGTATATAAAGATTAACAATAAAGGATAAGGACTAACTAACCATTATTCTCAAAAAATAAAAGATTAACCAACTTAACCCGACAGATGATTGTCCATATCGGGTAATCGTAACGGTTTAAAGAAAAAAGATGGAGGAGTAACTAACCTTTATCTCTAAAAAATAAATTAAATAACAACCTTAACTTAACAAATTATGAATACACTTCGACAAAACTCCTGACGATCCAACAGTTAAACGCATAAAAAAGGAGTGCTCGTAACACCCCTTTTATGATCTGTTTAGCTATTCCGTAAACCGGAATCGATTAAAAATCAATTATTTTCTTGGATAACCGCGAAACGTATTTTAGCGTCCAAACCTTCTTGCGTTCCGCACAAAAACAGACTATTAAATGTACAAAATTTATATTAGAATTTTATGTACGCATCGCCGCTACATCCCTAAATTGCTATTGATGATGAAGTTAATTACGGTCGTGCTGCTTGCCTCCTTAATGCAGGTAAGTGCAGCTTCATTTGGCCAGCTGGTTACATTAAAAGAAAAAAATGTAACGCTCGAAAAAATGTTTCGCGAAATCAGATTGCAATCTGGTTATGATGTACTGCTTTCTACCAATAAAATCAGCAGTACCACCACTTTTAATGCAAATTTTAGCAATTCGACCATTGAGGAAGTAATGGCTAAAATTATTGCCGGAAATGATTTAACCTATACCATAGAAGATAAAACCATCCTCATTAAGCCAAAAGAAAAAACAATTTTGGATAAAGTGATTGGTTATTTTGTGGCAGTAAAAGTAACTGGTAAGGTAAGGGATAAAAGCGGGGCAGCGCTTCCGGGTGTAAGTGTTAGAGAGAAAGGTGCTGCCAATGCGGTATCAACTAATAGCTCTGGTGATTATACAATCTCTGTTAAAGAAGGTGCAGTTTTAACTTTCAGTTACATTGGTTACAAAACACTTGAAGTTCCAATTGGTGCTAAAACCGTTATCAATGTTACTTTAGAAGAAGACGCCGCCCAGCTTAATGAAGTAAATGTGGTGTCTACAGGTTATCAGCAACTAGACAGAAAATTATTTACTGGTTCTTCAACTCAGGTTAAAGCAGCTGATGCGCAGCGTAATGGTGTACCTGACATTAGTCGTATGCTTGAAGGGCAGGTTGCCGGTGTATCTGTACAAAACGTATCGGGTACTTTTGGTGCCGCTCCAAAAATTCGTGTGCGTGGTGCTACTTCAATCTCAGGTGATAATAAACCGCTTTGGGTAGTAGATGGGATTATTTTAGAAGATGTAGTTAATATTTCAAATGATGCCTTATCAACGGGTGATGCCAATACGCTAATTGGATCATCAGTTGCAGGTTTAAACCCTGATGATATTGAAAGCTTCAATATTTTGAAAGACGCTGCTGCAACAGCCATGTATGGTGCACGTGCAATGAACGGTGTAATTGTTGTTACTACTAAAAAAGGCCGTCAAACAGAAGGTGCTCCAAGAATTAGCTACACGGGTAACTTTACAACTTACTTAAAGCCTAATTATAATCAATTTGATGTGCTAAATTCAGCTGATCAAATGTCCGTTATGATGGAAATGCTGAATAAAGGGTATTTTCAACATACTTCGGCTTCGAGAGGAGCTGATGGAGGTCCATTTTATAAAATGTATAATGCGTTATATGATTATGACGCTGCAACAGATAGTTATGCATTAAAAAATACAGCAACAGATCGTGCTCAGTTTTTAAACAGATATGCCAATGCCAATACAAATTGGTTTGATGTTTTATTTAAAAATTCATTATTGCAAGAGCATTCTATGAGTTTTTCTTCAGGTACCGAGAAATTTCAAACTTATGCTTCTACCTCTTACCTGCATGATAATGGTCAGACCATCGGAAATAGTGTGGATCGTTTTACGGGTAATTTAAGATCGACCTTTAAAATGAGTAATAAGTTGAGTGGTGAATTTATCATTAATGGTTCTGTTCGCGATCAAAGAGCTCCGGGAACTTTAACCCGTAATTCAGATCCAGTTTACGGAACCTTCTCAAGAAACTTCGATATCAACCCGTATTCGTATGCTTTAAATACAAGCAGGGCCATGACTGCGTATAATGAAGATGGAAGCCTGGAGTATTTTAACAGGAACTATGCGCCTTTTAATATATTAAACGAGCTAGATAATAATTATTTAGAATTGGGTCAGATTGATTTTAAAGTACAGGGTGGACTAAAATATAAAATTATCCCTTCTTTAACCTATTCAATTGATGGAGCTTATAGATATGCAAAAACCGATCGTAAGCATTATATCAAAGAAAATTCCAATATGGCTTTGGCATTTAGAGCAGCTCAGGACGCTACGACGGTAGGTGATAATCCATTTTTGTACACAAATCCTGACGATTTAACTAAGTTACCGGTTGTGACCTTACCTGAAGGAGGCTTTTATAATGTTACTTATGATAATTTAAAGAATTATTATTTCAGACAGAACCTTGAATTTGATAAGAAGTTTAACGAAAATCATCGCTTAAATGTCTTCGGATCAATGGAGGTAAGATATATAGATCGTCAAAATTCTAAATTTGATGGAGTAGGCTATCAATACGATAACGGGGGAATTGTTAATGCAAACTATCTGTATTTTAAGAAGGCCCAGGAATCGAATGCACCTTATTATAGTATGGGATACGGAGCAGATCGTTTTGCCGCATTTGCTTTAAGAGCAGCGTATTCATATAAAGATAAGTATAGTTTTAATGCTACAACCAGATATGATGGCTCAAATTTAATGGGCAAAAGCAGAACAGCAAGATGGTTGCCAACCTGGAACGTTTCAGGTGCATGGAACGTAGACCAGGAAAGTTTCTGGGCTGAGAACCCTGTACTGTCTTCAGCCAGAATTAGAGGAACCTATGGTTTGGTTGCAAATATTGGTAACGCAAATAATTCCGGTGCACTTTTCTATAACAGGTTAAGTAGAAGGCCTTATGAAAATGAGAAAGAGACCCTTACTTATATATCTAGTTTGGCCAACAGCGAATTAACCTGGGAAAAATTAAAAGAGGCCAATTTGGGTTTTGATTTGACATTTTTTAAAGACAGGGTTAATTTAACTGTTGATTTATATCAGAGAAATATTTATGATTTAATTGGGGAGATTAAAACATCGGGTATTGGTGGAGAGTATACAAAAGACGCCAATTATGGTAAAATGAAAGCCAAAGGTATTGAGATTACCCTAGGTGGTAACGCAATTACCAGCGGAGATTTTAAATGGAGAACTCAATTTAACACAGCTTACAACAAAAACGAGATTACAGAATTACAAAACACACCTAGAATTCTTGACTTGGTAAGTGACAATGGAGGTTCTGTAGTTGGTTATTCGCAAGGAGGTTTATTCTCAATTCAGTTCGCTGGTTTAGATCATAATTTTGGTTATCCATATTTCATTGATGAAAGTGGTAGAAAAAATACTTACGTATATCTTCAAAGTACTAAAGTTGCAAATCTAAAATATGAAGGCCCGATTGATCCGAAGCTAACAGGAGGTTTTTATAACCAGTTCAGGTATAAACAATTCAGTTTATCTACTTTGTTCACTTTCGCTGCAGGAAATTATGTGCGTTTAGCACAAGAGTTTTCTTCTAGCTACCCGGATATTTATTCTATGACTAAATCTATGCTAAACAGATGGGTGCAACCTGGTGACGAGGCCTTTACCAATGTTCCTGCAATATTGGATCCATATACGGCCGCAAGATTAGTTACTGATGCAACAGGGGCTACTACATCTGCTGTTTACCCTTACAATATTTATAACTTTTCAACAGAAAGGGTAGCAAAAGGTGATTTCATTAGATTTAAGCAAATATCTTTAACCTATGACTTGCCAAAAAAAATCACGTCTAAATTAAATATGTCTAATGCATCTATATCCTTTGTGGGTAACAACATAGCCTTATTGTATTCAGATAAAAAATTAAATGGACAAGATCCCGAGTTTTTTGGAAATGGTGGTGTAGCCTTACCAATACCAAAACAATATACATTATCATTAAAGGTTGGATTTTAAAAGATATTTTGTTATGAAATTTAATAAATTAAAATACGCTGTTCTTTTTGGAGCTGTTACTTTAGTATCATGTAACAAATATTTAGATACAGCACCTGACAATAGAACTGAAATTAATTCAGTTGATAAAGTAGCACAACTGTTAGCTACAGCATATCCTGAAGGAGATTATTACACTTTCGCTGAGGCAGCATCCGATAATGCTGAAGATAAAGGCTCTGGTGTTGGAACCTTATCTGATGTTTCGAGTAAACCTTATTACTGGGATGATGTTTTAGGTGCTGACAGAGGATCGCCATCTAATTACTGGAATACCTGTTACCAGGCTATTTCAGCGGCAAATCAGGCGCTAGAAGCTATTGAAACCAATAACTTTGGTACATCAGCATTACCATATAAAGGCGAGGCTTTAGTAGCAAGGGCTTATGCACATTTTATGTTAGTAACATTTTATGCAAAAGCCTATGTAATTGGTGGAGCAAATGACTCTCCGGGTATTCCTTATGTAACAAGTCCAGAAACTGTTGTAATTAAACAATATGACAGGGAGACAGTTGCTGCCACTTATCAAAAAATTGAAAAGGATTTAACAGATGGGATGGCCTTACTTTCTGCATCTGCATACAAGGTTCCAAAATATCATTTTACCCCAGCTGCAGCCCATGCATTTGCTGCCCGTTTTTATTTGTTTAAAGGTGAATGGCAAAAGGTGGTAGATCATGTTTCTTTAATTTCGACTGAAAACTTTGCGAGTATTATCAGGCCAATTAACGGTGCTTTATATGATATGAGTTCGGAGGATTTTCGAGCAGCTTTCACACGTTCAGATCAGAAATATAACCTGCTAATAATAAATCTGTATTCCAGCTATCAGAGATTAACATCTCCAAGATATGGTTATGGCGAAACCTTAGTTAAAATGTTTGGTACCGGTACCAATATCACTGGTAAAGCATTTGCAAACAAAATTCTTTTCTATACTAAGCCAAGTTATACCACTTATAAGTATAAGGAATATTTTTATGTAACTAATCAGGTTTCAAACATTGGTATTACTTATTTAATGTCTCCCGCACTTACAACAGATGAGGCCTTAATGAATAGGGCAGAGGCTTACGCGAGGTTAGGTCAGTTCGATAAGTCGTTGGCTGATATTAATACAGGACTTGCCGCCTATGTAAGGGGATATACTCCTAGTGATGCTGCTACTTTAGCTAAAATTTCGACTTATTATGGTATAACCGATCCAAAAGATGGTTTAATTAAGTTAATCTTAGATACCAAAAAAGCACAATTCCTGCAGGAAGGAATCAGATGGTTTGATATTCTTCGTACCAGAATGACGGTTAAACATAATATCATTGATGCGCAGGGTAATGAAACATTTATCGAATTGAAGGCTGATGATAACAAAAGAGTATTTCAAATCCCTGAAGAAGCAAGACTTTCTGGTGTGCCATTAAATCCTAGATAATTAATAAGAATATTATGAAAAGAAATTTAATAAGAATATTAGGATTGTTTTTATTGTTTACAACAATACAATCTTGTAAAAAAGAAGATTCAGCTAGCATTGATTTAACTAAATATGTTGATAATCCGGTAGCCAATGCTGCATTGGATAATTGGTTAAAAGCAACTTTCCTGGATCCTTATAATATGGATGTAATTTATCGCTATAGCGATTTTTACAAGGATAATGATAAAGTGGTTAGCCCAGTTAATCCGGCTAATGTTCAGCCACAGATGCAGACCGTATTAGAAGGTTTTATAGATCCGTATAAAAAAGTAGCAGGTATTCCTTTTATTAAAAAAATGCTACCAAAAGAATGGGTACTATATGGATCAGGTGCTTACCAAACCGATGGATCGATGATATTGGCTACTGCATCTGCCGGAAAGCGTGTTACCATTTACGATTTAAATAATTTTGATGCAAATAATGCGGACGGTGTAACTAGAAAGCTAAGAACCATTCATCATGAATTTACGCATATTTTAAATCAATTGGTTGCAATGCCTACTGATTTTCAAACTATTACCAAGTCGACCTATGCGGCAACGTGGACTACGGTATCTGATGCCACGGCGAGAGATAATGGCTATGTAAGTCCTTATGCATCAAGCCAGCCCGGAGAAGATTTTGCTGAAACAACGGCTCATTTACTCGTATTAGGTCAAGCCTGGTTCGATGCCCGTGCAAATGCTTCTACCACAGTAGGTAAAGCAGCATTAAAGGCTAAAGAAGCCAGTGTGGTACAATATTTTACTATAAATTTAGGGGTTGACTTTAGAGCATTACAAAGAGAAGTTCAGAATGTTGTTAGAAATACTTATAAGCTTCCGTCAGCGAGTTTTCCTTACTGGATTGGCCAGGGCTTATTTAAAAACATTACAATCGATCTTTCTAAACCGGTTTATGCTTCATCTGGTATTTCAACAAATTTTAGTGCTGCTTACCAGGCATCAGTAACTGCTGTGGCAGCCGTAGGCAATGCGAATAGAAAATTGAACTACATAAGATTAGACTTTATATCTACTACTGCCGCAAATCTGTACTTAAATTATACCAATACTGCAGGAAGTACTTTTGATGCGCTGTATGCATTAAATATGACATTCAATTCTACTACCGGTGCTACTAAGTTTACTGCTGGAACACCAAGAGATACTACTACTCCATGGACTAATGCAACAGTAATTCAAGCAGGAGCTCAACCACTAATTAATTATCTAACTGGAAGCAATTTTATTGCTGACTGGATGCCAGCGAATATTAGTACCGATAATTACAATAGTTACGCTGGCTTTTATGTAAGCGGTACACCATCTAATTATTTTTATGGCTTATTAGGCCAAACTGCATTGTAAAATATGAAAAAGATACTATATTTTTTTATTGTATTACTGATCATTTCAGGATGCAAGAAATCATCATTTGTTTCTGATTTTGATCAGAAACCAGAAGAAAGAATAGCTGAATCCATTGCTTCAGTTACGAATACACTAACTTCGGCACCTAATGGCTGGATAGCTACTTTACCTACAAATGCTGGTGGTGCTTACGGATTTTATATGACATTTGATGCCAATCAAAATGTTACCATGTATGCAGATTTAAATGATAATACTGCAAAAACGCTTGGAAAGTCTACTTTCAGGGTTAAAGCCGTTTTAGGTACCGAATTAATATTCGATACTTACAATTATATCTCTATGCTGGCCGATCCTAATAATAGTGTTTTCGGCGGAGCAGGCAATACTGGTTTTAAGAGTGATGTAGAATTCATTTATGTCCGCTCTACAGCCGATAGCATATTTTTTGTAGGCAAAGCTTATCGCCAAACCTTAGCAATGGTTAAAGCAACTGCAGCTCAAAAAGCAGCATATACTGCTGAAGGACTGAAAACTTCTGCAGATAAACTTAAATCATTCTTTGCAACCACACAAAATCCTTATATCGAAGTAATTTCTGGTAGTACTACAATCAAAGCCGGCTTAAGTGTTAACTTTACCAATGTTCTGGCCAGTGGTAAAAGAACTACATTAACTGGTATATTGGCTGATGGTACAACAGTTGTTTCTGCTACTAATAAAATAGCCTTAACAACTGATGGGATTTCAATGACTTCTGGAGGCTTGATTTTTCAAGGCGTTACTTTGGTTAAGTTTGCCTGGAAAGATGCAACTACGCTTGCAATGTATGATGCTGCAGGGAAGGAATATATTATAAAATCAAGCCCGGTACCGTTAACGCCACTTCCATTGTTATTTGGTTTTCCGAGTAGTTATACCTATAGAAAAATAACTATTTCTTCTACAGGTTTACCAACTGGTGTTAGCTCAGGATTTACTGCAGTATATAACTCAATGGTCTCAAAATTTGCAGCCACAAATAGATCTATTTCATCAACAACTTTTACCTTAACCAGTAATAGTGTATTTGAAGTAGCTGTAAATTATATATCAGGTACTTCAGCTTTTGTGGCTTCTGCAACATATGGCTATACGCGTAATGGCGATGTAATTACCCTTGATAATAACCCGATAGGAAATGTAAACTGGCCAACAAGAGCAACCGAAATTAAGCCATTGGCAGATTATATGCTTACCGGACCTTTTAGAATTGATTGGGTTACCAGTACAACACCAAATGTTGGGTCGCTTGGCGGTCTTTACCGAACAGCCGATGCCAGCTCGTTTATATATGGAACACTGTAAATAGTTAAAATCTAAATTTTAATCTTTCTCTCCCGTGCCCCTTGTCCTAAAAAGCAAGGGGCTTTTTTATGACATAATTTTTAAACCCCTCCGACCGTTTATGCTTATATTTGTAATCCATGAAAAAGAAAGCAATTTTTATCCTGTTTATACTGGCACTTACGTTTGCAGTAAGCCCCAATGTGCATGCACAATGCTCAATGTGTACCATTAATGCCGAGCAAGGTGTTAAAAACGGCAATACACAAACGGCAGGCTTAAATACAGGGGTGCTGTATCTTTTATCTATTCCTTATTTAATGGCGCTGATTGTGGGCGTGGTGTGGTATAAAAAATACCGTAAAAAAAACATCCACCTCAATATGAAAAGAGAACCTTTTAATTTAAATTAAAAGTATGTCTGGCACTACGTCTAAACTTTATGCCATTGTGCATTGTAAATGTCCGCATTGCCGTAGGGGAGATATTTTTACCGGGAGCATGTATGGCTGGAATATACAGCATACCAAAGAAATTTGCGGGCACTGCGCACAACGGATTGAAATAGAACCAGGCTATTTTTATGCGGCCATGTACGTAAGTTACGCCATGAACGTGATCGAAATGCTGATAGCCAGTTTCATTACCTATTTAATATTCGGACCACTTACCGATAGTACTTTCTGGCATTACCTTATCGTAATTTTTACAGGCTGCTTTATCCTGTATCCCTTTAATTACCGATATTCGAGGATCATATTACTTCACGTTTTATCGCCAAATATTAAGTATAAGCCGTATTACGATAAGTAACTAGGGTTAATCGTAATTATGGTTAATCGTTTAAATTGTATAAACCGGTTAATCGTTAGGTCATCTATTAAACAATTAACCAGTTAACCTCAAAGTATGCTTAAAAAAGAAACCTTAAACTTTATAAAAGATGTTGCTGAAAACAATAACCGCGAATGGTTTGCAGCTAACAAAGCGGTGTACGAAGCCGCAAAAGAAGATGCTTTAGCCCTGGCAGCAGCCATTATACCCGAACTGGCAAAGATAGATCCTATACTTTCGGCAGAGGCCGACCCTAAAAAATGCCTGTTGCGTATTTACCGCGATGTTCGTTTCAGTAAAAACAAAGATCCTTATAAAAATAATTATGGCATGTGGTTCTCTACCAAAAAAGGTGGTAACGAACCAGGTTACTATTTGCATATTCAACCCGGAAAGAGCTTCATTGCCGGAGGTTACTGGATGCCTGATGTGCCACACTTAAAGTTAATCAGACAGGAAATCGATTATAACGCCGAAGATTTTAAGGCCATTATTAATGAAAAGGATTTTAAGAAAAACTTTAAACTGGGAGTTGATAATGCACTTAAAAATGCCCCTAAAGGTTACGATCCAGCCGATCCGAATATCGAATTACTGAAATTAAAAAGCTTTGAAGCAACGATGCAAATCGATGATGAAGAATTTTTTAAACCGAACCTCGTTAATAAGTTGATAAGTTCTTTTAAAACCGTACAACCTTTAGTTGCATTTTTACGAAACGCTATTGAACAGTAGCCAATTAACAGTTATCAGTAAACAATTAGCAGTTGTCAGTTTTTAATAACCAATACTCAATAACCAATTATGAAAAAGTAATTAGAAGCTTTAATCTTGATACTTGCTACCTAATACTTGCTACTTAACACTTGCTACATAATACCCAATAACCTTACTCTTGAACATAAAAAAATGAAAAACACCTTTCTTGCATTTGCCTTCCTCTTACTTATTTCTTCGCTTAGTTCCTGTGTAGTACTCTCGCCTAAAAAGTATAAAGCATTACTTGGTACAAAAGATTCGCTGTATACTGCCTTTAACGAGGGTTTGATTAAAATTGAAAACCTCGAAAAAGAAGTAAACAGGTTAAAGAAAGATACCACCCTGATGGCCGAAGAGCTTCGCGATTTGCAGAACAGTTACAACACCGTTGATGCGAATTATAAAAAACTAAAAAGCAATTCATCATCAGAAATTACCAAACTATCTGGTGATCTGGCAGCCCGCGAAAAACGCCTTAAAGAAGTAGAAGAAGTGCTGCGCAAACGCGATGAAGCAACCAATGCGCTTAAAGAAAAATTACAGCAGGCTTTACTGGGCTTTACCAAAAGCGGCTTAACCGTTGAAATTAAAAACGGAAAGGTTTATGTATCGTTAACCGATAAACTCTTATTCCCGTCAGGAAGTATTATTATCGATGAAAAAGGTAAACAGGCCCTTACCCAACTGGCCAATGTATTAAAACAACAGCCCGAAATTAACATTGCAGTTGAAGGCCATACCGATAACCAGAAAATAAACAACCTGGGCCAGATTAAGGATAACTGGGATTTAAGTGTATTGAGGGCAACTTCGGTTGTGCGTTACCTTACCGAAAACGAGAAGGTAGAAAGTGTGAGGATGACTGCTACCGGTAAAGGCGAATTCCAGCCATTGGGTTCAAATGCAAATGCTGATGGAAGAAGTAAAAACAGAAGAATTGAAATTGTACTCTCGCCAAAACTGGATGAACTTTACAACCTGATTAAATAATATATTGAGTCGAAAGTCTCAATTTCGGAGTCGGTTAACTGATTTGGCAACATACAGTTAACCGATTTTTATTTTACAGTTAACCTTAAGCCATTAACCGTTACAGGTTTTGGTGACGGCGATAAGACTTTAGAATCTTGAAAGTATGCTCAAATTCGCTGCCGCTCAGGTTGGCATAATCTGGCATAGAAAGTTTGTGTACCGTTAAGAAATTAAGAAGCTCTTTAATTACATTCGATACTTCTTCCGATTCTTCTGTATGTTTCAAAGTATCTATCTTGTTAAGCAGGAGCGAAATCTCAAACATTTTGAAATCATTTTTACTGGTTAATTCAAGACCAATGTTAGCTTCAACCAATGCCTGCTCATAGTTATTGGTGGCACTGTAAAAATTAGCTTTAAAAACACTGAAGCTTGCCAGTATAAAACTGGTGTAATAGGTATAATCGCTGCTGATGATCTTATCTACGAACTGAATAATGCGCTGTGCCTTTTTAAAATAATTGAGCTTAATGTAAGTATGTCCGAGATGGATAAGCAGAAAAGGTGAAAATACTGAGTGGCGTAAATAAAAAAGATTCGGATATTTGCTTAATATGGCCATAATAAAACGGTGGCATTCGGCGTAGCTCTTTTGAGAAAATAACAAAATCAGCACCATGCGGTACGACAAAATTTCGGCAGAAGTCATTTCCTCATTTTTGCATGGTGTACTGCGGTCTATATCCTGGCAAAGCCTGATAATTTTTTCTTCGAGCGTTTTGCTGTCGCCAGGCTTATTAGCCAGGTTATTGTAGAAATAAAGAATTAGATCATAAGGATTAATCGGGAAAAGCTCATTTAACCGCTTATAAGTTCTTTTAAGCGATTGCATGGTATTGGCCAGGGCATTTTTATCTACATCAATCAGGTTAACATTGCATTCGATTACATGCAACATAATCTGGATATCCTCGTTGAGCACATTTTCAGAAATTGTTTTTACCGTTTCTTTGTACAGCCGGCTCATTGTTCTTCCGGTAGCCATAATATCGATAAAATCCATTCCAATACTTAACTTGTTAAAGTTAGAATTGGCTTTGCCCAGCTCAAATTTGGAAACGTAGCAGATAAAATCAAAAGCACTGTTTTTTTCGGTGTTGCTAAATGGCAGCCTGAAAATGTTTTTGAGGGCTGCAATTTCGTTCCGGTTAATACAGAAGCGGATAGACCAGTTTAAAATGTGGTAACGGAGACTGCTCTGAACCGTAAAATAATTTAAAATGTATTCAAAAAATGACTTATCGGGTTTGTATGCAAACTTATCCGTTATTTGTATAAACAGAAAATAGGTGTAAATATCATCGTTCAAAAACCGCACAATCTCAGTGGGAATGGCGGTGCTCAATCTTTTTTCTTCTATAATAATACCTGCATGTAAAAGTTCTTCATATGCATCGGGATAACAGTTAATATAACTCAGTATTTTTTCCTTTGATACCCTTAGTTTTTTACTTCCTTCAGAGATCGAATCGCTTATTTTCTTAAGGAGGAATATTTTTTCGGTACTTTTCTTAGCCAGAAATACACGTCTTTCCAGAAAATAATTAATCAGTTCGTAACAAAGTAATGGGTTATCGAGCTCGAGATGGTGGTTTTCTTCTTTAAGCTTGAAATAAACCTGTAACCAGAATGGGGTTTTAAACTGCGTTAAGAGGGGAGGGCTAACATCAGCTTTATTGATTACTTTATTCTCGATATGACTGAGGGTGTAGAGTACTTCTTCGGTATTGAGTGACGGGACGTTGCTCAGGGTGTCGTCATCGTAAAAGAGACCTGTATACCACGATTTGGTTAACGATGCCGATCCGTAAATAGCGGGCTGGAGATTAATCCAGCTATTCGTTCGGAGTGCGAAAACGAGTTTAACAAAATTATTCTCTTCAATACTATATAAAAAATCGATAAACGTTTTAAAATAATTGCTTTTGGTTAAATGTTCGTCAATGCCATCCACAATAATTACAAAGCGCCCTTCACGTTTATCGGGGTTCTTTTTAAAAAAGCCAATCAGTTCGGTAAGGCTGTTAAATTTAAACTCTTTTAAAAACCATTCCTGCAAAGTGCTTCCGGTTTGAATAATGGTGTTAATACTGGTCGAATTAACCATTAAAACGATATCATTTTTATAAAGGGCATTTTCTGAGAGGAAAAAATACTCGATCATATGCGATAATAATATCGATTTGCCCTGTCCTGGCTGCGCACTAATGGTGGTAAACTGATAATTATTTTTTAAAAAATAATCGAAATCCGGAAAAAAGAAACTCCGGTTGGCGGTAGTATTAAAGGGAACGCCAGAGTTATTTTTATTGGCTATTAAAGATACTTCGGTAATGGCGTGTGTCTTTAATTTCAAATCCTGCCAGATGCTTTGTACAGAGGTTGTCTGATTTTCTTTGTCTTTACAAAACGAATCCCAGTCGTTGTAACCGATGTATTGTGATAAACTGTTTAGGGTAAAAAGTGAAAATTTATGTAACGTGTTGGCGAAGCCAAAGAAGCGTTTAATGGTGGTTTCGCTTACATAATTCTTGGTTTCCTGAAATACGTACTCAGAAATGATCTTACAATGGGCAGGATCGATATTTCTCAAGCCTGATTTTATAAGGACAAACTTCCTAAGTTCAATAAGGAGATCGTTAGTATTCATGAATTAACGTATGGGGATGACTAACGCTAATGTCATCATAATTTCACAATTGAGGAAATCTATTCACGAAGAATGCTCGCTATGAATAAAATGAATGGATTGGGTTTGCGGAAAATGAATAGCAATGGATGAAATAGCAACCTGTCCAAGATTTAGATTTGTCATGATTATATAATGCACCTATAAAAACATTTACCTAACGGCAGCATTACCACAACATAGTAAGTCTTCTAAACAACGCCTGACATGATGAAAACTCATACTTTTTCGTCCCGAATAGGGATAGTCCGCAATACATGTGTTGCAATCATCATTTTATTAACGCTCTTCTCATCAAAATCGTATGCGCAAACAAAAGTTTTTGCAAATACTGTATCTGCACAAAGCCATGTAGATAATGCAACTAATGCAACTTTGAACGACAACACGTTTGCTACCGTAAATTCTTATGGCGGCATTGCTGTTGGTTTAGGTAGCTATAGCGGTGAGTTGGAGCTCAAATATCCGGCAGCAGTTTCTGCGGGTGTTACTTCATACATCAGGCTTGATTTTGACGGAGATATATTAAACAGGCTACTGGGCGGAAGTCTTGGTGGCTTGCTGGCCAATGTAGGCGGAACAGTTGTACTGGGTAACCACTCTTTCGAGGTTGGTGCCAGAAATGGTGCTACCTCTGTATTAAGCGGGAGCAGCACTGCAGCCTTCTCTGCCGAAAACTTACGATTGGTTAAAGATGCCAATGGTTTCTTTTATGTAGCCATTACGCCGACACAGGCTTATGATAGGGTATATATAAAAGATGTAACCAATGCAGTATTACTCGGCGTATCTAACAATACCAAGGTATATTATGCATTTTATACATCTGGTACCGATCCCTGCGCCCAGGCATTTGCTACGGGATATGAGGGAACCGGAATAACGCTCGATGCGCTTCAGTTGGGTAGCTCAGGTGTTACCAACAGCGAAAGGGCCATTGATGCTGATCCGAATAATTTTTCTCAACTTAGTTTAGGTATACTTGGCGTGGCATCATCCATTAGCCAAAATTTTTATTTTGCAACCCCTTCAAATGTTGGAGATGATATTACCCTGAGGCTGAGCTCTACGCCAGCTTTATTGAATGCCGGCGTTTTAAAAAATATTTCAATTACTGCCTATAACGGCAACCAGCAGGTTTACACTTCAACGGTAGATCCGGCTTTGTTAAGCTTAGATTTACTGGGACTGTTAAACAGCGGTCAGCCGGCATCCATTCCATTCACGCCTGGTTCAAATATTGTTTTCGATAGGGTAAAAGTTACCCTTGGTTCGTTAGTTAACTTAAACCTTACACAAACCATTCAGGTTTATGGGGTAACCCGTTCGGCGGGCAGGCCTACTTTTACAGCTCCGGCAAGTAATGCCATAGCTGCATGTTATAATACCCCCGTTGCTTTACAGGCAACTACTTTAAGCGCAAACGAACTGATCTGGTACGATGCGATAGAAGGAGGAACTGCTTTACAAACAGTTGCATATAACGGTACTTTTACCACACCGGCCTTAACTGCAAATAAAACTTATTATGTTTCGGCCCGCAGGGTAGGTTGTACTGCTGAGTCGGTTAGGGTACCAGTTGTAATTACGGTAAACCCGCAGATTATTTTTAATGGATCGACCTTAACCAATGCCACTGCAGGCTTTGCCTATGCCAAACAACTGGATGTGGCCACAGGTGGTACACCAGGTTATACTTATGCCTTAGCTTCTGGCAGTACTTTGCCCGCTGGTTTAAGTTTATCGGCAAGTGGTGCAATAACCGGAACACCGAGTGTGCCGAATACCTACACTTTTTCTGTTGTAGCAAAAGATACTAAAAACTGTACCGCAACTGCAACTTATACTTTAACTGTTACCGCAACTTTGGCGCTTACGCCAGGTGCTTTGCCAGCAGGTATAACCGGAACAGTGTATGCAACACAAACCATTCCGGCTGCAACAGGAGGTACAGGGCCTTATACTTATTCGGCTACGGGTGTTCCTCCGGGGTTAACTTTCAATCCGGCTACAAGAGAAATCAGCGGAACGCCAACCCAACCCGGAACTTATACTATTCCGGTTACAGTTGTTGATGCCAACGGCAATACGCTTACTTCAAACTATACCCTAAAAATTACTGATCCGTTAATTTTACCGGCAGCAACATTGGCTAACGGAACTACCGGAACAGCATATACTACACAGGTTATACCTGCTGCAACAGGAGGTACTACGCCTTATACTTATTCGGCAACAGGACTTCCTCCGGGTTTAACCTTTAATCCATCAACCAGGGCCATTACGGGTACGCCAACAACTGCCGGTATTTATACTGTGCCTGTTACTGTAACTGATGCTGATGGTAAAACCGTAACAACCAGTTACAGTATTACGGTTAATAATCCTTTATTGTTACCTGCAGCTACTTTGCCTGATGGAACGGAGGGAGCAGTTTATGCTACTCAAACTTTGCCGGCAGCAACAGGCGGTGTTGGTCCGTATACTTATGTAGCTACCGATCTTCCGGCAGGCTTAACATTCAACCCGGCAACCAGAGAGCTTACCGGTACACCCACACAGGCAGGTAATTATGCCATTAGTGTTACCGTTACCGATAGTCAGAATACAACAGCAAGTAATACCTATCCGATTAAAGTAAACGGAACATTAAGCTTGCCAACCAAAACTTTACCTAATGGTGTGGTGGGTACAACTTATCCGACACAAACTTTACCAGCTGTAACAGGTGGTACTGCTCCTTATACTTATGCGGCAACCAATCTGCCTCCGGGATTAACATTTAATCCAGCCACGAGAGAAATTAGTGGAACACCAACACAAGGCGGAACTTATAATGTAGCTTTAACAGCAACAGATGCCAATGGAAACAAAGCCACTACAGCTTATGCCATAACTGTAGGTGTGAATGCACCGGTTGTAGCTTCTGCTACGGTATGTTCGGGTAGTACTGCGACTTTAACGGTAAGCAATTTACAGCCAGGCGTAACCTATAACTGGTATGCTTCAACCGGCAGCACACCATTAGCCACCAATAACAACGGTACTTTTGTAACACCAACAGTAAATGCCGCAACTGTATTTTATGTTGAAGCCGTTTCCGGAACAGCAGTAAGTACAAGAACGTCTGTTTCAGTTTCGGTTAATCCACCGGCTACGCTGGCAACAGTAACTACCAATAATCAGAATATCAATTCGGGCCAAAGCACAACATTAACTGCAACAGCCGATGCTGGTAATACCGTTGCCTGGTTCGATGCACCAACAGCCGGAACACAGGTTGGAACCGGAAACTCGTTCACAACGCCTGCTTTAACAGCATCTAAAACTTATTATATTGAAACAACCAGTTCAAGCGGTTGTAAAAGTGCGAGTCGTGTAGCAGTAACCGTTACCGTAATTAACGGAGGTGGTGCAACTGCATGTAACGCGGCAAACTCACAAAATTCGGGTATAAACGGCGTTTGTTTACTGTGCGGAATTACCGGTGCCGGAAATTCTACCGATGCGGATGCAACTAACTTTACCAGAATCAACTTAGCAGTAGGTGTAGGTGCAACAGGTTACCAACAGTTAATTTTCCCTGCGGCTGGCGTAGCTACCGATAGCATCCGTTTAGATTTGGCTTTACCAAGCGGCCTGGCCGATGTTGGTTTGCTAAACAATATTACGGTTACGGTATACAATGGTACAACGGTAGTAAAAACAACACAAATCAGTGCCGCGCTATTAAACCTTCAACTTTTATCGGCTAACCGTTTTGCAGCAACTGTTGCAGCAGGTGGTGTGTATGATAGGGTACAGGTAAGCTTTGGAGCCGTAGTTTCGGCATTAAGCAGTTTAGATATTTATGGAGCCACTGTGGTTTACCCGAACCCGACCTTTATTTCGGGAGCACAAACCATTTGCTCGGGTGGTACTGCAGCATTAAGTGCAACAGCAAACGGTGGTACTACTTTAGCCTGGTTCGATGCACCAACAGGTGGCACACAGGTTGGTACCGGAGCAAACTTTACTACTCCGGCTTTAACCGCTACCACAACTTATTATGTACAGGTAAGCAAAGGCAGCTGTTCAAATACAACAAGAGTGCCAGTTACCGTAACGGTTAACCCGGCAATTGTATTTGCAGGAACCACTTTAACCAATGCTACAATTGCATCGGCTTACAGCAAACAGCTTCCGGTTGCAACAGGTGGTACACCAGGTTATACTTACGCTTTGGCGGCAGGCAGTACTTTGCCAGCTGGTTTAACTTTATCGCCAGGTGGTTTAGTAAGCGGAACACCTACTGCTACTGGCAACCCAACTTTTGATGTGGTGGTTACCGATAGCAAAAATTGTACGACAACAGCTACTTTCGCCTTAACTGTAACACAATCACTGGCTTTAGCTCCTGGAGCATTGCCAAACGGTGTAACTGGTACAGCCTATACCACAAACGGAATTCCGGCTGCAACAGGTGGCACGGGTCCATATAATTATTCGGCCACAGGTTTGCCTCCGGGTTTAACCTTTAACCCTGCCACAAGAGAAATTACAGGTACCCCAACACAAGTTGGAACCTTTACCATACCGGTTACAGTAACTGATGCCAATGGCAATACCATTACTTCAAGTTATACCTTAAAAGTAACCGATCCGCTGGTATTACCTGCAGCAACTTTAGCTAACGGAACTACCGGAACGGTTTATCCAACACAAACTATTCCATCGGCAACTGGCGGCTCATCGCCATACACTTATGCAGCTACTGGTCTTCCTGCCGGATTAACCTTTAACCCTGCAACAAGAGAAATTACGGGTACTCCAACAACCGCCGGAACTTTCACAGTGCCGGTAACGGTTACCGATGCTGATGGAAAAACAATAACAACCAACTATAGCATTACGGTGGTTAATCCGCTATTGTTGCCAGCAGCAACCCTACCTGATGGAACAGAGGGAACAGTTTATGCCACTCAAACTTTACCAGCAGCAACAGGTGGTGTTGGTCCATATACTTACGTAGGTGCGAATTTACCAGCCGGCTTAACTTTTGATCCTGCTACAAGAACCATTTCTGGTACACCTACACAAGCCGGAAATTATTCGATTGGTGTTACCGTTACGGATAGTGAGGGCAGGACTGCAAGTAATACCTATGCATTAAAAGTAATTGGTGTATTATCATTACCAGGTGCAACCTTACCAAACGGTGTGGTAGGTACAGCCTATCCAACGCAAACTCTACCAGCTGTAACAGGCGGTACTGCACCATATACGTATTTAGCAACAGGCCTTCCTCCTGGATTAAGCTTTAATACTGCAACCAGAGAAATTACAGGTACACCAACATTAGGTGGAAACTACACCATTTCGTTAACGGCTACTGATGCAAACGGAAACAAAGCAACAACAGCTTACAGCTTAACCGTTACGGTTAATGCACCTGTGGTTGCGGCAGCAACAGTTTGCGCTGGCAGTCCGGCTACCTTAAGTGTTAGCAATTTACAGGCAGGTGTAACCTATAACTGGTACGCATCAACCGGAAGTACGCCATTGGCAAGCAATAACAATGGTACTTTTGTAACCCCGGCAGTAACTTCAGCAACTGTATTTTATGTAGAAGCGGTATCGGGAACTGCAGTAAGTTCAAGAACTGCTGTAAATGTTTCGGTTAACCCTGCTGCAACTTTGGCAACGGTTACTACCAACAGCCAGGTAATTAATAGTGGTCAGTCTACTACTTTATTGGCTACTGCCGATGCGGGTAACACCATTCAATGGTACGATGCCGCTACCGATGGAAACCAGGTAGGTGCAGGTACTTCGTTTACTACTCCGGCCTTAACTACCAATACAACTTATTACGTAGAAACAACCAGCAGCAATGGTTGTAAGAGCGCAAGCCGCGTAGCAGTAACCGTTACTGTTTTAAATGGTGGCGGTGGAACAGCTTGTAATGCTGCAAACGCACAAAACTCGGGTATTAACGGAATTTGTTTACTGTGCGGAATTACCGGTGCAGGAAACTCTACTGATGCTGATGCGAGCAACTTTACCAGAATATCGCTTGCGGTAGGTGTTGGTGCTTCGGGCTACCAACAATTAATATTCCCATCAGCTGGCGTTGCTACCGATAGTGTACGTTTAGACTTAGCCTTGCCAGGTGGCTTGCTAGATTTAACGGCCTTAGGTAATGTTACTGTAAATATTATGAACGGTGCTACAGTAGTTAGAACGGTTCAGCTTAATTCATCATTATTAAATCTTCAATTACTTTCGGGTAATCGCTTCGCTGCAACTTTAGCTGCAGGTGGCGTTTACGATAGGGTACAGGTTAGCTTCGGCGCATTGGTTTCGGCTGTAACCAGCCTGGATGTATATGGCGCTACTGTTGTTTATCCTAACCCAACTATAACCGCTGGCGCACAAACCATTTGTGCGGGTAGTACGGCTTCATTGGCAGCAACTGCAAATGGTGGTACTACACTGGCCTGGTACAATGCTCCAACAGGCGGCACTAAACTAGGTGATGGCGAAACCTTTACTACACCAGCCTTAACAGCCACTACTACTTACTACATTGAAGTAAGCAAAGGTACTTGTCCAAATCCAACACGTGTTCCGGTAACTGTAACAGTAACACCAGCACTTCCTACACCAGTATTGGCTACAATTGTTAATGTTTGTGAAGGTTCTTCGGCAACTTTATCGGTTGCTAACCCAGACGCTGCGGTAACTTACAAATGGTACGATGTAGCTGTAGCGGGTAACCTGGTATTTACAGGTGCAGTTTTCCAAACGCCAGCTTTAACTACTGCCACTACTTATTATGTAGAAGCATCGCAAGGTAACTGTACCAGTGCTGCACGTGCTGCGGCTGCGGTATCGGTAAACCCTCGTCCGGGATTACCAGTAGTAACCGCCAGCTCATCAACAGTAAGTGCTGGCCAGACTGCAATTTTAACAGCAACTTCGGCTGATGCAACCAATACATTTAACTGGTATACTTCGGCAACCGCCACCACTCCGGTATATACAGGTGCTACTTATGTAACGCCACCATTAATGGCAACCACAACCTACTACGTAGAATCGGTTTCAACCAACGGTTGTGCATCAGCTACGCGTGTACAGGTTACCATTACGGTAGATGGCAACGGATCTCCGAATCCGGTTCCATGCGAGGCTGCAACCACTCAGGTTAACGGTGTTACTGGTGTAGCCCTATTGTCAGGTGTGTTTAACCCTACATTAGCTATCGATAACGATACGCAGACTGCTTCATCATTGGTAATGCCGGTAGGTGCATTAGGTGCATCAGTTTACCAAAGAGTTGGTTTCGGTTCATTATCTAGCGTTGGCGATACCGTACGTGTATTGGTATCATCGCCAGGCAAACTATTGTCACTTTCATTATTAGGCAACGCATCGATCACCACATTTGTTGGCAGCAACAGCAACGGCGATTCGAAATTGTTGAACGATAACTTAATTAATATTCAACTGTTAAGCGGTAATACGCAGGCTTTAGTCACTTTTGTACCAACAACTGTGTTTGATGGTGTAGAGGTTAGATTAAATTCTGGCCTATTGGGAGCCTTAACATCAATAAACTTAAATTATGCACAACGGATATTGGTTGCACCAACAGTAACTGCAGCTAATGTTACAGCTTGTGTGGGCGCTACAACCCAATTGCAGGTAAGTAATCCATCAGCAGGCTTAACCTACAGATGGTACGATGCTACCGGTACTTATTTAACTGGTAAAGATGGCATTATATTTACCACTCCGGTTTTAACAGGCGATACTAAATTCTATGTTGCGGCTGTTTCTCCAACAGGTTGTGTGAGCTATAAAACAGTGGTTAACATCACTACTAACCCAGCTCCGGTAACACCTGATCTACTTTCGGCGCTGGTAAATACCTGTCCGAATACCTCGGTTACCTTCCAGGTTAAAAATCCGGTTGCAGGTACAACTTATAACTGGTACGATAGTGCAACATCGAATACGGTATTATTTACAGGCGATAACTTTACCACGCCACTAATTACTGCAAATACCAGCTATTTTGTAGCAGCAGTAAACAGTTGTGGTACTTCATCAACCAGAACTGAAGGTAAAATTGTACTGGGTACGATAGATATTCCGGTAATTACGCCGCCATCGATCACCATCAGCGAAGGCTCAGTTGCCGTGTTAAAAGCAACTTCGAGCACAGCAGGTGCAACCATTAACTGGTACACAACTGCAAACGGAGTAGTACCTGTATTTACCGGCGAAACTTTTGTAACGCCACAATTAACAGCTACTACAACTTATTACGTAGAGGCAACTGTTGCAGGTGGTTGTACAGCTACCAGCAGAGCCACTGTTACCGTTACGGTTATTCCTAACGGTACACCAGTTACTACCCCTTGCGGCGCTGCTACCACAACTGTGGCCAGCGGTGTAACAGGTGTGGCTGTTTTAGCGGGTGTTTTCAACCCAACTTATGCTGTTGATAATGATGTGAATACAGGATCGAGCCTGGTTATCCCGGCAGGTCTGTTAGGCGCGTCTGTTTATCATCAGGTTGGTTTTACCGGATTATCGAATGTAGGCGATACCTTAAGAGTGAAAATTACCACCCCTGGCACATTGCTTTCAGTTGCAGTATTGCCAAACTTAACGGTAACTACTTTCCAGGGAACCACTAGCAACAACGATGCAGTTTCGGTATCTAATCTTTTAATCAGCTTAAAATTATTAGCAGGCGGAAATTCAGCTATATTAAGCTTTGTTCCAACCAGTAAATTCGACGGTGTTGAACTGAGATTGAGCTCAGGTTTATTGGGCGCATTAACTTCTGTTAATTTAGATTATGCACAACGTGTAATTACTACACCTACAGTAACATCAGCTACAGCAACTGCTTGTCAGGGCTCATCGGCCACCTTAGGTGTGCAGAATCCACAGGCAGGTGTGGTGTACAAATGGTACTTGGGTACTACTTACCAGGCCGGAAAAGACGGTGCAACTTTCACCACGGACCCTACTTTAGCTGCAGGTACTTATACTTATTCGGTAACTGCAACAGCTAATGGTTGCGAAACTGTAGGTGCCAAAGTGGTTGTAACCATATTGCCTCCGGCGGCTCCTCCAATTGCTTCAACTACCAATCCGGCTACAACCTGTATTGGTACATCTGCAACTTTAAGCGTTCAGGCTGTTGCAGGCATAACTTATAACTGGTACGATGCAGCCGTGGGTGGAAACATGCTGGTTACTAACAACAGCAGCTTTACTACTCCTGCATCTCTTGCAGTTGGTCCGCACGATTATTATGTAGAAGCCGTAAGCGGAGCGGGTTGTACCAACCCAACCCGTACCAAAGTTTCTATTACGGTTAATCCATCAGCAACTGCTGCCGATTTAGCTGTAACCGGAACAACATCATTGTGTGCTTCGGGTACGGCAGTATTAACTGCAACCAGCACAACAGTAACCAGTCCAGTGTTTACCTGGTATAGCGATGCTGCCTTAACACAAGTGGTTAATGTGGGCGCAGTATTTAACACACCAGCCATTACGGTTACCACTAAATACTATGTTACCGTTAGCGGTACAAATAAATGTGCAAATGCCCCAGGTAATGCAAAAGAGGTTACCGTTACCGTTAACCCGGTTGCTGGTCCGACTGATATTAATTTAGCCGGAACAAGCACCATTTGCGGTGGTTCTTCAGTAACCTTAACGGCTAGCAGCACTACGGTTACCAATCCAATATTTACCTGGTACAGCGACGCAGCTTTAACTACGGTTGTAAACACAGGTGCAAGCTTTATTACGCCTGCACTTAACGCAACCACCACTTATTATGTAACTGTTAAAGGCGATAACAAGTGCGAGAATACAGCTGCTACAGCAAAATCGATTACCATTACGGTTAATCCACAAGCTACAGATTCGGATATTGCCATCAACGGTATAACGTCAATCTGTAAAGGATCTACTGCGTCGCTATCTGCTTCGACAACAACTGTAATTAACCCGGTATTTACCTGGTACAGTGATGCAGCTTTAACAACAGTGGCTTATGTAGGTGCAAGCTTTACTACACCGGCATTAAACGCAACTACTACTTATTATGTAACTGTTAGGGGCGATAATAAATGTGAGAATTTACCGGCCAATGCTAAAGTGGTTACGGTAACAGTTAAAGAATTTGCTACCGCTGCCGATATTGCAGTGAGCAATGCCCGTATCTGTTCTGGTACTACCGTAATGTTGATGGCTTCGAGCACAACAGTAACGCAACCGGTATTTACCTGGTACAGCGATGCTTCACTAACAAGTGTAGTGTTTACCGGTCCAACCTTTACAGTAAACGGCTTAACGGCTACTACCAGTTATTATGTAACCGTTAAAGGTGCCAATAAGTGCGAAAACGGTGCAGCAGATGCGAAGGTAGTAACCGTTACGGTGAATCCTTTGGCCACCTCAACCGATATCATCCTTAACGGAAGTACAGTGGCCTGCGCCGGATCATCGGCTGTGTTGACTGCCACCTCTCCAACAGTTACCAATCCGGTGTTTACCTGGTATAGTGATGCTGCTTTAACCAATGTAAGTTTCATTGGTGCAAATTATACCACTCCAGCCTTAAACAGCACGACTACTTATTACGTAACCGTTAAGGGTGATAATAAATGCGAAAACGCACCAGGTACAGCAAGGGTGATTACCATTACAGTAAATCCTGTAGCTACAGCAGCCGATATTACGGCAGCCAATGCTACTATCTGTTCAGGTTCTAATACTACCTTGGTAGCCAGTACTACTACAGTTACCAACCCAACCTTTACCTGGTATAACGATGCCAATTTAACATCGGTAGCTTATGTAGGTACATCGTTTGTTACACCAGCATTAACTGCAACCACTACTTACTACGTTACGGTTAGAGGCGATAACAAATGTGAAAATTCAAAAATTACAGCGAAAGTAGTAACCGTAAATGTAAATGCGGGTGCAACTGCTGCCGATATTACCTTATCGACCCCGGCTAAAATCTGTGGTTCTGGTTCGGTAGTAATCAACGCCAGTTCTACTACGGTTACCAGTCCGGTATTTACCTGGTACAACGATGCCTCACTAACCAGTGTAGCATTTACAGGACCAATATTTACTACGCCAAACTTAACCACCACTACAACTTATTATGTAACGGTTAAAGGCAGCAATAAATGCGAAAACAGTGCGGCTAATGCCAAAGCCGTAACGGTTACGGTTAACCCAATTGCAGTAGCAACGGATATTACCGTAAATGGTTCTACCTCAGTTTGTGCCAATACAGCAGCAACTTTAGCGGCAACCAGTACAACAGTAACCAATCCGGTATTTACCTGGTATAGCGATGCAGCTCTAACTACAGTTGTGTTTACCGGACCGGTATTTGTATCGCCGGCCTTAAGCACCAATACCACTTATTATGTAACAGTTAAAGGTGATAACAAATGTGAGAACTCTGCTGCTACGGCGAGATCAGTAAATGTTGTAGTAAATGCCACACCAACTACGCCAACCGTATCAGCTCCTGCAGGTGGTATTTGCGCAGGCGATGCGGCAACTTTAACCATAACCAACATTCAGCCAGGGGTAACTTACCAATGGTATGATGCTGCAACCGGTGGCAACCTGTTATTCTCAGGTACTACATTTAACACAACGGCGCTTACCGCCACAACCGATTTCTATGTAATTGCAACCGGAACCGGTGGCTGTACCAACAATGGTGGCAGGGTTAAAGTAACAGTTACTGTTAATACAAAACCAACTGTACCTACAGTGGCTTCATCATCGGTAAGTGTTTGTACCGGAAGTCCGGCAGTATTAACGGTTAGCAACCCACAAACAGGAGTTACTTACAACTGGTACACGGCTTCAACCGGTGGATCGCCGGTAGGAACCGGAGTTAACTTTACTACTCCGGCCGTGAATGCGAACGCAACTTACTATGTAGAAGGTGCCAACGGAACCTGTACATCTGCTTCAAGAACGCCGGTAAATGTTACCGCCTTGCCAGTACCAGTTGCACCTGCATCGGTAACAGCAGCAAACGGAACACTTTGCGCAGGTAGTTCAACCATATTAACGGTGAACAATCCGGTAACGGGCTTAGTTTACAGATGGTACGCTGCAAGCTCTGGTGGTACAGTGTTGGCCGAGGGTATCACTTTTACCACGCCTGCATTAAACGCTACAACTATTTACTATGTAGAAAGTATTGCGGTAGGTGGCTGTGCTAGTCCGAGTCGGACAGCAGTTACAGTAAATGTACTTCCGGTGCTCGATAAACCAGTGGTGGTAGTACAAAGCACTACACCTAATAGTGTAACATTTGGCTGGGCTGCGGTTGCAAACGCAACAGGTTATGAAGTTTCGCTTGATAATCGCTTAACATGGATTAGCCCAACCAGCGGATCAACAGGAACCAGCTATACAGCCCTGGGCTTAAAACCTGATCAAAGTGTTACCATTGTGGTAAGGGCAAAAGGTCAGTTAGATTGCCAAACCAGTGCAAACTCTACTCCGGTTACCGGCAAAGCAGCTAATCCGCTTGGAAATCAGGTGTACATACCAAATGCATTTACGCCAAATAACGATGGTAAAAACGATGTATTCCTAATCTATGGCAATACCATTGCAAGTGCTAAAATGAGCATTTACACCCAGTGGGGACAGTTAATATTCCAGTCAGATAACGTGGCAAACGGATGGGACGGAACCTTTAAAGGCGTTAACCAGCCAATTGGAGTTTACGTGTACATGGTTGAGGTAACCTTTAACGATGGAACAACCACCCTGAAAAAAGGAACAGTAACGCTGATTAGATAAGAAGAGGATTAATAATAAACAGATAAAATCATAGACCATGAAAATATTATCGGCTTTAAAAATATATGTTGCAATGTTCGGATTACTGCTGTGTACAGCAAAATCCTTTGCACAAACCGATCCGCATTTTTCACAATATTATGCTTACCCGTTATGGCTGAACCCAGCCTTAACGGGGGTAATTGACGGTGATTACCGCGGTTCGGTAAATTTTAAGCAACAGTGGAGTGCGTTAAACAGTTCTTTCTTAACTGGCGGTGCCTCGTTTGATATAGCGCCTAAAAAGAACTTTGCTTTTGGTGCAACAGTAATGAACCAAAGGGCAGGGGAGCTCGATTTTAACTACCTCACTGCGCTCGTTTCCGGATCGTACCGTTTACGCTTTGGTGCCGAAGGTTTGCAGATGATCAGTTTCGGCTTACAGGCTGGAATCATCAACCGCAGTTTCGATTTCTCACAAGCCAGGTTTGGTAACCAGTTTAACCCGATTTCTGGCTACGATGGTGGTATGATGAGTGGCGAAACATTATCTTCACAATCTTCTTTAGTGCCCGATGTTAATGCTGGTGTGATGTTTTTTGATGGTAATCCGAATAAAAGTGTAAACGTTTTCCTGGGCGCCAGTGCCGCACACTTAACCCGCCCAATGGATCGCTTTTCGGGGAGCAATTCAAGAATCCCTGTTCGCGTTACCGCACATGGTGGTGCCAGAATCCGTGCTTCGCAATTGTTAGATATTGTACCCAATGCTTTGGTAATGTATCAGGGTAATACAAACGAGGTTTCGTTAGGTGCTTATGCACAGTTAAATGTTAATCCATCAGCAAATGTTTTGTTTGGCGGTAACTACCGTGCCAAAGATGCTGCAATTGCTTTTGTTGGTTTACAGTTAAAAAACATGGTTTTTGGCTTGAGTTACGATGTCAATACCTCTACTTTTAACCGTGCATCAAATAGCAACGGCGGTTTAGAATTATCCATTTCGCTAATCGGCCGCAACGGAATAATCGGTCCAAACTTCTTTTGTCCACGCTTATAATTATTCTGATGAAACCATCATGGTTTTCGAACCATGATAGCTTCATCACCGTTGAAACCAAATTTAGAAAGATGAAAAAAATATTACTCTTTTTGCTAGTGGCATTTGGCAGTTATGCAAACGCACAGTTTGTGGTAAATTATAAAAAAGTTGCCGATACCTATTTTGAAAATAAGGATTACTATGCGGCCTCTACATTTTATAAAAGAGCCTTAAAAATTACGGGAGATACTACATACGCAATTTTACCCTATGGTAAAGAAAGAAATTCGACTTCTGATAATAGAGCGATAGAAGACTACGAAGGATCGGTTTATAACCTGGCCGAATCGAGCCGTTTATACCGTGAATATAACGAGGCCGAAAAGTACTATGCTGTGGCCATTACTTTTTCCAATACCAAGTACAGAAAAGCTCTTTTTTACTATGCGGAAAGTTTACGTGCTAACAAAAAGTTCAATCTCGCTATCGATGCCTTTCAACAGTATATTCAGAGAAATCCTGGCGATGCACTGGCCAAAGAAGCACAGAAAGAAATCGAATCATGCAATTTTGCCATTGAAGAAATGCGTTTTCCCCGCATGGTACAGGTAAAAAAGTTAGCCGCTAATTTAAACGGTTTGGGCTCTAACTATGCACCCGTTAAACTGAACAATGAGTTTTATTTTACCTCTTCGCGCCCGATTGCAGTGGCTAGCAAACGCGATTTAGTTAAAACCGATGCAGGTGATGTTCAGGTTTCGACGAAAAGCAACCCTTTCATCAATAACATTTATACTGCCAAAGGAGAATTAAGCGGTAGCAATATTGCCGTTAAAATGGTGGATATCAATTTCCCTAAAAATGTAGAAATCGCCGCGCCGGCTTTTTCGCCTAACGGAACTGTAGCTTATTTTACCGCCTGGAAGGATAAAGAAAAATATGGTATCTACAGTGCGAAAAAAACAGGCGATAAATGGTCTGATCCACAACCGGTTGGTTTGCAGGTAAACAGCAAAGATTTTAATTCAGCACAACCTTTTGTAACCAGCGATGGTAAATTCCTGCTTTTTTCATCAGACAGGAGTGGAGGTTATGGTAAATTCGATTTATGGTACTGTGCCATCCGCGAAGATGGGTCTTTAGGCCAGGCTGTAAACTTTGGTCCGGCAATTAATACCGCAGATGATGAGCGTGCGCCTTATTACAACAGTTTAACCAAAAAACTTTTGTTCAGTACCGATGGCAGAATTGGTTTCGGTGGCCTCGACTTTTTCGAGTCGGAAGGCGATTTGATTACCTGGTCAACGCCAAAAAATCTGGGCTATCCTTTCAACTCATCAAAAGACGATCTTTATTTCACTGCAATTGATGACAGGGGAACGAGAGGTTATATCAGCTCCGATCGCGAATCATCGTGCTGTTTAGAGCTTTTCGAGGTTAAAAAAGAATACCTTTCTATTTCGGGTATTTTAACCGATTGTAAAACCAAAGCACCTTTGGCAGATGCAGCAGTGACGCTAACCAATGCAGAAGGTCCGCAAAAATATACTACGGGTACCGATGGAGTTTACAGGTTTAAAGTAGATTCGAAAAGACCAATTAAATTACTTTTTGCCAAAGACAATTACTTCGCCATTACCCGCAATTACCCTTACGAAGAACTGGCTAAAGCCGATACCTTAATTTATAAAGATTATTGCTTAAGCCCTTTCAAACTGGGTATACCAATGGCTTTAGATAATGTGTATTACGAGTTTAACAGTGCCGAGCTAACCGAGCCTTCTAAAAAAGTGCTCGATTTCTTAATCCCGATTATGGAAGACAATCCGGAAATGGAAATTGAATTGGGCTCGCACACCGATAATATCGGAACCGACGAGTATAATCTCGATCTATCAAACAGAAGAGCCAAGTCATGTGTTGATTATCTGGAGAGTAAAGGTATTGCCGCATCGCGGATGACTTCTAAAGGTTATGGCGAATCGATGCCGATTGCTCCAAACGAAATTGTGGTAAAACGCAAGAAAAAAGATAACCCCGAAGGCAGGGCGAAAAACAGAAGAACAGAATTTAAAGTAACCAAAAAATAATAAAATTAGCATCCCGGTGAGCCATCTTCTTTTTAGGAGATGGCTTTTTTGTTTTTATCGCCACCCTTTTAAATTAATCTTTGTAATTTTCCGCCTGCCATTTAAAAACAATGAAACTTCAAATCCAACCAACAGTAATTTTTAGAACACCTAAATTTTCATATCAGGCAGAACTTGCTGATTGTTGGGAAGAATTAAAAGAAGCCATTTCCATTTCTTCTGCTGCCTTTTACGAAACTATAAAAGAGGTAAAGGCAAACGAATTGGCTGGTCTTCCACCGAAGATCCAGTTCACCATCTGGAAATACTTTAACAGGTCTAAGTTCCGGGCAACACCTTATGGTACTTTTGCCAGTTTTAGCATATTAAATAATGCCATAAAGCCAGTGGGTAGCGCTATAGTTATTCAGGAAGCATTACAGCTACGTAAGCTGGTAGATTGGCCGCATAAAAATAACATCCGTTTTAACCTGGCTGAACTATTCCAAAAAAACTGCATGCTTTTTAGCAATAGCAGTTATTATTTAACGCCAGATAGCATTCGTTATATCGCTTGTGCCGATGGAGTGTTCGAACTGGCAGAACTTGATTACGATAATACTGTAAAACAGATTTTAGATGCTTGTTTAGCCCCAATCCGGGTTAACGATCTGGTTAAAACCCTCGAACTGAAGGATACAGAACTTGATGGATTATTTGGTTTATTGCAGGATATGCACGATCTGCAGCTCCTGTTTACCAATTACGATCCAAACATTATTGGTGCCGATTATTTTGAGCGCATTGGCCTTACTGATACGGCGAATCTGCCAAAATACCTTCTGGCACAACGCGAAGTCCAGTCTGGAAATCTGGAAGAACGTTTACTTCAGTCCATTCCGGCATTAGCCAGATTAATGCAGGATATTTTGCCTGCTAAAGAGCAAGGCGCCCTTGGGCAGTTTACCGCACGTTTTAAAAAGAAATTCGAAGATCAGGAAATTCCGCTATTGGTAGCTTTAGATCCTGAAATGGGCGTAGGTTACGATGAGCTTGAACAGGCGGGGCAAAACGACGATTTTATTGCCAGGCTAAATAACAAACCCTCAAAAAAAGCAACCGAAGGCGAACAGATTAAAACCTTGTTGGGTACAAACCTCTCTCCGCAGGGCTTTGAAAAAGGTAAAACCGTTTTTTTGAATAAACTTGCTTTTACACCTAACGAAAAGCCTTTGCTTTTGCCCAATTCGCTGAGTATGATTATGTCTGTTCAGGACGATCTTATTTTTGCCGAACAGATTGGTGGTGCAACTTCGAACGCCCTAACAGGACGGTTTACCATGGCCAGCGCAGCTGTTGAAGATTATACCAGAAGCATTGCCCGCATAGAACAGGAGGCTAACCCCGATGTTTTGTTTTTTGATGTGGCCTATATGGTCGAAACCAATGTTGATAATGTAAACCGCCGGAAACTGATTTATGATCACCAGTTAGCTATCCTGAATTTCGATACCTCAGTTGCTCCGTTAACCTTAAACGATATTCAGCTTGCTGTGCGGGGGAATGAAATAATTTTACGTTCTAAACAGCTAAATAAGCGCCTGGTGCCACGCTTAGCCTCGGCTTATAACTATTCCCGTTCCGATCTTTCTGTATTCAGGTTGCTGTGCGATCTGCAGTATCAGGGTTTACAGAGCAACCTTTCCCTACCGCTCGATAGCATATTCCCTGATCTGGATTACTATCCGCGCCTGCAATTCCAGAATATTGTTTTAAGCAACAACAAGTGGAAAATCCAAAAGGAAAAACTGTTGGAGCCTGATAAAAAGTTTTTGCCTGTTACCAACTGCCGGGAATATCTTAAAACAGTTGGGGTGAGCCCTTACTTTAGAACAGGTGTTTCCGATCAGACATTATGTTTCGCACTCGATAGCGATGAAGATTTAATTGCTTTTCAACAGTACATGCAAAAACAAAGCAGTATTTATGTAGAAGAAGTTACTTTCCCTCAGCAAAGTACAGTGGTTGATGAAAAATCGCAACCTTATATTGCCCAGTTTATTTTAAGTCTCACACATAACCAGCAGCGCTATGCCGGAATTACAAGCAGGAGCAAATCTGCAGAAGTAACCCGTTTTTTCCCGCCAGGTAAAGAATGGTTGTATTTCGAAATTTATACACACCAGCAACGGTCAGATCAGGTTTTGGCCGAAATTATTGCGCCTTACCTGGAAAAGCATGAAGCTGATATCAAAAACTGGTTTTTTATCCGGTATAACGAAAATGGAAACCATATTCGTTTCAGGCTGCGATTAAATGATGAACTTAAAGCACAGCAACTCATTTCAGACCTGATGACAGATCTGGCCGGACTTTTAAATAGCGGTCTGGTATCTGATGTACAGATTAAAACCTATAAACGCGAACTGGAACGTTACGGAAGTGATAACATAGAGCAGGTAGAAAAGCATTTCGCAGTGGATAGCGATTTTGTGCTATCACTTTTTGAAACTCAACCCGGTCATTTCGATAAATATAAGCTTTGTGCTGCTTTGGTATCAACTCTGGCAACTTCAAAAATAATAGACAGGACAAGTCTGTTTAAACTGGTTGGCGGAATTTCCGATGCATTTAACCGCGAACATCAGTTAGAGGCTGCTGACTTTAAACAGCTGAACAACCAGTATCAGGAATTCAAAAAAGCCTCGTTTGGTGGGTTAAATGAAAATCAGCAACAAAAATTCAATGCATTATCGGCTTCGTTAATTCACATTCTGAAGTATTGCGATCCGGCGCAGCAAGCAAAGCTGTTTAGCGATTTAATGCACATGCATGTAAACAGGCTGTTTAATAAAGATCAGCGCACACATGAAATGGTGATGTATTATTTTCTTTTAAAAGAAATTCAGCGTCAAAATGCAATGGCCCGCTAGCGGTTTAACCTGGCCATTGGATTAACAATATTTACATCAATTTCTGTAATATATCGGTTTAACGGGTCCTGATAATACCTGAATACATAGTCTTCGCCATAAAAATTGCTCAGGCGTTTAGCAATATTCTCTATCCCCACATGATGGCTTTCTGTTTGCTTACCCTTATTATCATTTATCATGTTAATGGTGGTGATATTCAGGTTGTTGTTCTGGTAAGCAATTTTAATCTGGGCAGGTTGGGTAGAGTGCGAAACATTTCCATGTTTAAAAATGTTCTCTACCAAAGTTAACAAAATAAGGGGCGGAAATCTCAGTCCGAATAAATCGCCGGTTACATCAAGTTCGAGGTTAATGTTGTTGGCTGTACGGAGTTTATGCAGGTTAATCAGGTGTTCAATCTGCTCAATCTCTTCACTTAAAGGCACTACCTCCGATGCTTCAGGCCGTTTAAGGGCATAACGCATCATTTCGGCAAGGTTCATAATGGCATCGGCTGCCATAGGGGCCTTTTTACGGGCATCGTTGTAGATGAAATTTAGGGTATTAAATAAAAAGTGCGGATTAATCTGGCTCCGCAGGTAATTGTTCTGTGATTGTATCAGGTCGTTTTCCAATGCCTGTTTTTCAATTTGGGTAACCAGGTTCTGTCTTTCGAGGGCTTCTACTTTCTTTTGATCCTGAAATGATTTAACGAGATAAACATAACCTGTAGCAAAACCAATATAGTAAATAGAACGGTATAAGCAGGAAAGGATAAAGTTACGGCTATCAAAATTTGCCATGTCGAATTTTACAATGCCGATCTTTTGAAATGCCAATAACAGCAAAAAGCTTAATGCGATATAAGCTGCACCCATCACCACAATAAGTAATAAAACTTTAAAGAACCTAAGCAATTGGTTTTGGCTATTCAATACTTTTTTTAACAAAAATGCATGGGTATAAAACGCCGTAATGTTGGTGATGTATATGAGGAGGTATGTTCCGGCAGGCTTGAATTGTTTAGATGCCAAACCTAAAATAAATACCTCATAAATGATATAAATAATCCAGATAAACAGGTGAAGTTTATACTTTTTATATAATGATTTGATGATTGGTAACGTCATTTTTTCGCTTTAAATCTATTAAAATGTGGGTTTTTGTCTACTAAAATTAGGGTTTTGTGTAAAAAAATGGCAGCGGTTTGTTTTCAGCCGCATCTTTACAGAAAATTAATCACAACGATAAATACAAAATTAAAATAATAATATCATGAAAGCTCAACACACTAATACATCAGCTAAACTTGCTAAAAAAACTGTTTTTGTTTATAAAAACATCAAAGCTAAAAACAGTCTTTTTGAAACCACTCCAACCGGAGATCAAAGTCACACTGTTGTAATGACCAGCTGGATCGATGTAATCTAATACCTAATTAATTTTTTCTATAATCTATTTCAAATAATAATATCATGAAAGCTCAACATACTAATACCTCAGCTAAACTTGCTAAAAAAACTGTTTTTGTTTATAAAAACATCAAAGCTAAAAACAGCCTTTTTGAAACTACACCAACCGGAGATCAAAGTCACACTGTTGTAATGACCAGCTGGATCGATGTAATCTAATACCTATTTAATTTTTTCTATAATCTATTTCAAATAATAATATCATGAAAGCTCAACATACTAATACCTCAGCTAAACTTGCTAAAAAAACTGTTTTTGTTTATAAAAACATCAAAACTAAAAACAGCCTTTTTGAAACCACGCCAACCGGAGATCAAAGTCACACTGTTGTAATGACCAGCTGGATTGATATAATCTAATCAACAATTTAATTTTTTAAATAATCTTCTATATTTTAGTGTCATACCATGAAAGCTCAACAAATAAACACATCGGCTAAACTTTCCAAAAAAACTGTTTTCGTTTATAAAAACGTTAGAGCGCAAAGTAATTTTCAGACTACTCCAACCGGCGATCAAAGTCATACAATAGTAATGACCAGCTGGATCGACGTAATCCTTTAATTACTGATTTCGGTTTGATTTTAATAAGCTGCTTTGAACGTACGCAAAGAAAGCATCTTTATAACCTTCACCAATCTGTATCATTTCATTGTTTACCAAACGGATAATATTGCCATCTACTTTTTTTATGGCGCTTTTGGCAACAATATTTGATTTGTTTACCCTGATAAATGCGTGAGTTTCGAGCGCTTTTTCAATCTCCTTTAAAGTAAGGTAAGTGGTATGGGTTTCAGATTTGGTAATAATCTGAATATAGTTTTGTAAAGCTTTGATATAAAGGATTTCATCGATCGCAATGTTTGAAAACGCATACTTGTGATCGCCTTTAATGTAAAGGGCAGCAACTTGCTCGGCTTCTCTGGGAGTAGCTTTTGCAGCGTTAGCCTCTTTCTTTAAAATCCGGTCAATGCCTAGTGCAAATTTTGCGAATGAAATGGGTTTAAGTAAGTATTGATCTGATTGTACATCAAATGCTTGCAGGGCATAGTCGGGATGTGCGGTGGTAAATATCAGATATTTAGCTTTCTCTCTGATGTTTTTAGCCAGCTCCAGACCATTTATGCCTGGCATGTCAATATCCATAAACAATAAATCAATCTCATCGTCAACACTAATTTCTGTAAGTGCCTGTACAGGACTGGTGAAAGTCTTAAAAACAGTTAAACCAGGCATTTCGGCAATGTGATCAGTGAGTACCTCAATTGCATGCTGCTCGTCGTCAATAACAACGCATTTTAGATTCATGATTATTAAAATATGTTTGTTTTTATGATTTGTTGCAAGTTAAATAAAAATGCAATGATTTAGCAATTGCGCTTAAAAAAACTTCTACCCTGGTTTATCAGAAAAAACCGGGGGTTTCGTGTAAAATTCTCCGGGGTTCATGTAAAAAACTTACCATCCCAACTTCTTTTTCTAATCTTTAAACTGTTTGCCAAAAACAAATAATTGGAAGTGTTAAAAAGCTCCCGATGAAAAACATCTGCCTACCCAATTTTGTGTAGCCTGTAGATAAGCCAATTAAAAACAGGCCATACAATGCTGGGTTAGAAATTAAAAGAATTGAAAACAATAAAAAGATTTAAATAATACCGAGAAACAAGAAAATATTCCCCTACATCTATCTTCCTCCAAAATGAAACACAACGAATACGAGTATTTACTTAATAAGATCTACTACAACGGCATCCTTAAAAAACAAGGAATGAACGCAGATATTTATCAGAGAATGCAGAACGAATACAGCAATCTTGATATGAAAAATCTGGTAGAGGGCAAGCTGGATAGCGAATATGCTTTCAGAAAATCTTTCCTGGTTGTGCGTAACTATGTGCAACAAGCCATCAAAGATGGAATGAAAAGTTTTCAGTTCACCATGCGTGCCGGTGATATTACTAAGCTTACTTATATGGTTGATATGTTGAACAGGAATTTTTTCGATAAACAAAGTTTAGATCAGATCATCATCACTGCCAATTCGGTATTCAGTCAGTATAATTTAAAAAATTAATTATCAATAAGATATAACCATGGAATTAAAAGACGAAATCGGGCAATTTGCCGTAAGAATTAAGAAAATGCTTCCACAAGTTCAATCTGAAGATTTAACGCGGAATGCCTTAGTAATGCCTTTTATTCAAATCTTAGGATTTGATCCTTCTGAGGTTCAATCTGAAGCCGTTTTAGATTTTGGTGTTAAGAAAAGCAAAAAGGTTGATTATACCATTATGAAAGATGGCGAACCAACTATTTTAGTAGAGTGTAAACACCATAACGATAATTTAGATATTCACGATTCACGCTTGTCTAAATATTTCCGTAAAACTAAAGCTAAATACGGTTTATTAACCAATGGTTTAGTATACCGCTTTTATACAGAGAAAATGGTTAGATCTAAGAAAAACCAGGAGCCTGCTTTTGAATTTAAAATTACAGATACAAAAGCTGCTACCATTGCAAAAATGATCGAAGATCATAAAGATTACTTTAACGTAAATCAGAAATAAGCCGCTTTAAGTAGCTAATACAATATTAATTTTAATCTAAGAGTTCCCGAAAATTCTTACCTAAAGTCCTGATGTAAATCAGGACTTTTTTTTTGCCCTGATTTGCTGATTAATCCACAAAAAAGGGGAGCAACCCAATTGGTGCTCCCCTTTATACAAAATCAGCTTTAAGGCTGCTTAAATTAACGCTACGCTTCTGCTCACAAAAGCGGTTAATTCTGCTCCTGTTAACATACCTTGTGCCAATAGCGCTAAATCTACCGCTTGTTTAGCTAAGGTGCTTTGCTCTGCCTCATCCGATTTAAGGATTTTGCTAATCAGCTTGTGGTTACCGTTAATGGCCACCTTATAATTGTCTGGCATTTGGCCATAAAAGCCCATTCCACCTCCCATGGCAGCCATATCTTTCATACGGCGTATAAATTCATCCATGGTAATGGTAACAGGTAGTTCTTCAGGGTGTAAAGCCACAATCTCTACATGCATGCCCGGTTTAGTAATTGCCTTTTCGAAAATGCCGGTTACTTCCTTAACCTGATCTTCGGTTAAAACATGTTCGTTCTGCTCATCTTTCTCAATTAATTTGTCAGCAACACTCGAATCAACACGTTTGATCGAAGTTTTTTCCAGTTTTTGCTCTAATTGATTGATGAAATGGTTGTCGATCGGTGAATCGAGTACCAGTACATCGTATTCCTTTTTGTTAGCAGATTGGATAAAGGCATCCTGTTTAGCTGCATCATTGGTGTATAAATAAACCACGCTGCCATTTTTGTCGGTTTGTAAAGGCGATATCTTCTCCTTGTATTCGGGTAAAGTATAAAGTTCATTTTTGGTGTTACCAACCAAAGCGAAATCTTTAGCCTTGTCGTAAAATTTCTCTTCGCTAATCATACCATATTTAACAAAAAGACCAATGTCTTTCCATTTTTCTTCGTATGCTTTGCGGTCTTTAGTAAACAGTTCGGCCAGTTTATCAGCTACCTTTTTGGTAATGTAGTTGTTAATCTTTTTAACGTTGCTATCAGCTTGTAAGAAACTACGCGATACGTTTAACGGAATATCAGGCGAATCGATTACACCGTGCAACAACATCAGGAACTCAGGCACAATATCTTTTACCTCATCAGTAATAAATACCTGGCGCGAGTATAATTTGATTTTGTTGCGTTGCATTTCGAAGTCGTTTTTCAACTTAGGGAAATACAATACACCGGTTAAGTTAAACGGATAATCAACATTTAAGTGAATCCAGAATAAAGGCTCTTCTGAAAATGGATATAACTCGCGGTAAAAACTCAGGTAATCTTCGTCTGACAAATCTGCAGGAGCTTTTGTCCAGATGGGGTTCGTGGTGTTGATGATGTTATCAACAGTTATATCGCTGTATTTTGCTTTGCCTTCTTCATCAACACCATCTTCAACAGATTCGGTTTTAGTACCAAACTTAATTGGAACCGGTAAAAATTTAGCGTATTTATCCAGGATTTCCTGTAGTTTCGATTCTTCTAAGAATTCTTCTGAATCTTTGTTTACGTGAAGAATAATATCGGTGCCACGGGTGGTTTTAGTGCCTTCGGTGATCTCAAATTCGGTGCTGCCATCGCAAACCCAACGAGCAGGTTCTGCACCATCCTGATAAGATAGGGTCTGTATTTCTACCAAATCAGCTACCATAAAGGCCGAATAGAAACCTAAACCGAATTTACCGATGATTTCGTTAGCATCTTTGGCATCTTTGAATTTCTCTACAAACTCACTCGCTCCTGAAAATGCAACCTGGTTAATGTATTTTTTAATTTCTTCGGCAGTCATACCTAAACCGTTATCGCTAATGGTAATGGTTTTTGCTGCTTTATCAACTGCAACCTGTACCAATGGCTGACCAACTTCGCCGTTAAACTGGCCCAGTGAACCTAGCCTTTTAATCTTTTGAACTGCATCTACTGCGTTAGAAACTAACTCACGAAGAAAAATTTCGTTATCAGAGTATAAAAACTTCTTAATTATAGGGAAAATATTCTCGGTATGGATGGAGATATTTCCTTTTTCCTGTATGCTCATATGTAAGTAAATTGTTTAATCTATATCCTGCATAACAAGGGTTGTTCCAAAGGGTTTTATTTGCCAAAATGACAGATTGGTTAAGGAAGGAAGGAAGGAAGGAAGGAAGGAAGGAAGGAAGGAAGGGGGCAAAAAAAGAAAAGCCAAAAAACAATATGTCCTTTGGCTTTAAAATCGTGTATGATGTTCTAATTTAAAAGAAAACTTGGCTGGTCTTCTTCCAGGGAAAGAATTTTTGAAATTTTCTTCAGGAGTACATCCATCTGGAAAGGTTTGGATAAGAAATCATCCTGACCATAGTTCAGGGTTGTAAAATCTTTCGGATCGTATAAGCCCGAAATCAGTAAAATCGGAATTTTTGAAGTGCTTTCTATAGATTTTAACTGTTCGCACAAAATACGCCCATCTATGTGGCCCAGCGAAATATCAAGTAAAATTAAATCCGGGTTAAATTGTGCTATACGGTTAAAAATTTCTTCTCCATCGTTCAGTGCTGAAACTTTAAATCCGCCAATTTCCAGTATCAATTGTATGGTTTCTAAAACCTCAATATCATCATCTACTACCAGTATTCTCTTCATATGTGTTAGCAATTATATGCTTTTAAACGTATAACAAAAGTTTGTGTCGTTATGTTTACAATCTTAAACATATTTTAACAATTTATGATAGCATTAAGTAGATTTAGATTTAGCTGGCCTGTTGTACAATGCCTTCTTTATGTAAGATGAAGTTAAATAATTCATCTATAGGTTTTTGCAGTATTTTGCCAGGTTCGATGCCATTTTCAAGCAATACCGAAATAAGTGCATCCTGATAATAATAAGCAATAGAACCTACAAAATGACAAGGCACATTTTTATGTTTCGGGTAATCTTTAACGTTGGTGTCTACAAATTCCTGAAATCCTTTTCTTAATATTTCCTGAATAAATGGGTGGTCTTTATGGCTGGCCATAAAACGGCTAAAACCTGCCAAATAAATATTTGGAAATGGTTTTTGGTATACATTGGTAATGATCTGCTCTTTTTCTGCCGGAAAGGCTTTTTTAAATTCGGCAGCTAAGTTTGAAGGCATTTTATTGTACAGGTAGCTTAACAGTACTTTTTTTCCGAAGAAAGTACCAGAACCCTCATCGCCCAAAACATAACCCAGGCCATGATGACCATCATGTATTTTCTTCCCGTCGAAATAACAAATATTAGAACCCGTACCTAAAATGCAGTTTAAGCCTTCGGCATTTCCACATGTAGCGTATACCGAACCTAAAAGATCGTGATCTACTGAAATAAAGGCTTTTGTGAAAACAGTTGATAACCCGTTCGAAACCACTTCGTGCTTATCAGGAGAAGAGCAACCCGCGCCAAAAAAGTAAATTTCTTTAACCTCATCTGCATACTGGATTAGGGATTCATTTTTAGCAATTAACTTGGAAATTTCCTGCTCATTTAAAAAATAAGGGTTTATTCCCGGCGTACTAAACTTAAGCGTTTCGCCATTGTGATAGCCCATCCAATCGGTTTTTGAAGAGCCACTATCTGCAACAAGTATCATGGATTAAATATAAAGATAAATTACAGAATTTTAAACTTGCAATAATTTCGTTACCTCATTTTAACGCTTATTGGCAGTATTTTAACTGCGTTGTATTTTGTTAAAGGTTTTTAATCAATTGTTTAGGTATTTTAAACATCAGTCAGAAATTATTGCCGTTTTTAATTTAAAAAGAGCCCATGCAGCAATAACCGATAGTTTAAGCCTTGACATCACCCTGATTAAACTACTTCATACAAGCTTAAAGGGCTAATTAATCAAATCAATACTTCCACTAATCATTTTTAAAGTGGTTTCGGCTATTTTGGCCTGGTATTGCATCTCGATGAAACGGTTTTGAGCATCAATGGCATTACGCTGTGCTTCCCGCAGTTCTAAAGGGGCAATGCTCCCTAAACGGTATTTGGCTAAGGTAATATCCAGGTTTTCTTTGGCAATATCTACATTGCGTTGTTCCAGCTTAATCAGATCCAGATAGGTGCTGTAATTTTCGTATGCACTAAGCAATTGCGAGTTTACATCCAGCCTGGTTTTGTTTAAGGTAATGGCCGAATTATCGATCTCTATTTTGGCATTGCGTTCCTGCTGGCGTTGTAAAAAGCCATTAAACAGATTAATGCTGGCAGTTACGCCATAGGTAAATCCGTTCGCCGCAAACTTTTGGTTAAAACCCGTTGGACTGGTACTGTTTGCCCTGCTGTAGCCTGAATTTAAGCTTACTGATGGATATCGCGCTCCGCGGATTGATTTTAGGTTTAAAGCGGCAATGCGTTGGTTAATAAAAGCATTTTGCACATTCGGATTTTGCTGTTGGGCCATTTCGGCCATTTTGCTAAATGAAATGGCTTTATCCACATCAATTTTATTATCTACCGAAAACGAAGTGCCAACATCCCTCACCATTAATTGGTTTAAACGCACTTTGGCAACCTGTAAGGTGTTTTTAGCCTGCAAATAGCTCGAAGTATCGGTATTATAATCTACCTGTGCACTTAACACATCCAGTTTAGAGCCCCGGCCGAGCTGTAGTTTTGTTTTGGCGATATTGGCGCGCAATACGGAAACATCCATCGCACTATCGGCTGCAATAACCAACTGCTGCTGCCTTACAATGTCATAATACGCGTTAATTACATCGGCAACGGTAGTTAAAATGGTTAAGCGGGCATTTAGTTCTCCTTGTTTTTGCAATTCTTTTAAGCGGTCGTAATTGGCAAACATGCTAAAACCATCAAAAATAGTCCAGTTTAAATCGGCACCATAGCTGTTATTGGTACTTTTAGCACCGGTAATTACCCTGTCTGGTCCGGTTGCGGGTGTTTGGCGGGTATTCTGGATACTTCCGCCGTTAGTATAACTTCCTGTTAGGTTGGGTAGCATACCTGCATTACCAATGTTGGCATTGTTTTTTGCAATATCAACCTGGTTTTTGCTGATTTTAATATCGTAGTTATTCTGTAAAGCAATGGTAATGGCTTCTTGCAGGCTTAGCTTTTCTTGCGCAAAACCCGAAAGCGATAAGCTTATCAGCAGGATAAATATTCTTAATTTCTTGCTCATCTTATTCTTCTATATGTAAAGCTTCCTGTTCAAAACGATGGGCTTCTTTTAATTCTTTATTTGGCTTGTAAGGTTTGGCCCAGTAAGAGTAAATGGCCGGGATTACAAACAGGGTTAATACCAAAGAGAACGTGGTGCCACCCACAATTACGGTTCCCATACTCATACGGCTTTTTGCCGCAGCACCTAATGCAAGTGCAATGGGTAAGGCACCAATGGCAATGGCTAAACTGGTCATTAAAATGGGGCGTAAACGCGAAACAGCAGCTTCTCTGATGGCCTCGGGAATGGCAATACCCTTCTCCTTAAGCTGGTTGGCAAATTCTACAATTAAAATACCGTTTTTAGTTACCAAACCAATAAGCATAATGGTACCGATCTGGCTAAAGATATTCCAGCTTTGACCACACAACCAGAGCGATAAAAAGGCCCCGGCAACCGCCATTGGTACGGTTAAAATGATAATAATCGGATCTTTAAAGCTCTCAAATTGTGCCGAAAGGATTAAATAAACCAATAGAAGGGCCAGACCAAAAGCGAAGACGGTGTTAGATGAACTTTCTTTAAAATCGCGCGATTCGCCACTCAAGTCGGTAGAGAAAGTCTCGTCTAATACTTTTTTCGAAATGGCATCCATGGCATCTATACCTTCGCCAATACTTTTGCCTGGAGCTAAACCTGCAGAAACGGTAGCAGCAATAAACCGGTTGTTGCGGTACAATTGCGGCGGACTGCTTTCTTCTTTAGCAGTTACCAGGTTATCGAGCTGAACCAGTTCGCCTTTATCGTTACGTACGTAAACCGAACTTAAATCCAGTGGATCTTTCCTGTCGCCCCGATCAAACTGGCCAATTACCTGATATTGTTTACCGTTCATGAAAAAGTAGGAGAACCTTTGTCCGCTTAACCCTAAATTCAGGGTTTGAGCGATTGCTGAAATAGAAACGCCTAAATTTTTGGCTTTATCCCTGTCAATCGTCAGGTTAATTTCAGGTTTGTTAAATTTCAGATTCACATCAGAAACAGTAAATGTAGGGTCTTTGGCTACGGCATCCATAAACAATGGAATTTTCTCGCGCAGCTTTTCAAAATTTTGTGCCTGAATAATGTAACTGATAGGCAATCCACCACGGCGACCAACGGAAATGGTCGGTTGCTGGCTCACAATGGTTTTACCTTCGGTATATTTTTTGGTTACACGGGTGAGCATATCGGCAATGTCCTTTTGCGAACGTTCCCTTGACTCCGGATCGGTTAAACCCATTCTTACGAAACCAGAGTTTACCGCACCCGAACCGCCAAAACTAGGCGAGCTGATGGTAATGTTCACATTCTTTTCGGGAACAGAATCAATTACCAGCTGGTTCAGTTTCATGATAAACTTATCGGTATAGGCAAATGAGGCACCCTCTGGGGTAGATACGTTGATGTTGATGGCACTGCGGTCATCATAAGGGGCAGTTTCTTTTGGCAATATCTTCCAGAAAAGGAAAATGAGACCTATACACACCAGGATGATTGGCACCGAAAGCCATCTTCTATCTAAAAATTTATTCAGGTTCGCTTCGTAGGCATCGTTCAGCTTTACAAAATAAGGTTCGGTCCAGTTGTAGAAACGTGATGGTTTATGTCCACCTTTTTTCATCAGGTAGGCATTTAGCATCGGGGTTAGCGTAAGCGAAACAAAGGCCGATACCAATACGGCAGCACCGATTACCACACCAAATTCGCGGAATAAGCGGCCCACAAAGCCCTGTAAGAAAATTACAGGTAAGAATACTGCGGCTAAGGTGATAGAGATGGAGATTACGGCAAAAAAGATTTCGTTCGATCCTTTTATCGCGGCCTCAAATGGCGACATACCTTCTTCTACCTTTTTAAATATATTTTCGGTAACTACAATACCATCATCCACCACCAAACCAGTTGCCAGTACAATAGCCAGTAAACTCAACACGTTTATCGAAAAGCCAAAGGCATACATGATAAAGAAGGTGAAAATCAGTGATACCGGAATATCGATCAACGGCCTGAAAGCAATGGCCCAATCTCTAAAAAACAGGTAAATAATTAAAATTACCAATACCAGCGATAAACCGATGGTTTCAGCTACTTCAGTAACAGAACGTTTAATAAAGAGCGTATTGTCTAAGGCTACTTTTAATTTAATATCCTGCGGAATATCGGCCTGCAATTTATCGAAACGTTTGTAAAACTCTTTACTGATATCGAGGTAATTGGCTCCTGGTTGTGGAATAATGGCAACCGCCACCATCGGTCTGCCCGATTCGCGTAAAACAGTTTCTTCATTTTCTGGTCCCAAAACGGCATAACCCACATCTTTTAATTTAATCACCTGGTTGCTGTCTGATTTTAGGATCAGGTTATTAAACTGGCTTTCGTTGGTTAGTTTACCCAATGTTTTAACCGTAAGTTCGGTGGTTGCGCCGGTAATTTTACCCGATGGCAGCTCTACGTTTTCGTTATCTAAAGCGGTAACAATATCCTGAGAGGTTAAACCATAAGCACTTAATTTATTCGGGTCCATCCATATACGCATGGCATATTTACGCTGACCCTGAATTTGAACACTACTTACCCCCGGAATGGTTTGAATACGATCGGCAATTACGTTTTCAGCAAAATCGCTCAATTCGAGTGTATTGCGTTTATCACTTTGGATCGTCATCGATAAAATCGGGTCGGAGTTGGCATCGGCCTTACTTACAACCGGTAATCCGTCAATATCTTTAGGCAGGTTTCTGGCGGCCTGCGAAACTTTATCGCGGACATCATTAGCTGCCTCTTCAATGTTTTTATCGAGGTTAAATTCTATCGTAATGTTACTTGCGCCCTGGTTACTGGACGAAGAAATATTCCTGATCCCATCAATGGAATTGATCGATTTTTCAAGCGGTTCGGTAATCTGCGATTCGATGATATCTGAGTTGGCACCAGGATAAGAAGTTCTTACCGAAACCACCGTCGGATCGATAGAAGGGTACTCGCGTACACCCAGAAAGGTATAACCGATGATCCCGAAAAGGACAATCAGCAGGTTCATTACAATGGCCAGAACCGGCCTTTTTATACTCGTGGTGGAGATACTCATAATTATTCTTTAACCAAATGAACTTTAACCGGTGCATCTTTCTTTAAGGCCATCGATCCGGTTGTTAAAACGGTATCGCCTGCTTTTAAACCAGAGGTTATCACGATGTTTTCATCCGTGCGGGTACCAGCTTCAACATTAACTTCCTGTGCTTTGCCATCCTTTTGGATATAAACGATCTTGCCCTTTAAAACCGGAATAACGGCTTCGTTAGGGATCAGGATCGCATTTTGAAGCGTAGTTAAGGCCAGTTTAATTTTAGCAAAAGATCCTGGTAACAGCGCATTATCTGCATTGGGGGCTAAAGCCCTGATTTGTAAAGTACGTGTAGTGGCATTGATGCCGGGTTCTATCGCATATACTTTTCCTTTGTTTTGTTTAGCAGAGCCATCAGTGGTAAAACTAATTTCTGAATTGATTTTAACCTGACCAGCATATTTCTCCGGAACTGAAAAAGTAATCTTAACCGGATTGGTACTTACCAGATTGGCAATTACGGTGGCAGGCGTTAAATAGGTGCCGGCAGAAATGCTGCGCAAGCCCACACGGCCGGTAAAAGGCGCACGGATTGTGGTTTTAGCCAGCTGTGCCCTGATTAGTTGTGCCTGTGCCTGCAATGATTTTAGATCTGCAAGCGCAGTATCGTATTCTTCCTGACTGATTGCTCCTTTGGCCAAGAGTTGTTTTGCCCGGTTTTCGTTAGTAGCCGAGAGTTTTTGTTTCGTTAAGGCATCCTGCAATTGTGCCTGTATATCTCTGTCGTTTACTTTTACCAATATACTGCCTTTAGATACCGTGGTACCCTCCTGAAAATAAATGCCGGTAACCAATCCCGATACTTCACTTTTTAGCACTACCGATTCATTGGCTTCGATAGCACCTGTTACTTCCAGATCATTATCAAACGATACTGGTTTAACCACAATACCATCAACCACAAGCGGTGCCTGTTTGCCATCTTTTCCACCTGATTTACCTTTCCCTGCACCAGCAGATGCGCCACCTTTTCCCTCTAGTTTTTTGTTTGCGTTAATTCTGTAATATACCAGATAGGCCAGGCCCAGTGCTAAAACAGCATAAAATATATACCTTTTCTTCATGTTTAAATTTGTGTCGTGCGTGTTCAAAACATTAAAATAACATTAATGTTCTAACATTAGAGCGCAAAAATATCCAAATAGTTTAGTCCTAAATTTGTTGTATTAAGGATGTTACCGATTTTAGTCCGAAGTCTGTAGTCGGAAGTCCACAGTCCCGGCGCAAAATTGTTGTTCCCGATCAATCATTATGGTAACAAAAATCGTTAAATTGAAGTCTGGTGCCACTAGATGAATCAACTTTGATCCACTTTCCGTTTATCGCTTTGCGCCAAGTGCAAGGCGAACAGAAACAACTATTTTACATCACATTTAGCTATTTCATACCGAAAACCCGTCAATAAATCTAAATTTGCAGCAAAGCAAGTAAATATGTTTAATAAAAAATCAATTTTAAGTTTAGTTTTACTACTAACGTGTATTATGGCAGCGAAGGCGCAGGTAAAAATAGGCTTTGAGGTTTCTTTCAAAGAGCCGCAAGCGCATTATGCTGAGGTGCAGATGAATATTTCTGGCCTGGCAAAAGATTATGTAGATGTAAAAATGCCGGTTTGGACACCAGGTTCTTACCTGATTCGCGAATTTGAAAAAAGCGTAGAGGAATTTAAAGCCACTGCAGCTGGGAAAGCTGTTAAAGTAGAAAAAGTAAGAAAAAATACCTGGCGGATCTTTTCGGCAAAAGCCAAAGATATTCAGGTTAATTACCGCGTTTATGCATTCGAAATTTCTGTTCGCACAGCATTTATCGATGAGTCGCATGCATTCTTATCGCCTACGGCAATTTTTATGCATCCTGATGGCATGATTAAATCGCCAAGTACAGTTAAAATTATTCCATTTAATACCTGGTCTAAAGTTTCAACCGGTTTAACCCCGGTTGCCGGTGAGCAGTTTACCTATAAAGCTACCGATTTCGATATCTTGTACGATAGCCCGATTGAAGTGGGTAACCAGGATACTTTTGAGTTTACCGCTGCAGGTGTGCGACATGAGGTAGCCATGTATGGCGGAGGTAACTACGACAAAGAAAAACTTAAGGTAGATATGGCCAAAATTGTAGAGAAAGAAACTGCAGTGTATGGCGAAAACCCCAATAAATATTACTTGTTCATCGTTCACAACTTTTTAAAAGGTGGCGGTGGTTTAGAGCATTTAAACTCTACAACTTTAGGTGCAAGCAGAAATGCTTACAACACAGCTGAAGGTTACAAGGGCTTTTTAGGTTTGGTTGCGCATGAGTATCACCACCTTTGGAATGTGAAGCGTTTGCGCCCGATTGCTTTAGGCCCATTCGATTACGATAACGAAAATTACACCACCAACCTTTGGGTTGCTGAAGGTTTTACTTCTTATTACGAAAACAAATATTTGCACCGTGCAGGTTTTACCGATGTAAACGAATTTTTAAAAGATTTGGCAGGTGGTGTAGGTACAGTTCTAAACACACCGGGTGCTAAATATCAATCGGCAGCTTCTTCCAGTTATGATGCCTGGATTATTGGCTACCGCCCAAATGAAAATTCAAAAAACAATTCGATTTCTTACTACAATAAAGGTGAGGTAATTGGTATTTTGATGGATCTCGAAATTATTAATGCCACAAAAGGTGCTAAAAGCTTAGATGATGTGATGAAAGCGATGTACCTGCAATGCAAAACTTTAAAACGCGGTTATACCGATGCAGAATTTAAAGCTATGGTCGAAAAAATATCGGGCATTAGTTTCACCAATTTCTGGGCAAAATATGTTAACGGCGTTGATGATGTAGAATATGTTAAATATTTCGGTTATGCTGGTGTTGATGTTTCGACCGAAAATGCTACCCCAGGTAAACCGGTTACTGGTGCTTCCGGACAGTTAACCAACGATGGTTTGGCAATTACTGCTACAGTAAGAAATTCTGCAGCCTGGACCAGTGGATTAAATGTGAACGATATAGTATTGAGCTTGGATGATACCTCATTGAGCGATGCATTATCAACCGTGAGGTTAAAAAGCCCTATGATTTCTTTAGATGCAATTCCGTTGGTTGCCAAAAAGAACATTGGCGATGTGCTTAAACTTAAAGTTAAACGTGATGGACTGGAAAAAGAGATTTCCTTAGCCCTGAAAGAAAATCCGAATGTACGCTTAAAAGCAACTGTGAACGAAAATGCAACAGCAGCTCAAAAAGCAGTATTGAAAAAATGGACGGGAGTTTAGTCAGCCTGCAATTAAAAGTTTTCAATTTGCAGTTAACTTAAAACGCCATAAAAAATCCCGTAAGATTAATTTCTTACGGGATTTTTTTATGCATAGCGCCATGCGCGCTGCGCTTAGCTTAGAAAGTATATCTAAAACCTAAACCAAATCTGCCGGCATTAAAATCACTGTCGTTAGATCCGATATAAAGTCTTGGTCTCCAGTCTAAGGCAAGTGCCAAAGGAGCTCCTGAAAATTTATAGTCTAAACCAACCATTGGTACCAAATAGAAGTTAGAACCACCATCATACAATTGAATAGATGGACCACCACCAAGATACCAATCTAAACCTTTTGCTCCTGGAATTGAAGAGTTATACTGTAAAAATCCCTGGATGATGGTAGAATTACCACCAAATAACACATCGCCTTGAATAGCAGCTTTTGAGCTGAAGTGGTGTCTGATCGATGGACCTACCAAAGTAGCACCATCGCCAAAATCGATACCTAAACCTAACCCGGTTTTATAGTTTTGAGCTTTAACGTTTGTTGTACTCAGCGCGAATAATGCAATGCATCCTAAAATTGTAAATAACTTTTTCATAATTGATATGTTTTTGTAAAATAATTATCTGCCTAACAACTTTAATGCCGTTTCTGTTTTTAAGGTCAAAATCATGAATGATTAAAAAACAATGCTTGCATAGTAATTTTGTAATTGCTAAGTTTAGTTTTAAATTTTTGATCAGAATAAATACGGCTTTTGATTAAGCTGGATGTATTATTTTAATTAAAGAGGAGCATAATGATCAATCTTAAAGATTGATTTTTTAACTTAACCAAATAATAACAATTCAATATGGCGGCAGAAATTAAACGGGTTTTTGATCTTTTGAAATATAGCCTCGAAAATCCCAAGCAGGAATTCATCAGCGGAAAAATTAAAGGGAAATGGATAAATTATAGTACAGCCGATTTTTGTGCAGCGGTAGATAATTTAAGTCGCGGGTTAATTAAACAAGGTATTAATAAGGGTGGAAGAGTGGCTGTAATGTCGCACAACAGGCCCGAATGGAACATTGCCGATTTTGCTGCTAACCAAATAGGGGCTTACCAGATTCCCTTGTATCCTACGCTGGCTGAACACGATATCCAGTTCATATTAAAGGATGCAGAGATTTCGATTGTTTTTGTAGCCGACGAAGAATTGTATAAAAAAATAAAACCCTGTGCCGATGCCGTAAACCCAGCCATTAAGATTTACAGTTTCAATGAAATTGCCGAAGCCGAAAACTGGAATGTGCTGATAACCGAAGGCAAAGCTGCTACAGATATCAACCTGGATGATTATCGTTCGAAAGTTGAACCTGAAGACGTTTTAACGCTGATTTATACTTCAGGTACAACAGGTACGCCTAAAGGGGTAATGCTTACGCACAACAACCTGGTGGCTAACTTTGTCAACTCATCTGTAGTGATACCCGAAGGCGTTAAAAAAGGATTAAGCTTCTTGCCTTTGTCGCATATTTTCGAACGGATGATTATTTACCTCTACCTGTTCAATTCTACCGCAGTGTACTATGCCGAGAGCATGGAAACCATTGTAGCTGATATTCAACAGGTTAAACCCAACGCATTTTCTACCGTACCGAGGTTACTCGAGAAGGTGTACGATAAGATTATGGAGAAGGGAAAATCTTTAACCGGTATTAAAAGAGGCATTTTCTTCTGGTCCGTTGCTTTGGCCGAAAAATATTCGGTTAACGCAGGTGCCTGGTATAACTTTCAGCTGGGCATTGCCCGCAAACTGGTGTTTAAAAAATGGCAGGAAGCGCTGGGCGGTGAGATCGTTGTAATTGTATCAGGCGGGGCGGCACTGAATCCACGTTTAGCGCGGATATTTTGGGCTGCTGGCATGCCTGTTTTTGAAGGTTATGGTTTAACCGAAACTTCACCCGTAATTACCGTAAACCATTTCGGTGGTACCATGTTTGGCACTGTTGGCGAAGTGATTAAAGGTGTTGAAGTTAAAATTGCCGAAGATGGCGAAGTATTAACCCGCGGGCACCAGGTAATGAAAGGCTACTACAACCGGCCTGATTTAACCAGTGAAGCGATAGATCAGGATGGCTGGTTTCATACGGGCGATATTGGCGAATTGGTAGATGGCCGTTTTTTAAAGATTACCGATCGCAAAAAAGAAATGTTTAAAACTGCAGGTGGCAAATATGTGGCCCCTCAGATACTTGAAAATAAATACAAGGAATCGATTTTTATTGAACAGATTCTGGTTTTGGGCGAGAACAGGAAATTCCCTTCTGCACTGATTGTACCTAACTTCGAAACCTTAAAAACCTGGGCTGGACGGAAAGGTATTAGTTTTACAGCAATAGACGAGTTGATTAAAAACGAACAGGTTTTAGCCAAATACAACGAAGTGATTGAAGCGGCTAATGCAAATTTCGGTAAATGGGAGCAGGTAAAAAGATTTGCACTATTGCCTAAAGAGTGGAGTATAGACGGCGGAGAACTTACCCCAAAATTAAGCCTGAAAAGAAAAGTAATTACCGAGAAAAATAACGAAGTAATTGAAAAGATATACAAAGATGCTGAAAACTATAAAGCCCCTCAATAATTTAAAAAAATCGGTAGGCTTCCTCAGCCTGGTCGTTTTATTGGCCGGTTGTGTAACCGGGCAATTAGGCAAAAACAACAGTGGCGAATATAAGAACGGCATGGTGGTTTCTGCCCATCCGGAGGCTTCGCAGGTGGGGATTGAGATTTTAAAAAAAGGAGGAAATGCCGTTGATGCGGCTGTAGCCGTACAGTTTGCCCTTGCTGTTGTTTATCCCAATGCAGGTAACATTGGTGGCGGTGGCTTTATGGTATACCGGGGAGCGAATGGCGAAATAAATGCTTTAGATTTTAGGGAGAAAGCAGCAGCTGCAGCTAGCAGGGATATGTACCTGGATGCCGCTGGCAATCCGATAGTAGATAAGAGTTTGTATGGGCATTTGGCTGCCGGAGTACCCGGATCTGTTGATGGCATGGTAGAAGCCCATAAAAAATATGGAAAACTCACCTGGGCTCAGGTACTGCAACCAGCTATAGATTTGGCGAAGAATGGTTTTAAAATCACGAGCCGCCAGGCTAGCGAACTGAATAGCTTGCACAGAAAATTAATGGATTTTAATCCTAACGGAACAGCGCTTATAAATTTAGAACACCCATGGCAGGAAAATGATGTATTGGTGCAGCAGGAATTAGCCAATACTTTAAAATTGATTCAGGAAAAAGGCAGGGCAGGTTTTTACGAAGGTGCTGTAGCCGATTCGGTTGTGGCCGAAATGCAACGCGGTAAAGGCTTAATTACCCAGGCCGATTTAAAAAACTACCATGCAACCTGGCGAAAACCAATTACTGGTAATTATAAAGGTTATAAGATTATTACCATGCCCCCAACCAGTAGCGGAGGCATTGCTTTAATTCAATTGCTTCAATCTGTGGAGCCCTATCCTTTAAAAAAATGGGGGCACAATGCCGATTCTACTGTGCAGGTAATTGTAGAGGCTGAGCGGCGGGTATACGCAGACCGTGCAACACATTTAGGCGATCCTGATTTTTATGCCGTTCCGCAACAACAGTTATTAAATGCTGCCTATAATAAAAACCGGATGGCAAACTTTAACTGGGCTACGGCAACCCCCAGCAGTAGCATAATGGCCGGAGAAATTAAGGGCGCTGAACATGAAGAAACAACACATTTTTCTATCGTAGATCGCGATGGGAATGCCGTTTCTATTACCACTACACTAAATGGATCTTATGGGTCGTTGGTTGCGGTAAAAGGAGCTGGTTTTTTGTTGAACAACGAAATGGACGATTTTTCAGTTAAACCCGGTGCACCCAATATGTATGGTTTAGTTGGTGGCGAAGCCAATGCCATAGCGCCCAATAAAAGAATGTTAAGCTCCATGACGCCTACAATTGTGGAGAAAGACGGGAAACTGTTTATGGTGGTAGGTACACCTGGTGGCTCAACCATTATTACCTCCGTATTTCAGACCATCATTAATGTAATTGATTTCGATATGTCGATGCAAAAAGCCGTGGCTGCTAAAAAGTTTCACCACCAATGGTTGCCAGATGAGGTATATGTGGAAAAAGATGCAATTGATAGCCTGGCTACACAAAAATTAAAAGCTAAAGGCTATAATATTGTACAAAGGGGATCGATAGGAAGGGTAGATGCCATATTAAGAACTCAATGGGGTAACTATCAGGGCGGGGCCGATCCCAGGGGAGATGATAAGGCCATAGGCTGGTAGCTGAATATCGCTTCAATTTTTTATCTTAGCTTTAGGCATTCATGTTGCGAGCCGGCTGATGAAAAATTAATAGAGATGAAAAAGCGCATATTTAACATTGCTTTGAATTTTCCGGATGTACACGGTGTAGATTCGGCCATCTCTTTTGGCCCCTTTATACAATACCTGCGCCGGAAAATTAAAGAAGAGCAGACCGTAAAGTCTGCCCTTTACCACAACGCCTTAAAAGAATTTGAAAAGCAGGGAATCGATAATCAGGTTATTCCCCTGGAAGACATTTACCAGCACGAGTTACTGTTGGAGCACATGTACGCCTGTCTTTCGTCGACACTTTTAACCGAAGATCATCAGGCCTGGGGCCTTTGTGCACCCATGCAGCCCATCACTTTCTACGGAACCGGGCTGATGTATGAGCTGCTCGAACAGAAAGAAAAAGATAACAAAAGTTTTGCCGGATCGAGAAGCCCCGAACAGCAGCAACAGGATCGACTGCATTTTATCTATTCTTTTATCCTGAATGAACTGTATGCTTTCCATGCACCGTTAAAGGAAAAATATCATGCCGGAATCAATTCAGATACGGCTTTGCCCGGTTATTTTCATATTGGCGTAAACACAGATTTTATCGGGGTCAAAGCTAAGCAACCCTTGCCCGAGCTCAGTTATCGCGAACTGCAACAATATTTAAGCGATGAAGCCGGACTTGAAAAACTGCAGCAGATATTGCCTTTGTCGCTTTTCGAACTCAGGGGGATTTCGGTACTTACCATTACCGATGTTACAGCAAGGCAGGCCGTCGAAAATATTAAAGCCGTAAGGTTGGGTCGGGCTCCAGGTAATGAAGGGGTGGCTTATGCAGAAGTCATTCAATCGCTTAAAGTCCTGGTTCAAAATGCCAATATCCAGTTCGATCTTTTCCCTTTTGTAAGGGTTAACAATAAAATGGTTTATGGTTATGTAAAAGGAGGTAGTGGATTGCTTTTCTCGGTTTGGGGCGAAGAAACCTTAAGCCCCGAAGCTTTTCAGCAAATTGCAGAAGGCTACGCAGCAAACCCGAATTCCTTTTATTCGCCAGATATCTGGGCCGAAAGCCGGGAAATGTTTCCCTGGTTAGAACGCTTTAGAGAACTTAATGTGAAATCGATGGCACTTTTGCCAGTATTTCATAATCAGGTTTTGGTTGGGGTATTGGGCATGCATACTTGGGTCGGCGAAACTTTCGATGAAAAGAAAATCACTTTATTGGAGCAGGTATTGGCACCCATTGCCCAGTTGCTGCAGGTTTATATTGATGAATTTAATCTCGAGATTGAAAACATAATTAAAGAAAAATATACGTCTATTCAACCTGCTGTACAATGGAAATTTAATGAGGCAGCCTGGCATTACCTGCACGATAGGAAAAAGAATTTGCCTCTGCGTACCGAAGATATCAGCTTTACAGCAGTTTATCCATTTTATGGAGCAATAGATATCAGAAATTCTACAACCGAAAGAAATGCCGCGAGTAAGGCTGATCTGAATCTACATCTGAGCCTGCTTCGCGATACACTCGAACAGCTCAGTAAAACTTATACCGATGCATTGCTGGTTGAAATTATTTTTAACTGCAATAAATGGAATACCATTTTGCATGGCGACGAGCTGAATACCACCGAAGAAAACAGCCTCAATATTTTCCTCAATGAAGAAACGAGCGATTATTTAAAACTCATTGCACAATCGCATCCTCATACGAAAAAGGTTATCGATCAATATCTCGAAAGTATTTCAATTCAGGGGGGTGAGGTGTACAAACACCGGCAGGCTTTAGAAACATCCATGCAACTGATTAATACCGATATTAACAATTATTTTGAAACCGAACGCGAGAAATTGCAGGAATCTTTCCCCTGTTATTTTGAAAAATTCAGAACCGATGGGGTAGAGTACGACATTTACATTGGGCAGTCTATTGCTCCTGACCGGATTTTCAACCCTTTTCACCTGAAGAACCTGCGTTTGTGGCAACTCTCATCAATGGCTGCCATAGCCAAAATGGTGCAGCAGCGCCAGCCTGATCTGCCGGTTAAACTGGCCACTACTCAACTAATTTTTATTCATAATCATCCCATCGATATCAGTTTCCGAATTGACGAAAGAAAGTTTGATGTTGAAGGAGCTTACAACATCAGGTACCAGATGATTAAAAAACGGATCGATAAAGTGCTCATCCGTAATTCAGAGGAGCGGCTAACCCAGCCTGATAAGCTGGCCTTGATCTATTTCAATAAACGGGATATAGACGACTACCTTCCCTTTGTAAAATATCTGCAGGAAACCGGAGTGTTGGGTGCAGAAAGCGAAGATCTTGATTTGGAAGATCTGCAGGGATTAAGCGGATTAAAAGCACTCCGTTTAAGCATCGTGTAACGGTGATAGCAGCGTATCTTCAAGAAGTTACATTGCTTCTTTGTGGCCAATTCTTTCTGTTTATTTATATTGCGTCAGCTAACCCAAACCATTTATGCGCAAACTATTTCCGCTGTTTTTACTTTTAATCTTTACGGTAAAAATACAGGCCCAAAACAACGAAGCCAGCCTTGTAAGTCCACTCATTAATCAATATCAGGCTGATGAGACCATGCTTAACCGTAAATACAGCCTCAAGCGGTCGGAAGAATACTTTAAGCGCATGGAGCGCTTTTATGCTACGTGGCAAAAACAATTAAAGGCACTGCCATTTAATAAACTTACTCTAAACGAAAGGGTAGATTACCTCTTACTCAAGCGCGATATCCGTGCTGATTCGGTCAGTTTGCAGCAAAATTACACCGAATTTAAAACCAGCATTTTTACTTTGCCTTTTGCCAGTACCTTGCTCGATTTTGAAGCAAAGCGAAGGATTGGTCAGCAGCAGGATGGTAAAACCACACAACAGCAATTCGAGCAATTGCAGGTGGCTATCCGAAAAACTGCAAAGGCAGTAGAAAGTAATGAACTTGCTGTTAACCCGGTACAGGCTTTCTGGGCGCAGCAAACCATCAATCAATACCTTACTGTATTTACCGAAGCCTATAAATTTTACGATGGCTACGATCCACAATTCACCAAAGCTACCAAATCGGTTTATCCGGAAGTGGTTGATGCGCTGAAAGATTATGCTGCGGTATTGGGTAAAATAGCCAAACCTGCTAACGTTCAGGATGATGGAAGTGGTATTATTGGTAATCCGATAGGCAGGAATGCCTTGTTAAGCAATTTAAAGGATGAAATGATTGCCTATACCCCCGAACAAATCGAAGCCATTGCCATGCGTGAGTTTGCCTGGTGCGATGCCGAAATGCTCAAAGCCTCGCAACAAATGGGTTTTGGTAACGATTGGAAAAAAGCGCTCGAAAAGGTAAAAACCGATTATCCCGAATTGGGTAAACAGCCCGAACTGGTTTATGAACTGGCTAACGAAGCCATAAATTTTGTAGAAAAAAACAAGCTGATTGCTATTCCGGCAATGGCCAAAGATGGCTGGCGTATGCGCATGTTAAGCCCGCAGGAACAATTGTTTGCCCCGTTTTTCTTAGGTGGCGAATCGGTATTAATTGCTTACCCAACAGAAGATATGAGCGAAGAGGCCAAAATGATGACATTGCGCGGTAATAACAGACACTTTTCAAGGGCAGTGGTTTTTCATGAACTTATTCCCGGACATAACCTGCAATATTTTATGCAAAGCCGATACAAGCCTTATCGAAAAGTGTTTAGTACACCTTTCTGGACTGAAGGCTGGTCGCTTTACTGGGAAATGTTGCTTTGGGACCAAAACTTTCCTAAATCTCCTGAAGATAAAATTGGAATGCTTTTTTGGCGCATGCACCGTTGTGCACGCATTATTTTTTCAATGAATTATCATTTAGGCAAATGGACGCCTAAACAATGTATCGATTTTCTGGTAGATCGTGTAGGTTTTGAACGGGCCAATGCCGAAGCTGAGGTGCGTCGTTCTTTTACCGGAGGTTACGGACCACTTTATCAAATTGGCTATATGTTGGGCGGGCTGCAGTTCAGGGCCTTGCATAAGGAACTTGTAGAAAGTGGTAAAATGACCAACATTCAGTTTCACGATCGCATATTGCGCGAAAATAACATGCCGGTTGAAATGGTTAGAGCGCTGCTAACCAACCAGCAATTACCCGAAAATTTTAGTACCCGTTGGAAATTTGCCGGTGATATTAAATAGATCAGGTGTAGCAGTAAATGGATACCATTTAAACCTGAAGTTGTGGAAAAGTTGATAAGTATTTTTACGTGTCTGTAGTTTTTGGTATGGCTATTGCAAAGGGTAAGCAACGCTTATTCAACGTTATATAGAAAAACTATGAAATTACAACTATTCAAAACGCTTCCGGTTGCATTAGCTGGATTGCTTATCGGATCGGCAGCCTCTGCACAGGAGAAGCCGGCAAGCTCAACTACTTTCAGAACATGGTCCATTGGTGTAAATGCTGGTGTATTAACGCCGCTTTCTCCCCTGGGCGGTAAAAACGACTTTAGTAACAACAAATCTGGCTTCGGCTATGGTTTGTACATTAAAAAACAATTTACGCCTTATTTCTCTCTTCGCTTAGATGGAGTTCGCGGTAAATTAAAAGGCGATAATACCGAACCTTACGAAAGTGGTGTGGTAAACAATTCGCCTGTAAGAGCATTCGATACCCAGTTGGCTTATTCAGGAAGTTTAAACGCAGTGGTAAACATGTTTAACATCGATATGTTTAAAAAAGAGAATGTTTTGCAACTTTATGCTTCAGCTGGTGCGGGTATCGCAGGTTATAAACCTACCATTACCACTGCAGCAGGTACTTCTTTGTATGCTGGCGATAAAAACATTCAGGAGTTAATTATTCCGGTTGGTTTAGGTGCCAAATTTAAACTTTCTGATGCCGTTAACTTCGATTTAGGCTGGACAATCAATTTTGTTGATGGTGATAATTTAGATGGCTATTACAGAGGATCAAATGATAAATACAACTATGCTTACGCTGGTTTAGAGTTTGCCTTAGGTAGCGGTAAACAATTGGCTTTCCACAATCCTGTTGCTTTAACTTACGATGAAGCCGTAAAAGCAAAACAAACTGCCGATGGTTTGAGAAGCGATTTAGATGCCCAGAAAGCTGAAAATGCAAAATTACGTTCAGAAATGACTGATTTGCTTAAAGATTCTGATGGTGATGGTGTTGCCGATAAATTGGATAAATGTCCGGATACCCCTGCAGGTACTGTAGTAGATGGTTCTGGCTGTCCGTTAAAAACTCCAGAAAAAGTAGTAGAAAAAGTAATCGTAACCGAAGAAGACCGCAAGGTAGTTAACGAAGCGATTAAAAACCTTGAATTTGATTTAGGTAAAGCTACCATCCGTTCTAAATCTTATGCTTCATTAAACAGGGTAGCTGCTTTATTGATTCAGAAAAACTTTAGCTTAAAATTAGCTGGTCATACCGATAATACCGGTTCAAAAGAATTGAACTTACGTTTATCGAAAGAAAGAGCTGAATCTGTTAAAGCTTATTTGGTATCGCAAGGTGCAAATGCATCACGTATCGAAGCTACAGGTTATGGCATGGGTCAGCCTATTGCAAGCAATAAAACAGCAGCCGGCCGTCAGCAAAACCGCCGTGTAGAGTTTACCCTTTACTAGTCTGTTTTAAAATAAAAAACGAAAAGTTCCGGTTTGCGCCGGGACTTTTTTGGTTTAAGAGGTTTATAGTAGATTTGTCATCCTGAACGCAGTGAAGGATCTTTATTAGACTAACTCTAGTCGTGGCGTCTCGCTACTGCATAAGATAGTTCCGTAATGTTAAGTTTATCGTTGCTAAGTCTTAGTAAGACACTAAGACTAGATTAGATATGTTTTCAACTCACTGTCGTCACCCTGACCTGTAGCACAGCGAAAAGCCACGCAGTAAACCGAGCCTTAAGCGAGCTCACCGAGGGTAATTTATTTCAGGGGCTATTTGACAAAAAAGATGCTGAACCAAGTTCAGCATGACGATTCCGTTAGAAAAGGGGCTAAATTGATAACAACTTATGAATATTATTCCAAGTCAGCTTACTTAAGCGAAACAATCACCTTTTTAATCTCACTTAAATCGTTCATCTCAAAGTTTGGTAAATTGGGATAAAAGCGCTGGTAAATAATCTGATTATCCTTACTATCATAAACACTGATGATTTTATCGTTAGACCGCTGCGTATAGATTACATATTTAACAGGTGTATGCTGATTTAAAATTAGGCTATCCAGCTGTTTGTTCGGCACAAATTTTAGTTTGTAATTATAAGGTGCTGCAACAATGCCTGATTGTGGTAACAATGCCAGTTTCGACGAAAATTCTGTTTTAATATATTCAGGGATGTATAAAGTTTCTTTTGCCAGTTCGGGCAAGCGTATTTTATTGTAAAACTGATAATCCATTCCGCGGTTTTCTGCAGCGCTTAATCCTTCGTTAATTTGCTTCAGATAACCGCTTAAAAAGCCTGGCGACCAATTGTTGAAATGCGATTTGTTGTAAAGATTAGACAGGAGGTAGTTTTTAATGCTCTTTTTCGACCCATACTGCTGATCTTGTATTTCAACCAAAAGGTTGGTCGATCTGTCGGCAAAAAGCGTAACTGTGGCCAATACACTTTCTTCCCTTACCCTTGGCTTTTTACCTGGTGTAATCAGTTTCAATACATATACAATGTTGGCTATGTTTGTACTATCTGTTTTTTCAGCATAACCGTCAAAATAAAAAAAAGAATAATTGGCCACCGTATCGTAACGGGATAGTTCTTCGGGTTTAATAATTTTATAAGGCGTTACCGTCCAGACTTTTTTAATGGCCTGATCAAATTTTTCCAGTTCTGCATAATCGGCATACTGCAGGGTAAACAAGGTGGTTGTCTTTTTAAAAATATCCAGTTTCTGACTGTTGGCAGCCGAATTACCAAAGTAAGATACCTGGCTTTTACCAATCAGCGCCCATAAAAGAAATGAGCTGAACAGGAGGAGGTGCTTTGCTTTTAACATATTAAGTCGTTTTCATTTGTGTGTTTCCATAATAAGAAAATTTTGACAATTATTTTGTTTTTTTCTATTGCATTAACAAAATACATTCATTAGCTTTGTTATGCAAGCATAATAAATTAAGGAATGAAACAACAACAAACAATAGACTACCATGTTAAGTTTGCCTGGCAAAACATGTTTAATAAATATAATCAAATGGCTTCAGGTTTTGGTATTACTCAGGCTATTGGTTATATGTTAATTAACATTAATGATGATGAAGGTACTGCTGTTTCTAACCTGGCTGGCCTGCTAGGCGTAAAAGCCACCAGCCTCTCGCGTATGTTAAATAACATGGAAGAGGCTAATCTCATTTATCGCGAAACATCTGTTGGCGATAAACGTTCTGTAAAAGTCTTCCTTACTGATTTTGGCAAAGAAAAAAAGCAGTTGGCCAAAGGTGTTGTACGCAAATTTAACGAATATCTGGATGAGCACTTCACTAAGAAGGAGAAAGAAACATTCATTAATCTATTGATCAAATTAAACGAAATCACAGTAGCTTATGCTGTTGATTAATCACATATAATCTGAGGCAAAATAAATTCACTTTGTACAGGTTTAATCAGACCTAAAGAAAAATATATAAAGTAATGAAACGAAGCATTAATAAAGTTGCTGTTTTAGGTTCGGGTATTATGGGGTCGCGTATTGCATGCCATTTCGCCAATATTGGTGTTGAGGTTTTGCTGTTGGATATTGCCCCAAAAGAACTGAATGCCGAAGAACAGGCAAAAGGATTAACACTGGATAGCCCGGCGGTAAAAAACCGAATCGTAAATGCAGCCTTGCAAACAGCTGTTAAAACCAATCCATCGCCGGTTTATACCAAAAAAGCATTAAACAAAATTAAAACCGGAAATTTCGACGATGATATGCCGAAAATTGCCGGCTACGATTGGGTAATTGAGGTAGTAGTCGAAAATCTCGATATCAAGAAAAAAGTCTTTGAACAGGTAGAGCAATTCCGTAAACCGGGTACGCTAATTACTTCGAACACTTCGGGTATTCCTATTCATTTAATGGCCGAGGGCAGAAGCGAGGATTTTAAAGCCAATTTCTGCGGAACACACTTTTTTAATCCACCGCGTTACCTCAAATTGCTCGAAATTATCCCTACGCCACATACCAAATCCGAAATCGTTGATTTCTTAATGCATTATGGCGATAAGTTTCTGGGCAAAACCACAGTGTTGTGTAAAGATACCCCTGCATTTATTGCCAACAGGGTGGGTGTATATTCCATTATGGCCTTGTTACACCTGGTAGAAAAGCTGGATTTAACCGTAGAAGAAGTAGATAAATTCACCGGACCAGCTTTAGGCAGACCAAAATCGGCTACTTTCCGTACTTCGGATGTGGTAGGTTTAGATACCATGATTAAAGTAGCCAAAGGCCTTTACGATAACTGCCCTGATGATAAAGCACACGATTTGTTTAAACTTCCGGCTTATGTGCAAAAAATGGAAGAAAACAAATGGCTGGGCGATAAAACACAACAGGGTTTTTATAAGAAGACAAAAACGGCAGATGGCAAAACCGAAATTCTGGCGCTTGATTTAAAAACGCTGGAATATAAACCCCAGCAAAAAGTAAAATCGGCCACTTTAGAAATGACCAAGCCGGTTGAGAACCTGCGCGAGCGCATGAAAATTTTTGCTAAAGGCAAAGATAAAGCCGGCGAATTGTTCCGTCATTCTTCTTTTGGTTTATTTGAATATGTTTCTGACCGGATTCCGGAAATTTCTGACGAATTGTATCGTATTGATGATGCCATGCGTGCAGGTTTCGGCTGGGAGCTTGGTCCTTTTGAGCTTTGGGATGCTGTAGGTGTTAAAGAAGGCTTGGAGGGTATGGAGCAATATGGAAATAAAGCTGCAGCATGGGTATATGAAATGCTTGCTGCCGGAAATACAAGTTTCTATAAGGTAGAAAATGGCGTCAAAAAATATTATGATATCCCTTCTAAAACCTACAAAGCTTTACCGGGCACAGATGAATTTATCATTTTAGACAACCTCCGCGAAAATAAAACCGTTTGGAAAAACTCTGGTGTTTCCATTATCGATTTGGGCGATGGTATTCTGAATGTAGAATTCCATACCAAAATGAATACCATTGGTGGCGATGTAATTTCGGGTATCAATAAAGCCATTGATATGGCTGAAAAAGATTATCGTGGCCTGGTTATCGGTAATGATGGGGCTAACTTCTCGGCCGGTGCCAACGTAGGAATGATTTTTATGATGGCCGTAGAGCAGGAGTGGGATGAGTTGAATATGGCCATCCGCATGTTCCAGAATACATCTATGCGTATCCGTTATTCTTCAATTCCGGTGGTGGTTGCGCCACATAACCTTACATTGGGTGGTGGTTGCGAGTTTAGCTTACATGCCGATCATGTTCAGCTTTCTGCCGAAACCTATATGGGGCTGGTTGAATTTGGTGTTGGTGTAATTCCTGGCGGTGGTGGTACCAAAGAGTTTGCTTTGCGTGCTTCCGATGAATACAAAGACGATCAGATTGTGCAAAATGCCTTGAAGGACCGCTTCCTAACCATCGGTATGGCTAAAGTTTCTACTTCTGGTTACGAAGCTTATGAGCTGGGTTATCTGCAAAAAGATAAGTTCTCTATCTCGATGAACCGCAACCGTTTACTGGCCGATGCAAAAGCAAAAGCAATTGAGCTTGCTGATGCTAGTTATACCAAGCCCGTTCAGCGTAACGATATCAAGGTTTTAGGTAAACAAGGTTTAGGTATCGTATATGCCGGCGCAAACAGTATGTACGCAGGTCATTATATTTCCGAACATGATAAGAAAATCTCTGAGAAACTGGGTTATGTAATGTGCGGAGGCGATTTATCTTCCCCCACAGAAGTAACTGAACAATATTTACTCGATTTAGAAAGAGAAGCATTTTTATCACTGGCTGGCGAAAGAAAATCACTCGAGCGGATTCAGAGCATTATAACGAAGGGGAAACCGTTGAGGAATTAGACGTAAGAGTGGAGATATGAGTATCAAGTATCAAGTATCAAGTATCAAGTATCAAGATACGGATTGTCGAAAAAAATACTCATCGTAATTAATAAATAAAATAATAATGCACGAATTAAGTCTTGATACTTGATTCTGGCTACTAGATACTAAAAAAATGGAAGCATATATAATAGCAGGATACCGTACAGCAGTGGGTAAAGCACCCCGCGGTGTATTCCGTTTCACAAGGGCCGACGATTTAGCTGCAGAAGTAATCAGGGCTCTGGTGGCCTCGGTGCCGAATTTAAATAACGAACAAATTGATGATGTAATAGTAGGTAACGCTACTCCGGAAGCTGAACAGGGCTTAAATATTGGTCGTATGATTTCGCTAATGGGCTTAGATACCGATAAGGTTCCGGGTGTTACCGTTAACAGGTATTGTGCCTCGGGTTTAGATACCATTGCTACTGCGGTGGCTAAGATCAAAGCCGGAATGGCCGATTGTATCATTGCAGGTGGTGTAGAGGTAATGAGTGGGATGCCCTTCGGCGGCTGGAAACTGGTGCCGAATGCAGAAGTAGCTAAGAATAATCCTGATTGGTACTGGGGAATGGGCTTAACTGCCGAAGCGGTTGCCAAAGAATATAAGGTAAGTCGTGAGGATCAGGATGCTTTTTCTTTAAAATCGCACGAAAAAGCGGTTCATGCCATTAAAAATGGTCATTTAAAAGATGGTTTACTGCCCATTACCGTAAACGAAAATTATCTGGATGCTAACCTGAAAAAGAAAACCCGTTCTTACGTGGTGGATACAGACGAAGGGCCGCGTGCAGATACTACGCTGGATAAACTCGCCAAATTGAAGCCTGTTTTTGATGCCGTTGGCAGTGTAACAGCAGGTAATTCTTCTCAAACATCAGACGGGGCAGCTTTTGTTCTGGTGGTTTCTGAAAAGAAAATGAAAGAGTTAAATGCCGAACCTATTGCCAGGCTGGTAAGTTACGGGGTAGCAGGTGTACCGCCGCGCATTATGGGCATTGGTCCGATTGAAGCCATTCCAAAAGCGTTGAAACAGGCAGGTTTGAAAAAAGAGGATATCGATTTGATTGAACTCAATGAAGCTTTTGCTTCCCAATCATTAGCGGTAATCAGAACCCTGGATTTAAACCCTGATGTGATTAATGTAAATGGAGGGGCAATTGCACTCGGGCATCCACTGGGCTGTACCGGCGCTAAACTTACCGTGCAAATCATGAACGAGCTTAAAAGACAAAACAAAAAATACGGAATGGTTACCATGTGCGTAGGAACCGGGCAAGGCGCTGCGGGGATATTTGAGTTGCTTTAATTAGTATCGAGATATGAGTATGTAGTATCAAGATTTAATAATAGGTGAATAAACCAGTTTATAAAATCATCCCGACATATTACTCAGTCACTAATACTAATCATATATGCACAATTTTAAAGAATTAAAAGTTTGGCAAAAATCAATTGATTTAGCAGTTGATGTTTACAAGGCTAGTTCGTTTTTGCCTGTTGATGAGAGATACGGTTTGATTTCTCAAATGAAAAGATGCGCTGTTTCAATATCCTCCAATATTGCTGAAGGAGCGGGTAGGGGAACCGGTGCACAGTTTAAATATTTTTTAACTATAAGTCAGGGCTCTGCTTTTGAACTGGAAACTCAGGTGATTATTTCAAATAGACTGGGATTATTAGATGATCCGCTTACCATTGATCTGATTGAAAAAACTACTGAGGTTCAAAAGATGATTTATGCCCTGGAAAGAAAATTAATTTGACGTGGGTATTAGGAGTCAAGATGTGAGTATCAAGTATCAAGATTGGATTACATAATAGGTTTTTTTGATCTAAACTTATCTTGATACTTGATACTGATGTCTTGATACCTGCTACTGATATCTTGATACTTAAATCTTGCTACTAGATACTATAACAATGGAAATAACTGAAAAAAAGACAATTAAAGGTGGCGAATTCTTAATTAAAGACACCACCTATCAGGAAGTATTTATCCCTGAAGAATTTGATGAAGAGCAGCAGATGATTGCACAAACCTGTCGCGATTTTCTCGAAGCAGAAGTTTATCCGAACTTAGATAAAATTGATAAACAGGAGGATCCGGAGTTAATGCCTTCATTGCTGACCAAGGCGGGCGAACTGGGTATTTTAGGTGTTTCAGTGCCTGAAGAATACGGCGGTTTTGGTAAGAATTTCAATACTTCCATGCTGGTTGCCGATGTGGTAGGTGCCGGTCATTCTTTTGCCGTTGCACTTTCTGCACACACTGGTATTGGTACCCTGCCTATTCTCTACTATGGTAATGCAGAGCAAAAAGCTAAATACATTCCTAAACTGGGTTCGGGCGAGTGGAAAGCCGCCTATTGTTTAACAGAACCCAATTCAGGATCTGATGCAAATTCGGGTAAAACCAAGGCGAAACTAAGCGAAGATGGCAAACATTACATCATCAATGGCCAAAAAATGTGGATCACCAATGGTGGTTTTGCTGATATTTTTATCGTTTTTGCCAAAATAGACGATGATAAAAACCTGACCGCATTTATAGTAGAAAAAGATTTTGGTGGCATTACCATGAACCCCGAAGAACACAAAATGGGTATCAAAGGTTCATCAACCCGTCAGGTGTTTTTTAACGATTGCCCTGTACCGGTAGAGAACATGTTGAGCGATCGGGAGAATGGATTTAAAATTGCTGTAAATATTTTAAATATCGGCCGGATCAAATTATCCGCTGCGGCAATTGGTGCCTCGAAAGCTACCTTAAATACTGCAATTAATTACTCAAACGAAAGGATTCAGTTTGATCGCCCGATTTCGAAATATGGGGCCATTCGTTTTAAAATTGCCGAAACTGCATCTAAACTCTATGCCGTTGATTCGGCCAATTATCGCGCCGGACAAAATATCGACGATACCTACGATCAGTTGGTTGCCGGTGGAATGGAGTCGGGTAAGGCCAGGTTAAAATCGGTTGAGCAGTTTGCCGTTGAATGTGCCATTTTAAAAGTATGGGGATCAGAAGCTTTAGATTATGCGGTAGATGAAGGCGTGCAGATTTATGGTGGTATGGGTTTCTCTGCCGATGCACCGATGGACAGGGCTTATCGTGATGCCCGTATTAACCGCATTTTCGAAGGTACAAACGAAATTAACCGTTTGCTTACCGTTGATATGATGTTAAAACGTGCCATGAAAGGAGAGCTCGATCTGATGACTCCGGCTACTGCGGTAGCTGCCGAGTTGATGAGTATCCCTGATTTTGGTGAAGAAGATACCACATTGTTTGCTGCAGAGAAAAAAGTATTGGCTAACCTGAAGAAAGCAACCTTAATGGTGGCTGGTGCCGCGGTACAGAAATTGATGATGACTTTAAGCAAAGAACAGGAAATTTTAATGAACATTGCCGATATGGCCAGTTATGTGTATGTAGCCGAATCAGCATTGCTGAGAACTGAAAAATTGGTTGCCATGCGTGGTGAAGCCGCGGTTGCCGGTCAGTTGGATTTACTGCGCATTTACCTGGTTGAAGCGGTTGATGGTATTGCCAAAGCAGGAAAAGAAGCCTTATGGGCTTTTGCCGAAGGCGATGAATTGCGCATGATGCAGGTAGGTTTACGCCGTTTTACCAAAATGGAACCGTTTAATGTTAAAGATGCCCGTCAAAGAGTAGCTAAGCAATTAATCGAAGCCAATAAGTATATTTTTTAAGAGAATAAATTAAGAATTCAAAGGTCTGTAACTTGAGCGTATATCTCAGGTTTCAGGCCTTTTTGCATGAATAAGGATTGAGATTCATGTGTAGATGATATTAATGAGGGGCTCGTCATTCCCAACTTGATCCGATAGCTATCGGATGTGAATCGTAATGCATCAGCTTTAAGATTCCCGCTTACGCGGGAATGACGACGGTTCTATTGAGCAGCATTAAGAAATTTGAAGCTTTACCAATCGAAATGATGCTTCATCTTTCAGTATGTTATATTTACAATATTAAAATCCTATTTTCGCTGCATGATTAAACTTAGATTCCTTACCGTACTCTTTTGCTGCATAGTAGCTATTTCAGCCTGTAAAAAAGACGAAGATCCCGAAAAGCAGATTGCAGAATTTATCCAGAAGAACAATATCAATGCAACCAAAGATGCGTCGGGATTATATTACCAGATCATTAAACCAGGCACAGGTTCTTTTACTTATCCGGCCAATACCAAAATTACCATTAAATACGAAGGCCGCTTATTAGACGGAAGTGTTTTCGATAACGGCGGTGGTAAAGCACAAACTTTTAATCTGGCCGAATTAATTCAAGGCTGGCAAATCGGGATTCCGAAAATTCAAAAAGGAGGCGAAATCAGGTTAATTGTGCCGCCGGGATTAGGTTATGGAAGCAGCGCTGTAGGACCAATACCGGGTAATTCGGTGCTCGATTTTAACATTCAACTTTCCGATACCCAGTAAGGGCAGGGCGCTATTTGTTAAAATTGGTTAAAAATTGTAGCATCCGTATTAAAAGCTTATTTTTGCGGAATGGCTAAGTTTAAATATATTATCCTATTAGTTTGTATTACAGGATGCTTCGCAGCTTGTAAAAAGAACACACCGGTAGACGATTACGATCCACTACCGCAGTTTAAGTCTGATACAACAGCAATTAGTGCTTTTGTGAAAACCAATAATATTCCAGCTGTAAAAGATGGCTATGGTATTTTTTACCAGATTATTGAACCAGGCTCGGGAAGTATAACCTATACCGCTTCTACTAAAATTACTGCCGATTACGAAGGGCGTCTTTTAAACGGAACCATTTTCGATAGCACGAAAGGAACACCTACTTCGTTTTTACTCGGAAATGTAATTGCTGGCTGGCAGATTGGCATCCAGCGGATACAAAAAGGAGGCAAAATCAGATTGATTATCCCTTCTTATTATGCTTATGGAACGCAATCGCCTTCAAGTTCTGTTCCGGCAAATTCAGTACTCGATTTTACTATAACACTTACAGACGTACAATAATAAATGAACAAATTTACTCAACTTAGCCTATTTACGCTTTTGCTGGCTACAGTGATTTTCAGCTCATGTAAAAAAGAGTATGAGTCTATCCAAAGTATAGATGATGCAGCTATAAAATCATATATTTCTAAGAATAACTTAACGTCGATGGTGCCAGACCCAGATAAAACCGGGTTTTATTTTCAGGTAACCAATCCAACTGATGGAAATTTATTTTTGAACTCTGATTCGATATTTTATGATATCACAGTGAAGTCGATGCAGAGTGGTTCAACTTATCTTCAATCTCCTGTTAATGGTAATTTAGGAACTTATGTTGGGTACTTAAATGGTTTTTTTCAGTCTTCGCTTTCTACAAGTGTAACCTATAATATCCCTGCATTAAGAACTGCTGCCTTAGCACTTAAGCCAGGTGGTACTGCGCGAATTTTATTACCATCATATCTTGCTTTTGGCAGGAACGGAGCTGGGCCAATTCCTTCAAATGAGAATCTTGATTTCACCCTTAAGTCTTATCCGTACCGTAAACAATGGTTATTTGATGATGTCAAAATTCAGAACTTCTTAACCAGTAAAGGTTTAGTCGCCACAAAAGATTTAAGCAGGGTATATTATATTGTAAATACACAAGGTACTGGTGATGCTATTAGTGGTGTTGAAAGTACTGTAACCATGAAATATACAGGTAGACTGTTGGATGGAACCGTTTTTGATTCTTCAACTGACGGAACATTTTCATCTGTTTTGACTAATTTAATCAAAGGTTGGCAGCTTATTGTGCCTAAGTTTAATGTTGGGTCAAAATTTAGAATCTTTGTTCCTTCCGATTTAGGCTATGGTACATCAGGATCTGGCGCAATTCCATCAAATGCTATTTTAGATTTCGATATCGAAATTGTAAGCGTTACGAATTAGCCAAAGCCGCTTTAAAAACTTTTAAAACTCTTTCCCTTGCAAAAGTATGCTCAACTATTGGTTGGGCATATTTTTTTGTGCCAAACTCTGGTACCCATTTTTTAATATATTCCAGCTTCGGATCGAATTTTTTGGTTTGCAGTTCGGGGTTAAACACCCTGAAATACGGAGCTGCATCGTTACCTGAGCCAGCTGCCCACTGCCAGCCACCTACGTTACTGGCCATTTCGTAGTCTAAAAGTTTTTCGGCAAAATAAGTTTCGCCCCAGCGCCAGTCTATGAGCAGGTGTTTGGTTAAGAAGCTTGCCACTACCATGCGTACGCGGTTATGCATCCAGCCCGTTTGGTTTAGCTGCCGCATTCCGGCATCAACAATAGGGTAGCCGGTATTGCCTTCGCACCAAGCCTTAAATTCATCCTCGTTGTTGCGCCATTTAATCTTATCGTACTGTTTTTTAAAAGAATCGGCCGCCGAATAGGGAAAATGCCAGAGTATGCTCATGTAAAATTCACGCCAGGCCAGCTCAGAAAGCCAGATATTCGATTTTGCTTCAATCGCATCACGTACAGCCTTACGGATGCTTAAGGTGCCAAAACGTAAATGTAAACCAATATGCGTAGTACTATCCAAAGCAGGAAAGTCGCGCTCTTTCGCATAACTATCCAGTTTACTTTTGTAGCTGAGTTTTGGAAAGTTAAGCTTACTTTTTTCAAAGCCCATTTCCTTTAACGAAGGTAAGGGCAGATTTTTAGCAGGCAACAGATTTTTATAATACTTTTGAGTAGGGTAGGCTTTGGTGTAAAAGGAGTTTAATTTGGCATGCCATTGTTTGTAAAAGGGCGTAAAAACAGTGTAAGGTGTTTGATCTGCTTTTAAAATTTCATTCTTTTCAAAAATAACCTGGTCTTTATACGTTTTAAAAGCAATTTTCTCGCTGGTTAAAAATTCAGCCATGTTATCGTCGCGTTCGCGGGCATAAGGCTCATAATCGTGGTTGGTGTAAACAGCTGCTACTTCGTAATCACCTAAAATTTCGGACCAGATTTTTTCGGGTTTACCGTATTTAACCAAAAGGTCTGAACCATGCGCTTGCAAATCCTTTTTTAAATCTTCAATAGTTTGATAATTGAAGGTTACGCGGGCATCGTCTTCAGGCAGTTTGTCGAGAATGTTTTTATCGAAAATAAAGAGGGATAAAACCGGGTGACCGCTTTTTAATGCGTGGTAAAATCCGGCATTATCGGTTAAACGTAAATCGCGGCGGAACCAAAAGATGGAGATAGCTTTCTTCATATAAAAAGGATGTTGCTCAAAGGTAATAACAGCAAACTACATTGCTGGTTTATTTTTTACGCCTTTTATTTTGAAATACTTACTCCTGGCAGGCTATTGTGCTTCGGTTTCCGCCATTCCCAGGGCGGTGTGGGAGTAGCATCACTCCATAAGCCTACCTTATTTTTGCGGGCAGTTATTTCCAGTTGAGCATATAGCGGATCTTTCGAATATTTTTTAAAGTGCCAGGCCATACCAAGCTTAATCATTTCCTGGTTTACCACCTGTTTCTTGTTATTGACTACCACGGCAATCAACCTGCGGTAGCGGTCGTACTTTTCGGCGTAAACGGTTACATTTTGCCCGAAACATAAATCAGATAAAGCTTTTTTAGCGTTGCTGCCAAAAGGTTGCCTGCCTCTTTTCTCGGGGCAGTCTATATGTGCCAAACGTACTTTGGTTGGTGTTTGCTGGTACAGGATTTCCATGGTATCGCCATCCATAATCCGGATTACCTTTGCTGTAAAAATACGTTTCTTTAAATCAGGTGCTTTTGCATAAATGCCTTGCTGACTGTCAAAAACCGGATGAAAACATAAAATAAAACCCAGTAAAATTAATCTTCCCATCCACACAATGTTTTTCCGTCGGCTTTAGCCTTTTCCAATGTCATTTTTAAAATTTTATGCTGGCAGGTGCTCAGCCCTTTGCAGTTTTCTTTGAGGTGATATTTTTTGGCACCGTTACTGTTGCAAATATACACCGTTGTAGATTCGGTACAAGTGGTGTTGGCAAAAAAGAAGAAGATGATGAGGAGCGTTTTCATGCGGTTAGTTACTTTTTTTTATAAAATCCACTATATACTTGTTAGCTTCTTGCTTATTACTAGCAATAGCTTTAAGCTCAAATCTTTTTAACCCAGAGTTCTTTAGCCAATCAGTCCAAATTAGTTTCATAATTTCCATATCGGTAGGATGTTTGGTTGCAACCCCTGCTTTAGAGAGAGATCTGTCGTACATTTCTAACACTATTACTTCAAGATTTTTTAGGAAAGGGTTTTTTACCGGGTTAATTTTGAATTTAGGGTTCTTTGATAAAAAAAATGACATATCAGCCCCTTTTGATTTCAAAAAAGCATCTCTAAAGGCTGTTACCTTTGACGAACTTAAATCATAACCTTTGTTATAAATACCGGCTTCAATGTAACCATCGGTCAGCAGGATCATGATGTTACGGAATTTATGGACTATTTTACCATTTTTTATATCCGGCAAGATAACTCTGTCATCGATACCAGACTGAAAATATGTCCATATATCTGCGCCATTCTTTGCAACGATAGATTTATTATTAAATCTTTTGTACTCAGAAATTAAATTAATAATATCTTTTGGTAGAGTACGAGATACATTATTTCTTCCCAAAATGTAGTTTATTCTTTCGGACTGCCTATCAAATCTTTGAAAGTCAATAGTCAGTACATCTGTGTTGATTTTGTATAATCCAATAAGTCCTTTGTTAATAAAATCAATGCTATAATGATCTAATTGGCCATCATCTCTATTTAACCGTAAAAAGTATGGCCATATATTGTTAAATATTCCTTGAACAATATCAACATCATCAACTGCTTTTGGATATAAACGCGAATCTAATCGATTTGATAAATCAGGAACGATAATTAGATTATAATGGGTTATTTCTCTCTTTTTTTGAGCGTATAGATTAACGTAAACTAGGCACAATAATGAATAGATTAAAAAATGCTTTTTCATGAAATTTTTACTCTTTTATCGATTTGTGAACTTCTTATTTTTTCGTTTTGCCAATTTACTACTGTGTCAAATGCCTCTCTAGACTTTTCAGTAGCTTTTGTGATAGCATATTCTTCATGTAGATAATCATTCCAGCCCTCCAAAAAGATATTGATCCTGTCATTGAGAGAGTCTATTGAAATAGGAAGATTATCATTTTCTACGTGACTTTTATAAATGGTAGAAATATCCGTAATATTTTGTTTCCCGGTAATTAGATCTGTTTTTTTTATTTCTCTTAGCAAGTTTAGCCTATTAGGAATCGATATGAGTTTGGTTTCAATAATTTTATACTGAGCCTCTAAACCGATATTTTTTCCTTCTATCAAAAATATTTCACCTTTAACAGTTAGAACTTTTTCTTCTTCTTGTTTCAGGTCTTCGTGCATTTGTTTAATAAGCAAGTCGTTTTTTATGGTGGCGATGTCAGGGTTTCTTTCATCAAATATTAGCATGAGCTTTTCAAAGGCAAACTTTAACATTAGTAAACCAAAGCCCCCTAATAGGAATACCAGATAGAAATTGGGATCTTTAAAAGCCATGGTTATTTGCCATGTTTCTGTCAGGTAGCCACTATCATATTTCATTTGATAGATGGCGGCTGAGACTTTATATGCAATTGCCGTGTCAACAAATAAAATTCCTATAACAAACATGCTTATGATTAGCCACTGTTTCTTTGTGAATAACTTAATCAAGGCACAGAATAATGGAATGCTTACAAAGAGTAGTATGAAAACAATTCCTGATCCGCCTTTTGAAAAAGTTAAGGATAAAGCTTTAGGATTAAATATTTCCATTGGAATTGCATCTAATCCAGCGTCTTTTGCCGCTTTCGCATCATCAATTGCAAATAATAAAATGTAGCACGCCGACGAATAAAAAATAAAAAGGTAAGTGATTAGACAAATATTAGCGAATAATACTGGAATAAATTCATACCATTTGAATTTGGGGGTAACAAAGTCTCTTTGTGCGTTTCTTATTCTGTCTTTGATTTCAACAGTATTCTTTTCTAGAAGTGTTACTTTTCCATCCTTTAAATTTTGGATTTCCTGTCTGTTTTTTTCAGTTTCTGCTTTAAGGTTGATTAATTGATTATTGGCATTAAGAGTTTCATTTTCTGCTTCAACTTCTGCTGTTTGTAATTGTAAATTAAGACTTTCTTCAAATGCATTAATACTTTTGACCTCTTGCTCTTCGATCTTTGTCCTTAATCTTTTCTTCTTATCTTCAACAACATCTATATCATTAATAAAAACAGAATAAACAGTATCTAGTGATTTCGTCAGTACCTGGTGGTCTCCATTATTAAATTTAGAGCGATCATAACCCTGACTTCTTAAAAATGTTCGATCAAAATTTCCAATTTCGGCTGCGATCATAGAATCAAGTACTTTTGTGAATTCGGAAATAGCATGATCTCTGGCGCTATCACTTTCAGCTTTTGTCTCAACTTTTAACGGCTCTGATGGAATATCATTTAAAGGTATTCCCCTCTGTTGTGCAGCCTTTTGATTGATATCGTTGAAATTTGCAATTAAATTTGCAACCGTTTCCTTATGATTAGTGACTATTATGCTTTCATGATTATTTTTTCTTGCATTTACTGACCAATTATACGAACCGTGAAGAGCAATACGTTTGTCTATCACGCAAAATTTCTGGTTCATAATACCGTAACCAACATTTTTTATTTTGGTTACTGAAGCGCCCAATGAAACAAGTTCATCAAAATCGAGTTTAAGGTTCTCTTGATTATCGGCAATAATTAACTCTATCCTTACATTTTGAGATGCCTTGCCTTTTATAATTTCAAATAATTCATCATCAGTGAACCACGCACTGGCAATTAAAATTTCGAAATCTGCACCTTCTAGTTCTTTTACTATCCTGGCAAAAATTTCTTTATTATCGTGCAATACTTGTTGGTCAAGTTGGATGTTTTCTGTGAGCATGATAGTTTTATTTATGGGTTAGTTTTGTATCCCAGCTATTTTCATTGTTGGTGTACACGGTAAGTTATTTTTAGCTTAATTCAACTGTTTGATTAATGCTTGATAATCTCTAAACGCTTGACTAAATTCTTCAGTAAACTCATAGTTGCTGAATTCATACTCTTCATTTAGACCTGTGTTTGTTCGCAAATTAATCTGACCATATTTAGCAATTGGAATTTGGTAATTGCCTTTAAACCTTTTATCAGGAGTACCATTTTTGTTTACTTTTGCCCATGTTCGGTCAATCACTTTTGAGTCTCTGGGTACAATGCCCGTTTCGGTGAACCTCACGTAACTTTGCTGTAGATTAATTTCATCCAGCCCTATAATGGCGAATTCTGTTTTGTTCGAATACATAATTATGAAACTAGGATAGAAATATAAATCAGCACCATTTGCATTTTCAAAATAAAGAGCCTCAAAATCCGATCTGATTTCTTTAATGGATTTAAGCGAGAATCTAACATCCCTTTTATTCACTATTGTACTTGCAGATGAACGTGCTGCAACCCTGTCTTGAAAGTGGGCACTTGTTACATCCCAGATTTTATGAGAGGTAGTTAAATTTTTAAATGTTTGAACTAGTGTGTTGTATTTTTCTTTGATTTCTTGTTCAAATTCAACTTCTAGCTTTACATAGCAATTGTCAATTTGTTCTTTAGTTTGGTCAATTGCCTCTTTTTGTGCCTGTATATCTGTTTTTAGCTGAATTGGAATTTGCTTTTTTATAATACCATAGAGGAATACATAACTTAATAAAAGTTTCGTTTTTGAAGCACCTAAAGTTGTTTGGATTTTGAGTAGATCACTCTTTAATTCCTTTTTTTGTTCCTGGGCTAGAATAATTGCTTCTTTTACACCCTGCATGTTCTGACTGGTTATCTCTTGAATATCGGCGCTAAAAATATTTCCAAAAAGTTCAATAGGTTGCTCCTGATTATAAGTTTCAGGTTTTGGACTCGATTCAGAAAGTTTATACCTGCTGTTCAGCCCCAAAAATGGAACAGATGTATTTAAATATGTTCCTGATTTTCCAAAAGTTATACTCGCGCCCTTAACTCCTATAGAAGTTGATATGCCACTTTTACTTAAATTTAAATGCACTCCAGGGATAATTTTTATTCGTTTGCGGAAACTCCAAGCCATTGTTCTAAAGTTTTAATTTGAATTGTTTGTGAGATTGTTTAACACTTCAAAACTACCCAACCTGATACGGCTCTCCTTACGGGAAACCGTAAAGCAAAAATTATTTTGGAAAAAGAAACGGCTTGATTTTTAGGCTAATATTCCAATGCTTTTGTTTCTTCGGAGGTGCTGTTCAAATGGCTTTAAACAAAAATGGGAGATTGCCCATTCAACCTGAAAGGCCGATAGCGCAATCTCCTGCATTTGATTGAGAGCTGAGCGTTAAACGTAGCTTTTTAGTATTGATCTACCGTTTGGTGGAGCTGGTTTCTGAAACCATAAATTTCGTCCAGGCTATTCAATAGGTTTTTTTCTCCTGCATCTTTGCCATTGTGAAAAGTTTCCAGGTATTTATTGGTCGTATTAAAATGAAACCTGCAGATGGGCTTCCGGTTGTTGTCGTCCAGGAGCACGCCAAAGTAAGATTGGGTATCGCGCGGGGCAATGCGCGTGGCCGAAATCTTTTCGCGTAAAATGGCTTTTACAATCTGGAAAGCTTCCAGTTCCTCTTCGGTAGTTACAATTTTTGAAACATCAGTACTGTCATCGGCTACATCCACCCGGTTATCTTCCTGCTTTTTAATGGTTTCGTTAATGTTTAGTGCTGATTTTAACCGGTCGCTGATCGATTCGTTAATGGAAATGCTAAGGGCTTTTTTGGCATATTCTTTAAAGGCCAGCATGCGGTTTGCGGTTAAAGGCTTATCGAAAAAGCGGTTTACCAGCAGTTTAACCAATTCGTCAGTAGGGTTTTCGATTTCTTTTTCAAATTCTTTCCTGATGGCCTTAATGTATTTCAGGGCCTCGGCCGAATCGAGAATGGTTTCGAGGTTGTAACCATTTTTAGTAAAGCTTTCCAGTATTTTAATCGAACTGTCTTTCAGGTCTTCAATATCGATGGTTAAGAAAGGCTTCTCGTCCATAATATTGGGCTTTTCCAAATCGGCGTAAAAATTATACACCCGGCCATTGGTTAATACGCCAAATCTGGCTTTCGAAACATGATAGTAACGGTGCAGTTGCGAGTTATGTGCATCGGCATTTTCTTTCCAGTGCTTGCATTCAAAAATGAGAATCGGTTCGTCGTTTTTTCTGATTACGTAATCTACTTTTTCGCCTTTTTTTGTGCCGATATCGCAAATGTGTTCTGGAATAACCTCGGTTGGATTAAAAATATCGTAACCTAAAATCTGTATAAAAGGCATTACGAAAGCATTTTTGGTGGCTTCTTCGGTTTGTATCTGCTCTTTTAAGCCATTTACACGTTGGTGAAGCTGTTCGAGCTTTAGTTTAAGTTCCATAAGCTTAGGATTTAAATGGTTTCGTCGATAATTGTTGCCCCGGGAGCATTGTTTTTAACAGATTCGATTCCATTATCGCGACCTGCTTCCGTAGCGTACATTTGGCTGGTGCCAATAATTTCGCCATTGCCGGCCTTCAGGTTGAAATAATACTTCTGGTTAGTAGAAATCTTTCTGTCGTATCTCGCATCATTAGTGGCATTGCTTTTAACCGATTCGATTCCTTTAATGCACGAAGCTTTGGCCACATAACCTTCGCTGGTTAAAATAACCTGTCCGTTAACCGCTTCCAGGTTAAACTGGTATTCGTTGTTTTTCCTTTTGGTAATGATAAATTTTCCCATAATTAAGTTTTTAGCTGTCCAAAAGTAGGATGGGTGGAAAGGCTTTCCTTACGGTTAACCGTAAAGCACTTAATTATCTAAAAAATAAGAAATGTGGCAAAGAGGGAATGCACCTAAATAATTTTATTGGCAATGCAATGCGCAATCAACTGACCGTTGTTGGAAATATTTAGGGTTGTTTTAATCAGATTGATGCGTTTTTCGATACTACTGAGACCAGAAGGTTCCAGCTTTTTCTGCTTTAAAAGATCAGGCATTTCTTTTTGCGTTCTGCCTTCCAGCAGTAAAGCAACAATAGCCTTGTCGTATTCGGTAAAAACATGAGCGTTTGCCTGTTTTTGCCTAAGATTGGGCGAGTGGTATTTTTTATGTTTATAAATGCTTTCTATAGCCAGTTTTAAATCTTTTGCATCATGTCTGGCTTTCGGTACAAAAGCATCGATATTCAATTCTTTAAAAAGTGCATTAGCTATTAGTGCCCGGTTTTCAATAGAGAATACCAATACTTTTAAATCAGGCTGTATAGCCCGTACCGCTTTAATCAATTCCCGCCCGTTGTTTATTTTTTGCGCTGTCGGTTCTTCATCAAATGAAAGGTCTGTAATAATCAGTTCGTATGGATTGCCCTCATTCAGGGCTTTTTGTACACGCGTTAGTGCTGCGTCGCAATAAAATACATAGTCATTATTGGTGATAGTGATACCCAGATCGGTCAATGCATTACGAAGGGAAAGGTTTACAATTTCGTGGTCTTCGGCTATCAATACGTTTTTGAACATAGCTATACTTTTTTAAATTGGAAATGAGAATTCAATTTCAAGCCCTTTATCAGGCTTGGTGTCAAAAGTAATGCGCCCCGAAATACTTTCAATACGGGTTTCCGTATTATTTAACCCGTTTTTCCTGACTGCTCCCTGCATGCCTTTACCATTGTCAAAGTATAAAACAGTTATTTGCTGATCTTTACGCTCAAAGCTGATATTTACCTGATCTGCTTCGCTATGTTTATCCATATTGGTCATGAGGTTTTGCAGGATTAAATACACCTCATTTTTTGTAGTGGCTTTTACATTTGCCCAAAGTGCATCATCGTTTCCTTTTACGGCAACATCCGTTTTTGCTGATGAATATGCATACAACATCTTGGAGAGTTCTTTTACAAAACTTTCTTCCAGATTCATATCTCCGTTTTCGTATGAAAGATCTCTCGATATCTGATAAATAACTTCCAGTTTATCAGCTAGTATGGTTTTATTCATTTCAGGAGCATTCTCTACTTCCGACATTACCTGATATATTTTATTGGCTACCCCATCATGAACTTTTTTAACGTATTTGAGCTCGGTTTTCTTTACCTCCAATTCTTTTTCCTGCTTCAGCTCTTTTTGTCTTTTACGATATAGGATAAAGCCAATTATTAAGCATAGTATTAAAACTCCAAGGCCTATATTTTTGCGGAGGATATCATTTTGTTTTTCTACATTGTCTGCCTGGGCTTTTAGGAAATCTGCTCTATTCTTTTCAGAGTCGTAGCGGATGAGGGCAAATTGATTTTTTGCTGCACTGCGGGCAGTTTGCAAGCTGTCGTCAATACTTTGGTATTTTTGAAAATATTGCTTTGTTGCTATAGCAGGGCTAAGTTTGATTAATTTTTGTAGTGCTTCGAGCCGGTCATCAGGGCTATTCAGTTTTGTTGCAGTCAGATACATCTTTTTGGCATAACTAAATGCTGAATCAGGTTTTTTCTTTTCGTAATAATCGGCGAGATGTGCATAGCTTGCATTTTGCCCCCATTCATCCTTTTCTAAATAACGAATTTGCAATGCTTTTGAAAAATCTGCCAGTGGATTATAATTGGGATTTTGAAGCCATTTTGTTCTAGCTGCATTAGAAAGTACCCTTGCATACTCTTTCTTATCGCTAATTTTTCTCAAAACTTCATTGTAAATATCGATCGCGTTTAAATAAGCTCCACTTTTTTGATAAGCTAAAGCTTTATTATTAAGGAACCGTAATTTATATGCATCGTTTCTGCAAAATTTTAGTGCCAGGTTATAATAATTTATGGCCTCTGTATATCTTTTAAAATACGTACTGTTTAAGCCAAGCTCATTATAATCAGATGCAAGGCAAGCGAGATCAGTCTGTTTATGCTCGTTTAAGAAGCCTAACGATAATGTTAAGCTTTCCTGTCCTCCAAAATAATCTCCGGCATCTGATTGTATTACTGCCATATAATTATAAGCCATGGCCACTTGTAAGCTATCTTTAGCAGTGGTAGTTACTTTGTTGAAGTAATAAAATGAAGAGTCATTATTTTTAAAGAAAAATGATTCTGCTATCTCAAAGGTTTGATTTTTAACATTTTTAACAGGCGTTTTGGTGGTGTTTTCTTTCTTACAAGCAAATGCCACCAAAATAAAAAATACGAGAATATGTGTTTTTTTCAAGAGCGAGAGTAATTATTTACTCAAATATAAAAAAACAGGATAGTTTTTGCTTAAATGTTTTGACATTGTTTTATAAACAAAAAAAGTAAGGCAGAAAGTACTGCCTTACTTGTCATTGAGATAATTTTTATCCCGGGTCGAACCACAAACTATGGATTTTTTGGCGGAACATGTGAACCTTCGCCACCGGTATCATCACCTGGATCAGTTGGAGGTTCGTCTCCAGGATCACCCGGATCAGTTCCGGTAGCACTTACTGTTGTACCGGTTTGAGGTGCGCAATTGTTATTTGTATTTGATGGTGTTGCCAAACCTAATAGGATGGCAATAAATAATGGTAAAAACATGACTTTAAAAATTTAAAAGTGAAATACATTGTAGGCCACCGCGTATCGTACGCGGCGTTGCTACGGGTTTGTAAATCAGAAGGCCTTCTGAATTTTTGGGAAGTCTGAGTTTCCATCGCGGGAGCTGATAACTGCTTCCCAGGTCGGCTATAAACCACCGCGATTTCTACTCTTTTTATTCAATTAATTTTTTGCTTAGCTTAGTGTTTGTTTTGCCGCTTGAACTAATTGTTGGAACAAATATCGGACGGTCAAAAAGCTTATTGCCAGAGAATTCCGGTTATTCTTATAATTCTTTTTTAATTCTTTTTGGATTCCGGAAAACCGTATGGATTCCGAAAATTCCTATTTTACTTTTACGCTAAATTTTTGAATATGCCTGAAAATTACCAAGACGCAGTATTGGCTGCTTATAAGCAGAAAAAGAAGGAAGAGGGCAGTGGCCTGCCTTTAAATCTATTAAAGCCGACTACGGTCAAGCTGAAAAGGGAATGTTTGAAGAGATATGATAAAAGTGATGAGGCTAAGAATGTATTTTCAGATTTTTTTGATGTAGATCGTTTAGATACTGAATTTCATGAGTATATTTTAGGAAAAGACCCTGATGACTTTAAAGCTCTTTTAAATCATTTGCAGGAGAAAACAACAAAAACAGATGAGAAAAACACAGAGCTCCTAGCTTGGTTGATTGATTTTAAGCCAAGACCCAGCATCGCATATTATACAAATCCACCCGGTGGTACATTGTCACCCCC
>NZ_JSYN01000020.1 GCF_000812965.1 Pedobacter kyungheensis
TCCTGCAACTCCTTGCCATTGTAAAGATACTTGTTTACATTGGCATTTGGAGAACCTTCTTTTCTTAATCCAAAAGCATAGTAATCATCACGTTGTATTACCTCTAAAGCATAGGGAGGTATAGGGCTTTGTTTAAAAGTTACCCTAACATTCCCCAAGTGATCACTCAGATTATACTCGTAACTGTAGTTACCCCCAGTGTTATTTCTAGCTATCCCTTCTTCGGTTTGAATGAAATCGATATTGTTATTGGTGTACTGAATACCAGCTATATAATTGGTGGTGGTACCTCCAGCTTGTTTTTGTAGCTTTTCGCCAGCGGCATTGTAAGTATAAGTTAAATTCTGGCTTCCACTTACGGTTTGCGGCAGGTTAAGGAAATTATATCCTAAACTAATATTCTTTTGGCTATCGCTGGTTAGGTTACCATTGGCATCGTAAGCATAAGTACTGTTGGTAAAGCCACTAATGTTAGTCAGCTTGTTACCATTGTAACCTGTGTAATTATTAGTACCAAAATTATCGCGGGTTAAACTGGTAATATTACCCATAACATCGTAACTAATGGCTTCGCCCAGATTGTTGCCTGCGGCTGTGTTAGTTAAGTGGTTCAGCTTGTCGTAAGTATAACTGAAGTATTGGCTGCACCGCTGGTATAATTCTGGCAAAAAAATAAAAAGCCTGGCACTAAGGCCAGGCTAAAGTTAAAATCATTTTTAAAGATAAGTTATCCACCCGCGCCACCATTAATTAATCCGTAGTCGACCTCTCCTCAATCCAGGGGCTCAAGACTACGGACAGATGGGGGCCTGGCTATAATTTTATTAACTACGTAGCAGGCGCCCACAAACATGTGGTTTACTGTTTATGCAGTCGCCTATAAAACATGATAGTTACCATCAGTAGAATTATATTCATCCATACTCGAAATCGGGATAACACACTTGATAATATTTTTTTCTACAATGATATCATATTCATATTCAATTTCCAATCCGCAGATTAAGCATTTGTCCTCCTCTAATAAACCATACACCTTAACTTTGTCATAACTGGAACTTCCAACGTCTAGCCCTCCCCATTTAATAGCATCTCCAATTGAATATTCATACAACCAAGTATCACCAAATTTAAATTGAATGTTACCCTCAAAAAAGTTCTTGCAATAAGCACACTGAACCTCTGTTTTTAAAATATTGTACATTCCCATAATTAAAGTTGTAAGAAAGGAACACCTGCTGCCCTCATAAATTTAAACATCCTTGTATCCCTTGTAATAATTGTAGCGCCAGTGTTACTGAAAAATGAATGCATATAAATTCAAAACTAAAATAATAATCATCCTGATATAGTGAGAAGGCTTGTAAAGTTCACTTGTTCTAATACATTTTAAGTATAGAAAATAAATCATTAGGATAACAAACTGAGCTGCGTAAAAAAATAATTGATAACTACTGCTAATTATAATAATTGCTATACAAACTAAGGCCAGGCTATAAGTTATTCACCCGCGATCCCATTAATTAATCCGTAGTCTCCCTACCCTCAATCCGAGGGCTCAAGACTACGGATAGATGGGCATTATTCTTTGCCATTAATCAACTCGAAGCCCTCTCACAATAAGGTAACCAAGAACTACCCTGGAATGAAGAAGAAGATGAATTGCTAGCAGAGCGCTTTAACGAAGGCATCAGGATTACTCAACTCGCCAAACTGCATTTCCGTACCTACGGTGTCATTAAAGCAAGGCTAATCAAACTTGGACTCCTACAGAAATAACAAGCCCAGCTATTTTTAAACTGCCGGGCTTTGATATGTAAGTTCTATTTTGATCTTAGCGAGACGCTAAAACCAGAGGGGTTCATTAAATTAATGTTTCCTGTATAAACGATTGGTATCAACTGCCTTAATTTTAATTAGCTCCGAAATATCTCTTTCATCTATATCCTCTACTTTGCCAGAAACGGAAAAAGATAGGTACTCATAAGAATATTTACTTTTTTGAGTAGTTGCAAAAGCACCTCTATTATATTGTTTGATTTGCTTTGTAATATCAACGTTCTTTTTAATAACTTTTGGATTAAACCCATCCTTAAAGGTATTTTCATCTATATAGCCAATACCATATTGATTGATTATAAAGTCATTTCCGTCTTCATTAGACAAAAATAGTTTAACTTCTCCAGTATAATTATTTGGAACAACAATTTCATAAGTAGACTTATATTGGGTTACATAAAAAGTAATGCAAGCCAACATTATAAACATACTAGCAAATGTTACATTATACCAAGTTGATTTCAATATTTTTTTTAACAAATAACCTAATACAAATGAAACACAAATAGTAATAAATGAATAGAATAATATTAAAAACCAAGGAGACAATATCATCGTTGCCGTTTGCATCATCTGCCAAACGCCGAGGCACAGTGATAATACCCCTAAAACTATAATAATTAGTTGTGATTTAGATTTCATTTTTAACGCTTATAAAATTTTGTTGGATAATATCTGAAGTCATAAACCCTTCCACCATATGGAACACTTCGATACGGGGCAGTGTGGGTGTTAGTGAAGGAAGGTTGGTTATACTGCATTACATTACTTCCATTTACTTTTAGAGTAGCTGAAGGAAAAATATTTGTGAAAGCAGCAACAGAAAGATTTCCATTACTTTTGTTATAATTGATGGTAAGTTTTTGGGCCACATCTACAATTTTGTATCCAATAGAGTTTAGCGCTATCTCCTCTGACTTTGAAACGCTTGCATGCTGTTCAAAGTTGATGCCTGTACCCTGTGAAGTAGCCATTTTCGAAAATACATTATTATTCCCCCCCTCTCCAGGATAGTAACCTCTTGCTTCGCCGAAAGGTGTATCACCTAATTTTACCGATTTAGACGCAGTCAACCCAGTCAACTCTCCATTTTCATTCTCGCTGGCTTTTAATGTTACTGTGCTGGTGAGCTTATCTCCAGCTGGATCTATCAATCCACCCATTGTTGGCCCGTCCCAAAGCTTTCCATCAATATAGCTATTGAATTCAAATTTTAAGGTTTTCCCTAAATAAGTTTCCCCAGATTTAGTACTCGCTTGATCATTAGCTTTATCATCCCAATAAATACTTCCATCCTTTCTTTTCACAAAATCTTTACCTTCCATACCATCAGGATCTACAAACCTAATCGGATTATTAAACCCATAATTATACGGAGAATGCCTTCTCATCTTTTCCGCTAGCGGATCAATTACATTCCACCTCCCAATTACCGGATCATAAAACCTTGCCCCATAATCGTATTGTCCTAACTCCTCCTGCAACTCCTTACCATTGTAAAGGTACTTGTTTACATTGGCATTTGGAGAACCTTCTTTTCTTAAACCAAAAGCATAGTAATCATCACGTTGTATTACCTCTAAAGCATAGGGAGGTATAGGGCTTTGTTTAAAAGTTACCCTAACATTCCCCAAGTAGTCGCTCAGATTATACTCGTAACTGTAGTTACCCCCAGGGTTATTTCTAGCTATCCCTTCTTCGGTTTGAATGAAATCGATATTGTTATTGGTATACTGGATACCATCAATATAATTGGTGGTGGTACCTCCAGCTTGCTTTTGCAGTTTTTGTCCGGCAGCATCATAGGTATAGCTTACATTCGGGCCTGCAATAGAAACAGGCAGGTTGAGGTAATTGTAATCAATGTTTGTAATGCCCCTGGCCGTATTGGTTTTCTGGTTACCGTTAACATCGTAACTGTAAGTACTGTTAATAAAACCACTAATAGCTGTTAACTTATTACCATCATAACCGGTATAGCTGTTGGTAGTAAGATTATCACGGGTTAAACTGGTAATATTCCCCATTACATCATAACTAATGGCTTCGCTCATCGGTATACCGGCAACCGTTGCTGCAGTTTGCAATCTGTTCAGCTTATCATAACCGTAGTTAAAAATATTTGCAGTTGGGTTTGCTGTATTTGTCCAATCCCAATATTGTTTGGTAATGTTACCGTTGTAGCCTTGCGCAACACCATCCTGATAATCGAGCTGCATACTAAACTGATCGGAAGTGCTGTTCTTCATCCAGCCACGTTCGTTGTAGGCAAAGGTAGTAGCCTGGCTATCGTTGTGCAGGTTCTTTTTAGTGAGCTGGCCAATTTCGTTGTACTCCAGGTGGTTAAGCGCTACCTCGCCCTGGTTATTGATGTTTTCGAAAGTAGCCAGTTTGCGGCCGGCATGGTCGTACTCATAGCGGTTGGCAATGGTAGTCACTACCCCAGCAACGGTGTGCGTCCGGGTACTGGCTTTCAGGCTGCCATCAAAGTTCCAGGTATTATCTACCACATCGGTACCATTTAAGTGATTGCTACTTTTGCTTTGTACTACACGCCCTTCCAAATCGTAATAATTGGTGGTAAGCAGCATGGCACCCGTGCCCAGGTTCTTCACTTTGGCACCTGTAAGCAGGCTTTTGGTACGCGCTGCCGGCGCCTGGCTGCCTGAAGGCTGGCCAAAGCTATTGTCTGGAAAATCATAGTCATCATAATAATTCATCACATAGTAATCGCCAATGCTGCCCTGCGGCATCACATCATTACTATAACCGGTTAATGTATTTGAAGGGTCACGTTTTTCAAAAGCAGCGGTACCAGCAGCAATAGATTGAAAAGAAGCTCTGTAATTGGTTCCCGACTGTCCGTTATGCAAATCGTCGATATAACGGCCACTAAGTACTACCCTGCCAAAAGCATCATATTTAGTAAAGTTCCACTCTTGCGGGCTTTTGCCACGTTGTACAGCATCCTGTGCAAATATTACCTGATCGAGTTTGTTGTAAACCATAAACTCCCAGCCCTTGCCTGGAATTTTCTTTTCTACCAGCCTTTTACGGCCGTCGTAATGGTAACCATAAATAAACTGATCGAAAATGGTTTGGGTTTCATCAAAGCTGTTTAAGGCCTGTCCGTTTTCGTTTATGGCGGGGGGCAATACATAACGCAGATTACCCAAATCATCGTACACGTAATAGGTACTCAGGCTTTTGCTATTGGTTTCCCACACCCGTTTCAATACCACACGCCCTTCAAAATCCTTAAACTCTTCGGTCGTACCCATTTTTTCGTCGGCCTCTTTCCAGTTTTCGTCTTTAACAATGGTTTTGTAGAGTTTACCCGGCAGGTAAACACCGGCTGTTGCACCATTGTCGCCACCATTTATCGTCCACAGTTTCACCTCATCCTGGGCATTGGTGCCATACACGGTTTTTAGCGTATGTCCGCTACTAAGTTGCCAGTCAGCACCCGGCGCACCTTGTTGCAATACCCGGTTAAGTGGCGAGGCTTCAAATTGCGTTTCGGCAAAGGGATAGGCGGTAGCTTTTACACCAGCTGTAGGGCTGTTGTAAAAAGCCAGCTGGTCGGCCAGGGCAGCTGCGCGGTAATTGCCCGTGGTACCGCTTTGTGCAGCATAGGGCTGGTATTTAAATTGCTCGCGGCCAAAGGCATCGTAAGCCACAGGCTGTACAATATCTTTAAAACCTGGGCTGCCCTGTACCTGCACGGTTTGTAAAGGCCTGCCGAGGCCATCGAAATACTGGATAGATTGGTTTTCTTCGCACAGGTTGCGGCTGTTGCCAAGGGTATTTTCATTTACCCCGGGTACTTTGAAGCTTCGGGTAAGAATATAATTCTGGTTGGTGCTAGGTGTTGAGGAGAGCTGCTGACAATTGAGGTAGCTCAGCCCGGTGGTAAAAATACGTACCGCACCGGTGGTATGAAAACCATCGATCAGCGTTACACTACTGGGTGCACTGATTTCGCTTTCGCCATTATGCACCGATACCACTTTCTGGGCAAAGGCATGGCTACCAAACAGCAATAGTGCTGCTGCAGCAATGTGTTTAAATTGTTTTTTCATCGGGAGCGTTAGTTTTTATAGTGATAATCGGTTTGTTTTAAAATGTAGCCATTCTGGTCTTTGATTAGCGCTTTATAACCCGGCGCAAAGGAAACACTATGCTACAGGTTGAGTGCAGTCCATATCGACAAAATCTGTGTGTGTGTGTGTAACTTTTTCATAAAACACAAATATTTAATTGATTACCTAAGTTTGAATCAATTTGAGCTTAATCAAAAATGTATCAGTACCACAAAAGGCTAATTTGAGCCTATTTTTTTTAATATATTAAGCTCTTTGGGATCTAATATTTGTGCTAATTTTGATAATCGGGTGCTATCCAAGTCGGAAAGAATCTTTGCCTTGCCCTGCGTGTTAAGATCAAACCGCCCGTATACATCTTTTACCCGGTCCTTATGATCGACTTGTAGCAAAGCTACCCGACGTGCTTTAGATGAGTCGATGTGCAACAACCGTTGATAGAAGAATTGCTGAGCCCTGAATTTTAAAGAATCTGGGATCTGTTGGGCATTCAAATTGCTATATCCTAAAAATAAAACAAGGATGGTCAAAAATAATTTCATTTGTTTAATGTTTAAAATGATAATCGAAGCTTTTAATAATATTTTCATTTTGGTCTTTAATCTTTTTAAGTCGCTGAATGTTATCATATTCATAAAAAGTTGTTTGCCCTTTTGGGTCTGTTTCGCTGGTTAGTCCTACTCCCATTTTGTAAGTGTACGTGGTTACATAAGCATTGGGAAGTCCATTCCTTATAGCGGCCAGATGGTTTCTCATATCGGTATCGTTATGGGAAAAATAGTTCTCATTGAAATACGACGGGATAACCAACGCAATGGCAGTATCATAATCTGCTCCAACAATTTTTGCAACAGGGTAATTGTCATTATAGCCGAAAATAAAACTGACGATAACACCATCTTTGCCAACTTGTTGAAGAATATGGCCCCGGTTATCATAACGTTGGGCAGTAGCTTCAATTTCAAGTGGTGCACCGGTAACTGACTTTTTTATATTCTTTAGATGTAATCTACCTGGACCGGAAGAAGTGGGATTGAAAAAGTCATATTCCATTTTCATGTGGCTCAATTCCTTGTTTTTGGTAATATTAGTTTGGACCTGCTCGATTGGCTCACCAATTCTGTTCTGCGAAACCATTTCATCATATACCGGGCCAGTGAAATTATACGGGTAGCTCAGATCTGTTCTAATCGTTTCCTCTTTACTATTTACCATACTAGTAGATGTTATGTTCATTGGATGAAGCGGATCGGTATAGGCATAAGTTTCTGTAGTTCCTATGCCTGTGCCATTAACGGAATCTCCATCCCAGGTGTTTTTCACCGAAAGTCTTTTGACCCCAGAATAGTGATACTGTTTGGCAAAATTAAAGAGCGACCCTAAAGTTTCATGAGCTAAACTTTCGCTCGGGGCTCCAGGAGAACCAGGAATAAAATCAACCACGCGCTTAATCAGAAGATCGGTAACGGTACTATTGATGTAAGAATCATAGCTATAACCTTCATATTTGTAAAAGCCTGGCCCGGAAACTGCTTTTATTATCAAATCCCCGAAATTCCAGGGTTGATAGTGATGAGCAAATCGCCTAAAGTGCCCTTCATGCCTTCCATTTAGATAGAGTAACGGCGAATTGAGTAATTCATATTGATAAGCAGGCTGATCATCGAAATAATAAACAGTATATCGCTGTCCCTCCGTCTCGTCAACTCTTTGATATCCCATTGGTGCTCCTTTTGGTGACAGGGGAATTGCTGCATTTTCCAGAAAAGATCTCCTTCTTGCTCTTACTCCTTCAGATATAACCCCCATCTCTTCACGAAAAAGATCTTTTTCTATGTATACCTCAGTTGCACCATGCCAATAATTATAATCTTTTTTCGAAGCTAGCGTTCCATCACGATCGTAAGATGAAATAGTCTTGATTCTTAAGCCTCCAACCGGGCCACTATTAGAAGTGTTTCCCTCATACTGAAATGTGGTATATCCTCCTGTAGGATATGTTATCTGGTTGAGCATATACAGTACAGAAAAGGTAGCATCCGGATCACGATTTGCATACCCCCCAAACATTCCTATCCTGGAATCTTCGTAATAACCACCTGCATAACTGATATCAACATTGAACCTTGGAACATAGTCGCCCGTGTAAGGCTGACCGTTGTAAAACCCCCAATAATCTTTAGACGATGCACCTAACGGAGAAAATTCACCGACATAACCGAAAGTATATCGTTCCTGCTCATTTCCCAAAGCATCATTATAAACTATGGATTTTAATCTATTGACACTTCCGGAGGCTCCTCCAAATTTATCAATGTTAAGCTGTACGGTTCTTAAGAGTTGTTGGTCTTTATTATATATCTCTATCCTGTTCAGGGTTTTGTTGGTATTAAGGATAAACTTGATGAAACCCGTAGAAAAAACGATCTTCTCTATAAATTTCGGGTAATATATTCTGGAAGAAAAATTAGTGACGCGATTATTATCCAAAGGCATAGAGTAAGGGAAATTATTCCCCAGATCAGCTGAAGGATCTGAGGTCTGACCTGCGATGTAATAGGCATCATCCATCATATATGCAGTCGAATATTGATATCCGACCTGAGGTCCGTTTTGATAATAAAACCCCACCCCCATTCCAGGAAATTTTGCCGAAGATACTGTAGTAAGGTGCCAGGTTGTTACGGCATTATACGGAGTATTAAGAAGACGACTCTGAAACTGTACCCATTCCTCAGCATTGTTACCTCCAAAGCTATAACTAATACCTTTATCATCTATTATTGCCCCTGGATAGAGCTGATAGTTATTCTCTTTAAGGGGAAATGGTTTGTAGGGGCCATATGGATCCAACAAGTAATTTGCATTCGGCATAAACTTCCCCGATAGTCCCAATGCATTATAACTATATACATCAAGCTCACTATCATAGAGCTCAACCTGATCTTTCATCGCCTGAAAACTAGTTTGATAGTTCTGACTGAAATCGGGAGTGCTGACTCCAAAAATTTCGTCAGGAAAGCCGTTCACCGTACGCGTCATCTGACCACCAGCCTGAAGTGTCCATCCAGGGCCAATGAGTAGTGGTACGCTGCATTCATCTAGATTCAGGCCCGAGGCGTGAAAACTGAGATAAATCGGCACAGTAATATCTCCTTCCGTAATGGTATAGATTGGAATCTTGATATCAGGTATACCAGTGTATTGACTGACAGGATAATCCCCATACCGCTGCATTTGCATACTGGATGGAGAAGGTGGAATTTGATCAGTAAGATTCTGGGCTTTAAGAGTCTTAATAGAAAGAAAGATCAAGACAGGGGTCAAAAGTACGGCAACTCGAAACTTTGCATTTATTTTGTTGAGAGACATAATTGGTTAGATTTAAATATAATCTAATATGGATAAATAATTAATAATTGTAAAATCTTTTTGACGAACGATGCTTTTTTTAACATGAACGATCGTTTTCAGGTGACGAACGTGTTTTTGCGATTTTAAAAACACCTCATAAAATGGCAAAAAATTGATAGAGAAAGGGTAAATTTTTACTGTGTTTAACCCGTAAAAAATGGAATAAGAGCTGGTTAGATTTTAGATATCAAATAAGCTTATCAAATTAACAACATCATCACGCCCACCGCAACTTGCTCCACGCTAAAAAACTTTTTGCAATTAAGCTAATTACGTTTACAGCTAAATAAATCATCGCACATTTTTTAATGGGTTTTATATCCATAAACAAATGGTATTATCACGATATACGTTATGATTAGCGATCCTCCCTATGCTGGGCTTAGCGACAAAAACAGTACAGCTAATTTTAAAAAGCAGTCTTTTCGGGCTAAAACTGACTAAAACTCATGAAAACCTGCTGCAGTGTGCAGCACTAAATCATGAGGGTCAGGAAAGCTCGCTGCAGTGTGCAGCGCCAAATCATGAGGGTCATGAAAACCAGCTGCAGTGTGCAGCACCAAATCATGAGGGTCATGAAAGCTCGCTGCAGTGTCCAGCAATAAATCATTAGAAATGCTTAAAAAAACTAATATCAATACCATGATTAACAACATTTCATTACAACCGCTTAGATCCGGCCAGCACTATTGCAATCTACCTCGTTTTAGCAGCTGAACTTCTAAAACACAAAAGCGCAGTCCAGGTACTACCCAGGATGCACTCTTTTCCATCAAAATAACTCAACTTAACCCTCCTGATCAGCGCTGAGGCATTTGGGGAAACTGCTTATGCCACATTCCGGAATACATTCCCGCTAAGCCCAATAGTTCGTCGTGGGTTCCCTCCTCCATGCGTTTCCCCTCTTTTAATACCACAATCTTATCTGCATTAATCACGGTACTCAACCGGTGTGCGATCAATATAATTGTTTTCCCCTGTTCCCTAAGCAGGGAAATAGCGTGATGGATATGCTCCTCGGATGAAGAATCGAGTGAAGAGGTGGCCTCATCGAGTATCAGTATCTCCGGGTCACGGTAAAGTGCCCTGGCAATAGCCAGCCGCTGGCGCTGTCCACCAGATAAATTGGTTGCATTTTCACCAAGATAGGTATCAAAACCATTGGGCAGGCGCTCTATAAAATCCATGATGTGCAGTTGGACGCAGATGCGGATGATCTTTTTCATGTCCGGTTCCATGTCCCCGACAGCAATATTCTCGATTACGTTCCCGGCAAAAAGATGTACATCCTGTGGCACGACAGCAACCAGTTTGCGCAGCGATTCATTGGTAAGGTAATTGATGTCAAATTCCCCGATCATGATATTACCCGACTGCAAAGGATAGATATTCTGCAACAATGAAAGCAGTGTAGTTTTTCCCGAGCCGCTTTCGCCCACAACAGCCGTGATTTTCCCTTTGGGTACCTGCAGATCAAAACCATCAAATACCGTTACCCGCGTTCCGTACCTGAAATGTACATCCCTGAATGCGATATCGCCAATCATATCCGGGGTAAGATCAGTCCTGTTTTCTGTTTTTTCACGTTCCAGGTCCATGATCTCAAAAAGCCTGTCGGCAGCGATACGTGCATCCTGGAACACTTTGTTCATTCCGATCAGACCGATTACCGGCCCCGTGAAATAGCCGATAATGGCATAAAACGATAACAGCTCGCCCGGGGTGATCAGATTCTGCAGCACAAAACCCGCGCCCGCCCAAAGCAGGATTACCGCAAAAATACTGGAGATAAAACCACTGGCATTCCCTACCAGAAGCGAATTGGTACCTGAGGTATATACGGTTTTTAGCAGGTTGATAAACCTGATCTCGGTCTTCAGATTGGAAAAATTCTCCAGTCCGAACCGCTTGATGGTACTCACCGCATTTACCGATTCTACCAATTGGTTTTCCAGCTCGGCGCTTTTTTCCATCAGCTGTCGCTGGGTGGCCTTATTCAGCCGGTTGGATATATAATAAATGAGTGCATACAAAGGAACGACGGTGAGCATAATCAATGCCAGTTTCCAGTAATAGGTAAACATTAGGGCAAAGGAAAAAACCAGGATGAAAACATTGACCGCAAAGCCAACCAATACATCATTGATAAACGCCCTGATCTTTACCGCATCGTTCATCCTGGAAATGATTTCACCAACCCGCATGGTATCAAAAAATGCCTGCGGTAATCTTAAAAGATGCTTATAATAACCTAAAATGAGCCTGGCATCAATTTGCTGCCCGGTTTTGATAGTCAGCAGGGTCTTTGCATAATTGATAAAGATCTGTACCAGAATGATGATGATCATGACCGTACCCATCAGGTTGAGCAGGTTCATATTTCCCTCCGGGAGCACATTGTCTACGATCTTCTGCAGGAATATTGAGGTAGAAAGCCCCAGTATAGTATAAAATACTGCTCCAATAAGTACCTGTAACAGTACCGATTTATGCGGCATTAAAAGATACAGAAACCTTTTTTCCAGCGAAATCCGCTCGGTTCCAGCAGTAAAATCGTCTCCAGGTAAAAGCATAATCAGCACACCGGTCCATTTTCCCCTGAACTCATCCGGCGTCAACCGCTGCATTTCGCCGTAAGCGGGATCCATCACCTCCACATAGGATTCGGTAATGTGGTACAGCACGATATAATGGGCAATGTTATTGTGGTTCACATGTGCAATCACCGGCAGCGGAATGGTAAAAAGGTTATCATAAGCTGCTTTCACACCTTTCGCCGAAAAACCGAGCCTGGCTGAAGCCTCAATCAGCCCCAGTACATTGGTTCCTTTCTTATCGGTGGAAGCATACTGGCGGATACGCGCAATAGGCATATCCAGTCCGTAATGGATGGCAATCGATGCCAGACATGCTGCACCGCAATCGGTTACATCATGCTGCTTGATAATGGTTTTCCTTGTCTTTTTACCGGGCCAAAAGCCCTTAAAAAACTGTTTGGTGCTTTTCATAGGCCTGCCTGCTGTTTTGTTTTACTTTCCGGGATGACATTTGGGTTCAGCCAGTCATCCGCCTTATCATATAATAATTGGAAAAGGGTCCTTCTGGTTACAAAAAAACGCGCCTGGAGCGTCATCCCTTTTTTGATCCTCCCCAGATAGCCGTTGCGTAGTTTTAAACTGTTTTTATCTAACAAGCACCTTACCTTAAAAAATGGTTGTGCGCCGTTTTGCATAAAAACGTCACTGGAGATGGAGATTACCCTGCCCGTTGCCAACCCCCACTCGTTATAATTATAGGCATCGATCTGGAAACGTGCCTTTGTGCCCACATGCAAAAGCCCGATATCTTTCGGCTGAACGTAAGTTTCGGCAATCAGACCCGAATCAGGTGATATCTCGCCTAATATCTCATTGGCAGAAATCGAACTGCCCGGCTGGATGCCTTTTAGTTGCTGCACAGTACCGGTAAGCGGCGCCCTGATCGTATAAAATTCCTTTTCTTCCCGATACTGCCTGTCCTTACTCCCAAGCTGCTGCCGCTGGATATTTAACTGATTGAGTTCGGTTTGCCATTTGCTTCCCTGCTCTTCCCCGATCAGCGAGAGTTCATTAAATACATTGTCTTTTTTAAGTTTTACCTCATCGTATTCCAGCGCAGAAACGGCCTTTCTTTTGTAGAGATAAGCATAGCGGTCATAATTTTTATAGGCTAGTTGATAACGGGCTTTTGCCTCGGTAACCCGCTGCATAAAAAGGCTGTACTGCTGCCCGTAAACCCCCGATTTAAGCGGCAGTTTCTTAGACCAGTCATTTCTACGGTAGGCATTGATTAGCAAGCCCAGGTCATACAGCTGATCTTCGACATCTTGCTGCTGGAACTCATTAAGTTCGCCCTGACTTTCGATATTCTCTTTTTTAATGGTCAGCAGCACCTGCCCTGCCTTCACATGCATATTTTCCTCGATAAAAAGCGAATCGATCCTACCAGCTACCAGCGGCTTGATCTCATTGCGCTCAGCAGCAGGCCTGAACAGTCCTGTACTTTTTACATTCACATCTACCCGGATCAGGAACATGGCTAGAAAAGCTGCTATCAAAACGGCGAGCATCACCTGATAGATCACCTTGGTGTAGGAATTATGGGTATGAAAATGGTATTCGGCCGTATTTTCAATAACCTCTTTCGGGAATATGTATTTATCGCTGTCCATAAATTAATTTCAATTGCCAATCCATAGCTATCTCCTTGAAACCGGTGACAGCCGGCAAGCCCTATCTTAACAGGATTGTCTTTTTATTGTTTTGAGCCTAACCATCCCAGCCCCAGATCGATATCCTTTCCAATGGAAAGCGTTGTGCTGCCTTGATGGTCCTCATAAGCATTATTAAAAGTGAGACTCAACAAATTATCGGTACCTGCACTGAGCAAAATGCCAAAACCAGCCGGATTCCCGCTTTGCAAAGCGCCGCCGCTGATCTCTGTTAATTCTTTTTTTGTCAAATTTTCCATGAGGTTAGATTGATTAAAAAAGAAAAAGGAGGATAAAAAATTTACCCCCCTAAATCTAGTATGAACTGGTAATTATCTGCTTAATGAATCGAATAAGCCTTTTAGACTACCACCGATGTTGTTCCCGATAGAAAAGGAGCTGGCACTTGATTCATCACCATCCCTGCTTTCGGTCTGGAATGACAATAAATTGCCGATACCGATCGATCCCAATAAACCGCCCGAATTTGAAGAATCATTGTTTCCAAACAGGCCGCCACCATTAATCTCTTTCATTTCTGTTAAATTCAATTCCTGCATTTTCATAATAAATAGATTTATTTTTGCCTACTCTTAAAGGTTTTCGGCTTCCCCTTATTATAACAAACGCATCCGCTGCACATACAGATGTGTGCAAAAGGCTGTTTCCAACAACGCCACAGCGTACATTAACCGTACTGGTTGTCGATAAATTAAAACAATTAACTACTACTGGATGTTAACACGCGCAAGAACACAAAAACGGGCGCATAAAAAAGGACTTCCGAAGAAGTCCTTTTTTATAAAATTGAGTTTTTACGTCAAATTAGCTGGTTAAGCTTTTGAATAATCCTTCCAAGCTTCCACCGATGTTATTCCCCAAAGAGAACGAGGTTTTACTCGATTCATCACCGTCGTGTGTCTCATTTGAAAATGATAACAAGTTACCAATACCGATCGATCCCAAAAGACCGCCCGAATTTGACGAATCATTACCACCTAATAAACCACCACCGTTGATTTCTTTCATTTCGTTTAAATTTAACTCTTGAAGTTTCATAACGTTTCTAATTTTAATAATGCCTACTCTGTTTGAGGTTTTCGGCGACTCCTTTTATTCCATCCTTTCGGACTCACTATAACAACGGTCGAAAGCATCAATAAGTTCAAGGTTTACAAGCGCCGCAGCGAATAACTTAATCGCCCCTGTTGTCTCTTCAATCATACTAGAAGCATAAAACATACGTTTTTACGCGCGAGGTTCGCAATCTCCTTTAGAACGACACACGCTAAACATAAATATTGGTTAGGGATTAATTTTTGTTTCGGTTTTCTTTAAGTATTTCTTAAGTACCAAATCATTTCTGCCAAAATCATTGAACATTTTGTTCTAAATTAATTAAAAGTTGCTGTTGAAACGAACAGCGAAAATGAACACAAACTGATTGTAAAACCTAAAAAAACGGCCTTAAAAGGCACAAAAAAGCCCTTCAGGTATTCCTGAAGGGCGATTTTTTGTCAGTGGGCTTAACTGGGTGTTTAACAAAACATTTCCTGTCTGATTTGCGTTTGATCGCAGATTTAGCCAAAAATCTTGATGCGACAGGAAACTGAAAATTTGTTACTCACTAAGCATTTTATTTCACTAAAAGACTAGCATTTACATCTGCAAAGGACTATAATAGCCAAAAGAAGAACCTTCATTTCGAGGCCTAACGAAACTTTAAAGCAGCTTGTCTATTTATTCACATTTGGAGATAGCCGCCTGTTCATAGGAAATGATTATATAGCTCTTATTATCTTTGTTTTTTTTCTTTCCAAATCTAAATTATCACTTAATTCACAAAGGTTTTTGTTTCCTTCTGGCGTGGAAAACTGTTCGACAATTTTGGTATATTGAGCAGGTGTGTATTCTTTAAAAAACATTAAAGTTTGTGTTCCAACTTTTTTAAACTCTCCACCGCCTCCACTGATGAGTTCCACAGTCCCATTTTTATGAAAGATCATTGAAGCTAACAGAAAATCATCAAATTCCCAATCAATAATTATCGAAACATGTTTCCTGATAGATTCTATGCTTTTGCAATAACCCATGTATAAATAAGTTTTTTTTTTGTCATCATACCTACTAACAGTGACATTATTAAAACTGTAATGAATAATCTTTTTTTGCTCTTGCTCGCACGACCAATTGAGCATTAAAAAAAATACAAATCCAATCACCATTTTAGTGAAAAATTTTTTTCCCTGCATTGATTCCATCTCTTGTTAGTTTATCTTCTCCTGTTAAGGCTATCTTCAAAAATTGTATATACCAATTGCCGGGATTACTCCACCAATTGCCAAATCACTTACTGCCATTTTTTTCATTTTTGTTTTATTATTTCCTGATTGATTATAAAGTCCAAATCCGTAATCTATCACTAGATTTGGTACATTGGCAATCACATTAATCTAACGTTTTAAATTCGAAACAACATTTGAAAAATCCTGATCGCTTTCCACCCATAAAACATTACTCTCGACCCCCTGATAAACAAAAAAACAACCATCTATTTGAGTAATATTATCCTTTATTAAGATATTCCTACTGCTTGATTTTAAAAGTATATCCTCGCAATCTCTATCTATCAAAAACACCAATGAAGCTGTTTCAAAAAATAACCAGAGTGTCCTTATCAAGGACCTGTTTAATAGTACATTTGCAGTTTTTAAACGAAAAAATATCCTGTTGTAATTTTCATTTATCAATATTCTTTCTGCTGCAAAACCAATAGTATTGAAGAGCTCTTCATTAGTTACCAAAACTCTTAATCCATAAAAGTATACTGTTTCACTATTATTCAACAAAAATTGAAACAAAGAATCCCACTTTGACTCACTAACATCTATGGGATGTAGAGAGTCCATAATTGAAACTCTCTTATTTGAATGAACTACTACATCTAAATTACTCATTTTACGACAAGGGAGATGCTAAGGGGTAGTTTTTGCGTTTTGTATTAAATCTCTTGGTGATAACAGCCGATAGTCCTTTTAGATAAAACGGGTCGAGGCTAACCTTGACATCAAAATCGAGTTCTTGAGATAACTGTGTACAATACAAAGGAATCGATTCCTTCAGGTTAGCAATCCTAGCTTTTTCCTTCTCAAGGAATGATCCGTCACCTTTTACGGGATAAATTCCAGATTCAATCATGGGTTCCAGATATTTAATATCGTGGGCATAGAGCCCTTCTCCTCCTGATGAAGGAAACACAGTCGCCGTACCATCTTTGTAAATAGTAACAAGTGCCATACTTGACTTCAGTTGGTAGAAATGATCGATATTGTCAAATTTCTCATCTTTAAGTTTGCTCAGGGATTTTATATCCATAGCTCTGTAAATTGTCTTCTTAGCATTTGAGTCTTTCAACCTTCCCAGTCAATCAACATTAAAATTCAGCTTAGTTATCTAATCTGCAAACCAATACGCCACATCAATTTTACAATTATCGTCAAATGTAGTTCCTGCATTTAAAACAAATTCTATTCCCTTATCGGATAACACTTTAAAAGGGTCATTAATGTTTGAGGTCTTTTTTTCATGTTTAGCAACCGAGAAAGTAACTTCAGGAACATCAGGCATGCGATCATATGAAAACGTCCATCGGTTCTGCTCCAAAGTGCCCTGAATGATGCGGATTTGATCATTTTCTAAACCACTGATTGATTTTTGCAAAAGAAGTAATAAACATTTGTCTTTCTTCTCATTAAAAAACACTACGCTGTCCAATTTGGAACAAACATTGACACAGCCATTATCGAATAGTACTTTTCCATTCCGATTCTTTAGTGTTGAAATTACAGACGAAGCCGATCCCAAGACATCACGATATTCCGATGCTCCTTTAAGCCTTTTTTGTTCCTCACTAAAGCATTCCATTTTATTTGATGAATGATATTTACATCCACAAAACATCATCAATATAAAAAAAAGTGGTTTCAATAACTTGAATTTCATCATAGCATTATCTTATATTTACGGTTACACCTTGCGACCTAAAGTAGGTAATTATTTCATCCAGATTTGTACCAACAGAATGCCCACCCAAGCTATCGCCTTCGTGAGAGTCGTTAGCAATGAACTCAGAAATACCTTTGATCCGTGAAAAACTTGTTTTCCCTTTGGCCCATCCAAGAGGAATTGAAATCTGTTTATGCCCCCAAGTATACGAGTTCTTACTAGCGACAATATCCTGCGAAGAAGATATTTGAGTGCCTTTAATTGCTGATGGATGGCTAAAATCTGCAGGCTGGTGCGGTTCGAGGTAAACCACCTCCTGAAGCACTGATGCATATTTTTTATTTTTCGAAAGAACTGACGCCATCCCCGCAGCGAAAGCAGCACCTTGACTATGACCTACTAATTTGATTGTTTCCCCTTTTCCCAAAGTAATCTGGCCTTTTTCCATTTGGGATATCAAATTCCTTGCCGAAGCTTCACCTTCCGCAAAGCGGTCTCCTGCTTTTGATGTATTACTTGAGGAGGCATTGATGTACATAGTATGATTATCATCATAGCCCTTCATAAATGCATTATCTATATTTCCCCAATAATCAAATGATTTGCCTAAATACTTGGGAAAACCACTAGACAACTCCCTTGATGGGGGATAAGGTCTATACCTAGGATTCAAGTCTCCGCCACCCCATCCCAGACCTGGCAATGTATATCTATTATTATTTTGTCTCGCCCAGTCGCCAGGAACGAACCCGTTGACAAAAATTATAAGATTACCATCCGGATCTATAGCGTTCACCGGATCATTTACAGCATATACATAAGGGCTTACCATCTCAAATGCCTCTGCTTTGTTATCAATTCTTGCCCACCTGCCAACAATAGGATCATAAAACCTTGCTCCATAATCCAGCTGTCCTGCCAGCTCATCCTGAACTTCTTTTCCATTATAAAGATATTTATTATTCCCAAAAGCTAAACTATTCCGTTTCCCAAAAGAATAGTAATTATCTACCTGCAATTGCCTAATCAGGCCGTTGTAAACATCAAAGGTATAACGCACATTCCCAAGATGATCAGAAAGATTATAATGATAACTATAGCTGTTATCACCATTCCGCTGCGCCAAACCTTCTTCCGTACGGACAATATCTATATTATTCCCATTATACTCAATCCCATCTACGTATTCTCTTGTTATTGTCGACCCGTTTTCTGTCGAAACCTTTCTGAGTTTTCGCCCGGCAGCATCGTAAATATAATTCAATATTTTTCCTCCACCGCTTGCGCCGGAAGGCAAATTAAGCAGGTTGTAGCTAAGATTCATGCCGTTTCTTCCATCGATCGTTGCGTTACCGTTCGGATCATAGGAATACTGCCCTGTAACATGATCCACATGATCCAGCTTATTACCGTTATAATAATATTGGTTCATCAGACCACCATCCCTGCTTAGCTGGTTAATATTTCCCATGTTATCATAACTGATCACCTCACTCATGGCAATCCCTGTACTCGTTCCGTTAATCAACCTATTAAGTTTATCGTAGCTATAACTGAATATATTTGCAGAAGTTGTAGGTGAATTATTCTGAGACCAAAATTGTCTGCTGATATTCCCGTTGAACTGGTTTCCCCCATTCTCCTGATAATCTAACTGGATGCTGAATTCATTGCTGATACTCGTCTTCAGCCAACCGCGTTCATTGTAGGACAGCCCGGTAACCTGCATCCCATTGTGCAACTTCTTCTGCAATACTTGCCCAATCTCATTATAAATATATTCACTGAGCTGTACATTTTCACCTATCGAACTTCCATTACTGATCTGTTTATTGGTGAAGCGTTTACGCCCTACCTGGTCATAGCCATAACTGGAAGCTACTGTGGTTGCCGCTCCCCCTACCTCATGCATCCTTACACTCGAGAGCAATTCGCCAGAAAAGGCATAAATATTCACTGTACGGTCTTTACCGCCCTTTGCATTATCCGACACCGTTTCCTTAAGCTTTCCCTCCTCATTATAATAATTCACTGTTAATAACTTCGTCGTAGAGCCCAGAATCCTCGTGAAACTTCCTGTAGCCATCCCCCTGGTCCTTGTGCTCACAGTAACACTGGGTGCATAGCTACTGTTATAGCCTGGAAAATCATAATTATCAAAATAATTCATCGTTAGAAACTCCACGTTTGTGTACTCCTCTCCGACCTCTGGATGGGTATTATGGCTATACCCTTCTAGTGTTGAGCTTGTACGCCCCTCCCATTGAGCTGCAACACCATCATTATAACTCTGCATGCCTAAACGGCCAATACCCTGGGCGTTTTCGACACCAGTCAGTACAACTCTTCCCTGTATATCGTACTTGATCCAGCTCCACTGGCTCAATGCACGTTGGTTAGCGTCTTGTGTATGGGTAACCCGATCTAACTGGTTATAAACTGTATATTCCCAGCCTTTACCTGGAATCTTTTTTTCCACTAGCCGATTACGACTATCATAACGATACTGGTAACAGAAATCATCAAGGTCTGCCTGGCTAATATCACCATCATCAGGTGTTGCCCCTGGAGGAAGCACAAAGCATAGATTGCCCAGATCATCATAAACGTAGTAGGTAGAAAGCATCTGCAAAGTTCCACCAGCAGGCTGATTGAACTGGCGCTTCAGCACTAGATGGCCTTCTTTATCCTTATATTCATAGACAGTCCTTTCCTTGCCATCTGCTTCCGTCCAATTTTCATCCTTGGTAATGGTTAAGAGCAACCCGCTATAACTCTGCGTTCCATTTGCCGACAAAGTCCGCAAATACTGTTGGCCTGGAGAAGTATTAATCAGCACATCATAACGCATAATTGCCAGATCGTGAAAGCCTGCATAATGATTCCCAGTGAACTCGCTTCTTATCGTATGTCCTAAGCCAGGCTGCCAACTATATCCGGGAGCACCTTGTTCAATTACCCGTGATAATGGCGATTTTTCAAACTTACTTTCTGCAAATGGATAATCTGTCATCACGTGATCAGATCCGTTCTGGGCATAAAATAGTTTTTGTGCACTATTCCCGTATCCACCAGCGCCGCTTAACGCATTTGTCCTGAATGAACCTGCTACCCCATCAGCAGCACTATACGGAAGATATTGTACAGCTTCCCTTCCAAAATCATCATAAACAAGCGGCTGGATCACATCTTTACCAGAAGGGCTCGCACCAACATCCACTACCTGCATCTTTCTTCCAAGACCATCGAAATACTGGACATTCCTGTTGACATTTGGAATACTGCTTCCAGGAAGTGAAGCTACATCAGTCAACTGCGTCCGTGGTGTATAGGTATAAATATAATTATAGTCTGATGTGGATTCGGAAGCTGATCCCGAAACCGCGATGCTGAATGCGAAACTTCCGCTACCAGAACTATTATAAGCTGTAACTGTGTATGTTGCCGCGGGCGAAGGGGCACTAGGCACCCCACTAATGATACCTGTGTTCGCATCAAGTACCAGACCAGGTGGCAGTGCAGGGCTTATCATATAGCCTACCATCAGACCTACCTTCCGGATGTTATGGGATGCGTTTTCCGCTACAAATAGATTTCCCTGACCATCAATGCTGAGCCCATACACAGAATTGAAACGGATTACCGATCCTGTGCCGTTGACCGTTCCTGCCGATGTCATACCAGCATAACTACTTACTACACCCGAAGAGGTGATCTTCCTTACCATATTGTTCTGTTGGTCGGCAACATATACATTTCCCGAAACATCTACCGCCACCCCATTGGGATAATTAAAACTTGCCGCTGTTCCGGTACCATTTGACGATCCTATGGAACCACTTCCCGCCAATGTGCTAACTGTTCCACCGCTGATCTTCCGGACCAAATGGTTAAGACGGTCAGCTACATACAAAGTACCCGAAGCATCAAATGCCAGTCCCATTGGATTCCGGAAAGATGCTGAAGACAAAGTTCCATTTGTCGAACCTGCCGCTCCTGACCCTGCGTAGTTAGCCACAATTCCCGAAGGACTTATCACACGTATTTTATGATTTCCGTAATCTGCTACATACAAATTGCCAGAGGCATCGAATGCCAACCCGATCGGACTGCTAAAACTGGCCGCGGTGCCCATGCCATTGGCTGAACCCGCAGACCCGCTCCCAGCAAAAGTTGTGACTACACCTGAAGGGGTAATTTTGCGTATCCTATGGTTTTGCTGGTCGGAAACAAAAACATTTCCGGACGCGTCGACTGCCAGGGCGGAAGGGTGTTGAAATTGTGCTGCAGTACCCGTACCATCAGCATAACCTGCATAACCTATCCCTGCGAGCGTAGATACCACTCCGGATGGGCTGATCTTACGTACCAAATGGTTACCTGCATCGGCAACATAAACATTGCCCGAAAGATCAACAGCAGTTCCCAAAGGATTGTTGAAATAGGCAGCTGAACCACTACCATTTGATACACCTGAAGCATTTGCCCCGGCAAAGGTACTTGCAGTCACCCCTCCTGCGGCGACCGCGCCCCCTGAGTTAACAGGTGAAAGGTTCACCGATGAACTTAAAGTAAACACATTTATCGCATTATAACTGATTATGGGAACCCCTGTTGAGGAACCCGAGTCAAGCGAACTCACCTGTAGCGCTATCGTTCCGGTACTACTGCTATAACCTTCAATTGCCAGATAATAAGTACCAGCGCTCAATGTATAACTTAAGTGAGACTTAGTCCCGCAATCCTGGGAATCATCCTGATAAGTCACCACAGCCCCACTGGAATTCAATATGTGTATATAAGTATCAAAATCACTTGCGCAGAGGGAGAAATCCAGCGTTGCAGTGTTGGTAACAACAAAGCGGTAATATACCTCCGGGCTGGACTGCCCCATGTTGTTAGTATAAGTTGTCCCTCCATAAGCAGCACTGTTGCGGTTATCCGTAAAAACAGGGCCACCACTGCTGCTATAGCTGCCAATATAGATTGCACTGGACATGGAAGCCCCTGTCTGTGCTTTAGTATTCAAATTGCAAAAGAATATTACAAGACACATCAGTGCCGGGATTCTGAGCATTAATTTTTTCATAACTTCACCAATAAAATGACATCCAAGATTAATTATCCTTAACTGTTGGCTCTGTCACAGTTCGTTCAACTGGCGATACCAGTTTTTCCAATTGCAGGGGAGTCAATATTACCCTGAGTTTATTATTCCGATCATTCATCATTGCCTTTATCCTACGTTGGCGCAACTGTCCGGAAACTGAAGTATCCCGTTCTACAACCAATAGGTTCGCCTTATAATCCGACTGGATTTTCTCCACTTGTCCGGCCTTCAGCGAATCTACCCGAAGGGTTGCCTTATAGAATGACCTTAGATCCTGTTTACTCTTATCTTCCTTTTTCTGCTGAGCACTAACCTCACCTCCGGCATAAAACAACAATGCAAACAGGGTAAAGGCGATTATATTTTTTTTCATTTGAATTAAATTGAAAGTTTTCTGAACCAAACTATTATTCATTAAAAAGCACTATGGTATGTTCTGTCCCTGCCTGTAAATTCACCAGATCTCCACTTCTTAATACAGTGCTACCCCAAACCAGCCTTGAAAGGCTTCCATTATAGTTGTCTTCGAAACGAATACCCAATTTATACTCACCAGGCGCTATGTATAGCTCGGCGAAGTTGTTGGTGGGCGTGTTGTATGGTATCCGCTTACTCACCACAATTGAATTATTCTGAAGCAGGTCAACATAAACCGCCCTTGGAACGTTGCTTGCAGATGGCCAGGTATTAAGCTTCAACAATACATTTGCCTCCGGTCCCTCGGAATCTTCCCCTACAATCATCGAACTCCAGTAGGAATTGAGGTTCTGCTCAGCATAAGTATTTGCCGAAAGAGATGAAATTGGGTTGAAAAAAGCTCCGGCTGGCTGAACGGAATTTACAACCCGCCTTACATTGTCGCTATAAACATGATTGAATGTCAGCATCATGGGATTGTTTACGGTATTAAGCGTTTTTGCTATTGCCGGGGTTTTAGCCAGTACATATTCGTGTTTTTTCACTATATAGCCCTGGTCATCTTTAACCATAACCAAACGCCCATAATCATCATAACTGAAATATTTCGATCTTCCATCTGGTGCAGTTAAAGCAGCAATGCCAATCATTGGGATATGGGCGTAGGTACTAACCATTACCTGTGGAAGGGCAGTACTGATACTCGAGCCGATTGCCTTAATTTCAGCAGGCGTAGTCGCGGTATAAACCTGGGAGGCATTGAAAGCTGAGGTAACCTCATAATATCCTGCGCCATTTACCTCAGCTATTGGGTACTGATCGTTGTACCCCCATAAATAGGTCTTGAGCAGCTTACTTTTTTCGGTAAGTTGCAGCACATTTTCATGATCGTCATAAAGATCGAAACTCATGGCTACCTCCAATGGTGCCCCTGCTACCGACTTATGCAAAGTAACAGGCAGAACATGCATCCCTGAGTGTAACGCTGCATAATCTGTTTTTGAGTGTGAGGTTTCGATCTGGACATTACTGTCATTTGTAGCATAGCTGATTTCCTCTATTACCTGACTGACCATGTTACGGTTTTTCATTGTATCACAAATAGCCAGTCCCGGGAAATCATAGGCATATTTAAATACTTTGGATACCGTCCCGTTATTTTTTCCTGATGTGATGATTTTACTGATCTGGGGATAGCTCGAATTATTGTATTCATACACAGTATTCTTTACGGTTACATCGTCACCTTTGAGCCATTTTTCAGATTCAGCACTAAGTAACAGTTTCGCCACCTGGATACCATACTGCCCTGCATTAAAAACATCGTAAACGTTTTGGGAAGCGTTACTAAACGAATTGTTCAGGTTGTACAACGAAGCGTCTGAAAGTCCAAGGGGATAACCATCTAAAAATGAATAATCCATCTTTGGATAAGAATAAACTACCCTAATCTGATCGGTCTTACTGTACTTTGAATACGTAAACTCTTTACTGTGCACCAGGCTAAATTTCCCGGATTCAAATGAATAATCTTCAATAAGTCGTTCCACCCCCATCAACCCGTCTGTTTGAAGGACGGGTATGTTGGTTCCTGTTATCATCGCATCACTACTGAATGAATATGGCAAAAACTGTCCAGGCAAGTAATAATTATAAACTTTTTTACCCGTTATCCCACCAAGGTCATTATTATATTCCGTTACTTTGGTGTAGTAAATAGGTGCACCATTCGGATAGGTATAATCTGTTGATGATGCAGGGATATAAGTTGTTCTTCTTTCTGAGAACTTAACCTGAATACAGCCACGAGTACCACAGTTCGAAGGTATAGGCGTAAAATCCTCCCCTATATTGGTCGATCCAGGACCCGCCATATATGCGACAACCTGACTATAATTGTAAGGCTTGAAAGTTTTTCTCGCTAAATCATATTCCCTGTAGGGAGAATTGATCAAGATACCTGTACCATCTTCCATATCCCCATAACGGTAATACTTGTAAGTTGCAGGCTTTGTTGATCTTCCATCATAGTGGCTAATGGTCTTTATCCTGAGCCCACCTGTCATTGCATACAAGTCCTGTTGCTGCCCTACAGCCTGCCTGGCTGCGTTGGCCTCGAATTCAAAGTCTACATATCCCCCTGTCGGATAAATAATCCTTTTTAACATCCCGGCATTCAAAGGGAGTTCATCTACAGCCTCAACATTTTTGTTCTGACTATTGGAGCTACCAAAAGTAAATACAGAGCTTACCCCATTCCCAAAGCATGCGTCTTGGGGGGAATTGTAAAACATTTGGGTAATCTTTGTTTCAGGAATAGAAGTAAAACCAATATTTTGGTTTACCTGCGCAGTAAATGCATTTGGGTAACCCCAGGCATCCTTTCCCTGCAGGTGATCGCCAAAACAGAATTTACTGCCATATAGAAATTTGTAAGTTTCAAATGCAGTGGTACTACCGGAACATTTTATAGAATCCAGATACCGCGTCGAATAATCACTTCCATTCGCTTCCCCGAAACCGGCTATGTTCTGGGGCAATGCTACAGACTGGAAAAAATCAAACGACTTTACCTGTTGATTATCCAGCCTTTTGACCTTGATCGAGTTCAGCTGCTCAGCGCCATTGAACTCCACATAGCCATTACGAAAATCGATCCTCGCCAGTGCAATACCGTAAACCGTGCTTAAATTTGAATTTGGAATCTCTGAGGGATAGGTTTTTTCTACAACATTATTAGAGGCATCCAGATATGGGAAGTGAAAGATAGACCTTCCGTTTGACTGATGTTCCATGTACCTGGGCGACGATAAACGAAAAGGGCGGTAGGCGGACATCAGTCTTTCATATGTAGGATAAGGTCCTGCAATCTGGTCTGCTCTGTAATAAGTATCCATTCCACATGGATTTTCATTCGTATAATATTCAATGGACTGGTTAATCCCATTAAACTTCACCGGTGCCTTCAAAACATAGGTAAAATTCAGGCTTTCAGTTTTATTGACATTTTCGATTTTACGGCATTTAAATGCAGTTTTGATCAAACCCGTAAACTCAACATTTTTGGAAGCTCGGTCTCCAACATTCATTTGACCTCTTGCACCGAAGTAATAGGTTGTTCCATCGGTATCGACAATAATGAATTCCCCCTCTACATAAGTAATCTTTAAATTGTCAAATGGTACCGGAACAATTGAATATCCACTGCCAGCCTCATCCTTTCTAAAATAAAAAGACCCTGATTTGTTCAGTAATTTATAATTGAACTTATCAGGCATACCATCGTGCTCTCCTGATGCAATTCTATGGTTGTCCAATGCATCATTATCGCTTATCGGATATTGCAGATCGGGACGATTATCCTTAAATACCTTGATCAGGCTATTTTGCAAATACCCCCCAGGACCAAGGTCATCAATGCCATTTACACTTCTGGTTATCTGGATATCCGAACTCAGCGACCACCCCATCCCTGACCGGGTTGCCTTTTCCTGGATCTTAAACCCGCCGGAATGATAACTCAAAGTAATAGGCATACTCAGGTTTCCGGACTGAAGTGTATATAAAGGGACAGAGATATCAGGTATACCAGTATTGAAATTGACCGGATAGTTTACCATTTTAGTCAGTGCAGCAGCTTCTGGAGAGACAGGCACCTTGGGTTGGGCTTTTATCGAACTACCGATCGCGCACAGTAAAGCCAATGGCATGGCCATTAGAAATAGTTTTAATTTCATGTTCTATGAATTGATTAAAGGGAAGAAATTTTACAATTAAACTGAACCAGTAAAATACCCGTTATTGGTTTTGGGATGGATCATATTGATAAAGATTGGATGTAGAGCATTTTAATATCATGAGTCGTCGTTTTAATTCCCCATTACGATTTTTACAGGAGAAAGGTTTAGATATAGTGAATTTAGATTATTATATTTTTAAATTTTGTTGCAGCCTTTGTTATAACAATCGCCGGCTAGAATGTTAAAGAGATTATCAATTCAGAATAAAAATTCAATCTCAACCCACATCCATAATATTATTTTTAAACCTGTCCTTAAGGCAAAAACAGGACTGTTTAACATTGTCAATAAGCCAAAAATCCATATATTTAGATGAAGAAATAGGGTGTATAACAGTAAATTTTGGGGGGTAATCTCTTCTAAAGATTATTTTTTTGTTAACAATAATGGCCATTACTGTACATTTTGTCGAAACTGGTTCTTCCCTAAATTTGTTGCTTAATCCAGTTTCAGTATTAATCTTTTTCTAAGTTGCTCGAAACTTGCCTTACCTGCATATTCCAATGAAGCTACACAGTCTGTTTCGTACCAAACAGTATGCAAATTCGATTGCCGGGCGGCTGTGGGGATTTCGGCAATAGTAGCCACCGGATTCCGTTTCAAACTGTACACCTGGGGATTTACCCAAATCAGGAGAGAATAGCTTTAAGAACAGACCCAAATATATCCATTCCTGCCAAAACCCCGTTAAGAGAAATCTAATCTAACAACTCCTCTTCCAGCTCTGCAAAATCCATTCACAGCTAACCAGGCAGGTCAAATTCACTTTCAGGCTGTTTCAACAACACGTTTTCATTAAAAACATACCAATAAAAAATCCGGGAAGCACACCTAGAAAAAAAATCTTTTTTAAGCGCTTTAGCGCTAGCCTGGAGAAGCTTTGAACACAAAAACAATCATTGAATCAAACCATCATCTCACAAGCCTTAAAACAGCTTAAAATAAGCATAATGGTCATTTTTACGCGAAATAAGTGGTTAATTTAGACCGAAAAAAGTGGCCACTTTGATTAAAAACAGGTGGCCACTTTTTGGATAATCCCCAGTGGTGATTACAAAATAATCAAAACCGAGTGTGAGTCAGAAATTGTTGTTTTGGAAAGAAAACTGTTTGAAGCTTCTGACCCAAAAGTAAATATCGAAAAGGAATTGAAAAATGCAGCTGAAGTGCTCTCAAACCTACATTTACTGTATAAAACCGGAAAAACTCCTCTAAAAAGAACAATAATTGGTTCGATCTTTCCCGAAAAATTGAGTTTTGACGGCACGCAACATCGAACCACAAGAACTAACGAGATAGTTACTCTTATCAGTCAGATTTCCAGCAAGTTACAAAGCAAAAAAAAGTGGGTAAACGACGTAAAAACGTGCTTACCCACTAGGGTGGGCCCACCTGGGCTCGAACCAGGGACCAAAAGATTATGAGTCTTCTACTCTAACCGACTGAGCTATAGGCCCGGAAAAAAGCCTTGGCTTTTTGCGAGTGCAATGTTACAAATTTGCATTCAATTTTCGAAAATGTTTTTCACTAAAAATCAAATTATTTCAGCTACAAACTCATTTTCAACTCCTTAATTTAAAGTTTCAAAATGGATTTATTAGTCAGATACAGGTATTTTCTTCAGTACTACAAGCCGAATCAGGCTATTTTGTGGATAAAACGGTCTTCCCTCCTTTATCAAATCCGTTTCGAATAGGCTATTTTTGTATTAGATATGAATACGCCCGATCCGGACAACCAGCTCCTTTTAGATTTTCTAGCCACAACCAATCAGCCCCTGTTTTTAACGGGCAAGGCCGGTACAGGAAAAACCACGCTATTGCGCAAAATCAGAGAACTGACCAAAAAGAACTACGCCGTGGTAGCCCCCACAGCTGTTGCTGCCATAAATGCAGGCGGTGTTACGCTCCACTCCTTTTTTCAGATTCCTTTTGGACCTTTGGTACCGATGGTTGATGAAAATACAGAGGTTCCGATTAAATATTCTGATGAGAAAACCAGGTTGCTCCGTTGTCTTGATCTTTTAATTATCGATGAGATTAGTATGGTGCGGGTAGATATTATCGATTTTATAGATCGTACTTTAAAGAGGGTAAAAGGCTCTAACCGTGCCTTTGGGGGCGTTCAGCTACTCATGATTGGCGATTTATATCAGCTTTCGCCCATCTTTCATGATGCCTGGCACATATTGGGCAGCTATTATCAGAGCCCTTATTTCTTTGATAGTCTGATTTTCAAATCGACCCCAATGCTCACGTTTACACTGGAAAAAGTGTACCGCCAAAGCGACCCGGTATTTCTGGATATCTTAAATGGCATGCGCGAAAATAACCTGAGCACTGCTTTACTGGCCAAACTGAACGAACGCTACGATGCTTCACTTAACCAGGAATGGAAAGACGATTACATTACCCTAACCACACACAACCAGCTGGTAAACGAAATAAATAAAAGCTGCCTGGAAAAACTGGATGGCGAAATAGTTGAATTCGATGCAGAAGTAAGCGGCGATTTCCCGAAAGATGCCTACCCTACCGATGAAAAATTACAGTTGAAACCTGGCGCACAGGTTATTTTCATCAAAAATGACTCATCGGGTAAAAAGCAATATTATAACGGAAAGGCAGCAAAAGTAACCGCTATTAGTCAGGATAGCATTAAAGTTGCCTTTACAGATAGTGGCCGCGAAATTGAAGTTGAGAAAGAAATCTGGCAGAATGTTAAATACAGCCTCAGCGAAGAAGACAACAAAATAAACGAAAACAGTACCGGATCTTTTGCACAATACCCTTTTAAACTCGCCTGGGCCATTACCGTACATAAAAGTCAGGGTTTAACTTTTGATAAGGCTATACTCGATGTAAGTACAGCTTTTACGCATGGACAGGCTTATGTAGCCCTGAGCCGTTGCCGAAGTCTGGAAGGTTTGATTTTGAAATCGCCGGTAGCAGCAGCAAACATCATTACCGATGCCAAAGTAATCAGTTTCATCAAAAACTGTCACCAGGAAAAACCCACAGCCGAACTATTGGAACGCTGTAGCCAGCAATATGCCTGGGGACTAATACACGAATTGCTCGACTTTACACTGGTGGCCAAAGACTGGGAAAAACTAGGACGTTCCAAACTGATTGATAAGGACGAAAAGAACGCTTTCCTGGCCTTATATGAACAGGGAAATCAGCTGCTGCAAAACGAAATTTTTAAAGTGGCCCGCAGCTTTATTGTAAAAGAATATGCCAAAGTTTCTACCTCAGGGCATCCGGCTACAGAAAGCACTTTTATGGAGCGTTTGCAAAAAGCTGCTGATTATTTCATCCCAAAACTGCAACGGGTTATTGCCTTAATGGACAGAATTGTGGCCATCAATTTTTACAACGATACCCATTCAGATAAGCTGTTAACCTTGCTGAAAGATTGCAAAGATGCCTTGAATATCAAGCTGGCCTTATTTCATATTTCTTGGAATCCTTTTTCGATTAAAAACTATATCGATACGCTGCATGCCAGCAGCAACAAGCAGTCTGGAGAAAAGAAACAGGTAAAAACGAGCATCAAGCCCAAAGAAATTAGCAATCCACTAGTGTACAAAAACCTGGTTGAGTGGCGAAAAACCATTGCAACACAAAGAGGAACAGCCGACCATGCAGTACTTTCCGATCTGGCGCTGCTATCCATTGCCGAACGGATGCCACGCACAACCGATCAACTGGCTGCATTAAAAAGCGTGGGCATAGGCAATGCAAAAGAACTTGGTCAGCAAATTACCCGTATTGTTAATGCCCATTTAGGCACGAGCGAGTTATTTTAAAAAAGTTTAGCCTGCTAATTGTTTTTTTAATACTTTCGCAGCCCCATTTTAGTCACTACACTTTATACCAAGCCCATGAGCAAGTTTTTGTACGGAATAGATTTTGGAACAACCAATTCGGCCCTTTCCATTTACGATGAAGAAAAAAGAGAAATTGTAGAAACCATTTCCATTCCTTCGCTCATTTATTTTACAGAAACCAAAAGCATGGTAGATGGCGAAAGCCACATTGTAGGCGAAAAAGCCATAGATGCCTACCTGAACGATGGCATGAAAGGAAGGTTTATCAAATCGATTAAACAAATCCTTTCGCGTACAACCTTTACCGAAACACGCATCCACAATAAAAGGTATACCGCATCCGATCTGGTTACTTTAATCCTAAAAGACTTAAAAGATAAAGCCGACAGCATTATTGGCGAAGATTGTACAAAGGCTGTTATTGGTCGTCCGGTTTTCTTTGACGACGATAGCACCATGAAAGATACCCTTGCGCAAACCCGTTTAAAAAAAGCCGCTGAAAATGCAGGCTTTACCCAGGTACGCTTTCAGTTCGAGCCCATTGGCGCGGCCTTTGCCTACGAAAAAACCATTACTAAAAAGGAACGTGTATTGGTAGCCGATTTAGGTGGTGGAACAACCGATTTTACTTACCTGGTACTTGATCCTGACAAGGTAGGCAGCAAAGACCGCAAAAACGATATGATTGCCTCTGGTGGTATTTACATTGGTGGCGATAGTCTCGATTCGGCTTTTATGTGGGAAAAAGGAACGCCTTATTTCGGTAAAAACACCATGTACGAAGCCACACCTGGCAAAGTACTTAATGTACCCAAATCGCTTTTTGCTAATATTTGTACCTGGGATAAGATGAACTTCTTTAATGGTTTAAAAATCCAGAAGGAGATTGAAGAATATTACTACTATTCGGGCAACGATCCTAAATTTAAAAACCTGATTACCCTGATCGAAAATAACCTGGGCTATTCACTCTTCAGATCAATCGAAAAAACAAAAATCGAACTTTCCGGTCAACCTTTATCCAACTTCGCCTATTCGAACATGGAAATCGAAATTGATGAAGATATTTCTCTGGAACAATACAACAACATTATCGAAAAAGATATCCAAAAAATTGAAAAATACCTCGATCAGTTTATGGAAACCTATCAGGTGGCACCTCAGGATATTGACTGCTTGTTTTTAACTGGTGGAACATCGATGGTGGCAGCCGTACAACAGCTTTTCAAAAATAAATTCCCGCACATTCCGCTAAACTCGGGCGATAACTTTAAAAGTGTAGCTAAAGGATTGGCCTATAGCGGTTATTTATTTGAAGATTAAGTAATTCACACCACCTCGCACTGATTTCAGTTCATGAGGCGGTGTGAAACGCTTTTTAAGCATTATTGTTCAATTTCCGACCAATCAAATCTTGGGTTTTCAGCAGGGGTTTTGGCCTTTTTCATCAATGCGTACAAAGCCTTCACTGTATCGGGATTTTTAGCAGCGATATCATGTTTTTCACTAATATCACTTTTTAAGTTATACAGCTCCAGCTTTTCAGCGGTTCCCTTATCTTTAAAACGAATCAGTTTCCAATCTCCTTTGGTTAAAGCTTCCTTTAAACCATTTTCATTAAATTGCCAGTAAAAATAGTCGTGCTCTTTTACTGCTTTTTTACCGTTTAGTAGTGGTAAAAAAGAAAGACCATCGATATTTTTTGGTGTAGCGGTGCCAGTAAGCTCGCCTAGAGTTGGCAAAATATCCCAAAAAGCCCAGGGAGAGGGATTTACCTGTGCTGCGGCTATTTTACCTGGCGCCCTTACAATAAGTGGAACGCGGATACCGCCTTCGTACAAGTCTCTTTTTACACCCCTGAATACACCACCGCTGTTAAAATAAACCGGATCTGCCCCACCTTCTTTATGTGGGCCATTATCGCTGGTAAAGAAAATATAGGTATCGTTATCCAGTCCAAGTTTTTTAATAAGGGCTACAAGGGTACCTACATCCGCATCCAGCTTGTTTACCATTGCTGCAAACGTTGCATGCGGCTGCGCCTGACTATCGTAATTCCCTTTTTTCTCGAAAGGTGTTTCGGGTGGGAATTTACTCGAGCCATCGGCATGCTGAAATTTCTTGAGCAACGCTGCCGGCACTTTCAATTCGGCATGTGGTACCGTTAAAGGCAAATACAGAAAGAAAGGCTGGTCTTTATTGGCGTTAATAAAATCAACAGCCTTATTTACAATCAGGTCTTCGGTATATTGGGCTGTATCAACCGGTACTTCTACGGTTTTACCACCAATTATTTCGTATAAATGATTGGTATAATAATCATGGGCGTGCGATTGATCCAGGTAGCCATAAAAAGCATCAAAGCCTTTTAAATGTGGTGCCCCCTGACTGTCATCATCTCCTAACCCCCATTTTCCAAACATACCAGTTCTATAACCATTACCTTTTAAACGCTGGGCCAAAGTGGTATCCTGTGCACGTAAAGCAGCCAGGCCGTCTTTCGCTTTAGCATTTCCGCGTACCCAGGCGTGTCCCATGTTAAAACCCGTCATTAAGGCGCAGCGTGAAGGTGCACAAACTGTATTGCCTGAGTAGAAACGGGTAAATTTAATGCCCTCTCCTGCCAGCCGATCTAAGTTTGGGGTTGGTATTTTGCTGTTTGGATTAAAACTTTTCACATTTCCGTAACCTAAATCATCGGCCAGGATAAAAATAATATTGGGTTTCCGTTTGCTTTGCGCCTGCACCTCGTAGCCACTGCCTATCAGTAAGGCTAAAGCCATATATTTTAAAGTGTGTCTCATATTTTTTATTTATTGTAGTTAGGGTTCTGTTTCAGGGCGGGGTTATTCTGAATTGCAATAGAAGGTACCGGCCAGAGGTAATCTTTATTGGCATCAAAAAGGCGGCTGTCAATCCTCGCACCTGCACTATTGGTTACATTTCCATTCAACACCTGGTCTGCAATTCTCCACCGGCGTATATCGTAATAATACAAACCCTCTCCAGCCAGTTCTATTCTCCGCTCGTGCCTGATCTCTGCCCGAAGATCTTCCTGATTCAAACCTGTTGCAACATTAGGCATTTTCGCCCGCGCACGGATGAGATTTAAGGCATCAAATACCGATTGATCGGGCCCCGTATCTTCGTTTTTAGCCTCTGCATACATTAAAAGTACATCGGCATAACGCAACAAAATAAGATTCAGCTCAGAAGTGCCGCTGGTTGGGGCCGAAACTGGTTTTTCGTTATCTTTAAAAATGGTGTATTTTTTTAAACCATAACCTGTACTTGGATACTGAATGGCAGTTACTACAGCACCTTTAAATTGGGTACCGGGTAAAATTACAGTTGCCTGCAGGCGGCTGTCGCGGTTTTCGAATGGTTTTGCAGCATTGTAAACAGCCGAACCGGAGATTGGCTTGCCATCTGTAGCATAATAGGCATTTACCAGATCGGGTAATGGAGCCGAGCCCAATTGTTGATCCAGGCTGATATCGAGCGAGTGCGTAAACTCAGGATATTTATACTGTACATCGAAAATCACTTCGGCATTTCCTTCATTTTCAAGGTAAAACAAACCGCGATAATCGGGAAAGAGGCTATAGTTTTTTAAATCGATAACCGCTTTGGCCGCTTCAGCAGCTTCTTTCCAGCGTTTAGCATACAGCAATACCCTCGCTTTTAAAGCCAGAGCTGCACCGCGGGTAGCCCGCCCCTTGTCTGCTCCCGAATAGCTCAACGGAAGCACCGTGCCAGATGAGGCCTCGTTAAGATCTTTTAAAATCTGCGCTAACAGTTCATCTGCCGTATTTCTTGGCAAAGTAGCCTGGGTTTCGTAATTGGTGGCTTCGGTAATTAATGGCGCACCACCAAACAGGTTCCACAGTGGTATATAATACAAAGCACGCAGATATTTTGCTTCTGCTCTATATCTTTCTTTCAGCGTAGCATCCATATTTACTTTGTCGATATTGGCCAGCACATTGTTGGCCCGCCCAATTCCTTTGTAGCTGCCGTTCCAGGTTTCGTTAAAGTAACCGGTAGCTGCATTGTGTAAACCCCGCGAAATGATATTGTAATCGTTATTGTATTGGTAAGTATTTGGCGTTAGCGCATCCAGATAAATCGAATTGGCAGCATATACATTATAGTAGAGGGCTGTATAGGTTCCGTTTAAAGCAGCTTCTGCCTGTACTTTGGTATTCCAATAGGTGTCTTGCGTAAAACGATCCGTTGGCGTTACATCGAGGTAATCTTTACAACCGAAAAAGAGCGCCGAAACCGTTAACAGCAGCAAATATTTTTTCATTTCCTTTTTATTTAAATGATACATTAAGTCCGGCACTAATTGTTTTGGCATTGGGATACTCAATTAAATCAGCGCGTGTTAAATTGCGTTCAGGGTCGCTAAATTTAAAGTTCGAAAAGGTGAGGTAGTTTTGCGCATTTACAAAAACCTTTAACACATCGATACCTGCTTTGCTTAGCCATTTAGTGGGAAATGAATAGCTTACCTGAACATTTTTCAGTCGCAGATAGGAAGCATCGCGTACCCAAAAACTCGAAGTCTGGAAATTCTGCGGATATCCGTTCGAAGTAGTGAGTCGTGGTAAACTTGCCCCCGTATTGGTTGGTGTCCACGAATCGGTAAGCCAATTTTTGGTTACTCCGGCACCGTTCTTGAAAGGTTGGGCCAAATTACCGCTTAAATAAGTGTCTACGTCCTGTAATCCCTGAAAAATGAAGCTAAAATCCCACCGTTGATAGCCAAAACCACCAGAAAAACCGTATACAAATTTTGGAATGCTGTTGCCAATTACCACCCGGTCGTTGTTATCGATTACACCATTGCCATCTACATCTTTATATTTCAGGTCGCCCGGAACAGTACCTGCATTTTGAAAAGCATGTGCCTTAACTTCATCTGCCGTTTGGAAAATCCCCTCTGCCTGCAATCCGTAAAAACTATCTATAGCAGAACCTTCCTGAATAATGGTGTTACCACTATAATATTTTTGGCCGTTTACATTGGTCACCTTGTTTTTAACATAGGTGAGATTGGCATCTAAGTTATACCTGAAATCGTTTACGGCATCTTTAAAACCTACCGTAACTTCGAAGCCCCTGTTGTTAACCGCCCCAATGTTTTTTACCGGCCCGGCCAAATTACCCACCTGCCCGGGAACACTGATTTGCCGCAAAATTTTCGAAGTCTGTTTATCAAACCAATCCAGTTCGAAAGTTAACTTACCTTTAAAAAAGCTACCTTCCAAACCTATATCACTCATGCTGGTTGTTTCCCAGGTAATATTTGGATCACTAAGCTGGGTAATGGCTGCTCCACTTACAATTGTGCCGTTAAAATTATAATTCTGGCCCAGGGCTATGGCATCTACATAACTAAACAGCGAAACATTCTGGTTACCCAGCTTGCCATATGAAGCACGTACTTTTAAATTGCTAAAAACATTCAGGTCTTTAATAAAATCTTCTTCGCTGGCCCGCCATCCGGCCGAGAATGAAGGAAAAAAGCCCCATCTTTTATCTTTTGCAAAGCGCGATGAGCCATCATACCTGAAATTAGCCTCGAAAAGGTATTTTTCGTTGTAATTGTAATTAAAACGGCCAAAATATGATTGTAAGCGAGAAGCACCGCCTGTACCAGTTACCTGTGGCGAAGTGCTGCCGGCATTCAGTTCAGTTAAATAATTACCCAAATAGCCTTCGTTATAAGCCGAAAAATTACCATCATCAAAACGTTCGAGGCTAAACCCTGCCAAAGCACCAAAATGATGTTGATTTAAGGCTCCTTCCCAGTTTAAAGTGTGGAAATTGGTAATATTGATGTTGTTCTGGCTAATTTGTCTTACCCCCCTGGCTGGCGTATTGCCAATTGGCGTTATTACCCCTGTTTTAGGATTGGTTAAATTAATGGCCGGGTAAGAATATTTGTTGATGCCATAAAGCAGATTTGCCCCCAGGGTGGTCTTATACCTGATGTTAAAGGGTAGCTGGTATTCTAAAAATATATTGGCCAGCGTACGGTATTGATTGTTTTTATTAAACCCTTCATTAGCCAGCGCAACAGTATTTCTAAAAAAATTGTGCCCGGGTACGCGAATCCATTGATCGGCATAAGTTCCATCCTGGGCATAAGCAGTTTGAAAAGGCAGGCCGCGATAGGTCAGCCCCATCAATCCACCCTCACCGTTTCCATCATCTGCACTGTAAGCGCTTTCTTTGCTATTCCAGAAATTAGCCGTTAAGCTTGCTCCAACTTTTAATCTTTTGGTAATTTCTGAACTGATATTTGTGTTTAAAGAATAGCGCTTCCCCGAAGAAGCAATTAATATTCCATCCTGATCCAGATAACCTAAAGAGATCGAAAAAGCAGTTTTTTCAGTTCCGCCCGAAATGCGGAGGTTATGCTCCTGAATGGCGGCATTGCGGAACATAATATCAAACCAGTTGGTATTGGGGTAAATGTACGGATCGGTACCAGTCCTGAATTCATTAATCAGTGCCTCACTACTTTCGGCAGGTTTGCCTTCGTTGGCCAGTGCCCTGTTTTTGCCAATCATGTAATCAACCGTATTGGTTACCACATCCGGAAACTGGGTGGCCTTTTGCGAACCAGCATAAAAATTGTAATCGATAGAAAATTTTCCATTTTTACCGGTTTTTGTCTTGACCAGAATAACGCCATTAGCTGCCCGATTACCATAAATAGCTGCAGAGGCAGCATCCTTTAAAACAGTTACACTTTCAATATCATTTGGATTTACATCGCCCAGAGGATATTCGATACCATCAACCAGCACCAGCGGATTGTTGTTATTGAGCGTACCTGCCCCACGAATACGGATTGTAGCAGCATCAGCCCCTGGCCTGCCTTTAGTTTGGTTAGTAAAAACGCCTGGTACATTCTGCAAAGCCTGTGTTGCATTCGTTATAGGCCGGTTGGCTAATGTTTTGGCATCGACAATAGCTAAGGAACCCGTAAGATTAATCTTTTTTTGGGTACCGTAACCTACCACTACGACATCATCTAAAGGGTTGTTGTCTTCTACCAGCGCTACTGTTATTTGGCTCTGGGTAACCACAATTTCGCTTTGTTTGTAGCCAACAAAATTAACAAGTAACGTAAAGGGGTATTTTTGTCCTGTAACTAACCTGAACTTGCCATCGCGGTCGGTAGAAGCACCGTTGGTTGTACCTTGTATTTTAACGGTTGCGCCGATTAAGGTTTCCTTTGTTTTGGAATCGATAACGGTACCGGTTAAGGTGGCATTAATAGTTGGTTCGGTGGGATTTTGGGCTTGTACCACCAGCGGTACAATAAGCCATAAAAGCGGTGCTAAAACACGCGCCATTTGTTTGATATCCAGTTTAACCCCGGATAACAGGCATGGTAAAGCCAAAGCCCGGTAAACGGGATTGACTTTCTCAAAATTTTGCATAACTTTGAAATAGGTGATTTGAATGAATTAGAACAGGGCGCAACGCCAATTGAATCCCTGTTCAGTTAATTTGCCTGGGGAAAATACAAACTGTATTTTCCTTTTTTTTTTGCCCTATCCGTTTATGGATTGGAATCAAAAATCTTTACCATCAGCAACAACAACCCATCTCTTTTAAAATTTTAACCAGCCCTTTAGCCAGACTTAAAGTTTCTGTAAATTCTTGTTTCATAATGATTATATTTTTGGCAAATATAATTTTTTTCAAATAGACTACAAATTTACTAGACTTTTTTTTTGATCGTTTGTCTCTGAATCTTGCCTGGCAAAAACATCGCATTTAAAACAGTTCATTCTATATCTGTTTAAAAAATATTTTCTTTCTTAAAGCGGGATTTTATATTTTAGGCCTTGTAAAATTGGTGCGACTGAATTAAAGATGCAGCGAGCAAGGCCTTACGCGTTAGGCGCCATAGCAATTAATGTGGTGAGGTCGGGAAAACCTGTTTTCTTGAAGAGATGAAATCGAACAGATGCCCATTTCTTTGCCAGACGCACCAATTTTCAATTCAACAGCGCCTGCTTGCTAAATTGAAATACCGATATTCCTTTGTAACGCTTAAAGCTACTGTTAAAGTTAGCGGTTTGCTCAAACCCCAATAGGTTAGCTATTTCATCAATGCTGTAATCACTATGGGTTAATAATGCCTCTGCTTCGCGCATAATGCGGTCTTTAATCAATGCAGCCAGGCTTTTCCCTAAAACACGGTCAAGAAAACGGTTTAATTTACTTGCACTCATACCCATCCCTTCGGCGTAAAACTGAATAGCGCGTTCCTGCTTGTAATATTGTTCTAAAATGGCCCTGAAACGAAGTACTTGTTGCAATTCATCGAGAGTTAAGGCCGCCAGGTAACCATCTAAACCTGCAGTATAACCTAAGAACAAGGATAAATATTGGGCCAGAAAAGGCAAATCATTGCGGGCATTAATTTCTCTGCGCAACTGATCGAGCAAACTATAAGTTTTGGTTGATTCTTGCTGTGCTAAATCTCTGAAGGATAAGTTGAGGAACAAGTTTTTAGCCATTGGATCGAGGTGTTGCAATAAAAATTCGGCATACAACAAGCTACTGAAAGTAAGCCAGTAACCCGATTTAATTTCCCCTTCCAGCCGAACCAAACCTTCTTCCGGAATAAAGAATATCCTCCCGTTCGCCAGCATGTAATCGCCAGAATTCATGCATAAATACCCTGCACCCTCTTTAACAATTAACATCCGCATCGGAAATGCTGCCAAAAGCGCACGCTCTCTCTTAAAAATCCCGCTAATGGGCTCCAGCTGTATCATATAAACTTAATGGAATAAACATCAGTATGACTAACATTATATTATCTGGTTACATGGCTAAAGATAAAACTTATCAACATGTATGACAAATACTATAAAAAACAACCAATATACCTATTTTTGAGTAATACCGGACTGATCAATTACTTGTATGTTTATGGCTACTGATAGGGTTTGATGCAACTCGAAAGACACATTTAAGCCCGTTTTTAACTCAGCACCATTTAATATTCCGGTGCGGTAAAACAAAACCTCTTCTCCGAAATCAGTTTTAATCTTACCAAAACCCTCTGTTTCACTATAACATCCTATTATCCCCATTTGTTTTATCATTTTGGCCTAAGCTCATTTTACATCTTAGCGTAAAAAACTATGCCAAAAAAATTCCAGCACAGGCAAATATATGCACATGCTGGTTCACAAAAAAAAAGACGGACAACTACTTGAGACAGAAAAGATGTATTTATCTCTTCCTGCTTAACCTGATAGAATAAATTAAACCAGTTTTACCTGAATGGCATTAGGGCCTTTTTTGCCTTGCGCAATTTCGAAAGTTACTTTATCGTTCTGTTTCACTTTGTCAACCAAACCCGTAACATGAACGAAAACCTCTTCGCCACTTTCGGTAATTACAAATCCAAACCCTTTAGATTCGTTAAAAAATTTTACTGTTCCTTGCATTTAATTTAGATTTTTAACATAAACATATAAAAACTATTGCGTTAAGCGATAATAGTTTTGAAATTGATGGAGAGAATGGGTAGCTAATAAAAGCCCGGTTACAGGCAAGCTTTCATTTTAGGTTTATTTTTTACTAACGCTGTAATATTTTTAGCCACCACACCTCTTTTTGTAATCTGGGTATCGAACTCTACCGAGCTACCAATATACAAGCCTCTCGCCTTGCATTCTGAAATATCGAAATAAATACTTTCAGCAACCATTAACTGAGAAATGAGTCCAAATCCCCTTTGTTTATTATAAGCAGTAATCACTCCCGTCATACAAAAATAATTTAAGCGTTTAGCTTCATAAATATAGGCTTATTAATACTACACTATTACAGCAGTAGATATTACATTGAAATAAATAGATAACCCCAACAGACTAGTTGATGTGCAAAACTGACCGATCGGCCCAAAATGTTAAATTTGTTAAGCTTACAACCTATAGTTGTTAAACAAATTCAAAACCATATAATCTACTACCTGTTAATACTATACATCAACAGATCAAAACATGAAAAAACTAACAAAAAACAGTTCGGAAAAAGAGTTAGATAACATTAAAGAAGGCGACAACATCCAGGACGATACCGGGAAACAGGGAGAAGTGGCGCATATCGAGATTTTAAACCGCCGGCGGGAAAAGCAATATTATTATAAGCTCAAAAACGATGGCACGATCCTCGTTATTAAGCAATGCCTTACTTAGGTTTTACCGGGCTTAAAAAACAAACTTGATTTTAAATCTTACGGTTAATGGGTGCTGAACCAAATGGCTCTTTTTAAGCCAAATCTGGCCATAAGCATTAATTTTGATACAATGTATCGATTGCATAAAATAATATCATATATTTACGCAGCACACCATTAACCAAATAAATGAAAACAACGTTTACACTATTGCTGTCTGCTGCTGCCCTTATTTCTGCAGCAACATTTAACAAAAACACCTACGAAAGCAAAAAAACATCCTTCCTGTCTATTGACACGCCAGATCAGGATCGCTTTGTAAAAGCTACCCTGGCACAAGGCGAATTTACGGAACCCACAGAAATGGCGGTTTTACCTAACCTCGATATTTTAGTTACCCAACGAAGAGGTGAAATATTGATCTATAAAAATCAGACTAAAAAACTTAAAGAAGCCGGTAAACTCGATGTTTATTTTAAAACAAATGCGCCGGGGGTAAATGCCGAAGAAGGCTTACTGGGTATGGCCGCAGATCCTAAATTCGCCATAAACAAATATGTTTACCTTTTTTACAGTCCTTTCGATAAATCGGTAAACAGGCTATCGCGTTTTAAACTCGTTAACGATCAGATAGTAAAAGAATCAGAAAAAGTTGTACTCGAATTTTATTCGCAACGCGATATTTGTTGCCACACCGGCGGTTCAATCGCTTTTGGATCAGACGGTTTGCTTTACGTTTCTACAGGCGATAACTCCACACCTTTCGATGCGCCGAATCAAAAATATGTAAACAGGGGTTATGCTCCCCTTGATAACCGGAAAGGATTTGAGCAATATGATGCCAGAAGATCGTCTGGAAATACCAATGATTTAAGAGGAAAAATTTTAAGGATTAAAGTGAACGAAGATGGCACTTACAGCATCCCGGACGGAAACCTTTTCCCTAAAAACGACCCGAAAAGCAGACCCGAAATTTATGTGATGGGTAACCGCAACCCTTACCGCATTTCGGTTGACCAGAAAACCAACTTTTTATATTGGGGCGAGGTTGGACCAGATGCCAGTGATGATGATGCTTTAAGAGGTCCAAGAGGTTATGATGAAGTTAACCAGGCCCGTAAGGCAGGTAATTTCGGCTGGCCTTTGTTTATAGGAAACAATTATCCTTACAAAGCTTATGATTTTACTAATGGCGAAAACGGCAGTGCTTTCGATCCGGCTGCTCCGATTAACAACTCGCCAAACAATACAGGCTTAACGCAGCTCCCTCCTGCTCAAAAAGCCTTTATATGGTATCCTTATGGCTTATCGAACGAATTTCCTCAGGTTGGCGCCGGTGGCCGTACCGCTATGGCAGGGCCGGTTTATTATGCCAATGCCAATTCGCCTTACCCGGCTTACTACGATGGAAAACTGATTATTTACGAATGGGTACGCGGTTGGGTAAAAGCTGTAACCATGAATGCTGCCGGCGATTACGTAAGCATGGAACCATTTTTATCTAAAGTTTCGTTAGCAGCGCCTATTGATATGGAACTGGGACCAGACGGGAAACTCTACATCCTGGAATATGGAAAAGGCTGGTTCTCTAAAAATCCGGATGCAGCCATCTCGCGTATCGATTATATCAAAGGAAACCGCCCGCCAAGGGTAGAAAGCCTCGATATTACCAAAACAAGCGGTTTACTTCCGTATAAATTAACCGCAACGGTTAAAGCCAAAGATCCGGATGGTGATGCACTTACTTACGTGTGGAACCTGGGCAAAGGAATTACCAAAACCACTACCACACCAACTGTACAGTACACCTATACCAAAGCCGGCGAATACCCGGTAAGCGTTACCGTTATGGATAAAAGTAAAGCTGCTGCAAAAAGTCAGGTTATTCCGGTTTTTGCCGGCAACGAGCACCCTGCTGTTGATATCGTTTTGGCTGGTAACAAAAGTTTTTACTTTCCAAATAAGGTAGTAAATTATAAAGTACTGGTAAGCGACAAAGGTGCTAAAGTTAACAATAACCGCATTTATATTTCCAATACCTATACGCAGGGAACAGATATGGCTGGCGCACAGCTAGGACACCAGCAAGCTGCACAAACAGCTGTTGGTAAAGCACTGATGTTAAAATCAGATTGCAGTACCTGCCATAAAGAATCGGCAGTTTCAATTGGTCCTGCTTTTGAAAAAGTGGCTGCAAAATATAAAAACGACAGTAAAGCGGTTGATTATCTGGCATCGAAAGTAATTGGTGGAAGCCATGGTGTTTGGGGCGAAGTACCCATGCCTGCACATAGCGCCATGAAAGAAGCCGAGGTAAAAAAGATTACCGAATGGATTATGACATTAGGCAATAAAGAAACGGTTGCAGCTTCGTTACCTGCTTCAGGCAAAATTGTACCACCGGCCAATGTAGATAAAAAGAAATCGGTAATGACACTTAAAGCAAGTTATACCGATGCAGGCGCAAAAGGCTTAAAACCTTTAACCACAACTAACCTGGTTAACCTGCGAAGCAGCACAATTGATGCTGACGACATTAAAGAATTGAGAGGTTTTGAAAAGAAAGATATTTATGGTGGCGAAAAACTGGTTTTAACCCGTGATAATGGCTGGTTAGCTTTAAAGGATATAGATTTAACTGACATTGCCAGTTTTGGTTTTTCATTTGCAAATTTAGCACCTGGCACAGCTGGCGAAATTGAAATCAGGCTAGATGGTAAAGATGGAGCTTTGGTCGGAAAATCGACATTTACCAGCGCTACGCCGGTAAACCTCCTCGCTGATGGAAAACTTCATTCCCTTTATTTTGTATTTAAAGGCGTAAAACCTGAAGATAAAAATAGCAAGCTCGTGATCCAGTCTATAATGGTCACACCAAAATAAACTGCAAGCCCGGAACAACAAATTTCCGGGCTTTTTTATTGTAAAAAGATAAGCTTTTATACATTTCTTTAATGCAGCAATAATATCTTTGCAGCAAATTGGTAGCACATGCAAAACATTAAAAACATCATTTTTGATTACGGAAACGTAATATTCGATATAGATTTCAGAATCGCACAGGCATCTTTCCAAAAACTGGGCATTAACGATGTAGAAACCTTTTTTGCACATAAAGCACATAACAGTTTATTTGATGATTTCGAAACCGGAGCCATTTCTCCAGCCGAATTCAGGGCGGGCATCAGAGCAGCTGCCAGCCAACCCCAGCTTACCGACCAGCAGATTGATGACGCCTGGAATAGTTTATTGATTGGTACCATACAACAAAACCATGATTTGCTGTTACAGGTTAAAGCAAAATACCGGACGTTTTTATTAAGTAACAACAACGAAATCCATTACGACTGGATTATCAATTACCTGCAGGCTACTTTCAAAATGAACAATTACGACGATTATTTTGAAAAGGCTTATTTCTCGCAGCACATGAAACTGCGCAAGCCCAATACCGATATTTTTGAGCAGGTACTGAAAGAAAATAACTTAGATCCAGCCGAAACCCTCTTTATTGACGATAGCCCCCAACACATAGCCGGTGCTAAAAAAGTAGGTTTAAATACTTTACTCATGACCGAAAAACCAGCACAATTAGGCGCGTTTCTGAAAGCGAATGGAATTTTGTAAATTGGGGTATGGCAGAGAAAAAGTTCAAATCACTTAAAGAATTTTATCCTTTTTACTTATCAGAGCATACCAATACCACTTCGCGTGTACTGCATTTTGTAGGTACCGGTTTAGTAGTATTGGCTTTCTTTGCAGGCTTTCTCTTCCACAACTGGCGTTTTTTCCTGTTAATGCCTTTGGTAGGCTATAGTTTTGCCTGGGTGGGGCATTTCTTTTTCGAGAAGAATAAACCTGCTACCTTCCAATATCCGGGCTACAGTTTAGCCAGCGATTTTATCCTTTTTTATGATTTGCTAACCGGAAAACAGGCTTTCGTGGTGAAGAAGTGATTTCAATTGGCAAAAAATAGTTGGCAATTTTCAGTTTGCAGTAAACCATTTAAAATTGAAAACTGAAACTTCCTAAATTAAAAAAACAGTTGGCAATTTTCAGCTGGCAGTAAACTACCTAAAACTGAAAACTACCAACTGCTAACTATAAACTGTTAATTGAAAACTGTTAACTGAAAACTGACCTACAGTTTCCTTCTTTTCAATTCTCTTTCAATTAAACCCAGCTCTCTACCGGTTTGGCCGGCAACAGAAGTATTTTCCTGGGCCCTTCTAAACAAGTAAGGCATTACAGCTTTAATTGGTCCGTAAGGCACATACTTAGCCACATTGTAATTCGAATCGGCCAGGTTAAAGCTTAAATTATCACTCATACCTAACAACTGTGCAAAATACACGTGCGGATGATTATGGTCAATATTTTTTTCTTCGAGCAAATAGGTTAACAAACGGCTGCTGTCTTCGTTATGCGTTCCGGCAACAATTGCAATCTCCTCAATATGATCTACACAGTAGCGTAACGATTCATTATAATCGCGATCAGAAGCAGCTTTATCCGGCTGTATTGGTGAAGGGTAGCCCATCTCTGCTGCACGTTTGCGTTCTTTTTCCATATAAGCGCCACGAACCATTTTAACACCTAAAATAAAGCCGTCGGCCTTCGCAATTAAGTGGTCGGCTTTCATATCAGCCAGTTTATCGTGACGGTACATCTGATAAGTATTGTACACAATAATACGTTCGCGGTTAAACTTACGCATCATATCTAAAGCCAGTGCATCAATGGTATCCTGTATCCAGGTTTCTTCCGCATCGATCATAATCGGCACACCTTTATCATAAGCGGTTTGGCAGATTTTTTCGCAACGCACTTTTACTTTATCGTACTCAGCCTCTTCAGTTGCCGTAAGCGTTTCTTTCGCATCTAATTTTTGTAGTAAGGCAAAACGGCCAATACCTGTAATTTTAAATACCGTAATCGGAATTTTTATATCTCCATCGGCACGAACAATGGTGCGGATAATTTCTTCACAGGTTTCATCAAACACCTGCTCTTCTTCTTCTCCCTCAACCGAATAATCTAAAATGGTACCTACACCACCTTTATGTAATTGTTCTATTGCTTTATCGCACTCAGCAATGGTTTCGCCACCGCAAAACTGCTGAAATATAGTTGCTTTAATCGCACCCTGAATCGGTAGTCCGATATTTAAGAAGAAATTGGTAATGGCCGGGCCAACTTTGGTTAGAAAATTATTGGCGATAATTTTAAAAAGCCAGTAAGCTTTTTTTAATTCTGTATTGCTTTTTTGGCGGAATGCAACTTCCGTATTATCGAAATTTGGTTGCTTATTGGGGGATAAATCCATTTGTATGCTATAAATTAAGTCAGATTGGTGCAAAATTATAAAAAGCATTGATTGTTAAAACTAAAAAGGTTTAAATAATCGTATTTTTGCAGAAAATGATACAATTCAAATTAGAAGGCGAATTTATTCCACTAATTCAGCTGTTAAAGGCTACCGGGTTGGTTGGAAGCGGCGGCGATGCCCAGGCCGTTGTAACAGAAGGCTTGGTAAAATGTAACGGCGAAGTAGATTACCGCAAACGTTATAAGGTTAGAGTTGGCGATATTATTACTTTTGGGGAAAATAAAATAGAAGTTATTTAATGGAACCACTAACAAGCGCAGGCCACTCCGTTTATTTCGAAAGTAATTTAGCAGCTTTAAAAGTACTTTTAGAAAGCAATAAATACAGCAAAGTTTTTGTACTTGCTGATGAACATACCAGTGAAGTATGCTTACCGCTTTTTCAATCACTTTTAGATTTTTCTGAATTTGACCTGATTGAAACTGCAGCAGGCGAAGAAAATAAAAATATCGATTTCTGTATCGGCATCTGGAAAACCTTACTGGATTTTGAAGCCGACCGCAAAAGTTTAATGATCAACCTTGGTGGCGGTGTAATTACTGATATGGGGGGCTTTATTGCCTCTACCTACAAACGCGGAATTGATTTCGTCAATATCCCCACTACCCTCCTTTCGCAGGTTGATGCTTCTGTGGGTGGCAAAACCGGAATTGATATTGATAACGTAAAAAATATGGTAGGCACTTTTACCCTGCCACAAATGGTTTTTATCGAAACCGGCTTTTTAGAAACCCTGCCAGAGCGCGAACTTTTATCAGGATTTGCCGAAATGATTAAACATGGTTTAATTTACGATAAACCTTATTACGAAAAATTAAAGGCGGGCAGCTACCTAACACCATCTGCAGAAGATATTTACCGCTCTGTTGAAATTAAAAACGAGGTGGTTACCATCGATCCGCATGAAAAAAATCTGCGTAAGATTTTAAATTTCGGTCATACCATTGGTCATGCCATTGAAGGTTACTCGCTAACTAACGACGAAAATCCGCTAACCCACGGTGAAGCCATTGCTATTGGTTTTGTGTGCGAAGCTGCGCTTTCGATTAATAACAGTACACTTACCACCGAGGAACTGGAAGATATCAGTAAATATATTTTATCGCTATATCCTAAATACCACATCAAAAAAGAAAGTTATGATACACTTTTAGAATTGATGAAAAGCGATAAAAAGAACGAAGATGGCAACATTTTGTTCTCATTATTAGAAACAACAGGCAAATGCGCGTTTAACTGCCGTGCTACCAAAGCCGATATTTTGAGCAGTTTAGATTATTATAACAGTTTATAACATGAAGTTTACCGGAAGTGATATTTCTGTAATCGGGCTTTTTGGTTTCGTAATCGTTTTAACCTTGGTTGAAATGTATTTCAGTTACCTGCACGACAGAAAATTATATACCAAGCGCGATACCTGGACCAATATTTACCTGATGACAGCCGCTATTGTAATCAATTTGGCGACTAAAACAGGTACATTTTTCTTATTGCAATATTGCTACCAGTTCCGTTTGTTCCAGATCAGCAATATCTGGATTTACTGGCTGGTGTTAATCTTAGCTCAAGATTTTCTGTATTGGTTTTTGCATACCGTTGGCCACTACGTGCGCTTTTTCTGGGCCATGCACGTTACCCACCATTCGTCAGAGCATTTTAACTTAACCACTGGTTTCCGTTCTACTGTTTTTGAACCTTTGTACCGGGTATTCTTTTACCTGCCGTTAGCCTTTATGGGCTTTACTGCGGTTGATATTCTTTTTGCCTACCTGGTTACCCAAATTTATGGCAACCTGGTGCATACCCAATACAATATCAAATTCCCGAAATGGTACGAATATATTTTTGTAACGCCATCTCACCACCGTGTGCACCACGCCAGCAATGTGCGTTACCTGGATAAAAACATGGGCATGGTTTTAATTCTTTGGGACAGATGGTTTGGAACTTTCCAGGCCGAATTACCTGAAGATGAAGTAAAATACGGTTTAACTACCCAACCTACTGATACCGGGCCTGTAAATATCATTTTCCACGAATTTATTGCCTTAACCGCTGATGTAAAAAAGGCCCCAACTTTTATGGATAAAGTAAAATACGTTTTCAATCCGCCGGGATGGAGCCATGATGGCAGCACCAAAATTGCTAAAATTATGCAACAGGAGCTTCGGGATGCTGAGATCCTCGAAAAATCAAAAAAGTTAAAGTCTGAACAACCCGAATTAAGTTCGGCAGTTTAAAAATAAGCGGTCTGTATTACGGGCCGCTTTTTTTTGATTTAATCCTTATAGAAATGGACAAACAGCGCCAAAATATTTAAAGATATAATTCGTATTTTTGATATAAAGTTTATTGCTATGACAACATTGACTATACAAGTTAAAGATAACGATACAGAATTTCTTTTAGAGGTACTAAAAAGAATTAATGCGAAAGTGATCCAAACTTCTAAAAAGCAACTTTTACTTGATGGCATTACGCAAGGAATAAGAGAAGCAAAAGAAATCAAAGCCGGAAAAATTGCGCCATTATCATTGAAAGATATATGATATGGCAGAAATTACCATAGTCTACTCGCCAATTTTCATAAAAAAAGCTAAGCAGCTAAAGAAGAAACATGCATCATTAATTAGCGACTTATCTGAATTAGAATCCGTATTACTTGAGAACCCAAGAACAGGTACTGATTTAGGCAATGGCATTTTCAAAATAAGATTAGCTGTAAAAAGTAAGGGAAAAGGAAAAAGTGGTGGTTATAGAGTAATTACCTACTTACAAATTAAAAATGAAATCAATATGATTTACATTTATGACAAATCAGAAGAGGCTACTATTACTAAAAAAGACATACAGAAAATAATTGATACCTTGTGATACATATTCAATTCCTTAACAACGTATAAATCACTTGCCCTACGTATTCCCAATAACAAGCGCTCATTTTCATTACTTCAAACCAACCTTTTACAGAATTTATACCATGCACCAAAACGGTCTAAAATCAATAAAATTAAATTTTATTAAAAATATTTTCAATTTCCTATTGACAAATTAAATTTTGTTACTACATTTGGCTCAACGAAAAAAAAGAATGAAAAATTTTAACACATATTACTTTGGTTACTTTTACTATTTTAGTGAGAGCCGGGGCTAATATGCAAAAAGATATATAAAAATATTAAAATGTATAAAAAAGTCCTGGCAAACAGCCGGGACTTTTTTTGTTTAACACAAAAAATGGAAACGACAAAACGAGTAGCAATTCAGGGTATTAAGGCCTCTTTTCACGAAGAAGCAGCCTACAAATTCTTTGGTAAAAGCATTGAAACTGTAGAATGTAATTCATTTAAAGAAACCTGCGATAAGCTTGAAAAAAACGAAGCAGATTTCGTGGTAATGGCCATCGAAAACTCCATTGCAGGTAGCTTATTGCCAAACTACACCCTGATTCGCGATTATGGTTTCTCGGTTGTTGGTGAGGTGTATTTACCTATCCAATTGCACTTAATGGCTTTACCTGGTGTAAAATTCGAGGATATTAAAGTGGTAACCTCGCACCCTATCGCCATCCGTCAATGTATTGATTTCTTTTACGATTATCCGCACATTAAAATTGTAGAGAGCAATGATACTGCAGCCTGTGCCAAACGCATTCAGGAAGAAAAACTGACAGATACAATGGCGATCGCAAATAACTTAGCCGCAGAACTTTATGGCCTAAATATTTTAGAGCGCCGTGTAGAATCGAACAAGAAAAACTATACCCGTTTCCTGATCCTGAAAAAAGACAAAACAGACGAAGGCAAAAAAATAAACAAGGCCTCTATCTGTTTCCAGGTTGGACATAAAGCCGGCTCGCTGGCCACCGTGTTAAACATTTTTGCCGAACAGGATGTAAGCTTAACAAAAATACAATCTATGCCGGTATTAGGTAAAAGAAACGAATACTACTTTTACGTCGATTTAGAATGGCCAAGCACCGATAAATACGATAAAGCTATCAGGAAGGCATTAAAATATACCTCGAACTTTAATATCCTTGGCGAATATCAGAAGAACGATAAAGTGTAAAAAGCTGGCAGTAAACAATTTTCAGTTGGCAGTTCAATCCAACAATATAACAATTAAACAATTTAAAATATAAACCGGACTCCGGAATTAAATACCAATCATCATGAAACTAAATTTAAACATTCAACCTTTAAACACCTGGTTAAACACAAACAACGAGCCGTTGTTAATTTCTGGACCATGCAGTGCAGAAACCGAAGAACAATTATTAACTACTGCACATTTATTAGCAGCAACTGGTAAAGTATCAGTTTTAAGAGCTGGTATCTGGAAGCCACGTACCCGTCCGGGAGAATTTGAAGGTATCGGCAGTATTGGTTTAGAGTGGTTAAAACGCGCTAAAGCAGAAACTGGTTTACCAACTGCTGTTGAGGTTGCCAATGCAAAACACGTTGAAGAGGCTTTAGCAGCAGGTGTTGATATCCTTTGGATTGGTGCACGTTCTACTGTAAACCCTTTCACCGTACAGGAAATTGCTGATGCTTTAAAAGGTCATGATGTTCCGGTATTGATTAAAAACCCGGTTAACCCTGATTTACAGTTATGGATTGGTGCAATTGAGCGTATCAATGGCGCAGGTATCACTAAAATTGGTGCCATTCACCGTGGTTTCTCTTCATTCGAGAAAAGCTCTTTCCGTAACGAACCAATGTGGGAACTTGCTATCCAGTTAAAAACGCTTTGCCCTGATTTACCAATCATCAACGATCCAAGCCACATTTGCGGTAACCGTGAGTTAATCCCTTACATCTCGCAAAAAGCATTGGATTTAGATATGCAAGGTTTAATGATCGAATCGCACGTTGATCCTTCAGTAGCCTGGACAGATGCTAAGCAACAAGTTACCCCAGCTGCTTTAGCAGAACTGGTAGACCGCTTAACAGTACGCGAACCAGAAGCACCAAACGAAGCATCTGCCGATAAATTAGCTGACTTACGTAAATCAATCGATAAAATTGATGATATCTTATTACAGAAATTAGGTGAGCGTATGGCGATTGTTGCTAAAATTGGTGAATTTAAACGCGATAACCAGGTAACTATTTTACAGGTTAACCGTTGGGATGCCATCATCCAAAAAGGTCAGGCTTTTGCAAAAGCATTAAAATTAGACTTAAACTTTACCGAAAAATTCTTAGAATTGGTACACGGTGAGTCAATCCGCAAGCAAACTGAAATCATGAACGCTGGCAAAGCTGAGCAAGGCATTGCTGCTGAGCAACATAGCGAAGTTAAAGCATAGGTAAGCTTAAAGCTCAAAGACTAAAGCTAAAAGCGGCGTCTGACAGCGATGTCATCCTGAGCTTGTCGAAGGAATGTGACGATTAACAATATATAATGAAGTGTCAGATGTTTCCATCTGACACTTACATTTGAGCATAAAACAGAACTAAAATGTCAAAAAATGCCTTAGTTTCTTTTAAAGGAACCAAGAATATTAACACGGAAATCCAATTAACAGGCTCTAAAAGCGAATGCAACAGGGCGTTAATTATAAGCGCTTTAAGCAAGAAACTGGTTAAAGTAGAAAATCTTTCCAATGCGGCCGATACGGTAACATTAAATGGTATTCTAAGTAAGTTGGGAGTTGAGGGTAGTGAGTTGGAAGGAGATGCTAAACCGAAAACTGCAAACTCCGAACTGGTTGATGTAGGACCTGCAGGTACTGCAATGCGTTTTCTTTCGGCTTATCTTTCGGCAAAAAACGGTAATTTCCTGTTAACCGGAACCGAGCGTATGAAACAACGCCCAATCGGTATTCTGGCCGAAGCGCTTAAAAAAATCGGTGCAAACATTTCTTATGCAGAAAACGAGGGTTTTCCCCCACTAAATATTATCGGTCCATTGGATCAGAAAACTGCCCAGGTAAAAATTAAAGGCGATATCAGCAGTCAGTACATTTCTGCCTTGTTGATGATCGCTCCTGTACTACCTCAAGGCTTAACATTAGAAATTGAGGGCGAACTTACTTCTAAGCCTTATGTAGATATGACTTTAGATATGCTTGCAGAAGTGGGTATTGCACACAGCTGGAACGGAAATTCAATCTCTATTGAACCGCAGGCTTTTAAGCCAGGCACTTTGGTTGTTGAACCGGATTGGAGTGCTGCATCTTACTGGTACAGCATTGCTGCATTAGCCGATGAAGCCGAAATCAGCCTACCGGCTTTAAAAGATAAAAGCTTGCAGGGCGATAGCCAGATCCAGAAAATCATGAAAATTTTTGGCATCGCAACCAGCAAAACAGAAAAAGGGATTTCGATCAGCAACCTGGGCTTATCTTTAGATACCAATCAGGTGTTAGACCTTAAAACCTGCCCGGATTTGGCACAAACCATTGTGGTTATTGCAGCTGCATTGGGCAAAAACATGGCTTTTACAGGCTTAGAGACCTTAAAAATCAAAGAAACCGACCGTATTGCCGCATTACAAAACGAACTGGCTAAAATCGGTGTTACTTTAACAGAAGATAACCTGGTTTATACTTTAAATACCGACAACCTTCATTTCCCTGATAAAATTACCATTGCAACCTACGAGGACCACCGTATGGCAATGGCCTTTGCTCCACTTGCCCTACTCATCAACGAAGTTGAAATTGAGGAAATGCAGGTTGTAGAAAAATCTTATCCGTATTACTGGGAGGATTTGAAAAAGGCGGGATTCGAGATACAGGAGATTTGAGAAGTGAGATGTGAGACGGTAGATATGAGATAATAGACAGAGAAAATTCTTATATCTCAACGCTAACAGCTGGAGTAAAATAATTAACCTTAAAAAATTGAAGTTTAGACATGATAACCGGGATATTTCTCCTGCTTCATATCTAACTTCTAACATCTAAAATAAAATATGGCAGGTAACTCTTTCGGACAACTTTTTCGCATCACTACCTTTGGCGAATCTCATGGCGTAGCTATTGGTGTAATTATCGATGGCTGTCCGGCACAATTGGATATTGATATGGATTTTATCCAGTCAGAACTGGATAAACGCAGACCCGGTCAGTCGAAAATTACAACGCAAAGAAAAGAAAGCGATACCGTTCAGGTGTTATCGGGTATTTTTGAAGGAAAAAGTACCGGAACGCCAATTGCCTTGCTTATTCCAAACGAAGACCAGCGCTCTAAAGATTATGGCCACAATGTTGATGTGTATCGTCCGAGCCATGCCGACTATGTTTACGATGCCAAATACGGTATCCGCGATCACCGTGGCGGAGGCCGTTCATCGGCGCGCGAAACTGCTGCCCGCGTAGCCGCAGGTGCAATTGCCAAGCTATTCTTAAAACAACAAGGCATTGAGATATTTGCACATGTAACTGCAGTAGGAACCATTGAAGCTCCAAATCTGGAAAGCAACGATTTATCTGCTTTACTTCAAATCAGGGAAGAAAATATTGTACGTTGTGCCGATCCCGCCACTGCACACGAAATGGTCGAATTTATTGATGCTGTACGCAAAGATGGAGATACTGTTGGCGGAAAGATCAGTTGTGTGGTAAAAGGCTGCCCTGCCGGATTAGGAGAACCTGTTTTTGATAAGTTACATGCCGATTTAGGCAAAGCCATGTTAAGCATTAATGCCGTTCATGGTTTTGAGTATGGCTCTGGCTTTGCAGGCAGCGAATTAAGAGGTTCGCAGCATAACGATATCCCTCAGCCTAAAGCAGCCGACTCGAAAGTATTTAAAACCACTACCAATTATGCGGGTGGTATTTTAGGTGGCATTTCGAACGGGATGGATATTACTTTTAAAGTGGCTTTTAAACCTGTTGCCACCATTATGCACAACCAGCAAACCATTAATGCCGCCGGCGAAGCTGCCGAAATTAAAGGTAAAGGCCGTCACGATCCTTGTGTGGTACCTCGCGCTGTTGTTATTGTAGAAGCTATGGCTGCTTTGGTTTTGGCCGATCAGTTTTTAAGAAATAAAGTAAGTACCTTATAAATCCTATGATGAGATTCCTGCCTGTTCTACTCGTTTTTATCAGTATAAATGCCTTTGCACAAAGCTATTCAGCAAAAATCGCAAAGCACAGGGAAGCGTACAAACAGGATTTTATTACCGACAGCCGATCTCCATTAAAGAAAAAAGATCTCGAAAATCTTCATTTCTACGATGCAGACAGTACTTATAAAGTTTTGGCTGATGTAACACTGCTGCAAAACGAAAAAGTTTTCAAAATGCCGACCTACGATGGCACCAGCAGCGATTATTACCGGTATGCACATGTGAATTTCAGCTTAAATGGTAAAAAACTACAAATGACTTTATACAAAAGTGTTGCGCTATCGGCCAACCCGGTGTACAAAGATCATCTGTTTTTGCCTTTTACCGATGAAACCAATGGCAAAATCACTTATGGAGGTGGCAGGTATATTGATTTGGATAGCAAAGCAATTACAAACAACCAGATTGAAATAGATTTTAACAAGGCGTACAATCCGTATTGTGCTTATAGCGAGGGCTATCGTTGTCCGGTTCCACCCCAAGAAAACGACTTACAACTGGCGGTAGCAGCAGGCGAAAAGTTATACACCGGCGAAAAGAAACACCGCAAATAGTTCCCGATCGGGGATTGATAAAAAATTAAGGGGATTTACACAATAATTCACATTTTCAATTAAATTTGAAACATTAAGTGTAAATCCCTTGTTCTCTAACTAAATTAAGTACTATCCCTAAATGACCTACAACTGCCTAATTGTTGATGACAACGAAATAGAAAGAGATGCAATTGAAATGCACCTTAAAAAAATCCCTTCATTAAACATTTTAGCAGTTTGTAGTAACGGAATCGAGGCCTCACAAATCCTGGCTTCAACCAAGGTTGACATTGTTTATTCGGACATTGACATGCCTGAGCTTTCGGGGATGGATTTGATGAAAAGCCTTAAAAAACAGCCTTTATTTATATTTATTACTTCATATAGCGAGTATGCTGCCGAAAGTTTTAACCTCGATGCTTTAGATTTTATTGTAAAGCCGGCTACCTTTGAGCGCATACTTAAAGCCACCAATAAGGCTATTGAATACCTTGAACTTAAAAAACTGGTTGGAAAGGAAACTTCTCAGGATGAACAACCTGTTGGAGAAGAAGATGATCACTTCTTTTTCAGGGAAACCAAAGGCATTACCAAATTAAAGTATGATGATGTGATTTACATCGAAAGTATGGGCGATTTTTCGAAGCTGTTTACCAGCACCGATAAGCACGTAATTTTAGTTAGCCTGAAGAACCTGGAGAAACAATTGCCGGCTAAACTTTTTGCCCGCGTGCACAAGCAGTATATCATTAACGTTAACCACATTGCTACCTTAACCAATCACGAGGTACATTTAGATCACAATTTTACCGTACCCATCAGTGCAACTAACAGACAGGAACTGTTAGAAAAATCGATTGATAAGAAAATCCTTTCGCGTTTTTTAAAGTAGTTATCTACCGAGTAAAATCTTAAAGTAACTCCCTCCTGCCACATTAACACCGGCAGTAATTTTACCGTTCATGAGGGCGATAAATGTTCTGCATAGCAACAAACCCAATCCTGTACCTTTTTCTTTATTGGTGCCCGGCGTACTTAGCCCGCCACCAAGATAACCTGGTTTATTAAAATGATCGATTTGAACCGGGGTTAAGCCAATACCATTATCAGCAATTTTAATTTCCAGGTGGTTGGATCCATTAACCGAGCTTACCTCAATTGCTCCTCCATTTGGGGTAAATTTAATGGCATTATTCACCAGGTTTCGGATTACCAGGCTAAGCATATTGGCATCGGCCAAACAAGTGATTCCGTCAGGAATTACGTTTTGCAATTTCAGCTCCTTTTCATTGGCCTGATCCTGTAGCGAACCAAGCACCTCGTTTACCAGGCTTTGAATATCCAGTGTTTCTAAACAAGGATTAAAACCATGCATCTGGCTGGCAGCCCAATTGAGCAGGTTTTCCATCATGGTAGAAGTATAGGTCAAATTGTTTTTCAGCGATGCTGCGTAACGGTTTAACTTCTCCTGTTCAATGTTTCCACCCTCCAGCAGTTGCATAAACGAAATAAGCGAATTAACAGGGGTACGCATATCATGGCTCACCACACTAAAAATGCGGTCTTTCACCTTACTCAACTGCTCCAGTTCGCGTTTTTGCGTATTGATAATTTTATTAAGCCTGGTTGTTTTGCGCTGGTTAAAATAAATTACCACAGCGATAATCAGAATTAAGGTAATGGCAATGGTAAGCAGTAATTTTACACGTTCATCAAGCTTAATCTGCTGACGCTGCTTATTAATTTCCTTGTCTTTTACTTCGGCAGCCATTTGTGCCTGGAATTTAACTTTTTCAAATTTGCTTTCCTGCGCCAAACGCTGGAAATCCAGATCGGCCTTTGCCTTTTGAAAGGTAAGTAAATCCAAGGCCTTTTCCTTATCGCTCAGGGCCAGCTGCTGCCGCTTTAACACCAATTCCTGTTGCTGCCTTTTCAGTTCACCTTCGGTAATTTTTTGTTTGAGCAGGTAATCGCGTTCCTTAACACTAAAATCGAGCTGCATTTGCCTCCTGGTAATCTCCTTTTCCTTTTCCTTGTCGAAAATTTGATCTCTTGCGCCGATATACTGTCTGTAATAAGCCAATGCCTTGTTGTAATCTTTCTTTTTTTCGTAAACTGCACTTAAGCCCAAACACGATTCTTTCTCGATATCGAGCAACCGGTTTTCTTCGGCAATTTTTAAGCTGTGGTTAAGTAAAACAATGGCATTGCCCAAATCATTTTCTTTTTGGTAATAGTTACCCAGCGCATATAAACTGGAGGCATAACTTTCCTGATCTTCGCCATCCCTGCTCAGTTCTACCGATTTCTGGTAAGATTTTAAAGCTTGTTCCTGCTGCCCTACCGAACTATATAAATCGGCCAGATTACGTTTAACACTGGCTATCAAACCTGTATCTTCTATTGCTTCCGATACCTTTAAAGACTTATTGTAATACTCCAGTGCCAATTTTATCTTTTGGTCAGGTGAAACATTCATTTCCGTTAATTCACGGTCTGAAGCTTCGAAATAATTGCTGCCAATTAAACCATAAACAACGGCTACCCCGCGTGAATTTTCGCCTTCCTGGGCAAATACTTTTAAGGCCATTTTAAGATAAACCAGCGCCTGACTCTGGTTGCCCAAACTTTGATAAATGCCCGAAATATTGGTATAGCAACTTGCCATATCGGTCTCGTTACCCAGTTTCTGGTAAATGGTAATCGCTTTCTGGTTCACCTCCAAAGCTTTAACATAATCGGGTATACTGCCATATAAAGCACCCAGATTAAGATAGGTACCGGCGGTCATATCCAAATTGCCTACAGCGGTAAATTCAGTAACGGCAATCAGGTAATTCTCTTCAGCTTTTTGGTAATTAGACCTGCCATGGTACATTAAAGCCCTTCGGTAATAAGCCATCGCCGAAAATTTCTTCATGTTTTTTTCGTGCGAAAGCTGAATACTTTTATTGAGGAATTCTTCGGCTTTATCTACATTTTTCATCCGCATGTACTGGCGGTAAATCTCAGTCAGGATTTTTATTTTAGATGAATCGGTCTTCAGATTTCTTTCGTTCAGATATAAAAGACTGTCGAGCTTTTTTTGTGAAGCATTGGTTTGCGCAAAGCCTTTTAAGCCCAGAAATAAAAACAAAGTAAATGCAATACCTATCTTACAGAAATAAGCTTTATTTATCAACCAGCTGAAAACAAGACTTTTACTCATCCTAAAATAAAAACTATTGATTATTTATTAGGGATAAACAAAAAACTTGCATCATGCAGCAATCTCCAATGGGGATGACTTGGAACATACTGAAATAACAAAAAATAGGGTTTGGTATATAAATGTATGTAAAAATCTGATCATTTGGGTAATCAAATGTTTACGCTGTAGCTAAAAACGCAGCCTGTTTATGTCGAACAAGAACACAAAACACCCATAATTAAATGATTAACAATCACTTAACAGAAGACGCTCCTCTAAAACAAATTAATCAACAGCCTTAAAAAAGTGCGGGATATTTATTCGGATTAGCGTCGTGCATCATCTGGTATATGGTTTCGATTACATCATCAACCGAAGGTTTGCTAAAATAATCGCCATCCGAACCAAACGGTGGACGGTGTGCTTTGGCCGATAAGGTTTTAGGTTGTCCATCCAGATGGAAATAACCTTTTTGTTCTTCGAGCACTTTTTGCAGGATATAAGCCGAAGCACCTCCTGGTACATCTTCATCTACCACCAATAATTTATTGGTTTTAGCCAGTGAGCTTACACAAACCTGGCTGTTATCGAAAGGCAAAAGGGTTTGCGGGTCAATAATTTCTACAGAAATGCCCAACAATGCCAGTTCTTCAGCAGCTTCCTGTACAATTTTTAAACACGATCCGTATGAAATTACGGTAATGTCAGTACCTTCTTCCAAAATCTCAGCTTTACCCAACGGCACGGTAAATTCGCCGACGTTAACCGGTAATTTTTCTTTCAGGCGGTAGCCGTTTAAGCATTCGATTACCACCGCAGGTTCATCGGCCCTGAACAAAGTGTTGTACATCCCTGCAGCCTGAGTCATGTTGCGTGGTACGCAAAGGTGCATTCCCCTTAAAGAGCTTAGCAACATGGCAATAGGCGAACCAGAGTGCCAGATGCCTTCGAGCCTGTGGCCACGGGTACGCACAATTACAGGGGCTTTCTGAATGCCTTTTGTACGATATGAAAGCGATGCTAAATCATCGCTTAATACGTTTAAGGCAAATATTAAATAATCTAAATATTGGATTTCGGCTATTGGTTTTAAACCACGTAACGCCAGGCCTATACCCTGCCCCATAATGGTCATTTCCCTGATGCCGGTATCGGTAATTCTCAATTCGCCATATTTGGCCTGCAAACCTGCAAAACCCTGGTTCACATCGCCTATATTGCCTAAATCTTCGCCAAAAGCTACCAAACGCTGGTCGCGGGCAAAGTTTTCGTTAAAACAGGCGTTAAGTACTTCACGGCCGTCAATCATTTTAGAAAACTCATCATACACCGCATCCACCACCGGAATCATATCCGGGCTTTCCATGCCATCGGTATGCAGTTTAGAGTTATAGCGATCGTAATTAAGCGACTCTTGCTTTTTGTACCAGGTTAAAAGTGCGTCACGCTCGGGTGAAGTAACTTTTGTTGATAAGCGGATTGCCTTACGCGCAGCGGCAAATACTTCCCTGCGCTGTGCATCTGCTGTAGCAGCCAATGTAGCTGCAATTTTAGCCAGCTCGGGTTGGTGTTTGGCCATATCACTCACTAAATCAACAACCTGTTTTTGCTCAGGTCTGATACTATCTAAAAATTCGTTCCAGGCCTCTTTTTGGGCATTCCGCACAAAAACCTTAGCTTCCTTTTCAATCTCCAGAATTTCTTCTTCAGTGGCCACTGCCGAATCGAGCATCCATCCACGCATTTTAAGGATACAATCGTGCTCAGTTTCCCAACTCAGTCGTTCTTTCGATTTATACCTTTCGTGCGAACCTGAAGTAGAATGCCCCTGTGGCTGCGTAAGCTCGGTAACATGAATTAAAACCGGTACGTGCTCATCGCGGCAAACCTTGATGGCTTTCTCATAAACTTCGCAAAGGGCAGGATAATCCCAGCCTTTTACTTTATAAATTTCGTATCCCGGATTCTCCGAATCACGTTGAAATCCTTTTAAAACTTCAGAAATATCTTCTTTGGTAGTTTGATACTTTGCAGGTACAGAAATACCGTAAGCATCATCCCAGATCGAGATGGCCATGGGTACCTGCAGTACGCCCGCAGCATTAATAGCTTCAAAAAACACCCCTTCTGATGTAGAAGCATTGCCAATAGTACCAAAAGCCACTTCGTTTCCGTTAACCGAAAAGTGCTTTAAATAATCGAGTTCTTTATTCTCCCTGAATAATTTAGAGGCATAAGCCAAACCCACTAAACGGGCCATTTGACCGCCTGTTGGAGAAATATCAGATGAGCAGTTTTTAATTTGCGTTAAATCGTTCCAGCTACCATCTTCGTTAATAGACTGGGTTGCAAAGTGACAGTTCATTTGCCTGCCACCCGAAAAAGGATCGGCTCCTTTAGCCGGATTGGCATAAAGCTGTGCAAAGAATTCTTTAATTGTTGAAATACCGGTTGCAAAAGCAAAGGTTTGATCGCGGTAATAGCCCGAACGCCAATCTCCGTTCTTAAATGCTTTCGCCATCGCCACCTGAGGTACTTCCTTACCATCGCCAAAAATGCCAAATTTAGCCTTGCCAGTTAACACTTCCCTTCGTCCTAAAATACTGGCCTGCCTGCTCTCAACCGCTATTCTGTAGTCGTTTATCACGATTGATTTAAAATCGTTAAAACTCAGTTCAGCAGCGTCAATAGCATTGGTAATCAATTTTTCATTCTGCATAGTAATCAAAGATTGGTTGCGGCAAATATAGACAAAATTAAAAGTTTGCCTTTATCCTCTTATGTAAAATTATATATGGAATTGGAAAATATAATTGGAATAGTTTTTGTTTTAATTTGAAAACATTAAATTTGTTTGAGTAATTTAAAAATAAAATATACCCACATAACATGAAAAAGATCTTAGTATTATTCGCTTTTGTATTAGGTTTTGGTATTGTAGCAAACGCACAAACTAAACCTGCTGAATTTAAGTTTGAATCGGAAACACATGATTTCGGTAAAATTGTTTTAAACAAACCGGTAACTTACGATTTTAAATACACCAACGTTGGCGAAGAGCCGTTAATTATCAGCAAAGCTGAAGCAAGTTGCGGTTGTACAGTGCCTAAATACACTTCAACCCCACTTAAAAAAGGTGAAACAGGTGTAATTTCAGTAACTTTCAACGCTGCAGCTGGACCATCTTCTTTCTCTAAAGCAGTAACCATTACTTCGAATGCTAAAACACCGGTTAAAGTGCTTTACATTAAAGGCGAAACTGTTGCACCGGCTTCAAAGTAATTTTAAAATGATATTATTTTAAAAAGTCCCGATTTTCATCGGGACTTTTTTATTTTTGTGCCATGCCAAAAATTTCACAAAAAGGCGTGCAGATGCCTGCATCGCCCATTAGAAAGTTAACTCCATTTGCTGATCAAGCTAAAAAAGATGGTAAAAAGGTTTACCATTTAAATATTGGCCAGCCTGATATTGAAACACCTGAAGGGATGTTGAATGCCATTAAAAACATTGATTTTAATGTTTGGGCCTATACACCATCAGAAGGTACCCTCGCCTACCGTTTAAAACTTACCGAATACTACAACAAACTGGGCTATAACATTAGCCCCGAAAATATACTGGTAACTGTTGGTGGCTCAGAAGCCATTACCATTGCCATGCAAACCTGCGTTAATGAAGGTGATGAAATTATCATTCCAGAGCCCTTTTACGCCAATTATAATGGTTTTGCTTGCATGAGTAATGTAGTGGTAAAACCTATTTTATCGTATATCGAAAATGGTTTTGCTTTGCCTCCAATTGCAGAATTTGAGAAGCTGATTACCGAAAAAACCAAGGCAATTATCATTTGCAACCCGAATAACCCAACCGGTTATTTATATTCGAGAGAAGAGCTTGAAGCTTTAAAAACCCTTTGCGTAAAATACGATTTGTTCTTATTCTCAGACGAGGCTTATCGCGAATTCTGTTATGATGGCAGGGAGTTTATTTCGCCAATGCATTTAGATGGCCTGGATGAAAACGTGGTAATTATGGATACTGTTTCTAAACGTTACAGTGCCTGTGGAGCACGTTTAGGTTGTTTAATTACTAAAAACAAGGAAGTAATTGCTTCGGGATTAAAATTTGCACAAGCCAGGTTAAGTCCGGGTATGGTTGAGCAAATTGCCGGTGCAGCTGCAGTTGATACGCCAGACAGTTACTTTGAAAAGGTAAATACTGAATATACTTTACGCCGTGATACCTTGGTAGAACGCTTAAACAGCATTGAAGGTGTTTACTGCCCTAACCCGGGTGGTGCATTTTATGTGGTGGCCAAATTCCCGATTGATGATGCAGATAAATTCTGCCAATGGATTTTAGAAAAATTTAGTCACAACAACCAAACGGTGATGATGGCACCAGCCACTGGTTTCTATTCTACACCAGGATCGGGTAAAAACGAGGTACGCATGGCTTATGTGTTAAATACTGATGATTTAAATGCAGCCATGGATTGTTTGGAAATCGCTTTACAACAATACCCTGGTCGAGTTGTTTAATTGTTGAAACTGATTAAATCGGTTAATTGTTAGAAGAACAAAACGGTTAACCGATTTAAACAATTAACCAGTTAATCTTAATTCAGTTGGCAATTGGCAGTTACTAGTGAACAAGTTTGGAGTTTAGAAGGGATGACAGTTAACAGTAACCATTTAACTCTAACGCAGTTTGCAGTTACTAATTAACTAATGACCAATGAACTACTGAACAAGCCGGGAATTTGATGGGGATACAGTTAAACAATTAACCAGTTAACCAATATTTTTGTATATTTGTACCCCGGTTCTGCAATTGATAATTGATAATTGATAATTGATAATTGATAATTGATAATTGATAATTGATAATTGATAATTGTAAACTGAAAACTGAAAACTAAAACTGGGGCCGTTCTTGGATTTGACAGGGTGGCGAAGGTTATGTTAGCATGCAGTGCGTTGTTCGGAGAGCACTTAAAGTGAACGATCACATTTTAATTGGCGAAAATACTTACGCCTTAGCTGCCTAGTTTAGAACTACGCTTAGCTTTTGTCCCTCTAACTGCTGCATTGTTGGGTTAGAACCTGGGGCATCGAAACAACAAAGCTGGCTTTAAGGAGATACGACTTAAAGTGAGATCAAGTATCTAAGGATCTAAATAAGGTCGGTTTTCAGCCCGTTTATTTCCCGAAAATCAATTGAAAAATAAGCATGTAGAAGGTATAATTTATCTCACAACTGGACAAGGGTTCGACTCCCTTCGGCTCCACAAATTTTTAAAAGAATCCGCGAAATTTCAATAATCTCGCGGATTTTCTTTTTTCCCATACAAGATCCCATACAATTCTTCGTAAAAAATATTTATATATTAAATCAGTCTTTTATTTTTAACTGCAAAAGGAAAGTATTTTGTTCTCTTTTCTGGTTCTATAACTGGCACTTGAATTGTATTGAAATTTTGATTTAAATATCCTATAGCTAGATTGTGTACTGTTTTTAAATCAATTGAAAATTCATTACCGTACCGATTTCCCCACTCTTTAGCAATAGCTAGTAGTGATAGTAAATATACACCACCATTCTCACTATCTACAGCTGACTGATCTTCACTCGAAGAATACAGTATACTTAAACCTGCTTCAGCATTTAGAACTTCACTATTAAATAAATTCCTTGTTGATGAGCCAGCGGAAAACATTTTAGTTTCTAATATTGCTTTCGTCATTTCTTCAGATATAAATTTTTCGAATCCTCTGCATGAGTCTGCAATTATTGTTTGTCGTTTAGCATCAGTGATTAACTTTCTAATAGAAATATTGCCATCTGCTACTTCAAAATATTGTAAATTATTATCTAACTGATTTATACATCCATGTCCACTGAAAATAATGAAAGTATAATCAGCACCATTTAAAAATTTTTGAATCGTTTCGTCTATCCTTAATTTAGTTGGATTATTTAAGGATCGAATTTCGCCAGCATACCACTCTCCGCCTAAGTAGCTAGTTAAAAACTTGGTATAATTTTCCTCATCCTTGATCGGCCCTGGTAATTTACCACTATATGTATTATCACAATAAATAATTAATGCTCTTCTTATCATACTAGTTTATAAATTTCTCAATTATTTTTTTTAAGCGTTCATCATAACCATCATTTTCATTTGGAATAGTAGGATTATTCCAACAATCTTTGTGGACCATTATCCATCCTTCAATATTTAAGTGATTATTTATCTTCTTTTCATTAAAATTATAATACTTACACAATCTTTCTAAGTAGTTGAAAATTAGACTACAGTACATCTCATATCGTAAATACTCGTCTTTATCTAAATTTTTATTTTCATTCCAAGTGGAGCAAAAATTTGGATTTTCCAAATAAGGATATTGGATAGCAATTTTTAAAATAGCGTCTAATTGGTCATTTAAGCTTTTTAGTGAATTGTAGCTATTAATTTTTAAAGCAACAGTTGATGCGACTGCACTAGATATTAACGTTGCAATCGCAGCTGCCGTAACTGTTGGGTCAATTGCTGATTTTGCTTCAGCCGATAAAATTAAAAAATTCATATAGCATTAAACATACATAAATAGTTTGAAATTTGTTTTTTTGTTATAAAAATCTTCTTTTTAAATAATTTCTTCAAAGATTTTCGAAATTTTTCTACGATTAAATAATTAATACGTAAAGCTTAAGCAGTGTAATTAACCTCCAAATTGAGCCAAACTATCACAGTTAATGCCTTTAACATCAAAGCCCATATCTTGATATATTTCTTTGTTAGATTGGTTGTAAAACTGGGTTTCTCTTTTAGTTGACAAAGTGTATTCTGGAAGTATTATAGTATTATTAATACATAAATGATTTATGTAGTTTCCCTTTGCGGTGTAAAAATAACCCTTACGCAAAAACTATTACAATTGCAGGCTATCGCTTCATCCATAGAGAGTGGATCAAAGATTCTGCGGTCGCATTGATTTATTTCCTTAATTAAGAAATTACTGAGAAAACCTTTCATGTAAAAATAGTTGTCCTATGAGTCCAAGCAGGTCAATGCAGGTGGTAATTTGATAGGGTTGGTGTAAAAAACAAGAACTTGTTACACATTAATGATTTACACATTGTATTTGTTTCCCATAAATTTATACCTTTGTCCAACGAATTAACACAACTCTTTCGAATTCATAATAATCTGAAAACTATTTAGCTTCGGATTTCGTTATGTATTTGTTTAACAATATGGAGATAACACCACATACAGCTCATAGTCAAAGCTTTGAATTCAGCCTTAAAACAGGAGATGCATATTATAATGATATGATGAGGTTTTTTGGTGACGGATGGGAAGCTAGAGGAATTGATGATAAAGAAAAGTTTGAAAATAAAATCAAGGCTAATGTGAATTACACTATGGGTTTTATCCACGAGCTTATCAAATTCGCTAAGCTTAAAGATATTGAGCTCCTGGGGATTTTTCTAAAAATTGAGAATACCCATTCTCAATCTGTTGTTTTCCTTGTTTCCTTAGAAGACTACGTCAGTGGGAAGCTATTAGACTTTTATAGTCAAATACAAAAAATCGAAAAAAATTCAAGGTCTGGCCTGTACAGAGCCTCTTTTTCCGTTATGTATAAAGATGACGAATTCGAAACCAGCGCATTAGATTGTGACGGTTTTATCAACCTTTTAAGCTAACAATTTTCCTCTCAATTCTAAATTAACCTTGGGCACACCTCCATATACTCAAAAACTTCATGCAGAACATAATTTTCAAGTTTGTCAAGAACTTGTCTCATTTGGAAAAGCTCATGACTGGGTAGTTACCACTGCATTTTATACGGCTTTACACTTTGTTCAGTTTGAAATATTTCCTTTTACCAAAGGAGAACGCACGTATAAAAATTTTGACGATTATTACAATCATCATTTTGTGTCTAAGGAATCTAAGCCTAGCAGGCATAATGCAACAATAAATTTAGCTTACGAAAAATTAGGCAGTGAGATTGGAAGCCGATATAAACAACTGCATGATAGTTGCAGTAAGGCTAGATATATACAATATCGGACTAATCCATTGGTTGCAGAACTATCAGTTACTCAGCTATCGGAAATAAAAGCATTACTTAAAAAGTAAAGCTTAAAAGCCATCGGCATTTTTATTCGTTTAAATATTAAGATGCATATTTCAATGAAACTGTACAGTCCGTTTCGGACCAAACTATCCGCAAATTCTACTGCCGGGCGGTTGCCTAAATTGTTCCTTTCCCTCTGAACAAAAACAGGCCTCGACCTCAAATTTTCTTCCACTAGGAAACACTCTCAATCATCCAGTCCGATGACGGTAGCTCACGCTTTCCTAAAGATCGGCAAAGCATAATCTAAAGAGCAAAGCTAAATATCCCTTCAAAAGAAGCCCTAAAACGCTCAAATCCCATCCGAGGGATCCAAGATCACATCAGATAACATTTAAACTGCTGAGCCCTTTATTTGGCCTGAACTTAAAAAATTAAAAGGAATTGCTGAGAGAAGAAATACTGATCCAAAGATCAGCGCGTACACTTTTGCCGAAATACCCAGATTATGAATTCATCCTTTCGAAGATGTTAATTTACATACGGTATTAAATTTTCGTACACTTACGATAATGAATTTGCATTAAAAAATAGAGGTGAGTTTTTAGGTAGCTAACCAAAAAAAATAATTCAAAATACTGATTATAAAACAATTAAAGAGAAGGTTCGACTCCCTTTCGCTCCACAAAAAAACACCTGTAAACCAACAATTTACAGGCGTTTTCTTTTCCGGTAGCTTTTTAAACTTATCATGCGCTGTAAGCCACTCAATTTGCCTACTTCGCAATTTTAAGTTTAGGGTTATCGAAACATCCGTTTACATAACTACCCCTCACCAGCCTTACTAAAGCTTTATAGATTCCAGGTAATTGCAGTGGTATTAATCTTTAAGTGATACCTCCATCCTTTGTTCTTTTTGATTTCTGATAATAATAATCTGACTATGCCCTTTCCAACGGATTTCGTTATAAATTTTTATTAGTTCGTTAACAGATTTCACTTCATTATTATCCAGTTGTACAACTACATCACCTTTCTTTAAATTATTTTTCTCTGCCACCGAGCCTTTGGTTAATTGCGTAAGTAAAGCACCATTGTTATCTGGAAGCCCGGCTGCAGATCTTTCGCCCAGGGTTTCGATGTTTTTAAACCTGGCCCCCAACCAATCCACTATTGTAGTTTTAATATTATCTGAATTATCATTTAATGGCTTTATAGCAGGCGAAGCAGTCAGTTTTTTTAGTCGGGGATTTGTAACACCAAAATTCATATCAAAATCTTTAAAACCAGTTTTAAACACAGCTGAAGTTTTTTTAAGATGATAGTTACCTGTGTTTGCCTCAACAAAACCTGCCTCGCCTGACAGGCTGTTGGCATCAACATTTAATTTCTGTGTTTTGATTAATGCTTCTTTGCTTAAAAAGAAGTTATGGTCAATCTCTTTTCCCCAGCTTTCCATCAGTATGGGAGCATAGGCAGCAGTTAAAATGTTATTTTTGAAAACATCATCGCTGTTTTTTAGCCAAACGTGTGGATGAAAGGTATTGTTTATAATAATATTGTTAAATACAGTGCGATGATAGCCTTCACGAAGTTTTAAACCACCACTTAAACAAACATTATTATAAATCTGATAATTAGTGCTTCCATCATCAAGATCGATATCCCAACCATGATCACATTGGAAACGATTATTGCGTAAAACAATCGGCGCAATCACATCCAAAAGTTCTATTCCAGGTTTTGCGGCAACAATACTATCTATAATACTTCTTTCTGGCCGCCAATAACGATCTCTGCCCCAGGAATTAAAGGCCCCATGATCTCCGGTTTCAAGCACGGTATCAAAAACATCATTAAATTCGATAATATGTCCGCCCCACGTTCCTTCACTAATATTTATGCCGGCTCTTGGTACATGGTAAATAGTATTGTGGCTGACCAAAATACTGGCAGACATAGATATCTGAACTCCTGCTGATTGTTTCTCTATTGAACCTGTATGATGTATCAGATTATTGATGGCCTGGCAATGCTGGGGATAATCTGCGTTTTTTGGCCCGCGCTCCATATCCATTTGAGCATACGGCACAAAATTTTCATACCTGAAAGCGGGCGAACGTACTGCATTTGGATTACCTACAAATGCAATTCCATTAGCCCCAATGTTATAAATATGGTTGTTACTAATGCGATCTTCTTTATTATAATTACTTAGAAAAACAGCACTTCCGCCTAAATCGTAAAAATTACAGTTATTAATAATACAAGATTCAGTACCTTCCAACAATATTGCTGCTCCACGGTAAATGGCCCAGTCGCTTCTTAAAAGAGGCTCTTTTACCTCCATAAAGCTTCGGGCTGTTTGCACAAAATCGACGCCGGTTATTGTTATGTTTTTAACCGGATTTGCCAATGTTCCTTTAATATGTAAGATATCACTTATCATGGTAAAGGCAAAATCGGCCGTTTGCAGATTAGATCCGACAGGTGGAATCAGGTAAAGCGTTTCTTCTTTTTGATTATAAAACCATTCACCCGGATGGTCCAGTTCTTCGAAAATATTCTCTACATAACGATATTGTGTATGCATTTTGGCCGGACGGTTATTTTGCCATCCACCTTCGTAAAGCAATTTGTCTGTAGCATCCTTTCCGGTAATGCGATAATGGAAATCGCCCCACTCACCCTGGTGTAAAGCATGGATATAACCACCCGTAGGATTAAGCCACTTTCTGCTTCGCTCAATAGAAATTGCATTGGCGGCTGTTCCGTTAAATACTCTTGCAGTGGAATCAAAGTCAGGATATCTTGCCATCGGTAATTTTTTACCATTCATGAATAACTGATCAGGCGCTTTGTTTAACTTTATTTTAGCCGATACCATGTTGTTCTTGTAGGGTTTCCATGACAGTTTAAACTGTCGCGCTCCAGAAATTATTACTTTTTCATTTGCCTTAGCCTTAATTGTAAGCTCGCGCAGAGGAAATTTTTCTGATGTAATTTCAACAGTTTTATCTACCGGATAGGTACCACCATCTATTTCGATAATTACTTTCTTATTTTTGTGAATCATAGCTTTTGCTACGCCTGCTGCAAACGTTTTTACCGGATGGTAAATGGAACCTGCATTGTTATCATTTCCTTTTGTAGAAATGTAAATGGTTTGTGCCTTGCAAGTGCTGCAAACAAACAAAATAGAAACAACTAATAAAAATTGCTTTATCATTTTCCGAGTTTTGTGGGGTTATTTTTTTAACTAAATCTTTTCAATTTCACACAGTAAAAGAACTGGACGAATTATATATTAAATTTTTATTTAATAGCTATTTTATTGGTAAGCAGCATTCTGAGGTATGGAATTATTTAAAATTTCACTATCAGGAATATACCAGTTATAATTATAAGTACCAATTGGATGCACAAGGCTTGCACCTCTCATTGTTTGAATTACATCTATGGTCTGTGTTCGTTTTAAATCAAACCAGGTACTGCCTTCTAAATGAAGCTCCCATTTTCTTTCCATATATACTGCCTTTCTGAATGCCTCTTTTGTAAGGCCGGTAAGATCTGGCACATTAGTAGGATCGGTTTTATTTATTCTTGCCCTCGCTCTTATCTTATTAATATAATCGTATGCTGCAGCTGGGCCATTTAATTCATTTTCTGCTTCTGCAGCAATAAGATACATCTCTGCAAGGCGAATAAATGGAATGCTATAGTTGTTTATAATTCCAGAAGGTGTTGTTCCGGCGTCGATAAAACTGGTGTTTACAAATTTTTGAAAAAAGGGTGCTAAGGTATTTTTCTTCGGACCGATATAACTATCCTGTATTCCCCAGGTTCTGCGTTGATCGCCAACCGGAAAACTATTCATAAATGAACTTGCAGGTTTTAATATGGGCACAAAACCTTCGGCAGTACTAGTCAGGCCTTGCATCGCATTTCCGCCAACATCTACACGAAATAATTGTTCCCAAATACTTTCGGTAGTGTAAGCAGTGTTATGAAATACCTTGGCATACTCGCTTACCAACTGAAATTTACCAGAGTTAATTACCAACAATGCCTTTTCTTTGGCATTTTGAAAATACTGTATCTGTTTGAGGGGATAGCCCGCCATGGTAAGGTAAACCTTGGCCAGTAATGCTGTGGCAACCATTTTATACACCCTGCCTTGTTGAGGTGCATTTTCAGGAAGATTGGCCTCAGCAAATGTCAGGTCTTCCAGAATAAATTTATAAATATCTGCCTGTGCTACCCTGGGGCTTTGTGCTTCAGAATAGTCTGTTAATGGCGTTGTTCGTAATGGCACATCACCATAAAACTGCACCAGTTGAAAATAGGCATAGGCCCTGAGAAACCTCGCTTCAGCAGTAAGAAGTGCTTTTTTATCAGCATTAATCAATGTTGCAGCGGGTATGTAACTTAAAATAAAGTTAGCATTTTTAATAATGGTATAATTATTAGACCATTCGGCTCTTACGCTATAGAAAAAAGGCTGATGATTATTTTCATAGGATGCCTGAGCCTGCTCTGCATTTCCGGGAGCTCCACAGATATCGCTAAACATTTCGCGCATCATCATTGGGTTTTGGGTATATGCTCCCCTAATATTGGTGTATATGCCTAAAACAGCCTGTTCGTAACTATCTGCATTGGTAAAAAATGATGAAGGACTAACAAATGTTTTTGGGTTTTCTTCCAGGCCTTTTTTACAGCTTTGTAAGGCAATAAACAGGATAGCGAAGGTGAATATGATATAGTATTTTTTCATTTCAATTATTCTTTAAAAGTTACATTTAATGCCAGCAGTCAACGACTTCATAGAAGGGTAGTTTCCTCTATCCCAACCATTTACCGTAGTTGCACTCCACGCTACTTCAGGGTCATAACCATCATATTTTGTAAACGTGACATAATTTTGGGCACTTATAAATATATTTATGGATGAAATTTTAAACTTCTCTAATAGCGGAGCCGAGATATTATAACCTAATGTAATATCCCTCAGTTTTATATATGAACCAGGTGATACCCAGGTACTGTTGGCAAAATCCCGTAATGATGCGGCACTATTTACCGATGGTTTATCGATTGTGGCGCCGGCATTCGGGCCAGTCCATCTATTATCAAAAGCAGTCTGACTAGGTGCCCATTGGCCATTTAAACTGTTTCGGTATTTACTGAATTCATTTACAATATCGTTGCCATATGATCCTACAAAGAGCAAACTTAAATTCCAGTTTTTATAGCTAAGATTGTTATTAAAACCAAACGTAAATTTTGGCTGCATATGCGTTAATATTTTCCTGTCGTTACCATCAATTATTTTGTTCCCATCAAGATCACTGAATTTATAATCGCCGGCACGTTTGTTTGGTTCGCCATTTGCAATAGCTTCAGCATTGGTATTATAAATGCCATCTACAACATAACCATAAAGCTGGCCGGTTGGCAAGCCTACGATGGTCGGAAACCAGTTTCCACCTGCCCCAATTTCCTTATAGGTAACCTGCTGGCCTTGAGGTGTTGAGCCAAGAGACAATACTTTATTTACATTTCGCTGTACGGTTAGTGTACTGGACCATTTAACAACACCATTTGTGTTTAGTGTAGTTAGCTGAAATTCAAGCCCCCGGTTTTGTACTTCGCCAATATTTTGTAATACAGAACCAAAGCCGGAAGAAGTTGGCAGGTCTACATTGAGCAATAAATCAACTGTTTTTTTGTTGTAGTAATCAAATGTAAACTGCAATCTTTCAGCAAATAATCCTAATTCTAAGCCTAAATCGAGTTGTTTTGTAGTTTCCCACTTAAGATTGTTATAGGGTAGCCCACCTTGAAAATAAGCAGTATAATCCTGATTATTAAATACAACGGTGGTATTGGATATTCTGGCTAAGGTTTGGTAGTTAGCAATAGCCTGGTTTCCAGAATGCCCATAACTGGCTTTAATTTTTAGATTAGAAATGGCTGGAATGCTTTTCATAAACTGCTCTTCTGAAATTCTCCAAAAAGCTGCTGCTGAAGGGAAGAATGCAAACTTCTTGTTTTCGGCAAATTTCGATGAGCCATCGTACCTTCCTGTTAAGGTTAAATAATATTTGCCTCCATAGTTGTAGTTTAACCTGCCCAGGTAAGAAATTAGTTTACTATCATTAAAACCAGTTCCCGGACGGGCAGGTGTAACTGCCGCCCCTAAATTATTATTCAGAAATATATCAGAAATAAAACCTGTACCCGTTCCGCTACTCAGGTTTTGTGACTTTGTAGTTTGATAGCTGATGCCGGCAGTTACATCCAGATTATGTTTATCAAAAGATTTTACATAGTTAAGGTAGTTTTCGGTTGTAAATGTTCTGCTGTTACCATAACTTTTCGATGCACGGCCTCCTGGTTGCCCGATACTGATATTAGATGGGGCATAATAATCGGACTTATCGAAACCGGCATCAATACCAGCGCTGGCTGTTAATTTCAATCCATCAATTATATCGTAAATTGCATTGGTTCTACCCAATATTCTTAAATTGGTTGAGGGGTTGTACAATTCATTTGATATACCAACAGGATTGGTTTCTCCGTATGATACACCGGTAAACTTGGTGTAATTTCCTTTCTCATCATATACTCCCTGGGTAGGTGGCAATACCATTGTAGTCCATGGGATACCTCCACCGCCATCGGCGCCACCATATACAGCTTGCGTGTAGGTAGAGTTTTGTAAAGAAAAGGTTGTATTTAACGAAAGCTTTTTAGTTAATTTCTGATCAAGATTTACCCTGAATGAGAGTCTGTTAAAGTTCGAATTTTTAATAATGCCGTCCTGATCATAATAACCAAACGAAGTATAATATCTCGTATTCTCATTGCCGCCGGAAAAAGAGAGGTCGTGATTTTGAACACGTGCATTTTGATAAACAAGATCCTGCCAATCCGTTCCTTTACCTGTTAACGAATCAATCTGACTGGTTTTCCAGGGCAAAGGTTTAGCAGGATTGTTTACGCCTGATGCATTATCATTATTTACCACTTCATTTTGAAGTATCGCATAATCATGGGCATTAATAATATCCAATTTTTTCCTTAAATTTTGAAAGCCGTAATAGCCGTTATAACTTACCTGTGTTTTTCCGGACTTTCCTTTTTTGGTTGTAATCATGATTACGCCATTTGCCCCACGACTACCATATATTGCTGTAGCAGACGCATCTTTTAATACTTCTACCCTTTCAATATCATCAGGATTAAGTTGGGCACTAATACCATCGGTTGGCAATCCGTCTACCACGTAAAGCGGGGCGTTTCCCCCATTAATAGAGTTTGTACCTCTGATTTTGATGATCATCGCTTCACCAGGCTGCCCTGATGACTGATTTACCTGTACTCCGGCTGCATTTCCCTGGAGCGCCTGGGCAACATTCGATATTCCTTTAACCTGTGTAATTTTATCGGCAGAAACAGAAGATACTGCCCCCGTGAGATCTGATTTTTTTACCGTACCGTAGCCCACAACCACCACATCATTCATTACATTATTGAGGGGTTTTAAACTAACTTTCAGAACAGTAGAATTTTTATCAAAGGCAACCTCTTGTACATTATAACCTATGTAACTAATAACCAATGTACCCTCATCAGTTGGAGATTTCAACCTGAATTTCCCTTCCTGATCGGTTAATACGGTTAATGTACTTCCCTTTAATTTTATTGTTGCCGATGGTAAGGTATTTCCTTTTTCATCTGTAACTATTCCATTTAATATGGTTTCTATTGAGGTTTGAGGTTTATAAGCGGCTTCAGGAGTTTTTTTAACCTCCTCCCGTATAACAATAGTCTGATCTTTAATAATATAGGAAAGACCTCTTTTAGCAAGAAGCATGGTAAGTACCTCATTTAAACTCATATTGCTAACATGCAAAGAAATGGGTGTAAAGCTTGAAATATGCTGTGTTTGATAAATGATTGCAAGACCAGTTTGCTTCTTGATATCTTTAAAGATCGATTTTATGCTTGCGTTATCTTTACTAATGGTTAAATTTTGTGCAAAGCCAGTTGCGGTAACCTGTGCTAAGATTATAAAGAGTAAAATAATTGTAAGGTTGATACGCATAAGTGTTCTCCTGCTGTTTTTGCCTATGGTGCTGGCAATTTTGCCAAGCATACCACTAGCTGCGTTAAGGAAATAGGCGGCTGGCCTATGCCTTAACAAATAGTTAAAAATCATATATTTGGTTAGTTTTATTGTATAGTTTGTTTATTAAGGGGCATTCGATGCAATCTTAAACTTAGCTGAAAGTGTTAGCGCACTTTCGGCTTCTTTTCGCTTTAGATTGAGCAGTTAACATTTTGTTTTATTTCATAACTATAACCCTCCTCCCTTCAATTTTAAAATGAACGCCGTTTGTTAATTCCAATTTTTCGAGCACTTTACCAATTTCCGCATAACGCGAAATACTACCACCAAATAATTGTTTCTTATCCGCGTCGAGGTAAACAACATCTACATCGTACCAGTTGCTAATTTTCTTCATGATTTCCTCAATAGGTTCATCATCGAAAATGAACATGCCGTTTTTCCAGGCCATTACATATTCTATATCCGCCTCCTGGGTATTAATCTGGTTATTTTGTACAGTAGCTTGCTGGCCTGGCTTTAACAGCTTAGAACCTGTTGGAAGGTTTATTTTCACACTACCTTCAAGCAGTGTAGTTGTCGTTTTTTGTTCATCACGATAGGCAGAAATATTAAAATGAGTACCCAAAACCTCGACTGTCTGAGTTGATGTTTTAACCAAAAAAGGGAGCCGATTGCCTAGCTTATCAGTCTTTTTTGCTATTTCAAAATATGCTTCACCTGTTAATTCTACTTCTCGCTTAAATGGTGAAGAACCAACTGAGAAACGCAGGTTAGAGCAGGCATTAAGCCAAACTTTGCTCCCATCCGGTAAGTTAATCTGATATTGTCCACCTCTTGGGGTCGCAATTGTATTTGATCCGATTTCTTTATTGCCCCCCAGCCCATCAATGATGTATGAAAGCTTGCCATCTTTAGATTTCATAATCTTAAAACCAGTTGCCTGGGCAATTTCTCCGCTTTTAACATCATTAAGAACTATTACTTTCCCGTTTGGCAAGGTTAAAGTGGCTTTGTTACCTGCTGGTTGTACTTTTACTGTGGCCCGGGCATCATTATTTGGGTTACCTGCTATTTTTTTGCTGTAACTGTTGTAAAAATGTAAGGTTGCCAATAATGCAATAACTATTGTTGCGGCAATTATCGGCCATAATGGAATAGCTCTCGGTGACTTAAAATGCGGAGGAAGTTTGCTTCGAATTTCTTTTAACTGTAATTCTTGATCTTGCGCTGTAATCAGGGGGCGTTCATTTTCTTCAAATTGATTATACCAAGCCTCTACCAGTGCCTTTTCTTCGTCGGTACAATTACCTTCGAGATATTTTTTTAACAACTGTTTTGCGTCTTTTTTTTGCACCATATCAATAATACAAGGTTATCGTTATGATTGTAAGACAGGTAGCTAAGGCATAACAGGTAGATGATTTTAAGAAAATGATAAAAAATTATATAATCAACTGATTATCAAATAAATAAACTTTTAACTAAATCCAGGTTAAGTTTACTTTTTAGAATTTTAATGGCATTACTAATCTGCTTAGAAACTGTTTGTTCAGATATATTTAATTTAGTTGAAATTTCTTTATGACTAAAATTAGAAAACCTGCTTAAGCTAAATACTTCACCCATCTTTGGCGGGAGGTTTCCAATCTGATCTTTGAGAAGACTTGTTAATTCGTTTTCCCTGATGCTTAAATCAGTAACATAATTTGCTTCATCAATAAAAAGTTGTAATGATCTGATATAATTTGACTCAACGTTTTTATGCGAAATAATATTCAGAATTTTATTTCTTGCCGAAATATAAAGGTAACCACTCAGATTATCTGTTACAGGTAATTTTGCTCTATTTATCCAGAGGTTGATGAAAATCTCTTGTAAAATATCTTTCACTTCATCAAAATTGCCAGTTTTTTTATAAATGTGCGTTTGTAAATCCTTTTTATACCTATCATATATTTCGGTATAAGCCATGTGATCATTGGCTTTAGTCCTAATGATCAACTCCTGGTCGCTAAGTGATTTATAGATAGACATTTAATTTTAGCAGCTAAAATTTCAACTAAATTACATTAACATATTTACTTTTAAACATGGTATCGGCAGCGACTAGAAAATTGAACATTTAACAAAACAACTTAAATAAGCGGTTTTATAAAATGTTCTTGAGTGGTTAGCATTCTATTTCTTTGAATACTGCAATTAAACAATAACTGTTTGATATAAATTTAGTCATTTTGTCAAATTATTCTTAAATATTAGCCTATTGTACTTCAAACTTTGCGATTTGAGTAATAATGGATTTAGTTATCGCAGTGAAAGTTTACAAATCTGGAGTTGTGCTAAATTAATGAGCAGGCTAACAGGCTATCTTAAGGCCAAAACTCCCGTTCAACTATTTACATAAGCTTAATATTACAATGCTTTGAGTATGAAATTCATCATGCATTTATGCCGTTTCATCAAAAAAACTAACAAATACGGCCTTTATCTACAACAAATAAGAAACAAAAAGACAAAGCCACTACAGAAACATTCCCAACAGCTCTAATTACTTATTTATGAGTAGTTTATTTAGCAAAACTTTACGTTTCGCAGTCGACGATAGATTCAAAACACCTAATTATAATGTAGCTTTAATAATACCTATTTATAGCTATATGAAAATAATAAGAAAACAGCACTTTAAGTTGGTGTAAAATTAACACAACACGTATTTTGGCAAACAATATTTGAACTAATTTAGTGTTGAAGAAATCCTCAAACTGAGTTTTCATATCCCAAATCAGATTAATAATCCTACTAAGGAGTAATAATCTATTGTCAAAAATTAGTCTGACTTGCTTTGTAGGTTTCGATTAGTGTTTGACGCGTACAGTATTGGAATTAGGGATAATTAAACCAAACATGATTAAAGCGCTACTTAGGTTAGTATTTTCTATAATTATTGCCTCTTTTCCCATTTTTGCGGGAGCGTTTGCCTATGCCATGCCTGTTTCGGTTAAGGCTATCCCTTTTACAAATTCTCTTACTGAAAAAACACTTAAAACCAACTATTATTCAAGGGCGCTTAGCTATTCCAAACACTATATTGCACCTGCCCCCTGGCAATACTGGAGCAAGGCCAACGAAATTGTTATTACGACTGATAACACTGCCACGGTAACCGGAACCATTAAAAAAAGTGACGGCACGCTGATTACCACCTTTAGCTGCTCGCAAAACAACCCTTTCACCTATCGTTTTGCTGGTTTGCCAAAAGATGTTCCTGCTTACAGTTTAAACACGGTAATATCGGCTGCCGGTATTATTGTAGAGGCTACCGCTTCAATTGCTGTGAATTTAAGAAATATAGCTTCGGATGCCCTGGGCGACGATGGAACAGATAGCGACATTAAAGGAAATGCTTCTTTGTTTAGCTTTGGCGATGCAGCCATTGGCAATGCTTTCAGGGTTGGTTATTATCGCGATGGCGAGCTGGCCGGGCCAACTCACACCCCCATTTACAGCATCATGGCCATTGAAAATAACACCATTGTTAAAATTGGTGGTGTGGCCACAGCCACTTTAAATGCCGGCCAAAGTTATCTTTTTCATGCCCCTATAGGCACACTTGTCGAATCTTCCGCTTCGGCAGTGATGAACACGTCTGCTGATCTTGATGCGCCCGGGGGCTGTGGCGATGGAGCCTTTAACCCTGTTCCACCAATTTCCTCATTGGGAAAAGAATATGTAATTGTTAGAGGGGAAGGAAATCTTACAGCAGAACAATCGACCATTATTGCCAGCGAAGCCAATACAACGGTTACGATAACTAATTTCGATGTTAATGGAACTCAAAAAACGACCCAAACCATTACGCTTCTGCAGCCTGGAGATAAGTATACTTTTAACCATGGTTATGTTTATGGCGATTACAACCCGGATAATAACACTGCACGCTTCTCCTCGTCTATCATTGTGGCCAATAAAAACATCGAAGTTTTTTCAGGAACAGGTGGGGTTTCGGGCGGCGGAGGTTGTGAGGTAGACGTATCAGCCCTGGTTCCCATATCAGGATGCTCGGGTTCCAAACGCGTAGAAACGACCAAGTTTACAGGTTATATTCCCACCAATGATCTGCCCTATTTCGGTTATATCTTAACCAGAAGTGCGGATCCGATTTTATTAACCACAATTGGCGGCACACCAACCTATACCAATCAGGATATCGAAACGATTGCCGGTACCCGCAAGCCATTGGGCAGTACCGGCCTTTCTTTAATCAGCTTTACCAATACCACTATCGGAAAGCCCGGCATTGTTTCTATTACCAGTTTGGGCAGGCTTACCATTTCGATGGTGCAACAGGGCGCTGGTTTCTCCATGTCGAACTTTATTACGCGTTTTCCGGAAATGGCCGAGCAGCCGAACGTAAGCCAAACCAACTGTGCATCGGCTACACTAACAGCTGTTGCCAATGCTGCCCCATACCAATGGTATTTAAATGGAGTGGCCATTAGTGGTGCCACCTCCAATACTTACGAAGCAAGCTCATCAGGCAATTATAGCGTAAGCTATCAACTCGAATGCGGGGTTAGTGCCCCTTCACTGCCTATCAACATTTCACTTTGTAATATTGACAGGGCCATTACTAAAACAGTTGATATTGATTATCCCGAGCTGAACAGCAATGTAGTGTTTACCTTAAAAGCAGAAAACCTGGGCAATGGTAATGCCGTTGGGGTATCGGTTACCGATAAATTACCGGCTGGCTATACTTATGTTTCCAGCATAGCGCCTTCGGGTACCAGCTACGATGCAACTACGGGGATCTGGACCATAGGCGATTTGGCCAGCCTGGCTAGCGTTACCTTAAAAATTACGGCCAAAGTGGTACAAAACGGAGTGCTTACCAATACAGCTACGATTACAGGCTCGCAACCCGATCAGGTAACGTATAACGATCAAAGCAGCATATCTACCACTACGGGATCTGGCGACCGGGTTGTGTGCATCAATACAGCTATGGATCCCATTATTTATACCATGCCAAATGGCACCAACAGCGTTGTGGTGAGCAACCTCCCTGCCGGAATTACCTATAGCTATAACAAACCCGCTAAAAAACTAACTATTAGTGGTACACCAACTGTAGCGGGTGCAGCAGCTACTTACAGCATTTCTACCACGCCTTCATCCAGTTTTAGCTCATCGGGTAGCATTACCGTAAACGGCAATGTAAGCAACCTTTTATTTAACAGCGGCTTAACCAGCAGTCGTTGTATGGGAACCGGTACAGATACCTATTTAGCCACAGCCAGCAACACCACAGGCATTGTTTACAGCTTATCACCTTTGTCGGCAGGTTTAATTGATGCTTCAACCGGGCAGCTAACCTGGTCGGCTAGTTTTAGCGGAACAGCCACCATCACCGCAACAGCAAAAGGTTGCGAAGAAAAAACAGAGACTTTTGTAGTTACGGTAAATCCGCCACCGGGTCTCACACTGGGTAGCGACCCCGAACTTTGCCAGGGTTTTAATACCACGCAATTAAGTTATACCAACCCGATAAATAGTCCTGTTACTTACAGCATTAGCTGGGTATCATCAGGTTTTCCGGCTCAAAACAACCAGGCACTTCCAGCTTCAAATATCCCCGTTAGTGTTCCAATCGATGCGCCTGTAGGCACTCATGCCGGAATTTTAACGCTAAAAAATGCTGCCGGCTGTACCACGCAAATCAATTTTAACATCAAAATAAATCCAAAACCATCAGCACCGCATGTGCTGGTTAATGCCAATTCACAATATTAACTCATTTAAAAAAAATCCCCATGAAAAATTTCTTTACCCAAACCCTTTTAATCATTGCGACCATCTTATTAACAGGTAGCTTTTTAACCGCATCGGCACAAGCTTTAGCACCAAATACGGCCGGCGTAAACCTTTTTTGCTCAGACGGAGAGCTTACCCTCCCTGCGGCTACTGCGGGTACCGACTGGATTGTAAAATACAGCGCAACCGCTACCACCACACCTTCAACTGGAATTACTTTAAGCGGCGGAAATAAGGTGGCGAATGCCGATTTAAAAACCGGTTACTATTATCTGAGCTCAAAATCCAGCACTCCAGGTTCCTGCGAATCGGAAATGCAGGAAATTCCGGTTTATGTTTTAAAGCCACTGGCACCAAACATTACGCCTGCCGATTTCTGCGTGGAAAGCCCCCTGGCACAGGTTGGTAGCGTTACTAACCCCGAAGACCCTGCAAAAGCGGCATTGGTTTACCAGTGGTATACGGTAGCCGGAGGTGCCGAAACCATTATTGCCGGAGCAAATACATTAAGTTATACACCAACAGCTCCAACCGTTGGAAGCATTACTTACCGCTTAAAGGTTGGATATGAAATTAACGGCAGCAGATATTGTCCGCAAATTGTAGATAAAACCATTACGGTAACCGCTAAACCTACCAAACCAACAATCAGTATTGGTACAGCACAAGGTACAGCCACTGCAGTAACTTTTTAAATAAACCTGCTATTCCCGGTAAAATCTGATACATGAAACTGAGGTTTTATACCTTCTTGTTGCTGCTATTCCTGTTATTATTTAACACAAAGGGATACAGTCAGGATGCTCCGCCAGGGCGCCAAACGATTACGATCGCCGAAGGGTCGTCTGTAATCCTGCGTGCCAATTCGGTTGGGGCCAGTACGTATATCTGGTTTAAAGATGGGATACTGATTCCGGGGCAAAATAAACCGACACTGATTACCGCCACAGCAGGGCTTTATAAGGTAGCCTCGATTAACAAAAGCGGCTGTACTTCAGATTTATCGGAAGATGTACGTGTTCTGGTAGTACCGGCCAGTTCGGCCGATGTATCGATTACCAAAAGATCGGCATCGAAAACGGTAGTAAAGGATGAGGTTTTTGAATATTACCTCAACGTAAGAAACAATGGTGCAGATGATGCTACAGGGCTGGTTATTGAAGATAAGCTACCTGAATACCTCAGTTTTGAAAGCCTTTCGGCACCAACAGACGGCACTGCAGATTACGACCCTTCACTGCGAAGCGTGAAATGGAAAATTGACGGGCTGGCCAATGGCAAATTTGCAGAGCTGGTGATTAAAGTGCGCTCGAAACAAATGGGAATGGTGAGCAATACAGCAACCGTAAGTGCAAATGAGGCCGATCCAAATCTCAGCAACAATACTTCAACCGATAACAAGGAAATTTCGGGTTTAAGGATACCAAATGTGTTTACGCCTAATGGGGATGGCAAGAACGAAACGTTTTACCTCGAACACCTGAACTCCTATCAGTTTAACGAAGTTACCATTATTAACCGCTGGGGAAGTACGGTTTACCAAACCAACGATTATAAGAACGACTGGATGGCTCCGGGCCTGAGTGATGGCACTTATTTCTATGTAGTAAAAGTAAAAAATGGCAATGCCGACTGGATTGTGTACAAAGGATATGTAACCGTGATCAGATAAAATTAAGACAACATGAAAAGGATATTGAAATTAATGATGGTGCTGATGTGTTGCTTTACCAAAATGGTTTTTGCACAGCAAGAAGCACAGTTTGGACAATATGTTTTTAACGGTATGTACATTAACCCTGCCTACACAGGTTACAAAGAAGAGTTGTACTTACAGGCCTTTGCCCGCGCACAATGGACAGGTGTTAAAGGTGCACCGCAAACACTTTCGATCTCGGCTGATGAGGCCATAAACGACGAAAGCCTGGGCATAGGTGCCATTATTACCAAAGATAAAATCGGGGCACAAAATTCGCTAAACGCCTCCGCCAATTTTGCCTACCGTATTAAGCTCGACCGCACAGAAACCAACATACTGGCTTTTGGTTTGGGCGTTGGCGTAATGCAGGCGGGCTTAAACGGCAATTTACTTGATCCGATTGAACAGGGCGATAACCGTATTCCGACGGGTAGTGTGAGCCAGATTACGCCCGATATCAGCGCGGGTATTCATTATTCGAATGAGAAATTCTTTATTGGTTTCTCGGCCAATAATTTACTGGGTAAAAGCTTATCGTTTTTTGGCGATTATAAATTACTGAATGTTAAAATGCAGCCGCATTTTTACCTGAGTGCCGGAGTAGCTTTACCTTTTGCAGATGATTTTGTGTTTAAACCAACCTTCTTAATTAAAGACGATTTACACGGGCCAACCTCCCTTGATTTAAATGCTTTTTTGCTGGTTAAAGAGCGTTTCTGGATTGGCGGGGTATACCGCAGCTCGGTTAAGCTGTATCCGAAATCAAATTTGCAAAGCAATTTAACCGCAAGAAGTGCCGTTGGACTAATATCGGAACTTTTTGTACGCAGCAACCTGCGTATTGGTTATGGTTATGATTATAGCTTAAATAAACTCAGCAATTATGATTATGGCTCGCACGAAATCTCAGTGGGTTATTACCTTGTAACTAAAAAAAGTCGCAGGCCCAAATGTTATTTTTAATACAGGCTTAATCTATTTCCAGGCGGTGAAAGCAAAATGAGTTCCCTTTTTTTCAACCTTGCGTTTTTCTTTATTTACATAGATAAACAAGTATTTGGCATCCGGTTCAGGCTTTTCGGCATCAAATTCGAAAGCTGCGAAATCATTTTCAGGTATTAATTTACGGGCAATTACTTTTTTGGGCAGATTTAAGGTAAAATAAGTCAAATCTTCATTCATCACAATTTCGCCAAATTTGGTATCGTCCAGATTCCAGATATCCAGCCTGTCATTTACCTCAAGTGTAAATGAGATTACCCCTGCTCCCCTTTTCACCTCATCAATATAAGAGGCAAAATTTTGGTTTTCGTAAAGTAAACCTTTTTCATAACGTGGTTTAGGTGCATTGGGATGCTGTGAAGCAACCGCCGTGCTTTGTGGTTTTTCTTCAGCCTGTACGGTTTCTTGTGGTTTACCCGTACAGCCAAATAGCAAAGTGGCCATCAGGATATAAAAAACATGTCTTTTTCTCATTTTTTCTTTAAGCTTATGCTTAACCGCAATATACATACCAAATGTTACCGCGCAAATTGGCGCTGCAAATTTTACAAATCAGTAAAATGAGGCGCCATTAACACTTGAATTAAAGAAAGGAGATAGCTAACCAGGCCATCTTTAAGTGATGTATTGGTTAGCGTATTTCCCTGCACATATAAGCAAATAATAATGGTTATTTCTTTTGCTTTGTAGCGCTATTAGCATATTGATTTTGATAAGCCAGCAAACGCAAGGCATTGAAAACGACCACAAGTGTAGACCCTTCGTGTGCAATAACAGCAGGACCAATTGAAGCTATACCGGCAATGGTTAAAGGAATTAGCGCAGCAACTACGCCCAGCGATATCCATAAATTCTGTTTGATAATGGATCTCGATTTACGGCTTAAACCTATTGCAAAGGGAAGGCTTTCCAGTTTATCGCCCATCAGGGCAATGTCGGCTGTTTCCAATGCCACATCAGAACCCGCTGCCCCCATGGCAATACCCACTGTACTTTTGGCCATTGCCGGGGCATCATTTACCCCATCGCCTACCATGGCCACCATTTTTTCTGATTTGGCCAGTTTTTGCACGGCCGCAACCTTATCTTCGGGCATGAGATCGCCCCAGGCATCGGTTACACCAATCTGTCTGGCAACGGCATCCGCTACCTTTTGGTTATCCCCGGTAAGCATAATCATTTTTTTGATACCAAGCTGGCTCAAATCCTCCAGTGCTTGTCTGGCTTCTTTCCGCGGAATATCCATCAAAGACAAAATTCCGGCAAAAACACCACCAATCTTTACCAACATGGCGGTATGTCCACCTTTTTCCAGTTCGGTCATTTTATCCTGCGCTTCCTGTGGTATTTTATCGGCTTTGAAAAGTGCCCGGTTACCGATAAAAATCTTTTTACCGCCAACTTCAGCTTCAACACCACGCCCTGTAACACCTTTAACCTGTTTGGCCTCGGGAAATTCGATATCTTTTGATTTTTCCACAATGCCTTTTATGATGGCTTGCGCCAGCGGATGATCGCTTCGTTTTTCAACTGCACCAACCAGCCTGAGCAATTCGGCTTCGTCAAAATCATTTAAAACAATTACATTGGTAAGCTGAGGTTTGCCTTCGGTAAGGGTGCCGGTTTTATCAAAAGCAATGGCATTGAGTTCGCCAAGGTCTTCCAGTGGTTTCCCTCCTTTAATTAGTACACCCCCGCGCGCTGCCCGCGCTACTCCGCTCAACACCGCACTTGGCGTAGATATAGCAAGGGCGCACGGACTGGCAGCAACCAAAACCGACATTGCCCTGTAAAAGCTTCTGGCAAATGGTTCATCAATTACCAGAAAAGCAAAGCATAGCAAGGTTACCAATACCAAAACCGCAGGCACGAAGAAACGTTCAAATTTATCGGTAAAAAGCTGGGTGGGCGATTTCTGCTTTTCGGCCTCATTTACCAGCTTAATCAGACGTGATATGGTCGAATCGCTGGCTTCGCGAATGACCTTTACTTCCAGTACTGAAGTTCCGTTAATGGTGCCGGCGAAAACCCTGTGTACAGCTTTAATTGTTTTTTCCCTGGCATAATCTATCGTCATGTCATCTACCGGCATTTTATCAACAGGTACACTTTCGCCTGTAATGGGCGCCTGGTTAACTGCTCCCTCCCCTTTTATCACAACCCCATCTGCAGGAATTTTACTATTGGGTTTAATGATAATTACGTCGCCCAACACGAGCATTTCAATCGGAACCATGCGCTCTTTTCCATCGCGCACAACCAATGCTTCCGGAGGAGCCAGATCGGTTAGCGCCTCGATAGATTTCCGGGCCCTTCCCATGGCATAATGCTCCAAAGCGTGCCCCAGGCTAAAGAGCGCCAGCAGTAAGGCCCCCTCTGCCCATGAGCCTAAAATGGCAGCACCTATTGCCGCTACGAGCATCAGAAAATCAATTTCGAAACCACCTCTGGCAATGGTTTCTACAGCATCTTTAGCCGTAAAAAAGCCGCCGAAGAAATAGGCCAAAACGTAAAAAGCCAAACTGCTCCAGGCTGGTAATCCATTCATAAAAGTAAGTCCGTAGCCAATAGCCAGCGCTACCGCACAAATGATGGCAAAAATCATTTCGGTGTTCTTTCCAAAAATGCCACCATGTTCATGGTCATCTTTTTCGGCTTTGTTTTGCGAAGCTGCCTTTCCTTTTTCAGCTTCGTGATTATGACCGCTGTGGTGCACATGCGGTTGATCTTTCTTCTTATCCATAGTAGTGATAGATTAAAGTATTCACTCCTCTTTAAACAGGGAGCAGCAATAAACATTTTGATTAGTAAGGTGTTCTGCCAACCAGAACACCTTAACTTTAATATTTACAAGGCATTTCAGGATTATTCTTCCTCACTATTCTTCATTTTCGAAAGCAGGTCGTAAGTGCCTTTAATCACTACATTGCCCTGAAAATTTCTCGCTGATGGTAATGTCACTTCTGTAAATCCACCATCAACCAGCCCGGTGGTAACCTCTACCATTTCAAAATGATAGGCTTCTCCTTTAGCATCATCGACATTTTTAACGAAAATATATTTCTTTCCTTCAAAATCGACCACAGCACTTGCAGGCAGCGCAAGTACCTTTATTGTTCCTGTTTCTATCAGCGCTTTAAGATAGGTACCCGGTATAAAGCCTGTAATGCCCTGGGCAATGGCATGTACCGTTACCGTTTTATCGGTATTAATTTCGCCACCCACCAATTGTACTACGGCAGTACGTTGTGTCGAATCGTTGGTAAGCGAGAATATTACCTTTTGCCCTTTTTTAACTTTTTGAGCATCTTTCTCAAAAACCTTAAGCTCAACGTGGAGGTTAGTACTGTTAACGATTTCGAACATGGCGTCGTTGGGGGCAACGAATTTCCCGGTATTTACATTTACCTTGGTAACGTAACCATTTATTGGCGAGTAGATGTTAATCTGACTCCTGATATTACCTGCCGTCAGTAATGAAGGATTAATGTTAATTAATTCCAGGCGTTGTTTTAAGGCACTTGCCCGGGCCAGGTTGCCCTGATAAGCGGCTTTGGCCTGTTGCAGGGTTTTCTGTGCATTTACCTGCTGCAGGGCAAGGGTTTGCTGGCGTTTATATTCGGCCTCAGCAAGTTCGAGCTGGCTTTTACTCTCCAGGTAATCTTGCTGCAGCTGTACATATTCCTGGTTTTGCAAAATGGCAATAACCTGGCCTCTACTTACTTTGGTACCCTGCAAAAGTGATGTCGATTTCACAATCCCTCCCATTTGCGTGGTAATACTCACCAGATTTTGTGGCGGAACATCAATAAACCCGTTTACTTTCAACATGCCACTTAACGCACGCAGCTCTGCACTCCCCAATTCTATCCCAATTGCTTTATATTGTGCGGCATTTAAAGCTACTGAATTGCTTTCGCTGCTTGCTGCGGTATCTGCTGAAACTGCTGCAAGTGCGGTATCGTGTGTTTTACCGCCGCATGAGGAAAGTATGCCCCCTAATAGCGCTACATACGATAATTGGCTAAGGGCTTTAATTATTCTTTTCATTTTATGTTCTTATTTACCTTTGAGGTACTGTAATGTATATATGGATTGATTGTACTGGTTAATGGCTGCCAGATAGTTGAACCGGATATCGGAATAAGTGCGAAGTGCCTGCAGGTACTCTACATAACCTATTTCGCCTGCCTGGAAAGCAATTTGCGCCTGTTTTAAAATCAGATTAGCATTCGGTAAAGCACTGTTTTCATAATAGCCTGTACTTTTCGAATTTTTAGTCAGATCTTGATAGGCTTGTTCATACCTTCCCCTTAAATCGGTTTGTGATAGTACGTACTCACTTTCTGCCAGCTGCTTATCAATTTTTGCCGCCTTAATGCGTGAGGCAAAAGGTTTGAAAAACAAAGGGATTGATATTCCGGCTGATATGCCCTGGAAACGCTTCCCTCCCGTATAAAAAACATCTTGTCCATTGACGTTCTGGATGCCAATAAGCGACTGGTTAAAATAACCGATGCTAAAATCCGGACCAGATCGCGAGCGTTCCACGCTAATTGCTTTATCTGCAATCTCAATCTGTTGCTTTTGAAGTAAAAGAACAGGATTATCTAACGTTACGGTATCAGCCGGTTCGGCTATCCGGTTTTCCTGTTTAAATGCAGCTTCTGTAAGCTTAAGCTGATCGCGGGTATTGAGCAAACGTTTCAGTTCGGCCATATAAGTCATTATATCTGCATCATTTTTACTCATTTGATTCCGCACCTCATTGTACTGGGTTTCGGCTGTTGTTTTTTCAAGCAAATTGGTTTCTCCAGCTTTATAACGCAACGATGCCGCCTTTAAAAAGTTACTGTACACGCTATCCTGGCTTATGTAAAGCTTTTTAAGGGCATTAAAATAAGCCAATTGTGCATAAACACTTTTTACCTGATAGGTTAATGCTTGCTGACTAACGGTTAAACCAATTTCTGCTCCCCTAACCTGTGCATCGTACAGATTCTTTTGGCTTTTGAACAAACCGGGATATGGAATATTCTGGGCGGCAGAAAAATTATTATCGAGTCTGAAGGTATTTATCTGCCCGTACTGGAAGTCGATATTGGTTTTGCCTAAATCTGTTGCACTGCCCTTTAGTGCCTGCTGTTTTCCGATTTGAAGCGAAGCCGATTTAATGCCCGGATTATTGGTTAGCGCTATATGAACAGCCTGATCCATCGTGATGCCTTGCGTGGGCACGGTTTGGGCTTTGGCAGGATTAACCAGCGAAAACAAACCAATTAGTAAAGTAAAGGTTAAAACTGTTGAGGGAACAGTTGTTTTTTTACTTTTTTTAAATCCCTCGAAATAAGTATATAGCACTGGAAGAACAATTAAAGTTAATATGGTTGAAGTAATTAGCCCGCCAATAACTACAGTAGCCAGTGGTTTTTGTACTTCGGCGCCAGCTGCACTGGATATGGCCATTGGCAGAAAACCCAAAGAGGCCACGGTAGCGGTCATTAAAACCGGACGCAGCCGGATCGCTGTACCTTCAAGTACAATATCCCTGATGCTGTATTTATTCATTTTCCTGAGCCGGTTAAACTCGGTAATGAGCACAATACCATTGAGAACCGCTACCCCGAAAAGCGCAATAAAGCCAACTCCAGCCGAAATACTGAAAGGCATGCCCCGTAGCAATAAACCCAGAATACCACCAATAGCAGCCATTGGTATGGCAGAAAAGATGAGTACAGCTTGTTTAACCGAGCCAAATGAAAAATAAAGCAACAGCAGGATGAGCAGCAAGGCTACCGGAACGGCAACCGATAGTCTCGCGGTGGCTTCTTTCAGGTTTTCGAACTGGCCGCCATAGGTAATATAATATCCTGCCGGCAGTTTGATTTGCTGATTAATCTTGTCCTCAATTTCAGTAACTACGCTTTGAATATCGCGTCCACGCACATTCAATCCAACAATAATCCTGCGTTTGGTATCTTCGCGCTGTATTTGGTTCGGACCAATTTTAAACTCAATTTCGGCAAGCTGATCGAGTGGAACCTGATTTCCGTTTGGCGCAGTTACATAAACATTTTTCACATCGTCAATACCTTTTCGGTTCTGTTGCGATAAACGCACAACAATATCGTAACGCTGCTCGCCTTCGTAAACAAGGCCTGCAGATTGGCCTGCAAAAGCTGTATTAAGGGCCTGATTTGCGGTTTCGACACTCAAGCCATACTGTGCAATCCGGTCGCGGTTAATTTTAACCACTATTTGCGGCAAGCCTGTTGCCTGCTCGAGGTACAAATCTTTTGCTCCTGCGACACTCGAAACAATCTTTCCTATTTTTTGCGAGAGGTTGGTCAGGGTTTGCAGATCATCGCCAAACACTTTAATCCCGATATCCTGTCTTACACCCGAAATCAGTTCGTTAGAACGGAGCTGAATGGGCTGAGAAAAACCAAAACTTACTCCGGGTACATCTTCCAGGGCTTTACTCATTAATTCAGCGAGTTCTTCCCGGTCCTGTGTGGTGGTCCACTCTTTTTTATCTTTGAGTACAATGGTCAAATCGCAGGCTTCCATGGGCATTGGATCTGTAGGAATTTCGGCAGCACCAACTTTTCCAATCACTTCCTTAACTTCAGGAAACTTATCAACCAATATTTTCGAAGCCTGGTTTACCTTATCAATGGTTTGAGATAAGGAACTTCCGGTAAGCAAACGGGTTTCTACAGCAAAATCGCCTTCTTCCAACGTTGGGATAAATTCGCCTCCCATTCTGGTGAAGATAAAAATGCTGATGGCTAAAAGTACCACCGAAGAGATTACGACAAGCTTTCTCCGCACCAATGCCCCTTTAATCATTGGGCTATAGTAGCGCTGAAAAAAATCCATCATGCGATCGGAAAAGTTTTTCTTATGCACCACTTTTTTGCTCAGCAGCAATGAAGATACCATGGGCACATAAGTTAGCGAGAGGATAAAAGCACCAATAATGGCAAAAGATACGGTTTGTGCCATGGGGCCAAACATTTTACCCTCAATACCTACGAGGGCAAGAATAGGAAGATATACAATGAGGATAATGATCTGCCCAAAGGCCGCAGCGCTCATCATGCGCACCGCTGATTTTTCTACCTGAGCATCCATTTCTCCTTGCGTGTAAGCCCTGCCCAGTTTATTTTCTGAAAGGATGTGCATGGTTGCCTCTACGATAATCACCGCACCATCTACAATCAGCCCAAAATCAATAGCCCCAAGGCTCATCAGGTTACCCGACACCCCAAAAAGATTCATCAGCGAAATGGCAAAGAGCATAGCCAGTGGAATTACGGATGCTACTACCAGGCCAGCCCTGAAATTTCCGAGAAAGAGCACCAATACAAAAATTACAATCAGTGCTCCTTCGATCAGGTTTTTGGCTACGGTACCCATGGCGCGGTCAACCAGTGCGCTCCGATCCAGAAAAGGTTCGATAGTAACGCCTTCAGGTAAAGTTTTATTGATGCGGGCAATTTTAGTTTTTACCTGCTTTACAACATTATTGGCATTTGCACCTTTGAGCATCATTACTATCCCGCCTACCGCTTCGCCCTCACTTTGTTTTGTTGCCCGTGTTAATGCCCCGTAGCGGATGGAATTTCCGATCTGAACGGCTGCAATATCATGAATGAGCACAGGAATACCATTGGCATTGTTTTTTACGACAATTTTATTGATATCATCGAGGTTACCTACCAAACCTTCGCTCCTGATAAAATAGGCATTGGGTTTCTTATCGATATACGCACCACCAGTATTCTGGTTGTTTTGTTCAAGCGCAGTAAATACATCGCTTATGCTCAGGTTTAAACTCCTGAGTTTATCCGGGTCGAGCGCAATTTCATATTGCTTAAGCAAGCCACCAAAACTGTTTACCTCGGCAATACCCGGCGTTCCAAGCAACTGCCTCCTCACAATCCAATCTTGTATACTACGCAGCTCGCGGGCGTTAAACTTGTTTTCGTAACCAGGTTTAGCATGAACAACATATTGATAAATTTCGCCCAACCCGGTTGATATTGGAGAAATTTCAGGATTTCCTAAACCTGCCGGAATATTGTTTTTAGCTTCCGAAAGCTTTTCGTTAACCTGCTGTCGCGCCCAGTAAATATCTACATCATCGTGAAATACGATGGTTACAACTGAAAGTCCGAATCTGGAAATGGAACGCACCTGCTCAATCTCCGGGATGGTAGACATAGTTTGTTCTACCGGGTAAGAAATAAGCCGCTCCACTTCCTGCGTGGCCAGCGACGGGCTAAGCGTGATTACCTGTACCTGATTATTGGTGATATCGGGTACGGCATCAATAGGTAATTTTTTAAGGGAATATATTCCCCATGCAATCAGTCCTGCCGTGAACAAGGCAATAATCAGCTTGTTCTTTATAGAGAACTGAATAATATTTTGAAGCATTATTCTTTTAATTAAGTTAAAACAAAAAAATAACGATGCATATCCAATCACGCCAATCAGATTGACGTAACAATGGGCATCGAAAAAAGCTGAATTAACCTAATTTAGGCGGTTGCCAAACAGATAAGGGTAAGGAAGTTACCTGCGCAGGTCTGAGAATCTGGTAATCGGAAGTGCTTTGTGGCAACAATACTGCAATTGAAACTGGTTTAGCTACTTCGCTCATTACGTTGCAGCAGGAACACATGCAAAAAGGTGAGCAAAGATCGTTAACCTCGGCTTTAGCAGTATGTGTTACTTCCTGGCCTGTTGAAATATTAACCTGGTTCTGTTTATTGCCCATAGCAAATACATCCCTGCATGGCATGCAGCTCAGTATAATGATAAATAGGCCTAAAAACAGACTGGTGTATTTCATTTTATTTTTTCAAAAGTAGCTATTTTTTTCAAAAAACAAATTTCAGGCCGGCAACATTCAACGGGTACACGTTAATTAAATGTCATTTATTAAAAACTTAAAAGCGGATTTTACCTCGCTTAAAAAGCTACTTAACAAATTGAATATCAAAAGATTCAAACACCTTACCTTGTCTAAAAAGTGCTAAAAAGGGTGCATTTACGTAACGGTAGAGCATATCAATCACCTTCGGATTCAGGCTCCGTTCATCCATGGGTAAAAGGCCAAACAATCTCATCAGTGTAGCTGTGCTGAGATAATCGTTCTGTGCACTAAATATTGCTATGGAAAGTAAGTTGCAAAAGTTCCGGTCGATGGTTGTTGGCTTAATTTTTTGAAGTAAAGCCATTTTTAAATCTTCCAGTTTTGTTGAGTCGTTCATTATTCATTAAAATAATCCGACCGAAATTAAGTTTCAACCTTGCTCGCTGCAAACAGATATTGACAAATGACAAGGTGAAAATTAAAATAAATGTTTTTTTCGAAGAAATATTATGGATGAAACTTTCCGGATGCTGAACTAAACCAATGAAATTCGTTTAAAAGTCACAGATTGTATCTAATCTGTTAATCTGTGGCTTAAAGATAACCCGGAACGAATGCCCCGGGATTATCAGATTGTGCAAAACCGGCCGGATGAGGCGGCCGGTGTAAAACCAAATACAGCACAATGAAGACCTTTTAAGCTGATTTATTTTTCCATAAGTGCCAAAACACACCACAGGTATGGCGATTGGCCGTGAGAATCGCCTACATTGCGTGGGCGATCATAATAATACTGCCGGTCATTCTTTTTATTGGTACCCACGCAAACTTCGCGTACATCGCCTTTTTCGTTAATATAAGGCACCATAGCCAGCCAGGCTTTCCGTGCAACAGGAGCATATTCTTTTTGATCGAGCCAGCCCTGTTTTACGCCCGAAATTAAGGCATAGGTAAACATGGCTGTTCCGGATGTTTCGGGCCAGCAATCTGGTGCATCAATCAACTGGTTCCACATACCTGTAGGGCTTTGAAAATCTTTAAGGCTTTTCATCATGGTTTTATAGCCTTCCAGTATACGCGGACGCTCTTTACTGTCTTTTGGTAACAGGCGCAAAATTTCGGTCATCCCTGCGGCCATCCAGCCATTGCCGCGACCCCAGTAAAAAGGAACATCGGGTGCATGATAAAAAAGGCCATTGGGGCGTTGCAGCTCATCCAGGTAGTGCACCATTTCTTTAGCAGCGCGATCGATGTATTTACGGTCGCCGGTAGCTTTATAGGCTTGTGCCTGTACAATGGTAATCATGTACATATCGTCAATCCACAGGCGGGTTTGCCAGGTAAAGCCTTTATCGGCCCAGGCTTTCTGCTGGGCATTGGCATTTTCGGGGAGCTGCCATTGCGTATCAGCATAGGGCAAGCCCAGTTCCAGATATTTCTTGTCTTTGGTAGCCAGATAGAATTCCAGAGGCAGGCTTCCAAACATGTTCAGATCTACATGGTTCATAATCGGCAGCAATTGTTTCTCATCGGCAGTTAGCTTATCAAAACGTGCTTCCAACAAGGAAAACAGCTTTTTATCTTTGGTTTTCTCAGCGTACTTCAGGGCACCCGTCCAGTTGAAAGTTTCGGGATAGCTGATCCACTTGCCAGCATGTAGCATGTGCTTTCTATCCACAAAGCGGTAAGCCAATCGCTTACCTACTTCTTTAGGGCCAAAACCTTCGGGAAAGTCTTTTAGCAAATTGCCCTGCGCAAATAAATACTGGCAGGAAATGAACAATACGAGTAAAGTTGAGAGTTTTTTAGTCATACAGGTTTATAATTTGGTTAATGTTGATTTAATAGTTGCCGGTTACGCCAAGCTCCAGTCCGCGCAGTTCGGCCAAACCTCTTAAACGGCCAATGGCCGAGTAACCGGGATTGGTTTGTTTGGCCAAATCATCCAGCATCTGGTGCCCATGGTCGGGCCTGAACGGGATTTGCTGTTTGCGCAAAGCATTTTCTTCCGATAAAGCTTTCATGATTTCATACATGTTTACATCGCCTCCCAAATGATCTGCTTCGTAAAAGCTGCCATCCTCATCTTTGGTTACATTGCGCAAATGCGCGAAATAAACCCGCTCTTTAACAGCATTAAATATTTCGAGGGCATTATTATCCACCCCCGCGCCTAAGGATCCGGTGCAGAAACAAACGCCATTAAAAGGCTGGTTTACACTTTGCAGGATATAATTAAAATCATCGAGGCTGCTGGCAATTCTTGGCAAGCCTAAAATCGGGTAAGGGGGATCGTCAGGGTGAATGGTCATTTTGATCCCCTCACTTTCGCATACTTCAGCAATGGCTGACAGAAAGTACACCAGATTTTGGCGCAGGCCATTAAAGCCAATTTTTTCATATTCATTAATGCTGCTGCGAAGTGCCTCTAATTCAATTTCTTTTTCGTTCGGGATACCCATCAAAACATTAACCCGCAGCTCATCTAACTGCTGCTGATTTAAAGTCGCAAATTTGGTTTTTGCCCTTTCCAAAACAGATTGAGGATAATCGCTTTCTGCCCCGCTTCTTTTCAAGACATATAAATCAAAAACAGCCAGATCAATCCAATTGAAATACAAGGCCTTAGAGCCGTCAGTCATTTCTAAATCGAGTTGCGTGCGGGTCCAGTCTAAAACCGGCATAAAGTTGTAGCAAACAATTTTGATCCCGCAGGCTGCCAGATTTTTGAGTGATATTTTATAGTTTTCGATATACCGGTCGGAATCTGCCCTTCGGGTTTTAATGGCCTCGTGTACGGGTACACTTTCTACTACTGCCCAGGTTAAGCCAGCAGCCTCTATAATTGCCTTGCGCTCCAGAATATCTTCAACAGGCCATATTTCGCCGTGAGGAATGTGGTGTAAGGCCGTTACAATTCCGGTTGCCCCGGCTTGTTTAACGTCTTGTAAGGAAACCGGATCGTTTGGACCATACCAACGCCAGGTTTGTGCTAGTTTTTTATATTTTGAGTTCATTGTTATTGGTAAGGTTTATTTTAAGTTCCCTATGGTAAATAATCAGTTCTCTATTCCGCTATGCTACATCCGATAGCCATCTGAAAATTGGATACGTAAAGAAGTCAAGTTTTATAGTACACTGGTTATTAAACTCGACTTCTTGTTTTTTAGCTTATGCTGTTTGATCGAGATGACGATTACTTTTAATTTGATGGCGAGGCCATTAACCAAAAAACTTCTCCTTCAGAAAAATATAGTCGGAAACTACATTTACCATGGTTTGGTAGTAAACATTTTTGTTGAGGCCTGCGCCACTGAAACTCACCACATGTCCGATACCTCCATCAATTTCGGCAAAAACCATGTTGAAATCGGGCGAATACAGCCAGGTATGAGTTGCCGGATCGGGTAAACTGATGTGGCAGGCTACATGACAAACCCTGGGGCTGGTATGTTCAAACTTTAAGCGGTAGGTTACGGGCAGTTCAACAATGCCATAACCCAAAAGGTCAATCAATACGTTTACCTTATTGATCTCTTGTTCCGTTGCCCGCTTACTGCGCAACCTTAAAGGATTTGTTGTTTCATTCTTATACATCAAATTCATCATGCTTTCCCCTATTTCTGTTTTTGTAATGCGATCATTTTTTCCGCAAAGCGATTGCCCTGTAAAATGGCCGATTGGGTATCGAAGTGGGTATGATCGCCTTTATCGGTTAACCCTGCTGCGCTTACCACGGCTGTATGGGCTACTAAACCGGGCAGTTTGGCCAATTGTTGGTTAATATTTGCGTATTTCGGATTAAAGTGGCCCAACTCTCCGGCAACAAAAGGCAAAGCCTCATTTCCGGTTAATTTCCTTAATCGTTGTATCAGTGCAATGAGCTTGGGCAGGTAAATCCGGGCGCTGTCTGCCTGGCTATCCGCCTCGCCCTGGTGCCAGATAATTCCTTTTACTGTTCCTGCTTTCATGGCTTCAATAATTCTTTTTTCGGCGTCGTTGTAGGGGTATTTTTTGGTAGCCTTATCGTAGCCATCGGGCACCCAGGCATTGATAGAGGTACCGCCAACAGCTGTTGGAACCAATCCAATGCGCTTTGTTTTGGCGTGCTGCTGCATGGCCAACCCAAAAGATAAACCCGGACCAACTCCGGTAATACCTGGTTTATCAAAATGTACCGGATTTTTGGCAGCTGCCCATTCCATATTTTTTGTAAACATCAATACGTTTTTATTTTGCACCAAACTATCTTCGGCGCGTAATGCCGCTCTGCCAGCCATATTGGATTGCCCCATTAAAATGTAGACATCTAAACTTTGATTGCTTTGTAATTTTTCCTTACGGGCACCACAACTGCCCAATAACGCAAGAACGTTAAACAATAAAATCACCCGTTTTATACGTACTCCTTTTAGCATCTTTCCTGTTATTTATGGTTAAAAGGTACATCAACCGCTGCGCCTTCATCGCCCTGTGCTTTCATCCATTTTTCGAGTTCTGTTTTAAAAGCTGATATCGTCTTTTGGTAGCCATCGTTACCGGCCAGGTTATGCAGTTCGTAGGGGTCTTTCAGTACATCGTAAAACTCAATGGCAGGTCTGTTGGTTACTCTTTTCACCAAAACGTTTGCTGCCTGATCGCTATTTGCCTTTTCTTTCCACGATTGCCACACGCCCAAATCGCCGGGTGTATTGTACCATTTTATACCGTAGGTTTTCTCTGGCGATAAATTCAAAATCAGCTTATATTGATTGCTGCGAATGCTCCTGCTGGGATAAGCAGGTCCTTCGGGTATATTGTTGTACATGCCATAGGCATAGTTTCTGGCCAGTTTCGAAGTACCTTTCAATACCGGCAAAAAGCTTTGGCCATCTAAGGCAGCAATGGGTTTTCCTCCGGCGATATCGATGAGGGTTGGTGTAATGTCTTCGTATTGCACAATGGCAGCTGTTATTGTTTTTGCTTTAATTACACCCGGCCAGCGTACAATCATCGAACTTTTTTGTCCGTAATCCCAGCAGGTCCATTTGCCACCGGCAAACTGTGGCCCCTGTTCGCCCAGAAAAATAAAAATGGTATTTTCTTCCTGCTTATTCTTTTTAATGAGCTGCATTAAATCACCCACCTGATTATCCAGACGCCTTACTTCGGCCAGGTATTTCCTGAACTGTGCGCGGGTTTCTTTGGTATCGACCAGATTGGGTGGCAAAATCAGTTTTTCAGCATCAAATTCCGTCGGGTCGCCCTGATCCCAGGGCATGTGCGGATTGATACTCATTACAAAAAGGCAAAAAGGTTTATCGCCCGCGGTCATGTATTTTTCAATCCCAGCCAGATCATATTCATCATTACTGGAAACACAATTGGGTTGGAAACCTTTAATAATATCGAAAGGGAAAGAACTGGCAGGTTTGGTGCTGTGATCTTTGCCGGTTAGACCCACCTTATACCCTAAATCGGCTAAATAATGGCCAATGCTTTTTATATTGGGGTAAACAGGTTTATGGTTCTGGTACGAACCATGCCTGATGGGATACAAACCCGTAAAAAGCGATGCCCGCGTAGGCACACAGGTGGCATGTGAAGCGTAAATATTGTTAAACTGTAAGCCTTCGCCCGCCAACTGATCGATATTACTGGTTTTCAGATTCTTACCACCATAGCAGCTCAGCTGCCGGCTGTCCAAATCATCGGCCATGATAATAACCACATTGGGTTGTTTGCCAGGTTGCTGCCCATAACTGAGTACGGGCAGCAAACATAAGCTAAGCAAGTATGCAATTACAGTTGTTTTCATTTGCTATTTTTTACCTTACGCTTAATAACCTGGGTTTTGTGCCAGTTTAGCACCGTTGTTACGTTCAATTTCTGAAGCCGGAATAGGCCACAGATTGTAAGTAGTTAAAACATCATTGTAATAAGGATTGCATTTTTTTACCCGGTCGTACACCAAACCTAAACGCATCAGGGTAATTCTTCTTTTCTCTTCCGAACCCAGTTCGCGCATGCGTTCGTCTAAAATATAATCGATATTAACGTTTGCCGGCAATACTGCCGAAGCATTCGACCTGCCCCTTACAGCATTTATATCAGCGGCGGCTTTATCCAACTGGCTTAAACCTAAATAGGCTTCTGCCCTGAGCAAATAGGTTTCTGCCAGCCTGAACATGTACTGATCAGCGTAGGTTCCACCAGCACTGGCTTTAAGCAAAAGCTGCGACTTATCCTGGAACATGCCATCGGGGTGATCGCCCGGTGTAGTAACCTTCGACTGGAAAGCATAAAAATCTCTGCGTGGTACGGTAATGCCAGCCGGTGGATTGATGGTAGATATGGTTTGGCCAAAACGCGGGTGTGCCGGATTGGTTACTTTAAATTCGCGTACAAAATTGAATGGCGCATTTCTGAGGTCGTTATTAAAATCGCTCTGCCAGATTACATCCGAAAAATATTTGGTTGGAATGGCCCAGCCAATGCCCCTGCCACCAGTATAATCGCTAATGGGGTATAAAAATGGCTGAACACTGCTCCCCGCAAGTCGGAAATTGAGAAATTGAGGTGCAAAATGTCTTTCCATCTGGTAAGAACCGCCGATACCTGTAGAAACGGTACCACCACCTGGTACATCCGTTTCGAACTGGATTACCCAAAGGCCTTCTTTATTGGTGCCGTTTTTTCTGTTCTGATTGCCTTTTTGAAATAAATCCCAATATACATTTTTGGTTGCATCTGAAGCTTTAACCCCAAATCTGGTTGTCATTAGGCCCACATTTGGATTACTGATTACCGTAGTAGCTGCATCAACAGCATTTTGGAACTGCCCTGCAGCCAGGTAAACTTCAGATAAAAGGTGAGCCGCCGCCAGGTTATTGATTTCACCATCCTGTACCTGATTTATTGCTGGCAGATTTGCCGCGGCAAATTTCAAATCGCTGATGGATTGAGCCAATACCTCTGCTTTAGGCGCCCGCACGTAGTCGGTTTTTGCGCCTACAGCCTCAGTAATATTTAAAGGTACACCACCATATAAATAGGCCAGCGTACGGTAGGCCATACCCCTGAAAAACTTCGCCCTGGCTTCCATTAATGTTTTTTCGGCACCGGTTAACGATGAGGCAGGAAGCCTGTCGATAATGGTATTCGATTCGGCTACGATTTTATACAAAGAAGTCCAGTGAATTAGCGGAATTTCGGTACTCAAAGGCGAATAGGCCGCCACCATATTGGTATGTCTGGTGGTAGCGGGTTGGCCGTCAAAAACCAGATCGCAGCCAAATACATAATCGAATGGTCTTTGCTCGCCGCTGCTGTAAAATTCGAGCCTTATCCGGCTATACAGGTTGTTCACCGCCGCATCGAAATCTTTAGCGGTAATGTAAGCATTATCGGTTGTTAAAAAATCAAGAGGTTCTTCATCCAGAAAATCTTTTTTACAGGCAGAAAACAGAATGGTAAATGCAGCTATTATGGTTAGGGTTATCTTTTTCATCGCTTTTGGTTTAAAATGTAACATTAAGGCCTACCGCATATCCTTTAAATACGGGTCTTCCATCATTGGTTAATCCCTGATTGGTTTCCGGATCCCAGCCTTCCCAGTTGGTCCAGGTAGCCAGGTTACGGCCGCTTACAAATACATTTAAGTTTTGCAATTTTAGGCGTTCAATCAGTTTTCCGGTAAATTTGTAAGAGAGCGATACGTCTTGTAAGCGCACAAAACTGCGGTTTTGAAAAAGTGGCGGATTTAATGTTGCCGACACGATAGAACGGGGATATTTGCCATTGGGGTTATCTGGCGACCAGTAATCGATACCACTCAGGTAGTTATTTCTGATGGCATTATCATCTCTGATAATTCTTGGCGTATTACCCGCCAGATAAGAATTTTTACCACCCTGAATGGAGTTTAAAAAGATGCTTAAGGTAAAGTTCTTGTACTGGAAATTATTGAGCAAACTCAAGCGGTAAGCCGGAGCCGATGAGCCTAAAACGGCTCTGTCGCTGGCATTAATTACGCCATCACCGTTCTGATCTACAATACGGTAGGTACCCGGCGAATAACCTGTCGGGATTTGCTCGCCTACCTGCCAGATGCCGTTAACCTGATAATCGTAAATTACAGCCGTAGGCTGACCAATAAACAAACCACTTTGCGGCAAATCATCTTCTACACCATCGCCATTTAAATCGCCCAGAAGTTTAACAATCTTATTGGCATTGCGGGCAAAATTGAGGCTGGTATTCCATTGAAAACCGCCGCTATTGATGTTTTTTGAGTTTAAAGAAAACTCTACACCCTGATTATTTAATTGCCCAATGTTGGTTAACACATTGTTAAAGCCGGTGATTACCGGAATATTAACCGAGTAAAGCAGATCGGTTGTTTTGGTGTTGTAATACTCTACAGTACCCGATAACCTGTTTTTAAGGAGTGTAAATTCTAAACCAATATTGGCACCGGTGGTACGCTCCCATCTTAAATCGGGATTAGCCATACCGTTTACCTGCTGGCCAAACTGGGTAGAACCACCATCGCCAAAAACATAAGCCGCACTTACCCCAACATTAGCCAGTGATGAATACCGTGAGGTTTGATTTCCGGCCACACCATAACCTACCCTTAATTTCAGGTTATCAACCCAGTTTACTTTAAAAAACGATTCTTTAGAGATATCCCATCCTACAGATACGGAAGGGAAAATACCGTATTTATTATTTTCTGCAAAGCCCGAAAAACCATCCCTTCTAATGGTACCGGTAAACAGGTATTTGCTTTCGTAATTGTAGTTTAAGCGGAACATCTGGTAATTTAAAGACTCTTTCCAGGCGTTTGAGATGGCAAACCTGTTGGTTCCCTGCTGTAAATTATCATAACCCAGTGTTAAACGCGAAAAGCCGGTTGAATAAGCCCTGGTATAACTGTTTTCGCGCTCAATAGCACCGTACAACAATGTTCCGGTAAAACTGTGTTTGCCAATGGTTTTGTTATAGGTTAAGAGGTTATCGAAGGTATAATCGTAATAAGTGGTGGTTTCTTTTGATGCCTGCCCGGTTAGATTGGCATCGTACATATTCGAAATGTTTTTAAAATCAAGCCTGTAATTATTACCGAAGCTGATTTTGTAGCTCAGGCCTTTAATGGGCAGCTGTACATTGCCATACACATTTGCGAAGAAATAATTGTGGCGATCGTAATCGTCGGCCTGGTAGCTTAACAAAGGGTTAGTTAAATTGGTACCGAAAGGATTAATTTTCAGGTTTCCGCTGTTATCCCAGGGCAAAATTAATGGCGACATCAAGTTGATATCGGTAAAATTGGGTTCTACGCCATCTTCGTTTACAAAGGTTCCGAAAGATTGTAAACCAATGGTTAACCAGTTGGTAGCTTTGGTTTCGATATTGGCCCTGATGCTTTTTCGCTTGAAATTATCGTTTTCAATAAAACCCGAATTGCGGGTTAAACTTCCCGACAACAGGTAATTGATTTTATCGGTTCCGCCCGATACACTCAACTGGTTATCAACAATCGAACCTCTCTTAGTCGCTTCATCATACCAGCTAAAATCATTCGGTAACAGGTTTCCCTGTGCATCTTTCATCGATGGGTCTACCTTGCTAATCAGATCGAATGCCGGATTAGGTTGAGTAAAATCCGGAGCCAGGAAAGCCTGATCGTAGTATAAATATTTAATGTGATCTAAATATTCATCGCGCGCCATGGGCCTGAGATCGATATTGGGTTTTTGAGTAGCATATTGGGTTGAAAAAGAAATCCGCGTGCGGCCAACAGCACCTTTTCTGCTGGTAATTAGTAGCACTCCATTTGCGGCTTGTGCACCGTAAACTGCTGTGGCACTTGCATCTTTAAGTACATCTATAGAGGCTATATCATCGGGGTTAATCGAAGTTAGCGAACCGTTGTACTGCACTCCATCTAAAATGATCAGCACATTCTGGTTACCGCCCAAAGTGTTCTGTCCCCTGATGCTGATGCCCGGCGTTGCACCTGCGCGGTTAACCTGCCCCACATTTAGTCCTGGTACCGTTCCTTGTAAAAGGTTAGCTACGTTGGTGGTTGGTGCATTTCTAAAATCGTCTAAATTTGCCCGCACGACCGATCCGGTTACATCGGCTTTCTTTTGCGTACCATAACCAACTACCACCACTTCTTCCAGATTGGCCTGGGCCGATTTTAATATGATATTGATGTTTTTCAGGCTACCAACCTGTTTTTCCTGCACATCATAACCTACATAATTAAAGGTAAGGATGGTTTGCTCGTTCGGAACAGTTATTTTATAAACACCATTCTCATCGGTTACGGCAATGGTTTGGCTGTCTTTTACCTTAACTGTAACGCCAGGGATGGGCGATTTTGTTTTTTCATCAGTTACTTTACCGGTTATGATAATATCGGCCAGATTATAGCTGGCAACCAAAAGCTTTTTATTTGCCAATCTATCTGCCGCCGTGTTTTCGGCATTTGCATTTAAGAAAGCAGCAGATACGGCGACTTGTAAAAAGGTGAGCGCTATAATTTTTTTTTGTAAAACACTATATTTCATATTTGGTTAAGTTTTGTTTTTGGTTGTTTGGAGCTTTAAATAACTTTTGTTGACACTCCAATAAAAGAACCGTCATTTCGACTGTAGCCAACCGGCCTTTCACCGGTGGCGGAACGCCCGCCTGCATCGGGCAGGAAGAAATCTATTGAGACAGATTTCTCGACTGCGTTGCACTCCGCTCGAAATGACGATATTGGATAATTTACTTCCCATTCATTTTTTTAATCTGGTATGCGGGCGTGGATATTTGGTTTCTTCATTTCAAAGTAAGAGAATGTACCCTGAAAAATTTGTTCATTCTTTTGTCGTTTTATATCAATTGTGCTGTAAAAGCAAAAAGAGCAGCCACCATGGCTGCTCTTACTTAAAGTACCTTACTCACCTACCGGAATTGGAATGTTGATTCCGGTGGCAACTGCAGTTCCAAAGTTTGGCGATCCATCTGCATTCCAGCTCAGTTTTTGCATCCGCGGCGTTCTTGCTCCATTTGTGGTATTGGCTACGCTACGGGCATGGTATATAAACCAGTTTTCTTTATGCAGTACCCCATTAGGATCGGTATAACTGCTGGTAAAGAAACCGTTGTGGCCAGGACCATAAACCCCGTTGGCATCACTTTTAACAAAAACCTGTTTTTTATTAATCCAGTCGGCAGCCACCAGCGGGTTACCACCTGCTTTAAGCTGAATTTGTCCTAAGCAATAATTATCGCTGCTGTAGCGGCTGGCCGAGTAAATGATAAATACCGGGCTGCTGGCATCTTTTTGTAACATAATCGGACCTTCGTTAACCCCTGCACCTAAATTCCCACTGGGTTCATATTTTTCCCAGTTATTGGTTGGCGATGATATTTTTACACGGTCGCCGCTGATGGTCCATGGATCTGACATTGGCGCAATGTATAGGTATTGCTTAAATTTGGTGGCTACGTTTTCCCAGCCCGACCAAATGAAATAATTTGCCGAGCCAGTGGTTAACACCGAACCATCAATAGCCCATTGATCGCTCGGATCGCTGATTTTCCCTTTAAACGTCCAGGTACCCGTCATGGGGTCGGCATTGGGATTTTCGAGCACAAACATGCGGTGACTCACATCTCCACCATCATTGGCTGCAAAATATAAATACCATTTTCCCGAAAGGAAGTGCAGTTCGGGCGCCCAGATGTTGGAAGAATAAGCCGTTCCGGCAGGCGGTGTCCATACAACCGATTCAACCGCTGTTGAGAGTAAAGACATGGATTTGGTTTTCCGCAAGCCTATTTTATTCCCCCTGGTGTACATAAAATAATAATAGCCATCTTTCTCCGCCACGTAAGGATCTGGTCTGCTGGCATCAATCAGCGGGTTCTGAAAATTGGTATCATGGAAATTAAACTGATCCTGAGTACCCGTTACCGTTGTTTTTTGCCTTATTTTGGCGCCAGGTGTACTGCTCTCAGGGTCTACTGTCATTTTCATTCCGGTAGCTTTATTGGTAACCGTGTACACATTGTTGCTGCCCGTGTAATTAATAGCCCATTGTTGTGCATCACTACCATCGTCGGTGCCTTGCTGCAAAATATCGCCCGATGTTGCCGATGGCGATTTGAGGCATTTATTACTCGTTACGTTGACCAATTTGTAGTAAGTGGCATCAATTTTTACCAGTTTCCATTTCTGTCCATTGTTGGGGAACCACCACCATTGTTGTATAGCAGCATTTTCGGCTGTAGAATTACCGGTAACTTCAACTACCGGCCCGTTTGATAAGGATGATACACCCCTTATCCTGTAAATAGCCCCATCAATTAAAGTGCCCAATACAGGTGCAGCAGCAATAACATTTTGTACCTGAAGCTTTTCAGTTTGGGGTCCTTCTTCAGTAATACCAGTTGATGGCCCTTTTTGACAAGAACCCGCTAAAATTACCAGCGCAGCGGCCAGTTTAGCTAACATTTTGTTTCTCATAAAAAAATACTAAAACTGCAATGGCATAGTTTAGCCGGTAGAAGATTTTGCAGTAAGGTTTATAATTTGGTTAATTGCAAAATCAAAGTAAAACATTGAGGGCCGTAAAATTTGTTCATCTTTTTGTCGATATGTCTCAAATCGAGTGTTTTACAAAAACTCAAAACAGAACAACAAACTGATAATCAACAAATAACAACAAACACCAAACCCACACTTGTAATAGGTTTAGCGTAATGCCGATTCAACACTTCAATTTATCTCTATATTTGATATTGGCTTAACTATGCGGTTTCTTTTATCTTTCTGGTTATTGGTTTCGTTTTTTGCAGTTTCTACCTGCGAAGGACAATCCTATTACTTTAAACAGTATCAGGCAGATGATGGTCTGGCCCACAATTCGGTAAATACCATTTTACAGGATAAAAAAGGCATGATTTGGGTGGGTACCCGTGGCGGATTGAACCGTTTTGATGGTTATACTTTTAAAACCTTTAAAAACGAAAAAAGTAAATTTGGTAATGTAGGCAACAACATTATTGTATGCCTGGCCGAAGATAAAAAGAACATGTTGTGGATTGGTACCGGCCGCGGTATTTTTAAATACGATCCGCGCAAGGAAGTATTTACGCCGCTTGAGCCCACCCTGCAAAAATACATCAACTACATTCTGGTAGACAGGCAAAACAATCTCTTCTTTTTAGCCAACAGAGAACTTCATAAATATACCCAGCACGATAACCGGGTGGTAAACCTGCAAATTAATGCAGCCTGTATTGCGCTCGATGACCGTGGTAATATTGTAATTGGCAATGACGATGGGCAACTGGTTACCTACAACCCTCAAAATGGAGCTAAAACCACGGTAAGTATCATCGACCAGCGTGTGCCTGCAAACCGGCGCTCGATTAGTAAAGTCTTTCCAATTGCCAATAACCGGATATTGGTGGGCTGCTTTAAACAGGGCTTAAAAAGTTACGACTCACATACCGGGGCAATTAAATCGCTGATACTTAAAAGCAGCGACAATACCGATATTTATGTACGTGATATCACTGCAGGCGAAAAACAGGAATACTGGATCGCGACCGAATCGGGCATTTACATTTATAATTTAGCCACCAACACCAGCCAGAACTTACGCAAGCGTGCCGGCGATCCTTACTCTATGCCCGATAATGCGGTTTATACGGTTTGCCGCGATAATGAGGGAGGCATGTGGGCTGGTACTTATTTTGGAGGCCTGAGTTACTTTTCGAAGAACAATGCCCGCTTTGAGAAATATTATCCACTGGTAGGCACCAATTCTATTTCAGGCAATGCTGTGCGCGAAATTTGTCCTGATAACAAAGGAAATTTATGGATTGGTACTGAAGATGCCAGTGTAAATAAGTTTAACCCCAAAACCGGAATCTTTACCAATTACGCCGCCAATGGCAAAGCAGGTAATTTATCTTACCCTAATATCCATGGCTTGCTTGCCCTGGGCAACCAGCTGTTTGTTGGCCCGTTTTTGCACGGAATGGAAATTATTGATATTAACAAAGGCACGGTTAGGGAACGTTTTAAAACCATTGGTGAAGAAAATGAGGAAACAAGTGACTTTGTACTTTCAATTTACCTGGCCAAAGACAGTACCATTTACGTAGGTACCGGCTACAACATGGGCTCAGGCCTGTTTATTTTTAATCCAAAAAACAAAACTTTTAAACGGGTTAAACAAATTCCGGTGAACTCTTATGTTTACGATATCTGGGAAGATCGTTTTGGCAATATCTGGACGGGTAGCGTATCACGTGGTGCATTTTGGTACCATCCTAAAACCGGCAAACAGGGCAACATTACCTTCGGCGATAAAATTAAAAACAGTACGGTACGCGAATTTCCGGTATGTGGCATTATGGAAGACAGCAATAAGGCCATGTGGTTTACTACTGAGGGCGGAGGTTTAATCAGGTTAAGTCCGGATAGGAAAAAGCTTAAAAAATTTACTACAGAAACCGGTTTGCCCACAAACATTCTTTTCCGCGCGCTCGAAGATGGCTCTAAGCACCTGTGGATAAGCTCGCTAAAAGGTTTAATCTGTTTTGACCTGCGCACAGAAAAATTTAAGGTTTATACCCAGTCAAACGGCTTAATTACCGATCAGTTTAATTTCAGTTCTGCCTATAAAGATCCAACCGGACGCATGTATTTTGGCTCCGTACGGGGGATGATTTCGTTTAACCCCAAAGATTTTGAGCAGAAAGATACGGCCCCTCCCACTTTCATTACCGGTTTCGAGATCAACAACAAAGAGGTGCTTCCGAATGATAAAAACAGTCCGCTTAGCAAATCGATTTCTTTTACCGATACCATTGTGCTCGCACACGACCAGAATAATTTCAGTATTGAGTTTGCTGCTCTTAACTATTCCTCGCCCGAAGTTACGCGATACGAATATGTAATGAAAGGTGTAGATCTGGCGACCACCTACCTGAACAACAACCGGAAAGCCTATTTTACCGATTTATCGCCCGGCAATTATACCTTTTTAGTATGTGCAAAAAGCAATGTAGAAAGCTGGACAGGTAAAGAGCGACGTCTTTTTATCAAAATCAGGCCACCTTTCTGGAAAAGCATTACGGCTTATATTTGCTATCTGGTGCTGATTGCAACGGCACTTTTTCTGGCGATCCGTTACTATCACCGATATATCGAACGCAAAAACCTGAACAAATTACAACTGTTCGAACACGAAAAGGAAAAAGAAATTTATCAGGCTAAGATTGAATTTTTCACCAATATAGCCCACGAAATCCAAACACCTTTAACACTAATTTTGGGTCCTGTTGAGATGATGATGGACCAGGCCAAAGAACAACCTTTTAGAAGCAGTTTATTAATGGTTGAAAAAAATGCCAACCGTTTGGCTAAGCTAACCAATCAGCTGCTCGATTTCCGTAAAACAGAAATGCACCAGTTTGGTTTAAACTTTGTTAACACCAATATCAACAGCCTGTTAAAAGAGCAAATTGAAATTTTTAAACAGGAAGCGCAGAAAAGCAATATTACACTCGATTTGGAGCTGCCTAAAAATCCGCTAATTGCCTTTGCAGACCGGGAAGCTTTGGTAAAGATTTGCAACAACCTCATTTCGAACGCCATTAAATATGGTACCAGCAAGGTAAATGTACGTTTAAGCACCTCAACCGAAACAGAAGGGCACTTTACCATTACCTTTAGCAACGATGGCCGGGGCATTCCGGCACAATACCATGCGCAGATTTTCGAGCCATTTTTCAGACTGTATGGTAAGGATAAACCGGGAACGGGAATTGGCCTTTCGCTAGCTAAATCGCTAACCGAATTGCATAATGGCTCGTTAAAATTAGCAGAAAGTGAAGTTAACCAGGTAATTTTCGAGTTAACTTTACCCATCCACCAAAAATTTGAATTTAAGCTGAGTAGCTGGAAAAAGATAAAATAGATATGACCGACAGTATTTTAATTATTGATGATAATGAAGATATCCTGGAGTTTCTGACTCAGGTTTTTGCAGGCACCTATAAATTACATCTGGCCATTAACGGAGAGATTGCACAGGAAATTCTGAATAAGGAGATTATCGATCTGATTATTTCGGACATCATGATGCCCGGAATTGATGGCTTTGAACTCTGTCAGCTCATTAAATCAAACGTAGAATATTGCCACATCCCAATTATATTACTGACTGCCAAAAACACTTATAAGGCGCACATAGAAGGTTTGGAAGTTGGGGCCGATTTATATATCAAAAAGCCTTTTTCGCCGCAATTGTTACGCCTGCAAGTGGCCAACCTCTTGCAAAACCGGGTAAAAATTAAAGCGCATTTCGCCAGTGCACCTTTCGAGGATGTACGCGTAGTGGCCAATTCTAAAACAGAAGAAGCATTTTTAAAACGGCTGGATGAGTATGTGCGCAAAAATATTCAGGACCCCAACCTGGATATCGACCAGCTTGCCGAGCACATGCACATGAGCCGGCCTACACTTTACCGTAAGATTAAAGCCATTTCGGCGCTCTCGCCAAAAGAACTGATTGATGTTACCCGGCTTAAAAAAGCGACCAAACTCATAGCACAGAACGAATTCAGTTTCTTCGAAATCGCCAAAATGGTGGGTTATGGGTCGCAAAGTCTGTTTAATAAAAACTTTCAAAGGTATTTTAAGGTATCGCCACAGGAGTATATGAATTCGTTAAGTAAGGATGGTGAAGGGTAAATTGAAGAATTTCCCCAAACGGGAAACGTCATGCTGGTCCGATAGCTATCGGACTTGTTTCAGCATCTCATGATTGGAGAGACCCTGAAATAGATTCAGGGTGACGACCATAAGGGGCTTACCTTCAAAGGGGAAACTTAGATTTACTTTTTTAGATAAATCATCTTTGCGAACTCCAATGGCAAAACGCAAAAATTGAACGCATATCTCCCAAACGGGAACCGTCGCTCCCGCGCAGGCGGGAATCTTAATGCTTTGGCTATTAATCATCCTCCTGCCCCCTTCAAAATTTGTTTGTCACCCTGAGCCTGTCGAAGGGCATTAACTCACATCTTATTAGCGCGCATCATCCCCCTGCCCCCTTCAAAGGGGGACAAGGTCTCGCGTAAACTAAAAATGCCCGGAATTTATCCGGGCATTTCTGATTGATTGAGATTAATTTAGTATTTAAATACTTTGCCTCCTACCATCACTTCTTTACGGCTGGCATCGAAAGTTGCTTTTTCTCCGGTATGCACAGCAGCATTAGTCATGATATTGGCGATGGAATGCTGGTAACCTGCTTCAACAGGTGCATTAGGTTCTTTTCTGCTTCTGATGCACTCCAGCCAGTTACGCATGTGGTTAGAGCTCAGCACATCTGCCCCGGTATTGGCCGATGCAGCCGCAGCCGATGGTGCAGCCAGTTTAATTTCTGGTAACAGGTTGGCTTGCATTTTCATTGCAGCGGCAGCCCTTGCGGTTAAACCACCCTGTGGCGATATGGTATTGGTAATCAGGTTCAATTCCCCTCCATTCGAGTAGTAAATTTCGGCAGGTTTTTCATCTCCATTGTGCATTCTCGAAGTAAATACCACCTGAAAACCTTTAGTCAGATCATCAAGCGGGCCATAATCAAAAACAGCAGTTGTGGTATCCCAATTCCGCCTGCCATCTTTCCACTGGTAAATGCCACCGTTTGCCGTAACGCTGCGCGGATGCTGCAAACCAGTAAACCAGTGCACGGTATCAATCTGGTGGCTCATCCATTGCCCTGGCATACCCGATGAGTACGGCCAGAATAAGCGGTATTCCAAATAAATCCTTGGATCGAAAGCTTCGTAAGGCCGGTTCAGCAAAAAGCGTTTCCAGTCTGTATCTTCTTCTTTCAGTTTCGCTACCAAATCGGGGCGGCGCCAGCGACCGGGCTGATTTACATTCCAGCTGAGCTCGACCATGGTAATATCGCCAAATTTGCCCTGCTTAATAAAATCGGCAGCAGCCTGATAATTTTGTCCGCTACGGCGTTGCGAGCCAATCTGTAAGATCTGTTTAGATGATCGTACGGCTTTTAACGCAGCGTTGGCATCATCCATGGTTTCGGCAAAAGGTTTTTCGCAGTACACATCTTTTTTGTGGTTAACTGCTTCGATAGCATGTAGGGCGTGTGCAAAATCGGGCGTGCTGATAATTACCGCATCCAGATCTTTCAGGGCATAAAGTTCATCGTTGTTTTTGCAGGCGGTAATGCCATGGCCAATCTTGTTTTTGATATAGTCGGCACCTAAATTACGGCGGTAATTCCATAAATCAGAAAGGGCTACAATATCAAAATTCAGTTCTTTATTGTGGTTTAAAAAGCAGGGAAACAGCGTATCTTTAAAACGGTCGGAAAAGCCAACCACTCCAACCCTCACACGGTCGTTAGCCCCGAGAATATTGGCATAACTTTTTGCCGACATGCCGAAAGTACCCACATAGGTACCTGCAGCGGCAATAGCAGCCTTTTTAATAAAATCTCTTCTTGATTCTTCCATAACCTTACTTAAGGGTTTTAATTTTAATGTTTTTGTACGAAACCTGGTTACCATGATCCTGAATCAGAATGTGACCTTTTGGGGCTTCGCCAAAGTTTTTCCAGTTTTTGTATTTACTACCTGCCACTAAAGCTTTAAAAGCTGCTGATCCACGTTCGTACTCAACCACTTTTACACCATTTAACCAATGCTCCACATGGTTGTTTGGATAAACCCTAACTTCGCCGCTGTTCCATTCGCCAATAGGTTTAATTACCGAAGCTGGCTTGTTTGAAGGAATCAGATCGTACAAAGAACCCAGTTTACGGTTACCGTTTTTACCCAGTTTCGCATCCGGATGTTTTTCATCATCCAGCACCTGAAATTCTAAGCCAATACCCGATAAATTGGTTTTCTCCTGTTCGGTTACAAAATATTTTACACCGCTGTTGGCGCCCGGAGTCAGCTTGAAATCGAATTTTAGAATAAAAGCCGAATACTCATCTTTGGTAACAATATCGCCACCTGAGCCCTGCTCCTTTCCGTTTGATGGCAATACAGTTAAAATGCCATCTTTAATTTCCCAGCCTTTGGCCGGAAATTCCGTTTTAAATATGGCCCGCCAGCCTGTGGCATCTTTACCATTCCAAAGCAATTTGAAACCTTCCTTTTTTTCGGCTTTGCTTAAGGTATTTTGTCCATAAGCCATATTTACTGCAAAAATACCTAAGAGAAGCGTATAAATTAACCTGTAGTTTTTCATTAATTTTAATTTTATAGTGATTTAAATGTGTTTAAATGGAGTGTTGATGGACGATAATTCAATATGCTAAGTTTATGGTAAATCATTTCAGCTTTATCAATATCCTGCCACTTAGGCCGCAGCATATCGCTGTCAGAACCTGCTACACTGTTTATAATTGGTTTCTTATTTTCAAAGTAAGCCAATGCTCCTTGCAAAATATGTTCAATTTATTGTCGATTCGTCTCAATTACCTGATCAAAAAATGGATGTAAAAACGAAATTCTGTGTAAAAAATTAAATTGTAAGCGATCGATTAAATATAAACAAAACACTGACAAACAGAAACTTAAACACAAAAAATATAATAAAAACGCTGCATTAATCCGTAATAAAAAAGGTCTGATATGCCAGCGTTCAGTGCCAGACCTCACTTTCATCGTGTTCAGAATTCGTTACTTTCGAGAAACAAACAAATAACAGACTAACTTTTTCACCTCGAAATACATGATTCATTTTTCGCTATCCAGATTTTTAAAAAAGAAAGCAAAGCACCTGCAAACGCAGGAAACCCAACAATCGCTAACCAGGCATCACCTAAGAAACAGTATCATTTACGCATTTATTGGCTTAAGTGTAACCGCTTGTGGAATTAAGAAAACACGCGTAGATAATGCCAGCACACCACACGTGCCTACACAATTGGTTAATCCGGCTTTACCGGGCGATAATCCGGATCCATCTATCATCAGGGTTGATAATATTTACTATGCCACTTCTACCACAAACGAGTGGGCGCCTTATTTCACCATTTACAAATCAACCGATCTTAAAAACTGGAAACTGGTTAATCACGTTTTCCCTGAAGGTTTTAAGGATATGAAAAACCAATGGGGCGAAAATAATTTCTGGGCTTCTGAGCTGGTTTACGATTCGAAACAAAAGCGGATATATGCCTATTATACTGCCCACAACCGGGCAACCAAAGGCAACCCGGGTTTACAATGCGGTGTTGCCTGGATTGATGCCGATAAAATTGAAACCGGAAAGTTTACCGATAACGGGCCCGTAATTATAGAAGATGAGTGCGGTGCGATTGATGCTTTTGAACTTCAGCACGATGGTAAAATTTATGCTTTTTGGAAAAACGACGGCAACGGTTGTGGTAAAGAAAGCTGGATCTGGAAACAGGAAATTAACGAAAGTCGCACCCAATTGCTTGGACAAAAAAGTAAAGTTTTTACCAATAACCAACCCTGGGAAACCGGACTGGTTGAAGGGGCCTGCTTTTTTAGTCTCGGCGAATACATTTACAGTTTATATTCTGTTGGAGGCTGCTGCGACGCCAGGTGCAACTACAAAACCGGAATAGCGCGCACCAAAGACCTCTCGAGCGGGGTTTGGGAGAAATACGCCAACAACCCGATTATGGTAAGTACCAATAAATGGAATTGCCCCGGGCACGGAACTGTGGTAAAAACTGCTGATGACAGGCTGTTTATGCTTTACCATGCTTTTAACAAAAGTTACGATGTTTTTGTGGGAAGAGAGGGGGTTATTGAAGAGTTAATTGTGGGGGCCGATGGCTGGCCGCTATTGCACAATGCAACTGTACCTAACCGGCCTAAATCAGATCTTGATTTTACAGACAATTTTGAAAAAGACAGCAAATTGAACCTGGCCTGGCAGTGGCCTTCAAAAGCGACAAGACCTGAAATGACATTTGCGAATGGCTTAAGTCTGGCTGCTTCTGACGAAAATCATGCTTTGGGTACCTTTTTGGGCCAATATATTAAAACCGTAAACTTCAATATTGAGGCTCAGGTGAACCCTGGCGATGCCAAAGCGGGGATTTGTTTGGGCGGCGCTATTTTTAAAAGCAAATGGCCGGGAGAACTTGGTGGAACAGGCATTACAGCTTCCAAAGAGGGCCTGGTGGTTTTTGACAATTTCGAAGGAACTTATACGGAGCTTAAAAGCAGCAAAGAAAGCCTGACAGGGCCTGCACAGCTTAAAATGCAGATTAGTAATGATGGCAAACAGATCGAATTTTTCTATAAAAAAGCGGGTTCAGATTGGGTGAGCCTGCACCGTACGGAATTTTTAGCAGCTAAATATGTGCCTTGGGGCATGGGCTACCGGGCTGGTATTGTGGTGAAGGGAAATCCATCGCAAAAGGGGTTGTTTAGTAGTTTTTCGATCAGGAATAACTAGTTGAAACTGTAAGGTCTTTGACTACTTAGACTGACAAATTAAAATTCTCCACGGGGTCGTCATTTCGAGCGGCCCCGATAGCTATCGGGGGGAACGAAGTCGAGAAAACTGTTTATAGATCTCTCCATTTCGCTGCGCTTCAGTCGAGATGACGGACAAACACGCGTCACCCTGAACTTGTTTCAGGGCCTCTCCTGCTTTCTTCAAACGATCTTCGATTATCTATCGCGAAAGTACGTAGCGAAGATAAATCTGTTATAGATCTCTCCCCGCCTGTACGGGCAGGCATTTCGCTGCGCTTCAGTCGAGATGACGTTTTTTCTAATGGAATGTCCACGGTCTTCGACAAGCTCAGACTGACAAACTAAGAAAACACCCTACAGCCATGGTTCGTGGCCACACGAATCATTTACCGAAAACGCTTTAAACAAAAACAGGCTGCCCGAAAAATTACGGACAGCCTTCCTTATACAAAACTAAACCAAACTTATCTTACCATTGAATCTGCTGATCTTCATCAGGAATCAGCGTATTCAGATCGCGTTGCATAGATAAAGTACCTTCTACCTTATATTTCAACCTTTGGCCGGGGATGGTGGTATAATCTTCAAACTCATACGAGAGAAACAATGTGGTGTAAACATGTTTCAGGTATGGCAGTTTGGCATCCCAGGCTTCATCTCTGGTGTAGTAAGATTGTGCTGCACCAAGCTTAAATTTATTATCCAAATTATCGCTCCAGACCTCCAATTTTTTCTTTTGTATATCGATATTATCGTTCGTGAACCTGATAAACACCTTATACTTTTTACGGTCCAGATAATCGATATCCCTGATTCCGGCATAAAGGAAAATGGTTTTATCATCAACCACAAAAGTGCGGTAGGTATTTAAAGTTAAGGGTTCGGTATCGCCTTCGAGAAATATCTTATATAAAGTACCTCCATATTCGCCCGAATAATCGTTAAACGGCGTAATGCGCAACATGGTACGGCGATAGTACTTGTTCGGATTAGCCTGATAATCGTACGAAGCATCGTTTAAAATCTGTAATGGCAACACCCATTTATCGGCCTGATCGAGGTCGCCCAGTTTAAAATCAACAGGCACAGTAACCGTACTTACACCTGCGGGCACATCTACTGTTTGGGGCATGGTATAGTATTTATTATCCAGCTGCCTGAAATACAATTCCTGGCGATGCCCATATTGTTCCTGATTTAACCGGGCCAGGGTATCAGGATCTAAACCGATGTGAATGGTACGGTTTTTAGCATTTGGCGTAGAACCGCTCATAATTATAGGCAGGTTAAAACGCACTTTTCCTTCGGCATTATACCTTACATAACACCAGGTTACCCCTTGCGCGGTTGGGTTCGATTTGAATGAGGCCATCTGAACAAATTGTTCTTCTTTCCATTCATCGTTACATGATACAAAGCATACCGCTGTTGTTATCACTAAAAATAGTATATAGATACTTTTTTTCATTTTGCAGATTCTAATAATTATTCAGGATTTGTCCAGCCTGGATTTTGTGTCAGGTATTTGTTGCGTCTTAGCTCATCGTAATGGATAGGCCAGAACCACATTTTTAGGGTAAAAATTGAAGGCAGTGAAGGCGTTTCAACCGGTACATGAAAAAGATCGGCCTGGGCTTTGGTAGCATAGGCATTGTAACCGTAAACCGGTGCCGATTCTTCTGATGGTGCATCTACCCAGCGGCGCAAATCGAAATAACGTTGTCCTTCGGCAAACAGCTCAACCTGGCGCTCCCTTTTTAATTTAATGCGGAATTTATTCGGATCAGAATATACATCGCCAGCATAATCGGGTAAACCTGCACGGATACGAATGGGCTGAATTCCCCTTTTCATTTCCGAAATATTACGTGATATGGCGTGTGTTTTGCTGCCATCCCACGAAGCAATGTTGTAAGAACCATTGATTTCGTTCAAAGCTTCGGCATAGATCAATAACACCTCTGCATAACGGATAGACGGATCTACCTTCGGCTTCATCCTGCTTTGATCGTAAGCCGTAACCGATACATTACTGATATCATCCGGATGCACATATTTTTTAATCCCAACACCTGTACGTGGCCAGTAAGTGGTATTTTTATAACCATTCGGGTCGCCGCGGTAGTAAAAAATCTGCACATTGCTTTTTTCATCACGTACACTTTCGGCATTTAGCAGATTCCAGGTAGCACCATTATAAGAAACTGAAGCATAAAAACGGGGCTCGCGACGGGCAAACTGTTTATTTACCCCAACCCCTAGCGGACCTAATTCAGGGTAAGTGGCCAGCTCTTCCTGCTTAACATAGCCTCCGGTACGGTTTGCGGTGTTGTACCGGCCTTCATATCCCGGTCTGCCGGCATACATGTTGTTCATCCCCGGAATGTCAGTACCATCGTTCATGTAATAGGCATCAACCTGTTTTTGGGTCATGCCATGCGAATTATAACCTTTACCTTCTAAACGTGGCAACTGATGCAATACGAGTACGTTAATGCCTTCGCCGCCTTGATTTTGTCCGTGGGTAAAAATCAATTCCGAATTTTGGTAAGCCGGAACGGTTCCGTTAAATAAAGCGCGGTAAGATTCGAAAGGGTCGATATCGCTCCAGCCGGCAGGCCATGCACTATTCGAAAAGTTACTGTCAAACGGAGGGGTAACGGTTGCCGGGTAAGCTGCATCGCCCGTTGTTTTTTTATAGGCAACATATAAACGGTACTGCCCTAAATCCATCACATCTTTTGCCGCAGCTGCAGCCCTGGCCCACTTCGATTCGTCGTAAGTGCGCGAAAGTAAAGGTTTACCATCTTTGGTAACCAGTGCAGCGGCAACTTCTGCCGGGGCTTTACCATTGGCTAAGGGGCTTGCTGCATACAGCAATATCCGGGCACGTAAGGCCAGTGCAGCACCGCGGGTAGGCCGTGCAATTTGTTGTATCCCCTGTTGAAGCGAAAGGCCTTTGGCGGCTTCTGCCAGTTCGTTAGAGAGGTAAACTGCGCATTCTTCGTAGCTGTTACGGGGCTGTGCAATATCATCGTACTCTTTGGTATAATCAATCCCTTCATCAGGTACAATTGGTATTGGGCCATAGGTACGCAACAATATCCAGTAAAAATAAGCCCTTAAAAAGCGTGCCTGCCCCTTTAGGTCAGCAATTTCTTTTGCGGTAAACTTTTTATTGATATCGATATTTTTTATGAAAATAGAAGCCTGACGGATACCCTTGTAGGCAGTATTCCAGATCTCCTTGCTTTCGCCATTTAGGCCATTTTCGGTGTACTGGCCATTTTTCCACCGGCGGTATCCGTCGCTTTCATCGCCGTAATACATATCATCGGCAAAATTAAAGGGCACATATTTTTTGCTGCTAACATCCTGCATATAATTGCTCGCCATAAAAGAGTAAGCCTGTGCCAGCCATCTGTTGGCATAATCGGGGTTGCTAAATACCTCCTCAGTGGTCATTCGTTCATCAAACAAATAATCCGAATCGAGGTATTTTTTACATCCGCTAATTACTGATATGGCAGCTACGAAGGTTAAGGCCGTAATTATTTTTTTCATATTCTTCATTGCTTATAAATTAACTGATACCCCTACCGATAGTGTTTTGTTAAGCGGGTATGCTTTACCGGTTGAGCTTCCCAGTTCGGGATCCCATAGTTTAAAATTGGTGAACGTAAACAGATTGGTACCGATAAAAAAGAAGCGTACACCACTTAAATGCGCTTTGTTTACCAGTGTTTTTGGTAGCGAATAACCAATATCCAAAGTTTTTAAACGCAGGTAAGAACCATCTCTGAGCCAGAAAGTAGAAGCCCGGTAGTTATTGGGATTGGCACCATAGGTTAAACGTGGATAAGCTGCATTCACATCTTCATTTTCGCCTAACTTCCAGCGGCTGCCATTGGCAACATCGCTCAACACGTTACCCCAGTTTTCGCCCAAACTAAACATGTAAACCGACGAACCATTAATGAAATAGGTTGACTTTCCGATCCCCTGGAAGTGTACATTGATATCTAAACCTTTCCAGCTGGCCGATAAACCAAAACCGTAGGTTAGATTGGGCCGGGTTGTGGCTCCAATGGCTACGATATCGTTATCATCAATTAAGCCATCGCCATTAACATCTTTGTACTTGATATCGCCCGGCATTACTTCGCCGAAAGATTGCCGCGGACTGTTGCGGATATCGTCATAATCTTTAAATAAACCTAAATCTATCAACCCTCTGGCCTGGTTAACCCGGTGGCCCTCCTGCAGTTTGTATTTGTAAATGGTGTTTTCCTCGTCACGTTCAATAATCTCGTTTTTGCTGTAGGTGATATTGCCGCGCAGCGTAAAATCTATATTGCTTATTTTTTGTTTAAGCGTAAAATTTCCATCAAATCCTTCGGCTTTTACCTCCCCTACGTTGGCCGATGGATTGTTCTCCAGGCCAACAAATCCAGGCAGGGAATTACGGCTCATGTAAATTCCTTCGCGGCGCTCGCGGAAAAAATCTATAGCTCCGCTAAACTTATCGTGGAATAAGGAATAGTCGATCCCTAAATCCTGCTTGGTAGCAATTTCCCAGGTTACATTGGGCGATGCTACACTTGAATAGCGGATTCCGGTCCATTGGTTTGAAGAATCGTAATCACCGAAATTGTAACCTCCGCCTGCCATCTGCTCGATGGTGTACAGGTATGGGAATCTGATATCGCCCATATTGTCGTTCCCGGTTTTTCCGTACGAATAGCGGACTTTTAACATGTTGATCCAGCCTAACTTTTTCACGATTGCTTCTTCGCCTATATTCCAGGCTCCCGAAATAGCTGGGAAGAAACCGAAGCGGTAATCTTTATGAAAGTTTTCTGAACCGGTATAGCCGAAATTAAAATCGACGTAATAACGCGAGTTCCAGTTGTAATTGGCTCGACCGGCAAATCCCTGGTTCCGGCGTGCAATACCGTTTTTAAGATCGGTACCGATATTCTGCGTAAATACTTTCGAAGCCTGGGTATATTTAATCACAGCCCCGAAGTTATGTGCGCCGATATTGTTATTGTAGTGGGTTTCCCATTCAAAAAATTCGCGTTTTTCGCCATCAGAACCAGAAGTCTGGGTCATTTTCTGCTCTTCTCTGATACGCTTAAACACCAGATCTCCGGCAGTATTGCGATAACGGTTTGCGCTCCACAATTCTGGAAATTTGTAGCGTTTAATCCAGTTGTTATTATAGGTATCGTAACCAAAACGGCCAAGAAAACGAAGGCCTTTGGTAATAAAATCCAATCGCTGGTCTAAATTTAAGGTGGTTTGGATGTTGTTACTCCAGTTTTCGTTATAACCGGTCATGGTTCCCTGCACCCAGGGGTTAAAGCGATCCTGATCGTTATCCGGATTGCCATCGCGGTCATCGCTGGCCGGAATTTTTCCATCCGAATAACGCAACGGGGCTGTAATGGCATTGTAGCCCATAAGTGCTGTCCAAATGGCATCGCTACCCACTCCAGGGTCGTTTTGTTTGCGCAACGAACCCGAAACACCTGCAGTTAACAGGGTCGATTTGGTAATGTCCATATCCACACTTAAACGGTAGGTATATTTTTTAAAATTGGCGTTGGTATTGTAATTCTTCAGTGCATCGTCTACCTTATACATCCCCTCCTGATCCTGATAACTACCAGACAAATAATAACGGGCTGTTTTTCCCCCACCGCTTAAATTGAGCATGCTGCGCTGGCTTTTTGCGCCATCGCGTAAAATCACATCCATCCAGTTCACATTGGGAAACAAATCAGGATCCAAACCCAGACGTAGCACTTCGAGCTCCGACTTTGAAAAAAGAGGTTCCTGATTGCGGACAATCTTGGCTTCATTGGCCATCGATGCATAAGTATAGCCATCAACAAATTCGGGCAGTTTGGTTAGCTGATTATAAAAACCTTCTACTTTGGCATTTATGTTTACTTTACCCTCTTTACCGCGTTTGGTTTTAATTAAGATTACCCCATTGGCACCCCGGCTACCATACATAGCGGTTGCAGAAGCATCTTTTAATACCGAAAAGGATTCTACATCTTCTACGTTGATTTCGTTCATATCGCGTTCAAAACCATCAATTAATACCAATGCGGCATTGCTGGCCCCGAAAGTAGAGATACTACGCACCCAGAATTCGGAAATACTACCGGGCCTACCCGAAGTTTGCATGGCCTGTATACCGGGTACTACCCCTGCCAAGGCATCGGCCATGGAGGTAGATGGGTTTGATTTTAACTGATCGACGTTTACTGTGGTAACGGCGCCGGTAATGGAAATCTTTTTCTGCCCACCGGTAGCGGTAACCACTACTTCGTTTAGCACACTGGCATCAGATTCTTTCATGGTTACATTTACCACGCGCTGTTCTTTGATCAATACTTCTTGTTTTTCGTAACCTACAGAGGTAAATACGAGGGTTTGATATGGAGGTACTTTTATACTGAATTTTCCGTCTCCATCGGTTATTGCACCCAATCCGGGCCGATTGGCAACAGAAATACTTACCCCGGGTAAGGGGAGTTTCCCGATATCTGTTACCGTCCCTTTAATGATCACCTCCTGCTGTGCAGCAACATTAAAGGTAATGCCTAGCAAGACGATGCATGTTAGTAAAATAAATCTCATCATTATATCGTGGGTATATTTAATTATTCTTCTTTCGCTATTTTTCTGATCAGCCAGTTACCGGTATCACCGATGTAAAAGCATTTTCGGGTCTCATCGTAGGCAATTGCCTGCGGACTATTGAAACGGGCTTCGGTACGTAAATCGCCATCGGCATATCCGTTGGTACCGTTATTACCACGACCGGCAAAGGTGCTTACCCTACCCTGTGGCGTTAAGGTGCGGATGGCATGATTGGCTTTATCGCAGAAATAGAAATCGTACTGGTCTCCTCCTGAGGTCTCGTAATCAGGATTTTTAACAAATACGCCTTGCACAGGGTTATTTAAACGGGCATTGGTACCAATTCCATCGGCATAACCGGCAGTACCGGCAGCACCACAAATGGTATAAGGTGTTTTAAAGGTTTTCTTATCGCGATCGTAATCGGTACGCATGATATAATGCTTCTCATATTCAACCAGATAGGCATAATCGCCCGAAGGGTGCATAACCATATAAACCGCAACCGCACTATAGGGATTAGAGAATACCAGCTTATCTTCTTTGGTATTAAAATCGTACCTGCGGATATCGCCCGCCCTGTATCTCGAATAATAAAGTTCTCCATTTTGCGGATGCACCATCGTTCCGTTTACACCACGTGCATATACTTCAATGGCTTTTTTCTGAAGGAAATTAGATTCACGGCTGAAAATGTAATTGCCATTTTTGGTATCGCTCGAGTGGTTGTGCGAAACAATCATGTCCTGGTTTCCGTCAATTCGCCAGTTCATGATCGATACACGATCCAGGTCGGTTCTGAAATAGCTTACATATTTTTTCTCGAAATCGATAAAGCGGCAACTATTTACATCGCCGGTAAAATACATGTGATCAGGGTTTTTCGGATCAATGGTGAGCCAGGTAATACCTTTAAAAGCACCGCAATCGTTAAAAGGGCCTTCTTTTTCTTCAAAATTACTGGCTACTTCATAATATTTCCCCAAAAAGGTAGAAACCAGCAATTTCCGGGTATACGAAAATGCCTCTTTCGATATGGCCTGGGCCAGTTGCTGGTTATCGCCTCCCAGAATGGTAATTTTAATATCACCGGCATAGGCTGCTTCGGGAATGATACAATACAGGCTGTTGTTTTTTACGCCTATCACTTTTGCGGGCTTTCCGCCTATGGTTACTTTTATTTTAGAAAGATCGTTTCCAAAATTATCGCCATATATCACCAGATTGTTCCCTACAGCGCCTTGCTTGGGGTAGAAATCGGTAATCACCACTTCTTTTCCCGGGTCGTAGCCTACTTCTTCGGTTAGCTCATCGTGTTTACACTGCGTTAAGCCAAGCACAATGAAACTGAGCAACATCCAATGGATTTGCCAACATTTGGTTTTAACATTGTTTTTTGTTTTCATATACATATTGCTTTAATCCCGGCTGCCGCGCCAGGTTACATCACATTTACTTATTGATTGCTGTTTAAATTGAGCCTGATAAAACGTTTTTATAAAGACCGCTTAGCGCTTTCTAGCTAAAAATGAAGACATTAGCAAGCGGAATACCTTCAAAAAAAATGGCATAAGCATATCCCTGCGATGTTTTTAAACACCACACCAAATGGAAGCCTGAACTGCCTGTTGCTAAAAATTGAAACCTATATCAGCGATCGTTTTCTTGATCCAGCCTATTCAGTAGACATATGCGAGATAAGCATTTGCGTTAAACGCAGATGACCGTTCTGTTTTCTGAAAATTGTCTGGAACTTAAAAAAACGTCTGTAAATACCTTTTTCGGTACTTGTCAGGTTAGCAATTACAGATTTGTTTAATGATATTGGGATGTAGGTAGGATGAGTAAAGTTTTTTGAGCATCATATAAAATAGTTTTGGGTTTCCGTTAGTAAATTGGTTTGGGGTAAATTGCCATGAATTAGCCGTCGCGATTAAATAATTTATTTCTCATAAAAAGTACTAGAGCTGCAAAAAGCACAGGGTTACCGGCTTAAGATGTTTGCAGTGTGGTTTATTATTTGGTTAACTGAATCAAAGTAAAGCAATACGGTTTTTATTATCTGTTCAACCTTTTGTCGATTTGTCTCAAAATTGTGAGACAAAATCAACAACACAAACCCATAGCACACTGAAAATCAGACACTACAAACAAAACACATTATTCAGTTTGAGAAAATAATGAGTTGAAACTGCTTGTTTTAACAAGGGAATCAATTGTGCAACAATGGGCACACCAGCCAGAGCGGCAGGCAAATGAAAGGGAATAATTAACCGGAAGGTATACAGGTCTGGTCCTTCCGGTTATTTTTAAGCTATTTTCTGCACCAAATAAGCCACAAAATGTTTTAGCGGAGCTTTTTTCACTAAAAACTGAAAGGAAACAATACCCAATATGGCACATGTTATTCCGGCAAGCACATCTAAACAATAATGGTGGCTACTGTAAACTGCCGAAAACCAAATACCGATCATTACAGTAATAAAAAAGACATTAATGCCACCTAGTTTATTTTTGAGGGCATAATATACCACAATAAGCGGGTAAGCCGAGTGCAATGAGGGCATCGCAGCAAAAACATTAGAGCCTTTGCTGTAAATTCCCTTAAAAAGTGTAATGTTGAAAAAGTGATCGAAGCGGGCCAAACCAGCGGTATTACCGGGTGTACCCGCTATAAAGTTAAAACCATGCGTTTGCACATACCAGGGCGGTGCCGCCGGAAAAAGATAATACACCACAAAACCCAACAGGTTTACCCAAACAAATACCAGCGAAAAATGCACAAATTCTGTTTTCTTTTTAAAAAACAGGTATATTGCAAAAGCCAAAGGAACAGGAACCCACATCAGGTAGAAAAGGCCGGTTAATACATCTAAAAAAGCGCTGCTGTTTGCTTTCCAGAATTCGTTAGGCGTTACGATCAGACCATTTAAGTTAATGCCAAAAATGCGTTTTTCTGCCTCGTAAAGATCCTGAATATGCACCATGTTATACCGGTAATTGGGAAATGCTTTCATGTAATCGAAAAGGACCCAGTACACGATGAAAATGGAAAAACCCAAAATAAACTTCCGCGTTGCTTTCGAAAAAAAGAACAGCGCGTTAAAGATAAAAACCAGTACCAGCTGATCGGTTTTAAAGCCTACCAGAACCTTTGAAAGTAACAAATAGCCTACTGAAACAAATAAGGCCGCATAAACGAAACTGCGGTGGTAAAAATCTTTAGTTCCCGGTTGTTCTTCCATCCTTCTTATTTTCAAAATTTGAGCGAAATATATGGTCCCAGAATGTCCAGCTTACGCCATAACCTTTGGTCGAATCGGAGTAATGGTGCAGCATATGGTGCTGTTTCAATTTTTTCCAGAAACCGCTTTTAAAATTGGCATGGTGAAGGGCATAATGTACCATATCATAAAACAGATAGCCAATTATAAAGCCGATAAAAAACGGATAATCGCAATTTTGGGGAAGCAACCACTTAAACAAAAAGTAAAAGCCCAATGCCATCGGAATACTGGCCGAAGGCGGCATCACGAGCCTTTTGGCATCGTTGGGATAATCGTGGTGAACCCCATGAAAAATAAAATGGATGCGCTGTCCCCAGCCCGATTTTGGTTCAAAATGAAACACATACCGGTGCAAAAAATATTCGGTAATGGTCCATATCCCAAGCCCAAACAGCAACCACAATATAAAATTAACAAGCGACATCTGGTTTTGCCACAGCGATTGATAGCTCAGAAAAGCAATTACCGGAACATATACAATTAGGGGAACATAAAAACGAACTTTCGACAGGCTTTCCATCAAATCGCTTTTAAACATCCTTACCGATGCGGTACTGTTGGATACAAAATTCTTCTTCATACTTTAAATTTTAATCCTTTCTGTAAATGCTTTGGCTGGTGCCGCAGCATCGCGACCTTTTATTTCGACATATTTTACATTAGGAAACCAGAAAGTGCCCCCTTCTATGCGCAGAAATATGCGTTCGATTTCCATCTTTTTATCGTTGATGGTGGCGTAAACATGGTACTTTTTATCGGCTGCTGATTTACGCAGGTACATGGGCAGTTTTTTATGGGAAACAAAGCGAAGCTCGAATTGCCCGTTGCCCAAATCTTTACTCACAATGCCGTAGGCAAATTTGCGCTGTATGTAGCTGAGTTCTTTCTTTTCTCCTTTATCGCCATAGCGCATCCAGAAAACATTTATGGGCTGCTCTTTAATTACTTCGCCATGTTTATCTACATTTAACTGGCAAACAATGGTATTGGTATTGGGATCGCGCTGTAAGTAAAAAAGCTGATTACTAATGCCTTCTGGTGTTGGAAAAACAATGGGCGATGGATTATCGCCCTGTGCCATTACACTTGCCGGCGCCATGCCCACCATTCCTCCAATAAGCAAGGCAGCAGCCACTAAAGCTGCTTTATTGCTGGTCTTTTTTTCATTTCTTTCCTGCTCCTCCAAGCCTTTTTTAGCTTCCCGCAACCTTTTTACCGCTGTAATATTGGTTAAAACAGCCATTAACGTAATGGGTAAAGTAAAAACCGACATGGTTTCGAATACATGAAAAGAAATTCCCGGAAGGTAAATTTTATAATCGCCACCAATAAAATGTCCGGTTATACCGCAAGCAATGGCAAATACACCTATGGTTACTACCCTTTCAGGCCGTTGCATTAAGCCGCCTTTACATTCTACGCCCAAACCTTCGGCACGGGCTCTGGTATAACTCACCATCATTGAGCCAATAAGCGCAATAAAAGCAAATAGTGAGCTTAAAAAGTAATGGTGTGCAACCAGATAATAGCAAATACCCAGAAACATAATCATTTCGCTGTAGCGATCGAGTACCGAATCGTACAGTGCCCCAAACCTGGAGCTCATATTGCCCAGGCGGGCTACCTGCCCATCAAGCATATCGAATAGGCCTGCAAACAGCACGAGTGCACCTCCCCAGCCAATGTATGACATGTCGCCACGGTTAGATTTTTCGGCGCCCAAAACAAAAATTACCGCCACTCCTATGTTCAGTACCAAACCTATGCTGGTTACCATGTTAGGCGTTAAGCCCATTTTAATGAGCCCTTTTACAAAGGGATTAATCACCTTGTAAATAGCCAGCTGAAGGCGATCTCTTAATTTTACGCTTTCCATATATTTTTATTTAAAAATCAAATTTAACCCTTGCCCTTATCCCCCATTTAGTTACTTCAGGATTATCCAGATAGGTAAAACGCCTAACCAAATCAACCCGCAATAACTTAAATATATTACCAATGCCGACGCTACCTTCCATATAAGGTTCGTTGCCCAGCGAGTAGGTTCTTTGCAAACCGTTATCGAATGCTGGTAATTGGTAAATACCACTACCGCTTGCCGGGTTGTTCTCATTGCGCAAACCACCATAAAGCGCTTTAAATGAGACAACCTCCCTTAACTTCAGCTTTTTAATGAGGGGTAGCTTATTGAAGAAAAAGCCATTAAAATTATGATCGATGTTGACACTCACATAATGGTCGCTCACAAACTCCAGAAAATTCATGAGGTTATAAGAATTGAGCTGATAGGCATAGGTTTGGTTAGCCCTGTGGATGGCCAGCAGCGGAAAAGGCACCTTGCCGGCTATGTAACTGCCTTCTACCGTAACATCGCTATACCCAAGTTGCGATAGGTAAAAGCGCTTATCAACACTTCCAGTCAGGTTATGATAATTGTATTCGCCCCCGAGCAAACCTTTTATCCCTGCCGTATAACGCAGGTTAAACACCGGGTAACGATCGGCAATGGGTACACGGTAAATTTTGCCCTGAATAAACTTCTCGTTAGGTGCATAGCGCAAAGCCACTGAAAGTTCGCTTGTGGTTAAGCGGTTAATCAATCCTCCGCCATTGGCCAGATAGTTCAAGCCTCCAGCAGGTGTTTGACTCCATTTTTTAAAGCCAAAAGCATAAGAAAAGTGGTTTTCGTACTCGTGCACATAATCCAACCGGTAAAAATCATTGTAGAGCAACATATCGTTTAGCCCACGCTTAAACGACAGGAGGAAATTATCTTCCTGCACAAACTGCAGCTCCTGTCCCGGAATTTTGGTATCGCGCTGAAAACTTGCCCGCACATAATTTTGCGGAAACTGATAAATGGATTTATTGTTAATGGAATAGGTTCCGGAAAGGAAGAATTTCCATTTTTCATCTTTAAAACCATAAGCAGCATAATTTTCAAAGTAAAAACGCTTGCTGAGTTCGGGTGTGGTACGTCCGCCAAAACGCAGGCGAAAACCCTCTACGTTATTAAAACTATAAAAGGTATTAACCGGACCGATTTCGTAAGGGCCAAGATTACCGTAGCCTGCAAAAAGCAAGGTGGCAATCTTTACCGTGCGCTGAAAAGAAGGTATTTTTTGCAGGGTATCGATGTTGTGATAAATCTTCGCCTGCTCTTTTGATAAGGGATCTAAACGGTTCTTTTCCCAATATTGCTCATCGCGTGCAGATGCGCCTTCAACGGCAACAATGCTCCTGCCCTGAAAAATGGTATCGGGGAGTTTAATATCGTACCGGTAATTTTTATAGGTAGAAGAACGCTCTCCGGTAAAGCCCATGCCTTTGGTTTTGCCCAATCCGAAATCGGCAATCAGCTTACTTTTGGCTAAACTGTATTTACCGGAAACGGTAGGTTCAAAATCAAGGTCGATTTTTAAAGCCCTCACAAAATTAAGGTTGATATTTTTATTTACCCCCATTGATACACCTGTAACGGCATAATGCTTGTCGTTGCTCACGTACAATTTACCCTCAAACAGCATATCGGTACCGTTTCTAGGCGTAAAAGCAAGCTCAATCACCTCGCCATTGCCCGTTTTAATGGTATCGGTAATAAAAAACTTATAAAAAGAGGGAGCTGCATTGGCAATGGGGCTTAAAAACTCGTTGCTGATTACCGAAATATTGTTTTTATAAATGTCAATATCCTGGTACATCCGCTCAAAATAAACCTTCATCCCGTTATTATCAACCAACTGCTGATCGAAATTAACCTGTTTTTCACCAATTATCAACGATTTGTTCCGTGTTGGATCGCTGGCAAAATATTTATCGGTTAACTTCTCCTGTATGTAAATGGGCAACAAATTTTTGCCTCCAATAAGGGTCGAATCCTGCTCCTGAAAAAGGAACTGATAATTCCGGAAAATCCGCTTGTTTTTAAACTTTTCAGAGACATTGCTCATCGAAAAAAGCATTTTATCGTACTGCCTGAAAGCGGCTGTATTAAAATTGCTGATCCGGTTTTCCTCCCTGTGGGCAATTACCTGCCTAATGAGCTCCACGGCAGGGTTATCTTTATTGCGATAACGCGCTTTTTTGCCACCCACTACCGTAACCTCGCCCAACGCTTTTGCATCGGGTACCAGGGCAACATCAAGCTTTTGCTCAAAACCGGGATTTATATGCTTCGACAGGGTGATATAGCCCACATAATTAAAACTCAATCCCTCTTGCGGGCTCACCGAACTAAGTGCATAATTCCCGTTAAGATCGGTTTGGGTGCCGATAGTGGTACCTTTAAAAAAAACAGATACATAAGGCAAGGGCTCTTTAGAAACGGCATCGCGCACGGTACCGCTAACAACCGTTTTTTGTGCAAAAGCACTTAAGCCTGTTGCCAACCAAACCATGGCTATAAAAAATGAATAAACAACTTTCATTTTAAGGGAAAAATAAACTGCTTTTGCATATAATAATTGTAGCTGATTCCGATTACCACAGAAACTGCTATTTTGGAGAACAGGTAATTGAGCTTAAAAAAATGGGTAAGCAGGTAAACAAATAAGGTTACCAGTAATAAATTGCCAACCCAAACCAGCATGTACCTGATCATTTGTTGCCTCACTTCTGCCCTGCCGGCATTAAAAACCCAGTTCCGGTTGATGTAAAAGTTAACAAGTCCGCCAGCCACGGTACCGGTAATGCTTCCGGCCAGGTACCACCAGCCAAAAATGCTTACGGTAAGGGCGGTAACTAAAAAATCGGTAGCCGAAGCGGTTAGCGAAGAAGCCTGGGCTTTTAAAAAAGTAAGCATATTAAAACAGACCTAAAAGGATAATCCCCTGCAACACCACATTGGCATAAATTCCCGCCAGCACATCATCGGCCATTACGCCCCATCCACCGGGTAATACTTCCATATCTCTGATGTAGAAGGGCTTGGCTATATCGAAAAACCTGAAAAGAACTAAAGCCATTAAGTAATACGGCCATTTTAAGGGTACACAGAGCAAGGCAATGCCCATTCCGGCTACTTCATCTATCACTACCCTTTGGTGGTCTTTTCCCCATACTTTTTCTACCTCATCTCCGGTAATTACGCCAATCAGTAAAATAAATATAGACGATAAAAAAGGCCACAGATACGGGTTGGTGTATGGGGTTTGCAAAAACCACCAAAGGGCGCAGGTAACCACCGCAGCGACGGTACCTGCACCCTTGCCAATGTAGCCAATGCCGAAGGCAGTAGATATGAACTTGTGAAAAAACACTATGCCGTTTCTACCACTTCTTCTTCATAATCCTGCCCCAAATGGGTAATCAACTCTTCGCCCATGATGTAGCGCAGGGTATTTTGAAGCTTAATTAGCTGTTTAAAAATATCGTTCTCTGCTGGTACCCCCGGAATGGTTTGCGGCGATTTTAAATAGAACGAAAGCCACTCCTGAATGCCCGAAAGGTTTGCACGTTTAGCCAAATCAATAAATAAAGCTAAATCCAGTACAATTGGGGCGGCTAAAATCGAATCGCGGCAAAGGAAATTGATTTTAATCTGCATTTTATAGCCCAACCAGCCAAAAATATCAATGTTATCCCAGCTTTCTTTATTATCGCCATGTGGCGGATAGTAATTGATTCTGATTTTGTGGTACATATCGCCATATAAATCTGCATTGATTTCAGGCTTGAAAATATCTTCCAGTACGCCCAGCTTAGAAACTTCTTTGGTTTTAAAGTTGTCAGGATCATCCAACACCAAACCATCGCGGTTACCCAAAATATTATCCGAAAACCAGCCATTTACACCCAGCGAGCGGGCAGCAAGGCCCGGAGCCAGAATGGTTTTCATTAAGGTTTGTCCGGTTTTAAAATCTTTTCCGGCAATTGGGGTATTGGTTTCTTTAGCCAGCTCAATCAAGGCCGGAATATCGACTGTTAAGTTCGGGGCACCGTTGGCAAAAGGAATTCCAAGTTTTAGTGCTGCATAGGCATAAATCATACTTGGCGCAATCCGCGGATCGTTGTCTCTTAAACCCTGCTCAAAAGCAGCCAGCGAGTTGTGTACTTCCGAAGGCTCGAAGTAAATTTCGGTAGAGCCACACCAAACCAATACAATACGATCGCAATTGTTATCGGCCTTAAAATTGGTAATATCATCCATTACAGCCAGTGCCAATTCGTAACGGTTATCGATATCTTTTACAAATTTGCCATCCAGGTTTTTAACGTAATTGCGATCGAAAGCGGCACGCATAGGCTTAATGGCCTGCAATTCTTCTTTTACATCGCGCAGTAAATTGGCATCCAGTACGCGTGCATTCATAGCTGCTTCGTAAACGTTATCTTCGTAAACGTCCCAGCCACCAAAAACCAAATCCTCCAGTGCAGCCAATGGCACAAAATCTTTTATTTTAGGTTCTTTCTTCTCTGTACGTTTACCAATGCGGATGGTACCCATTTGTGTAAGTGAACCAATTGGCTTTGATAACCCTTTTTTAACCGCTGCTACGCCCGAAATCATGGTTGTAGCTACCGCACCCAGACCTGGCATTAATATTCCCAGTTTGCCATTTGCTGATTTTACTTGTTCTGTCATCTTATCTTATTTAAATGCTTATAACCATTTGTTAAGCTGATACCATTTTATTGTTTCTTCTAAACCTTGTTGCAGCTGGTATCGTGGACTGAAACCGAGGTCGTTTTTAATATTTTTAATGTCGCAGCTCCAGTTAATGCCCGTAAGCTCATTCACCTTATCGATGTTTAGCGTAGGTATTTTACGAAGGAGCTTATATCCTTTTTCGAGGCTCCAGGCAATGCCCTTAATGAGTGGCAACGGCACCTGCACTTTAAAGGTTTTCTTTTGCATAATGGCCCGCGTATGCTCAGAAAAGGCAGACCTGCTGTAAACCTGCCCGTCAGAAACATTGTAGCTTTTGTTAACCACTGCCGATTGCAGCGAGCTGACCATAATTTGAGCGAGATCTTTGACATAAACAAAGCTCAACTGCTGTTCTTTATCGCCCATGTACACCTCAACGCCGCGGTTTATGGCTTTAATTACCATCAGTATTTCGCGCTCTCGTGGCCCATAAACCGCTGTTGGGCGAAACACCAGCCAGGGCAGCTTATTTATATTTTGTAAATAGGTTTCGGCCAAAGCTTTACTTTTACCATAGTAGGTTACCGGATTTGACGCCCCATTATCACTCAACTGATAGCCAACCTCTTTTAGCGGCCCCAATGCAGCAAGACTGCTTACAAACACAAACTTTTCTACCTGATGCGTTGCCTGCGTAACCGCTATGGCCAGGTTGCGGGTATAGGCTGCATTGTATTTGTTGTACTGATCGAGGTTTTCGGCCTTGGTTACCGCTGCCGCATGGATTACATAATCGTATTTGTACTCCTCAATATGCCTGGTCATCTGGTAAATAGACTCGAAATCGAGCTCCACAAAACTGATGGCTAAACCCTGTAAATGACCGGTTTGGCTCGATTTACGAACATTGGCAAAAACCTCCAGGCCATTTGATAAGGCTGCTTCGATTAAATGAAAACCCACAAAACCTGTAGCACCGGTAATCAGAATCCGCTTTTTCATAGATTTTTTTCCAGAATCCGATACTTGCGATAGAGTTTTCCGCCAATATCTTCAATCGGCCTGTTTACCATATCATTATGTTCGAGCGTCCAGCTGGCCTCGGCATATTTCATTTTCTTTTCCAGAAAATGCCTGATGATTTCGCCGTAAAGACAAGCCTCAATGCCCATCTTCCGGTAGCCATCTACTACCCCAAGCAGCATAATCCTGATGCCATTTATCTTCTTTTTGTTAGCCAATAGCTTAATTAACCCCGTTGGAAACAACCTGCCTCGTTTGATTTTAATGAGCACCTGATTGATATCGGGTATGGCCAGCGCGAAACCGACAATCTTCCCCTCCTGCTCGGCCATGATGCAGAATTTAGGATCAAGAATCAGCTTAAGATCGTTGGCCGTATACTCAAATTCGGCATCACTCATGGGTACAAAACCCAGATTTTTATCCCAGGCCTTGTTGTACACTTCTCTCAGGGCATCGCGCTCTTCAGCAAATTTTTTCATGTTGATGTGGCGGATGGTGATATTGTTCCGGAGCAATCTTTCCTTAATCCGGTCCATCAGTTTAAGCGACCTGTCACTATAATTTTCTACGGTATAGCGATAAGCGCGCAGATCGACATTTTTTACATAGCCCATTTTTTCGAGCAGAGGCAAATAATAAGGCGCATTGTAAGGCATCATGGCCACAGGCGGACCATCAAAACCTTCAATTAATAAACCACAAACTTCGTTGGTAGAAAAATTTACCGGTCCTAATACACGGGTAAGCTTTCTGGCCTCGAGCCATTGATGTACCTTTTGGATTAATAGCCTGGCCGCATCCTCATCGTTTATACAATCGAAAAAGCCAAAAAAACCATCTGTTGACTCGTAAACCTGATTGTGGCGGGTATTTTCAATGGCCGCAATACGGCCGATAATCTCACTTCCATCCAACAGCAAAAAAAGCGCTATGGTAGAATGCTGAAAAAACGGATGTTTGCCCGGAGTAAGCAAATCTCTTTGAGCGATAAAAAGTTCGGGCACGTAATTGGGATCGCCGGCATAAAGCGTATGCGGGAAATCAATAAAAGCCTTTAAATCTTTTTTATCTGTAACCGGCTTAATTATCCTCATAACCTTACATTTAAGAGGTTAACATTCACCGCAACAAAGGCAGCTTTCAATTGCTCAACAGCCATTTCTATTTGCTCAAAACTATGTGTAGCCATCAGCGAAAAACGGATGAGCGAAGAATCAGACGGCACAGCTGGCGATACCACCGGATTAACGAATATGCCATTCTCCTGCAGGATATTGGTGATCATAAAAGTTGCCGTATTGTCTCTGATATACACCGGAATGATGGGGCTATTGCTGTGGCCGATATCAAATCCGGCATCGAGCAAAAGTTTTTTGGCATAATTGGTATTGGCCCAGAGTTTATCAATGCGCTCAGGTTCCCTTTCAATAATATCGAGTGCGGCAATTACACTGGCTACAGCCGAAGGTGGCATGCTTGCACTAAACATGAGCGAGCGGGCCCGGTGTTTAATAAATTCGATGGTTTCGGTATTCGCGGCAATAAAACCACCCAGAGAAGCCAGCGATTTACTGAAGGTTCCCATAATCAGGTCGACTTTATTGGTCAGGTTAAAATGCGAAGCGGTACCTGCCCCATTAAAACCAATTACACCCAAACTATGAGCATCATCCATCATGATATTGGCGCCAAACTCGTCGGCTATTTCGACCATTTCGGGCAAATTAACTAAATCGCCTTCCATGCTAAAAATACCATCAGAAACAATAAGCTTAGCCGAATCGGCCGGTAAACGGCTCAGTTTACTGCGCAAATCGTCCATATCGTTATGGGCGTATTTTATCGTTCTGGAGAAGGATAGCCTGCTCCCATCGATAATTGAAGCATGATCGTATTCATCCAGAATAAGGTAATCGTTGCGATCGAGCAAACAGGAAATTACGCCCAGATTTACCTGAAAACCTGTACTAAATAATACTGCAGCTTCTTTTCCGACATAATTTGCCAGGCGTTGCTCAAGTTCGAGGTGGATATCGAGTGAACCGTTTAAAAAACGGGAACCTGCACAACCTGTACCATACTTATCGATGGCATTTTTTGAAGCTCTTTTAATTTCGGGATGATTGGTAAGCCCTAAATAAGAGTTTGAACCAAACATGAGCACCTTTTTACCTTTAATTACCACCTCGGTATCCTGCGCCGATTCAATTGACCTGAAATAAGGGTACAATCCTTTTTCTTTTATAAGTGTTGCATCTTTAAATGAAGCAATTCTATCCTGTAGTTTTTTACGCATGCCAATGCTATTATTCTGTCTTGTTTGAAGCATATCATTTTACACCAAACGCATCAATTCCATTAGCAAAAAGCCGGTAGCCCTTCACTTTTATCTGATGTTTTGTTAACACAATTTTAACGCAGAATCTGACCTAAAAAAAGGTTGAAAAGTGGGATATATTGGTCAAAAAGGTGGATCGGCTGAATATGACATTTAGATGAATTGACCGTTCTACTATCTGACTTTTTAAATAAAAAGGTAAAATAAAAAAATAGACCTAAAAAAGGCTTTAAAACCCTTAAAAACAAACACAAAACACTAATATTTAATAAATTAACTGAATAAAACAATATTATAAAAATTAATCAAACGATTGATTTTTAATCAAATTTTCGTCAAATTTTTAAAAAATAAAAAAATATTATCGCCCGAAACATACATTTGAAGACAGGAAAAACCGGGTGTTTTCAGTCCAATGGAAAACGCAAAAACCTAAACAATTTTAAGGACTAATAAGACTAATAAATTAACACCACAATGGGACAATTGCATGCGGGCAAACAGCCATCATCGTCGGGTTATCCCGATACCTTAACGGGTGTTGAATTGATGGTTTCGATATACAACAGTGCCAGTGGAAATGAGTGCCCCAAATCACCTTTCCGGGCAACCGATTTCGGGATTTTAATGGTAAAGAAAGGAAGCCTGAAAATAAAGATCAATTTTATTGAGCATACTTTAAACTACCGTGATATTTTATGTATGCTGCCCGATCATATTTACGAAATACCAGAAGAACCCGATGCTACTGTTATTTTTACCCATTTTAACAAAAGCTACCTGGTGCGGAAAGGGATATTCTTTAATATTGCCGAAACCTATAAAATATTTAACGGAAAAGAACTGCTGAAGTTTTCACTTTCGAAAGCGGAGTATGAGCAGGTATTGGCCGATATGATGGCGCTTCAAAACCGGCTTTCCATCTCTAAACATACCCGCCACATTGATGATATTATACACAACAGCTTTTTATCTATTGTTTACGATATCTTTTTACTAAACGAGAAGCAAAAGAAACTGCCGGAAGCGGCTATTAACAGCAAGGTAGAGCTTACCAACCGTTTTTTATCGCTGGTAGCGGAGCGTTTTAAAGCAGAAAAGCGGGTAATTTATTATGCCAACTGCCTCCACATTACGCCGAGGCATCTTTCGCAAGTGGTTAAACAGGTTACCGGAAAATCGGCCGGAGAACATATCGACGATTTTGTAATCAGAGAAGCCAAATTATTGCTTACCGGGCATGTAATGAACATTTCGGAAATTGCCGAAGAGCTCCATTTCAGTAATCCTTCCTTCTTCGGAAAATACTTTAAAAAACATGCAGGTTTATCTCCGCTATCGTTTAAAAGAGATCATAATATCGCCTTGTAGCTAACCTTTTTGGCAAGCTACAAGACAAGTTCTAAGTGCTGTTTTATTTTACCGTCCAGTAAGGCGAATCCGTTCTTGCAGTTAACAGGTAATCTTCCATTTTCTTTACCAAATCAGGGTGGGCTGCAGCTACATCCCTGGTCTCTCCGATATCGGTTTTCAGATCGTAAAGTTCCAGTTTATGATGCCTTTTTACGCCTTTCCACTGACCATAACGCAGGGCTTGTTCAAAACCCAGCTCAAAAAACTCCCAATACAGAAAACGGTCTGCATTAGCCTTGCTCCCTTTAATTACCGGATAAATACTGGCGCCATCTGTTTTAAAGCCACTGGTTTTACCTGCAATTTCGGCAAATGTGGGCATAATATCGGGGAAGTATCCCGGTACACTGCTCGTTTTGGGTGCATTTTTAATAAACGGCGCCCATGCAATAAACGGGATACGGATGCCGCCATCATACAAATCCCGTTTATAGCCCTTTAGCTGTCCGTTCGAATCAAAAAACTCCGAAACGGCTTTGAGCTGACTGGTCGGTTCTGACCGCGGACCGTTATCGGAAGCAAAAAAGACGATGGTATTGGTTGACAAACCACTTTTGATCAGGTAATCTTTTATTTTCCCTACGGATTGATCCATGTAATAAACCATGGCGGCATAGGTTTTCATATCCTCAGGCCAGTTTTTATTTTTGTATATAGCCTGATCGGGCACATCGAGTGGCGAATGCGGATTGTTAAAATTCACCATCAAAAAGAAAGGTTTTGTATTGTCTTTTTGTGTTTTCAGGTAAGCCAATGCTTCGTCGGTGCAAATGTTAGTTTCGTAATAACCCTTTCTGGCGTTGGTATTGGCTTCAACTGTTTGGATTTTGCCGTTTACATAACGATGGTCGGGCCAATAGGTACTGGCGTATGTAGCCGGTATGTTGACGAGCCAGCCCGAAAACTGATCAAATCCCCTTTGCAAAGGTGTAGCCAGCGAATCGTAGCCGTCAACATGCCATTTCCCAACCAGCGCAGTATGATATCCTGCATCCTGCATGAGGTTACCTATGGTGTAATCGTTTTTTGTCAGGTTAGCCCGGTACACCACATTTTTTCCTTTTTTGCCCGGAAGACCACCCTGATCTGTTGCATTTCCTCTGATGGTAGCATGACCGGTATTTAGCCCGGTAAGGATAGAACCCCTTGAAGGCGAACAAACCGGGGCACCGGCATAAAAATCGGTAAACCTTGTTCCTTCCTTAGCCAACTGATCGATATTGGGTGTCAGGATCAGTTTTTGTCCGTAAACGCCTACATCGCCATACCCCAAGTCATCGGCCATAATAAAAATGATATTAGGTCTTTCTCCTATTTTTCGCTGGGCAAAAGCGAATGCACTAAAAAAGATGATTATGGCGGCTATAATTAAACTTCTATTGATCATTTTAAAATTGAAAGCTATTTGCCCGTAAATATAACCTAATCAATGCAAAATTATAACCGTCAAAAACCCCCAATATATGGGAACATGCTTTTTTAATACACGAAATGTAACCACTATGCGTACTCATTTATTTTCAATCCCTGGCTACCTATTCTTTTCTATGCAATTTTTATCATTAAAAGTCGCCCAAATGAGTAATTTGTAGCAATAACGCCCTTAATTTGAATCGGTATTGCGGCTTTTCGTTTACAAAACAAGCCGATAAGGTTGTAAACAAATTCGTACAGCACAATTTTCCAACAAAGCTTTATCTTGGCTGAAAATATGCAGTTTTTGAATCTTTTAGTCGGCATCTGTTGTCTCTTTCTGCTTCTATTCGCTATAAACCTGTTTTTTGCTAAAAAAGGGAATAAAACACTCAATATTTTACTTTCACTTTTATTTTTTGCCCGTTTTGGCCAGATTTTAATTTCTGCACTCATTGCCGCCCAAAAACCTGTAGCACTTGTATATGTTTTTCAGGCTTTTACGCCGCTTTACTACGCTGCACCGGCTTGTTTTTACCTCTACATTTCGGGTTTTATTGATAAAAGTACGGGGTTGCGAAAGTGGCAGTGGCTGCATTTTATCCCTGCCTTGCTGGCGCTCATTCATGTGCTACCCTGGCATGGCTGGCCTGAACTCGATTGGGATACCATTCCGAAACAGCTGGCAGATAACGGCTATTTTTCGCTTAAAACCCAAACAGGGCTATTTCCAAACTACTTCCATTATACCCTGCGGCCCATCCTGGTATTTACTTATTTATGCCTGGCCTGGATACATTATTACCGAAAAATGGATAAAACCAACAAAAGGGATGAACCCGGAAAACGCTGGATTGTGTTCTTTCTTCGCGTGGCTACATTTTTTCAGTTAATGAGTTTAACGCCGGTAGTTTTAAGGGGCTTGCACATCACCTATACCCAGCCCTCTTTTGTAATTACCAATTGTATTTTACTGCTGCTACTGGTATTGTACGCGCTGCATAAACCACATATTTTTTATGGTTATTTACTAGTATCGGTAGAGCTGGATAAAAAAAATATGCCCGAACAGGTTGAACCTGATGAAACCCTGACAGGGGCTGTAAGTTCTGGCATACAAATAACTAAGGGTGAACAACCGGCAAAACCAGCAAAAAAAGTAAACTTATCTGAAGCACAACTAACCGAACTTTCCCATGCGATGGAAACTTTGATGCAACAGGAGCAACTTTACCTGCTTCACGATTTTCAGATTATTGATCTTGCGGCTAAACTCAATATTCCTGTTCACCATTGTTCTTATATTATTAACAACACCATTGGTAAAAATTTTCGTGACTGGATTAACGGTTACCGGGTAGCTCATTTTTTAATCCAGCATCCTTTAAAAAGTGATAAATTAACCATCGAAGCCATTGCTTCAGAATCGGGTTTTAAAAGTCTGGCTACTTTTTACAATGCTTTTAAAAAAGAAAAGGGTGTAATGCCAACCAACTATTTCAACAAAGAATTGAGCTAAAAAGCCCCTTTTTGGCCTGTTTTTGGTCTAACGGCTGAATAGTTAGAGGCCGATTGCTCCCCATTAGCGCATGATTTTGCCGTCCGCAGATAACTTTGCATAGTTAACCAAACAAATCCGGTGGCTTGCCAGGGCGAGCAGATTTAAGGTAATAGCGAAAAACTGTCCCATTAATTTTTCTATTTAGCAGGTTTAATAAATGCAATACTCAAGCACTCATTCTTCTATGCTTCCGCTTTTTCAATACCTGGAAAAGTTTCATCCCCTATCGGGAGAATTTAAAGCTTCTTACGAAAAAAACTGTAAGGTAATTCATGTAAAAAAGTATAAACATGTGCTCTCACCCATTGACCATAATACTTCGCTTTACTTTTTGGTGAGTGGATTGGTTCGTGGTTTTGTTAAGGATGGTAAAAAAGATATCAGCACCTGGTTTAGTTTCGGGAATGAGATTATCGGTGCCATTCGCCACCCATACGATCACGACAACCACTCGATAGAATATTTACAGGCGCTTGAAGATTGTGTTTTAATCAGCATCCCTTACAACCTGATTGAAGCCGCTTACTCCCACTATCCGGAAGCTAATCTGATTGGAAGAAAACTTTTTGAATTGCATTATTATGCGGCATCTGACAGGGCTATTCTGGCCCGGATCCCTAATGCATCGAAAAGGTACCGTAAGCTGGAATCGAACGGATTGGCTTTTGATAAAGTTCCCAAACGTTACCTGGCCAGCTATTTAGGTATACGTTTGGAAACCATGAGCAGAATTAGCACGAAATTTTTAGTCGACGATCTTCACGCAGCATCTTAAGCCTGTTTAATAACCTAAACTGGCCAATAACTGTGCGCAATACCATTCTTGCCGCGGCAAATGGAAAGGCCCCTTAAACAGGTTGCCCTTAGCGGTTTGGGCTACTGAACCATCCCGATGCAGGTAGCCAAACCACTCGCCATGCTCAGGGTCGTGAAATTTACTGTAAGCATAATCGTGCACCATTTTGTGCCAGCGTGCATATTTCTCGTCGCCGGTTAAAGTATAGGCCAGTAAAGTAGCGATAATGGTTTCGTTTTGCGGCCACCAGAATTTCATATCCTGCCAGTATTCCTGCACAGGTTTACTATACACATCCCTGAAATACAGGATACCGCCATACTGCTCATCCCAGCCCCTTACCCACATGTAATCTAGCATTTTACAGCCTAGTTTAATCAGTTCAGGATCGTTGTTACGGTATTTGGCTTCGTGCAAAATAAACCAGGCCCCTTCAATAGCATGTCCCGGGTTTAAGGTACGGCCATCAATATGATCGATGATAGCACCATCGGGCGCCACCTGCTCCATTACACATTGAATATCGTCTTTAACAAAGTCATTTTTAATCTCCTCAATCCATTTCGCAATCCATTCGTCACAGCGCGGATCGCCAATGGTTTCGCGCAACTGCTGCGCCGTATTCATCATAATCATAGGCACTCCAATTCCTTTAGCAGGCCGGGTATCGGTAAATTTCGGAGGTAGTAAACCGGGTTGGGTAGCATATTCAATACATTTTCCGAACAAATATCTGGCTTTTTCAGCTGCTGTTTCATCGCCACTGGCTTTTGCATAGGCGGCATTCGCAATCACGGCAAACGTTTCAGAAAAATAGTAGCGCCTTTTGCGGATAGGTTTCCCCTCGCGCGTAACGTGGAAAAACATCTGTCCGTCGGTATCAAAACAATGTTGATTCAAAAAATCAATACCCGATTTTGCGGCATCGAGCCATTCTTGTTTGGGTTCAATGGTGTTGTAGAGGGTCGATAACAGCCAGGCTGCACGCCCCTGAATCCAAACGGCCTTATCATCGTCGATCAGACTGCCATCAGCATCGCGCATAAACAGATAACCACCATGTTCCTGATCAACTGACCTCGGAAACCAGAATGGAACGGTATTGTTAAGCAACTGGTTTTGGTAAAATGCGGCCAGATCCTGCAAATCTTTTGAAGTATAACTCATGTTAGTTGGGTATAGAAATAGAAAATGTAGAAGCGGGTAATCCTGCTTCGTTAATTAAATTGGCCCTGGTAAAAGGCTGCCAGGCATACAAAACCCGACTTATGGTTTTGTCCGGCGGGATGTTTAGGTGTACCTCATTTTTAACAATGCTGGCTTTAACCGGAAAATGGGCGCCTGTAATGTCCTCCAGTTCGAATCCTGTTAATACGCTTGTCCCGGTAGTTTTAAGCTTTTGAGCACTGGTAAAGTTGATCACAATGGAAGTTTTAACCTTCACTGCTTTCAAAGCTATGGGGCCACTGGCCACTACATTTTGATGATAGGTATTTCTAAGCGCCAGCAAAGCCAACCGTTCGCCGATTTCTTTTTTGTGTATAGGATGCACGTTTAGCGAGTCGCCCAGATCGGAGCTTACTGCCATGCCCGAATTGGGAATAGCTGCCTGTAATTTTCGCTGTGCATCTCTAAAATAGGGCCATGATGGCCTGTCAATAGACGATAGCTGTACATAATAAAAAGGGAAGTTATCGTTCCACTTTGCCCGCCAGCTCTTAACCAACAAAGGAAACTCATTGTTAAAAAGTTCTACATTATGGGCATTACTCTCACCCTGGTACCAGATTACACCATTAATCGGGAATGCCGTAATAGCTGCTACGCCTGCCTCATAATTGTAAGCAGGTGCATAAGGATGTCTTTGCTTTGGATTAACCGCATTTTTTAGGTTTACACCGGCTCTTTCGCGTACCCAATCTTGCAAAAAGTCTGATTTGCGCCAATTATCCAGCATGTCAACCAGTAAATTATCTTGTTCCATAGTCCTTCTATCGAGCCATGATTCGAGCGGAGAACCACCTACAGCCAGCTCAATTAAACCAATGGGAACTTTTTCATCCCTGGCTAGTTGTTCACCAAAGTAATAAGCTACGGCTGAAAAATCTCTGGCAGCATCATCACTCAAGTTTTGCCAGGTACCCGAAAAATAGTTAAGCTGGTTGAGCTGATCCAATGTTGTTTTATCCCATGCGGTGTTATCGGTTTCGGCCAAAGGCTTAAATTTTAAGAGCCTGAGGGGCATTTTGGTGTTTAAATACTGTAAGGTAGCTGCCCCTGTAGCTGATGATTTTAGCGGGAAGGCCATATTCGATTGCCCGGAACAAAGCCAGACATCGCCAATGAGGATATTTTTAAGTACGAGGCTATTTCCCGGTCCGCTGATTTTCATCTGGTAAGGGCCTCCGTATCGCATGGGAGGAAAAATAATCTTCCACCTTCCATCGGCACCGGCAACTGTATGGCTGGTTTTCCCGTTAAAACTGACCATTATTTCCTCACCTGCATTGGCTTTACCATAAACGGGGATGTTTTTATCGCGTTGCAACACCATATTGCTGCTAAACAGCTTGTCTGGTTGAAAGCCACCAAAATTACCCGTTATGGCACGGTAGATTGTTCTGGCAATTATTGTGGCTCCTGTGCTATCGGGATGCAGATTATCGGCAAAAAGCTCCGGGCGATTGTGTAGAGGTATATTCAGATCAACCGGCACCGCCTTATTGAATTTAGCTACGGATAGAATCTTTTCCTGCACCTGCCAATACCAGTCGCGCGTACCCGATTTAAACCTGGGGTGACCGCTAAAAATCGGTGTAAGCTTACAGATGTACACTTTAAGCTTCGGGTTTTGCTGTTTTAAGGTATCAATTAACCATTGGTAATCGGCCTGAAATTGATCTTTATAATTTGGCCAGTTACGCGGATCTGTATCATTTAAACCCAAGTGAATGATGGCAATATCTGCCCTAAAATTCAGCACTTCGCGAAATTCTTTTGTTTTAAAATAAGGATTGTGGCCTTTTTTTAGCAAGGTTGCTCCGCTATGTCCGAAATTACCTACCTGGTAATTATCGCCCAAAAGTTGTTGTAATTGCGTGGGATAAGCCTGTTTTTCAGGTTGGGCCAACAAATAACCAGCGGTAACGGAATTACCAATACAGGCCACTTTTATTTTTTGACTGTAGCCTTTGGTTTGGACTAAAAAAGCCAGCAAAATTAAGCTCCAAAAAATCTTCATGATTGATTTACCTGATAATTTCGCTCACCGGAATGCGGACAAAATACAAATCCCTCACCCCTTCGTAAAAGAAACCAATGGTTTTATCGTCGATTTTAGTCAGCGAAGAATAGCCGTAAAATTTCCGTTCATCAATAAGTAACTGGTTTTTAGCATCCCAGCTTTCGCCCAGGTCTAAACTGGCTTTAATGGTTAAATTGTAGCGGGCAGTTTGTGCATTATCGTTACCGAAAAACACCACTTCTTTTTGCTTTCCTTTAACATTTACAATTGCTTTAATGAAACTGGCCATGCAAACCGGATCGGCTAAGGTTCGGTAAGAAGTAGCGTGCTCGAGCCAGGTTTTACCCATATCACTGGTGGTGGCTACGCTCCTAAAACTCCCGCGGTTATCGCGCATGTTTAACATCAGCACACCTGGTGTAGTTTCTATTAGCTGACTCTCGGTGGTATTCGGTTTAGGCCCGTCTTCAGTTTTCCAGGTTTTACCATGATCGACGCTGTACACCAAAGTAGAATAAGGCATGGCATGCTCATCCCAATATTGAGCGGCAAATACCAGTTTACCATCGGCCATGGCGATACCGCTTCCAGGTCCGTTAAAAAACAGGTTCCAGGCAGGGTCTTTGGTGCCCGCAGTAATGCTTTTGGGTGCCGACCAGGTAAGACCGTCATCATCACTGCTTACCAGTACCAATTGCCCGGTAACGTCTTCTGATAAGCCGGGTTTAGAGCCGGCAATAGAGCGGTTTCCTTTGCTCCACAAGGCAGCTACCCATATTTTTTTGGTAATTGGATCGAAAAGCACAGCCGGATCGCCCACCCCGTTATTTTCATTGGGTTCGCCCATGTCCATAATTACTTTTGTGGCTTGCCAGGTACGGCCGCCATCGGTACTGCGGCTTGTTCCTACATCAATATTGCCCGGTAAATCGCCTGAATTTTTATAGCGGATATCGTAAACGGTAATTAAGGTGCCCTTGTCGGTAGTAGCGATACCCGGAATGCGGAAAGTATTCACGCCATCATCGCCGGCTTTTTTAACCGCTACGCCTAATCTTTTCACATATCCTGCACCCTCTTCAGCAACACGATAAGTTTTTGCATGGGCATCTTCCAGCTGGTTAACATGAAATTCAATTTTCGAATCGATATCGGCATCGGCCTTAAGTTTAGCGGTAAACCAAAGGTAATGAACCCCCGGTTTTAGGTTAAGATTTACATCGAAACTGATATTTACAGTTGAAGGATTAAGGGCAAGCAGTTTATTTTTTTCGTTAAAAAGCGGCTCTGCACCCGTAAAATACAGATCCAGCTTTTCGATGGCCTTTATGCCTTCCGGATTAAGCTTTGTAGTGATTTTTTTAAGCGGGATTTCTGTTCCGGCCGGAACATATATCCTTAAGCGCAAAAGCTGATTGCTTTCCATCCCCTTCAAAACCGGAATAACCTGCGCAGTGGAACTAATTTCGATACCTTTTTGCGAAAAAGCCTGGAGTGTACTAAGTGTAAGCAGGACTAATAATCCAAACTGTATTTTATTTTTAATCAATTTCATCATCATTTTTGTTGAATTAAGCATCTTCAAAATCATTAAACTTCGGTCGCAGAAAATAGAGCTGAACCAGTAAAGCAATCAGCACAATAACCGAGAGCATGGCAAAATCTTTACCCAAGCTCCCCGAATCGGTCGATTTACCCAGAAAATCGGTGATAAAAGCACCCGCAAATACACCGGTCATATTCATGATCCCGTAGGCTGTAGCCCGGTATTTTGCCGAAACAAACTGGCACAGGATAGGCATATTATTGGCATCGAACATGCCATAACCAAAACCAAAACAAAATGCCGCCCCGATAATATTAAATAAGGAATGGCCAAAACCAATTAACAATAGCGATGGAATGGTTAAGGCCAAACCAATGGCGCTGGTATAAATACGGCCTTTAATATTTTTCTGCACCCACCTGTCTGACAAAATCCCGCCAAAAATTACCCCTAAAAATGATGATGCGGCAATGGTAATGGTCGAAATTGGCCCAGCCTGTGCCATATCTATTTTCAGATTATTGGCAAATAAAGTAGGTAACCAGTTTTTGGTTGCCCAGCCCGGTAAACTCGGAATGGCAAAATAAATGAGGATTACCCAAAAAGAAATGTTGCTAAAAAGCAGTGCCAGGCCTTTAAAAAGATTTGGCTTTACCCGAATACTTTCACTTTCCTGCACGGTGGAAGCCTTTTTCTCCCGTAAGAAGAAAACCAGCACCAGTGCGTAAACAATGCCTACCAAGCCAAAGGAATGGAAAGTGGCCTGCCACGAAAATTTCGAAGCAATGGTTGCACCGAAACCGCCCAGGGCCTGACCCATGTATAAACCCGTCATGTGAATACCAATGGCCACCGACCGTGTTTTGGAGCTGTGGTAATCGGCAATGAGCGATAAACCTGCAGGAATATATAATGCTTCGCTTACTCCCATTAAAGCCCTTAACCAGTAAATCTGATTAAAAGTAGTAGCATAGCCCATTAAAAAAGTAACTGCCGACCATACGAGTAAACTCCCCACAATGAGCCATTTACGGTTCAGTTTATCGGCAATAATGCCCGATACGGGGCTCATAAAACCATAAATCCACAGAAAAATGGCCATTAAATAGCCAAAATTGGTTGCCGATTGCAGGTCTTGTATATCTACCTGCATGGCCGGCCGCATGGTAGAGAGCATTTGGCGGTCCATGTAATTGAGCAGGGCCACAAACCAAAGTAAACCAACCACTACCCATGCATATCTTTTTGTTTCTTTCATTTGGCTGTTTTTATTTTACCAGATAGAATTTTAGGCGTGCGTACGCCTGCTTTAATCTCCCCTCCTGCAATAATAATTTCATTTTCGAACCACACAGCCTGGGTGGTAACCGTTCCGTAAGGCATTGCGCCCGGAATTGCTGTCCAGACATTATGTGCAATATCATACTTCAATACTTTGCGGCTAAAACCAGGGTGTGCAGCCTGAATAACCGCTTTACTTTGGTTCAGTTTTGCTTTTCTTTCTTCATCTTTCTCTCGATTTATTTCCCCGATCAGCCTTTCTACCTGATGGAAAGTTTTACCCTCGTCGCCACTAAATACCAGCAATTCTTGTTGCGCACTAACACCACAAGCTGCAGATAATGGGACAGGCAAAGATGTTTTGGCTTTCCAAACGGGATTTTTGATATCAAACATCCATACATTTTTATAAATGGTACTGGTATCGCCCGAATTGCCTTTTCGGCCGCCGATTGCAAAAATTTTCGTTCCTGCGGTTAACAATACCGTATGCGAAACGGGTTGAGGCAGGTTAATTAATTTTTTCCAGCCTGCTGCTGTATTTTTCAAATCGAGCGTTAAAAACTGATCGGTGGCCCCACCGGTTGTTTCGCCCCCTGCCAGATATAAAATATCGCCCACCAGGGTTAAAGCAGCATTGGTTAGGCCTTCGGGTAAATCGGGAAGGGAATTAAGGGTTACCTTCCCGTTTTCCCATTGCATGATAAAAGCTTTTTGGCTCAGACCGGTTTCATTTTCGCCACCGGCGATAACAATTCCACCGGGTGTGCTGCATACTGCCGCATAAGCCAGATGGAAAGGTAATTTGGCTTGATAGGGCCTTAAGGCTAATCCACGAGCCATTTTACGGTAGATAAAAATATCATCGTAATATTTCTTCTTCCCGCCCTCCCAAGGCATTTTATCTGGAAAATTTGTTCCCCCGGCAATGAAAAGTAAATGCTGGTGACTACCCGTAATGGCGCCGGCCAAACCAATAGACTGGCTTTGTATTGGCGCAGGCGGAATTTTAGCTACCACATTCCAACCTATGGTTTGAATATGCTGCTGCGCCTGTAATTTTGAAAATGAAATAGCGGTGAGCAAGAAAATAAGGTATAAAAAGAGTTTTTTCATTAATGCGAATCGGGATTTAAATAAAGATAACAATTGCCTAACGATAATTAAGCCGATGCACTTTACCTTTAAACCTTTTCTGTTAATTTGTTTAATGTGCAGACCTGAAAGCCGCAAAGTCTAAACTTTCGACTTCACTTTTAAATTTTTCAAATTGCTGTTGGCCCATATTTTTTACAGGTAGCCTGAATTCGCCACAATCCATATCTACGAGTTTCATATAAGCTTTACCTGTTGCAATGCCGCCATATTTACCCAGTAAACGAATAAAATCTATCGATTTTTGCTGAAGTGTGGCTGCAGTTTTCAGATCGTTCTGTTCAAAAGCATCAATTAACTGTTTATATAAGGGCGTAAGGTAATTAAAGGTACTGCCTACAGCCCCTTTTGTGCCTAAAACCAATGCCGAAAGCATATTTTCGTCGCGGCCCCACAGCATATCGTATTTACCACCATTAAAATTCATGCAGGAAAGAAAATCCATAAAATCTTCGTGGGTGTATTTTACACCGGCAAAATTGGGGATCTTACCATCTACAGCGGCCAGCAAATCGATCATATTGAGATTTGCACCTGTCAATACGGGAATATGATAGTAATAAAAGGGCATATCGGGAACTTCGGCTGCAATTTCGGCACACATTTCGGCTAAAACAGCAACATTACCAGGTTTGAAGTAAGAAGGCGCGGTAAAGGAAACCCCGTATAACCCTACTTCCTGAGCATGTTTAGCCAGCGATTTACAGTCGGCCAGACAGGTGCCTCCTAATAAAGTCATTACTTTAAAATCAGCATCCTGCGCTGTTGCTTTGCCCCATGCTTCAGCAACCTTCATTTTTTCTTCTTTGGTTAAGGAAACTCCCTCGCCTGTTGATCCACAGATAAAGGCACCTGTAACACCATTTTTTTTCAAAAAATGATAGTATTTCGGAATCGCTTCCAGGTTTAATTCGCCGTTAGCATGAAAGGGGGTAAAAGGAGCTGCGATAAGACCTTCTAATTTAATGTTTTGCATATGATATATTGGTAATAATTAATTTAAGTGCCGGTATGCACCCCGAGCGCATACCAGCAATGTTTTAAAATACAGGATAGCCCGGATTTTGGTTAAGCGCCCTGTTATTGGTTAATGTACCACGGTCTAATGGCCACAACAATTTATAAGCTGTTGCCGCTGTAACTGGTGTATATTCGTAAACATAAGTGTCGCCCATACGTCTTAAATCGTACCAGCGCTTGCCCTCGCCTACAAATTCCAGAAAACGTTCTTTTAAAATGGCTTCGTTCGGATTACTGTCTACCGTTTGGTTCGGATAGCCCAAAGTAGCCACGTTGTAATTTGCAGCATAACCCCTTGCCCTTACCAGGTTAATTTCCGTTGCAGGGTTTTCGCCCAGCATTACCTTGGCTTCGGCCAATAAAAGCAACAAATCGGCATACCTGTAAATTACGTAATCGTTGGTATAAACTCTGTTTCCTGCGTTTTGTTCGCCCAGGTATTTTTTAAGGAAAGCCCCTGCAATGGTATAAGCACCTGCTGTATTTTTAGCGTAGGCCGCCTGTATGCTGATATTTTTCCGAACATCGAGGTTACTGAATTTGCGGTAAGTTGCAATTTTAGTCGGTGCCCGCAACAATCCTCCATAATTATCGGTAGCTACATCAAATTTGCGGTTAGCCAGCGAATCGTAAAAGTTAACTATCAGCCCGGTTTGAGGCACAAAGTTGCCAATAAAACCTAAAGTTGCTTCATCGAGCTTATTTTTCGAAGCGAAAATAATTTCATTATTATCCTTATTTGTGGTTGAAAAAACATCGGCATAGTTAGGCAGCAAAGAGGTGGTAACATTGCTTTGAATTTCTGTTAAAGCTGTTTTAGCCACGGTAGCATCAGCATTGCCTCCATCACGGTGTGCATTCCACAGGTAAACCTCGGCCTTGAGCATTTGAGTAGCGGCTTTAGACCAGAATCCTTTTTTGTTTTTGCTATCAAAAGCATAGCTTGTTCCGAAATTGTTGTTCGAAAGGTCGATATCCGCTTTAATTAATGCCATTACCTCAGCTTCGCTGGAAGCGGGTTTGGCGAGGTTGGCTACATCAACAGTGGTGGTTGGTTCGGTTTGTATAATTACCTTTCCCCAGCTCCGGTACATCTGGAAGTAATAAAAAGCACGCAAACCATAAGCCATGGCCAGGTAGTTTTTCTTTTTGGCATCGGCTAAAATACTGGTGCTGTTTAATTTCTGAATGAGCAAATTGATCTGGTTAATATTGCTGTAAAAACCACCAAATGCACTTACACCGGCATTATCGGCATCTAAAGTTTGTAGCCACATGCGCTCCAAACCTTGGGTTGCCTCACCGGTAAATGTGGCTGTAGATCCGGGATCAGTACCAAAAATATCAGACCGCAGCTCACCCAAATACTGAAAACTTGAATTGTGCCCCCTGAACCTGGCATACACGCCATTTACAAAAGCATCAAACTGATCGGCCGTTTGCCAGTAACTGGCATCGCTTAAACTGCTCACCGGACTCAGGTCTAATCCGTTTTTGCATCCGCTTAAGGTTAATCCGAACAGGCCAATTACTAATCCTATATTTCTAAATATCTTTTTCATGTCTATCCTTAATTATTGTTAAAACCCAAGTTGTACGCCCATAATAAATGTTCTCGGTGTTGGGTAAGTTCCCGAATATATGCCGGTAATTGCGCCGAGTGATACCGGTGGTTCGGGCGATGGGCCAGAAAATTTGGTGATGTACAACAAGTTACTGCCCGTTACATAAATTTTGGCATTGTTAAAGAATTTCGATTTCTGCAGCAATCCTTTCGGTAAATCGTAAGAAAGGGTAACTTCTCTCAGGCACAGGTAATCGCCTTTTTCGTAAAAACGCGAATTGTTGCCATTTAACACAGCATTACCATTGTTGGCACGGGTATAATTTTGTTTCGAACCAGCAACCTGATCGGCATAATAAACTTTTGGAATATCGGTATCAGTATTGGTTGGCGACCAGGCCTGTGCCTGCAAATCGATATAATTAAAGGTACCCTGATAGTTGCCCAGCGTACGCGCTACCAAATCGTTGTAAATGGTATGGCCCAATGCAAAATCCCATCTGTTGTATAAACCAAAGCCTTTATAACTGGCATTGAAGTTAAATCCACCTGTCCATTTTGGATAAATATTGCCCAAATACACCTGATCACGCGTATCGATAATGTTATCGCCGTTTACATCTTCCCAGTTTACATCACCTGGAGTAATTCTTCCGTTGGTTCCAGCTGGTAAATTAGGGCCGGTTATGCCCGCAATGGCATCGGTTCGGTTACCTGCAACAGCGGCAATCTCGGCAGCATCTTTAAAAATGGAAACCTGACGGTAACCATAAATATTGCCTAATGGCTGACCTTCCTGTAAACCACCTACCCAAACTACCTGGCCTACTGCCGGATCGTAAATCTGTAATCCACCTTGTCTGTTATTGGCGTTGCCGTTAAATGGCAGTTGTAAGATTTTATTTTTAACAAAAGAGGCATTGGCACCAGCATTTAATTTCAAATCGCCTTTACTAATGATCCGCGCATCTACCCCAATCTCTACACCCTTATTCTGAAAAGTTCCTAAATTGGTCCTGAAACTAGAGAAACCGGTATAACTGGGTAGATCCAAATTGGTTAACAGATCGCTTGTTTTACGGTTATAATAATCAAAAATTACGGTAATGCGGTCGTTCAGTAAACCCATATCCAAACCTAAATCGGTGGTTTTACTTTTTTCCCAACGCAGCTCGCTGTTGATAATGCCGGTATTTAAAAAGCCTGCGCTTCCGTTATAATTTCCCTGCAAACTGTAAACCCCTTGTGTTTCGTACCGGCCTAAACCTGCAATATTTCCATTCTGTCCGTAGCTGATTCTTGGTTTTAAACTCGAAATTACCTGACTGATTTTAGAATTTTTGAAAAAAGCTTCACGGTGTACATTCCATCCTGCCGAAAGGCCCGGGAAGAAACCATTTCTGTTGTCTTTGGCCAGACTTGAAGCTCCATCCATCCTGAATACCGCTGTAAAAAGATATTTCTGATCAAAATCGTAAGCAAAACGGCCAAACGCCGATTGAATTTTATATTCAGTACGGGTGGTATAATTGTTTCCTGCGGCAAAAGTGGTTGAGGCATTTGCTGTCGGGATATCATCAGTAGGCGCATTTTGCCCTAATACCTGCGAACCGTAAGATTTTACATCGAAATACTCGCCCCCACCCATTACATTAAAATTGTGTTTGCCAAAGCTTTTGGTGTAGTTCAATATTCCATTGTATTGGGTTTGGAAATCGCGGCCAAAAGTACTGCTCGAAGTCCTGGTAGTACTGCTTCCTGAATTGGCAAAAACCTGTGCGTAGGTTTGTGTCGATTTTTGAAACGACTGATCAAGGGTTTCAAACAAGTAAGCATTTCCGGTTGCTTTGAAGTAAAGCCCGGGAATGATATCCCATTTCACAGCTGCATTGGCTACCACACGGTTTACTTCGTTCGAGCGGTCTAAACGCCCCAACCAGTATAAAGGGTTACCATCACTGGCGCTATTGCCTGGGTTTGCCACGGTTTTGGCTTCGTCAATCCAGGGATTAAAAGTTGGCCAGATGGCCAAACTCCTGTATAAAGTATTCACCTCGCCGCCAATGGTACCCAGCTGTGATGAAGTGGAAAGCGTTACACCTGAACTGATTTCCAGATTCGGTTTAATTTTGTAAGAGCCATTAATATCGCCTGTATAACGTTTGTATTTAGAACCCACAATTACCCCGTCTTCGTTAAAAGCATCAAAAGCTGCAAAATATTTGCCTTTGTCGTTACCACCGCTGGCACTTACATAATGGTCTTTGGTATAAGTATTCTGAAAAACAAGATCTTCAACTTCTCCGCCATGGTCTTTGTACATAATCTGTCCGCCATAAGGATCGTTTAGCACTTGCCAGCCAGCAGGTAGTACGGTAGTACCTGGAACATAAGTCCTGATATCAAAACTGGCCAGATCTGCAGCATTGGTAGAAAGGCCTAAACCGCGCGATGCATTGGCTTGTGCCAGGGTACGACCGGCATTTAAATAACCTAAACGGGTATAATAAATGTAATCGCCGGCCCCCATATAGTTGTAGCCTTTACGTTCCTGGTTGTAGCCTCCGGTAAATTTATAGGCAATTTGCGAACTGCCTGATTTACCGGTTTTGGTGGTCACTAAAATCACCCCGTTATTGGCTCTTGCTCCATAAATGGCTGTTGCAGAAGCATCCTTTAAGGTTTCGATTGATTCGATATTCTCCGAAGAAATATCACTCAACGAACGGATTACCCCATCTACAATTACCAGTGGCGCTCCCGGGCTGTTAATAGATGCTCCACCACGCAGTAAAATAGCAGGTGCAGCCCCTGGCTGACCAGAAGTTGTAACCACCTGCAAACCTGGAACAGTACCCTGTAATGCCGAAGCTGCATTTGAACGTGGCGTATTGGCCAGTACTTCTTTATCCAGTTTAGCAATAGAGTTGGTTACACTGCGGCGGTTTTGCGTTCCATAGCCCACCACCACTACTTCATCCAAACCTTTACTATCTTCTAAAAGCTTAATGTTAATGCTGCTTTGTTCCTGAATATTGATTTCCTGACTTAAGTAGCCGGTAAAACTGAAAACCAGCACATCGCCTTTATTGGCTTTAATGCTGTATGCGCCCGCCGGACTTGTTGAAGTTCCGTTTTTAGTTCCTTTAATCATTACTGTAACGCTCGGAATCCCCTGCCCGCTGGCGTCGGTAACCTTACCGGTAATGGTTTGCTGGGCAAATGCCGAAATCGTTGCAAAGAGTAGCAACATGGGCAAGCTAAGCCTGATGAGTTTGAAGTAAGTTTCTTTCATAATTTGGTTATCTTTATTTGTATTATGTTATACATAATAATACTAAGTACCGATTTATTTTATTTAATTGCAAATAATTTCTGCTTATTCTCAACTATAGTTTAAGTACTTAGCTTTATATTTGCGCTTTAAGCAGCCTTAAAAGCCGTTTTTGGAATAAAAATAAATTATACATAATAATGGATAGCATCAGTGATTTTAAACAAGTGGATACCAGTTCGTTGGTTGATCGTGTAGAAGATAAGCTTGTTCAGCTTTTGCAGGAGCGTAAATTAAAGGTTGGTGACAGCATCCCTACCGAGCTCGAACTTTGTGCTGCACTGGGCGTTAGTCGTACTGTGGTGCGCGAGGCCATGTTGCGCTTGCGTATGATGGGCCTGATCGAATCGAAAAAGAAAAAAGGTGCCGTTATTACCAGTCCGGATTTATTTGGCATCCTCTCTAAAAGCATGAACCCCCACATTCTGGATCAGGGCACCCTAAAAGAAATCTTCGAGATCAGGCTGGTGCTCGAAATCGGAATGGCCGATTTTTTATTCCAGCGCATTACAGACGAGGATTTAAAAGAACTGAGAACGATTGTTGATAACGAACCCGACGCCTCGCAGGATCATTTGTTTAATATCGAACACGAAATTGCTTTTCATGGTAAACTGTACGATATTACCGGTAATGAGACCCTCAGGAAATTCCAGAGTATGCTATTGCCAATATTTGATTTTGTGCACAACAGTGGCTTGCTCAAAAAACAGGGCCAATTGCACAAATTCGTATCGCACAAAGGCCTGGTTGATATTCTGGAAAACGGATCGCCCGAACTTTTTCGCAATGCCATGCGCAATCACCTCGAAAATCATTTTAACCGGCTCTTTGCTGAGGATTAGACTTAAAATCCAATAGACGAAAGCCTAACACATAAATTTATTTAACTGATAATCAATATATTAAATAAATTTCAAAATTTTATTTTAAAAAACTTTCAAAATCTGTCCAATTTCTGGCGTTCGCGTGTCATTAGGTTTTAACAATCAAAATTAAAACAAAATGGAAAAGAGAATTAATGTATTCGCAAAAGGAATGAACGCTTTAAAACCTTTATTGGAAATGGGACAGCAATTAAAAAAATCGTCAATTGGCCTTACCATTATCGAGCTGGTTGATTTCCGTGTATCTCAAATCAATGCCTGCGCCTACTGTCTGGATATGCACTCGAAAGATGCCCGCGCCAACGGCGAAACCGAGCAACGCCTTTACGGATTGAGCGCCTGGCGAGAAACCCCATATTATACTGATCGCGAAAGAGCTGCACTAGCCTGGGCCGAAGCTGTTACCGCTGCACATGTTACCGATGAGGTATATCTGGAAGCTACTGCACATTTTTCAGAGTTAGAAATGATCGAACTTACGCTCTTGGTAACCAACATCAACACCTGGAACCGCTTAAATCTTGCTTTTCCAAATGCAGTAGGTAGCTATAAAGTTGGTATGTTTGGATAAGAGAAATGATTGGATAAGTGAATGTTCAGCATAATATCTTTTCCTTCATACAAAATTCAAGTATTAGTCTTAGAAGTTGGTGTCGCCACCGACCTCTGCGCGAAACAAAATAATTAACCTTTAAAGCAATAAAATGAACGAATTTTTATTGATCTTCCGTAGGGCATTTACCCACGAAGACCAACCCTCACCTGAGATGCTTCAGGATTCGATTAAACAATGGCAAGACTGGTTTGGTGGGATAGCCGCGCAAGACAAATTGGTTAGGCCCCTGCAACGCTGGGATCTGGAAGGCCGCGTAGTGCATGCCGATAAAAATGTAATCAACGGTCCTTACGCAGAAATTAAAGAATCTATTGGCGGTTTGGTGTTAATCAGAGCCAAAGATTATGATGAAGCAGCAGAAATTGCCAAGGGTTGCCCGATTCTAAAATTAGGTGGTAATGTAGAAATCAGAATGGCTGTTACCCCAACTGCATAATCAAAAAGCCTATCTTTAAGCCGTAAATGGAAGAAAGCGCACTGATACCACATTTATTCAGAACAGAGTACCGCAAAATCGTTTCGGTGCTCTGTTACCGCTTCGGCATAGCGCATATCGAAACAGCCGAAGATATTGTGAGCGACACTTTTCTAACCGCTACCGAATCGTGGAGTATGAAAGGCATCCCTGAAAATCCGACTGCCTGGCTGTATACCGTTGCTAAAAACAAAACCAAAAATTACCTAAGGCATCATACTATTTTCGAACAAAAACTGGTTAACCAAATTCAGATCGAAGTAGAAAAAGAAACGGAAATCGATCTCGATTTATCAGACAAAAACATTAACGACAGCCAGCTGGCCATGATGTTTACCATTTGTGATCCGGTAATTTCGAAAGAAGCCCAGATTGCTTTGGCATTAAATCTCTTGTGTGGCTTTGGGGTACAGGAAATTGCCGATGGATTTTTGACCGGTAAGGATACCATTTACAAAAGATTAAAACGGACCAAAGAAAAGCTCAAAGAAACGGGAATCAAAATCGAGCAGCCTAAAGTTACAGCTATTAACCAAAGACTCGAAACTGTGCTCACTACTTTGTATCTCCTCTTCTCAGAAGGTTATTATTCTGTGTCAAACGATACTACGCTCCGTAAAGATGTCTGTGCAGAGGCCATGCGGCTAAATTACCTGCTCATTAGCAATACCATTACCGATTTACCGGCAGTTAATGCTTTATTTGCACTCATGTGTTTCCATGCTTCCAGGTTCGATGCCCGTACGGATGCTGATGGCACTCCTGTTTTATACGAAGAACAAGACGAAAAATTATGGAACCGGGAGTTAATCGATCAGGGCATTTATTACCTCAACAGGGCATCAACAGGCAGTACACTGAGTAAATACCATTTGGAAGCAGCCATAGCCTACTGGCATACCCATAAAGCAGACAGCACTGAAAAGTGGGAAAACATTTTGCAATTGTACAACCAGCTGCTCATTCTCGAATATTCGCCCATTATAGCCATGAACCGCACTTTTGCACTCGCTAAAACCAACGGAAAAGTGGCCGCAATAGCAGAGGCAGAAAAGCTGGAGCTCAACGATAACCACCTTTATTTTTCGTTACTGGGCAACCTGTATAGCGGTATTGACAATAAAAAGGCGTTAAAACATTTTAAAACTGCGACTGATTTAGCGGTTACCGAAGCGGATAAAAAGATGATTGATAAGAGCATCCAAAAGCTCGCTAATTGGTGATAAGATCTCCCGCTGATATGTTAAAAGCATAATTAGCTGATAAAATAAAATCTGCGGATATCTCCTTTAATCTGCGGGAAAAACTAATAAACCTCCCGCTGATGGCGCTGATGACCGCAGAAAAAACTAAAATAAAATCTGCGAATATCTCCTTAAATCTGCGGGAAAAACCTAATAACCTCCCGCTGATAACGCAGATGCACGCTGAGAAAAAGTAAAATAAAAAATAAAATCTGCGAAAATCTTCTTTAATCTGCGGAAAAAAACTAATAAACCTCCCGCTGATAACGCAGATGCACGCAGAAAAAACTAAAATAAAATCTGCGATTATCTCCTTAAATCTGCGGGAAAAACTAATAAGCCTCCCGCTGATAACGCAGATGCACGCAGAAAAAACTAAAATAAAATCTGCGATTATCTCCTTAAATCTGCGGGAAAAACTAATAATGCCTCCCGCTGAGAAAAAACTTAATTATTTTCAAAAAATTTAAAGTAATTCCTGAAGTCATCCGTCTACAGCATAAAATAAACCTAAAATCTTACGTTATGATCTCTGTTTTCAAAACAAATGTATTCACCGATAGCGAATTAAGTAAAATTAGTCCGCTGTTGAACCGTTACTTCAAAGAAATTAAATGGAATATCGATTTGTGGGATAACGATAAGATTCTCCGCGTAGATTCGAATAAAGACTGGACAAAAGAAATTACCGAACTATTTAACAGCATTGGTTTAAACTGTACCCATCTAGAAGCTTTCCATTCCGATCCGTTCTAATAAGCTTACAACTGCTTTTACCGAAACGAATTGTCATTTTCTGCGTTCTTTTAACTGTTTTTTCATTACCTTTTAACAGATAATGCATAAATTAGCATTAAATAACGGAATATTTTAGCATCAGCCAACGTATTTCACCAGAAAACCCGATTTAAAACTGTTCAATATTGCTAATTAAAGCGCAACAAGAACGGGATTACATCAAATCACACGTGGTAAATGATAACAGATTCTTTCGGTAGGGTGCACGATTATTTACGGATATCACTTACTGATAACTGCAATTTCCGCTGCTTTTATTGCATGCCCGAAGAAGAATACGATTTCACTCCTGCTTCGCGGTTAATGCAAACAGCCGAAATTATCCAGCTTGCCGAAATATTTGTAGCAAATGGGGTAAAGAAAATCAGGCTCACCGGTGGCGAACCCCTGGTACGTAAAGATGCCGCTGAAATTATTACCGCGCTGGGTAAACTGCCTGTTGAGCTGACGATTACCACCAACGGAACCCGAATTGCCGAAATGTTACCTGTTTTAACCGCAGCCGGCATTAAATCCATCAATATTAGTCTCGATACACTGCAACCCGAAAAATTTTTCCTCATTACCCGGAGAGATGTATTCCATCAGGTACGTGGTAATATAGAACTGCTTTTGCAGCACAAAATCAGGGTCAAAATTAACATGGTGGTAATGAAAGGCCTCAATGATAATGAAATTACCGATTTTATCAATTGGACCAAACACAACCCCATCCAGGTGCGGTTTATTGAGTTTATGCCCTTTAGCGGTAACAGATGGACCAGCAACAAAATGTTTTCGTTAGCTGAAATTTTAGCCATTATAGAAAAAGATTTTACGGTACTGGCACTAAAAGGTGAAGCACACGATACCGCTAAAAACTTTATGATACCCGGTCACGATGGCTCATTTGCCGTGATCAGCACCATGACCAACCCATTTTGCGATACCTGCAACCGCATGCGCCTAACGGCTGATGGCAAATTAAAAAACTGCCTCTTTTCGGATAGCGAAACCGATTTGCTTACGGCGCTCAGAAAAAAAGAAGCCATACTCCCACTTATTGAAGCAGCCATTTGGAGCAAGAAAAAAGCCCTTGGCGGACAATTGGTACCCGATTTTGAAAAAATTGATGCCACCACCATTCAAAACCGGAGTATGATTACCATTGGAGGATAAAACATTCATGATTAGCGTTAAAGCAGCAAAAGACCTTATTTCTGAAAATATTACACGCTTAGCCCCTGTTGTGATCAATCTCGAACAGGCCTCTGGCTATGTACTGGCAGCCGATATTTATGCACGATTCGATATTCCCGCTTTCAGACAATCATCAATGGATGGTTATGCCCTGAAATTTGCAGATTGTGAAAAAGAATTGCAGTTGATTGGCGAAATGGCAGCGGGTACCTCAACCAATCTTACTATTAATGCAGGCGAAACCAGCAGGATATTTACCGGCGCACCCTTACCAGATGGAGCCGATACCGTGGTGATGCAGGAAAAAATTACCCGGACAGGCGATAAAATTACCTTGCAGGATACCAACTTAAAATCAGGTTCAAACGTACGCGGCATAGGCTCTGAAATTGCTGCCGGTGCATTGGCCATGGAAAAAGGAGATTTGCTGAGTCCGGCCGCCATTGGTTTTTTAGCAGGTATCGGCATTACCGAAGTAAGCGTATTTCCATTGCCACAGATTGCCCTGATTGTAACTGGTAAGGAATTGCAAAAACCTGGTGAGGCACTGGCTTTTGGTCAGGTATACGAATCTAATTCTTATTCACTTGCAGCTGCTCTAAAAACTGAAGGCATAGCCGATCTTACAGTTTATGAGGCCGATGATGACCTGAACATCCTGCAAAACGTGCTTCAAACAGCATTAGATAAACATGATTTAGTGCTCCTAACTGGTGGAGTGAGTGTAGGTGATTATGATTTCGTGATTGAAGCGGCTAAGCGTTGCGGGGTAAAGCAGGTTTTCCATAAAGTTAAACAGAAACCAGGCAAACCGTTGTACTTTGGTACATATAACCAAAAACTGGTATTTGGTTTACCCGGCAATCCATCTTCTGTACTAAGCTGCTATTATAATTATGTACTGCCAGCTATTAAGGTTTTATCGCTAAAAAGCAATCCTGTAACCGAAGTTCAGGCCGTGCTTAGCCATCGCTATAACAAACCTGCCGGACTCACCCATTTCCTGAAAGGTAAATATGAAAACGGAAAAGTTAGCCCGCTAGGTGCGCAGGAATCATACCGGCTGAGTTCCTTCGCCCAATCCAATTGCCTTATTTGCTTAAACGAAACGCAAGAAAATTTCGAAGCAGGAGAAACTGTAACAGTACTCATTTTACCCCAATAACTATGCAAGAGAGCTTTATCCTGTTTTACTGTTTACTATTTATTGTTGCCTTTTTATATGCCTCAGTAGGTCATGGCGGGGCAAGTGGCTATCTGGCACTAATGGCCATTTTTGCCATTTCGCCTGCCGTAATGAAACCCACAGCCCTGTTACTCAATCTTTTTGTTTCCTCCACTTCTTTTATTCAATTTTATCGTGGCGGGCATTTTAAATGGAAAACCTTTTGGCCTTTTGCTTTAGCCTCTATCCCACTCTCCTTTGTGGGCGGTATGATGGCAATCGAAAGTTCCATCTACAAAAAAATACTGGGTGTGCTGTTACTGATCCCTGTAATTCGTTTTTTCTTTTTTAAAAACACCGATCCCAAAGATTTTAAACCATCAAATATTCCTTTATCACTGGCCATTGGTGGCATTATTGGCCTCTTGTCGGGCATGATCGGTATCGGCGGCGGCATTATCCTCTCACCTGTATTACTGCTGTTAAAATGGACAGATCAGAAACAAACCGCAGCCATTAGCGCTGCTTTTATCTTTGTTAACTCAGTTTCGGGTTTGGGTGGCCAATTAATCAAAGGTTTTGAATTTAACAGCCACATGCTGGCTTATGTGGGTGTTGCCTTTGCAGGTGGCATTTGTGGTGCCTATTTTGGTGCGCTGAAATTCCCGCAAACCGTATTAAAAAATGTACTGGCCTGCGTGCTGGCCTTAGCTGCTTATAAACTCCTTTTTACCCATGCTTAAGATGAAATATTTATTTATAGCTTTATTATTTACAGCTTTTGCTGCCCAGGCACAAGAAAGCAAACAATTTGTAATTGAAGGAAAGGTTAAGACAAACCTAACGGTTGCCATGGCCGATTTAAAACAATACAAAACCATTAGTTTGGATAGTATTACCGTTTTTAACCACTTAATGCAGCGCAAAAGCAGCATTAAAAATGTAAAAGGCGTGTTATTGAAAGATATTCTGGCCAAAGTAGAAATCGATACCGATTCGCCTAAAAAGCTGAGCGAGTTCTACCTGGTATTTACGGCTACCGACAATTATAAGGTGGTATATTCATGGAATGAAATTTTTAACTCGCCAACCGGTAACCAGTTGCTGGTACTTACCAGTTACGATACAGATCCGGCCAAAACCGAAAAAGGTAATATTGCCGTAATTACTGCAAGCGATTTTGCCACTGGCAGACGATTTGTAAAAGGATTGAGCAAAATCAACATCTTACAGGTAAATTAGCCCCATGAAAATTGAAATCATCAGTTTTGGAAAAATTGCCGAGTTTATCAGCGATCAAAAAATTGATATCGCTGAAATTGCCGACACCGATAGCTTAAAAATGCACCTGGAAACTTTATTCCCGGAGTTAAAAGGTATGAAATACAAATTTGCGTTAAACAATCAACTGGTACAGGCAAACAGCATCATTAACCAAAACGATATATTGGCCATCATGCCGCCTTTTTCCGGGGGATAAAAAATGAGTGCAGAACGATACAACAGGCAAATTATCCTGAAAGGATTTGGTGAAGCAGCGCAACAGCAGCTTTTAAAAGCAAAAGTGCTGGTTATTGGCGCGGGCGGACTGGGCTGTCCGGCATTACAGTACCTGGCAGCGGCAGGAATAGGCCATTTGGGTATTGTTGATGATGATACCGTTTCTTTATCCAACCTGCACCGTCAGATTCTGTTTACGACGCCCGATATCGGAAAATTAAAAACAGAGGTTGCTTCAAAAAGATTACAGGAAATGAATCCCCAGATTGGGATCGTTACCCACCCTATCCGGCTACAAAAAGGCAATATCCTCGATATTTTATCCCGCTACGACTATATTTTAGATGGTACCGATAATTTTGAATCGCGATACCTGATTAACGATGCCTGTGCCCTGCTTAACAAACCTTTAATATTTGCAGCCGTTTCGGGATTTGAAGGCCAGCTGGCCATATTTAATGCTGCAGATAATTTAGCAGGAAGCACCAACTACCGCGATATTTTTCCAGTGCCTCCCGGCAAGGGCGAAATCCCAAATTGTGCAGAAAATGGGGTTCTTGGAGTATTACCGGGGATAATTGGTACCATGGCAGCGGCAGAAACCATTAAACTGATTACCAAAACCGGCCAGCCGCTAAACAATAAAATATTAAACTACAACTTACTTACACACCAGCAATATATCATCAACATTAGCCAGAGCAGTGATTATGTACTGCCCAAATCAGTTGCTGAATTTTTAAATATGGAATATCAGGATACCAGCGAAGCGCCCCACGGATACGAAGAAATAGATACCGCGGCACTTACCAAACTCAGGCAACAAGAATCTGTTATCCTGATCGATGTACGCGAAAAACATGAGGTACCGGTATTGGATAAACAGGTTTTCACACAGGTGCCGATGTCAGAATTGAACGCTTTTATTACCAAAGGATTTTCGCAAAAACATGTGGTTTTAATTTGTCAGCATGGCATCAGAAGTGTTGCCGCTGCCGAAACACTCCAGGAAAAATTTGGCAACAGCAAGAAAATATACAGCTTAAAAGGTGGAATTGTTAAATGGAGAGACTATTTTATGAGACCTTAACATGAGCGACAAGAAGATCAAAAACATATTTGTACAAGGCAAAATAGAACCCGCTTTTATTGCCGATAGCATTGCCAAACACAGCAGCAAAACAGGCATTGGTGGCCACAGCATTTTTATGGGCCAGGTGCGCAAAGATGAAATAGCCGGCAAATTGGTTGCTGCAATCGAATACACCACCTACGAACCCCTTGCGCTCGAAAAAATGCACGAGATCAGAGAAGCTGTTTTTGCGAAATATCCGCTTAGCTGCATGCACGTTTACCACAGTTTAGGCACCATAAATGCAGGCGAAATCTGCTTATTTGTGTTTACCTCATCTGCTCACCGCAAACCAGCCATTGATGCCTGCAGTGAAGTGGTAGAACGTTTAAAAGCCGAATTACCGGTTTGGGGAAAAGAAATTTTTGAAGACTCCACCCACCAGTGGAAAGAAAATATGTAACATGGTTAATATCACAAAAAAAACGAACAGCTTAAGGATTGCCATTGCTACCGCTACGGTAAAAGTATCGAAACAGGAAACGATTGATGCCATTGAACAGCGCAAAATACCCAAGGGTGATGTGTTCGAATTTGCACGCGCTGCCGGGCTGTTTGGCGTTAAAAAAACCAGTGATGTTATTCCCGATTGTCATCCGCTCCCGGTAGAATATACGGCAATTACTTACGAAATCATTAATCTGGAGGTAATTATTACCGTTGAAGTGCATACCGTTTACAAAACCGGTGTAGAAGTGGAGGCCATGCACGGTGCTTCTGTTGCAGCGTTGACCATGTACGATATGCTGAAACCGATTGATAAAGGTGTAGAAATAGCCAATATTAAATTGCTTAAAAAATCGGGTGGCAAAACCGATCTTAAAAATGCACGGTTTCCTGAAATAAAGGCAGCGGTTGTGGTTTGCTCTGATTCTGTTTACGAAAATAAAGCGCAAGATAGCTCTGGCAAAGCCATTATGGCCCGCCTGGAGCAATTTAGTATCGATACTGAAAAATACGAAATCGTGCCTGATGAAGTTAAAGCCATTGGCGATAAAGCTACGGAATTGAGCAATGCTGGTTTCCAGCTGTTGATCTTTACCGGAGGTACAGGCCTTTCTCCCCGCGATGTAACACCAGAAGCCATTTTGCCCCTAATTGATAAACCCATAGCCGGCATTATGGAAACTGCCCGCCATTATGGACAGGAACGCATGCCTTATGCCATGCTTTCGCGCGGAGTGGCAGGTTTTATTGGCCAAACGCTTGTGCTTACCTTCCCCGGCTCCAAAAATGGTGTAGAAGAAAGTATGGATGTATTATTTCCGCATGTTTTTCACCTGTTCAAAGTAATTAAAGGCGAAAAACATTAGGTTTTGTTGTATCAAACCTTGCTTTCTCTTTAAGCTTGTCACGTTGAGCCTGTCGAAACGCCTCATTAGCAATTTACATAGATCCTTCGACAGGCTCAGGATGACAACCTATCCAATACCCTCCTGATTACCAGCCCATCTGCATTTTATACAACTAACGTATTAATCTTAATTCAATCTAAACAACATAATTCCCTTTTCTGATCAAAAATTAAGTCTTATTTTTGCCGCATGTCGGCTAAATACAAGGTTTTATACTTCTTCCAAAATTCAGAAACAATTATCCTGGAAATACAACGTCTTGATTTACCTCCAAATGCAGATGCAGAAACAACTTACCACTGGCTTTACTTTGATAAAATGACAGGTTCATTGATCAAACTATGGTTCCGTTCACTGGATTCTTCTTCTGAGATTGAGGAGCGGTATTTTGAGCAAGGTTATCTAAAGTTCAACAAAACCGAAGCTACATACATCGAAAAACACAATTCTTCTCAGCAAAAGCTAAATAATATGGGCAACAGAACTATTGACGGTCCTATTGTTGAAATGCTCGAAAATTATCTGAAATAAAACCCGTTTTAAGCCATCTCAGGAAGCTCAGCAGTTAAACCCTGCTTGCTTAACGGATATCTGGATTGGTGAAAATTTTGGAGGGTTGCAGCAAAACCGGAGTACCAATCCTGTTTTTGCATTTCATCTAAAAGTTGTGCACACGAGCACACATCAGCATCGGCCTGGTGAATGGCTCTGGCTACAAAACCAACAACTTCCCAAATGCCATCCATTAAAAAGAACCTGAATGCAGCCAGAATTGCCGACCATTGCACTTTCTTAGGGTGAAGGAGGAAAAACCTGCAAATGGGGCTACATAAGCGCTTAAACGACATATAATCTTCTTCTGCTCCTTTCACATCCAACAAACCATCGCTGTAAGGCAGGTGTATAATTGCTGTTGAAATCTTATCGAGTCCGTGAACATATACGCTCGAGGCGCAAATAGAAGAAATGGAAATGAGCGAAAGGTGATCGTAAATTTCGGGATGCATTTTCAGTTTTCCATTTCGTACAAATACCAATCCGCCTTTTTTAGCGGCTGCCTGCACATTCATGGCCGAAAGGCTTAGCAGTTCAAATTCAGCCGCAAAGTTAAGTGCCATCACAAACTGGGCTGCTGCCATAAAAGTGCCTTCATCCAGACGTTTATTGTGTGTAGCGGGCGTAGATACTGAAAAAATAGAAAGTTGCAAAAATAAGTAGTTTTCTGGTTCCGGCCGACTGTATCGACAATAACAAAAATAAAAATCCAATCCAGAAAACAGCTATGCAAAAGCCCGGCTAAAGTGTTAAAAAAGGTAATTCACTAGAAATGAGCCTGAAATTTTTTCAACGGATACTGTTCATTTTCTGAACGACATTATTGTAGGTTTAATTTCCGTTTAATTGGGCAGGAAGAAGTCAAACCCCAAAAATAAGGCATAAAAAAAGCAGGACTAAATCCTGCTCAAAATCTTTTTAGGGGAAGAATTAAACAACTCTTACTTTCACTGCATTAAGGCCTTTTTTGCCTTCTTGAACATCGTATTCAACTGTATCATTTTCTCTGATTTCGTCAATCAGGCCTGATGCATGCACAAAAATCTCAGTTCCGCCTTCTTCTTTAATAAAGCCGAAGCCTTTTTCTGAGTTAAAAAATTTTACTGTTCCGTTTTTCATTATACTGGATGTTTTTAAATTTAAAGACCCAAAAATAGGATTAAAACCCAAAAACCAAAATTACAGGCAAATAAATTTGACAATAATGGAAAAAAAGTTTCACAACTATTCCGTTTAACTTTACACTTTGACCATTAAATACGCGTTAAGCAGGTATAAAACCCCGTTTATTGACTATTTCTTTGCGCAATGGATGAATACCAGTTAATTGGATGTGATCTTAAATTCATACCGTCACTTTCGATGTGATAAAGGATAATTGGCATGGTAAAATCGACAAAACGTTCAACCTGTCTTGAAAGTTTACCCAGAAAATCCATACTGGATACGCCCTCTTTTAAATGTACGTAGATTACACTTTTTGTTTTAAACTCAAAGCGCTCCACTATTCCAGGCCACTCTGTTTTTATCCTGCTTAAGAAAGCTTTGATTTTGGTTTCTTCTTTAAGTTTTTCCATAAGCTGATCAGGTTTGTTAATATATGCTAATTTAAAAAATTATCTGAATGGAGGTGAATTGTAACAGTACCTATACATTCAGTTTATGCATAAAAACCTTTATCATTAAACCCAATTTTGAAACAGAAATTGTGGGGTATGTTTATTTTTACAATTGGAGGGAAATTTAAAAGGCCACAGCAAAATGCTGCAACCTTTTAAAACTTTCAGTTTTAGCGGTATTTAACACAAATGGCCGGTTAAACTTTTGGTTTAGAAATTATATATTCAAAAAAGCCAGTATGCGACCTGGGCTAAAATTATTTAGCCAGCATTTCAACCTGTGCCGCTTTTAAACCTTTGCCACTTACTTTCAGTTTTATCTCCCCAGGTTTTTTATCCGCTTGTACTACAACCACCAGTTTACCACTAAAAAGTTTCATGGTAGGTTTTACAAACGATTCGAGCGAGGTGGCATCACCATTACATACGGCCTTAAACTTACCTGCACCGCTTACCTCAAAATTTAACTGATCAGTTGCCGTAGGACATGGATTTCCATCCTTATCTACCACCGAAACGGTTACGAAAGATAAATCCTTACCATCTGCCATAATTTCCTTTCGGTCAGCACTAAGCACAATTTTAGCAGGTTTGCCTGCTGTGATAATCTGTTCTTCGGCTACCGGCTTGCCCTGGCTATCGAATGCCACAACTTTTAAAGTACCGGGTTCGTATTTAACATCCATCCACATTAAACGGTAACGGTTTTGAGGCGAAGATTTATCTTTTTTTCGAATGCCCAAACTTTTACCGTTTAAGAATAATTCGGCGCTATCGTAACTGGTGTACACAAAAACTGGTGTAGTTTGCCCGGTTCTACCCTCCCAGTTCCAATGTGGCAATAAATGTAAAGTTGGTTTGGTTTTATTCCAGCGACTCCTGTATAAATAGTAACGGTCTTTTGGTAAGCCCGCAAGGTCAGAAATCCCAAAATAAGAGCTTCTCGATGGCCAGCTGGTATCGTAAGGCGTAGGCTCACCGAGGTAATCGAAACCTGTCCAAACAAATTCGCCAATTACCCAGGGCTTATCGTCCTGTAGCACAAAATCATCATCAGGTACATTAGACCAGCTGCAATATTCCAGATCATAAGATGAAGACTGAAAATCAGGATATTGCTTATCTGCTCCTTTTTCTACCGGAAATTTGTATATGCCTCTCGAACTTACAGTTGAAGCGGTTTCTGAACCGAGGATAAAACCCTGCGGAAAAGCTTTATTGGCCTCCTCATACAGGTGTACGCGGTAATTTAAGCCGGGTATATCCAACAATGCGCCGAAACCCGATTGCATGGTGGCCTTAACCTGATCCATCCCAACGGTTACGGGCCGGGTTGGATCTTCGCGGTGAAAGATTTCCTGTAACCATTTTGCTCTTTTTACCCCTTCGGCGCCAAACTGATCGGGCACTTCATTTCCTGAACTCCACATCACAATGCAGGGATGGTTTTTATTGGCCTGTACAAGATTCACGACATCCTTTTCGGCATCGGTATCGAAATACAGGTGATAGCCATTTTCCACCTTGGCTTTTGCCCATTCGTCAAAACTTTCGGCCAGGAACATAAAACCCATCTCATCGCAAAGCTCCAGCTGCTCGGGCGAAGGCATGTTATGCGCACTTCTAACAGCATCGCAACCCATCTCCTTTAAAATGGTAAGCTGCCTTTTCAGCGCTGCTGTATTAATCGCCGTACCCAGCGGGCCGAGATCGTGGTGCAGGCAAACCCCTTTAAATTTGCGCACCTGACCGTTCAGGCTAAAACCTGTGCCTGCAGTGTATTTTATTTCCCTGATCCCAAAGCGGGTGCGCACAACGTCTTTTGGTACATTCCCTTCGTAAAGGGTTGAAACGGCAGTGTAGAGATAAGGATGTTCAGGGCTCCACAGGTGTGGATTTTGTACCGCTATATTTTGATCTGCTTCGTTACCAAAAATTGATTTTGCCGTATCAACCGCCACCTGATGACCTAAACTGTCTAAAATCCTTGTCACCAGTTTTAATCCTTTGCCGGTGAATCTGGTTTTGAGATTCACCTTGGCAAATTCTTTTTTTATTACAGGTGTAGTAACGGTAATTCCCCACTGATCGATGCTTTTATTATCTTTAATAATGATATGCACATTACGATATAAACCTGCCCCAGGATACCAACGTGAGGATTTGGGTTTATTCTGCAATTGAATAGCAAGCACATTATCCTTCGCCCTTAGCGCATTGGTAATATCGATATAAAAGTAATTGTAACCGTAGTTCCATTGCCCCACCAGTTTTCCGTTCAGGTAAACGTGGGGTTCGCTCATGGCACCATCAAGCTGCAATAAAACTTTTTGATCGGGCTGAATTACAGGCAAACTGAGCTTCTTGCGGTACCAGCCTTCGCCAATATAAGGCAAAGCCCCGGTTCTACCGGTTTTTTCGGTGGCCTTGGTTTCATTATTCTGCTTAATGGCGGTAACCTGCTTATCAATTTCTTTATCAAAGGGGCCACTTATGGCCCAATCGTGCGGTACCGTTACGGTTTCCCAACGTGTATCGTTAAAACCGGGTTCAATAGCGGCAGGAAAACTCCCTTTCGAAAACTTCCAGCCTTCATCTAACAGTATTTCTGTTCGCTGGGCAATGGCATTAAAATAAAAAAGATTAAGCGCTAAAACGGTAAAAAATATTTTTCTAAATAGGGACATGTATAGAAATGATTACTTAAAATAAATAGATGATTTTCATTAGTCGGGATTCACTAGTCGGGATTATTAAATGGTCCGGATTGCAAATCCGGACCAACATCGGACCAACATCCGGACCAGCAGAATTAGGGTAAAAAGGCATCCATGGCAACTGTTGGTTTGCCCGAATCATCAAAAGCGCCTAACTTATAATCTTTCCAGCTGTTGTAAGATTGTGGCTCCCAGTAGAAAATACCAAGGCCTTTATTGTTGGGCAACGACTTATTCTTTGCCATCAAATCTTTAATAAAATCCCTGCAGGCAGCAGCGTCACTAACCGGCATCCCCAGTTCGCAAATCATTATTTCTGAACCGTAACGCGAAATCATATCATTCATGTTGGTTAAACACTGTGTATTTTTTGCAGCCCAGTCGCTTGCCGAAGGATACATGGACATACCGATTACATCCCATTTGGCTCCGTTGTTTTTCAATCCATCGAAAATCCAGCGGAACAAGCCGTTATCATAACCATTGGAAATATGCACCACTACCTTTGTAGCCGGATCAACTGCTTTAACGCCATTGTAGCCCGATAGTACCAGATCGGCAAAGTTTTTCATATTTACCGAGGCTTTCCCATCATTCCACAACATACCATTGTTGGTTTCGTTGCCCACCTGTACCCATTCCGGCACAATTTTGTTGTTTTTTAAAACTGTTAATACCTCTACAGTATGGTTGTACACCGAAGTTTTTAAAGTAGCAAAATCCTGATTCGCCCAGGCGGCAGGTTTATTCTGCTGACCAGGGTCGGCCCACGAATCGCTATAGTGAAAATCGATCAGCAAGCGCATATTGGCTGCTTGTGCCCGCTTAGCCTTAGCCAGTACATCTGCCGTATTGCAATAACCCGATGAAGGATTTACCCAAACCCGTAAACGAATGGTATTCATCCCCTTATCTTTCAATATTTTAAAAATATCTTGCTGTTCGCCGGCGTTGTTGTAAAACTTTTTACCTGCAGCTTCCATTTCGGTAATCCAGCTTACATCGGCACCTTTGGCATAAGTACCCACCGGATCGGGTGCAGGATAAAGCTGCGTTTCACCTTTGACGTTTTTTTTGCAGCTCACATTAGCCGTAATTAACAAAGCAATTAGTGCAAAACATTTCATGCGTTTTATATTTTTTATGGTTAACATAATCATTTTATTTAACTGAATAGGTATAATTTCCATCTCCTGCACTTAAATCTAAAGTAACAGTGTATACACCTGTTTTGGCTACCGGAATATTGATACCACCCCAGGTTGGTGCACCTGCATAAACCAGAGCTCCGCTTGCATCTACTTTGTAACTGATATCGTAACCTCCATTACAGGTAAAAACGAAGGTTTTTCCGGCAGTTAAACTTACATTGGCAGCCACCCATTTACCGGTACCGGCATTGTAAACCATTGGGGTTGATGAAGTGCTCCATCCGTTATCATCGCCCGAAATGAAAAACTTAACCGGAGTGTAAGAAATGGTTAGCGCATCTACATCGGCATTCACTTTCATATAAGCTGGCGAAGGGGTTAGCCACAAATTACCACCGCCCAGACTCATGGTTGTAGCCGAAGTGCCCCAGCCATAAACCTTAGCAGGTTCTTTTGAAGATACCAATTGAAAGCCATCACCTCCCCATCCATCGGCATTTGGCAGGTTCAGGTACCCCTCATATTTCGAATTGAATTTTGATGAGGTTAAAATCAATCCATTGGTACGCACTTCAGGCGTTTTCCACGAATTGCCGCCCCTAACCAGCAACGCAGGATATTCGACAGTTGCTTTGTAAGGGTTTACCGTAAAAGTAATGGTCGAGTAGATGGGTTTAATGCTCGAGGCAACCCCGGTATTTTGTGTAACCTCGGCCTTTAACCGTACCGCTAAAGTGCTAACCGCACCTGTAGGTAAATTAAGCTGAACACCAGCCAACGCATTTAAATCGGCACCTGTATAAACTTTTTCCAATGCTCCGGCCGGCAATTTTACCTCTATGGCATTGCCCCAGGCATTGGCACCACTGGTATCGGATGGCAAATCGAAAGCTAAAGAATAAGTTGGGGTTACGCTTACACCGAAGTTTGCAGCTTTAAAACTAAAAGTTATTACTTTTTCGGCATCGTTTGCAGCCGTTAGAACCACCGCTCCTGCTGAGCTTTTAAAGGCCAGTGAAGCTGAAGCCGGAGGAGTTACCACGTTGGTACTCGCATCTTTTTTACAGGCAAATAAAACACTGCACAAAAGAAGAATAATAGAAAATGGCTTAAATATCGTTTTCATGCTAAATGGAATTAATAACCTGTGTTTTGACGTAAATTTGGATTGGCCGAAAGATCGGTTGGTGGCAATGGATAAAGGTTATACTTGCTGTTTACTGCCGTACCTGCTTTAACTCCACCTTTCCAGGCCCATAAATAGGCAGCGGTAGTAAATTTGCCAAAGCGGATCAGATCTGTTCTTCTGGCCGCCTCATACCAAAGCTCACGTCCACGTTCGTCAAGAATAAAATCAGTAGTTAAGGCACTCGAAGTAATGTTACCGGCTGTACTGCCATTGTATGCCCTTGTACGCAATTTGTTTACATAATCTAATGCGGTTGCTAAACTACCACCCGATCCGCCGCGTAAGACAGCTTCAGCATAGGTTAAATAGGTTTCGCCCAGGCGGAAAAGCGGGAAATCGATATCCGAAAAATCTTTAGCCACATCCTGATGCGGTGCAGGTCCGCCAGAACGGGTTTTGTTCCGGTATTTGGTACTTGAGTAGCCATCGGTAGAAGTATAAAGATCATTTACTTCCATATTTTGCCCCGACATGTAAAATTGTGCCCTGGTATCGGTATTACCTGATTTGTCGGCAAATAGATTTACAAACTGTTGGGTAATGCGTAAACCACCCCAGTTACCATTTGAGCCTGAAACATCAGCCGGTACACCTGCCGGACCGTGCATTAAATAAGTTGTACCACCATAGTTCTGGGTACTGGTACCATCATAATTAATGGTAAAAATATTTTCATCGGTATTTAAGTGGTTATCGGCAATGGTCAATTCGCGGTAATTGCCATGAAGGGTGTAACCAGCGGCAGTAATTTTGTTGCAATAGGTAATGGCATCGGTATACCTTGCTGTTCCGGTGTACACTTCAGCGTTGAGGTAAATGCGACTCAGCAAAGCCCAGTCTGCAGCCCGATCTGCACGGCCATATTCGTTGGCTTTGGGGGCTGCAAGGTCGTTTTCTATGGCCTTTAATTCAGATTCTACATAAACAAACAGATCTTTCCGCTGAATTTGCTTTGGCAGGTCTTTCCCTCCAATTTCGGTACTCTCGGTTACCAGTGGCGGATTGCCATAAATATCCATCAGCACAGCATACTGGTAAGCTCTGATAAAACGCGCCTCAGCCCTGAATTTACGTACCTGATCGGCATCAGCACCTGTTATGCCCCTTTTACTCAGGTTATCATCAGAAGATTGGTTAATAAAATCATTACACAAGGTGATCTGAAAAAAGGAACGGTAATACAGACCATTGATGATCGAATTGATTGATGACCAGCTTAACTCATGTAATCCCTGAATACCGGCATCGTTTTTCCACGACCATACCGCTTCATCGGTGGTTAACTCCTGTAAGTTCCAGTACAGGCGTAAGAAATCGGAGTTACCTTCGTCTTTAATAATTTCTGAAGGAATATCGGGCTGCCCTACTGATGCATTTCCGGTAAGCGCAAAAGCGCCGTACACTTTGGCCAAAGCCTGTTTGTAACCCGCGGCACTGGTGTACACTTTATCTGCTGTTAAATCGTTGGTAGGTACCAAATCCAGTTTATTACACGATGTGGTAAAAATTACAGCTGTGCAGGCAAGTATGAAGAGTTGTAAAACACGCGGTTTCATATATTTTTTGTTAAAGCAGTTCATGGTTTAGTAATTAAGGTTTAAGCCTAAAGAAAATACACGCGGCCTTGGATAGATGTTATTATCTACACCGGAAGCCACTTCTGGATCGAGTCCTTTATATTTGGTAACCACAAATACATTTTGCACACTGCCAGTAAGTTGAAGATTGGCCTTACTTTTAAACAGCTGACCAAAAGAATACCCCAGATTGATGTTATCCATACGCAGGAAAGCAGCATTCTGCACATAATAATCGCTCAGCAATTGCTGGCCTTTAAAATTGGTAAGCAGGTAATTGGGCGAGCCATTTAAAATAACTGCAGTACCTAAAATCTGCGCCAGGTTGCCGCTTTGGCTAAAGTTATTGTTGTATACGTAATTGCCCAGGTTAGCCCTTAGCGTGAAAGAGAGGTTCCATTTTTTATAGCTCAGGTTATTGCTAAAACCCAGAAATACTTTTGGATCGGCCTGTTTACCTTTCTTAAAATCGCCTGGACTAATGATGCCATCGCCATTCTGATCTACATATACGCCTTCAATCGGATTTCCTGCCTGATCGTAAACCTGTTCGAACAGGTTAAAGGTATTTTTTGGTCCGCCAACAGCATTAATAAATGCATTTTGCCCACCAACACCACCCGCAATGGTACCACTCGGGAAACCTGCATAATTCGGATCGTTCGGTACCACAGTTAAATTGGTAATGGTGTTTTTATTGTAAGTAGCATTAAAGCTGAAATTCCAATCGAAATCTTTTGCTTTAACCGGATTAAAATTCAAGGTAAGCTCTACCCCTTCATTTTTCATATCGCCCACATTAACTACAGCCGTAGCGGCAAAATTGGTTCCTGCAGGTTGTGGAATCCGGTTTAACAAATCACTTGTTTTTTTCTGGTAAACATCCAAACTACCGATAATACGGTTATCGAAAAGGCCAAAATCCAAACCAATATTAGCTGTTGCCGTTTCTTCCCATTTAATGTTGGCAATGTAGGCACTCGGGCGGTACATCTGGTAAAAGCTATTGCCAAACTGATACTGCGCATTAAGTGTACTTAAACCATAGGTAGATAAATAGCCATAATTATCAATCCCATCCTGCTGACCGGTTATACCGTAACTGGCGCGCAGTTTCATAGCCGAAATGGCTTTGATATCTTTTAAAAATGATTCGTTTTTAACCGTCCAGGCTAAAGCTACCGATGGGAAAATACCGTATTTATAAGCAGGTCCGAAACGGGATGAACCATCGCGGCGAACTGTTGCTGTCAACAAAAAGCGTTCATCGTAATTGTAGTTTAACCGGCCGAAATAAGATATTAAACGGTATTGCGGTTTGTTAGTGGCAAAAGCAGGATCTGAATTGGGTACTTTAGTGCCATAAGCATCAAAAGAGGGATAAAAATATTGGGTAGTTAAGTAATCGTTGTACGAATAACCTGCTGTTGCATCTATCCTGCTCTTGATCGATTTAAATTCTTTGATATAGTTGAGGTAAAAATCTACCACCGTATTTCTCCGGTTAGTTTTGTACTGGTTATTTACCCCTTTGCTTAAAATAGATTCGGCCGCATTCGGATCTACATATACCGTTCCCTTGCCCGAAGCTACATCGTAACCAGCATTAAAATTGGCATGCAGTTCCGGTAAAAAGTGAAACTGATAGTCGAGTTGGATATTACCGATACTGCGCAAGGGTTTAGCGCGGTCTTCGCGTTGTTCTAAAAGTCCAACAGGGTTACGTCCAACCAGGTTAACCAAACCTGTTGGGCTGGTGGGATCGAGCCACTCCCAGTAACCGTTATAATCTGTACGGTTGGTATAGGTAGCCTGTGTAGGATCGAAATTCAGTGCTCCACCAATAGCCGATGTATTGGCGAAACGGGTTTTCTGCATACTTCCCTTTAAGTTCAGGTCTACTTTTAAATGGTTATCAAAAAAGCGTGGATTCAGTATAAATGCAGCCGATCGTTTTTCCAGCTGATCGGTTCTTAAAATACCGCTCTGGTTTTGGTAGCCGATAGATAAACGGTAAGGTAGTTTTTTTATCCCGCCGCTAATGCTGATGTTGTTATCGGTAGAAATGCCATCCTGATAAATTAAATCTTGCCAATTGGTATTAAAGCCACCCAATTGTGCTTTTTGTGCAGCAGTACCGTTTGCATTTACAATCGATCTGATCTGATCTGCACTTAGTACATCCAGTTGCTTAACGATTTTCGAAATCGAATTAACCGAATTGAAACTCACTTTTAGTCCATCACTCAAACCTTTTTTAGTGGTAATTATAATGACACCATTTGCTGCCCTGGCACCATAAATGGCCGCTGCCGAGGCATCTTTTAATACCGTAAAAGTTTCAATATCATTCGGATTGATGAAACTGAGTGGGTTTGATGCCCCCGAAACACCTCCATTTTCGAGTGGGACACCGTCAATTACAAATAAAGGATCGTTACTGGCATTAAGCGAAGAACCACCACGGATACGGATGGTACTGCCACTACCAGGCTGACCGCTGTTAGAAGTAATGGCAACCCCCGAAACCTTACCCGATAACATCTGCTCAGGCGTGGTAATGCTTCCTTTTTGGAAATCCTTTACTCCCACCACTGCTACCGAACCGGTCAGATCTTGCTTTCTGGTTGTACCGTAACCTACTACCACCACATCATTTAAGGTGGCTGCATCTTCGGTTAAGGTAACTGTTAAAATAGTGGTTTTCGATACCGGAATCTCACGTGTTTGGTAACCCACCGAGCTAAATTCCAAAATTCCGGCTTTTGCGGGAATCTTGATACTGAAACTGCCCATCCCATCTGTTGAAGTGGCAATATTGGTACCTTTTAAACGAACACTTACACCTGGCAATCCCAGATTATCAGGAGCCGATTTCACCACCCCTGAAATGGTAGCCTGCTGCGCAAAAAGATATCCGTGGGTAAAAATCAAAAGTAAAAGCATCAACATGCGCTTGTTACCGTTGAAGAAAGATGTAAAAATGTGCATAGAATATTATGGTTAGAATTATTAGCACAAATGAACTGTATATGCCTCAAATGCCTTTGTGCTATTGTTCATATCTTTTGTGCTAATCGACATATTTCGGCCTCTAATAGCTATTAACCAAAGTTTTAGAATTGAAGATGAAAAAAAATAATTTATCTTTACCGCTTCTAAACCGTCTAACCGAACATTGAATGAACGCCTTAACCAGAAATGTTTTCCTGCTCATTTTTATATTATTGCAGGTAGATTTGCGGGCTCAGCAATTAAGATTTAAACAGGTAAGCGTAGAAGATGGCTTATCAAACAGTACCATCGAATGTATTTTTCAGGATCATAGGGGTTTTATCTGGTTCGGTACACGCGATGGTTTGAATAAGTACGATGGCAGCCAGATAAAAGTCTACAAACATGATAAAAACGCCAATAGCTTAAGTGATAATTTTATCAGATGCATATTTGAAGATAAAAACCATACCCTTTGGATCGGTACCTCAGATGGATTGAATAAATTTAATGCCCAACAGGATAACTTTACAGTTTACCGCACCAAAGAGCAAAATGTGCTAACCAACAACGCTGTTACATCTATTACTGAAACTGCCAAAGGCATTTTGGTTGGCACTTATGGCAGCGGATTAAACCTGCTCCATGCAGATCGTTTTACTTTTAGCCGTTATCCCTTTAAAGCGCCAGCTAAAACCGGGCGTGAAGATTACATTAACGATATTTATAGCGATACCAATGGAAATATCTGGATGGCAACCGATGCCGGTATTCGTGTATTAAATCTCAAAACAGGATTAGCCAATGCCGTAAACGGACTAACGAACAAATCGTTCAGGGCGATAAGAAAAGCAAAAGACGGCTCTTTCTGGCTGGCCACCGAAGAAAGTGGTCTGATTCACTATATCCCTGGCAATAATTCGGTCAAAAGCTACCAACACCTCGAAACCAGCAAAAACAGCCTGGGTAGTGATCTGGTAAGGGCCATTGCCTTTGATAAGCAAGACAATATCTGGATTGGTGGAATAAATGGAGGTTTAGATCATTTAAACCCTCAAACCGAAACCTTTACGCATTACCAGAACGAACCTGGAAACCCATCAAGTTTATCGCAACGTACAGTTTCGGCCCTGTTTATCGACCGGCAGGAAAATTTGTGGATTGGCACACATCGCGGGGGTGTAAATCTTTATAGTCCGCAGGCAGAAAAATTTAACCTCGTAAGGCAGGAACACAATAAAAACAGTTTAAGCTATAACGACGTAAAAGCCTTTCACGAAGACCGGAGCGGTAATATCTACATTGGTACCGATGGTGGCGGACTTGACATTTACAACCGGACAAATAAAACCTTTTCGCACTACCGTTATAATCCATTTAACAACAATACCATTGGTGCAGATGCTGTGCTCGATATAACCGAAAGCCGTAACGGGCAAATATTAGTGGGCACCTGGGGCGGTGGGCTTAACCTCATGCACCGCGATGGTACGTTTACCCGTTTTAACCATAATCCATCAAATCCAACCTCCATTTCATCTGATTATGTACAGAAATCGTTCGAAGATAGTAATCAGCAAATATGGATAGGCACCTATTATGGCGGGCTTAATATTTTTGATACAAAAAGCCAGCAATTTAAACGGATTGAAAAAGGCAGTAACGGCACGCGGCTTATCGGCAACAACGTGGTTTCCATTAACGAAGATCAATATAAAAACCTGTGGATTGGCACCGATGATGGTGGTTTAAACTGCTACAACCTGAACACACAGGTATTTACCCATTATTTTATGGGCAGCGGTAAAAGGCCCGATCTGCGTGTAATTTTTATTGATAGTAAAGGCATTCTATGGGTTGGTCAGGCGGGTTTGTATCGATTTAACCGCAGTCAGAATAAATTTGAACTGTATACCACAAAGGCAGGCCTCGCTAACGAATTTATAAAAGGTATAACCGAAGATACAAAAGGTAATTTCTGGATTTCGACTGCAAAAGGGTTGACCAAATTTAACCCGCAAAATCATAGTTTTAATAAATACAATACCGTCGATGGCTTACAGGGATTGGAATTTGAAGCCAACGCCTATTTAAAAGCCAGAAACGGTGAAATGTTTTTTGGGGGAACCAAAGGTTTCAACTCCTTTTTTCCAGAAGATATTAAAACCAATAAATTCATTCCGCCGGTTTACCTTACCGAATTCAGGATTTTCAACCAACTGATTTTACCCCATGAAAGTGGTTCGGTGCTCGAAAACGACATCAGTTATACCAAAGAAATCTATCTCGACTACGATCAGGCTACAATATCTTTCCGTTTTGCTGCCTTAAACTATGTAGCTAACGAGAATAACAATTATGCCTATAAATTAGAAGGCGAAGATGATAACTGGATCGATATCGGGCATGCCCAACAGGCATTTTACACCAACCTTGATCCGGGCACTTATACCTTTAGCGTAAAAGCTGCTAACAATGATAACGTTTGGAACAATACCGGCACCTCGGTAAAAATTATAATTTCGCCTCCTTTTTGGGGCACCTGGTGGTTTAGGTTTCTGGTTATCGCCACCACACTTTACCTCATTTATGCAGCGCTCAGCTTTAAACGCAGGCTCGAGATCAGGAAGATCGAGGAAGAAAAAAGAGAAGAAATGCACCAGACACAGCTTCAGTTTTTCACCAATATTTCGCATGAATTCCGCACGCCGCTTTCGTTAATACTTGGGCCCATTGAGCGTTTACTGAAAGAAGATACCCAGGAAAATTTCCAAAACTATTACCAGACCATACACCGGAATGCCAACCGTTTGTTAAGGCTGATAAACGAGTTAATGGATTTTAGAAAAACTGCTTCCGGAGCGCTAAAACTAAATGTGGTAAATGGCAACCTGAACCTGTTTATTGATGAAGTGGCAGAAGAATTTTCGGAAATGGCAGCAGACAAGTCAATCCGCTTCACCGTCGAAAAACAAAACCTACCAGCTGATATCTGGTTCGACAGGCAGGTAATTGAAAAAATTATCCTCAACCTGATCAACAATTCACTTAAATACACCCAAACAGGAGGTAATTTAAAACTTCAGGTTTTTACTGATACGACTGATTTACAACCGGCCTTTGAGCACCAGTTGATTGTGAAAAGCGATTATGAAGCGAAGGCTTACATCTACCTTCGGGTAATAGATAGTGGTATCGGCATTTCAAAAGAATCTATCCAACACTTGTTTGAACGCTATTACCGCATTACCGAAACGCATTTAGGCTCGGGCGTAGGACTTGCTTTTGTAAAGAGCCTAACCCTTTTGCATAAGGGATTAATACGGGTATCGAGCGAGCGGAACAAAGGAACGGAAATCATTATTGGCATACCATACAGACAGGAAGACTACAGCCCGGCAGAGCAATTTAGCCCGCAAACAGAAGCGGGTGGCACACGGTTAGAAAGTATCAGCTACGGCTCAGAAAGTGAAATACCGGTTCAAAATACACTAACTACCAACACGGCTAACGAAACCCGCATTCTGATTGTAGATGATAACGAAGAACTCAGAACCTTTTTAAAAGATACTTTAAGTCCAGCTTATCAGGTTATCGAAGCTGTTGACGGCCATACAGGCCTTGAACAGGCCCGAAAAGAACTACCCGATTTAATTATCAGCGATGTGATGATGCCCGGCGTGAGCGGAACGGAATTTTGCCGTTTGGTTAAAGATAATATTGAAACCAGCCACATCCCCTTTTTAATGCTTACAGCCAAAAACAGCATAGAGGCAGAAATTGAAGGAGCCGAATCGGGGGCCGATTTGTACTTTACCAAACCCATTAACATTGATTTGCTCGGTTTAACCATTAAAAATATTTTTGAGCAAAGGCAAAAACTGAAAGATCATTACTTAAAACATAAAGATACCGAACCTAAAGCACTGGCGCATTCAGAAAAGGATAAAGCCTTTTTAACCAAACTACTCGCCATCATCGATGCAGAAATGATCAACCCTGAAATGGATATCGACTATCTCTGCAAAGAAATCGGCATGAGCAGAACCAAGCTGTATCAAAAAATAAAATCCATTACGGGGCAATCTATCGGTGAGTTTGTGCGCTCGGCAAGGCTCAGAAAAGCCATCGAGATTATGAAAACTGAAGATGTGCTGATGACCGAAGTAATGTACCGCATTGGCATACAAACACAATCATATTTTACAAAAGCATTTAAAAAAGAGTTTGGCGTTACACCAACAGGCTATATGCAAAACCTAAAGCCATAACTACTGCAAGAAAAGTAAAAAAGCCCTTCAATCCTGAGAGGGCTTTTTCATAGTCGTCTATCCCTATAAGTAGGAACCCAAAACTAATTAATGCGTTTAATATTTTTGGCGTCTGAATAAACTGAACAGAAAAAATTATTTCAATTATCCACCTGAAATGAACGGCTGTTAAATCATGTTTTGATAGGCCTTTTTCAACAAAAATTTTGCATTTGCAAGGTCGTTTTCAGTTGAGATATAAAAACTAATCCAGCCAGATTTTTTAAAGATATGGTGCACTTCTGCCCTTCCTGAAACCAAAAGTTCTTGTTTAACCTGCTTGTTGAATAAAATATCAAGAAGACCATTACTGTGTAAATGACCAATTTCTTTTTGGCCGTAATTAAACTGTGTTCCGCCAAATTTATGCAAACTGATGCTTGTCCCTTCCCAACTCAGTATCTCACTTTCGAGCTCATCAAACCAGTTTAGTTTTTCGGGTGTGGTTAGCAATACGCCTATTTTTAAACAGCTATCATATATCAGTGCAAACAATGGTATGGCTTTAAGAAAATTGAGCCGATGAACAATAAACCGGAACATTACTCTTCGCTTAGCAATTTAATGTGCTCCATCACCCTTAAATGTACATTCCGGGTAATGCTTTCGGCCCATAAATCGTAGTACCAGGTGGGGAAAACCTGCAGTTTATACCAACTGTTACCAACCAGTGTAGTGGTGCCATCTCCATTATCTTGAAGCAAAAACTGACCACGATCGATATCAATGTGCCCCATTATTTCTGGATCTTTCGGTTGATTTACAATATCAAAAGTGAGGTTTTTATTTTCTTCGTAGGTTACAATCTTTTCGTCGAAAGTATATCCATTACTGAAGATACATTTTCGTCCTGCACCAATTTTATATCCGGTAACCGTAGTTTGCATGGGGCTTGGCATACCAGCCTTAAAAAGCCAATAGTCGTTAGGTTTATTGATTTTATCAAAAGCAACCACATTTTTCCAGATTTTATCAGGTGTAGCCTTAATAATGATCTCATCCGAAACCATATTTTCATAGTGGTGATCGGATATCGAATCGACAATAAAAATAGCCAACAGTAACGAAACAAAGCTGATATTTAATGTTTGTTTGTTCTTTTTAAACATCTCCTTACCTATAAATGCCCCTGTAGTTACAAATGCAAAAATAAGCGGCGATACAATAATCAGGCAGATGGTTCCTTCTCCAAGGAAGAAAAAGCTCAGTACGATCGCAAAAAAACCATTCAATATCGAATACCAGATCAGTTTTTTGCTGCTCAGTTTTAAATCCTTCCAAAACCATGCAGCCAATATCCCCATCAATATCGGGAGGATAATAAACTCGGAAAAAACTAAAATACCCCCACTCTCTGGCTGGAGTAAAAATCTGTTTATTGCGATAATGCTAATAATTAAAACATTGGGAATTAGAAAACCTAAAAATTCTTTATCTGCAGGTGTTTTCATTGTTTAATATTTTGTTCATCCAAACATAGAACAAAATATTAAACTTTCAAAATTTACTGAAAATAAAAAATCTATTCTACTCCCCTCGCATTTACCGGGATGGTATAAAGCGATTTTGAAGCGGTGATGAAAAGTATATTTTTTTGTTTCCCACCAAAGCAAATATTTCCGCACCACTCTTCTGGTATATCAATGTGGCCAATTAATTCTCCTGAAGGTTTGTAAATATTGACGCCTTTCCCGGTTACATAAAGATTGCCATCGGTATCGAGGGTCATCCCATCCGAGTGCTGGTTTAAAAACAGGGTTTGATTGCTTAAAGAGGTATTGGCCTCAATGTTATAGCGGTAAGTTTTGTTGGCTTTCATATCGGCCACATACAAAAACTTGCCGTCTGGTGTACCTACAATGCCGTTGGGTTTTAATACATTGTCTGCAACCACAAGAGCTGTTTTCTTACCTTTTGGCAGATAATATACCCTTTGAGGTTCAATTTCAGGCGATTTACGCGTCCAGTAATCGCGCTGATAATAAGGGTCGGTAAAGTAAATACCACCTTTGGCATCCAGCCAGATATCATTCGGCCCGTTTACCTTTTTCCCTTTAAAATCGCTAAAAAGTACTCTAACCTTTTTATTTTTATCTATCGACCAGATTTCGTTGTGTTCATCGGCGCAAACGATCAAATTGCCTTTTTTATCAAAATAAGTACCGTTGGCCCTCCCCGATTTATCCATGTAGACCGTCAGTTTACCATCCGTTCCATATTTCCAGATTTTATCGTTGGGCTGATCGGTAAAAAAAACATTGCCTTGCTTATCTACCGAAGCACCTTCGGTAAATTTAAACTGCGATGAAACCAGTTTTAAGCTATCCTGAATAAAAATGTTTTGTTTAGGGGCTTGTGCAACTGCTGCTAAACTAATGGCCGAAAATGCCAGCGCGAAAAAATATCTTTTCATTAATGATGATTTGATTAGACTTAAAAGTTACCAACCTGTAAGGTCTATAAAAATATTAACTTACGTGCTTTCCTTTGCGTAACATATTTAATGCATCATTATGTTAGTCGGGATTTATAATCCCGACTGCACGGACTAAGGATTTTCAATCCTTTGTGGATTAAAAATCTACAGCACATGAAATCGAGATTGCAAATCTCTACTAACCAAGATTAACTTACCCTTTTTCCCTTCAATAACATATCCAAAGCATCGTTTAATGTTCCGGCCTTTTGTACTTCACCTTCATTCACGAAATAAATCTCATCGGCATTTTCGATGGTATTTAAACGGTGTGCAATAATAACCAGGGTGGTTTCTTTCGACAGTTTATTTAAAATGCTGCCCAAAAGCTGCTCGGTTATGGTATCGATATTGGCTGTGGCTTCATCTAAGATCAACAGTTCGGGGTTGCGCAGCACAGCGCGCATAAAGGCTATTAATTGCTTCTGTCCTAAACTAATGCTATCTGCTAAAGAGTTGATTGGTGTATTCAATCCTTCGTCAAAAATGGCCAGCAGGGCATTTAAATTGGCTTCTTTAATTATTTTCTCCAGTTCCTCATCGCTAACATGCTGATACTGACTATTGCCGTACAGGATATTATCTTTCACCGTTCCGGTAAATAGAAAAGGCTCCTGTAAGATAAAGCCTATTTTTTGTGTACGCTCAGCCGCCGAGAATGAACGGATATCTTTACCATTTAGCAGCACAGTACCTTTGGTGGCATCATACAAACGCGAAATTAAAGAGGCTGTAGTGGTTTTACCGCCGCCGGTTGGTCCAATTAACGCATAAGTTTTACCTTTCTCGAATTTGAGGTTAATGTTGTGCAAAATCTCTTTCGATTCATCATAAGAAAAATGTACGTTTTTAAACTCGAGCAAAGCATCAGACGATGCAGTTCCTTTATCTTCGATCTGCCTTAAATCGCTCTCCAATGTTAAGATTTGCGAAATCCGATCCCAGCTGGCCATTGCCACCTGAAAACTTGTCCAAAGGGCTGCCAGTTGCCTCAATGGATTATAAAAATTGGTGGTGTAAGCAATGTAACTCACCAATAAACCCAATGTAAAACTGCCTGTAGAAATTAAATAAATACCAAATAACAGCGTAATCAGTTGTGCAGTGCTTGATAGCAGCCCGTACACCGGTACAAAAATATTATTGGCCAAACCTGCAGCAATAGCAGTTTTATAGTTTTGTTTGTTGGCTTCATCAAAACGTTTCCTGAAATAATCGCGCCTGTTAAAAGCAATAATCACCTTAAAATTATTCAGACTTTCCTGAATTTCGGCACTCATACCGCCTACACTTTTTAAGTTTACAGCGTTTTTCCGTTTAACCCAGGGTGATAGGGTGATGGTGAAAAGTACAATCCCTAATGCAGGTGTTAATGTTGCTGCTCCTAATTCGAAATTGATGGAAAGCAGGAAAATACCTGCACCAATCATAGTTGCAATGCTACTGATAAACTGCATCAGCGACTGCGAAAAAAACTGGTTTACTTTATCCGTATCGTTATTTACCCGCGAGATGAGATCACCAGCCTTGTTCTGATTAAAAAATGAAACCGGAAACTCCTGCAATTTGTTAAAAATGGCATTACGCAAGGTATACAACATGCGCTGACCTATCCCGCCCATTAATTTGGTTTGCGTATAGCCTGTAACCATCGCAACCATGTACATGCCCAGCAAAATACCACCAAAAACCAATACCCCATGAAACTGCTTGGTACGGATGTAAGTATCGACCGTATGGCCAACCAGCAGTGGTCCCAATAATAGCAATCCCGAGTTAATTAATATGATAACAAGCGCCAGCCAAAGGTTTTTACGCTCTGCAGAAATCAGTTTAAGCAGGCTATTGAGCGATTTAAAAGTAGATTGCTTCTCGCGCTTTTCGCTAAGCTGATTAAGATTGTAGTTCATAATTACTGGTGCTCTGTTGTGAATTGTAAATCTGAACGTACTCAGGACTGCTTTTCAGCAATTCCTGATGGGTTCCTTCTGCAATAATTTCTCCCTGCATCAGCAAAATTACCTGGTCATAATGTTCAACAGAAGCTATTTTTTGGGTAACGGAAATCAGGGTTAAACCAGGATAGTTTTGCTGAATATTAGCTAAAATCCTTTTTTCAGTATTGGTATCTACCCGCGCAGTAAAATCATCGAGCAGCAATACCTTAGGGTTTAGTGCGAGTGCCCTAGCCAGCATAATACGCTGCTTTTGTCCGCCCGACAGACTGCTGCCCCGTTCAGAAATAATGGTGTTTAACTGATCGGGCAAGGCTTCTATAAAATCTTTAAGCTCGGCTGTGGCTATGGCTTTAGCTAAAAATTCATCGGTAACGGTATCGCTAAAGGCAATATTTTCGCGGATACTCATGTTAAACATAATGCTATCCTGAAATACAAAACCTACCTGTTTATGGAACTCTTCCTGGTTATAATTTTTAATTTCGTGGCCATCAAACAGTACTTCGCCGCTTTCGGGCTCAATTAATCCGGTTAAAATATACAGCAATTGCGTTTTACCTGCTGCTGTTGGGCCAATAATGGCCGTTTTAGAACCTGCCCTGGCAACAAAGGAAACGTCTTTTAAAATAGGTTTTTGTCCAAAGTTTAAGCTAATATTTTTACCTGCTACCGCGCCCTGCAATGTGGTGGTTAAGGTACCGGGATGATTAACTTCTGCTGCATTTAATACACTTTCAATACGCTGGTAAGAGGCTGTAGCCTGAGCAATTACATTGCTCATGAAGCCTATCACCAAAATAGGAAAAATAATAAGCGACAGGTAGCTGCTAAAAGCGGCAAACTCACCCAGGCTCATTGAATCGGTGATTACAAAATGACCGCCCAAAACCAAAATACATAAACCCGATAAATTGGAAACAAATATGATGATGGGAATAAGACCGGCAAAAAGCCGCAGAATAGACAGTCCTAAATCCCTCGCTTTGGCATTCGCATCTAAAAACTTATCGTATTCGAGCTGTTGCGAGTTAATTACACGAATTAAAGCCGAACCTAAAATGCTCTCACTGATTACTTTATTTAACCAATCGATTACTTCCCTGCTCTTTTTAAACAATACCCTTACTTTACTCAACACAAAGAAAAAAGCCCCGCCAATAATGGGTACAATGGCAATAACACAAAGCGCCAGTTTCCAGTTGATACTTAAAAGCAGGATACTTGCACCTACAATTAAAAAGATAGAAGAACAGATAGAAACAATGGCCTGCGACACAAACATCTTAATCGAATCGACATCGGCGGTAAGATTGGTTAACAGTTTTGAGGGGTTTGCCTGAAGAATATAAGCATGGCTTTGCCTCGAAATCTGATCCGAAAGCTTGGTCCTCAAATCGCGTGCTACCCGCTCTGATGCATAGGTTTGTATGATACTCTGCAAATAGGTAAAAATAAAAACGAGTACAATGGCACCGGCAAATTGAAGCAGGATAGATTGAAGGTGAAATGTTTTGTTGGTATAAGAGTCGATTCCGTGTGCAATGATTTTGGGTAAGAGCAGGTTTATACCATTACTTAGCAAGGCAAACAGGATCAGCATTAAAATCAGGCCGCGGTAATTTCCTAATAAGCTGAAAATACTGGGTTTCTTGGCTGCTTTGGGTTTTTCCATTCAACGAGGTACCTTAAATTGTTGACCTCAAATTTAACCCAATTATTTGATTTCGTTTGTAAGAAAATTATGAATAAACGATTGAAGAATTGAATTATTGAATGAGCGAATGTATATGCAAACCCTCACTCAATAATTCGCTCACTTTAATTATTGGCATTCCCAACAATTAAACAGTTTATCAATTTAAACCATTAACCCTATTTGCTTTCCTTCAAAACCATATCAATGGTGATGGCAGTAGCAACAATAGCCACTTTCTGATCGCTCTCTGCGTAATTGGGATCAATAGAAACATTATACTTATCGGCGGTGGTGAATATTTCTTTCATCGCTCCGGCCCATTTCTTGTTAATTTTACCCAGTTCGGCACCTGCATTATTGGTGATATTGAAATTCCAGGCTTTCCAGTCGCCGGTTATTTTGGCAATCTCATCGCCCGAAACCGGGTTCGAAATGGTAAACGTAGGTTTAAAAAACTTAAATTTTTGTTTAATAATCCCTACTTCAACACCCATCGGATCGGTAACGGTAATCTTCGACATCCAGAAAGTCCAGCCCCTGCTGATGGTTGCCTGTAACTGGTCGTTTACATCCGTTATTTCCAGTTTAAAAGGCATCATACGCTTATCAATCAATAAGGTCAGGGCCTTTTGCCAGCCACTGATGCGCTGTTTAATGATACCGATTTGTGCACCCTGGTCGTTGTAAACCTTGTACTCGTTTGCAAACTTTAAAAAGTTTACTTTTTCGTCAATAAAATACTCGTCGCTAAGAAAAAATGTTGGAATCTGCTTATTCATATATGGATCATATTTAGATAAGCTGCTAAAATATATAAAAAATTTAATGAATACCCGCAATTTGGGAATCTGATGTTTTTTTAAAATTGAAGCGCAGGGATATTCGCTTTTTTTAAAGTACAGTCCTGCCATCCGCTTTACTGCGTGCCCGCTTCTGTCAGGGCTAAAAACCACAGGCTTGTGCAGGATAAACCGGCATAGTTGTACAAATTTGGCTGGCTAATCGTTATTAAAAATTTAAATCGGGCAGAGCCTCTAAAGATTGTTACCTTTGCAGAGCAAAAGCCATTGAAGAAAATGGTTAAACCCACAAAAAATGATTGAAATAGGAAAATACAACGAATTAAGAGTATTAAGCAAAAGCGAAGCTGGTTTAAATTTAACCGATGGTGATAAAATGGTGATCCTACCCTACGTACATGTACCTAAAGGGCTCGAAATTGGCGATAATGTCTCTGTTTTCGTATTTGTACAAAAAGATGGTCGCTTAACGGGTACTACACAAAAAGCCTACGCCGAGGTTGGCGATTTTGCTTTTTTAAAGGTTGTATCAGATGAAGACGGCGTATTTATGGATTTAGGTATTGATAAAGACGTTTATGTACCAGACCGTGAGCAAAAAAGGCCGATGCAGAAAGGCTATAAATATGTAGTTTACGTCTACCTGGATGAAAGTAACGACCGTTTACTGGCTTCATCTAAACTTTACGATTTTGTAGAAGAAGAAAACTTCGATTTCGAAGAGGGCGACGAGGTAAGTTTATTGATTACCGAAGAAACCGACCTGGGTTTTAATGCCATTATTAACAATACTTACATTGGCTTATTGTATCACAACGAGGTTTTTGATAACATCCAGATTGGCGATACACGTAAAGGATGGATTAAAAAAATCCGTGTAGAAGGTAAAATCGATCTTACGTTGCAGCCAAGTGGTTACGGCCATATTTTAGATTCGAAAGAAGTGATTTTAGCTGCACTTAAAAAGAGTGGCGGTGTAATCGAGCTGGGCGATAAAAGCTCGCCTGAAGAGATCTATCACCGTTTCCAGATCAGCAAAAGTGCATTTAAGAAAACCATTGGTTCTTTATATAAAGAGCGTTTAATTATGCTTTCTGATGACTCGATCAGATTGTTAAGCGATGATGATGCGGAGTAATCCCGTATTATCAGCCACAGATGCACAGATTTAACACGGATTATTTTTCTGTGTTTTCCGTGCATCCACGCCTGAACGGCTGGGCAGGCATGACAATATTCAACCACAGATAAAAAGGATTAACACAGATTTAAATTAATCTGTGTTTCCGTGGCAAAAAAACTTAGTGACTTCGTGTCTTAGTGGTAAAAAAGAATCCAAGATAGTTTTCTGTGCCTTCCGTGTATCCGTGGCTCAACCTTAAATAATTCAGCCACGGAGACTCAGATTTCACGGATTAGTTTTCTGTGCCTTCCGTGTATCCGTGGCTGAACGGCTGGGCAGGCGTAACAATATTCAACCACAGATAAAAAAGATTAACACAGATTTAAAGTTAAATAATTGTCTTTTATTTACTTTAATCAGTGTAATCTGTGGCTAAAAATTAATTCAGATTAAACTTCTCATTATTGATCTTCACTGCATTTGAAGCAGAAATAATGGCCACAATCATAATCCCGATTGCAATGGCCAGGATAACCTGCACGGTAGAGTAAACCTTAGTACCTGAAACAAAGATTTTCGAATCCTTAATCAGTTCATCGCCTACCTTCGACTGGATTTTAATCAAAGCCGAAAGCTTATCGAAAGTTTGATGGGCAGCACTGCGGCCAACCGATTCGTAAACTTTTTTGCCTTCTGCAATACCCAGGCTCAGTGCTTTATTTTCGAGGGCTTTCTGCACAGCAAGTGCATTTTTTAAATCGTTTAAGAAGCTTTTCTCCTGTTTTACCAGTAAGGTTAGCCCGTATTTATGCATTGCCGAATCAATTTTCTGATTATGCTGATCTATTTTAGAAATGGTATGCGCAACAGGCACAGTACTATCCGTAATAAAAGCATCCTGGAGTACTTCATTTTTATGATACAGGTTTTCGGCAATAAAATACAAATCAGTTGCCGGTACCAGCCTGTCGTTATACATCGAAATAAAAGATTCGTTAATTTTCTTCACGCTTTTATCTTCCAGAAAACGAATCAGCAGCGTACAGCACATGATGCAAAACAGCAAAAAGGCAATTTTAACTTTGTTTTTGAGGCTAAAAGCAAATTTCATATTTAGTTATTATAATTTGGACCACAAAGTCACGAAGACACAAAAAATCAGGGCTTCAAAACTCATCTTATTATCAGCATTCAATAATTAGCGATGATAAACATATTAAAATAGCAAACCTTTGTGACTTTGCGTCTTAGTGGTTATTTTCAATTTAAGTAATTATATTAATAGTAATCTTCCTGTGCCGTCTTTGCAAAAAGCTGTGGCGCAAAATTGACTAAATATAGTTCTTTTTTTGCACGGGTTACAGCGGTGTATAACCAGCGCAGAAAATCGAGATCGATCATATCTTCGGTTAAATACCCCTGATCGGCAAATACAGCTTCCCACTGTCCGCCCTGCGCTTTATGACAGGTTACTGCATAGGCAAACTTAATCTGTAAGGCGTTGTAAAAAGGATCAGCCTTAATGGCCAGCATTCTTTGGCGCTTATTGGCAATGTGCTCGTAATCTTCGTTAAGCCCATCGAAAAGTTTTTTATTTTGCTCATAAGGTAAATTGGCCGATTCTAAATTCAACGTATCGAGCATTACCTTACAGCTAATCTGACCCGCAGCCGGAAAATCCATAAATTCGAGTGTAGCATCGGCAAAGCGGAAGCCATAACGCTCTTCTTCTCCCCGTACGCGAATTACCCGGGCCATATCGCCGTTGGCAATAAAAGCCGTTTCATCGTTATCGGGCAACCAGAAATAATTATTCCGGACCACCATAATCTGGTCGCCACCGGTTAGCTCCTCTTCGCGGTAAAGCAAACGCGCTCTGATTTGCTGGTTATACACGTTGGCCGTTTTATTGGAGCGACAAACCACCAGTGTATTTTCGATGCCGAATTTGCGGTAAGCATATTCCAGCCCCTCTACCAAACGGGCACCGGGCATATTGTAAATATCCTGATAATTTTTAGTCAGAAATTTAGGTAAAGGTTTTTCAGGATTTTTAGCAATCTGGTTACGCAGCATGGTAGCATTAGCTAAAATACCCGACTTTTTTTCCTGCCTCACTACTTCTTTTAACTCTATTGAAGTAACCGAGAGATAAAAATGATCTTTCAGGTATTGCTCGTTTAAGGCGGGGCTATCTAAACTTCCCACGGGAGGAAGCTGTGCAGTATCGCCAACAAAAACCAAAAAGCAATTCTTATCATTATACACAAACTCCAGCAAATCGCGTAGTATCGACGAACCGGTTTCGTTAAACTCGTCGGCAATCATCGAGGCCTCATCAATAATAAAAACGGTATTATCAACCAGATTGGGTGCCAGCTGAAACTGCATTTCGGGCGAAGTAGCTGAGCGTTTGCGGTAAATTCTTTTGTGTATAGTTAAAGCTTTGCGATTAGTGTATTGACTCATTACCTTCGCCGCCCTACCGGTTGGAGCCAGTAGCTCGCTCTTGAGGCCAAATTTAGCCAAAACCTTCACCAAAGCCGCCACCGATGTGGTTTTACCCGTACCGGCATAACCTTTTAATACAAAACAACGTTCTTCGTCATCATCCTGCAAAAAGGCAGACATCCGCTCGCAAAAAAGCATCTGCTCTTTGGTGGGTGGATGTGCGTAAGCCTGGGCAATCAGTTGACTTTTATCGGTAATCATTTTTTATCAGTGGTTAACTGTTTAAATTGCTGGAAATGGTTAATTGTTTTGGGTGTTGCAAGGAAACCTGAGTATATAGCACAGGTTCTGTTGAATAAACCGTATTGCAGTGATATCCTTTTTTGTTCAATTAACGGCAAAATTAGCATTTACATTCACAAAAAAGATTTAACGGAAAGACGGACTGCTTTTTCCGAAGTGCAGTAGCTTACATTTTCAATAGAATAATACTATCGCTGTGCCCTATGCGCTTTGCTCCCTACTCTTTGCTCCACGCCCTCTGCTCTCCGCCCCCTACAATAGCAGTGTCTCTATACGGTGTGCCATTACCATATTTTGTTTTTTGCTGTGGCTAAAAATGGTAAAATGCCCATCCTGCGAAGCAACCAGACCAATGGCATCGGGTTGGTCGTTTACAAACTGGGCTACAGAGAAGTGTCTGGTACCTCCCAGCTGACCAGGATATAGGATTTTATCTTCACCACCTAAAATCGGTTCAGAAAAAGCAATCTGCTCAACTGTGGGTTTACCTTTTGCGCGACCAATTTTAGCGCCAAAGGCGATTAAACCAAATTCTTCGTTAATAATTGTAGCCCCATCAACAGCAGTTAAACCAGCTAAATGATCAACTTCACGGCGAACCGCACCTTGTGAGAAAATCTCGCTTTGGTTACCACTTTGCTTGGCCAGATTGGATAAGCCACAGAAAGGAGGCTCAACTAGGTACTGAATGGGATGAATTATTGATTCTTCCCACTTGGTATCGCCTTTGGGCACAATTAACAAGGCCCCACCGCGCCCATGGGCACGCATAGAAACTGCAAACTGAATAAGAATATTAATCGGATCGTTCCAGCTGGCCAGAACGGTTAAATCGAGTAAAGCTTTTAAAATAGGTGGACAATCGCGGTTCGTACAGCTTGTATCATCCACAATCCTGATTTGCTCTCCTTTAAGCACCGCTACATTGGTAAATTTGCCTATGCCATAAATCCTGCGGTGTTTAATTACAATCAAACCCGGTTCCGAAACGTCAACTACAAAGCAGAAGTTCGGGATATTTAGCGTAGTTCCCCAGATATATAATTCGCCATCTTCTTCCCATACCCCCAAATGAATCCCCGAACGTTCAATTCCTGGTGCTATCTTAGTTAAAGTATTGGCATTTAAAGCCAGTTTTTTAGCAAAACGCAGTGGTTTAGAAGCCTGATCGGGTGGTAAAAAGGCAATAGAGATCCGTGGCGAATGCCCTTCCTCCTTGCGCAAACTGCTCCAGAACGCCACATCTATAATCGCTTCAATAACATTACTGCCGGGCTGGGTAGCCAAATCTACCTCACCTTGAGCAATGGCATTTTTATGCAGTTTAATAAAATGTTGCTCAATAGTGGCCGCAATCGTGTTTGCTGCTTTGTAGGTAGGCTTGTAACTCATGTTCCGAATTTAAGCCGAATATTTTGATTTTTGAATAACTGAAAGGTTTGATTTAGGTAAAAATAAGTTTAAGCGGTTAACTGTTTAAATCGGTTAACTGTGCCTTACAGAATAGTTTATTAAACTATAGAAACCTCAGCACATTCTGTATTAAAAAAATATAATCTGTTCAATTATCATATTAACCACCAGGACGTGAAGAAACAAAGTCAGCTTTTCATGCAATTTCAAGTCTCATATCTCATATCTCCAATCTCACATCTTTCTACTCCAAATCAAAATTTAGCCCATACCTTGCTGTTAATCCTTAAAAAAACCTATTTTTGTTTCAATGAGTAACAACAGCCTTTTATTAGTCGACCCGAATTTTAAAGCTGATGCATCTGTAAACTGCCATTTATTATTAAAAATAACGAATGATAGCTTTTCTTATGCAGTGGTAAATAAGGATACGGATGAGATTAAATTAATTTTCGACAAACAAGGCTGTGATGATGTGCAAGAGGATTTAAAAACAGCTTTTGAAACCGATCAGTACCTCTCGCTCAGTTATGCCGAAATTAAAGCTGCTGTACATACTGCCAATTTTATCTTCATTCCGGATGAATGGTTTGATGCCGAAAACCTTGCTGTTTACTCCAACTACCTGGGAACAGATGCAAAAATTTATACAAAGCGTAACCCGGCTTTAGGTTTTAATACCGTTTTCTGTTTAAACGATGAAGTAAAAACGCATTTACCTGAAAATGCGAACCTGTTTCCACAATCTGAACCTTTGGTTGCACTGTTTAACCACCTGGCAGATGAATCGCTATTGATTGATTTTACAGCAATCTCTTTTAACGTACTGTATACTAAGAATAAGAAGGTTGTTTTCCAAAACCATTACCAATCAGAAAATGCCGAAGAATTTAATTATTTCCTGTTGCTGATTATTGAGCAGCTTGGGTTAAACGACAGCATTCCGGTTTACATTCAGGGTATTATTAACGAAGATGACGAGCATTACAACTGCCTGTTAAAATATTTCAATCAACTTTATTTCTTTCTTCCTGCGGGAAAACAAAACAGCGAATTGTTAGCAGATATGCCCAAGCACTATTTCAGCGGTTTGCTTGCTTTAGATTTATGCGAATAATTGGTGGCAAATTAAAGGGTATCCGCTTGCAGCCTCCTGCAAACTTACCGGTACGTCCTACAACTGATATGGCTAAAGAAGCCTTATTTAACATCCTGGGTAACCGCTATGATTTCGAAAACTGCACTGTTTTAGATTTATTTTGTGGCACAGGCAATTTAACTTTCGAGTTTGCCTCGCGCGATGCCGAAAGCATTCTGGCTGTTGATATGGATTACGGTTGCGTAAACTGGGTTAAAAATACGGCAAAGAAATATGAATTTGACCAGGTAGAAGTGCGTAAAGGCGATGTTTTTAAATTATTGAAACAGCTAACCGGTGCTTACGACCTCATTTTTGCTGATCCACCTTACCATTTACCCAACATTCCGCAACTACCTGTTTTGGTGCAGGAACAACAGTTACTTAAACCCGGAGGTTTGCTGGTAGTAGAACACCAGAGCAACATGCGGCTAAATAACCAGCCCGGTTATCAGGAAACGAGGAAATATGGTAATTCATCGTTTAGCTTTTTTGAGTTTAGCTAAATACGAATTTAATTTACCAAAGACATAAAAAAACTGTCAGCTGGTAACAGCTGACAGCACTCAAACCAGGGCTGGTCAAGATTTGCGTCCGTCCATTTTACCTCTTCCATTTTACAACCATACCTTTTATATTTGACGTATGAAGATTGCGCTATTTCCAGGTTCTTTTGATCCGATAACTATTGCACATGTAAACATTCTGCAACGTGCTACTCCCCTGTTCGATAAGATTGTAATCGGTATTGGTTTAAATAGTTCGAAACAGAACTTCCTTACTGCCGAGCAGCGTTTACAGATCTTAAATACCGTTTTTGAGGGTTATCAGAACATCGAAGTGCAAACCTACGAAGGTTTAACCGTTGATTTTTGTCGCAAAATTAACGCTACCTACATGGTACGAGGCATCCGTTCGGCTGCTGATTTTGAATACGAAAGGGCCATTGCGCAGATTAACCAAACCATGATGCCCGAAGTAGAAACCATTTTACTATTAAGCAAACCCGAATATTCGGCCATTAGCTCCACCATTGTACGCGATATTTTAAGAAACCACGGCGATGTGAGTCCGTTTGTGCCGCAAGAGGCGCTTAAATTTCTGTAATTACGCGTGTTGTCAGGTGTTACCACCTGACAGACTAGGGTTATTTATTAGTCACCTATGACAGTGCTGTTGGATGTTACCATCCGACAGATTTCTCATCCATTATCAATCGTATTTCTGCAAAAAATTCCAGCTAAGGTATCAGATAGTAATATCTGACGCCAATAATTATCCGTGTTTATCTTTTTTATCTGTGGTTAAATATTATTTATAACTTAATCTGTAACGTTTAAAAGAATCTGTTACTAATGTGTTATACATTCAATGAAAGAAACAGAAAACATATTTCTCGACCTGATTAACCAGCATAAAGCGATTATACATAAAGTTTCGAAAATGTATACGGATGGTACTGAAGAACAGCGGGATCTGTTTCAGGAAATTGTGTTGCAGCTCTGGAAAGCTTACCCAGGCTTTAAAGGCAACAGCAAATTCTCGACCTGGATGTATAGAGTTTCGTTAAACACCGCGTTGGTTTATTTTAAAAAAGATCAGCGAAAAGTAGACAAAACTCCATTAGACGCGCATATTGATGTGATGGATAACACCGAAAGCGATCAGAAAGAAGAAAAACTAGCCTATCTCTACAAAGCTGTACAGGAATTAAATGCAGTTGAAAAGGCACTGATTTTTCTTTTTCTCGAAAATCAATCGCATAAAGAGATTGCCGAAAACCTGGGCATTAGTGAACTTAATGCAAGGGTACGACTCAACAGAACCAAAGAAAAATTACAAATCATTATCAAGAAAAACGGTTATGAATTTTGACGATATTAAAAATGACTGGAATAATCCAGATGTGGGAGCAGAAACCATTTCGGCCAGCATGTTAAAGGTAAAGGAAGCCCATACCCCGATCGATATCATCAGAAAAAAAATGAAACATGAGTTTTTTTACCAGATTTTCTTTCTGGTTATCATGTTCTTTTTACCGGTAATGATATCATTTTCTGCCACTACCCAAATGGCATACTTAGCCTGCTATGCCATCATTTGTGGCTTTTCTGCTTATTACTTTTTTAAATTTTACAAGTTCTACAAAAACTCTTATGATATGAGTATGGACAGCAGGAAAAGCATTTTGTGGTTTTATTACGAAATGAAACTGAATATAGAGCTTTACAAGGCATTAACCTATATAGTTGCTTTTATCGCCGTAGCCTTTGGTGCAATCTATATCCTGGTAGAACAAAACGCAGATCTTTCTAAAATATTAGCCAAACTATCGCCGGTGTATATCCTGCTGAATTGTTTTATCAGTATTCTGATTATAGGCATAATTACCGAGCTTTGGGCCTGGTATTATTATGGTAAATATTTAAAACGGGTTAAAAAAGTGGTAGATGAACTGGATTTTGAATAAGCGAATCCAAAGTGCTGTCAGGTGTTACCACCTGACAGGTTCCGGTTATTTATTTTGATGATTATCACTGTGTCAGATCGTAATATCTGACACCACAGAAACCTTTATATCTTACAAAATCCCACCGGCGCGCATTACATCCATAATAGATGGAAATGTGTTTTTAATTACCGGACCAACATGATTTTTATCCAGCCATACTGCTTGCTCAATTCCTTCTTCCTTCTGTGGAATTAAATTGGGCTCACCTTTAACGATCATCTTGTACCAGTTTGTTTTTTTAATCACCATTTTGGTGCCCATTGGGTAAACATGGTAGGTTTTGCACAACTTTTCTTCCCGCCTTAAAACTTTAATGCCACATTCTTCTTCTACCTCCCTAACTGCGGTTTCTTTCATATTTTCGCCATCTTCCAGCTTACCTTTAGGCAAATCCCATTTCTTGTTTCTGAAAATAAAAAGGTAGTTGTTATTGGCACTTTCTACCAATCCGCCAGCCGCTTTAATTATGGTACAATCTTTTTTTAGCTTTCTAAAAGTCTCCTGGGGATTCTTTGTTAAGAAAATGTAGCTTTTTTTAGACCCATTTTTTAATTTTTTATAAAATGTTTGCAAATCAAAATCCTGAAATTCAAGCTGTTGAATCTTTTCTTTTTGTTCTGGTAAAACATCTGATATAAACAAGGTGTTATCGTTAATATAAATTCTGTAATTTTGGGCCATGTATAATAAAAGTGATATTGAATTAAAGGTAGCTGAATTTTTATTACAAATAAAGGCAATTAAATTACAACCTAATAATCCTTTTACCTGGGCATCTGGTTGGAAGTCGCCAATTTATTGCGATAACCGGATTACCCTTTCCCATCCTCAGGTTAGAACCTACATCCGTCAGAAACTTGCACAAGCCATTCAGGAAGAGTTTGGCTCGGTAGATGTAATTGCCGGAGTGGCAACAGCCGGAATTCCGCAAGGCGTTTTGGTAGCTCAGGAATTAGGCCTTCCTTTTATCTATGTTAGATCGAAAGCCAAAGAACACGGTACCGGAAGCTTAATTGAAGGTGAAGTGGTAGAAGGACAACGCGTGGTGGTAATCGAAGATTTGATCTCAACCGGAAAAAGCAGCTTACAGGCTGTTGAGGCTTTAAGGGCCGCAGGTTTATCTGTAGCCGGTTTAGCCGCAATCTTTACTTACGGTTTCGAAAAAGCGGATGAAAACTTTTCAGCTGCAAAATGCCGTTACTTAACTTTATCAAACTATGGTGCATTAATCGAGTATGCTGCCGAGCACAGCATTATTGCGAAAAGTGACATGGAATTATTGAGCAAATGGCGCTTAAACCCATCAGAATGGGGCCAGGCTTTAAGTTCAGAGTCTTAACACACAAAAACAAAACCATATATAATGACGATTATTGAAAGCGCTGTAGAAGTAAATAAACCCGTAGCGGAGGTTTATGCCTTTCTATCTAACATGAACAATCATCAACAACTGATGCCAGAGAATATCTATAACTGGGAATCAACAGAGGATGAAGCACGTTTTACCATTCAAAACATGGCAAAACTGGCCATTAAAATCTCTAATCGTATTGAAAATCAAGAATTGACCGCCATCCCTACTGAGAAAGCACCTTTCGAAGTAGAATTAAAATGGACGTTAAACGATAATGGTAATGGTACCACCACAGCAAAACACATCATCTCTGCTGATTTAAATATGATGATGAAAATGCTGGCTTCGGGTCCCTTGCAAAAACTGGTCGATCATCAGACACAAAAGCTGAAAGAGATATTAGGATAAGCTCCTGACGCTATACCAATAGCATTTAGCAGCTTATTTCAAAAAAGCGAAGCCTGGTCTTCGCTTTTTTTATGCGTAAAAAATCCATTGCGCTTTGCCCATCCACGCATTATTTTGATACCTTAGTTTCAAATACCAAACAAATGAAATCTAAGTTGCTGCAATTTTCTGCTTTATTTTTAATGCTCGCGCCAGTAGCCAGTGTATCTGCCCAAACCACACTAACGGCGTTAAAAACTGAATATTTAATCAATCCAATTGGATTAGATAACCCCAATCCCCGGTTTACCTGGCAAATGAACGATGCTACGCCCGGCGCCAGACAGCTTACCTACCGCATTTTGGTCAACACCGATTCAGCCGCATTGCTTAACGGAAAAGCTACCCTGTGGAATACGGGCTGGCAGCAGTCAGACCTGAACTTAACCACTTATTCGGGTCAGTCACTAAAACCTTTTACTAAATATTTTTGGCGGCTAGATATTACCAACGGAAATAAAAAAACGGCAAGCAAAATTTCGGCTTTCGAAATGGGCATGATGAATATGGCCAACTGGCAGGGCGCCTGGATTTCTGATAATGAAAATGTTAAATTAAAGCCTGCCCCCTATTTCCGTCATACCTTTTCAACCGGTAAAAAAATAAAATCGGCCCGGGCCTATATGGCTGCTGCCGGTTTATACGAACTTTCCATTAACGGTAAAAAGATTGGCAACCACCGTATGAACCCAATGTATACCCGTTTCGACAGGAGAACATTATATGTAACTTACGATGTAACGCAGGAAATAAATCAGGGCAATAATGCCATTGGTGTGCTGCTGGGCAATGGCTGGTACAACCACCAATCTACAGCGGTTTGGTATTTCGATCGTGCCCCCTGGCGCAACAGGCCTACTTTCTGCTTCGATTTAAGGATTACCTACGAAGATGGCACCACCGAAACCATTAAATCGGGCAAAGACTGGAAAACGGCGCTAAGCCCCATTGTTTTTAACAGCATTTATACTGCCGAGCATTACGATGCCCGCATGGAAAAACCAGGCTGGAATACGGTAAGTTTTGATGATAAAGATTGGAAAGCGGTAATTTACCGTTCGGCACCATCGCGAAATATTGTGGCACAGGCGTTGCACCCCATCCGCAATGTGGAAGAAATTACCACCAAAACGATAAAGAAAATTAACGATACCACCTACCTCTTCGATCTGGGCCGGAACATTGCCGGGGTGAGCAAGATTAAGTTAAATGGTCCTGCGGGTACGGTAGTGCGTTTAAAACATGGCGAACGCTTATACCCCAACGGCCGGTTGGATGTTTCGAATATCGATGCCCACTACCGTCCAACCGATAATACCGATCCCTTTCAAACCGATATCCTGATTTTAAGTGGCAAAGGTGCACAATCGTTTATGCCTCACTTCAATTATAAAGGTTTTCAGTATGTTGAGGTTACCACTTCTACTCTTATCGAATTAAAAAAAGAAGACCTCGTAGGCTATTTTATGCATAGCGATGTTCCGACGGTTGGCGATGTTAAATCGACAGATCCCATCATCAATAAAATTTATTACGCAACCAATAATTCCTATTTATCGAACCTCTTCGGTTACCCAACCGATTGCCCGCAGCGTGAAAAAAACGGCTGGACAGGCGATGCGCAAATTGCCATAGAAACCGGTCTCTATGGCTTTGATGGCATTACCATTTACGAAAAATGGCTGGCCGATCACCGTGACGAACAACAACCCAACGGCGTTTTACCTTCTATTATCCCAACCGATGGCTGGGGTTACGAATGGGGCAACGGCCCCGACTGGACCAGCACCATTGCCATTATCCCCTGGAATGTTTACCTGTTTTATGGTGATAAAAAATTACTGGCAGATTGCTACGAAAACATCAGAAAATACGTTAACCACATTGATGAAAACTACCCTACTGGCTTAACAACCTGGGGTTTAGGCGACTGGATTCCGGTAAAATCAAAATCGCCTGTAGAGCTTACCTCTACCTGTTATTATTATGCAGACGTGGTGATTTTAGCCAAAGCAGCCAAAATTTTAGGTAAAAATGCCGATTATGAAAAATACAATACATTGGCACAGAAAATCAAAACTGCATTTAACGCCAAATACCTGGATAAGCAAAAAGGGATTTATGGCACAGGTATACAAACCGAAATGAGCGTGCCTTTGTATTGGAAAATTGTTCCTGAAGAATCGAGGCAACTGGTAGCCCAAAACCTGGCCAAACGGGTTGAAGCCGATGGTTTCCATCTGGATGTAGGTTTGCTGGGTACCAAAGCCATTTTAAATGCTTTGAGCGAAAACGGTTATGCGGATATGGCCTATAAAGTTGCGGCACAAAAAACTTACCCTAGCTGGGGCTGGTGGATGGAAAACGGAGCCACTACCTTGTACGAAAACTGGCCAATTGATGCCAAATCGGATATTTCGATGAACCATATCATGTTTGGCGAAATTGGCGCCTGGCTGTATAAATCGCCGGGTGGTATCAGACCTGATGAAAAGCAGCCTGGTTTTAAACACATTATTTTAGAACCTCATGTTGTAGCAGGTTTGGATGGTTTCGAAGCGAGTCACGTTGGGCCTTACGGGAAGATTATCAGTAATTGGAAAAGAACACAAAAAGGTGTAACGTATAACATTGTCATACCTCCTAATTCGACTGCCAGCATGGAGCTTCCAGTTGTTCGCGATATGGAAATTTTGGTTAATGGTAAAATTAGCAGTAACAAAATAGAACTTACAGCCGGAAAATATACTATAGATACAAAATAAACCTTACAGGTTTTAATAGCGCGATAGCAAAGAAACCTGTAAGGTTTAAACCTGCATGTTGGGTTTCGGTCGGTGAGACACTGACGGATAATTAGTAAAAAGACCTCGCAGGTTTTAAAAACCTGCGAGGTCTGATAGCGGTAATCCCGCGTTAGGGATTTCTATGGCATAATCAAGGAAAGAGTATAGTTTTTTTCATAAGGGCTATTTCTTTTGATCACGGCTAAAGCCAAAGCAAGTAGTTTGTTCCTTACGGCATTAATAACGGACATTTTATGTTTTCCTTCGCTAACTTTTCTCTTGAAATAATCCTTAAAA